>NZ_JAGPYN010000001.1 GCF_018069805.1 Pseudoalteromonas ostreae
TTTAGCTATTTAAAGCGCCAAGAGAGCGAGTCGCAAGAGCAGCTCTTTGTTCAAAACGTGATTTAAAAAAGCCGCAGTGTATTAACCACCACGGCTTTGGGTATTGATCCAGGGAGATGGGGGTTAGAATTCGTAGCTTACGCTTAAGCGTGTGGTACGAGGCATAATGTAACGGCCATTGGGGGCGTCAGCATTACGTGGGTCGCCTTCGGTAATACCTTGCTCGTTGGTTAAGTTATCAATTGCTAATTGCAGTTTGATCCCTTCCATTGGCTCAAGGATAAAACCTAAGTCAACTTTTTCGTAGCCATCAAGTGTCACGGTGTTTTCATTATTACCAAAGCGGTCATCCACTGCTGACAAAGTACCATAGAGTGTGGCGTACATGCCGTCGACTTCAAAGTCATAGCTTGGTGTTACGCGTACTTGCCATTTAGGTTGGCGCTGTGCTTCTTTGCCTTTATTTTTTGGACTTTTCGTGATTTCTGTTTGTTGTAATGTAGTATTTAAATTAACAGAAAAGCCAGATTCATGATTAAAGTTGTAATCAAGTTCAACACCATACGCTTCGTTGGTTAAGATTTCAGCGGGCACGTCTGGGCGACTTACAAAGGTATCGCCTTTGACTTCGTTGGTAAATAAAGTGGCAAAAAAGTCAGTGCTTTGAGTGATCAGTTTATAGCCAAGTTCAGCTTGAGTGACTTCTTTAATGAGTTTCTCGCCGTCTTGGTGGTATGCGACGTAGTTATCTCTAAAATCATCGAAGTATGGCATTTTATAACCACGGTTAACGCGAGCAAATACGCCCATGTCATCATTAATTGAATAGTTTAAACCGGTTGTCCATGAGGTTTTACTCTCATCGTAATCAACGGTTTTATTGATAATACCGTCAAGGCCTTCATCAACACTGTACTGTACATCATGGCTTTCATAACGTAGTCCACCGTCAAGAGTGAGATCTTGGCTTAGCTTGTACTGTGCCGTGGTATAAAAAGCATTAGTGCGTGCATCACCTGATGAATTAATGTCGTAGTTAAAGTCACAGCCTTCGGCGCTTTCATTACAAGTAATATCATTGAGCATTTCACCACCCGCTTCAAGAACATGATAGGCCGTATTGCCTAAGCTCCACCAGTCGTTGGCAGAGGTGCTTGCAGTGTAATAGCCGACAGCAACAGAGAGGTCTTCAAATTGCTTTGAAAATGCTAAATCATTAGTAAATGAACTAATTTCTTTGAGTACCACCCAACGACCCACTTGTTGTACGGGTGTATCACTGTCATAAGTTGTGCCTGTCGCGGCGCCTGTTGCAGACTGACCATTATCAGCCACTTCACCTAGTGTTGTTGCGGAGCCTGCGGGCACTAAACCAAGTGTATTAGCATCGCCTTTGGTGATATTAAAGCGGTCTGAAAAACTCCAGCCATTGTCAAATTCAAGTTTAATACTACCGCCAGATACATGGCCATTCCAACCGCGGCCATCGCCAATATCCACTTGGTGCGCGTCATTATTTGGCCCGGTATAAATGGTCGCTTGGCGGTTTAGTGTGCCAAGTTGGGTATACTCAGCATCAATGCCATTAACATTGAGTGGGGTTGGTAAGTACCATGCGCCATGATCGTCTGTTTGGCGAGTGTAGAAATTCATTTCACCGTTATCGAGTTCTTTGGTGATATTAACCGTAAACTGGCTGCCTTTCTCAGAGGTAAAGCCTGCATCACGAATACCTGGTGAGCTTTTTACATAGCCGCCTACCATAAAATATAAGTCGTCGCTGATTTCGCCACTTAAAACAGCATCAACACGTTGCAAATCGTAATCAGAGGTGGTGTATTTAAATAAGCCTTGGGTATCTTCGCTGCCACGCTTTAATCTAAAGTTGGTTGTTAAACCAGGCTGACCATTGGATAGCACAGGATTAGGACCACCACGCAGTGCTTCCATTGTTTCAATGGTTTCGTCAATTCTAAACAACGATGAGTTTTCTAAAAACGATAGTGTTGGGGCTGGGTAAACCGGCGACCCTTCAAGGCTTAGGGTTAAAAATGGCGCATCACCACCACCAGGAAAACCACGCACAAATACGTTGGCACCAGACTCACCGCCAGAGCTTTCAACCCACACACCGGGCACAGCTTTAAATAAGTCCGCAGTACTTTTTGGTGATAGTTTAATTATTTGCTCAGCATCAATATTTGTCACAGCATAGCTGGCATCAATTTTACGAACGCCCATACCTGCAGGTGTACCAGAAACCACAATGCGTTCAACTTTTTTATCAGTGGTTGTTTGCGGGCTTGTTGCTGGTTGATCTGCAAGCACGGTTTGACTGGATAGCGCTAAAATAATAGCGCAAGCAAGTTTGCTTGGTGTGTGTGTTGTTGTCATGTTGGTATTCCCATTTTTTGTTCGTTATTTAAAAAACTATAAATAACAAAGCGCTAACTAATTTAATGAAATGTTAATGCTGTGTTCTTTTAAACCTTAGAACTTTATGCAAACGTTTGCAATTATTTTTTTAACTTTCTGTATTATTTTTATACACGGTTATGTTTATGACTAAATTTAGGGCTTGGCGCAGCCTAATTTTAATAATGATGGTATATTGCAACTTCACGATTTAAGGAAGGCTTCGTACTTAGCAATGAATACCAAACAACTAAAGTTAGCGGATCTAGCCAAGCTTGCTGGAGTATCAACCTCGACTGTTTCTCGTGCGTTAAATGATAACCCATTGATAAAAAAAGAAACTAGAGATAAATTAAAGCTGTTAGCAAAGCAACATAACTTCAGTTTAAATACGGCTGCGAGCCGCCTTCGCTCACAAAAAACCAATGTTGTAGCAGTGATCATAAATTTCGACAGTGGCACTGAGCAATCAATTAACGACCCTTTTTTGCTTAAGGTAGTCGGAGAGATAAACCTCGCGTTGAATAAACAAGGGCTAGAACTTCTGCTCTCAAACTCATTTATGGCCGGTGATGACTGGGCTAATTACTTTATCAATAGCCGTCGGGCTGATGGCATTATTGTGGTTGGGCAAGGCAAAGATCCGGCAAACATTGAAGCCGCCGCTAATGCAGGCGTGCCCTTAGTTGTTTGGGGTGACCCAAAAACTCCCAGTAATTATCCCATTGTAGGCAGTGATAATTTTGTTGGGGGTCGTCTTGCAACTGAACACTTATTAGCAGGTGGCGCTAAAAATATTGTATTTTTGGGAGACCCAGGACATGCTGAAATTGGCGAACGTTACCGTGGTTATTTAGCGGCTCTAAATACGGCTAACGCTATAGCACACGTAGTGTCTATCGATATTACTAGTAGCGCAGCATACCATGGGATCAACCAATTACTAGTCGCGAAAGGTTTATGTTTCGACGGCATTATGGCGTGCAGCGATATGGTGGCACTAGGCGCTATGAAAGCGTTAAAAGAGCGCTATATCAGTATTCCTAACGATGTTGCGTTAGTTGGTTTTGATGATATTGCCATGGCAGATGTGAGTCACCCATCACTTTCGAGCATTAAACAAAACACTCAGCGAGCCTCAGTATTACTGGTTGAAAAATTATTAGCGCAGTTACAAGGTCAGTCAGCTGAATCACAAGTTGTTGAAATAGAATTAATTAATCGTCAATCTAGCAAAGGATAATCTGTATGGCGAGTTAACTCAATTTTGAAATTTAAAATGCAAACGTTTGCATTTTATTTTGCGCTACACTATGCTAAAAGAAATCAACATCAGGTTAACGTGCATGAACCCAATAAGAATAACCATAGCGTTGGCTTGTAGCTATTTCGTGTTCGCTATTTTACTCAATAGTGTTGGCACCGTAATTTTACAAGCCATCAATAGTTTTGACATAACAAAAACGCAAGCTTCTGTTTTAGAAGGCTATAAAGACCTTACCATAGCAATAGTTTCTTTTATTGTTGCATCATTTATTCCACGACTTGGCTATAAGCTGGCCATGCTTGTAGCGTTGGGGTTGGTTGCCTTAATGTGCTTGTTAATGCCCTCAATTGCACAGTTTTATGCGTTCAAAGTATTGTTTGCTGTGATTGGTTGCAGCTTTGCGATTATGAAAGTATCCGTTTACTCGGTTATTGGCCAAGTCACTGATAACGCCAATCAGCACTCAGCATTGCTTAACACCATTGAAGGTATTTTTATGCTTGGGGTGTTATCTGGCTATTGGGTGTTCTCATGGTTTATTGATAGTAGTAATGCGCAAAATACAGCATGGTTGAACGTGTATTATTTGCTGGCTGTGTTAGCGGGTATGGCTTTTATTACAGTGCTTATAGCGCCAATAAAAGTACCGAAAAAAGCAACGTTACGTACGAGTCAATTAGCTGCTTTTATTGACATGCTAACACTCACTTATAAACCTTTAGTGGTTATATTTATTATCAGTGCATTTTTATATGTGTTGATTGAGCAAGGGGTAGGGACTTGGTTACCTACTTTTAATAATCAAGTACTTAAGTTGCCAGTTGATATTAGTATTCAACTGGCCAGTGTGTTTGCCGCAGCACTGGCGCTAGGTAGACTAGTGGCGGGGCAGATATTACGCGTGATTGGCTGGTATAGTTTGTTGTTAAGTTGCTTAGTTGCTATGGGTGTGCTGGTGCTACTGGTTTTGCCGCTGACTCATGAAATTGATGGCAGCCAAGTGACGAGTGTATTTGATGTCCCTTTTGCAGCATACATGCTGCCGCTCATTGGCTTTTTTATGGCTCCTCTTTACCCATTGCTTAACTCTGTGATGCTCAGTGCGTTAGCCGTTCACCAGCAGGCAGCTATGACCGGACTTATCGTGGTTTTTTCAGCATTAGGTGGCACCACTGGTTCAGTAATCACCGGTTTCATCTTTGATAAATTTAGTGGCCAACATGCTTTTTATCTTACCTTGATCCCAATTGGCTTGTTGTTGATCAGCGTAACTTTATTTAAAAAAATGACAGTAAACTTAGGCGCAGTGCCAGAAAAAGGAACGATATGAATTTTGTAAATAGCCAATTATTTTTAGATGTGCAACTGGCGGCTATATTTAGTGACAGTAAAACGTTTGCTGATGCGATTGCTAATGATAGTTGGCAGTTAGCATGCGACCTTTACTTACGCGTTAAACCACTTACTACACCACAGTTAACAGAATTTGTAGCACAGCATTTTACGTTTGAATCAACACAGCTCCCAACTCAGCAAAGCAACAGCGATAGTGTGCAAAGCTATATTGCCAATTTATGGCCGTATTTGCATCGCAATGCAGACACAGCTAAAGCCAGCTCTTTATTACCACTTAAGCACAGCTACATAGTACCGGGTGGGCGCTTTCAAGAAATATATTATTGGGATAGTTATTTCACTGCGTTAGGTTTGCAAGATATTGGCGATATAGACAGTATCGAAGCCATGCTTGCTAATTTTATTGATCTGCAAAATCGTAATGGTTGTATTCCTAATGGTAACCGCAGTTACTATAGTTCTCGCTCGCAGCCTCCTATTCTAGCGCTGATGGTTGATTTAATTTGGCAAGCAAAATACTGTAAAAATAGTGACTTTGCATGGTTAACTGATTGCGTTGTTGCCCTTGAGCAAGAATATACATTTTGGATGCAGGGGGCAGAGCTACTGAATCAGCAAATATCAAGCCATAAGCGTGTAGTAAAAATGGCAAATGGTGCATTACTTAACCGTTATTGGGATGATCAAGCAACACCACGGCCAGAATCATTGCGTGAAGATTTGCATGATGCTTCATTACTCCCTGAACAGCAAAGAGCTAATTACTATAGAAATATTAGAGCTGCGTGCGAGTCTGGTTGGGATTTTAGTAGTCGCTGGCTGGGTAATAATAAGCTTACCAGTATTCAAACCACGGATATCATTCCTGTGGATCTCAATAGTTTACTTTATTACCTTGAAAAACAGCTGGGTCATTACTTTGCGGTATTAAACAATACAAATAAGCAACAGTATTTTGAGCAACAAGCAGCTCAAAGACGTGCGGCAATTAATCAGTATTTATTCAGTACTGATATGGGGTTTTTTGTTGATTTTAATTATCAAAGCCAGCAACAATCTACAGTGCTGTCGCTTGCCGCCACCGTCCCATTATTTGTCAATTGTGCTAGCGAAGAGCAGGCGGTGTTGGTTAAAAATAAGCTTATGAGTGACTTTTTAAAAGCAGGCGGATTAGTAACAACCCTCAATGAGACTTCCCAGCAATGGGATAGCCCTAATGGCTGGGCACCACTGCAGTGGTTTGCTGTACACGGATTTCGCCAGTATGGCTTTGTTGCAGATGCAAACACCATCATGAGCAATTGGTTACAGATGATAGAAAACAGTTTTAAAACCGACCACTGTCTACTCGAAAAATACAATGTTTATGAGCCTGAAAATAGAGCTGGAGGTGGCGAGTACAAAGTGCAGCAAGGCTTTGGCTGGACCAATGGAGTTACTTCTCGATTTTATCATTTAATAAAATAACGTAATAGCCAAGGATTGGTTTTAAAATTGTTTAGTCGTTATGCATCAGACATCTAAATTTTCATTCTTTTGATAAATCATAGGCAATATAACCCCCCATCTTTGTTATTAGCATTGAAGATGGGTGTCATTATCTGTCAATTCCCTTGCTAATAGACCTTTACAAAAGAACTAAGAGTGATTGTTACCAGCTAATTAGGCAAAGATATATTTGGCGATGTTTCTGCTATCTGTTTAGCGTGCAATATAAGCTTTCATGAGTATATACAAGGTTACGGTCAGCTATATTCATACTTTGATGTAGTATAAAAGTATGAATAATCCTATGAATTTAAAAATTACAGGGGATATTGTTAATAATCGCTTGTGATGCAACTTGGCCAAATAATGCCTGCGTTGTTGCATCCCCTGGTAAGGTATCAGAAAATGTTAATAAATCGGCCGACTTGCCGGTTATGGTTTCATACAACACCAATGAGGAAAGTAACTTACCTAATATTGTTGCATGATTCCCGTCAGCCTGATGAATGGTTAACTCAGGCGATATTTCTGATGCTTGATTCCATGCTAACCCTACAGGGGCCACACAACTATGTTGCTTTTTGGCAATATTTGCATGAATACCGTGTACGTAAACTGCGTCTTGAGGTTCTCCTGCCAATGGGTGTTCAGGGAAAAGAATTGGTGTGGCACCTATCTCCTTTGCTCGCTGTATCCAAGTTATAGTGGCATCGACAGGATACAGTACAGACTGGCTTTGAGAGTACTTTTGTCCTTGTAAAATAACATGGGTCCATTGTTTATTTTGCATAGTTTCAATAATGCTTTCGTTATTAACGATCGTGTCGAGAAATATCCCAGTGCGAGTGTCAATATTTACCGCTTTATTGGCGTCATCATGAGAAAATATTTCTGTTAGTAAAGATTCAATACCGGCTACATGACTATTACCTAGAATTAGAATATTATAATTACTCGATTCTCTGTTATTGGGAATTGCTAAATTATCTGTTGATTTTATTGGCTCACTAGTAGCGTCATTTTCAATAGGAATGGCGGCTTCTGATGCAGGAGTTGAACTACCACTACACGCGCACAGCATCAATATTACAGAATAAACAATTAGGTGTTTTCTCATCATTCCCTCGATAGTTATTTTTTTAGTGTGAAATTTGGCTTGATGTATCCTATTTTTTTGCCACTTTATTTAATTTATTATAAAACTCGTCAGTTATGGTTGTCATTTTGCAACTCAATGTGGTGTTTTTTCGCTTCATTATAAACAATGCATAAACTTGTACTCATTAAATCAACAGCAAAGATAAAATTATATCGCTGTTAAAATCATTTGATACGGTGTTCCAATTACCTGCAGTGCCTTTAGAAATAGTTTAAAACAATGCGTTAAAGTCTAAATCTTTTTGTTGAACATTTTCATCATTAGCAACACCGTAAAAACGATGGTGCACTGCAGAAATTCACATTTCATTTACATTACCACCAAGTTTGAAGCAAATAAAGTAAATATCTACTCCTTGGCTACCGACATTTAATAAACAGATACTGAAACGTCTTGTTGTAGGGCCGTTGGCATGTGGCTCTTACTTTCGCGTTAAACTACTCACAAGAGCGAAATTAACAGAATTAGTAACGTAGCATTTTTACATTCGCATCAACGAAGCTTCCAGCTAAGCAAAGGATCACCGAGGCCAGAATCATTGCGTGAAGATTTAAAGTATGCCTAATTACATCCTGAGCACCAACGAGCTAGTTACTATAGAAATATTAGAACCGCGTGTGATTATGGTTGAGATTTTAGTCGTCGCTGGCTTTGTAATAATAAGCTTATGAGTGACTTTTTAAAACTAGGAAGATTACATCCCTCAATGAGACTTCCCTGCAATGGGATAGCCACAAATGCTCACTGGTGCTAGAAAGTACTTTTAATACTGACCACTGTCTACTCTAAAAAAGTACAGTTTTTATTGGGCTTTAAATAGGCTAGAGGTGGCGAGTACAAAGTGCAGCAAGGCTTTGGCTGGACCAATGGAGTTACTTCTCGATTTTATCATTTAATAAAATAACATATTAGTAATAAAGGGTTGATTTAAATGATATTTCTAATATAAAAGATTGCTTTTAAGCTAGTTGATAGTCAAGCATCTAGACGTCTAAAAAATTTATTTTCTTTATAAATCAATAGATTTGGGTTAAATAAGTTGATCATTGGAGTTGTTTTCGGTATTGTAAATAAAATGTTTCATGGAAGAGATGCAATGATTCAACCAACCTCAGTATTTATTAAAACCGTTTTTAAAATGCCTGTTCGTTCGCAGTGTTATCCATACTTAATTAAAACGTTAGATGCATTCTTCAGTAAAGTAAAAATGGACGATAGTCTCCCCCATAGTGACAATCGCAATGAGTTTGATCTTTTTTTAATAGATAGTAATGGCTGTAATTGGCAAGACTTAATTCCAGCAGACTTATTAGCCTTGGCTAAAGTGAAGCCGGTTATTGTGTTTAATGCACATTCTGACGCTATTTGTGAAAAAAACTTGTTGCTTAATAACTTTAAGGGAGTCTTTTATAACAACGACTTGCCTGAAGACATATTTACCGGATTGATGCGGATCATTAATGATGAACTATGGTTCAGTCGCAAGATTATTTCTTCTACATTCAATGAGGTGCTTGCTATGGTTAGTCATTATGAACCCCAACCTAGCAGTGATACTGGTATTGAACATGAAGCGTTAGAGAACCTGACTAAACGAGAAAAGTCTGTGGTTTATTTACTTGCGCAAGGGGCTAATAATCGTAGTATCGCAGAGCGGTTAAATATTAGTGATCATACTGTAAAAACACATCTTTATAGTGCGTTTAAAAAAACAAATTCACGAAATCGCATCGAGCTATCTAATTGGGCACAGCGATATATGGCGGTACGATTACCGTTGCATGACTGATAAATCAAACATAAAATACGCCCAATTATAACCAGTAGGATGGATCATGGGTAACTGCATATTTTGTGATATTGTTTCAGGTAAAGCTCCTTGTCACCGTGTTTGGGAGGATGAAGAGCATTTAGCATTTTTGACTATCTATCCAAATACCAAAGGAGCGACTGTGGTTATTCCTAAACAGCACCTTTCAAGCTATGCCTTTGCGCAATCTGATCAAGTACTTGCGAAGCTGATTATAGCAACTAAGAAAGTAGCCCTTATTTTAGACTCTGCACTGGATGGGGTGGGGCGAACAGGTATGTTTTTAGAAGGGTATGAAATTGACCACTTGCATAGCAAGTTATCACCCATGCATGGTACTGGTAGTGGGTCTGATTTTCATCATATAGAGCCGACATTTGGGCCTTTCATAGAAAAGTACCAGGGTTATTTATCTTCCCACGATTGTGAAAGAGCCGATGACACTGAGCTTGCCGCGTTAGCTCAGTTACTTCGAGATCATGCGCAAGGTTTTAGTGGTTAGGTTATTTTAACGCGGATTAGGATTCTTATGTTAAAAGCAGCAGTTACTTTCTTTTGAAAATGCAATTGATCTTTACCAGGAGTATACAGCCTCAGCAACAACTAAGGCTGTCGTAGGGGGTTAGCTTCGCTTGGTTGCCCATATGCCTTTATCTATGCCTTTGAGGACTAAATCACTAAGGGCTTTTTCAATTGCTTGGGTTACGCAAATACTCATCGGCTCGTTATCACTAAAACCCGCTTCGGCTTCGGCTAAACGTTTATAACTAACATAACGGAAAAAACCTGCGCGCATTTCTTGGCTGAGCACTTTTTTGCTGGTGGCAACGGAGAGTAATACTTGGCCGGTACGCACGTCTACGGCACGTAAGTAAATTGAAATTGCATCTTCACGGTACAGTTCTGATGCGCCAATACCAAAATACTCCATGCCAAAGCCACCGGTTTTTACATTAGTGTCGTAGCTGATAATTCCGCCTTCTAAAATGATTTTAGCAGTGGTCAGTGGCGGGAGTTCTATCGCATTGGGTTGCTCTACTTGGGCGGCACGAATGATTTTTCTTTCAGTCAGAATATTTTGCAAACCTTCACGTTCAACCGGAATAAACCAATCAGATTCGTGCAGCGCTTGTATTAAGATGGAATTAGCCCCTTGAGTGACGGCAGTTGAAAAAGAACTGACGTTACCTTGTGGTTTATATTGCCCCGTTTGATCACGAAATGAATACACTGAAACCGCAATACTCCCAGCAGGTGTTGGCAATTGCTGAAGTGCTTTAAAGGTTTCAGTGGGTGTTAAACTTGCGGCTAACTGTTGCGAAGGTGGGATCAAATTGCCCATGCTACTGCATGCGGATAATGCTAGGACGAGTACTGCAATAAATAGTGCTTTCATTTAACTAAACCTCGGTACTTCAATCACCACAACACTGCTGTCGGTGGTGTTGGTTATTCGCACTGTAATTGAATCTACGGTACTGGTGATCACTTGAATTTCGTAATCACCACTTAAAAAAATTGAATCTTGGTTAAAAATACTTTCATCTATATCTTCACCAAAGGCAATATCAGTGATCTCTCTCACCATGCGGTTTAAGTAAGTTCGTTCTAAAGAGTCTTGAAATTTATCTGCGTAGCTTTGTTCAATTATTGGCGCTTTATGTTTGTTCTGTGCTTGTGCTTTGTTGAGCAACATACTGGCATTGAGCGGGCTACCACCAAAACTTGGATTAATCGGGGTGTACACAAGCTCTGTGGCAGAGATTGATAAGGGAAATAATAATACTATTATCGTTGTTATATTTTTTATTGAGTAGGGGATCATTTTACCATCCATTTTTTGCCATATCTGGCGAAGCTTTATGTAAATTAGAGCGCGCCATCGCATCCATAACACTGTATAAAGCGTGTTCTACACGTTCATCTATTGGCTCTAAGCGACGGCCTAAATAGGTGATATATACGATTTGATTATTCATCACTAAGGTCAGTTTTGTGCCTGCCCGAGGAAGTACGGTTTCTTTTATTTCGATGTTAAAACCTGCGGTTGAAGAAAGGTCGCGCCATAAATTGGAAAACTCAAAATAAAACTGGTGGCCAAAGCGACTAATGCTGCGATCGAGCACCAAGCCATCTATTTCTAATTCGTCAGCGCCTTGCGATAAGTGGCTAAAGGTAGTTAAAAAAAGCAGGCTTAGCGTAGTAATAAGCGTTCTAACTAATGTCATGTTTAATATGGGGGGACGTGCCCCCCAATATCCTTATTCTTGGGTCACAATTGCTGTGTTGTAATCGCCCATTTGGGTGATCACAACAGAAGTGTTAGAAGCAGTAATCGCACCTTCAACTAAGTTGCCATTGCCCACTTGTGTGACTGTGAAGTTGATGTTGTCACCACCAACGATAAATGCACCCGTATCGATACCCGCTACCATATTCATATCGCCTTGCTGCGAAATATCAATAGAATGGTTGCTGCCTTCCATAACAAGATCTATCGCATTTAGGTCGCCACTTTGTACAAAATCGACAGTATTATTATTACTGTCGAGTACGCTTGCAAAGGTGATAACAGCCTCGTTAGTGCTACCTAGTTGATTGATGTTAATGTCATTATCGTTTGATGTAAGTGATGTGTCTGGATATGAAGATTGGATCAATGCGGTGTTCATATCACCAGCTTGCGCTAAATCAACGTCATTACCATTACCATTAAAGTTAGCAATATGGGCGCTGTTTTCATTACCAATTTGTGTGCTTGAAAACTCATTATCAGCACCGAGTGTACCTAGGTAGGTTTCGTTCATTGCACCATTTTGCATTACCGTTAGTTCGTTGTTATCACCGAGTACATCAGCCCCAACTTGATTATTATCTTGTTGTTGATCAACCGACACTTGATTGTTATTTCCGGCAAATAACTCCGATGTGAAGGCATTGCTATTACCTTCTTGATCGATTGCTAGATCGTTATCATTTCCTTCAACATTTGCAAAAGTCGCGGTATTTGAATCACCCGCTTGTTCAATGTCTAAGCTGTTTTCATCGCCACGAACAGAAGCAACTGTAACACCGTTGAAATTACCTTCTTGTTCTATCACTACTTCATTAACATTACCAACGAGTTCAGTAAATGTAAAAGCGTTAAACAAGCCGTTTTGAGTAACTTCAATGGTGTTTTCGTCGCCACTAATAGCTGTGAGCGTTGCTTCATTTAAAAGGCCTGCTTGAGATGCGCTAATTTTGTTGCTATTACCTTGCAAATCAAAATTATATAACCAATGGCCACCGTCTTGCTGAGTTACTTCAATGTCGTTATTGTCACCTTGTACTACGTTAATCGCTTCGTTATTTATACCCAAAAAGCCCGTACCATACTGTGCTACGGTGACAGAGTTATCATTGCCTGTTATATCTGATAGGGCACCGTTGACTTCACCGTCTTGGCTGTGACTTAGGGTGTTGTGATCGCCAGTTACGTACGTTAAAGACAAATTTTGAATTTGTTTTTGATCAACATTAATGTTGTTGTTATCGCCTAAACTTGTAATGTTTGCTTCATGGCCATCACCTTGTTGCGTGACCATTACGTTGTTACCTAAGCCTTGCAAGGATGTTTGTTCAATAGTGAGGACATTATCTACCTCAGTAGTTGACACTTGACTTGCTAATACTGAGGTTGATTGGTTTTTATCATCAATATTTGCGTGTGCAACAAAGCTTGAACTTAATGCAACTGTGATTGCACATGTCAATAAAGATTTCTTTAACTTCATGATTTTTCCTTAACTTATAATTATTAGAGCAGTCATTAATGAATTGTTGATACCTTAATGTTCTGCATAGTTTGCTCGGCATGCCTTGCCGATTAAGTTTTGTGATATCAAGAGCAAAAAGCCACTCATGCAAAAGTGAGTGAAGAGTTATATTGATATACAGTGTTGTGCTTTATGCACTAATGTTTTTTACTTACGAACTGTTATCAATTGACGGTTAACTGTATTGTGTAAATGCAATGTTAGAAATCATCTCTTTTTATGGTTTTTAATATTTATTTTTTTCAATGACTTAATTGTTTTATGGTCGTGGTGAGCTTGGAGGATTGAATAATCTGGTAATAAAAGATGAGGTGAGTAATGCCTGTGTTGATTGCTCATTACTCATAAAAACGATTGTATTGTTAATAAATTGACCACTAAAACCAGTATTAAAGACTGGTTTTTTGGTAATTTGTTGAATTTTTTCTTGTCTGGTTTAGGTTTTCTCTGTCATTTATGGTGCTTGCCAGTGATATCGCAAAAGTAGTGAAGTTAGCGAAACTTAGTAGCAAAGCTAAGTTAATATTTCTAACTATGGATACAAAATATGAAAACTAAATTATCTATTTTAAGCTTGGCTATTTTGCCATGTCTAGCTGCAGCACAAGTAACTACAATTGCTGCGGAGCCTTCAGTGCGAGCCTCTCAAAACTCATTGCTTGTTATGTATAAAAAAGGCACTTCTGTAGCAATGCGTAGTCAAGCTCGCAGTTTGGTAAAAGCTAAAGTGAGTGATTTAAATAAAGATGGTGTTGATGATAATTATTCGTCAATTTTATCTGGTCGCTTAGCTAAGTTTGAAGTAACTGGCATGAGCACAAAACAAGCAATTAAATTACTGCAAACACATGCTGCTATTGACTATGTTGAGCCCGACTACCGAGTGAGTATTGCAACGGCTCCCAATGATCCTGACTTTTCAAAATTGTGGGGGTTACACAATGAAGGCCAATCTGGTGGGACGGCTGACGCGGATATCGATGCGCTAGAAGCTTGGTCAATCTCCACAGGTAGTAAAGATGTTGTCATTGGTGTTATTGATACTGGTGTAGATCACAGTCACAGTGATTTAACGGCAAACATATGGATAAACCCGAATGAAATCGCAGGCGATGGCATCGATAATGATGGTAATGGCTACATTGATGACGTGCATGGTATTAATGCCATTACAAATGTTGGCGACCCAATGGATGACCAAGGTCACGGTACGCATGTCTCAGGGACTATTGGCGCCACAGGCAATAATAATAACGGTATTGTGGGTGTTAACCACGAAGCGGCGATTGTTGGTTGTAAATTCTTAGATGCGTCAGGCTCAGGCTCAACATCCGATGCAATTAAGTGTATTGATTACATGGTTAACTTAAAAAATGATGGTGTAAATGTTCGCGTACTGAATAATAGCTGGGGCGGTGGTGGTTTTAGCCAAGCGCTTGCTGATGCGATAACCGCCAGCGAACAAGCGGACATTTTATTTGTAGCTGCGGCAGGTAATGACGCCGTTGATAATGACCAAAATCCACATTATCCATCTAACTATGAACATGCAAGCGTATTATCAGTAGCCAGTACTGATAGAAACGATAATATGTCTGATTTTTCACAATGGGGTTTAACCAGTGTTGACCTTGGCGCACCAGGCAGTGCTATTTACTCAACTGTACCCGGCAATAGTTATGCAACGTACTCTGGTACATCAATGGCCACGCCACATGTTGTTGGTGTTGCTGCACTGGTATTGTCACTTAACCCTGACCTATCAACAAGTGAGCTTAAACAGCTGCTGATGAGTAGTGGTGATGACAATGCTCAGTTACAAGGTAAAACTGTCTCAGGTAAACGCCTTAATGCTAATAGAGCGCTTGAGGAAGCGGATCCAACGCCAAGCTTTAAGCTATCAGTTACACCGACATCGCAACAAATTACGGCAGGCGAGAGCGCAACCTATATTTATGAAATAGGCTCAATAGCTGAGTGGGATGGAGTGGTCGCTCTCGAACTGGTGAGTGATTTAGCACAGGCGAGTTTATCTGCAACAACCGCGATGCCGGGTGATACCGTGACCTTAACGGTGCCTACTTCAGAGTCAACACAATGGGGACGTTATGACTTTAGCGTAAATGCATCTTCAGGCGAGTTGGCTAAGCAAAAATCAGTAAGCTTGTTAGTTGATCCTGTTGGCTTAAATGATTTTACTTATACAAATGATACCGCAGTAGCAATCCCTGATAATAATGTTGACGGTGTTGATTCTGTGATCACCGTAAATGATTCACTGACTGTTTTTGCAACTCAAGCGAGTATTGATATTTCTCATACTTACATTGGTGACTTAATCGTTACGTTAACCTCGCCTAGAGGTACAAGTTCTACATTGCATAGTCAGTCAGGCGGTAGCGCAGATGATATAGTACAAAGTTACTCTTTAGCTGATTTTAATGGCGAAGTGGCAACAGGTGATTGGGTATTACATGTTGAAGATACCTATGCAGCTGATACTGGCACACTGAACAAATGGTCGCTTACATTTAGTGCGATTGGTGAGGTAACTCCGCAGCCACCACAAGCTGGTTTTGACTATGATGCTCAAGCTTTAACTGTTACGTTTACGGATTCAAGCAGCGATGCAAATAACGATATTACGCAATGGAGCTGGGACTTTGGTGATGGTGCAACTTCAACAGATGCAAATCCTGTTCACGCTTATGCGCAATCAGGTAACTACCAAGTAACATTAACCGTAACCGATAGTGAAGGTAATACTGATTCATCAGTGCAAACCGTGGTTGTTAGTGATGTTGAAATTGTGTTGAGTTTAATCCGTGCTAATAAAACACGCTTAAACACTATGCGTGTTGAGCTTAGCTGGGAGCAAGTGGGGGCTCAGTCACTTAATGTATATCGCAATGGTGAGCTGGTAGGAACAACGACAGATAACGGTCGTCATCGTGATTTCTTACGCAATGCAACTTTGCCTGCTTATGATTATCAAGTATGTGTTACAGCAGATGTATGCTCAAATATTGTAACTGTGACATTTGAATAGGCGTAGCTAGCATTTAAATAATATTTCCCCCTGAAGTACAAAGCCTTGTGGTTCCCTTGCAAGGTTTTTTTATTGCCTGCTAGTTCGTTCCCGGTAGTGAAGCGCTGCACTTCAAACATCCATAATATTATCAGATAGTCGTATTGTGGATTTTAATAGGCTCTGCTAACGTTCAGCGATCACCCATAGTTCAAATTCGGGGCGACCGACAACGCGCTCTATAATACAAAAAGAGAAACGTGCTTATGATCATCTTTTTTATCTGCCTGACTATTTTAATATTAGGTTACAAATTCTACAGTCCCTTTGTAGAAAAACAAGCCAGTATGGACACCACTATTGATACACCACAAAAACGCTTTAGCGAAGGTGTTGATTATGTTGCGATTCACCCTGTTCGTGCGTTTTTAATTCAGTTTTTAAATATTGCAGGGGTAGGCCCAATATTCGGTCCTATTTTAGGTGCTCTGTACGGTCCAATTGCTTTAGTCTGGATTGTACTCGGTAATGTATTAGGTGGAGCAGTACACGACTTTTACTCAGGTGTTATGAGTATCAAAGAGGATGGTAAAAGCCTACCAGAAATTGCAGGTAAATATTATAACGTTGTATTTAAAGGCTTTATGTTAATATTTACGGCTATGTTATTATTTTTTGTCGGCGTGGTATTCATAATGAGCCCCGCTGGATTATTAAGTAACTTAGACGTATTTAAAGAGACTATATTTGCCAATAATACCTTTTGGGTGTTGGCAATTTTGGCCTATTATTTTTTAGCTACTTTACTGCCAATTGATAAAATCATTACTAAATTTTACCCTGTTTTTGGTTTATTAATGATTGTGATGACAGTTGCAATTGCTGTATCGCTGTTAATTAATGCGCCGCATTTACCGGTAGCAGGTGATTTTTTAGCGTATTTTGAAGCTGATCATGCCCACGACTTTTTAACTCCAAATCCAGATGGATTACCTACTTGGCCGTTATTGTTTATTACCATAACCTGTGGTGCTATTAGTGGTTTTCACTCTACGCAAGCGCCTATTATTGCACGTTGCTTAACTAACGAAAAATACGTTCGTCCAGTTTATTACGGCGCAATGATGTGTGAAGGAATTGTTGGTTGTGTATGGGCATTAGCAGGTATTGCTGCGTTCCCTGAAGGCTATACAGGTTTAAAAGAAATGCTTGATTTAGGTGGCCCAGGTTTAGTGGTTAATCATATAGCAAACAGTTATTTAGGTGTATTTGGTGGTATTATGGCGATTATTGCAGTAGCAGTATTCCCAATTACCTCAGGTGATACAGCGTTTCGTTCACTGCGCTTAACTGTCGTTGATGCGTTTAATATTCCGCAAAGTTTACGGAATCGTTTATTGTTAGCAATCCCTATTTTAACGATTGCGTACTTTATGACTAAGCTCGATTTCTCGGTTATTTGGCGTTATTTTGCATTTTCAAATATGTTGCTCTCTACCAGCGTACTTTGGCTTGCGACTAAGTACTTATTTGACCGTGGAACATTCCATTGGATTGCGAGTATACCTGCCATAATAGCTACAGCAGTTACGTTATCGTACATAATGACTGCGGCAATTGGCCTTAACTTATCAAGTGATATGGGGAAACCAATTGGTGTTGTGGTTGCTGTGGTTGGATTTATTGCATTAGCTATAGTAGATTTAAAACATAAAGGAAAAATTACTCATTAACAGAGTGAGTGTTTATTAAAACGGTTGACAAGCTTATTCACGAAGATTTAAATTAAGTGTGAAAAACTATAAATATCAATCACTTTTATCATTTAATACCAGTCAATACTCATTGGCTGGTATTAAATGAATATGCGTTTTAATCTTTTAAAGCACATCAACTAACATGGGTAATGCGGGAAATGCCCCCTTGGCTAAACAGGCTTTTGAACCACAGCGAAGGCCGAAATTTAAAGCGCGTTTTACTATTTGCTGATTGTTGAGTTTATCCGTGAGCAATATATTTTCATCATTATGATTTAAGTAATACAAAACCCCTGCAATAAACGCATCACCCGCACTGGTAGTATCAATCGCAGTAATAGTTGGTGCAGCTTCAGTAAATGCAAATGCGTTATGGTAAACGGTTGCAGGCGCGGGACCATCGGTTAAAAACACTAAGCTAACATCCGTATCTAGAATCGATTGTAAGTAATCATCAGGTGTTTGCTGTGTTTGCTCAGCTAAAAAATTTAGCTCATCCCGCGATAGCTTAACTATATCGCAATAGGCGTAACACGCGTGTACATTTTGCTCAATGTCATTGCTATTTTGCCACAAGCTATAGCGTAAGTTCACATCAAAACTGACTAGCTTATGGTTATTTTTAGCCAGCTTTAAAGCATTGATCGTGGTGCGCGCAATGGCTGTATCTGTCAGCGTATTTGAGCAAAAGTGCAGTGTGCTTAAATCTTCCCAATTTATGTGTGCTAAGTGCTCACAAGTTAACAGTAAGTCAGCGGTATTGTGGCGATAAAAGTTAAAACTGCGCTCACCGGTTTCATCTAAGCTGACAATAACCATTGCCGTTTGGGAATCTTTGATTGTAAATAAGTACTCAGTGCTGACATTGTATTGTGCAAGCGCATTACTTAATTGTTTAGCAAAATAGTCGTCGCCCATACCGCCACAAAAAGCCGCTTTGCCGCCCAGTTTGGCATAACCTACCGCTACATTGGCAGGAGCGCCGCCAGCAATGGGTAAATAAGCACTGTTTTGAGAATTTTGCGGCAGCATATCAATAAGCAGCTCGCCAAGGCTAAGTAATTTGGTCATATTGTAAATCCTAAAAAACCTAGCCGAGGCTAGGTCAAAAGTAGTGGGAGAGTCTTTCAAGGTAAATAGATGTTAGGAGATCAAGCGCTGAAAATACATTATTCAGCGCTTAAAAATACTAAAGCTCGGTTAATTAAATAGGTATTTAAGTGTTAGTGACGTTGTACGGCCGTTAATAGTACGGGCACGAATAATATTATTATCTGGAATAGAACCTTCTTCGGCTTCTGTAATACCGACTGTATCAAATAGGTTATTTACATTAAGCGCGATACTAAGGTTTTCAGATAAATCGTAGCTTACAAAGCCATTTACTTGGGTGTAACCATCAAATTTAAGATCGTTGTTGTCTTGAGCGTATGCATCGGTAGTACCAATAAAGCTTACACCAGCTGCACCTTTCTCGTAGCTATAACGCGCCATTAGTGAGTAAATTAAATCTGCTTGGCGTCGGGGCGTATTACCTTCCACTTCTGGTGTTAGTGCATCTTTAACGATTTCAGCATCGGTCCAAGTTAAGTTACCGCGAAAATCCCACGCATCGATGAAGTAAGTTGATTCAATCTCAATCCCTTTGGCTTCGTATTCACGGTCGAAAAAGGTTTGTGATGTGGCTTCAAAATTTTGCTCTTCAGTTTCTGCATAAAAAGCAGTTGCAAATACAGAGAAGGAATCAAAACGTTTTTTAACCCCAAACTCATATTGATTAACTTCATCTACAGCATCTTCTTTCGCAACAGAGCCATCTGCACGTACTTTACCAAATAAAAGTCGGTCAGCATTCGCTCGTCCGCCTTTACTGATACGAGCAAATGTCGCCAGACTTGGGTCAATTTGATAGTTAGCACCCATTGAATAAGATGTGTAGTTCCAGTCGTAGTTAACTGGGCTGGCATTAGTAATATCAATGCCTGCAACATTTTGTTCAGGAACGGATATTTCACCATCATGATTCATATCAACTGTAGAGGTTACTGCACCTGCGTAATTACCGCGAGCTTCGCCACTATCGTAACGGGCACTTGCATCAATACTTACATCGCCAAGTTTTGTAGAAAATGCAACGTACGGGGCGCGAGTATCGTATTCTGTGTCGTAGTCACGCTGACAACAGTCACTTCCCCAAAAAGGTGTGCCGTAAGCGTACAAACCGTTATCAGAAAATGCAGTACCACCGGCAGCGGTAACATTTAATAAGGCTGCGTTATCGCCCTTAAGCTCCATTAGATAAGCGTTCCATAACCACGACATGGCAATGTTTTGCGTTGATGCGTAGTAACCAAACGTAATACTGGTGTTATCATCAAGCGATTTAGTCAGTTTAAAGTCGTTAACAATAGAGTCAAAGTCGTTTAGTGTCACGTCAAACGTATGAATACGCATTGCTAAATCGTCATTAAATGCAGCCCCAGTATTTGCATTGCTGAGTGTTGCACCTGCGCCGCCAATACTTTCTGCAATCGACGTTGCACTGCCTACTTGTGCAGGAATAAATGAATTAAAGTTACCGCTTACAGCTGATTTACGAAAACGGTTTTCGATACGCCAATCATTATCTAAGTCAAATACTGCTTCAAAGCCAATTGAGTCAACGTTAGGGTTCATACCGTCGCGAATATCGCCACTGCTAATTTGGTTTTCGCCGTTTAGACGCACTGTTTTTGTAAATAATGCCGAGTGGGGGGTATCCGATTGTGCGTCAAACCCAGGGATAGAATCGCCATTTGCATACATTGGCATCGGTAAGTAACCTACGCTTTTATCATCTAAGTGCTTGTAATAAATTCGAACATAGCCGTTTTCAAAATCTTTGGTTAGGTTGGCTTTAATTTGCCCGCCTTTATTTGATGTGTAACCTGTTTCCCGTGGACCTTCACCTTGGCGAACAAAGCCACCGACATGAAAACGTACGCTATCGCTTAGGTAAGTACCGTATTCAAAGTCTGTACGAACGCTATCGTAATCGAGGCCCAGAGTAGTTGATACGCTGCCTGATTCGTTTTCACCATTTTTAGAAATAAAGTTAATAATGCCACCAGGTGCATTACTTGCTGCCGTCGATGCTGAGCCGCCACGAATTGATTCGATTGTTTGTACGGTATTATCTAAGCGCATAAAAATATCAGCGTTACCAAAAGCGATATCACCGTATTGTAGTACAGGTAAACCGTCTTCTTGTAACTGTAAAAATTTCGCACCGCCAGATGCCACAGGTAAACCACGCACAGCAATGTTTGCGTTACCTTCACCACCGGTCGATTCTGCGCGAATACCCGGAATGATTCTAAACGCCTCAGCGGTTGAGCGAGGTGTAGACACTTCAACTTGTTCAAGCGACAAGCTACTGACTGATACGCTTGATGCCATAATCGTTGTACGACGTGGTACACCAGTTACAACGATTGTTTCAAGACCTTTGTTAGCTTGTACTTGAGAATTTTGATCTTCTTGCTGTGCATGTACGCCTTGGCTTACGGCAAGTGCTAATGCACTGATTAAATATAAAGGTGTGTTGTGTGTTGTCATGGTTACGCCTCGTTGTGTTGAATCCAATTGGATTTACATTCTAACTTAATCGATTAAGTGAAAATAACAAATATTTTACAAGAAGCAAATTATTTTGTGCTTAATTTGCTCTTTTTTTATTTATTCATTGATTTATAAAGTATTTTTTATTGTCTCAGGATATAGATTTATTCAGTTACAGGGTTATCTTGCTGCAAAGCCGTTGCTGATGGATCTTTAAAATAATTAAACAGCATAGCTAAAAATAAAATGACAGCAAACCCCGTAGCTAAATAAAAACCGTAACGCACATGGCCAAAGTAATCGCTGATCATACCCATGAACAAGGGGGCTAAAGCCGCCGAAAGTGCGGTAAAAAATAATATCACGCCCGCCACAGCACCGTGCTGTTGCACTGCAAAGCAGGATATACCTTTAGAGTTTAAAGTCGGATAAACCATTGACATAAATAACCCCGAAAGTGGCAGTAAACCCACAGCCCAATCAACGCTACCGAATAATGTACCGACATAACACAGTGCAATGCCTAAACTTAAATAGGCCATAACACCTTGCCAGCTATAGCGGTTTAATAACCATACGGCAATAAATCGCCCTGCGGCACGCAGTACAAAAAATATTGTCAATGCATAGGTTGCAAGTAGTGGCCAAGAGCCAGTGTAATCCTTTAACAGCGTAGGCATCCATACATAAATAGCAACTTCCGTGGCCACGTAAAGGGCAATTGCCAGAGAAAAACCTAGCGCATACGGATTTTTGATCATTTTCATGGTGGTGGCAAGCGAGGTGGGCTTTGCTGTGGTTTTTACAACGGCTGGGTAGTCTGCACGCCACGCTAGTAAAGCGAGAATTAAACACATTACACCAGCAATAATGTACAGGTAAGTCCAGCTTACATTTTGTACCAGTAAGACGCCTACTAGAGCTGGCCCTACAATGGCGCCTATGCCAAAAAAGCCTTCTACCTTATTCATCGTTTTAGTGTGATCTTCGTTACTATGTGAAATATCACCAAGTAACGCAAGCGCACCCGTTTTAAATAAACCAATGGCTAAGCCTATGCAGCAAAGTAGTAATAAAAAGAAGGTAAAGCTGGTGCTAAACGCAAACAAAAAACAGCTCGCTGAAAATATTAAAAGGCCTAGCATGATGGTTGTTTTACGTCCTAAACTGTCTGCTAAAAAACCTAAAAACAATCCACTAAAAGCAATTAGCGCCATAGGTGCATAATGGAACGCGCTTGCTTGAGTCATGCTTAAACCAAACTCTTTAATAAGTTCAGGTATGATCATGCCCACCGCATCAGAGGTCATGGCAAACATAAAAAACATCATATATGTAAGCCAGCGTATTTGTTGCAACGGGTCGCTGCTTACGTGTGTGTGTGATTTTGTCATGTACTTTTTTCCTCGTTAAATGCTCAGTTTACACTCAGTAAGTCAGTTAGTTACTTATTGTCGTATTACGTGAGCCACGATTTTTGTATGTAAAATTATTAAAAATTACTTGTAAATTCTCACTCGCTAGTTAAAGATATATCTTAATCGATTAAGTTTCAACGTGGTAATCACACAATGATGAAGAATAAAGTTCAATTGATCACATACGCTGATCGAATCACTGGTCAAGATATCAACGCATTGACCACACTTTTAAATGGCCCATTACATGGCGTGTTTGGAGGTGTGCACTTATTGCCATTCTATAATCCAATTGATGGTAGTGATGCAGGCTTTGATCCTATTGATCATAGTGCCGTGGATGAACGGATCGGTACTTGGCAAGACATTCAAGTGTTAGGGACTGGCTATGATCTGATGGCCGATTTGATTGTAAACCACGTATCGACGCAATCTTTTCAGTTTCAGGACGTACTGGAAAAAGGTAAAGCATCACCGTTTTGGGATTTATTTTTAACTAAAGAAGATGTCTTTCCAAATGGTATGAGTGACGCCGAGCAAAAAGCGATTTATCGCCCGCGCCCTGGCAGTTGTTTTACACCAATGCCATGTGGCGATGGTCAAACGTATGATTTTTGGACCACATTTACCGATAGTCAAATAGACATTAACGTTAAAGTTGCTGCGGGCGTTGCGTATTTAAATAATGTATTAACGAAGTTCTCTGCTAATAACGTTAATATTATTCGTTTAGATGCGGCGGGTTACGCGATTAAGCAAGCTGGCACAAACTGCTTTATGCTAGATAAAACGTTTGATTATTTAGATAAGTTATCGGCGCAAGCTAATGCATTGGGTATGGAAACAATTGCTGAAATTCACAGCCATTATCAAACTCAAGTTGACGTCGCAAAGCGGGTCAATATGGTTTATGACTTCGCATTACCACCATTGATTTTGCACAGCTTATTTACCAATAATAGTGATGCACTTGTAAAGTGGTTAAATATTTCACCACGTAACTGCCTAACGGTACTCGATACCCACGATGGCATTGGCATTATAGATGCGGGTCCAATGGGTGATAAGCCAGGATTATTAAATGCAGCGCAAATTGATAATCTAGTTGAAACTATTCATGCAAATAGCAATAACCAAAGCCGCCAAGCAACCGGGGCTGCTGCCAGTAATGTCGACTTGTACCAAGTAAATTGCACCTATTACAATGCGTTAGGCGCAAATGATTTTGACTACTTAGTTGCGCGCGCGATTCAATTTTTTGCACCCGGCGTACCACAAGTTTACTACGGTGGCTTATTCGCAGCTGAAAATGATATGGCGTTACTAGCAAAATCAAATGTAGGTCGTGATATTAATCGTCCATATTTAGATGCTGATATCATTGCGCAGTCTCTTGCAAAGCCTGTTGTACAGGGATTACTAAAATTAATTGAGATACGTAATACTCACAGTGCCTTTGCAGGTGGGTTTAGTGTTGAAGGTGATAACAATCGTTGTGCTTTAAAGTGGCTATTAAACGACAGTGAAATTGTCCTAAAAGTTAATTTTGCACGTCGCGAAGCGTTAATAATTGAACGCACTGGGAATGAGCAAATACTCACCTCACTAAATGATTTGTTAAACTAAGTTAAACCTTACAATCAGTCACTTATCAGTCACTATGACCTAACTGTAATTGGTAGTTGATAAGTGCTTTTTGCTCTTTTTTGCTAATAAATAAATTAGCTGCTAATGCTCCTTTTTCTTCACTATTTTGATGAATAGTTGTTAATGTTGGCATAGAGCGCTGCGCTTCATCAATGCCATCAAATCCAACAATTCGCAATTCTTGGGGTATTTTTATACCTATTTTAACTGCTTCGCGAATTGCCGCGAGGGCAATAAGATCACTCATACAAAGTAATACATTGGGTCTAGGTATGCAGTTGAGCGCTTCTTTTGCTGCGATGCTTGCATAACGTTCGCTACTTTCTGGAATATTCCAAGTTCTATCGTCACCTAAGGTAATGTTAACTTCGCTTAATGCTTTTTGATAACCTCGTAATCTTTGATGTGCAATTGATTGACCGGCTTCGCATTCATGGTGCTCATATACACGACACAATACATTTTCATCTAATAACCGCAGTCCCAATATAGCGACCTGATCAGCACTGCTTTTTAATACGTGTTTAGCCACTTCATAACTAGCTTGTTCGTTATCTATGTTTACTGATGCATTACGATCTATATCAAAATCAACGGTAACCACATGTTTGGGTACAATTTTTAATTGATCTACAAGAGATTGATTACGCGGACGACCATAACAAATAAAGCCATCAACAAAATCTAATACGCTGTTAAGGTTTTGACTATTTCCCGAAAATAATAATAAGTTAATATTGTTTTTTTCAAGGATAGAAGCCACACCACGCATAAAACTACTGGCCACAGGATCCGACACCATATACTCAATACTGTCAGGTAATACCAGCGCAACAATATTAAATTTACCACGGCGTAATGACTGCGCTGCTTTATTGGGGCCAAAATAGCCAAGCTCTTTACACGCCAATAAAATAGACTCGCGACGACTTTTTGATAGTTGATCTGGACGATTAAATGCATTTGAAACGGTGGCGTTAGAAACGCCTAATTCTTTGGCGATGCTTTTTAATGTCCAATGTTTTTTTTGGGTCATACGACTTCTCATGATAGTGAAAGCGATTCACTAATAAATTACCATATTTCACGCTAAATCAAAGTGTTAATTATATTGTAGCGTGTATAGCAAGTTACGTAATTAGGTATTAGGAAAAAGAATGAACTATAAAGTGGTTGTTATTAATAATAAAGTACTGGCTTTTTTATACCTGCTAGATTACTAACTCACACGTTACTGTTTGGGCGAGCTTTCACAAAGTTGCCTTATCATTTTATATCTTTACACTCGTACCTTTTTTGATTATAAAGTGCTGGTATTTTTTATTTTTATAAAACTAATGTATCAATACCCATTATCATTGCATAAAATATATTGTATACAATGATAATAAAATGTTACAAATTGCATTCTCAATAACCCGTTCTGGATTGAGATAATCAAAACTATCAAAGGTAAATTATGAAAATTAATACATTGATTTTGGCGTTACCGTTACTTGGAGCAAGTTCTATGCTGCTTGCTAATACGGCCCACCAACGCGTATTCAAGCCACAAGCTGCGATTGTTGAGCGTGTGCATCACCATGGCGTTGAACACGGTCATAATGAAAAAGCACCAATAGCACAGCTGCAATCACCACAGCTGCAATCTCAACCCCAACAACTTAGTATGTTAATGATGCGTAGCCAAGCGGCCACAGTCAGCTGCGATTTAAATGCACTGGCTAATGCTAGTTCAACGAGCATTATTACTGAGCTTAAAAATCAAGGTAGTGGCTGTGTTAATGAACTATTTAGTGCATCAGCATCAATTCAGAACCAAGTATTTAGCTCTGATAACATGTATGCGGTTGCTAATCATGCAAAGTCACTCTCACAGATTTATGCTGGTGGTGGTGACATTGAACTAGAGGCATTGTTCCTATATTTACGAGCTGGTTTTTATGCGGAATTTTACAACGACAACGTGAGCTTTAGCTCTTGGGTTACGCCTGCCGTAATTGATGCGATAGATGCTTTTGTAAACAACAGCCATTTTTATGACGATAATGACGGCCACGGTAAAACGCTTTCTGAAGTGATCATTACGATGGACAGCGCTGAACAGCAACATCGTTACTTGAATGTAGTGAAACAGTGGCTAACGCGCTTTAACGAAAGCTATGCGGCAAAATGGAATATGCGCAGTGCGGTGAATGGTATTTTTACTTTACTTTATCGCGGCCAGTGGAATGATACGTTTGTTACAGCAGTAGCTAGCGATACTGATTTAGTTACTAAGCTGAATGCATTTACTCAAAAGCAGTGGATGGTTGACTCTGACGCACAGTATTTAATTGTTAATGCTGCCAAAGAACTTGCGCGTCTTAAGCAGTATTCTGGCACTGCTATTCAGGCGACTGTAGATACTGGTTTAAAAGCGATTTTTAGTACTTATAACAGCTTTGGCTATGGTGATGCCGTATGGCTTGCGGCGGCGGATTCTGTCAGTTATTACGCTGATTGTAATGACTATGGTATTTGTGGCTTTGTTGATGAACTGACTCAGCAAGCGCTTTCGCAAAATTACAGCTGTAGTAGCACTATTAAAATTCGTTCACAAAATATGACCGCATCACAACATGCAGCCGCATGTGCTGCAATGGGCACAGAAGAAGGTTTATTCCACACTAAACTTGCCACCAATAACACCCCAGTTGCCGATGACAACAATAGTTTTTTACAAGTAAATATATTTAATAGCAGCGACGATTACAGTAAATACGCAGGTGCGATTTTTGGCATTAACACCAATAATGGTGGAATGTATTTAGAAGGGGATCCTTCCGTTGTTGGTAATCAAGCTAATTTTATAGCCTATGAGGCGAGCTACGCCAATGCTGAGCATTACGTGTGGAATCTAGAGCACGAATATGTACATTACTTAGATGGTCGTTTTGACTTATATGGAAACTTTAATTCACCAACTGAAGATATCGTGTGGTGGTCAGAAGGCGTTGCAGAATATGTTGCTAATCTTGATAACAATGACGCCGCTAAAAATACCATCAGTGATGGTTCGCGTTATACCTTAGCGCAAGTATTTGCCACTAACTATGACGGTTTTGATCAAGATCGTATTTATCGCTGGGGTTACTTGGCCGTGCGTTTTATGTTTGAACGCCATAACAGTGAAATTAATGCCATGCTTGCAGATACACGCATTGGTAATTGGAGTGCTTATAAAGCGAGAACGGTGCAGTGGGCAAATAATTATGAAAACGAGTTTGTACAATGGTGTGATGACTTAGTTGCAGGCACAACCACTAATACGCCACCAATCGCATACATCAATGGACCTTATGCCGGTGTGCAAAACAATGAAATCAATTTTACAAGCAATGGCAGTACTGATAGTGACGGCTCAATTGTTAGTTATCTGTGGAGTTTTGGTGATGGCAGTAGTTCTAATCAAGCCAACCCAGTGCATACTTATACAACATCAGGGCGATATAGCGTATCGTTAACGGTTGTTGATAACCAAGGCGCCAGCCAAACTGCATCAACATTGGCTAGTATTGAAGAAGATAGCAGCGTTGGTAACGGCGAGTTGATAAACAATCAACCAGTGACTATTGCTGGCGAGCAAGATGAGCTGTTGTATTTCAGCTTTGATGTACCGCAAGGTGCCAGCGACTTAGTGTTTAACTTAACTGGTGGCACAGGCGATGCTGATTTATATGTAAGTTATGCTGCTACACCAACAATGGATAGTTATGATTGTCGTCCTTATGTCGGTGGTAATAGTGAACAATGTGTAATAAATCCTGCGCAAGCAGGTGTTTATCAAGTAATGGTTCGTGGCTATAACATGTTTGATAATGTGCAATTAACCGCTTCATACACAGGAGCAAGCAGTAATGTACCTGATGCATGTGCTACCCAAGGTAGTCGTAGCAATGGCCGTTTAAATGACGGTGAAGTGATTTGTTTGGGTAACAGCGATCCTATGTGGTTTAGTATTGCTGACGTACAAAGTCAAAGTGGTGTGGCGATAACCACCGCTAATGGCAGTGGCGACATCAGCCTAAGTTATTCAAACAGCAGCTGGCCAAATGGTAGTAATGAACAGGCTCAGTCCAGTAATAGCGGCAATAGCGAATGTATCTATATTAGCGATCAAAGCCAATATTGGGGTTATTTAAAGGTGTCGGGTAATAGTGCTGGTGCAAGTCTAGTGGTTGATTTTAATAGCCAAGGGTGTCGTTAAAATTATCATATTTAAAAAGTAAAGCACCTACAGCAAAGCCCATCTAGATGGGCTTTTTTAGTGTTGTAACTTAAGCGTTAAAGTGAGTTTAGATTGCTCGTTTATACACTGCGAGTGGATGTGAAGTACTTAATGATACATGCACGCTATCGCCAGGGTATACCACGACTTCGTGGCTTACGCGGCTAGTAACCACTGTTTTACAGGCAAGCTCTACTGCACATAAACGACTCCCCCCTTCAAAGCGTACCCATACCACCACACCGTTGTTGCCGATCTCACCTTGTACTAGCATGACATCGTCGGGGCGAAGTAGCACATCGACCTCTCCTTGTTGGCAATCTACGCCGTGAGCGGGCACATTGCCGATGGGTGTAGTTGCTTGATTATTCTCAAAATGGCCACTAATAAAACTTGCTTCACCTAAAAAGCGTGCAACAAAGCGGTTGTTCGGCACACTAAAACAACGTTCAGGAGTATCAAGTTGCTGGATTTTTCCGGCCTTGAGCACACCCACACGATCGCCTATTGATAAAGCTTCTTCTTGATCATGCGTTACCCAAATTGCTGGCACACCAGCTTTTTTAAGGGCATTACGAATATCCCAGCGCAGCATATCTTTTAGTGCCGCATCAAGGTTTGAAAGCGGCTCATCAAGTAACACAAAGTCAGGTTGGTGGGCAAGAGTACGTGCTAGCGCAACTCGTTGTTTTTGACCGCCTGAAAGGGTGGCTGGCTTTTTATTACGAAAGTCATCAAGACCAAGCAGGGCTATCCAATGATCGGCAATGGTGGTGTCTTTTAAGCGAAAGCCAATGTTTTGCTCAACGGTTAAATGAGGGAATAACGCAAAGTCTTGAAATACCATACCTACGCTGCGTTTTTCAGGCGGCACAGTCAATTTAGGGGTAGCCTGCCATTTACCTAAGTTAATTTCACCTTCGCTAATAGGGATTAGTCCGGCGAGTGCTTGTAAAATTGTGCTTTTACCACAGCCCGTAGGGCCTACTAGCATGAGAATTTCACTTTCACCAAGTAACAAATTTAGCTCGCTTACTACACGGTTACTGCCATAATCTATAGACAACTGGCTTACAGATAGCATTTGTATTTAAATCCTCAATGTTCGAGTTGGTTACGTTTTTCGCCAGACATCATAATAGCTAAACCGCATGCAGAGATCAGCACTAATAATAACCCAGGAATAGCAGCACGGCCAAAATAGCCCGCCTCATAAACACGCCATAAATAAGTTGACAGTGTTTCAAAGCCTGTAGGGCCAAGTAATAACGTGGCTTCTAATTCACGCATTGACTCTAAAAACACTAAAGCAGCACCGGCTATGATCCCACGCATTGTCAGTGGTAAAGTAATACGGGTAAATGCCTCTCGAGGGCTGGCGCCAAGGACTCGAGCTGATTTAACTAAACTAGCGTCAAGGTGTTCGGTACTGGTACGCACCGTGCCAACTGCCAAAGGTAAAAAACGCAGCATATAGGCAATGATCAACAGCCCTAATGTTTGATATAAAAATGGCAATTGCAAACCACCGTAAACTAGCGCGGTGCCCATTACAATGCCTGGTATACCAAAACCAAAGTAAGTAACACGCTCCATGATACGACCTGCTTTACCGCTAAGTGCGGCATGTGCAACAGGGATAGCTACAATCACCGCAACCACTGCAGCAATGGCTGAGGCATACGCTGAATTCCACGCTATGCTAAAATCAAACGAGCTAAAGCCATCACGTGCTAACCACAGCGAAAATATCGCCAGAGGTAAGCCAATGGCTAATAATAAAATAGGCGCAAAAGTGGCAAACATAGCCGCTAGTTGCCACTTACTAGGAAACAAAATTAATGGCCGGCCATGGCGTTCGCTAGCCGTTTTAATTTGTGACTCAATCAACAGTAAAAAGCCCACAATCACCAACAACTGTAACGATAACATTGCCGCACGACTTAACTCAAACGCATTGTACTCGACATAAATAACCCGGGTAAAGGTATCAAGGCGCATCATTGCAGGTGTGCCAAAGTCAGACAAAGTATACAGTGCGACCAATAACGAACCTGCGGCAATGCCATTTACTACACGGGGTAAAATGACTTTAAATACACTTTCGGTCATCGACATACCTAAGGTGCGGGCCGCATTAACCATGCTTGCATCAAGACTAAGTAAAGATGAGCGGGTAGTCATCATTACAAATGGAAATGTATAAAGAGTCATGACAATAGCTGCGCCGCTGAGTCCATCCATCGATGGCAGTTCAATACCAAGTAGATTATGTATCTCTCCGCCGGAGCCAAAAGCCGCATAAAGGGTAAATGCACCAATGTAACTGGGAATGGCTAGAGGCGCGGCAAAAAACACCAGCCATACTTTTTTAAACGGTAAACGCACATATGCACTAATAAAAGCTAACGGTACGCCGATTAAAATAGAACCAATGACTGTTAATACCATCAAGGACAAAGTATTGCCGAGAATACTTAAATTATGATTATCAAACAAAGAGCTGGCATCAGTGGCCAGCGTTATTAAAATAAAGATAGGAGATAAAACAATAAGCGCTGCAAGCAGCGCCATTGGGTAAGAAGCTGGTAGTCGCATTACAGTACGCCGCTATTTCGCATCAAAGCTATGGTTGGCCGAAGATCAGCTAACTGTGTTAAGTCCACTTTGGGTGGTGAAATATTGGCTAAAGATGGTAACCCTTCAGGTAGAGGGACACCATTGACCAGCGGAATTTCATAGGCTTCACGAGCCAAGTAACCTTGCACTTCGATGCTTAATAAATAGCGCATAAAGTGAGTGGCAAGAGGGTCGTCGTTCAATGCCAAAATACCTGATGCATTGACTAAACAGCCAGCATCTTGTTGGGTAAATGCTAAATCAAGTTTGGCATCTGGTTTGCCTGATTTTAAACGTAAGGTGTAATAGTGATTAGCAAAACCAATATCAACTTCACCACGTTCAACGGCCATTACTACACCCAACTCACCAGCATAGGTTTTAGCACGCTTCTTAATCTTTTTCAGCCATTTCGCTGTTTTATCGTCACCTTCGAGAATACGCATTGCCGTTACAAATGATTGAAACGATGCATACGCAGGTGCCCAGCCAATGCTTAAATCACTATCAGCAATGTCCATTATACTGGTTGGAATTTGCTCTTTGCTTAAACGCGAAGTGTTATAGGGTATGGTGCGCACACGACCGGTGACCGGGGCCCAATCTTTATAGCGAAACTGTGGTTGCAACTGCGCCGATAAATCATTCGGAATTGGTTGTGCAAGGCCGGCATCTGAAACCAAGCCAATAGCGCCAGAATCAACAGCCCAAAACAAATCGGCTCTACGCACCCCTGCTTTTGCTTCAGCAACAATTGTATTGGCTAAAGCTGCTGTAGGGCCACGACGAATGCCTAGTTTAAAATTAGGGTTTCTGTCTTGAATTGCTTGTAGCACATTTTCATACAAACCACCTTCACCACGACCTAGGTATAAGGTCAGCTCACCTTCAAGTTTTGGTAACTCATTAACAGACACTGGGTTTGCTATGTTGGCAGCTAGTGCGCGAGAAAGAGGCAATGGTAATGCAGCGATTGCCCCAAACGCAGCTAGGCCTTGTATAAAAGTCCTACGCTTCACTTAAAATACATCCTTACGTGCTTTTTCGGCTTTTTCGAGTAATACCTTGGCGCGGTCTAATTTCGTGTGCATGTCATTTATCACATCACGTACTTCATCAACGCTTTTGTTATCAGCAATTGCTTTAGGTAGCGTCACGTTAAAATCTTTTTCTAGTACTTCAACAAGTTTGGCATCTTGTTCGATAAGCGTACCTTCAACACCTTCAAATAGGTGAAGGTAAGTATCGTGCACAATGCTGGTTGCTTCATCACTTAAACGCTCTGCATATTTAGCAACAACACGGTCAAGCTTATGCTTAATTTCATCAATCGTGGCACTTTGAGTCATACCAGCCGTTGCAGTAGCTTTAACGTTTGCTAGCAAACCTTTTTGTTGGAATTGCGCCGCTAGTTTAACTGCGCCAAGACCTTGCCACAACGCAGCGTTGATGGCCGCTTGTTGCTTACGTGCTTCGGCTGCTGGCTTGTTGTTATCAATAGCCATTTTTACGCCGTAAATACCTTGCCAGATTGAAGCATAGACAGGTACGTAATTTGTTTCAATTGCGCTATGGAACTTCACTGATTCCCAATATTCGATTAAGTCATCGCTTTTTACTGCTTTTGCGCCTTTGCTTTCGTAGTCGCTTACCATGGTATCGACTTTGCCGATCATCCATTCAACTTCTTCTGAGTAATCTTTTATATTTGCTTGTAGGTGATTTACATGTTCGCCAATTGGGCCATTTGCCAATACAGGTTGTGCAACAAATGTTGACATTAAAAGAAGGCTGACACCTAAAGTTGTAGCTGATTTGAATACTGCTTTCATAACTGAGGATCCGAAAGGTAATTGTAAATGATAGCCATTATCATATCGATAAAAATGATTAAAAGCAATATACCTAAATTTACCATTAAATGTCTATTTTATCTTTGTTTCTAAAGTGTTTTTTGTATTTAATAAGGTATATAGATTTAATGCTAACTACCTGTGTGGCGCAGTTGAGTGATTTATGAACAAAAGTAACAAATAAATACATTTTAAAACTTATAACCTATAAAAAAGCGATTGAGAGATTGCAAGCAAGTAGTGACTCCGATAAAGTTTGTGCCACACAGCTGTTAATTTGAACAGCCCCTTTTAGGTTTGGAGGAAATGTGGAAAATTATTTAATTTATATAGGCGTCGCTGCTGCAACTGTTTTATTACCTGGGCCTGCTGTAATGCTGACTTTAAATAATGCAATGCAAAGAGGTTTTATTAAGACCTTGGCAGGCGTTTTTGGTGTTGCATTAGCAATTCTCTTAGTCGCGATTATTTCAGCAAGCAGTTTAGGTATAATTTTGGCAACCTCTGCCTTTGCGTTTAATGTAGTGAAAATTGTTGGCGCCGTATACCTGATTTATCTTGGTGTGAAAATGTTCCGCAGTAAACCGAAAACGAATGCGCATGTTGCAGCGCAACAAAACTCTTTGCTGAGATGTTTTATGGAAGGTTTCTTCGTTTCAATATCGAACCCAAAAGCGGTGATCTTTTTTATGTCAATATTTCCTCAATTTATTAACCTAAACGAAGCGTATGTCCCGCAATTTATTTTACTTTCGCTAACTTTTAGTTGTCTAGTTATTGCTATTCATACTGTTTATGCGCTTAGTGCCACTTATGCTAAATCCAAGCTTTGCTCTGAAAAAGGCAGTGCTATTCTCAATAAAGTCAGCGGTGGTGTGTTTGTTGGGTTTGGAGTGGGCCTAGCAGCGTCAAGTAAATAGTGTAGTATGTAAGCCAAAACATGATGCCCTTATTGTTTAGATTGACCTTAATGCCGCAATGTTGTCGGGGATTATAAAGGAGCTACACATGCTCGCGCCAAATACACAGCAACTCATTCAAAATAATAAAATTATTCTATTTGATGGGCAATGTCGACTTTGTAGTGCGTGGTGCAATTTTATTATTAAACACGACAAGCAGCTGCATTTTAAACTATGCAGTGTGCAGTCTTTAAAAGGGCAAGCGATACTTAACTACTTTAACTATGCAACTGATAATTATAAAACCATGATTTATATTGAAAATAATCAATGTATTACGCAAAGTGATGCATTTATTGATATTGTAACTCAGTTAGGTTGGTCGTGGCAGGTAGCTAAAATTTTGCGAATAATACCCAAACGCTTGCGAAATTGGCTGTACGATCGCATTGCGTTGAATCGATATCGTTTATTTGGTAAATATGATTATTGTCGGTTGCCAAGTGATGACTGTGAGCAGCATTACTTATAAGCCAATAAATGTTGTGATAAAATTGGCGCAGTTAAATTTACTAGAGATAGATCATGGCCAGCACTGCACACGCATTACATATTTTGGTTAAGCATAAAGAGCTTGCCGAAGACATTATCAAACAGCTTAAAAAAGGCGCTAAGTTTCAAGTGCTCGCTAAAAAGCATTCAACCTGCCCGTCAGGTAAAAAAGGCGGTGATTTAGGCGAGTTTAAACGCGGCCAAATGGTTCCACAGTTTGATAAAGTCGCTTTTAGTGCTGAGATCTTAGAGCCACATTTAGTAAAAACCAAATTCGGTTGGCATGTAGTTAAAGTGTTATATAGGACTTAGAATTTAGTGACGAGTTAGTGAGAGTAAAGCTAGCGAGAGTAAAGTTAGCTAGAAAAACGAGTGACTTTGATTTAAACGAAAAAAACCACCTAATAAAGGTGGTTTTTTGTATAAGCATCTAGCAAGTTTAGCTTCCAACGGCACTTGGTTGTACATCTAAGCCGTAACCAAACATTACTGCAAGCACTAATACAATTGATGCAGCTAACATTAACTTAAGTAACAATGGTAAACAAAAGCGGAACCAATGGCCGTAAGGTACGCCCGCCATCCCTAAAATTCCCATTAATACTGCATTAGTTGGGATGATCATATTTGAAAAGCCATCGCCAAATTGATAGGCAAGTACAGCCACTTGGCGTGGCACGCCGACTAAATCGCCCAGCGGGGCCATCAGCGGCATAGTCACATACGCTTGGCCAGAGCCTGATGGAATAAAAGTATTGAGTATTGTTTGAATGACTAACATGCCAATGGCTGAGATCTCGGCGCTCACATACGAAAGTGGTAGCGACATACCATGCACTAAACTATGCAAAATTTGCCCATCTTCCAGTATCAAGGCAATACCACGGGCCACACCAATTAAAATAGCAGTAGTCACGAGATCTGAGACCCCTTCAATAAAACGGTTGGCAGTTTCATCTGCTGATAAGCGCCCCAGTACAGCAACAATCGCACCCCAGGCAATAAATACACCGCCTAGCTCGTATAAGTACCAACCTTTAGTGGCAATACCCCACACAGCGACAGCAAGAGTGATGATAAAACTGCCTAAAATTAGTTTATGGCGCAGCGCAAGTACAGGATACTGCGGTGTTGCTTTATCGCTTAAAGGGCAAGGTACATCAAGCATCATGGATTTACTTGGATCGTTTGCGACCTTTTTAGTGTATTGCCACACATGATGAAAGCCAATTAATACAAACGGCACGAATATCGCCAAACGTAACCATAAGCCAGAATACACTGGAATTTCAGCAATTTGCTGAGCAATTAACACCGTAAACGGGTTAAACGCCGATACCCCATAACCAATCCCGTAACCTGCCACAATCATACCGACCGCAGTCATTGCATCAAGGCGCATGGCTTTACACAAAGCGACTAAAATCAGCACAAACGGAATGTATTCTCCCGCAGTACCAATGCTGCTCGATGCTAAGGCAAAGCAAAACACCACCATAAAAATAAGTCGTTGTGGTTGTTTACCATGGCGTTCAAGTAAACGACCAATCAACGCATCAACCGTGCCGGTAGCACGGGCAATGGCAAGTACGCCGCCAACAATCAATACAAAAAAGATCACATCTTGCGCAGCGGCAAAAGCACGCGGAATAGCGGTTAATAAATCCCATGGGGTCAAATAATGACGTTCTGCAACAGTTTGATAGGTGCCGGCGATCACCATTTCTCGGCCAGAATCAGATAATGTAGTATCAAAAAATCCTTGCGGTACTAGCCACGTAGCAACTAACGCAGTGACCATCATGCCCAGCAGTAAAATTAAAGTATGCGGCACTTTAAAAGAATTACTCATATGTCCTCCATTTTTATAATTAGTGCAGCGAAAATATAAACGCTGTTTTTTGTTAAGGATAACACGACTTATAAAATCACAATAAAAATAGCAACAGTCAGACTGTAAAGGAATGTAACGGGGTTGAGTTGACTTGATATAAGCTTAGTTTATTACTTTTTGAGCTACTATGATGTAAGCACAAAGGTTAGCTCTAATGAGTTAACCTTTTTGAATCAAAATACAAAATGGTCAGATTGGCTTTACTTAAGCGGTAGCCAATATGCTATTGCTGCGGCATATTTGCGCAAATTTCGTAATACCATAAATCAGAGTATGGATGTGAAACCTGTGCACCTAATGTAAATACGTTGCCTTCTGCATCGGTTACAGAGTCCGTACCAATCGGTACTTCGCCTTTAGATATTCCATCCCACATAAATCTATCGCTACCATAACTGGAGTTGTGATAAACAAAAGTTTGCCCTGTAAAACCAGCATCATTACGACCTTGATTGTCACCAAAAAAAGCGCATTGAGGGTGGATCATAGTAGTGTCAGGAACAAAACTAAAATTACTAAACGTTGCGTTATAACTTGATGATTTGGTTGTCCCCCACGTTAAAAATTCAAATATGTCTCCAGAGCTTACGGCAATATTTTCAGCTGCGCCTGAAGCGCTACCTGCTGTAGATAAGTCGTAATTAACGCCATTTATAACGTAGCGGATCACATCTCCATACTGGCCTGCAGAACTTATAGTCATATTCCAATCAAAGTTAATAGCCCCACTTTCTGGTATTGTTATTGAAGCTGTTACACCACCGCCATAATTTACGGATGCACTCAAAGCTGATTCAGACATATTTGCTGTGGCAACGCCTGTGATACTCCAATAGGGCGCTGCATAAGCGTCGGTAAACCCATAAGTTGTCGCTTCATTATATGTGCCACACTTATAGTGATAGCGCATCGTATTGGCTGTTGGTCTTTCGAGTCTAAGGTAGCTGAGCACCTGACTTGCAGGGCAACTTACATTATGTCTATCGAGGTAGATGGCATTACCACTACCATCTTCATTAGCTGGAGTGAAATAATCGTTCACGTTACTTAATCTTTTGTCACTACATTGATAATGGTACTGAACAGTGCTGGCCGTTACTCTTTGTAAATGTAAATATTGCAGCGCCTTATCTTCGCAATTTACAGTATGGCGATCTAAAAATATAACGTTACCGCCACCATCATCATTAGCGGGAGTGTATACATTATTATTAATAGCGTTACTCAGCACAGTACATCCATACTCATAGGCAATTTGTGCTGCTGATGGCCTAATTAGATGTAAAGAATTGATTGCATCACTACCGCAATCGACAAAGTGTCTATCAAAAAAAACAAAATTGCCTTGCCCATCATCATTTGCAGGCGTCGTCATTTGATAAGTTGTCGCATTGACGAATTGCGATGATGTAATTAAAAAAAGTGACGCCACCATAAACTTTCGTTGCGTGTTTTTTATGAAATTACTCTGACATGTTAAGATACGCTTCCTTTTGAAATATGTTTTCATAGCTTTCTCCAGTTGAATATTTCACAATCTACTGTAGGAGAGTGTTAAAAAAACGTTTATTACAGCATATTACATGATGGTTAATAATACCAAGAGTTACATAAGTAAGACTGTATAACTAATTCGCTTTACTGCTGTGCTTCTTGCTCGGCGATTTGTTTAAAGGCTTGCACAAATGCATCGCTTGGTTGGCCGCCAGTAAGCGCGTATTGCTCGTTAATGATAAAAGTTGGCACTGAGGTAATGCCTATCTGTTGTAGCGTACTTTGCTCGCTACGAACCACTTGAAAGTACGTACAGTATTTGACAGGAAATTATAAGTTTACTGACTCGTCTCAATTTATTATTTAGCACATATTTTTTCATAAAATGAAGTATCAAGATGTTTGCTTAAATCAAACTGGAATTGGCTGTCAAAAATATCACTGACTTGTCCCACTGCAAATAGCTGTGCATGGGCACTGCATTTTTTTGCAAGTACAACTTCACCCACGTTCGTATGAAACGTAGTTAACTGCGTACTGCTCCTATATTCAGAAGTATTTTCTATGTCATCATGCCAACGGCCTTTAATAGGCGTTCTGTCACCTTTATTATTAACATAATAGAAATACCGATTGGGCGGGTTTTCTTCCCAAATGGCACTGTTTTTTGCCTGCGTTACTAGCAAACCTGATGGTGGAATTGAAAAAACGGGAACGCCATTTTCATATTTAGCGGGTGTGTCTTTAGGTGCGTTATAAACAATGTAAAAAGTACCTTTATAGTTTTCAGGTATAAGATAAACAGCAGGAGAGGCTCTTTTTCAATTTGAACACATACCATCAAAAAGTTTTTCATCTATATTGTTGAGCTTTATAGCATCGTATATATTGAGCAAGTTCCTGCTGTCGGTCTGCTCAGCATTTGTGCCAACCGTAAAGTTTTGATTAATTACAGTGCAGCCATATATTGGACCCGATTGACCTAAGCCACCCACATACACCGTTCTTGTTTTTCCTATATCGTTGTTTGTCGCATCTTGCTCTTTTAGTGCAGAGTCTTCACTTATAGGTGTTCTTTCATTTGTATTACTTACGTAAAAGTACTGTATTTTGCTAGTTTCAATCCAGCCCTCGTTAGCATCCATTTGCGTCACGAGCACACCAGATGGCGGTATATCATATACCCGAGAGTTGCCTTCGTACTTCGGCGGTTGCCCGTTTGGCGCGTTGAATATGATGTATAAAGAGCCAACATACCCTTCAGGTATGAGGTAAATTGCAGGCTCTCTTTTTTTTACTTCTGTACAAGCAGATAATAACGCTATCAGGATACTCATATACAACATTTTAAAAAAACGAACATTAAAGGAAGATTTCATTGAGTCGCCTTTATTTAAGCCTCTATTTTCAATATGCATTAGATAAACTTCAAACTGAAGCGTTTGTTTAATGCAATTTAATATAAGAAACAGGCGCCTTTAAAAATAGATTTATCCATATTTTTTATTCCTTTTTCACCATATATATCAAAATAAAGTGTGTTTTTAGTTATCTCTTCAGAGGTACCGATAGCAAACTCTTGGAAACGAGCATTACACCCCTTAGTTGGTTCAAATGCACCTACTGAGGTATGAAATGTCACTAATCCTTCTGTTACATTATCGGATGACCAACGACCTTCAATAGGGGGTCTGTCACCTGCGTTATTTACATAATAGAAATGCCAATTGGGCGGGTTCTCTTCCCAAACAGCACTGCTTTTTGCCTGTGTTACTAGCATACCTGATGGCGGTATTGCAAAAACAGGAACGCCGTTCTCATATTTAGCGGGTGTGCCTTTAGGTGCGTTATAAACAATGTAAAAAGTGCCTTTATAGTTTTCAGGTATAAGATAAACCGCAGGAGAGGCTCTTTTTCTATCCGGGCAGATGTTATCAAAAAATTTTCCATCGCTATTTTTAAGCTTGATAGCATCAAATATATCAAACATATTCTTGCTATCGAGGAGATCTGATTTTCTACCTATAACAAAACTCTGATCATTGATTTGACAATTATTTATTGGCTCTACTTCGCCTAACCCACCACCAAAAATGATGATTTTCTTATCTTTTCTATTTTCAGGAGTGTCATGAATAGTTGATGTTATACGTTCAGTTATAGGTGTTCTATCGCCTATCTTATTGACATAATAAAAACGCAATTTATTACTTTCAATTCTGCCCTCGTTCACATCCATTTGGGTCACGAGTACACCAGATGGCGGTATTTCATATACCCGAGAGTCGCCTTCATACTTTGGCGGTTGCCCGTTTGGCGCGTTGAATATGATGTATAAAGAGCCAACATACCCGTCAGGTATGAGGTAAATTGCAGGTTCACTTTTTCTTATCTCAGTACAAGCAGAAAGTAGCGCTATTGTTAAACTAATAAACAACACTTTTAAAAAATGGACATTAAAGGAAGATTTCATTGAGTCGCCTTTATTTAAATAAGCCATTGAAGCAATTTTCTAAACTTGCTTTTTCGAGCAACATGCAATGGCCGCTATTTGCAGGAATAGAAGTAAAGCGGTAATTCCAATCGACTATTTTATGATAACTTAATTTAGGGTATTTATTTGCTTGGCGAAATAATTCATCACCCACGGTACCTTTAAAGCTGCCATTGTTGTTAAGCGGTAAACGCAGTGCACTTGCGATCATAGGGAAGTCCGCATTCAAAGATAAACTTAATGGTGGCGCACCTTTACGAACATGTATACCCAGTGAAATAGCTTGCCCACTAGGGCCGACAATAAATGCTTCACAGTTTGGAAACGCATCGCCCGTGATATAAGTTACAATATCCATGTGGGCGTTAACAGTATCAATATCTATAATAATTTTATATTTAACATTTAAAGTGGGTACGTAAGATAAACCTAGTTTTTCTTGCATCTCAGAAGAGCCTGGCATAGCATGATTCACGCCACCATATTGCCCTGTAATTTTATATTGTTGATTACCATTGAGGAGTTTTTTGTATTTAAGATGAGCACTATCTTTTGGCGCTAAATAATCATCATATGTTTTTTTTGTATCTCCCCAAGGTGCTTTTGATGGGTCTGATTTAGTCCGAGTAGTGATCATCGTTTTTTTAGTGGATAACGTTAATTTATGCCAAATTCTTGAGGTTATAGGTGCAACACCACTCGGTTTAAGCGAAAACCCCCGATTATCACCTTCAAACCATAGACCAGCCAAAGTCTTTTTCAGGGTGAAATGATCGTATATTAATTTCGTAATTTGCTAATTGAATAGCCATAGATTAAGTTCCATTTATCAATAAATTCAAATCCGTTTCGAATAGGGTAACATCGAGGTTGTTTGTTAACAACTCTTGTCGCTTTTTAATAGCTAAAACTAACGAGTGGATTGACATTATTTAAAGTTATAGCTTTAGTTATTTAAATGATTAAAGCCACGCAACCCTTGCGCTACCTGGCTTTTAACTTTATTGCTGTTGTTGCGCTTCTTGCTCGGCGATTTGTTTAAATGCTTGCACAAATGCATCACTTGGTTGGCCGCCAGTGAGGGCGTATTGCTCGTTAATAATAAAAGTAGGCACTGAGGTAATGCCCATCTGTTGTAGTGCATTTTGCTCGCTGCGTACTTCTTGAAAATACTCGCCTGAATCTAAAATCTGTTTCGCACGGGCTCTATCAAGGCCCACACTTTGCACTACATCAAGCAATGTATCTTGCTCATTTAAATAAACTAAATCAGTAAAGTGCGCTTTAAAGAAGGCTAGTTTTAGTTCGGTTTGCTTACCTTCACTGGCAGCCCAAGTGAGTAGTCGATGTAAGTCAAAACTGTTGATCATGATGCGTTTGCCGTCAAAGTTAAAATCAAAGCCTGCTTTTTCACCCATCTCTAAAATACGTTGGCGGTTTTCATCGCCTTGCTGTTCGCTCAGGCCGTATTTTTGTTGTAGGTGCTCGTTTAAATCTTGGCCTAAAACAGGCATATCAGGGTTTAATTCGAAAGGTTTCCAGCTGATGTCTGCTGCGAATTTATCGCTCAATTGCGCTAATGCGGTTTCAAGGTTTTTATAACCAATAATGCACCATGGGCACATAACGTCTGAAACGATGTCGATTTTAAGCTTGTTCATGAGTGAACCTGTTTTACACAATAATATAGTGATGATATGCAGGCACACAGCACAAAGATCAAGGTAGCACGGCGAAGATAGTCAATTAAGGTGGGTTAACTGTATTTATTGTACAGTTTCTTACAGTTTTAAAACACTCTTGAACAGTTTTTATTGTAAAACTAAATAAACTCATTATTAGACAAACAACTCTATTAAAAGGGTAATAATATGAACAAGGCATTTATCGTTTTACTACTATTAACAGGCTGTGCTGGAGGGTCTGGTATTGACCGTGCTGAGGAAAATATAATGGTCACCGAATTTTATGCGCACGTTAAATCCACAAAGCGCGTTCAGTTATCGTCAGAGGTCAAAAATGGCATGATAGTAGGAGCAGGCGTTGGTGTTATTGAAGAGTTAGACGGCAATCATAAAGATATGATTTCAGGTACGATTGCTGGGGCACTTGTTGGTGGCTTATTTACTGCTTTATTTGAAGGAAGTGATGAGGCATATGAATATCAATTATCTGCTCAAAGACAAGGCGCTTTTTCAATTGTGCAAAAAGAGCAATTACCTGATGACACACAATGTGTAAAAGTGCGTGTAGCAGATAAAGCAACACTGGAAAAAGCACCAAATCAATGGTGCGAAAATAATGAGTTACTCACACGATCAGCCATGTAAGCCGATCGTGAGGTTTTTAACCCAAACCAAACGGGTTTTCAATGCTATAAGCAGGTTCAGTAAACCACCTCGGGCCGCTGTCGGTCATATAAAAGTGATCTTCTAATCTTACGCCAAACTCATTTGGCACAACTAGCATTGGCTCATTACTAAAGCACATACCTGCTGCGAGCGGGGTTTTGTTTCCACCGACTAAATAAGGCCACTCGTGAATATCCAAACCAATACCGTGGCCGGTGCGGTGCGGGCATCCTGGCGTTTGGTATTCAGGACCTAATTCTTGAGCAGCTAAATAACTGCGTGCTGCATCATCAACGGCCTCACAAGAAACACCGATTTTAGCGGCGTTAAACGCGGCAATTTGTGCGGCTTTTTCGTAATCCCAAAACTGGCGTTGTCGCTCTGTGGCCTCACCAAACACATAGGTGCGGGTAATGTCTGATAAGTAATCGTGTACTTTACAGCCAGTATCAATCAGTACCATATCGCCTTTTTTAAGAATTTGTGGGTCTTTCACGCCATGTGGGAACGAGGTTGCAACGCCAAATAGTACGATGCAAAAATAGTTACCTGGAGCACCTACTTTTTGGTGGGCTTGCTTGATAAATGCTTCAACTTCGCTCGTGCTGATCCCTTCGTGTAACATACTTGCAGTTGCTTGGTGAACCGCTAACGTCATGTCCATAGCACGTTGCATCAGCGCCAATTCATTTGCTGATTTATGCATACGGCAGTGCGCAGTGACAGGTTGGGCATTGATCAGGTTTAAGCCCGTTTGCGCTTTATTTATACCGTCAAAAATAAAGAATTGCGCGCTTTCATCAATTCCTACTGTGCCATTAGCCGCAATGTCCATTTCAGTGATTATTTGTACAAAGAGCTCATATGGACTTTCGTGCTCTTGCCAACCACGAATAGGACCATCGATGACTTTAAAACCGTTTAGCGAACCAATTTCAAAATACGGTGCTATGTATTGCACATCACCTTTGGCGGGTAAGATAGCGCCCACTAGTCGTTCACTGGCGTACCACCGCATGCCAGTAAAGTAGGTTAGGTTGGTACCCGCATTTAAGTAGATGGCATCAATACCATTAGCTTGCATATAGGCCTGTGCTTTGGCAATACGCGCTAAATGCTCATCAGCCTGAATAGGGGTTAAGTCGTCAGTCATATTGCTTAAACTGGCAAGTGCTTGTTCTTTAGTTTGCGTACCAATTCCGAATGTTGTCATGGTGCTCTCCTTTATTTATATGCGGCTATTGTGCGTGTGGCTGTGTTTTACTGCAAGCGGGTTGCGTTGAAAAACGGCTAACACAATAAAAGCCATGTTTTATGGACAGGCATACCAAAAAATGCCAATTCAGATGCAGCAAATGCTGTTTTTTATGGAGACAAAGCCATTGATCGTTCGTCATGTGGGACTGGTACTAGCGCCCGAATGGCACAGCTATTTGCCAACGGGCAGTTGACTCAAGGGCAAAAATTTATTCACGAAAGTTATCTTGGTAGTCAGTTTATTGGTTGCATTGAAAAAGTAACAAAAATCGCAGGCGTAGCAGTTATTTTACCAAGTATTCAAGGCTGGTCTAGGGTGACGCACAAGCGAGGTTACAGTAGATGACGATGACCCATATGCCTTTTCAGCACTTGGTGGCGATACCGCCGCAGCGCTTGCAGCTATTAAAGAATGTGTGATGCCTTTAGGAGTAAATGCGATGGTACAAAGCAAAGCGTATGACATATCGCACCAGTTAGTTGCTGCGTCGGCAATAAAAGCGGTTGGCTTTACCGGCTATTTAATGTGGCAAGCAAACTGCTAGCAACGATTGCGAAGCGTGAAGAGCCAATCGCCATTTTATGGCGAGTTAGGCAGTATTAACCCACAAGTTATTTTACCTAATAAAGCCATTGAACACAGTGAATAAATAGTTCAGTCACTTTGCCAATCAATGCTTATGGGGGCGGGCAATTTTGTACCAGCCAGGGGCTTTGGTTAGTGAACACCAGCTCATGACATTGATAAATCAATTGCAAGGGCAGTTAACCGCCAGTGTTCATAGCACTGACGCTGATTTAAATAAAGCGAATAGCCTTATCGAAGCACTGCAATATAAAGTAGGCCGTTTGATAAAAAATCAGCTGCCAACAGGCGTTGAAGTGTGTGGTTCAATGAACCACCGTGGGCCATTTCCAAGCTCAACCGATGTACGTAGTACCACGGTGTGCACAAATGCAATGTTACTATTTATGCGACCAATTTGTTATCAAGCATTAAGGTTTTATTGGGCGGGATTTACAGATTGTATTTTCTCGCTTACCCCCTATTTATAAAGGGTTCAGGCAGATTCTAACTTGGCATATGAGTGAACTTGAGTATAATGTATTCTAAATGCAGTGTAACAGGATCACCATGGCTATCGAGCACAAAACCCGTACCCAATTGGTCGCAGAAGCAATTCGCGCAAAAATTCTCTCTGGTGAAATTAAAGCAGGTGAACCTTTACGTCAAGCGGCACTGGCAACAGAGATGAACGTAAGCCGTATTCCTGTGCGTGAAGCTCTATTGCAGCTTGAAGCCGAAGGGCTTGTTAACTTCGAAGCACACAAGGGGGCCACGGCCACAGAACTTTCAGCATCACAAATTGATGAAATTTTTGATTTAAGAGCGTTGCTTGAAGCTGAGCTACTAAGCCATTCAATAGATGGCTTAACAGATCAAGATTTAATCGACGCTGAGCTTATTTTAACTGAGCTTGAAAGCGCCATGGATGCGGGTGACACCCACCTAGCCACAGGGGGTTTAAATAGCCGTTTTCATGGCAAACTATACAGCCGCGCACAACGCCCGCAAACCCGTGAGCTGGTTGATATGTACAGTAAAAACTCAGAACGTTACGTACGCATGCATATTTTACTTGCAGGTGGCTTGACTACTGCCCCCGAAGAGCACCGAACTTTACTAGAGCTTTGCCGCGTAAAAGACACAAAAAAAGCCTGTGACTTCTTAAAAAAACATATATTGGGCGCCAAAAACGACATTAAAAAGCTGTTACTTAAAATAGAAGACGAAAAAAGGTAGTTTTAAATAAGTCCCTTGGTAGCACATTTTATATAATGTGCTTTAGCGCGTTACGTTATTTGTTAAAAATATACTTATTATATACATGAGCGTGGCTTCGGCAGAAATATGCGCGACGAGCGCACTATAAAATTATGCGATTCATGAGGTCAGCGAAAGGAATAGAAATTTATGTACAAAGTTAGCGTTGTTATATTTGATGATTTCACAGATGTAGACTTTTTTCTTATGTATGACTTGCTTGGGAGGACAACCGATAGTTGGACTGTCAGTATACTGGGAACTAAACCGGAACATCATTCCCACCTTGGCATGAAAGTTAGAACTGACGGACATATTTCAGAGGTGACGAACCAAGATGTCGTTCTTATCACTAGTGGTAAACGTGGTATTCCAGCAGCGATGAAAGATGCTGAATTTATGTCAGCGTTGAGCCTTGACCCAAACAAACAGCTAATTGGCTCGATTTGTGCTGGTTCATTCATCCTTCATGAGCTCGGTTTACTAAAAGGTAAGCCATTAACAACTAATCCAGATGCTAAAAGTGTTCTCCAAAAGATGGGAGGAGACGTTCAGGATCTGCCTTTAGTAGTAGAAGGTAACATAGCCACTGCCGGAGGTTGTCTTTCACTGATGTATCTCATTGGTTGGGTGGCAGAGCGGCTTTTTGACTCAGGTAAACGAAAAGCTATTCAGAATCAATTAATTCCAGCTGGGCAGTTAGAACTTTTTGAAGAGCTCATTATCACAACTATTCAGTCAGCAGAGTTGAAAAATGCGCATAACAAAGCGTTTAAGAGTGATTCGTAACGCTTGGCATTTTTAATTTGCGTTGGTGTTTAAGGTGCAATGCAGGAGCTTTGGCATTGCGTTACTCACACCTTAACGCGGCGTTGAGGCTGTAGAATTACTCTTTTTAGGAACTGATTCTACACATTTTACTTGATTGTTTTTTAACCTTGAATCGACTGGGGTACTGTGATCTAATAGGTATTATTCACCCTCGGTAAATCGTTATGGCTCTTTCGTTGGGTAAGGAGTCAAGCCTGACTTATCCTGCCAAAATAAATTCATTCCAATCAATTTTGCTGAGCAAATATTGCCAGGTACATTTGAGTATGCGCTTTGTTATATTGTCGAAAATAAACTCGATTTGTCGAGAAAACACGCGGGCAGCCACTCAAATTATCATTTTTCACGACTTTAAGCACTCCTTGCAAAGCAATGACTAATTGAATAGATTGGTCATAATATAGCTACCTAACTAACACACGGAAAGTATTGATGAAACTCGAGTCTATTTTAAAATTTTTATGTTGCTTTACAGTTATAGTCACTTGTCAAAGCAATGCCAAGCAGCATAAATTGTTGGCTGATGATGCAAAAGCTGAAGATCATTTTGGCTTCAGTGTGGCGATAGACGGTACAACAGCCTTAGTGGGGGCGTTTAAAGCTGATGTAAATAATAATCAAGACTCCGGAGCGGCCTATGTTTATTCTCTTGGCGCTACAGGCTGGCAACAGCAGGCAAAATTAGTCGCCGCCCCTGCATATACTGAAGACACGCTTGGCGGTAATGTGGCACTAAAAAACAATCTAGCAATGTTGGGGGCGTCACAAAGAGATGGCAAGAGCAAAGACTCTGGCGCCGTATTTGCCTTTGAGAAAGATGCAAACTTATGGTCGCAAAAGCAAATTTTAACTGCTAACGATGCTAAATCTGGCGACGCTTTTGGGCAAAGTATTGCGCTTACAGAGCGTTTTCTTGTTATTGGTGCGCCCCACAGTGACGCACCGTTGAAAGATTCAGGCGCGGCTTACCTTTACGTACGAGACAATAACTCTTGGCAATTTCAAGCCAAACTCACCGCAAAAGATGGAGCAGAAGGTGACTTGTTTGGGATAAGTGTTGCGATTGACGGTGATACCGTTTTAGTGGGTGCTGACTTAAATGATGAAAAAGCAGAAAAAGCGGGTGCCGTCTATGCATATGTATTTAACGGTAAACAATGGCACCAACAAGCAAAGCTTATGGCTAAAGATGGCGCAAACACGGATATTTTTGGCGTAAGAGTGGCATTGTCTGGCGATACTGCATTGATCTCAGCTAGAAGAGACGATATCGAGGGCGTTGGCACAGATGCGGGTTCAGCCTATATATTTGAGCGAACAAAAGGTATATGGACTCAAGCACAAAAATTAGTCGCACCAGATGGTAAAGCTGATGATAGGTTCGCTCGAGGGGTGGCGTTAAATAAAGACACTGCTTTAATCAGCGCAATGCACCATGATGAAAATGGCCAAAATGCAGGTGCTTTGTATGTGTTCAAAAAGCAACTGGGTCAATGGCGTTATGCCTCTAAAATAGTAGCAACAGGTGGGCTGCCAGAAGACAGATTTGGTTGGAATGTTGCCCTTACAGACAACACCGCAATTATTGCGGCTCCTCATCGCGACGACAATGGCAATAAATCGGGTGCTGCTTATATTCTTGACTTGGCTGATTAAGTGTTTGCTCTATTTCTAAACAACACAGCACTTGTAACAGTAAAGGATGAAAACAACCCATGCTTAATGTGAAATAAAGTATGGTTACACTTTTTGCGATGAAATGGTTCTTGAAAAAATCAATAATTACGAAAATTTTGGTGACACTGAAATTACGTTCTACTATCGAAGTATTATCGATTGGTATGGGTACAGTAAGCTTGAGCGCATACCTGTTTCGGAACTTTTGCTAGCTAAATGTGGTGAATTGGATTATTGCCGTAAAGTTTTCATTTCTCTTCTTTGGGAAGAAATTTATGAAAAAGCTGCGCGAGGTAAACTCGCGGCTATAAATATGCTCTAGGTTTAGCCTATTTCAAAAGAGGTTACACCAAACACTTTATTTAAAGGGATGTTAGGTTGTTGCTGTGTATACATTCTTGCTGTTTCAAATACGGATGTCATATTATGGCGTTTTGCTAATGCGAGGGCAGCTTGATTAACGTTTGGTACGTCAAGATAAATCATTTCCCCAGGGGCTGCTGATGCTTTTAGTGCTAGAAGTAGCGACTCTGCCAATTGAGGTGTGTTCGCATAGAGAGGGCCAATTTTAAAACCTTCGCGACATGCTCTGATCACACCATAACCAGCTAGTTTACCATCATCTAAAATGCCTAATGCTTTACTGTTTGGTTGGGTGATCCAGCTTTGGGTAAAATGAGATCTATCAGCAGGAAAGAATGCGCTATCGTAGGCTTTTATATCATCAAATGGTAAGCTTGATAGCGTTATAATTGCTTCATTTTTAGGGGCGTAGCTACTAGCTTTACCTTCAAACCGGATATTACTGTAAGCCAGTTTAAATCCAGATTTTTTATAATTTTCTTGCTGTTCTAGTACACCATCAAGCGCAATATTGCAGTGTTTAAGGTAGGCAAGACCAGTTTGCCAAATTTGCGTGCCGTAACCTTTGCCACGATATTCAGGTTTAACGATATAAAAGCCTAAAAATGCAAAACTGCTATTGTATTTTACAACTGAAATTGTAGCGATCGCTTCATCACCAAGGTAACCTATTAAAAAACCATTGGGATCTGCTTGATAATAATTATGAGCGTCATTAAGTCCGGGGTTCCAACCTTCCTGTGCTGCCCAATCAATGGCAATATTCACTTCTTTTTCTGTCATTACTTTGATAGTGAATGCTTGATCTTGCATGTTAATCCCTATTAGTTATTCTATCGATGCAGTTCTTTAATGTAACAGCTATAAATTTAAGATGATGATTATAAATAGAACAACTATTTTGTATCAATAAAACTTTCAATAATTAACTCTCTTTTAGTCTGTATTTCGTCTCGTTAGCAAGCGAAAATTTAACCGTCATTTTACTATTAGGCCATGAGAATATTCGCTATTTAAGTGGTTTTAGTGGAAATGCCGCGTATGCAATAGTGACGCAAATAAGCTGTGTATTTATTACTGATTATCGCTATTTTGAGCGAGCCTAAGTAGAATGCCATGGTTTTGGCAAAGTGGGCAGGGCAAGGGCTTGGTCACGGTTTGGGGCTATTTTTACACAAACCCCCTTTTATTAATAAAAATGATAGCCATGTGTTAGAGGTTGGGTATATACATCCCCGATTTTGGCGGAGTACGCCTAGAAGACGATATTTTAATTACACCAACCGGTTATTAACTGCAAACCCAGTTTATCAATATTTTTATGGCGGCCAACGGTTTGCCATGCGGCAAAAGTAACATCTAAGCCATAAATCATTTCGCCGTTGTCTTGCTGGCCATGTAAGAAAGCCTGAGCTTATTGGCGTTTAATATGGTTAAAAAGTTGCTCAAAGTTAGCGGCATTGATGTCTTCTAAATATGCTTATCAGTGGCTTTTTACAACTGTATTTATGTGGTGTACAAAGGGCAGCTTAGATCGTAAGAAATGATCATAATCATATTTAAATTGATCGGTACATTATTTCTTGTTACGAAATAGAATAAGCTTTGGCTCTGTTAAATTAGCCGCTAGGATGATATTAATAGTGTCTTACAAATATAAAGGTAAGCAAAATGTCGATTTTTAGCACATCTCACACTCCACATTTTAACATCGTACATCGCTTATTAATAATGCCTTTATGGTATAAATATCAACAACGGAGTATCAGGAATGAGTGAACAATATGCCGCCTTGCGTGGGAACGTTAATTTATTGGGCCAATTATTAGGCCAAACAATTAAAGACGCCCAAGGACCAGCGATTTTAGATAAAGTAGAAGAAATTCGAGCTTTAGCTAAATCATCACGTACAGGAAACGAGCAAGACCGCCAAGCCCTAATTGATGTTTTGCATGCTTTAACCGATGAAGAGTTACTACCGGTAGCTCGTGCTTTTAACCACTTTTTAAATTTAGCCAATGTTGCAGAGCAATTTCATACTATCTCACGTTTTAATGATGTGGGTTTTTGCCAATTAAGCCCACTGACGCAAACTTTAAAGGCACTGGCTAGTCAGGCGCAAACCGGTAAAGTAAACCCAAATCAAATTGCCGACACTCTCGCAAAGCTGCATATCAATTTGGTGTTAACCGCGCATCCCACTGAAGTAACGCGTCGTACCATTATCAATAAACATGTAGAGTTAAGTGATTGTTTAGCAACGCTTGAGCGCACCGATAATTTGCCTTATGAGCGTGAAAATATATTAAACCGTATTGCACAGTTGATCAGCCAAGCATGGCACACCGATGATATTCGTCGCTCACGGCCAACCCCAATTGATGAAGCCAAATGGGGTTTTGCAGTTATCGAGAACAGCCTTTGGCATGCAGTACCGCGTTTTTTACGTGACTTTAAGAAAGAAGTTAAACAGCATTTGGATTTAGAGTTACCCAATGATTACAGTCCTGTTGAGTTTACCTCTTGGATGGGCGGCGATCGCGATGGTAATCCGTTTGTAACTGCACAAGTGACTCAGCAGGTACTAGATCATGGTCGTTGGATGGCACTTGATTTATACAGTCGCGATATCGACACTTTAAGCACTGAGCTTTCTATGTCACAAGCCAGTAATGAGCTAGTCGAGCTCGCTGGACAAGATTTTGAACCGTATCGTGCGGTATTAAAAGTACTCAAAGCACAAGTGAGCGAAACCGTTGCTCACCTTGGCGCTAAGATAATGAATAAGCGCACAGATGCACAAGACGTGGTGACTGACATTAACCAGTTAAAGCAACCGCTTGAAGCCTGTTATCGTTCATTGCTAAAAACCAACATGGGCGTGGTTGCCAATGGTCTACTGCTTGATGTATTGCGCCGTATTAACAGTTTTGGTATCCGCTTAGCTAAATTAGATGTACGCCAAGATTCATCGCGTCACAGTGGTGTGTTTTCTGAGTTAACTCGTTATTTAGGTTTAGGCGATTACGACCAATGGCAAGAAGAAGACAAACAAGCATTTTTACTGGCAGAACTTAATTCTCGTCGTCCGCTTATTCCAAAGCATTGGCAACCAAGTGCAGACGTTAAAGAAGTGCTCGACACCTTTGATGTGATCGCCAAGCAAGATGCCTCTACATTTGGTTTATACATTATTTCAATGGCGCGCACAGCGTCTGATGTATTAGCTGTTCAACTGTTACTTAAAGAAAGCGGCTGCAGTTTTAAACTGCCAGTTGCCCCATTATTTGAAACCTTAGATGACTTAAATGCAGGCAGTGATGTTATCACTCAATTGTTAGATAATAATTGGTATCGTGGCCAAGCAGAGGGCATACAGAATGTCATGATTGGTTACTCAGATTCAGCTAAAGATGCTGGGATGATGGCTGCAGGTTGGGCGCAATACGAGGCAATGGATAAGCTTGTACAATTGGCAGAGCAACGTGGTATTGAGCTGGTATTATTCCACGGTCGTGGCGGTACAGTTGGCCGTGGTGGCGCACCTGCTGCGCAAGCCCTACGTTCGCAACCCCCAGGTTCTCTCAAAGGCGGCCTGCGTGTAACAGAGCAAGGGGAAATGATCCGCTTTAAATTTGGTTTGCCAAATGTTGCGCTTGAAAGCTTAAATATTTACGCTGGCGCAGTGCTTGAAAGTAACTTACTGCCGCCGCCAGAGCCAAAAGATGAGTGGCGTGATGTGATGGCGCTGATCAGCGAAAAATCATGTGAGCATTACCGTAGCGTGGTGCGTTTTGATGAAGATTTCGTCCCTTACTTTAGAATGGCCACACCGGAGCAGGAGCTATCGAAATTACCTTTGGGCTCTCGTCCTGCAAAACGAAATCCACATGGTGGCGTTGAAAGCCTGCGGGCTATTCCGTGGATTTTTGCATGGAGCCAAAACCGGTTAATGCTACCAGCATGGCTTGGGGCACTAACTGGTTTACAAGCTGCACTTGAAAAACATGGCATAGGCACTCTTAATGAGATGAGTCAACAATGGCCGTTTTTTCGTGCCCGTTTAGAAATGCTTGAAATGGTATTCAGTAAAGCGGACTGCTGGTTAAGTGCGCATTATGACGATGCCCTGGTTGAAGAGCAATATAAGCCACTGGGAGATAAACTTCGCGAAGAGCTTAAACAAGCTATTACATTAGTGCAATCGCTAAGCCCGCAGCAAAGCTTACTGGCCGATCAACCGTGGATCAAAGAATCTATTGGTCTGCGTAACCCGTACACCGATCCGCTTAATGTTCTGCAAGTTGAGTTACTTAAGCGTTCACGCGAGGCGGTAGAGGGCAGCTCAGGGGATATTGATAATGCATTAATGATCACTATGACAGGTATTGCAGCGGGCATGCGTAACACTGGTTGATTGTGAGTTGATTAAATATCAAACCTCTAGATACTGTTTTGCAGCTGAGATCAGTCAACGACTAAAGTGATAACAAATTGTGCGCCGCTGTTGATACTAATTTAAGTTAGTAAAGACGCGGCGCATATTTTGCTGAACAGATGATAATTAATTGTATTAAACGCTTAGTTATTCAAATTAAGCTTCTTTTAGCCAATATACCAATTGGCATTTATTTTAGTGATAAAAACCATCCTTTATTCCGTATTAATCTCTGGTCAGACCTGCTTTACTGTTAGATGTTGACTGTTCATTTTTTTTATCTAGAATGACGGCTGTTATACCTTTTATGGTAAATGTATTAATAATCGAGCAGTGATATGTCAAATGTGTCAACGTGCATCACTTATGATGCATCTACGTCATTAATCATGATGACGCTCAGAGGGACGGCAAGTGCACAGGATGTGATGAATTTTTATCAAATTGCTCAGCAATATGTTTCGATTTACGGCAGTAATAAATTACTCGTTGATGTTTCTGAATTAACACATAAATTCCCGGCTAGTGAGCTACTGATTATTATGCCAGCAGTGTCAAAGTGGTTAGCTAGCTGCTTTATTGCTCGCGTCGTTAGTTTTGATGGTTTTATGCATGATTTATTCTTACAAAAAGCACAACGCATTGATATGAAAGCAGAAAACTTTGATTGTGTTAACAGCGCGAAAAATTGGTTAGTAAATCAACCTAGTATTTAAGCGTTGAACATTTTAAACTAGTTGGCCATTAAATTATGAAACTAGTCTATGCCTACAACACTTACTCAAGCAGGCACTGCTTTTAGCTTCAGTGCTGAGCAACAACAACAGTTGTATCTTATAATAAAGCATCATGTGGGTATTTTACCCAGCTCTGATGTGGCAGCCCTGTGTAAACAGTATGACCAGCCAGTGGATGCAATATTGCGTGCTTGTCTTCCTATCGCGGCACAGTTTGCCGTTGCGCCTATTTCCCAGTTTTTTGTGGGTGCAATAGTGTGCGGTCTTGACTCACAAGGCGAGCTGCATTTTTATTTTGGTGCGAATGTTGAATTTTCCCAGCAAGCACTAAGCTTGGTAGTGCATGCAGAGCAATCTGCTATTAATAATGCGTGGCTCAACGGTGCGAAAAAAATTGTCAAAATCGCCATTAGTGATGCGCCTTGCGGTTATTGTCGTCAATTTATGAATGAGCTCGCAGATGCACAGAGCTTTGATATTTTATTGCCAAAGCAGCAGTTTAAATTGGCTGAGCTATTACCTTGTGCGTTTGGACCTAATGATTTGGGCAATGTGTATAGTTTGTTTAATCCTGCACCACAGCAGCATCAGTTTGTTACAAGAGCGGAGCTTGATGCTAAGTTACTCGATTGCGCACTGAGTGCGTATGTGCCTTACTCTGAAAATTACAGTGCAGTTAAAATTAGTACCTTTAACAATGGCGATTTTTATGGTTGCTATGCAGAAAATGCCGCTTATAGCCCAAGTTTATCGCCACTACAAAGCGCGATAAGTCAGCTACATTTGGCCGGTTTATTAATGAATAAAGAAGTAGTGCAAGGGATTGAGCTGTTACAAACACAGGGCAAGGAAAATCAGTTAAGTGTCAGTCAAGCAGTACTGGCAAGTTACCCTGAATTGCCAGTACTGCAAAGCATTAGTTTAGCATTGTGTATTAAACCAACAGTAGTTTAGCGGCTTCAAGCACCACGGCGACTGATTTTTTCTCAATCTCGCCGTGATCTACATTAGGGATTTCTTGCCGAGTACGATTAACCAGCACACCCGCTACACAGGCGGCTTTTAGACCTAGTGCTGCACACATAGTAAATAAGGTTGCAGATTCCATTTCATAATTCATTACGCCCAATTTTTGCCATTCTTCACAACTACCTTGAAACGCTTTTGGTACATAACCTGAGTAGGTATCGTAACGCTCTTGTCCAGGGTAGAAGGTATCACTTGATGCAGTAATACCAATATGAAAATCGATGCCTAAATTACCGCATGCATTGACCATCGCTTGAGTGGCGAAAAAGTCAGACACAGCAGGGTAGTTAAGTGGCGCAAAATGTTGACTCGCACCATCTAAACGCACAGATGCTTGGCTGATTAAAATATCACCTTCATTAATATGAGGTTGAATAGCGCCAGTTGTACCAATACGTAAGAATGTTTCAACTCCCAATTGCGCTAGCTCTTCTACTGCAATAGAAGTTGAAGGGCCGCCAATACCGGTTGAGCAAATAACTACAGATTGGCCATTAAGTTGACCTAAGTAAGCATGAAACTCTCTGGTTTGGACGAGGCAAGTCGGGTTTTCGAGAAAAGTTGAAATACGTGCTGCACGATCTGGATCGCCCGGAACAATCGCAAGTGTTGCGCCGTGTAGATCGTCGCGGGTGAGTCCTAAGTGAAATACCTTTTCCATAGCGGGGCCTTATTTATAACTTTTGTTCTAACGCCAGTAATGACGCTAATTTATAAAGAGTTGTTGTCAATTTAGCATAATTACCACAATGCTTTGCCTTGTACAGGACGGATGTCCGTTATCAAATTTATTCATTCTCTTTGAATATTCAAGCAGCTCACTTAAATTTGTGTCATCGCTGATAGTTGACTTGTATTCGTAGACACTATATCAATCGTAGTAGGCACTCTATTTTAATTGATACGTTGTTGGGTAAATAAATATAACCAATTGTTATTTTTGAGGTTTATATAGCTATTTAAAATGTAGCTAAAGCGACGAGGGTAATGAAATTGCGAGTGAAAACCGGCGCGTGAACCTTTTATTAATTTTATTTTCAACAACGCTCTTTTGCATAACTACGCAAAAGCACACAGTAAGGAATTGCAATGAGCACACAATGGCAGACATTTAAAAGTAAAGTTGAACACTGTTTATGTCCACCGGGCGATGGCGTTTTTACGGTTAATACGGCAAAAGAACGTAAAGCGGCACTGCGAATGAAACTGTATGGGCAAGAAGATAACGTCGATACATTATGGCGTGAATCACTTGATACGTTAAGTAAAAGTGAGCATAAAGCGGTGACTTTAGGTATCAGCTCTGACTGTGGTGGTGGTATTTTACGTGGTGCCAACTGGGGACCATTGTTTTTACGCTCAACATTGATTGATCAACAGCCTCAAGCTAAGTCATTTGATTTAGGGGATGTAAGGGTTATCCCACATTTATTGCATGATAAATATTTAAACGACGCGACTATCAGTAATTGCCAAAAGGCATTATATGACAATCCAAATAGTGAGTATTACGTTAGTCCATTATCAATTACCGAAGATGTGTGCAATAGCTTTTACGCGACCTTTAAAGATAAAGGAATTTTTGGTATTGGTGGCGATCATTCCATTAGTTACCCATTAACTAAAGCGTATTTAAAGGCCAAGCGCGAGCAGGGCAAGCGCACGGCAATTATTCATTTTGATGCGCACACCGACTTACTGGTTGAGCGTTTAGGTATCGATTTATGCTTTGGCTCTTGGTGCACGCATATATTGGAGTTTTTACCTGCACCGCATCATCTTATCCAGTTTGGTATCCGCTCAAGCGGTAAACCAAAACAGCACTGGGAATCTACCTTTGGCGTTAAACAACATTGGGCCCATGAGATCATCGAACGAGGCGCACCAGCAATTGCCGCAGAAGTCATTGCTCAGCTTAAAGCTGACAATGTTGATGAACTCTACGTCAGCTTTGATATTGACGCCCTAGATGAAGAGTTTGCATCAGCAACAGGCACACCTGAAGGGAATGGTTTAACGCCGCAGCATGCTTTGGATATCTTGGTTGCATTGGCAGATGAATTTCCGATCACCGGCGCTGATATGATGGAAATCGCTCCATTTACGGATAGCTCTTTGGTTGGTCAATCGAGTTCAGATACAACGCTTAGAGAAGGTGCAAAAATTTCAGCATTTTTAATTAATGCCATGAACCGCACATAATTAATAATGGTTAATATGAGCAGCATACACAGTATGCTGCTTTTTAAATTCACAAATTAGCTATTTGCCGTTATATTTAATTTACGTCAACAGATGATTAAAGCAATAATCGATGGGGCAATAGTGGCTAAGTGGTGTTATTTTTTATTCATAATTTTAAGTAATCAAAGTCTCGCCAAATTAAATGTCGTGACGGAATACTTTCCGCCTGCTCAGCATCTTGATGAAAATGAACAACTTGTTGGTTATATTGCTGATAAAGTTCGAATGGTGCTAGATTCTTCAACACTCGATTACGTAGTTTCAGTACATGGCTGGAGCACTGCATTTAATATGGCACTGCGCGATCCGCATACGTGTATTTTTTCTATGGCGCGTTCAGCTTCTCGTGAAAAGCAATTTATTTGGATTGCAGAATTAGCACAGTTAAACACTTATCTTTATGCATTGAACTCGAAAAGCATTGTCATCAACTCCTTAGAACAAGCAAAGCAATACCGAATTGCGGTATTAAAAGATAATTATAGTCATCACTTTTTATTATCACAGGGCTTTGAAGAAGGTGTAAATCTAATGCTGATGAATAGTTTTGATAATATTTTTAAAATAGTTCAAAGCCGTCAAAGCAGTATCGATATCGTCGTATTACCTGAACAACGCGTTAAATTTGAACAGTCTAAAAGACAGGTTACTGACAAGTTAGCACCTATTTTAAGACTCAAGATCAAACAACCAGCACTGTATTTTGCTTGTAACAAAGCGCTAGATAAGCCAACTAAAACTAAACTCATTAACGCCTTCAGCGTGTATCAGTAAACTTTTATTATTTTTAAGAAACTGATATATATGTATTTTTTATATTAATTAAATTTCAATTGCCCAACCTTTAAAAGGGGCTATAATCCAGCTGCTTTTGCTTATAAAAGCGTTTATTTTTGGAGTTATAAATGGGTGACTTAATCGGGATTGGTTTATTAATCTTGATCAGTGCGTTATTTGCTATGTCGGAAATCGCGATCGCAGCATCACGTAAAATTAAATTAAGAGTCATGGCTGACGAAGGCAATGCTAAAGCGGCGGCAGTATTAAAGCTGCAAGAGCAACCAGGTGCTTTTTTTGCCATGATCCAAATTGCTCTCAATGCAATTGCTATTTTAGGCGGCATAGTGGGCGAACAAGCGCTTTCACCTTATGTTGAAAGTGTACTTGTGTTGTTTTATCAAGGCCCGTTACTGGCGCAAATTAGCTTTTTGCTGTCGTTTTTGACAATTACTTCATTGTTTATTTTATTTGCTGATTTATTACCAAAACGCTTAGCAATGATCTTGCCTGAGGCTGTTGCGGTTCGCGTAGTCACGATCATGCGTTGGGTAACGTATGCATTAACACCGTTGGTGTTGTTTTTTAATGGTGTAACTAACATTGTTTTACGGTTATTCAATGTGCCGGCAGAGCGTGAAGACATTGTGACCACCGAAGACATAGTTGCAATGATGGATGCAGGCGCCGAATATGGCAGTTTACAACAACAAGAATATGACTTAATTGGTAATGTATTTGATTTAGAGGCGCGCTTTTTATCGAGTGTAATGTCACCTCGAGATCAAATAGTCTACTTTGATATTAACGAAGCCAGCGATAGTATTTCGGGTAAAATCATTGATCATCCACATAATCATTTTTTGGTATGCAATGGCAATTTAGATAAATTAATTGGCTCAGTTGAATCAAAAGATATTCTTCGTCAAGTGCTCAAAGGCGATGCGGCGAATATTAACGACGAGATGCTCGAAAAAGAGATTTTCTATCTACCTGAAACACTGAGTTTGTCAGAGGCATTAAATGCCTTTAAAGGTGCAGCAAAACCATTTGCGGTGGTGGTAAACGAATACGCACTTGTGGTAGGTATTGTGACAGTTAAAGATTTGATGAAAGGCTTTATGGGGGATTTGATCACCCATAATGGCGATGAATTAATTATCGCCCGCGATGCAAATTCATGGTTAGTTGATGGTTTAACCCCAACCGTTGAACTGGCAAAAGTACTCGGTGTGGAGGAATTTCCAGATCAAATGCATTATGAAACGGTTGCTGGATTTTTAATTTATACCATGAAACGAATTCCTAAACGTGCAGAATATATTCAATACGCAGGTTTTAAATTTGAAGTTGTGGATGTTGAAGGGATTCGAGTTGAGCAGTTATTGGTGTCTAAAATACTACCGATAGAACCAGCCTCACAATAAAACGTGAGGCGCGCTATGCGCCTCATTAGTTATTCAAAAGCGCCTTTTTTATTGCGCAGTCTTTATCTACGAATACCCTTACTCCATACATATTGTGGTGCTAAAGTGTTGCTACTAAGTAAAACTAAGTTGGCTTCTGAGCCTTTGCTAATAGTGCCTTTTAATGTTCACTGCAACTGCATTCTTATACCCATTAACAACAAAATTAACTCTTTTTGTGCCTGTAATTAGCAACTAAGTTGCTCTGATTTTTAACTCACCGTCAAGTTTTTTTACATCACTTTACATGCTCTTAGATCTTTTAAAAATAATTCTTAATTAACATTGGAAAATGTAATAGTTTAATTTAGAATGAACGTTCATTTTATATTGAAGGTAGTTAACATGCAGCGTTCTCGCGTCGTTCTTTTTACTGTCACGGCTTTGGCAAGTGCAGTTGCTTTATCCGGTTGCGATCAAACTCAGCAGGCAAATGCGCCTGTTTCTCAGCCAGCTCCTGTTGGCGTAATTACATTAAAAAGCCAGCCATTAACACTTACGAAGGAGCTTCCGGGACGAGTAACTGCGTCTCAAGTGGCAGAAATTCGTCCTCAGGTAAGTGGTATTATTCAATCACGTTTATTCACGCAAGGTGCTGAAGTCAAAAAAGGGCAGGCTTTATATCAAATCGACCCCGCTACATTTGAAGCACAAGTGGCAACCAGTAAAGCAGCTATTAGTAAGGCACAAGCGAGCATTGCTAATGCAAAGGCTAAATCAGATCGTTATTCTGATTTACTAGCAATAAAAGCGGTAAGCCAACAAGATTTTGATGAAGCCGACGCCAGCTATAAAGGTGCGCAGGCTGATTTATTAACTGCCCAAGCGCAGCTTAAAACAGCGCAGATCAATCTTAACTATAGTCGAGTTTCATCACCTATTAGTGGTCGAATTGGTAAATCGAATGTGACTGCCGGTGCTTTGGTAAGTGCTAATCAAGCAACCGTATTAGCAACCGTTACTCAGCTTGATCCAATTTATATTGATCTTACCCAATCCAGCAGTGAGTTGACCCGCTTGAAAAAAGCGATTGCCACTGGTGAGCTTGACAAAGATCTTACTGCGCAATCAAAGGTTGAACTTACTATGGAAGATGGCTCAGTGTATCCACACATAGGCACTTTGCAGTTTTCTGAAGTGGCGGTTGATCCAAGCACTGGCTCAGTGACTTTACGAGCAGAATTTCCAAATCCAGAAAAGCTATTATTACCTGGTATGTATGTCAGAGCTGTGGTTGTTGAAGGTGTGAAGGCGAATGCTATTTTAGTACCGCAGCGTGGTGTGAGTCGTAATACTAAAGGTGAGCCTACAGCGATGGTGGTGAGTAAAGATAATACCGTTGAAGCACGGGTATTAAAAACTGACCGCACAGTAGGTGCAAACTGGTTAGTGACTAGTGGCTTAAGCGAGGGCGATCAATTGATTGTTGAAGGTTTACAAAAAATAGCACCAGGCGCACCGGTTAATGCAGTGCCAGCCGACTCAGCTACTAAAACTCAATAACGGAGCATTTTAATGTCACGATTTTTTATCGATCGGCCTATTTTTGCATGGGTATTGGCCATTGTTGTTATGTTGGCGGGAATACTAGCAATTAAAGGTTTACCTATTGCTCAGTACCCGTCTATTGCGCCTCCGGCAATTAGTGTTCAAGCTAATTATCCTGGTGCCTCTGCACGTACGTTAGAAGATACTGTTACGCAGGTTATTGAGCAAAAGATGAAAGGGTTAGATGGCTTGCTATATATGTCATCAACCTCAGAATCAAATGGTTCGGCAACTTTAACATTGACGTTTGATGCTGATACTGATCCTGATATTGCACAAGTTCAAGTGCAGAATAAACTTGCCTTAGCCACACCGTTATTGCCACAAGAAGTGCAACGTCAAGGTGTATCAGTCGCTAAATCCGCTCACAACTTTTTAATGGTTGTTGGTTTTGTCTCTGAAGATGGCAGTATGAACAATATCGATATCGGTGACTATGTTGCATCCAATGTGCAAGACATAGTGTCACGCGTCGATGGCGTAGGTGAAGTGCAGTTATTTGGCTCTCAATATGCAATGCGTATCTGGTTAAACCCTAGCATGCTGCAAAAATATAAACTGACTCCTGCGGATATTAGTGCATCCATTAGTGCTCAAAATGCGCAAGTATCAGCAGGTCAACTTGGTGCGTTACCTGCGGTTTCAGGGCAACAGCTTAATGCCACTGTGACTGCGCAAAGTCGTTTACAAACACCTGAACAATTTCGCAATATTTTTGTCAAAAATAATGAGGATGGATCTGTAGTTCGTTTAGGGGATGTCGCAAAAGTTGAACTTGGCGGTGAAAGCTACGGTGTTGTGGCGCGCTTTAATGGTAAACCAGCGTCAGGTTTAGGTATTAAACTTGCCAGTGGTGCAAACGCTCTTGATACTGCTGCGGGTGTTAAAACTGCATTGGCTGAACTAGAGCCTTTTTTCCCTGAAGGGTTAGCCAGTGTTGTACCTTACGACACCACTCCGTTTGTATCATTATCAATTGAAAAAGTAGTGAGTACATTAATCGAAGCCGTGGTGTTAGTGTTTTTAGTTATGTACTTGTTTTTACAAAACTTTAGAGCAACACTAATTCCTACCATTGCAGTGCCTGTGGTTTTACTCGGTACCTTTGCTGTACTGCAAGTACTGGGTTATTCAATTAATACTTTAACCATGTTTGCTATGGTATTAGCTATCGGCTTATTAGTTGATGATGCCATCGTGGTGGTTGAAAACGTTGAGCGGGTGATGACCGAAGAAAAGCTGTCACCGCTTGAAGCTACGCGAAAATCGATGGATGAAATCAAAGGTGCACTGGTTGGTATTGCTATGGTATTATCGGCCGTATTTATCCCAATGGCGTTCTTTGCAGGCTCGACAGGGGTTATTTATCGTCAGTTCTCAGTAACCTTAGTAACTGCTATGAGTTTATCTGTTTTAGTGGCACTTATTTTAACACCAGCACTGTGTGCAACCATGTTAAAACCGAGTCACGTACATAATAACTCATCATTTATTGGTCGCTTTTTTATGGGCTTTAACCGCGGCTTTGATAAAACGAATGCCGGCGCACAAAACTTTGTAAGTCGTATGATCAAGCAAAGTAAGCGCTATTTATTGTGTTACGGCTTAATTGTTGGCGGCATGATCTATATTTTCTCACAACTCCCTTCAGCATTTTTACCTGATGAAGACCAAGGTATTTTGTTCAATCAAGTAAGTTTACCAGCAGGAGCAACCACTGAGCAGACATTAAAAGTCGTTGAGAAAATGGAAAAACATTTCCTAGAAGATCAGTCTGAAGCTGTTCGTTCTGTGTTTAGTGTAACTGGCTTTAGCTTCGCAGGCTCTGGACAAAATGCAGCGCTTGGCTTTGTTGGTTTAAAACACTGGGATGAGCGTCAACGCGATGATTTATCGGTTGGTGCAGTTGCAGGCAAAGCGATGGGTTATTTTTCTACGATTAAAGAAGCCTTTGTTTTTGCTTTCCCACCACCTGCGGTTGTTGAGCTTGGCACTGCCAATGGCTTTACCTTGTTTTTACAAGATAGGGTTGGGCTTGGTCACGACAAATTACTCGAAGCGCGAAATATGTTACTAGGGATGGCTTCACAAAGTCCTGTGTTAGCAGGCGTTCGCCCTAATGGTCAAGAAGATAAGCCAGAACTGGAGCTAGATATTGATTTAGCAAAAGCGCAAGCACTTGGGCTGACCCAAGCAGATATCAATAGTACTTTGTCTACCGCGTGGGGTAGTAGCTATGTGAATGACTTTATCGACCGTGGTCGAGTAAAAAAAGTGTTTTTACAAGGTACGCCAGAGTCTCGTATGGTTCCGGAAGATTTAGATAAATGGTATGTACGTAATAGTAATGGCGATATGGTGCCATTTAGCGCGTTTGCTCAGTCGTACTGGACCTATGGTTCGCCGCGTCTTGAGCGTTTTAACGGTTTTTCAGCGATGGAAATTCAAGGTGCAGCAGCGCCAGGTTACAGTACTGGTCAAGCTATGGATGAAATGGAGAAGTTGGTTAGCCAGTTACCAACTGGGTTTGCCTTTGAATGGACTGGTATTTCGTATGAAGAGCGTTTAAGCGGCGGACAAGCGCCATTATTATATGCGTTGTCATTATTGGTGGTGTTTTTATGTTTAGCTGCATTGTATGAAAGTTGGTCTGTGCCGGCAGCGGTAATGATGATTGTTCCTTTAGGGGTATTTGGCGCTGCAATGGCGGCCTTTATAGGTAATTTATCGAATGATATTTACTTACAAGTAGGCTTGTTGACTACCATAGGGCTGGCATCTAAAAATGCTATTTTGATTGTTGAATTCGCGATCCATAAAATGGATGAGGGCATGGGACTCGTGGATGCTGCAATTAACTCAGTTAAGCTACGGTTACGACCAATTTTGATGACTTCTATGGCATTTATTTGTGGCGTTTTACCTTTAGCAATTGCATCAAGTGCCGGTTCTGGTGCACAAAATGCGCTGGGTATCTCAGTCATAGGTGGCACGCTCGCATCGTCAATATTGGCTGTGATATTTGTACCGTTATTCTTTGTATTAGTGCGCAGAGTTTTTCCCGGTAAACACAAAACTGTGACACAGGAGCAACCATAATGACATTCAAAACGTTAAGCCTAGCGAGTCTAAGCGTATTTGTGCTCAGTGCTTGTCAAATGGCACCACCGCGTGAGGATATAGTGTTACCGGTGCCTGATAGCTATGCAATACCGAGCGAGCAAGGTAATACGGCTGATTTAAGATGGCAGCAGTTTTTTGCGAATGAAAAACTGCAACAATTGATTGAACAAACATTACTTCATAATAAAGACCTTAAACTTGCCGCGCTTAATGTGCAGCAAGTTCGTGCGCTCTATCAAATTGAAGACTCAGCTTTATATCCGTCAATCGATTTTGCAGCGTCGGGCACGCGTCAGCGCTTACCGGGAGACTTAACGTCAACTGGTAATGCACAAATTAGCGAGAGCTATAAAGCTACCGTGGGAATGACCGCGTATGAGCTCGATATATGGGGCAAAATTCGTAATCAATCTGATCAAGCACTGCAAACGCTGTACGCGTCAGAGCAAACTCAAACGAGTGTGAAAATCAGCTTAATTTCTGAGTTGGTAAGTGCGTGGCTAAATTACGCGGCTGATAAAGAGCAGTTAGCGCTTGCCACGCAAACCCTAAAAAGTCAGCAGGCATCATTGGCGTTAACCGAAAAAAGCTATGTGCTTGGCGCGGCATCAAAGTTAACCTTGGCACAAATTGAGAGCACTGTAGCCACTGCAAAAGTTGATATTGCTAATTATCAGCGCTTGCTAAAGCGTGATAAAAATGTTCTTGATTTATTAGTCGGTCAGCCGGTTTCAGCACAGTTGTTACCCGCTGAGAGTTTAGATGAAGTACTAAACTTCCCAACCGTGCCTGTAGGCTTACCATCTGAGTTACTTGAACAACGTCCTGATATTAAAGCGGCAGAGTTTCAGTTATTAGCTGCTAACGCTAATATCGGTGTTGCTAAAGCGGCATTTTTTCCAAGTATTAGCTTAACGGCTAATGCTGGGAGTGCGTCGAGTGATCTAGATAATTTGTTTTCAAGTGGCACTGGCACTTGGAGCTTTATGCCATCGATCACGATACCGATATTTAATATGGGTCGTAATCAAGCAAACTTAGATGTTGCGCAAACTAAGCAACATATTGCGCTAACTACCTACGAACAAACGATTCAACAAGCATTCAAAGAAGTCTCTGATGCGCTGGTGGATCGCCAAGGCTATATGCAGCAGCTAGGTGCGCTTGAAGATTTATATAACAGCAATCAGATGTCGTTCATGCTCTCTAAAGCGCGCTTTGAAAAAGGCGCTGATAGCTATTTACAAGTGCTGGATGCACAACGTAACTGGGTGAGTGCAGGACAGCAGTTGATCCGTGGTAAACAAGCATATATTGCGAGTCAAATTAATCTGTATAAAGCGGTTGGTGGTGGGTGGCAGCGACCAGCCGAGCACAGTGGATAGCGGCTAAAACCCGCAGTGAGCTGTTTTATCGCTAGTTTATAAAGTTCTTTGTTGTAACCCACATAAGCAGTGGTTAAAATAATGTAAACTAGCGATAATGATTAGGTTAAAAGAAAAGCGATGCTTTTCGCGATTACCTGGCAGGAATACATGAAAGAAAAATCGAAAAGACAAACCGACCCTGCATTAGCACAGGCTCGGCGTGATCAAGTGTTATGTGCGGCGGCAGATTGCTTTCGCCGTAAAGGGTATCATGGCGCAGGAATGGCTGAGATCTCAAAGATCGCAGGGATGAGCGCAGGACATATATACAATTACTTTGCCAGTAAAGAAGCGATCATTGAATCGATTATTGAACAGGATATGGCAAACCTATTCTCTATTTTTCAGGAGTATGAAGATCAACCGGGTGACTTAGTAACGATTCTGCTCGATGGTTTAGACCATGCAGTGGATCATCATACTGATGTAAACCAAGGTGCACTCGATTTAGAGATGTTCGCTGAAGCTGCGCGCAACGATAAAGTGGCAGAGCAGTTGCGAAAGTCTGATTGTTACGCCAGAGAGAAAATGCGTAATCTTTTATTGAGTGAACGCAGTTTAATAAAAGATCTTAGTGCAACTGAACTAGAAAGCCGTATTGAAGTGATGTTTGCAATGATAAATGGGATCACCTTACGTAAAACCCTTAATCCATATATTGATAAAGCAACGCTCTTATTAGCGCTTCGCCCAGCAATGCGGACGTTACTTATACCGTTTTAATTTGAGCCGAGCTCTTAAGCGCAAAGAGGGATCGTTTAATCCTCTTTGCTGCGTTAATCGTTAATTAGGGATTTAAAGCGCAATGCTGTAAATTATCAGCTAAGTACATTTAGTTTATTTAGTAAATGATTCTTCACGGCTGGCCACTCTGATGCAATAATTGAATACACAACGGTATCGCGAATCGATCCATCTTTTATTATTTGATGACTGCGTAAAATACCATCTTGTTTAGCACCTAGCCTTTCAATGGCTTTTCGTGAATCGTGATTAAAAAAGTGTGTCCTAAATTCAACCGCAATGGCATTGTGAGTGTCAAATAAGTACTTCAACATTAAAAGCTTACACTCAGTATTTACAGAGCTTCTTCGGACCGCCTTTGCATACCATGTGTAGCCTAGTAATGCGCGCTGATTTTGTGTGTCTACGTTATAGAAGCGAGTTGTGCCAACTATTTTATCGCTACTATTGCACCTTACAGCAAAGGCGCTATTGCCGTTTTTGGCTTCAATAATCGCCCGTTCAACATAACTGTGCATCTGCTCTGGCGAAGGCACATTGGCATACCATAATTTCCAAGACTCTCCATCAAGCACCGCATGTTTTAACTCATCTATATGATGTAAGCTTAATACTTCAAGCGTTATAAAGTGCCCAACTAATGGCATTGGTTTTAACCACTGCATATATTTCCTTTAATCCTAAGACGGTTGCTAATATCAATATCTCAATGTTTTGTACATTACTTGTAATGCTGCTTTATAACAATAAAATTAATTTAGTCGTGCAAAGTACTTCGTTAGGTAAGCCGTTTAGTGAGCCACTTATTGGCTTTAAACTAATTACTAGCAGAGTATATCTTGCGCGTTATAACTAACATTTACAGTGCTGCCTTAACATTTTAAGCTGATCGCAAATTGTGGTATTACACAATTTAGCAAATGCCTTGTTTTAGTTATGGTTAAACAGTGCATGAATGTCATACAATGGGGCAAAAGTAGATCACATAAGAGAGATTAAAATGGCCGCATTCGGTACTGTATTTATGCCGCAGATGATTCAAGCGCGTTTTACTGATAACGCTTGGAGCGAAAGCTCTATTGTTCCGTCAGATAAAATAGAGCTTCATGCTGGGGCGCATGTTCTTCATTATTCAAGTACATGTTTTGAGGGGTTAAAAGCATTTCGCCATGAAGACGGCTCAGTCTATATTTTCCGCATGGATGCTAACATTGCCCGCATGAAACAAAGCTCGCATTTATTAAGCTTACCTGAAGTTGATGGAGCCAAGCTTGAAAAAATGATCATTGATATTGTTCGCCAATATGCCGATGAAACGCCGTTACCACCGGGCTCTATGTATATTCGTCCAACTCATATTGGTACTGAAGCGGCCATTGGCAAAGCGGCTGTGCCGTCATTAAGTTCATTATTGTATGTATTATTATCACCTGTGGGTGATTACTTTGCTGGTGGTGCGACTGCGCTGCGAGTATTATTAGAAGAAGATGGTATGCGCTGTGCCCCACACATGGGCATGATAAAAAGTGGGGGTAACTATGCCAGTGCATTAGCACCTATTACAGCGGCTCGTATACAACATAAAGCGGATCAAATTTTATTTTGCCCAGGCGGTGATGTACAAGAAACGGGCGCGGCAAACTTTATTTTAATTGATGGTAATGAAATCATCACCAAAGCGCTAGACAGCACCTTTTTACATGGCGTGACGCGCAGCAGTATTTTAACTATCGCTAAAGATTTAGGTATGACAGTATCTGAGCGTAATTTTACGGTCACTGAATTACTTGAGCGTGCTGCAAAACCGGGTACTGAAGCTGCTTTATCTGGCACTGCTGCGGTATTAACCCCAGTGGGTACTTTTATTCATAATGATAAAGAATATAAAGTGGGCAGTGGTGAAGCAGGGCCAACGACAATGCGTTTGCGCCAAGCCTTGAACGATATTCAATGGGGTAAAGCACCAGACCCCCATGGCTGGTTAACTAAAATCGACGTGTAAAGTTAAACGATATGTTTTTATAAAAAGCCTAGGTTATTTATAACCTAGGCTTTTTTATGCTCTAAATTATTTAATAATCTATACTTTCAAGTGTGTAAGTTAGCTGCACAGGTGTGTAAAAATAACCTATGTAAGCACAGCAAGTATCACGAAACTAATCAGCTGATATCTTAATACTATGAAATATATATGAATCTTTATTTCTGTTAGATTTTTTAGTGGCGCATAGATTGCATTTCTATTTGGGTATAACTAACGACAAAAGGAGCGTTTATGTGGGCCGCAATAAGTTACTTATTACTGGCAATTGTATTTATCATTATGGGGTGGCAGGTTAGTCCTAGCTATTTTTCGCTGCTATTCTATTGGACGGCTTTATCTCTATTACTGGTAAGCGGTGCCTATTTTTTTAATATTGCAAAAATTTTTCGTAAACGAGAAAACGGTGTTATCCCGTTTTACATTCGTTGGGCTTTCATACCTTTTTTATTGGGGGCACAAGTTTATAACGCGTGGAGCCGAAAGCACGATAAAGTACCTCCATTACAACAAATTAACGAACATTTATTCTTAGCCTGTCGTTTATTTCCTTCAGATATAGACATTTTAAAAGATAACGGTATTACCGCGATTTTAGATGTAACCTGTGAATTTGATGGACTTGAATGGTCATCAACACAAGAAAACATAAACTATTTAAATATCCCAGTGCTTGATCATCGAGTCCCAACACGTTCGCAGCTTAATCAAGCGATTAACTGGATTGCCCATCATATTAAAGATAATCGTCGAGTGGTGGTACATTGCGCGTTGGGTCGTGGTCGTTCGGTGTTTGTGATGGCGGCTTACTTGCTCAGTCAAAATAAGGAGGCTGATGTACATCAAGTGCTTGCGCAAATAAAAGAAACACGCGAAACCGCTAATTTAAATAAACACCAACTACGTCAATTAGTTAAACGCCATAGAAAGGGGGAGTTATTAATCAAAAATAAAGCGGTATTAATTGCCAACCCAGTTTCCGGCACTAAGCTATGGCAGCAGAAAGAGCATTTAATTATTGCGCGTTTATCTGCTTACTATAACTTAAATGTGTTGATTACATCAGTGGAGCAAAATGGGATTGTGTTGGCCAAACAAGCGATAGTTGATAAACCAGATATGATCATCGCCTGCGGCGGCGATGGCACAGTGGCAGAAGTAGCAAGTGTTTTGGTAAACACAGACTGTAAATTAGGTATTATCCCATTTGGCACGGCCAATGCTCTAGCACATGTTTTAATGGGAATTAAGTCAAAGTTGATCCCTGTGGAAGTAGCATGTGATTTGATTATTGAAGGGCAAACCAAGCAAATGGATACAGCATATTGCAATGGTGAGTTAATGCTGCTGTTAGCAGGGATTGGCTTTGAACAACATATGATTGAAAAAGCCGATCGGGATACTAAAAACGAGCTTGGTCAGTTCGCATATTTACAGGGCTTCTGGCAAGCTTTAGGCGAACAAAAAGCCCAAGATTTCACAGTGCAGCTAGATGATAACGAGCCGCAGCAAATACATACCAATAGTTTAATTGTCGCTAATGCAGCACCTTTTACTACTTTACTAGCGCAAGGTGGGGGACAGCCTGATCACTATGATGGCTTGCTCGATGTTAATTGGCTTACTCCTAACCAAGACGCATCCACCAATGTATTAAGCATTGCTGAGCTGGTATTTAGCAGTATTACTCAAGCAAACTTTGCGATTAATTCACATCATACCAATGCGCGTCGCGTTGCAATATCGGCGACTCAGGAAATAAAGTATGTACTTGATGGTGAAGTTAAAAGTGCAGATAAACTAACTATTGAAATTACTCCGCAATCACTGGCGGTGATCTGTGCAGAGCAGCTCGAGTAACTGAACTTGTTGCGCGTTATAAGCTATAACGCGCAATGGCTGTTACTTCTTTTTAATACTAGGCCACACAAAACCACTGTTTTGTGGTTGTGTATCGACGCAGTTATCGAGGTATAATTGCTCGACCTTGGTACGCGCCCAAGGTGTTTTACGTAAAAATTTAAGGCTCGACTTTACACTTGGATCAGATTTAAAACAGCGAATATCAACATGCTCACCCATTGCTTTCCAGCCAAGTGTTTGCTCGAGTTTTACTACTATTTGTTCGAGTGTAATGCCATGTAACGGGTTGTTTGCTTGCTGATTCATAATTCACTATTGCTTGATAAAAGTCGCCGCTATTGTAACGTAACTGTGCGTTGATACCAATTCTATTAATTCACTTGAATTGTTTTAGGGGCGGTTGGGTAAATAATTTCATTTTGCTCGTTGAGCATTAACCAATTTAACGCGCTATTATTGTGATGAGGGTTTTTAGCCGCACAGATCACCCGTACATTAGCCATTAAAATAATCGCACCTTCACTGTAGCGTTGATCTTCAAACCAACAGAGTTGCTGCTCGGTAACTATATTTTTTGCGTCAAGAAACAAGGCTGGTTTTTGATTATTACTGAAACTATTAGCTGAGTAAATTACACTGATAAAACAGATGCCTATAATCGTTATAATTCGCATATTTAGCCTTTGCATTAAAAAATAACTACACTAAGCTTATACCTAAGTTACCCCAAAATACTAGTTTCAGTTGCAATTAAATGCGTTTAAACCAGCCCACTAAGGGTTTTAGGGTGACTTGGCCATAAAATGTGTTAGGGTAAAATCCACAAAAATAATTTTCTAAAGACAAGGTGAACACATGCAATTTAAACAAACGATGATTGACGAATTTACACTGTTAGCAAAATTTCCATTAACCAGTAAAATGCAAGGTATTAAGTTACACAGTGATGCTGATGAAAGCTTATTAAGTGCGGCACAACGATTGTTTGATAAAGGTATTATAGATAGCCCAGATGGCGGTTACTTAACCGATCTGGGCTTAGATCTGATAGAGCACGTAACCGTGCTACACAGTGCGTTGGGTAACTAAAAAAATATTAGGCTGCATCCGGTTGGTTTTGTGGTGCAGCATCAATAAATGCATCAAGCGTGTTACAACGTTCATAAATGGCTGCTATTTTCGGATACGCAGTCATATCGACGTTAAAACGATAAGCATTAAATACTTGCGGCACTAAACACACATCAGCAAGGCTAGGTTTATCACCCACACAATATTGATTTTTATGATCAAGTAGCTGTTCAATTTTTTCAAAACCAACCTCTACCCAATGACGATACCAGGTATTTTTAGTTGCATCGTCAGCATCAAGTTCACCGCTTAAATATTTCAGTACCCGTAGGTTATCAATAGGGTGAATATCGCAGGCAATGGCATAACATAAATTACGGATCTGGGCTTTTTGCCAAGCATCACCAAATAACAGTGGTGTGTCGGGGTGTGTTTCTTCAAGGTATTCTAAAATTGCCATCGATTGTGCGAGTACACCGTCATTGGTTTCAAGCGCTGGCAATAACCCTTGTGGGTTTTTACTTAGGTAATGCTCGCCTTGTTGCTCAGATTTTAATAAGTTTACAGGCACAAGTTCGTGGTCAATTTTTTTTAAATTAAGGGCAATGCGAACACGGTAAGCCGCAGATGAGCGAAAATATGTATAAAGTTTCATGGTGTAATTATCCTTGTGGGCCACTGTAATGTTTTTTAATAGTTCGCCAGCAGTCAGTGTAGTTAGGTTGGCGCTCTTTGCCTTCTAATGCGTATTTTGTTGGTGAAATAACGTAACGTGATTCAAACATAAACGCGAGGGTATTTTCGTAGCGTTGCGGTTCAAGCTCTGCGTTAGAGGCCTTTTCAAATACATCAGCTTCTGGGCCATGCGGTGACATACAATTATGTAAACTCATGCCTCCTGGTACAAAGCCGTGTTCTTTGGCATCGTACACGCCTTCAATTAAACCCATAAATTCACTCATAATATTGCGGTGATAATAGGGTGGGCGGAAGGTGTTTTCAGCCACCATCCAGCGTGGAGGAAAAATTGCAAAATCTATATTAGCAACACCTTCTGTGCCTGATGGGGATGTCAGTACTGTGAAGATAGACGGATCAGGATGATCAAAGCTCACTGTGTTCATTACATTAAAACGTGCTAAATCATATTTATAGGGAGCGCTGTTGCCCGTCCAGGCCACAACATCTAAAGGAGAGTGGCCAATATCACAGCGGAACATATTGCCGTTGAACTTAGCAACCAATTCAAACTCACCTTCTTTATCTTCAAAGGCAGCAACAGGGTATTGAAAATCACGGTCGTTAGCGTAGCCGTTGGCTCCCACCGGACCACGCTCAGCTAACACATAAGCATGACCATAATTTTCACAGATATAACCACGAGCAGTATCACAGAGCAAAACGACTTGGAATTTAATGCCACGCGGGATCACTGCGATTTCACCCGCTTTAACCGTTAAATTACCACATTCTGTTTTCAGCAGTAACTGACCTTGCTGAGGCACAAATAACATTTCGCCGTCGGCATTATAAAAATAACGATCAGTCATTGATTTATTCGCTACATAAACATGGATGCCAATTCCTGTTTGGCCATTGGCGCTGCCGTTTGCAGCCATAGTGATCAAACCATCAATGAAATCGGTTGGCGTGGTTGGAATATCAATTGGATCCCAACGAAGCATCGTAGGTGGAGTCGGGACTTCGGTAATTGGAGCGGTGCGAATTAAACCGTTATCAATTGCGCTGTAATCACCTTGGACAACCGATGGGCGGATACGGTACATCCACGTACGGCGGTTATCAGCACGCGGCGCAGTAAATGCGGTGGTACTAAATTGTTCAGCGTATAAATCGTATTTTACTTTTTGCGGGCTAAACTGCCCAATAGGCAATGCGCCAGGCAGAGCTTCGGTTTCAAACTCATTGCCAAATCCTGTCATATATTTTAATTCGCTGGTCATCACTCGACTCCTTTATGTTTTACTGTAAGATACTCTCAAGTGAGACTAAATTCAAACATCATGCATTTTGTCACTGTAAATATTTATGGACATATATACATGATTGTAAATAAAGAGGACATAGCCGCCATGGCACTCGATTTAGAGACTTTTTTACCGTATCGACTGGCTAACTTAGCCAGTAAAATGAGTGAACAGTTTGCACCCGTGTATCAACAACAAAGTGATTTAAGCATTCCTCAGTGGCGTATTTTGTTTAATTTAGCCCAGTTTGGACAAAGCAACGCAAAAGCATTGTGTGAGCAAGCAGCAATGGATAAATCCACTGTATCACGGGCAAGTAAGGCATTGATAGATAAGCACTATGTAGAGAGTTTAATCGATCCAGCAGATAAACGCGCCAGCTTGTTAGCGTTGAGTGAGCAAGGGTTGGGCTTGTATCAGCAGTTAGCCCCAGCTGCTTTAGCGTGGGAGAAGAATCTGTTGGATGTTTTAACTCAAGCCGAGTATCAAACCTTGCTTAGTTGTTTAGATAAGTTAACTAGTAAATTAGATGAATAAAACAAAAAGCCCATCAAAAGATGGGCTTTAAAATTAATTTAATTTGTTAAGTTACCTTAGCAAATTAGAATGTGTATTTAACACCTACACGCATTTCCCAAAGTGACGGTTTAGTTTCTACACTTGCACCTGCTGGATCATTAAAGCTGGTGAAAACGTATTGACCATTAACAATTTCAGTCGTTACAGCACTTTGTAATGCGCTGCCGCTTTTCAGCACGCCCCAATCGTCATTTAGCATGTTACCGATGTTTTTAATAACAAAGTATGCTGAGCCTTTTTGATCATCAGTAAAGCCCATAAATTCTTGCTCAACTTTGAAATCGAACGTAACCCACCAATCACCATCAATGCTGTTACGGTTATTGATTTTACCGCGAGTTAGGCCTTCGCTTTCAACCCACTCATTAAAGGCTGCTTGATCAAAATCTGCACCGTAAACAACTTGGCTGTCGTCAAGTGTTGGTACATATAATAATTGACGAGCAGCATCATTATAACCTAGACCCTTTGAGCCAGAATCAAATCCATAAGAATACGGCGTGGTTTGTTGAGCTTGACCGAATAAATTGAACTTAGTCTCGTAACCATCAAATAACTCATGGCTATACGCTAAACTCATCGTAAAGCGGTGCGGAATTTCATAGTTAGATGTTGCCACTCCTGGGTTTTCAGAATCAGACACCGCAACGTAATGATAGTTAGAAAATGCTACAGAGTTAGTCATCGGGTTAACATCTTTAGACACTGTATATGCATAAGAAAGAGCAAAATCAATGCCATTATCAAATGACTTGTTCATTGCAAGAGACAGAATATGCGAGTAAGCATCATCGCCTTTAACATTTGTAAGAAGGAAATCTGAGTACCTCGGGTGGTTGCTATCGCTGTAAACTGGACGGCCATCAGGCGCTACAGAGGTTTGAACATTTGCTAAGTTCTTTATTACAGCAGAATCTTGCTTATCAGTGTATAGGTAATCAACATTAAACACGTAATCGTTTTCAGTGATATAAGTACCACCTAGTGAGAATTTCCATTCTGATGGAATTTCAAAGTTAGGATCTGTCACATTTACAGTAGCATCAGCGCCACCTTGGCCTACTTCATCATATAAGCCTTGTGGAATATCGTAACCAGGTTGACCTGTGCCATTGAATGCAACAGCATCCGGACCAAGGATTTGCATATTTTTTTGATTAACTTGGACATTACGAACTCCATCGTTTGAATAGCTGTTAGAAATCCATACGTTAGGATTACCACCTGAATATAAGCCAATACCGCCGCGTAATTCTAACTGATCATTGTAGATCCAGTTAACACCTAAGCGTGGCTGAAGTAAGTCAACCCCATCAAGATTTTGGCTATTTGAATAGCCATAACGGTCTTCAAAGTTTTGATTATGGGTAGGTTTATCGTTACTTGTATACCAATCATAACGAAGACCTGCAGTAAATGTTACATCATAATCAATAAGTGCAAACTTATCTTGGAAATATAATGTGTTTAATGCGTACTTAAATTCACCGGCTGCATCGTTTGGATTATGGCTTGCTGCGTTACCATAGTAAATACGTGCAACACCGTTTTCAAAATTCTCCAGACCACTAACTTTGGTTTCCACTCCATTTTCAGTTACTACAGTGTCTAAGAAACGGTATTCCCCTTCCGAATGCGCTACAAATAAATTATATACATCGAGTTCTTCACGCTCATAGCCAAATGATAGCTCATGGTCTTCAAGGTAATATGTACCACCTAATTTGAGTGATAAATTATCATAACTTAATACGTTTGATTGGCGAGAATCATCTGGACCCATGTATATATCAATATCACCAGTATCAATTCTAAACTCACCAAAACCTGATGCTGCATCAAGTGAATTTTGGCGGTTATCAAGTTTTGAATAGCCTACACGAACTTCAGTTGAAAAATCATTGGTCCAATCTGAGTATACGGATGCTACGTAAGACTGTAGCTCAGCACCACGCTCATAAAAATGATTAGATAAAGCGATTTCACTAGAATCGGCATCTGACTGGGCTAGGCTGAAGCCGTCGTTATAGTTATAAACAAAGCTTGCACGGTGTGCTTCATTAATATTCCAATCCAGCTTAACTAAGATTTTTTCATCTTCAACTGGCATGCTAGGTACCATAGTACCTGGGTCATAATTATATTTATCGATAGCAATTTGGGTAACGCGATCAATAGTTGCTTGATCAATTCGACCGTTAGCAAATGGCGTATAATTAAAAATTTGTGCGCCTTCAAGCTTCTCATAAGAAGTGAATAAGAATAACTTATCTTCAATAAGAGGAAGGCCTACGTTAAAGCCGTAACGTTTTTCTGAGTAATCACCAAGCTCTTGTTTCTCGCCTTCAATTGAGTCACCTGACATTGAGTCATTGGTATAATCATAGAAGAAACCACCAGTGATTTCGTTGGTACCTGACTTTGTTACGGCGTTAATGTTACATGAAGTAAAACCACCGTATTGAACATCAAATGGTGCAAGTTCTACTGCAACTTGTGCAATTGAATCAAACGAGAAAGGCATTCTTTCAGTAGGGTAACCACTTGAGTTTAAGCCAAAGTTATCGTTCATACGAACGCCGTCAACAGTTAAGCTGTTAAAACGTGGGTTACCACCGCCACAATTGATAGCACCAGCGTTTGTTTCATCGATATAGATACGTGGATCAGCGCGAATAATATCTTTTAAGTCACGGTTAATAGCTGGTTTGTTTTCTAAATCATCTAAAGTGAAATAAGCAGCTGGACCTGTGCTGCCTGATTGAGCGCTAATTGGTGCGCCACTAACAACGATTTGTTCCATTTGTTGCGAGCGAAGAGCAACAGTTACTGGGTAAGTTTGACCAAGAGTTAAATAAACATCATCAAGTTGAGTATCTTCATATTTATCAGAATCAACAATGATTTTATATGGGCCGCCTACGCGTAAACCTTTTGTAGAAAAGTTACCTTGTTCATTTACTGTTGTTGTTTTTGTTGAACCAGAAGGTAAGTGGATAATAGTAATTTGAGTACCAGTGGCTGGGTTGCCATTTGGACCTGTGATTTGGCCTTTTACAGATGATGCAGTTTCATTTGCAAACGCTGCGCCACTTACGCCAACACAAGCTGCGATAGCAAGTGAAAGTGCTGTTTTGCGTAGTTGATTTTTCATTATTAATTTCCCGTGTAAGGTGTAATATTTTTTAGTTTTGGTATTAATTTGCTCGGATTTTTCGAGCAGCTAAATTGTACCCTATTATTTCATTACAAATAAGTTACATAGCACATAAATTTGTAATAAAAGTAGTTTAGAACAAAACTATGGCTTTTCGAGCAATTTAGTACCTATGGGTGAATCTACTTATTAAATATGACAAAAGTATGAAACCCAGTGCTTTAGGCATAAAAAAACCCGCTAAAAAGCGGGTTTTACATTGAGTTTTAAAAATTAGAATTTGTAGCTGATACCAACTTTAGCTTGCCATGTTGATGAGCTCGTTATTTGGCTATAGTTTCTTACATCAGCGCCACCGTGGCTATTATCAATAATATAGCGTCCTTGGTTATCAAGACCACCAAAATCATAAATAGATTGGTCTGAATGGCTTAAGCGCTTTTCTATACCCCAATCGCTATTAAGAAGGTTTGCGAAATTATCAATCATAAGGTATAGCTCGCCACTATGGCCGTTAGCAAAGCCAGGGATTTCTTGTTTAATGCTGATGTCCATGGTGGTAACCCAAGGCTGCGTTCCAGTATTTTTACCGATAATGCCGCCGCGTTGAGAGATACCTGCGCGATCTAAACGCTCTGCTAATTGTGCCCAATTCATTTCAGAATCAGCCCAATTGACATTCGCATCATCAGCACCCGTTGGAACATAGGCCAAATAAGCGCTGTTTCTAAATAAAGAACTTGTGTCGCCTAAGTGAGCATCTTTATGCACATACATTGTATAACTAAATGGACGACCAGAGCGGCGTTCAAAATACATATTAAATTTAGTTGCATAACCTGCAATAAATTCAGCATTGTAGCCTAAGTTAATTTTGAAACTGTGCTCAACTTCATAAAAGCCACGTGCAGCCACATCTTGATTACGATTAGCAGTAATATTGTGCTTATAGTTACCTTCGGCTTGCGACGCTGACCCAACAGAAGATTCAGTAACATCTTGATGAGCATAACTTGCAGAGGCAAATAAACCGTTATCCCATTCTTTAGCAATACCAGTAGAGATAATGATAGAGCGACCATCGTCGGTTGAATTAGTCATTGCAATATCAACGTTATCTTTCAATGCACCACTGTAGATGGTTTCATTTATTACACGTTCGCCGTCAGCTGCTAAACCGATAGAGCGGATAGAGGTATTATGCCATACAGCTTCATTTTCTTTTTTGTGGTAAGCAATTTCGGCCTGCCATTTAAAGCCATTACCTAATAGTTCAGAATCAAATTCATATTCAAAGCCAACTTGAGCGCGAATACTTGAAGGTAACTTGAAATCAGGATCAATGTAAGCGGTGCTTCCAGCGCCTTGCTCTAACGAATTTTTAATAACATCAGGGACCTGAGTGATATCTGCTGGGTTATTTTGGTAGTAGTCGTTTATTACACTATTTGGTGCAGAAACGAGGGTAATACCATCTTTTTGAAATGAGTTGTTATACCAGACATTTGGAATACCGCCTTGGAAACGACCAATTCCACCGTTAATAGTTAATGCTTCAGTTGCATAATATTTAAAGCCAACGCGAGGTAGAATAATATCTAAACCATCAAGGTTCTCTTGATTACTAAAACCATAGGTGCTTAGAAAGCTTTCATTAAGAGTCGGTTCATCATCAGATGATAAGCGCTCATAGCGAAGGCCAGCTGTCACTTCTAAGTCATCATTTAAGTAAAAGGTATCTTCAATATATAAAGCTAATTGACTACGTGTAGCATCATAGGCTGTATCTGCTGAATTATTAGTGTACGCATTTTGATAAGAGAAGTCATAAGCACCTACTTCGCGGTTAGCAAAATTTTCTAGACTAGTGAATTTCCATGTACCTAATGAGTTTTCAGCAAACAAGTTATATAAACGAAGTGACTCATATTGAGCCCCAAAGTTTATTTCGTGCTCGTCCATTAGATAAGTTGCATCAAGTGTCAGTGTTAAGTTTTCAGTTTCAGATTTGTTAGCATGGCGTTTTTTATCAGTACCAAAATTAAAATTAGGGCCATTTCTACCATCTTCTTCTACGGTAATGCTACCTAAGTTTGAGCGAGTAATACTGTCAGAGGTTACATCTTTATAGGCAATACCAATCTCTGTTGAAAAGTCTTCAGTCCAATCAGAATAAAGCTTAGTGGCAAAGTTATTAAACTTAGTAACATATGCATATGTATTTGATTTTAATACTACTCTATTGCCGCCTTTGCTCTCATTTTTCTCGGCTTGATCGTCTTGCCATTGATATGTGAAATCTAAACGATGATCATCACTGGCATTCCAGCTTAGTTTAACTAATAAGTTTTTATTGGTGTCTTCAGGCGCGCCTGCTAATGAATCGGTTAAACCATATTCGTCATTTAAAATAGAGATAAAGCGATTGTAGCTGTCTTCGGTTATATCAAATTCATTCGCAGCACCAGAATCTTTAAAGCCATACTCTAAATCCTGCTCACTTGACCACTGAGCGTAGTTTACAAAGTAAAACAGTTCATCTTTAATGACTGCGCCACCGACATTAAAACCAAAACGTTGTTCTGTTTGAATTGGTTTTACTTTATTTGTTGAATAAGTTTTATAACCGGCTTCAGCAGTTTCTTCGTTAATTGTTTGAACATCGCCGGCCATATCAGGTGTAGATGTTTCATAGAAGCCTGAAAATTTAAATTCATTTGTACCAGACTTTGTTACGGCGTTTATTGTACCGCCACCAAAATTACCTTTAGAGGCTGAAAAAGGTGATACGTCTACTGACACTTGCTCTATTGCGTCAAGTGAAACAGGAGGTTGAGACGTCGGATAGCCACTAAAATTCAAACCAAAGTCATCGTTTTGGCCAATACCATCAACAGTCAGGCCATTAGTACGAGGGTTGCTACCAGCAAACGTTAACTCGCCATTACCATTGATACTTGCTAAAGGATTTAGACGGGCAATATCTTTAATGTCACGGTTAAAGCTTGGCATGTTACTGATTGTATCTTCGCCAAAGGTACTGCTTGACCCACCAGATTGTTGAATAATTTTATAGCCAGACACTTCAATTTTTTCGATGTTAGCTGCTTGAAGCTGAGAATTAAGACGATATGTATCGCCCAGTTCTAAATATATATTTTCAAGCATGGTATCGGTAAATTGGTCTGAATCAATAAACACAGTGTAAGGACCGCCAACACGTAACCCATTGGCAATAAAGGTACCGCTTTGGTTGGTTGTTAATTCGCTTACAGTGCCCGTTGGTTGGTGAATAACTTTAATTTTCACATTTGCAGCTGCAGTACCTGATGGCGTAGTGATTTTACCACGCATTGCAGAGGAGGTATCTGCCGCCATTACGCTCGTAGAAACACCTAAAGCTAATATGACCGCTCCAGTTAATTTCGAAAGGCGAAGCTTATTCATTTTGTTGATTCCCGTGTAAGTTAAGGTTTATTGCTCGTTTTTGTTAGCTGACATCTTAAGTGCCTTTGCCAACGGTTTTGCTGAACTATCAAATAACGTATTTAATAATCCAGCTAATCGGATACCTGCTTGTTGTAAGCGAGTTTTAATAATCGGTGTATTTTTGTAAATGTAGCTGTAGCCAATCTCATCGCTGGTTTGTTTGTATAGTTTATCAGCTAAGTTATGTGACTCTGTTACCCATTGCTCTGGTGAACTGGCTAGGTACTCAGCAATTATTTCTGCATTATTCGTATCAATAAACTGCGCGAATTCAGTGAATGATAGGTTCTCATTTTCGATTAATTTAGTATCCCACAACGAATGCAGGTTGGTTGGCTGGCCAAAAAAGGTAACGTTAACACGGTTACCACCTCTGTCTTCTGCACGTCCGGCATGAAACGGTTGATGGCTATCGCCAACTAAATGAACAAGAAAGCGTAAGCTAAAACGTTTGGCATCTATTGAGCTGTTCTTGTTTTGTAGTGTATCGATGGCAAAATACATCCCTTCAAGAATGTTGCTTACATTATCTTTATTTAAGTTTTCATCGTGGCTGTGAGTAAATGTAGATGAAGTGCTTGGCGAGTTAATGTAATGCCAACGAGAAGATTTTTTTTGCCAAAAAGGACTCGGATCAGAGCGCATTTCGTCAGCCCAAGTAGCAATTTGCGCTAGGCTTTGCCCTTCTAAAAGTTCTTTAAGTTCTGCTTTAGTTGCGTCTGTTATGTGATTTTCGGCAATTTTACCGACAATTCTGTGGCCATTTTGTCCCCAAGCCAATACATTTTGTGATGATAAAAGTACTGCGCCAGCTAAAAGATAACTAAATCCATGTGTAATTTTGCGTAACATTTGTGTTTTCCTCAATGATCTTATTTGACAAGAACGGCCTCTTCTATGGCGCGCATTGTCCTGATTTTGAGATAAATAGAAAGGACTCAAAGAAAATTATGATTTCTTATTACTATTTCTTTAAATTCAATTGGTTAATTGTTTTAAGTAAAATTACTTGTTGTAATAAGTAATTTAAATTGGTCAAATAGCAAGATGAATCGTTTTGGATTGTTGAACTTTTGAAAATTAAACGGCTGCTGTTGCAACACAGCTTCTTTGTAATTGTTTTGTTACTGTTTTTTTTGTTGGTTTGGCTCAGTGGCCGGCTGAATGTGGTTACATCCACGGGGGCCTTAAAGCCTTTAATTGAAACATCTAGCCGCTGTCAGACGAGGGCAACAGAAAACCAAGCGCAATTAATTGTCTATGCCTCCTCGCAAAAGGTCGCACGCTCTTTAATACAAAATCTGTGTGAAGATCCCGTTGTAGCAAAACAATATGGCGAAGTGATCGCTTTATGGGGTTACCGTACTGCCGATAGCATTGAGTTTATTGGTAAAGGCATTGCTGATTTAATTTTGGCCAAAAACAATATTATCTCAGCCTTTAAAGCTGAATCGACCTATAACTACCAGCCTGTGGTTGGCTTTCCTAGTTATACCGCGTTTTTTATTTCAGCTAAAGAAAAGCCAAAAATTAACAAGCAATACTTTTTGGGGAAACGGATTGGCTTACTTGATTATCCTACAAGCCGCTCGGGGCATATATTACCTAAACAAAAGTTTAAAGATTTAGGGATCAACCTTGAAAATTTAAACATTACTTACGCCAGTTCACATAATGAGCTTAGGGAGTTATTAGCCAATGGACAAGTTGATTTAATAGCCTCTTTTTGGAAGGAGGCAGATCAGGCGCATTTCTCAAAAAATTATATAACTCCAATCAGCGACAATGTAATAGGCACACGTTGGTACTTTAAAATGCAGCATGAGAACACTGATTTGCTGTGCGCTATCCAATCTCAATTAATCCAATTATCTAAGCAGCAAGTGTTGACTTATTTTAATCATGTTGAACCATATTGGCATTGTTCAGCGGGTAAAGCTGAATTTTTAGGAGAGCAACGCAATGAACAATAAGCGCTTGTTTGGCGTGACACTGCTTATTTTTAGTGCGGCGCTACTGATGTTTAAATTATCTAGTTATGTGCAGCAGGCGCAACATAACGATTTAATAATGGCTGATATTGAAAACCGGATTGCACTAGATTTGCCTCGCTTAGACTTATCAAATCGTTTTTTGAAACACTCGGGCAACCATGATGCTATTGCAGGTTATCTACAACGTTTGAATATGCAATTAAAACAACAGCCCATTCAAGTTAATAGCATCAATGATGTCTCACTGGCATTAACAAATAATGGCCGCGAAAGTTGGACAGAGTATCTTGAAACAAGTGATCAAAAAGTTGCGATTACATTTTTAATCGAGACGCATTGGTGGCATATAAGCGATATTTATACTGCTATAACATTGTTATTATTGTCTTTTTTATTTGCTAAGTGGGCTGAACTTATTAACCGAACATCGCTTAAACACTTAGCATTAACAGAACAAATAGAGCAACCTCCGCTGGTTAATGTAAAAGTGAAACTAGTGATTGATTTGCAAGATAAGGTTTTGGCTATTAATAATAACGCTGGGATAAAAGCTGGCTTAGCTAACAAACCACTGTGTTTTTACTTGGCTTTAATCGAGTTTTGCGTTGAGAGGCCGGACGTGGCACTTAATCAAAATAAAGATGTGCCGGATGAGCTAATTGAGCTTGCCAATAAGTATTTTTACCGATTAACACAACTTGGCCACACTATTCGTAAACGGCCTAACTTTACTAACAGTCTAGAAAAAACCTTGAGTGAAATTAGGGCTGCATTGGATGAGGTACTTATTGAACACTCACAGCTGAAGGAAATATATTACCCACCTAAGGCACATGGTGAAGGCTCGCGATCTCGGTTACATAGTTATGGTTTATCGAATATCAAAGCCGATGATATAGAGGTGATAGGCAAATAACCTTAACCTAGTTAGTAAGTTAGTTCAGAATAAAAACCTCACACTGCTAATACTCAAACTGTGTGAGGTAAGCTCTGATTATTTAGGAGCAAATTCAATGGCTTTGACTGGGCTATTTTCAATAAAGAAGCGTTTTAATGCCTGTGCATCTGTTTCGTCAGTGCTGACAAATCCTGTATGATTTATCAGTAGCGGGTAGCCGTCGCCGCCAGATGCATTGTAGCTATTAATGCTCATACGATAGGTTTTGTTTTTATCCAGAGCTTTGCCGTTGATCATCACTTTAGTCAGCGCATTATCGTTACGCTCGAAGCTTAATTTGTGGTATTGCAAATAAGCACCAGAATCCGGTGGGAAACTAGTTACAGTCTCAAGGTAATCCCAAAGCTCTTGGCCTTGCCAATCAATATACGCGATGCGATTTTTAAAAGGGTGTACTTTTAAAATATCTTTATAACTAACTGCACCTGCAGCAATACTATCACGTACGCCACCGCCGCTGATGATACCAAAATCTGCGCCAACAACATTCATTTGCGCTTGCACAATAACGCGCGCTAAGTTGGTTTGGTGATAACGAACTTTATTGCGATCGCCTTCAAGTTTTGCATCAACATAACCAATTTTGCCTTCAATTTGTTTTGCACCTTTGGCTTGGTAATCAGCTAAAAATGTTTTTAAGGCGGCGTCTGGTTTGATGTATTCGTTGGCAAGCTCAGGCTTAATTGAACCATCAGCTTGCGTTTTATCAACGTATAAGTTAACTGGCAATAATTTATAATCTAATAAGGTTAATACGCCGTTTTCTTGTTTAAACTCGGCTTTGCCGACATATTTACCCCATTCATGAGCTTGCATTATCCACGTACCATTTTGTTGGTCTGGTTTACATGGCATACCGGGTTTAAAGTTATCGTCATTTTTATTTTCGCTTGCCATGCACACAGGTTCTTGTGAGTGACCGCCGATGATCATATCAAGGGTATGAGCAGGTAAAGAGCGGGCAAGGGTAACATCGCCAGGTGCATTTATGCCATAATTCGCATCAACATAATGACCCATATGAGTTACTGCAATCGTGATATCCGGTTGATATTGTGCTTTGATTTTCTCGGCTAAAGCTTGGGTTACTACAACGGGCTCTTGAAATTCAAGGCCGCTGATATACTGCGGGTTGCCTATTTTAGCGGTATCTGTGGTTGTTAAACCAATAACGGCGATTTTCAGCCCTTGTTTGTTAAAAATCTTATAGGATTCGAAGGCATTTTCACCGGTTTTTTTATCAATTATATTAGCCGAAAGAAGCGGAAAATTTGCCCACTGCTGCTGTTGTTTTAAAACGCTCAGTGGATTATCAAATTCATGATTACCAATCGCCATCGCATCGTAACCAATTAATGACATTCCTTTAAAATCAGGCTCTGCAAATTGCAGGTCTGATTCTGGAATGCCTGTATTTATATCACCACCAGATAGAAGTAGCACTGCGTGACCTTGTTGCTGCGCATCAGCACGTAACTGGTCGATTAAGGTTTTACGTGCAGCCATACCGTATTCACCTTTTTCGTTATGCCAAAAGCGGCCATGATTATCATTGGTATGTAAAATGGTGAGGTAGTGAATATCTGCTGTGTCAGCTTGTTGAACGGAGGTTTGATGATTACTACATGCTGTAATGCTTAGTAATAGGAAAAATGAAAGTAATATGCGCATAATATGACCCGTGTTGTCAGTGTTGTGCTATTTATTAAGCGCATAGTTTAAACTAGTTTTATTGCAAAATAACGTAATTATTCTATTTTAATGTCATTTTTGAAATGTAATTTTCCAGTCGCGGCTAATTGACGTCGCTGTAACTCTTGTTCTGCTAATGCTGATTTTTCATGGTTATTACCCACCATCCAGTTTAAAAAGCTTGCCGGTAATTTAGTGTACGCCTCTCCTTGGTGTAAGCCAAAATCACAGATGTGCTGCTCTTCATTCGACATAGTTGTTAATCCTGTTGTGTGTGTTTTATTGTTATAAATAATACTAACAAAATAAACTCGGCTATTAAGACGATTTCGTTTTAAACAAAATTTATTTATAACGTGAGTGAATAATAATATATTGTAACCACATGTAATTTAAATGTAATCAATCCGGTTTGATTTGTTTAAAGGTACGTTTTGCTATCGTAATCTACACAATAGTTTTTTACTATTTGCATTAAATTCATATAACCACAGCATTCTTCAGGATAAATATAATAATGAAAAAACTATTACTGTGCGGTTTGTTAACCGCAACCACATTTGCAAGTCATGCAACTGTAGTTGAAATGCAAACTTCACAAGGTGCTATTAAGGTTGATTTGTTTGATCAACAGACCCCTAAAACGGTCGAGAACTTTTTAAGTTATATACAAAGTGATGCGTACAACCAAACCGTGATCCACCGTTCAATCAAAGACTTTATTATTCAAGGCGGAGGCTTTACTTTTAGCGATGATTTTAAATCGATCGCAACGTCACCAGCTGTTGTGAATGAGCCAGAATTATCGAATGTAAAAGGCACGATTGCCATGGCAAAAGTCGGCGGTGATAAAAATAGCGCTACCAGTCAATGGTTTTTTAATCTCAAAGATAATAGTGCAAACTTAGATAAGCAAAATGGCGGTTTTACCGTATTTGGTCAAATTACAGCAGATAGTTATACTGTGCTAGATAAGATCTCTGCGTTAGTGCATTGCGGTGAAATACCGGTAGTTAATCTAACTAAAGACCAATGTGCAAGTGCAGATACCACGTTGACTATTGCTAATTTAGTGTCGATCAATAGTGTTGTGGTACTTGATGATGATCCAAATTCGTCAGTAAATTTATCTCCAAAAGAAAATACGCTAATTGACGATTCGACTCCAACTCAGCCTGATGATGGGGATAGCTCAAGTGGTAGTATGAGCTGGTTACTACCATTATTATTGCTAGGCTTTAAACGCCGCTGCGCAGCTTAAAGGTATATACTTGCTATCGGGCTATGTGTCCCGATAGCAAACGTAACGCTTTAGAGTGCAAATACCCGCATTACTAATAACACCCACATAGTTAAAACCAGTAAACAGCCAAGCAAAAAGCTATAATAGCGAGGTTTTACGCTATTGCTGCCTAAATGAATAATACTGTGAATGACGCGCGAGATCACAAAACCCCAGGCTAAAGTAATAAATACATAACCCGCAGCATTGAGCTGCAAAGCAGCTAAACAGGCTACAAAAAATAGCACGGGTATTTCAAACTGATTAATAAAGTTTCTACCGGCAATATGTACATCATCACCCGCATTATTTAATTGCATAGTGGCAAAATCTTGCATAGTAATCGTTTTGTTACGCGCCGCACTAAAACGGCGGCGGCCCATGACTACCATTACCGTAAAAGTGAGTAGTACCTGAGAAAACATCGCGAGTAATACATATTTTTCCATTAAGAGTCTCATTTGATAAATAACGTAGCTTTAAGCCTAGCAGTTTGTGTTTACAATTCACAATGTGTTACAAAGTAATTAGGAAAATGATTGCAAGCGTTATGAATTTTACCGATCATTCAAACAACAAATAAGTACGGATCACATTCTCAATATGAAAAAAATAATTACTTTAAGCGCTATTGCTTTAGCAGTATTAAGTGGCTGCGGCACTACCACCACAGCGGTACAGCAGCAAACGTCATTACTTTCAGATACGCTGGTAATAAGTCCCAACGATACTCGTCAATATAAAACCCTTAAACTTGAAAATGAGATTGAAGTAATTTTAGTGTCGGATCCAACTGCTGAAAAATCAGCCGCTTCACTGAGTGTGGGTGTTGGGTTATTACATGATCCAATCAGCCAGCAGGGCATGGCGCATTATTTAGAGCACATGCTATTTTTAGGCACAGATCGTTACCCAGATACCAAAGGGTACTCTGATTTTATGACTAAAAACGGCGGCGACCACAATGCTTATACATGGTTAGATGTTACTAATTACATGTTTGAAGTAAATAACGATGCTTACGATGAAGGATTGGATCGTTTTGCTGATTTTTTTAAATCCCCTAAGCTTTACCCAGAATACACCGATAAAGAAAAAAACGCAGTAAACGCCGAATGGTCAATGCGTCGCGAGATGGATTTTTTTGGTCAGTTTAAACTTGCCCGACAAATGATGGGCGATCATCCAGCTAATCGTTTTTTAATCGGTAATCTTGAAACATTAGGTGATAAAGAAGGTAGCTCTCTACATAAAGAAACCGTTGATTTTTATAATAAATACTACTCTTCTAACATTATGAAAGTAGCAATGATTTCAAATCTACCACTTGCGGAAATGGAAGCGAAAGCACAAAAATACTTCGCTGATATTGAAGATAAAAAGATCGACAAACCAACTGTTACCACAAAGCTAGATTTTGATAACGTAGGTGGAAAACGCGTTCACTACGCGCCAAATGAAGACGTAAAAGAGCTACAACTTGATTTTACTATTACCGATAACAGCAATGACTTTGCCGTTAAACCTAACCGTTTTGTGGCATACTTATTAAGCAATGAAATGCAAGGTAGCCCGGCGCAAATTTTGCGTGATAAAGGCTGGGTTTCACAACTTTCAGCTGGGGCAGCACCAACCCAATATGGTAATTACGGTGCGCTGACGGTTAATGTGCAATTAACAGACGAAGGCATGAAAAACCGTGAAACGATCGTTGCAACAATAATGCAATATATTGATTTGATCAAAAAAGAAGGTGTAGATAGTAAATACTTTAATGAAATTCGCACTTCACTTAATAATGAATTTCAATTTTTAGAAAAAGGCGATGAATTTGGCTATGTCAGTAATTTAACTGGTAGCATGCAAGATTATCCACTAAACCACGTTATTAATGCGCCTTTTTATTATGCTAAGTTTGATGCAGCTGCGATCAACAACGTACTTGCGCAACTCAATGCTGATACTCTACGTATTTGGTATACCTCACAGCAAGAAGAAACCGATTCGCAATTGCATTTTTACGATGGTAAATACCGCATTGAAGATATCAGTGATGCTGAAATTGCCAGCTGGAGTAAGCCTAGTCAGTTTGCCTTAGCATTACCTACGGTAAACCGTTTATTACCAGAGAGTTTTGCGATTAAAACGGCACAATTTGCAGAGCAAAAACACCCTAAGCTGGCATATGATAAAAATGGCGTAAAAGTATGGCGTCAAGCGAGTCAGAACTTTGCTGAGCAACCGAAAGGTTTGGTCGAAGTTTACTTAAATACCCCAGATGCTCTGACGGATATCAAAGCTAAAGTACTTTATTCAGTATGGTCTGACTTATTTAACTTACAACAGAGCAAGCTAAGTACCGAAGCTGCCGTGGCAGGTATGAGTGTTGGCCTTGAAGCAAGTAACGGACTGATCCTTTCAATGAGTGGCTTTACCGATAAGCAAAATGTTTTACTCGCGCAAGCACTGACAAATATTGATGTGCAAGTAACTGAGCAAGGTTTTGCTCAAGCGCTTGATCGTTACCAACGTGATTTATTAAACGCCCAAAAACAATTCCCTTATTATCAAGCATTTGGTGAGTACTCTAAATTAATACGAACAGGCAGTTTTGACACCGATGCACTGATCAATACGGCAAAAGCATTAACCATTGCAGATTTTGAGCAGCTTAAACAGCATACCTTTGCTAATAACGAAATGCGCGTGTTCACTTATGGTAACTATAACCAATCAGATGTTGAAGCGATAGCTAAAGAGTTAACGGCAGTTTTACCAGCGGCGCATAAAAGCACTGAATTTGCGCGCAGTAAAGCGTGGTTACCGCAACCAGGCGAAACGATTGTATTGCAAAAAGATATTGATGTGGCTGATGTTGCTATTATTGATATGACCGTACACCCGATTGCAGGCTATAAGCAAAAAGCGCAAGCGCAAGTCTTACAAGGTCACTTTAGTACCGTTGCGTTTGATAAGTTACGTACTGAAGAGCAATTAGCGTATGCGGTTGGTGGTTTAGCGCGGCCGATTGAAGATTACTCAGCGATTGGCTTGTTTATTCAAACCCCAGTAAAAGATGTAAAAACCATGCAAGCGCGTTTTGAAGAGTTTAAAAAGCAATATGCTATAGAGCTTGATAACATGAGCGAAGAAACGTTTGCTCAACTTAAAAACGCTGTATTAGTGTCGCTTAAACAGCAGCCTAAAAATCTTAGCGAGGAGATGGGTCCGTTAATTGGCGATTGGTATCGTGAAAACTTTGATTTTGATTCAAAGGATAAGTTAATCGCTGAAGTTGAAAAAGTCACCCTTGCTGATATCAAAGACTACTACCAGCAAACTATGTTAAACCCACAAGCTGCACGTTTAAACGTACAACTTCGTGGTAGCAAGTTTGCTGACAAACCGTTTGCAGATTTACCAAAACAAACATTGGTAACAGACTTACAAGCGCACTTTAATGGCATTAAATTACAAAAGTAATTTAGCACATTGAAGCGTTGAAAAAGATTAAAGCCCAAGCTATTTGCTTGGGTTTTTTTATGAATCATTATCTTTTAAATAATTTACAAAATGTACGTACAGTGTAACTATATAAAAAAGGAACAGCTCAAACCGCTAGGATTTTGATGAATAAAATAGTGTGCATATCGCTACTGCTAAGCCCTTTTTATAGCTTAGCTAACTCATTTTCTGATGATTTTGTAAACGCTGCAAATGATAGAACAACACAAAGCGTGCGCTATGACGGCGCTTATCACCGCATTGCCTATCCAAATGGCGATGTACCTGCCAATATTGGCGTATGCACAGATGTAATTATTCGCAGCTACCGAGCACTGGGTATCGATTTACAAAAGTTAGTTCATGAAGATATGCGCGATAATTTTTCAGTCTATCCATCAACAAGAATATGGGGGCTTACTAAACCCGATAGTAATATCGATCATCGTCGCGTGCCTAATTTACAGGCTTTTTTTAAACGCCACGGTACAGTACTGCCCATAACTAATAATGCTCCGACCTATAAAGCGGGCGATATTGTCACGTGGATGCTGCCGGGCAATTTGCCGCATATCGGTATCGTGGTAGATACATACACTGCAGATAACAAAACCCCATTGATAGTGCATAACATAGGCGCAGGGCCGCAACTTGAGGATGTACTGTTTCGTTATAAGATCACCGGCCATTATCGGTATGAGCCAGCCGTTAATATATTTTCAGGTAAAAAAATATGCTGCTAAGCCTGAGTGATTAGAAGTTCTAATTACTGCATTTGTAGTTGAGATGACAGTGAAGCGCCTGGGTAACAACGCAAATGCTGTAGGCCTAATGATGATTAAAGATATTAATAAAGGTTGGTAATAGCACTAATTCTTTGCTTTCTGACATATAATGATCTGCACTGATCCAATTAAGGATAATTCCTTTTAGTGGTTACGGTGTTGTCTTGAGTATTATTTACTAAGTAATTTTATTGTTGAACCCGATAACATATAGCTGAATTAACGATGAGTACAAAGTTTGTCAGCGATTTGTTTATATAGAGTCTAATGACTACAACCTATCGCATTACTGTACGGTATTTACTCGTTCTATGCATAAGGATATGAGAAATGATTAATAAATTAGTGCTTGGACCTGTTTTGGGTATTGAATCTGATACTCTCTATACAGTTACGTTTGTCACAGATAAATTAGCGACTACTGCCACGGTAGAATGTGGTGGTAATGTTACTTCGGCAACATTGATTGGTGAAATCTATTCCGGACTAGTCTGGAGAGTTGCTCTAGAGATAACAATACAAGGGCAACAAGTTGCCTATCAAGTTGTGAGTGACGGTGTGATAATGTCTGATGCATCAGGCAATGTTAACTGGTATTTTTATGTTGCAGGTCAAAATAGTCAGCCAAAAATAGCTTATGGATCTTGCAATGGTTTCTCAGATTATAAGTTGATGACCTCAATTGATCAGCCGTATAAGCTTTGGCATGAAATGGCTGAACAGCATGCCAAAGCTCCTTTTTCGCTATTATTACTGGGTGGTGATCAAGTTTATGCAGACTCAATTTGGACAAAAATTAATTTATTAAAAGCCTGGAATGAGTTAGGAATAACAGAAAAAATAAAGCGTAAAGCAACGAAGGAAATGCGTGCTCAAATTGATAAATTTTTTAGCGAGCTTTATGTCGATCGTTGGAATAAACAACCCATTTCATCTATGCTGGCATCAATCCCGTCAATTATGATGTGGGATGACCATGATATTATAGATGGTTGGGGGAGTTACCCTGAAGCACTGCAAAATTGCGATGTATATAAAGCAATATTTACAGCGGCAAAAAAGCATTTTGGTTTATTACAAATACGTGGTCAGAATCACAATACCGCCTTATTAGCTCCCATTAAAGATCACTTTACGATGGCAGTTAAATACCGAGGATATAACATTCTTGCATTAGATAATCGCTCACAAAGAACGCTTAAACACGTTATGAGTAAACAGCAGTGGGCTGAAATCTCTCACTATTTACAGCAGGTATGTATAAGCGGTGACTTATTAGTAATGAGTGCGGTTCCCGTTGTATACAGAGATTTTTCATTTGCAGAAAGCATTGTTGATACGACCCCTTGGGAAGAAGAATTGACGGATGATCTTAAGGATCATTGGCGAGCTAAAGAGCATGAAGGAGAGCGATTAAAGCTGATTATGCGACTGCTTGATAATGCGGCATTAAGAAAGGCTAAAACCGTTATTTTATCTGGTGATGTGCATGTGGGATGTTTAGGTATTATTAGAGATTTACGTCACTCTCAAGCCACTAGTATTCATCAGGTTGTGTCATCTGGAATAGTTCATCCAGCACCGACATACTTGCAATGGTTAGGGGTATTAGCGGTTACGAATGATGATCTGGAATATTTAGAAGAAACCCGCCTAATAACAACCGATATATTAAAACCTCATGGTTCTAATAAATATATTAGGGCAAGAAATTTCGTGACGCTTCAAGAAGGAAGCGACGCGAAGTTGTGGGTAAATTGGTTTTGTGAAGGTAAAGATAAACCTGCATTTCCGTTACAATAATTGCTGATGGTTATTCAAAATGCGCGCATAGCGTGTTGTACTATTCTTAATGTGGCTTTAAACCTAGGGCACAATAGTTAGAGGTTCTATATTTTGGATGTTATGACGCACGAGAGTGTTAAACAAAAATTTACGACGTACCCTGAAAATATCGCGGTTGTATTACATGAGATCAGAAGTCTGATTTTGCAGGTAGCTGTGCAGGATGGCATCACTGAACTTGAAGAAACACTCAAGTGGGGAGAGCCGAGTTATATTTCAAAAATAGGCTCTACCATTCGTTTTGATCACAAACCAAAATCAGCTGAGCAATTTTGTATGTACTTTAACTGTAAAACTAAACTTATTGAAACCTTCAAAGAGCTTTATGGTGATACGTTTAGCTATGAAGGTAACCGTGCTTTGGTGTTTAAGCTTAATCAAACCGTGCCAGTTAAAGAGCTAGCCCATTGTATATCGTTGGCTTTGCGCTATAAAAAAATAAAGCACCTGCCATTGCTAGGTGCTTAAATTTAAGAAGTTATTGTCCGGCAGAAAGAGCAATATAAAATCCCGCCAACGCAAACCTAGTGCTGACAATAGTTACTTAGCTCTTGCTGCACGTGCGGCGTGTAGCTTTTTATAGCTGTCGATCAAACGCTGATGACGATCTAACCCTTCGAGTTGCATATTGGTTGGCGTTAAACCGTAGAACATCACATCACCATTGATAGAGCCGACTACTGCATCCATTACTTCTTGACCAAACATGCGGGTGAAGCTGTGAATGTAGTCTTCAATTTCTAAGTCATCATTTAGCGCAACTTCTAAAGTCGCGTGCATTGCTTGGTAGAATAACCCACGTTCAACAGTGTTATCGTTAAATTGTAAGAAGGTCTCAACCAGTTCCATGGTCGCTTCTAAATCGCCTAATGCTAAATAAATTAGCAACTTAAGCTCAAGAATAGTTAACTGACCCCACACGGTGTTTTCGTCAAACTCAACGCCAATTAAGGTGATGATATCGATGTAATTATCAAGCTGGCTGTCTTCTAAGCGCTCAACTAAGCCGGCAAGTTGGTCTTCATCTAAACTGTGCAGATTTAAAATATCTTCGCGGTATTTAAGGGCTTTATTGGTGTTATCCCAAATTAAGTCTTCGACAGGGTAAACTTCTGAATAATCAGGCACTAAAATACGGCATGCGGTGCCAAGGTCTGAAAATTCAGCAATATAAGCTTCTTTACCTAAGGCTTTTAAAATACCAAATAAGCTAGCTGTTTCTTCTTCGTTAGTACCTGAAAAATCCCATTCCACAAAGTCATAATCGTGTTTAGCACTGAAAAAGCGCCATGAGATCTTACCGGTTGAATCAATAAAGTGTTCAACAAAGTTTTCAGGTTCAGATACTGCCATGCTGTTGAATGTTGGTTTTGGTACGTCGTTTAAACCTTCAAAGCTGCGACCTTGTAATAGTTCTGTTAAGCTACGTTCAAGGGCGACTTCAAAACTTGGGTGTGCACCAAATGAAGAAAATACACCACCAGTTTTCGGGTTCATTAATGTTACGCACATCACTGGGAACTGTCCGCCAAGGGAGGCATCTTTCACCACAACCGGAAAGCCTTGCTCTTCTAAGCCTTTAATACCGGCAACAATACTTGGATATTTAGCAAGTATCGCTTCTGGTACGTCTGGCAATACCAGTTCTTGCTCGATGATTTGGCGTTTAACAGCACGCTCAAAAATCTCAGATAAGCATTGTACTTTGGCTTCGGCAAAGTTATTACCCGCACTCATGCCGTTACTTAAAAACAAGTTTTCAATCAAGTTTGATGGAAAGTACACAGTTTCGCCGTCAGAGTGACGCACATATGGGATCGAGCAAATACCGCGCTCAACATTACCTGAGTTAGTGTCTATTAGGTGCGAGCCACACAGCTCATCTTCAGGGTTATAAATGCTCAGCGTGTGGTCGTCTAAAATACCTTCTGGTAGTGAGTCATCATCAGTGAGTTGAAACCATTTTTCGTTAGGGTAATGGACAAACTCACTGTTGGCAATTTCTTCACCAAGAAATTGATCATTATAGAAAAAGTTACAGTTTAAACGTTCAATAAACTCGCCAAGGGCTGAGCATAATGCGCTTTCTTTGCTGGCGCCTTTACCATTGGTAAAACACATTGGTGATGCTGCATCACGAATATGCAATGACCAGACGTTTGGTACAATATTGCGCCATGATGAAATTTCAATCTTCATGCCTAAGTCAGCCAAAATCGCTGTCATATCAGCAATGGTTTGCTCAAGTGGTAAATCTTTGCCTAAAATAAAGGTGTTTTCGCTGCCTTCAGACTTTGCCATTAACATGGCTTGTGTATCTTCTTCTAGGCTTTCTACGGCATCAATTTTGAATTCAGGTATGGTTTGAATAACACGTTTTACGGTACAACGATCAATAGAGCGCAAAATGCCAGTGCGGTCTTTTTCAGAAATGCTTTCAGGGAGTTCAACCTGGATTTGGAAGATTTGGTTATAACGATCTTCAGGATCAACAATGTTGTTTTGCGCAACACGAATACCGTCAGTCGAGATATCACGGGCATTGCAATACACTTTAATAAAGTACGCAGCACATAAAGCCGAAGATGCTAAAAAGTAGTCAAAGGGACTTGGCGCAGAGCCATCGCCTTTGTAACGGATTGGTTGATCCGCAATGACTGAGAAATCGTCAAACTTAGCTTCTAATCTAAGATTATCGAGAAAATTAACTTTAATTTCCATTGAGTTGGTCCACCTTCGTGCGCACTAATAAGCGAGGTTTGCAGGTGTTTGCGCCAAGCTTAGTCAGTGTATTTTCATTTGGCTGCAATTATCCGCTTTTTAGGGCTGCACATACAAGTAATTGTCGAGGTTAATTAAAAGAAATGCTATTTGCAGCGCATAAACTGCTAAAAGTCATGCGGTTTGATGTGTTGATATAAATTTAATACTCGGAGTAAGCCTGAAGCTCAACAATTAGACATCGAAACATAGTGAATTTAAAGTAATTTAGTATTAATTGATTAAAGTGAATATCACGAATGTTTTAATTGTGTTGTTATTTTGTAATTATTTTGCTTAGCAGCTTGAATATAGTAGGCAAAATTTTCATCTGTGGTCTAACGTTAGTAATGCATATTGCAAAATACTAATATCATAAGGTAACGCAGATGATGAAAAAGCTGTATTGGTTATTAACTGTAAATTGCATCCTGTTTACAGGTGCTTCTTATGGCGAGATCAACTTATCAGGGTTTACCAGTATAAATGCTGGTAAAGTTTTATCTGGAAGTGGGGTCCCGCAGTACGATATACCGCCTACTTTTTTGGCCGATTACCCAATCGTATCGTCTTACTCCGAAGATGTTTCGTTTAAACCAGAGAGCTTATTTGGGCTACAAATTAGCGCTGATTTAGCTGATGGATTATCGGTGACAGGTCAACTAGTTGCTCGAGGCGCCAATGATTTTGATGCAAAAATTGAATGGGCTTATCTCTCGTATGAGATTAATGAAAATTGGACAGTTCAAGCTGGTAAAAAACGATTGCCCCTGTTTTATTATTCGGATTTTTATGATGTAGGCTACGCCTATGTGTGGATGCGTCCGCCTGCAGATAATTATACGTGGCAAATATTTAACTATAATGGTGTCAATGCACTTTATAGCGGTGAAATTGGTGATTGGTCTGTAATGGGTAATCTTTATTACGGTGAAGAAGATGATACAGAAAATAAATTGCTTAGTGAGTTTTTTTTCAATGAGCCGACGCGTGAAATTTGGCGTGATATGTTAGGTGGGGTACTGCAATTAAATAAAGAGTGGTTTGAAGTTAGATTAACCCATATGACTTACAAAAATGAGCGCTACCGTGATGGTAAGCGGGTATTATTTGATGGTGAAACTAGCCGTACAGGTAAGTTTTATGGTGTTGCAGTTAACCTAGACTTTGAAAGTTTATTTTTATTAACAGAGTTAAATAGGTTGGATTTGAATGGCAACTCTGATACTTCAATGATCACGCTAGGTTATCGTTTAGACACAATTACTCCTTACGTTTCTTACTCTCAATTTAAAGAAGATGCCGACGATGGCGAACAGCACAATACAACGTCAGTCGGAATACGCTGGGATTTTCATTCTTCAGCGGCTTTTAAAGTTCAGTTTGATAAAGTGAATGACAAATCATTTGATTTAGCCGTTGCAGGTGATAGTGAGTCGATCACACTTGGCATTGACTTGGTATTTTAAGGAATACGCTATGATGTTGTTAAAAAAGATACTTTTACCACTTTTATTGCTTAGTTGTTATTCAGTAAACGCGGAGGTCGTTGTTGTTGTACATCCTGGAAATAATAGTAGTTTTGATCAGTCTGAGATTTCAAAGCTTTTTTTAGGCAAGGCCAAATCATTTTCTGATGGCAATCAAGCTGTACCATTGAATCAAGAAGAAGCCTCTGCAGCACGCCAAGAATTTGATGCAAATGTTTTATCAAAATCAGGTAGCCAGTTAAAGGCATACTGGTCAAAGCTTATTTTCACTGGTAAAGGTTCGCCTCCTAAGGAAGTGAGTAACGATGCGGAGGTGATTGATTTAGTTAGTAAAAACCCAAGCATGATTGGTTACATTAATGCTGCATCGGCAACTGATTCAGTGAAGTCGGTTGGGAAGTTTTAGTAATTACTAAGATAAGAACGTACAACATTAAAATCGATTACAGGAAACTGTAATCGATTTTTTATTAAAAGTATGCACTTTACGCAATCACTAAAAAGCCGACAAACGCGCAGGCTGCTGCAATAAGCGTATATGGCAATTGAGTAATGGCATGGCTCATTAAGTTACAACTAGACCCTTGGGCCGCTAGTACTGTTGAGTCTGAGTAAAAACATGCTTGGCTACCAAATGATGAGGCAGATAACAGCGCACCAATCACCAGCGGTATATTTGCATCAACGGCGACGGCTAATGGCATCACAATTGGAATTGTTACCGCAAAAATACCCCAGCTTGAGCCTGTAGCAAACGCCAAAATTGCCATTGCTAAAAACACCACGGCAGGTAAATACCCCGCAGTCATAAATGGGCTGAGCGATTCAATTACAAACTGCGGTAATAGCAGTTGGTCGCATACATCTTTAAAAATAAATGCGGCAATCACAGTACCTATCGCTGGCAGCATGCTTTTAAAACCATCGAGCATTTTTTCAATCATTTCGGCAAATGGCATTAGTTTTTGCAACATATAAAATGGGATTGTTACGGTGAATGTCGCTAATAACCCTTTGTATACATCAATGTCAAAATACACAGTGAACGCAACGAGTAATAAAATAGGCAGTAAAAAGTTGTACAGTTTGCCGTGACTGTCTGCGCTTTCAAAGCTTTCTTCAACGGCTTTTACTGCGTATTCATCGGCTGTTTGTACTTCATTGTATTGCGCTGGATCTACTTGCAGTTGCTCTTGCATCGCCTGTAATTGGGCTTTTTTCATCGGCCCAAATAAAGGGATAACGCCAAGTACCACTAATGGCACAAGTAGCACGGCAAACCAAGCGTACAACATATACGGTATGGCTTGAATATACACGGCAATACCTTGGCCTTCACTGGCGATGTTGTTATCAACCAATAAGCCACCAAAGAATACCGCCCATGTAGACAATGGTACTAATACGCAAATTGGCGCTGCGGTAGAGTCAACTACATAAGCAAGCATCTCACGGCTAATTTTGAATTTATCGGTAATGCGTTTCATGGTTTCACCCACGGTAAGCGCATTGAGGTAGTCATCAATAAAAATAACGATACCAAGCAAAAAGGTCATGAGCAAAGATGAGCGTGGGCCTTTACAAAAACGCAGCGCAAAACAACCAAATGCTGCTGCACCACCGGTACGCACTAGTAATGCGATTAACGCACCAAAGCCACCACACACTAGAATAAGCCAGCCGATTGTTTCATCGACCATGACTTTTAACGATGCCGCAGCAAAGTTGCTAAGCATTTCAACTGGATTTAGCATAGCAAGGCCTGCAAGGGCGCCGATCAGCAAAGATAAAATAGGACGACGTAACACTATCGCCAAAACCACCACTACAATTGGCGGCACAAGACTTAACGCAGAAGGTTCAAGCATTTAAGTATTCACAAAATAAAAAGCATTCGAGTCATTGGCTCAAACTGCTTAACAAAAACAAAGAATGTTAGCCTAACGGCTGATATTCCAAGTCACTGCTTTTGCACGCAATCATTACTGTTGGCTTTCGCGGTGGGATGAGCACAAGTGCGACACAGTAAAGTGCGTTGGCTTGGCGCCAGACGGTGCAGGGGATGCATGCCGCTATTGTTATGCCGATAAAAACATCAGCGGGAAAATAATCTGCAATTGTGTTCGAGTCAATAAAAACTTTTAATTTAGTTAAAAATTCTTAATAGATGAATATTAATGCTTGCATTGTTTAGGTGAAATCCCAAATTTTTGCTTAAACAAACGGCTAAAGTGACTGGGGTTGGTAAAGCCAAGATCGTAGCAAACTTGACTTATTTGTTGTCCTGATTGTAGAAGTTGACGAGATCTCTTTAATCTTAGCTGCTGTTGCCACATGGCCGGGCTTTGCCCAAAGGCGAGTTTGAATTGCTGGTAAAATTTACTACGGCTCATACAGGCTATTTTACATAAAGTATCGATATCTAACGTTTGATTAAGATGTTCTTTAATAAAATGCAGGGCATCGGTTAATGGGCATACAATAGTTTGTTGGCAATTGGCGAGCATTAAATCGCGGCTTTGTTGTTGTAATAGTCGAGTGATTAACTCATTTACTGATAGATCAATTAGATAATGACGATCTTGCTCGTTTTCGCTAAATAACCCAATCATCCGTTCAAGTAATTGTTGGGTTTGTTGATTGTGTTGGGTATGCACCAGCTTTGGAATGTAATGAAAAAAATCACCGCTGCTTATTTGCTGCTGCATATTTAGCGCATCAGCTACTTGACTGATTTTATCGCGGCTAATTTCAATTGCCAAACAGGTGGTAGGTTGCTGCATTGATGCTTCTGGGAAGTCGATTAAAACCCCTTGTTCGGGTGCTAATACAAATGATTGCTGGGGTAAAAACTCTTCATGGTAGTTACTGTCGGCAACGTGCATCACTTTTTTGCCGCTGATCATGCCGCAAAACAGCAATTCGCTGGAATGCAGTGCTACTTTTTGTGCATCTTGGTAGGTGTCGTAAATGCTCAGCTCGGCGTTGTCTGAGGCAAAAGTAATTTTATTTTCGATCAGTACATCAATCGCTTGGCGCTTTTTAGTCAGTTTTTCAGTCAATAACGTGGAATTCATTTTATTTCCTTTAAACACGACCAACAGAGTTTGGACGCACAGACATGTTTTTTGGACAGCTAATCAAGTTTTTATGCTTCTTATAAGCTAATGTCAACAGGTGGCGGATAAATAAACAACAATCTCCCGTCAAACTTAGTTAATTTGATTAAATTAAAAAGCAACATTTTGAATAAAGGACACACACAATGATCTATGCAAATCCTGGCAGCGACGGCGCACTTATTAACTTTAAATCTCAGTATGGTAATTACATTGGTGGACAGTGGCTTGAGCCTGTAAATGGTCAATACTTTGATAATATTAGCCCCGTTAACGGTAAAGTATTTTGTAAAGTACCACGCTCAGACAAAGCGGATATTGAACTTGCCCTTGATAAAGCCCACGCTGCAAAAGCTGCTTGGGGTACAACTTCAGTAACGGCTCGTAGCAATATTTTATTAAGAATTGCCGATCGGATAGAGCAAAACCTTGAGCTACTTGCTGTTGCCGAAACGTGGGATAACGGTAAAGCCATTCGTGAAACATTGGCGGCAGATATCCCACTGGCGGCAGATCATTTTCGTTATTTTGCCGGCTGTATTCGCGCCCAAGAGGGCAGTATTGGCGAGATAGACGAAACCACAGTCGCGTATCATTTTCATGAGCCACTGGGCGTTGTTGGGCAAATCATTCCGTGGAACTTCCCAATTCTAATGGCCGCATGGAAACTTGCACCAGCGCTTGCTGCAGGTAACTGTGTGATACTCAAACCGGCAGAACAAACACCAGTATCTATTTTAGTGTTGATGGAAATCATTGGTGATTTACTGCCTGCTGGCGTACTTAATGTCGTGAACGGCTTTGGTAAAGAAGCGGGCGAAGCGCTGGCAACCAGCACGCGTATCGCTAAAATTGCTTTTACTGGCTCGACTCCTGTAGGCTCGCATATTTTAAAATGTGCCGCAGATAACATTATTCCATCCACTGTTGAGCTCGGTGGTAAATCACCGAATATATTCTTTAACGATGTGATGGACAAAGATGATTCATTTTTAAGTAAAGCGATAGAAGGGGCTGTACTTGCCTATTTTAACCAAGGTGAAGTATGTACCTGTCCGTCGCGTTTATTTATTCAAGAAGATATTTACGAGCAGTTTATCGAGCGCATTTTAGAGCGCACATTAAAAATTAAACGCGGTAACCCGCTTGATAGTGAAACCATGGTAGGCGCACAAGCGTCAAAAGCACAGTTTGATAAGATTCTTAGTTATATAGAGATTGGTAAAAACGAAGGCGCACAAGTGCTCGCTGGTGGTAATGTAGAGCAACTAACAGATGAGCTAAATGATGGTTATTACATTCAGCCTACGCTGTTAAAAGGCACGAACGATATGCGGGTATTCCAGGAAGAGATTTTTGGCCCAGTGATTTCAATGTCGACCTTTAAAGACGAAGCCGAAGCACTCGAACTGGCTAATAGCTCTGAATTTGGTCTAGGCGCAGGGGTATGGAGCCGCAACATGAACCGCGCTTATCACTTTGGCCGTAAAATAGAAGCAGGCCGTGTATGGACCAACTGTTACCATATGTACCCTGCACACGCTGCGTTTGGTGGTTATAAAAAATCAGGCATCGGCCGCGAAACCCACAAGCTTGCGCTTGATCATTACCAACAAACTAAAAACTTATTAGTAAGCTACAGCGAAGATCCGCTCGGCTTCTTTTAAATAAAGCGTTTAAGCTTAAAAACAAATAACCAGTTACAATTAATGAAAGCGCTGCATTGTTGCAGCGCTTATATTAGTATGCGTAAAACACCATGTTACAAATTTGGCAAACTACGAAATTACAGAGTTCGTTGTAACTGCTTATTGGTTAACGATCAAGATTCATTACTTTAGTCCATGCCGCAACAAAGTCTTCTACAAACTTTTGCTTTGATGTATCAAAGGCATATACTTCTGCAACTGCACGCAGCTCTGAATTTGAACCAAAGATAAGGTCAACTGAAGTGGCTGTGTACTTTTGCTCACCTGATTGACGATCAAAGCCTTGATAAATCCCCGCATCTGATGACTTTTTCCAAACCGTAGACATATCCAATAAATTAACAAAGAAATCGTTATTTAGAGTGCCTGGCTTGTCAGTAAATACACCGTAGTCAGTGCCTTGATAGTTTGCATCAAGCGAACGTAAGCCGCCTACTAATACCGTCATTTCAGGCACGGTTAGATCAAGTTGATCTGCTTTATCTATTAGCATTTCAGTTGGCGATTTGTAGCTTTTTTCAGCATCAAAGTAGTTTCTAAAGCCATCTGCAGGCAGCTCTAATAAGCTAAATGCATTAACGTCAGTTTGTGCTTGCGTAGCATCGCCACGGCCAGCATTAAACGGTACGTCTACTGTGTAGCCTGCATCTTTCGCTGATTTTTCAATCGCTGTATTACCAGCTAACACAATCAGGTCGGCCAGTGACACTTGGCTTTTGCTAAAGAAACTATCATTAAAGTCGGCTTGAATCGCTTTTAATACGTTAAGTACTTTTGCAGTTTCGGCCGGATTATTGACCGCCCAATCCTTTTGTGGAGCTAACGCAATGCGTGCACCGTTGGCACCACCGCGCATATCAGAGTCACGGTAACTTGCAGCAGATGCCCATGCAACACGTACTAGCTCTGATACGCTAAGACCTGAATCTAAAATGCTGGCTTTAAGCTCTTTTACTGCGCCAGCATCAATGTTTGATTGAGTCTCTGCTGAAATAGGATCTTGCCAAATTAAGTCTTCTTTAGGAACTTCTTTACCTAAGAAGTTACGTGGTGGCCCCATATCTCGGTGAGTCAATTTGTACCATGCTTTAGCAAATGCCAGTTGATACTCTTTAGGGTCATTTAAAAAGCGCTCAGCAATTTTGCGATACTCTGGATCAAATTTTAACGCTAAGTCGGCCGTAGTCATTACCGGTGCGTTAAACTTACCTTTAATATGAGCGTCAGGTACGGCGTTATGTAACGATTCATCCGTTGGGATCCACTGAATGGCACCCGCTGGGCTGCGAGTTTGTTTCCACTCAAAGTTAAGTAGATTGCTAAGGTACAGTGATGACCAGCGAGTAGGAGCTTGTGTCCATGCGCCTTCTAAACCACTTGATACGGTATCTTCAGAGTGGCCTTTACCACATTTGTTTTTCCAGCCTACCCCTTGTTCTTCAATGCCTGCTGCTGCGGGCTCTGCACCCACACAATCTTTAGGTTTGTGCGCACCATGCATTTTACCAAAGGTGTGGCCACCTGCGATAAGTGCAAGAGTTTCCTCGTCGTTCATGGCCATGCGAGAAAACGCCACACGAATATTTTTAGCTGAACCGATTGGATCAGGTACGCCTTTTGGGCCTTCAGGATTTACGTAAATTAAACCCATGTGAGTTGCACCCAATGGACGCTCTAATTTGCCGCTTGCGTCTTCGCGATCGCTGGCAAGCATTTCTACTTCAGGGCCCCAGTAAACCATGTCTGGTTCCCAGTCATCAGTACGGCCGCCGGCAAAACCATAGGTTTCAAACCCCATGTTTTCCAGTGCAACGTTACCGGCTAATACGATTAAATCTGACCATGAAAGTGCTTCTCCGTATTTTTGTTTAATAGGCCAAAGTAGGCGACGCGCTTTATCTAGGCTTACGTTGTCTGGCCAGCTGTTGAGTGGTTCAAAACGTTGTTGACCGCCACCAGCACCACCGCGGCCATCAAGCGTACGGTAAGTACCTGCGCTGTGCCATGTCATACGGATAAAAAATGGCCCATAGTTACCAAAATCCGCCGGCCACCAATCTTGAGATTGGGTAAGTAGGGCATCAATATCACTTTTTACTGTGTCTAAATCTAGGCTATTAAATGCCTTGGCATAATTAAAGTCGGCACCGTAAGGGTTTGAGCGTTCATCATGATCACGCAGAGGTGAAAGGTTAAGTTGATCTGGCCACCAAAACTGGTTTGTTCTGGTTGCGCCTATTTTAGCTTCACCCATGCCAACAGCACCTTGTGGCTTTGACATTTGTGGTTTTTCTTGGCTAAAAGCGGAGCCAGATATAAGTGCCATACTTATAAATCCAACAAGCGCTTTTTTATTGAATGAACGGTTTTTCATTGTCAGCTTCCTTAAAGTTAACGAATTTCGTTATACAAAGCGTATTACTACTTTAAACAGAGATCTCAATCGCTTTAAAAATTATTGAGTTGTAAATTTGTTTGCTCAAGAGAGGCTTAATCAAGCCTGAATAACAAAGCAGTAAAAAGAATATAGCAACGGGCTGAAATGTGTGTGCGAAATAAAGCGATTACTATAATCTATAAACGTGATTGGTTTTGTTTTAGTGATTAGATAAATGGATTGTTTTTACTTAATGCGGAGAGAGTAATACAGATAAAAAAGCCCAGCCAAAGCTGGGCGACTACAAAAAATAAGTACTAGCGCACTTTAATTAATTTACTCGTTATAACACCTGAGGTCATTGAACCTGATACGTTTAATGCGGTGCGTGCCATGTCTATTAATGGCTCAATTGAGATCAGTAACGCAACTATCTCAACCGGTAAGCCCATGGTCGGTAATACAACCAATGCAGCAAACGTTGCGCCACCACCTACTCCGGCAATACCAAAAGAGCTTATAACAACAATGCCAATTAACGGTAAAATAAATTCGAATGTCAGCGGATCAATTCCTACGCTGGGTGCTACCATCATTGCCAGCATGGCTGGGTAAATACCGGCACAGCCATTTTGGCCAATAGTTGCGCCAAAAGAAGCCGATAAGTTAGCTATAGCAGGCGGCACTTTTAGCTGGTTAATTTGTACATCCACATTCATAGGAATGGAGGCTGCTGAACTACGCGAGCTAAATGCAAAGGTCAGTACTGGCCAGATTTTTTCAAAGTAACTCTTAGGGTTCACACCAACTAGGCTAAGTAATAAACCATGAGCAATAAACATTAATAATATAGCGACATAGGAAGCCACAATAAACGCCAGTAAATTAACAATATCATTGCTACTTGAGTTTGCCACAACGCTTGCCATTAACCCTGCGACGCCATAAGGCGTTAGTGCTATTACCATTCTTACTAAGTTCATTACTATGGCTTGTAAGGCGTTAACACCGTTGCGAATTGGATCTGCTAGTTCGCTACGTTCAAGCATCACCTTGCGTGCGGCAATCCCTACAAGGACACCAAAAATAACGACGGCAATGATAGAGGTTGAGCGTTGGTTACTTAAATCAGCAAATGGATTTTCTGGAATAAAGCTCAATAGCATTTGTGGCACACTTAAATCTGCTACATTGGCGGCTTTACCCTCTAGCGTGCTCATTTTGGCTGCCTCACGGGTTCCCGAAACTAAGCCTTCAATACTTAAATTAAAGCCATAGGTTACGGCAATACCAATTAAGGCCGCAATTGCGGTAGTAAAGAGTAAAACAGCAATACTAATGAACGATATTTTGCCCAAAGAGCCTTGGTTCTCTAGTTTCACCACGGCGGCAATCATAAACACCAATACCAATGGCATGATGATCATTTTTAATAGCCCAACATAGCCTTTACCAATAACACTTACCCAGCTTAAAACGTCATTGATAGACTCCGGGGAGTGGGAAAATAAAAATTGTAAAGCTAAACCAAAAGCACTACCAACAACTAAGCCAAATAAAACAGTGCGAGATAAGGTTTTACTTTTTTGCGAAAAAAGATAAATCGCAAACAGCAAACCGACAAATAATGCCAGCATTAATAAAACAGCAAGCGACATAGTATCCTCTTTAAAGCTGTGAATAAGCGCGGCACTTTAGCGTTTTGTATCGGATTACGAAAATACACTTTTGATATGCTATAGAACAAATTGATATGTGCTAATAATATTTGAATATAAAAAATACTATTGCACCCAAATATAACTGTTGAGCTTCTTTTTAAAGGTGCTAATAATGAATGGTAAATTAAGCAATGATAAAAACAGTATGAATGGACTTCTTTGGTCGTTATTTAGATCTTAATAGCGTGTTTATTCGTATCAAAATCTTGTATTCAAAAGAATTTGTCCTAATCGTTTATTAATTAATAGTGAGAACAGAGATGTTGCGATCAGTTGTTGGTTTAATGTTTTTTATTTTTTTAAGTGGGTGTTCGAGCCAATACCCAAATCAGAACTTAGTCGGTAAACAGTTTCCAACTATCAGTGGTGAAAGCTTGGAGCAACAGCAATTTACTATCCCTACAGACTTTAACAATGCACAAACATTACTGTTAATTGGGTATAAACAAGATAGTCAATTTGATATTGATCGCTGGCTTATTGGCTTGGATATGAGTGGCATAAACGTCACTGCTTATGAGTTACCCACAATTCAAGGCATGGTGCCGCGTATGTTTAGTACTTTTATTGATAGCGGTATGAGAAAAGGCATTCCTAAAGAGCTGTGGGGCGGGGTGATCACTATTTATAAAGACGGTGATGCAGTACAAGCGTTCACTGGTAACGAAAATCCGAATAATAGCCGCATCGTATTAATTGATGGTAGCGGTAAGATTATTTACTTTTATGATTGGGGTTTTTCGGTTGCCGCATTAAATGAACTAAAAATGGTGATAGATAAAAAACACTAATACCCTGTAATCACCCAAACATGAGCTGCATGTTTGGGTCATTTATTTTTAACTTAAGCTGCCTCTACCCCGTTATTTTTATCAATCATTTTTGTAGCAAGGGTAGTCACTGTAACCTTGCTCAGTGCCACCATACATGGTGGTTACATCGACTTCATTTAATGGCCATTGATTTTGTATACGCGCTGGTAAATCTGGGTTTGCAATAAAAGGGCGGCCAAAGGCAAATAAATCACCGTAGCCTTTAGCTAACATTGCCACCGCTTTTTCAACGGTGTATTTACCAGCGTAAATAATACGCCCAGAAAATTCAGCTCTGGCTGCCTGATAAAATTGCTCTGGTAAATCAGGGGCATTGTCCCAATCAGCTTCTGCAATTGAGAGGTAGGCAATACCAGCTTGTTCAAGTACTTTAATTGCTTCAATGTAGGTATGATGCGGGTTTGATTCTACTAGCCCTAAATAAACTCGGGTTTCATCAGTACTGCTAAATAATGGCGCAAATCTAACCCCTAAGCGCTCAGGGCCTACTACATCACTTACTGCCGCGACAATTTCTTTTAAAAAGCGTAGGCGATTAGTAAGAGAGCCGCCGTATTCATCATCTCGTTTATTGGTGTGCTCAGAAATAAACTGATTAACTAAATACCCATTAGCACAATGCAGTTCTACGCCATCAAACCCAGCTTCTAGCGCATTACGGGCAGCTTGTGCATACATGCCAACAAGCTCTTTTACTTCATCGGTTGTTAAAGCTTGTGGTTCACTTGGGTTGGCTAAAGCGCCTTGAGCCGGTCCTGTTTCAATAAAGACTTTAACGCTATCAGCTGTTAGAGCTGAGGGAGCAATAGGTTTGGCTTCATGAGGCTGTAAGCTGGTATGTGAAACGCGGCCAACGTGCCAAAGCTGGGCAAAAATAATCCCACCTTCTGCATGTACTGCATCAGTTACTTTTTTCCAACCAGCTATTTGTTGATTAGAATGAATGCCTGGTGTCCAGGCATACCCTTGTCCTCTTGGTTCAATTTGAGTGCCTTCGGTAACCATAAAACCAGCACTAGCACGCTGTGCATAATATGTGGCCATCACCTCGTTGGGGATATTGCCAGGAACTGTGCTGCGTGAGCGTGTAAGTGGCGGCATTACAATACGGTTTTTAAGTGTGTATGGGCCTAAATTGATTGATGAAAATAGACTGTCGATATTTTTACTTGGTTGACTCATTTTAATACCTTTTAAATTAATAATGCTGTTTAGTGCCAATTACAATGCTGGTGAGCATAGGGATTAAAAGGTACAATTTGAAACAATGATTTTTTGTTTAAGATACAATTATGAATGGTATATCTCGGCTTGATATAAAACAATTACGAATATTGAGTGCATTACTTAAACTAAAAAATGTGTCGGATGTGGCGCGCAAAATGGGCTTAACCCAGCAGGCTATTAGTGAGCAGCTGCGAAAATTGCGTGACTTATTTGACGATCGGCTTTTTATTCGCCAAGGCAATACAATGGTTGCAACACCTAAGGCAATTGCACTAGAGAAGCCCGTTAATCAAATATTAATTCAGGTAGAAGCGTTATTAATACCTAAACAATTTACCCCAAGTAGTTACAAGGGCGTATTTACAATAAGTGCGACTGATTACGCTATAGCGGCTCTTTTGCCACAATTATTAGAAATAACAAGACGCGAAGCGCCAGGATTAAAGCTGATTATTCGTGACTTTGCCTCTGATAATGTTAATCAATTAATAAGTGCAGGAGAGCTGGATTTATTAATTAGTTTTCCTGAATTTATCCCTGCAAACTTAATCTATGACACACTATTTGAAGAACAACATATTTGTATTGCAGGTAAAGACACTATGTTTTCTTCATCGACATTGAGCCTTGCTGAAGTGGCGGCACACCCTCAATTAGTGGTTTCAGCGTCACGGGCTAACCTACGAGGCTCTCACGACCAATGGTTTGCTGATAAGGGCTATGCGCGCAATATTGTAATGTCAGTGCCTGGCTTTTCATTTGTCCCCGATTTGCTTTGCAGTACTGACTTAATTGCTTTTTACCCATCGCGTTTACTGCCAAACGCCAAAGTGAAACAGCTTGAAGTTGAATTATTACCACCGCCATTTAAGGTGATTGCTGCATGGCATCCACGTTCAAATAACAGCGATATTCACCAGTGGTTAATAGCACAATTAAAACGGATTTAGTGATTATTTAATGAGTTGACGAATATCGTTCCCTGTCGGTGCCTCATGGGCACGTAACGAAAAGGCGGGTAATATCGCTAAAATATGGTCAAATATATCTGACTGAATATTTTCATACTCACCCCAATTAGTTGTATTGGTAAATGCATAAATTTCAATTGGTAAGCCATTTTTCAAATGATGCTGATTTACTAAGTCAGAGAGTATTTTTTATATAGTCGCGAGGGTTGATGTTATACCAGCGTTTAAAAGCACGATTGAATGAGCTTTGGTCGTTAAAACCCAACATAAATGCAATTGTGTTTAAAGGGTATTGATTAATATAAAGTGATAAACGTCGTTTTCGTTCTGCTTCAAGTAGCGCTGCAAAGGTTTTATGCTCTTGTTTTAAACGACGTTGTAATGTTCTTGGGGTCATATTTAACGCGCTTGCGGTGCGAATTAACGTACACTTTTGTAAATCATTTTTAGCCATTAAGATATTATTAATTTTTCCTGTTAATTGTTGTTGGCTTTTAAACTGGGATAGTTGTTGCTCCGACATTTGTTTTAGCACTAAATTGATTTGCATATTGTCGGTTTTAAATGGCAAAGTTAAGTAACTAGTTGGAAACTCTATCTGGTTATATTGAGCATTGGTTTTTATTGGGCAGTTAAACCAATTTGCTAACATCTGTTGTTCAGTGCTTGAATATACTTTTGAAAAGTAAACGCAGCTAGGCGAAAGTTCAGGGTTCAGTAGTTGGCGTACTACGCTTACCCATGCGGTCATATTACGTAAAATAACGTCAGAGCTACACTGCGGATCGGCGAGCCATTTAACCTTAGCCAGTGTTTGATGCTGTTCAAATTTAGCTTGCCCTATATCAGCCACTAAGCGGTCGTAACTGAGTAGTGCAGTAATGGCACTGGCTAAGTTTGTACTGGATTCAATTAAATACCCTAAAACACCAAAATCAGCAGTGCGTATTTGCTGGCCAAGTTTAAAGCCAAAAAGAGGCTCATTAAGGGCTTCTTTTGCATAATTTAGTAGCGTGTTATAACTGTTTAAGCTAATACGTGGCGCTAATTGTTGTGTTTGTTTATTGGTATACTCGTTAAATTCAATTGCATTTAAAACCTCATGGCTAGCTAAGCCTCTGGCTTCAAGGTAATCCAAACAGCTACAAAAGTAATGATCGGCTAAGGTTTTCATTTGTCGCCTAAAGCTAAAAAATAGTCATCTAATCGCAAGTTTGCCATGCAATATTTTTATATGCTAGAGATCTATAAAAATAATATGGGGCACACAATGATTGAGATAAATGTTAAACATAGTGTGGCAGCAACGCCTGAACAATTACGTACCTTATTATTAGCGCATGCTGATTTAGGGCGCTTTTTTAATGCGCAGTTTAGTGTGTTAACACCGCAAGACTCGGGTGAAATAAGTGGCGGAAAAGGCACCATTAGACAAATAAAAGTGCAAGGTACAACATTTAAAGAGCAAATAATAACCGCTGATAATAGCCACATTTGTTACCGCATTTTAGGGGATAAACCTGTTGCACAGCATCGTGGTGATATTTATTTAAAAGCCAATAATGCTCAGCCATCACTCACCGAGATCAGCTACCACATTCATTGTATTGCGCCTTTGTGGTTACCCGACTTTATACTGGTTTTTTTTATAAAAAAAGATGTTAGCCAAGCACTTAAAAAAATAGCCTGCTATTTTCAGGAGAAACGCCATGAGCATTGAAATTATTTTATTGGCACTGAGCCCTATTTTTTTGCTATTTGTTGGTATTGAGCTTATAAAATTTAGGCGCTATTACGATATAAAAGATAGCTTAGCCAACGCGTTACTTGCTTTATTACATCAAGGAGCTGATGCCATTGCGTTATTATTATTAATGCCGTTTTTTTATTGGTTGTATCAGTTTCGGCTATTTGATATTGAATTGACGCTATTTACTGTATTAGGCGCTTTTTTACTGCAAGACTTTTTATACTATTGGTTTCATCGTGCATCACACCATATTCATTGGTTATGGGCCGCTCATGTAGTGCATCATAGTTCTACTAAAATGAACTTTACCACGGCATTTAGGCAAAGTTTAATGTATCCGCTGGCGGGAATGTGGCTATTTTGGTTGCCGATGATATTAATAGGCTTTGAGCCTGTGATTGTTTTTGCTGTGGTGGCACTTAATTTGGCTTATCAATTTTTTGTACACACGCAAGTGGTAAAAAAGCTCGGTTGGTTTGAAGCATTATTTAATACCCCATCGCATCATCGGGTGCACCACGCTATAAATAATGGCTACTTAGATAAAAACTTCGCTGGTGTTTTAATTATTTGGGATAAATTATTTGGCACTTACGTCGAAGAAAATGAAAACAAGCCTTGTAAATACGGCATTATTGGTCAACTAAACAGTAATAACCCGATTAAAATTACCTTTCATCAGTGGCAGTATTTATTTAAAAGTACCTACCAAGCTAAAGGGTTAAAAGCCAAGTTAAACGTGCTGTTTGGCTACCCAACAAGCTCCGTAAAACCCAGTGATTAAAAGTAATATTGAATGGCTAGTTTAGCCGACGTACTGCTTGTATACCATCGCTGGTTTTTTAGCTCTGTGCGTATAGATAAATTTCGCGACAAAGCGTAATTCCATTTTAATGTTAGATCAGCGTGATTATCTACGTCTGCATCGACAAGCCATATTATATTTGTTGTAAGGGCAAGCTTATGACTATTATTGATTTGCCAAATAACACCAGCTTCTGTGCCAACCCCCGTTGTTAACTTATCCGTTATATCGCCATTGTTAAACTCAACTTGTGCTAATAAATAGCCATGAAGGGTGTTTGGGTTGCCGATTGATTTTCCATAGCCACCTTTAGTAAACCAGCGGCCTTGCTGAAAGTCATTATTTGGCTGTCGATCAAAGCCCATTTTAAGGTTCCATGACCAGCTATCAAAAATCCGGTTATCGGGTGCAAGTGACATTGCATCTAATAGATAAAAATGTTCTAGCTGAGTGTTACCGTTGTCTTTTATAGCGCCTTCAATATCAAAAAAGCTAATTTGAGCACCAGGAATAAACCCAGCAGAGGTATCTAGTAAGTCATGGTATGCGAGGCGATATGCAAAACTTGTTAAATCACTTTGTTGATTATAATGGGTTCTTGCTAGCGTTATTTTAGAAGAACCATGACCTTGCTCTGGAGAGGCCGCAGGTCGACTTGGTTTGCTAAATGGCGAAGCTATTTTATATTTGCTACGCATGAGGAGTAACTTAGCAAGTCGAGGGGCAATTTCTTCACGGTTTAAATTTTTATCGTAAAACTCAAAATTTAACCACTCATAGGCCATTTCTAATATAGCGACCAATTGTGATTCGCAATAGTTACGGGTATTGAGTGATCCACCTTGCATAAGGGCTCTTGCGTCACTAAGTTGCTCGTCAGTCATTTGAGTAGAATAATGATACAGTTTAGTACCAAACGCAGGACGATAATTAGGTGTTTGTAACAAGTTATTATTTCTAAGTACCGCAACGGTATCAGATGGAATGGCTTGTAAGTCAAATGAGGATGTTAAATTGAGATCGTCTTTTGCAAGTTGTAATAATGCGAGCAGCTGATAAGAGCAGTTTTCATCTACAAAAAAGTAATCAAATGTGGCTAATTGTAGCTCCCATAGGTGTAATAAAATAAGCTTAACTTGCTCCTCGGATAAATTAAGTTTGTATTCCCAAATATCACGAGATTCTAAATCATTATACTCGCGTACTTTTTTATAATACGGCATCAGTGAAAATTTGCCCGGATAGCTACCAATTAAGCCTTTTAATGCATACATTGCAGCATTATCAGAACCATCTGGCTCTGCTGCAAAATTAACGGCAAATGCGAGTAATTCTTTATGCCGAGTTTGATCCTTTGCATCAATACGTAACAAGGTATGGCCAAACATTGATGATGGACTATTCATAAATGCAGTTGGAAAGACTAAAGTAACGCCCTTAGGGTTTATAATTTTTTGCCAAGCTTGTAGCTCTGGGCAATTAAGTTCTGGCCAGTTATTTTTTATTTTTGTTTTAAGCCACGTGTAACGTGCAGGAAATTGGCACCGAGTTTGTTGTGTTTGTTGAGGGAGACTATTATCGCCATTAAATGCGTTAATAGTGGTATTGAGCTCATCCTTTGGGCTTACTTTTCCTTTAGGGGATAAAAAAAACTTAACACTGTCTACTTCACTTTTCCAACCACCTAACGTCGTCGGGCGATAGTGACCCAGTTTAAGCCAGTATGGATCTGTTGCTAATGTATTAATTTCAATACTTTTAGCGTTTGAGTAAGCACTGAACAGTGCAATTAGTAAAACAAATAATATTTTTTTCATAATCACTAATAAAAGCCGCTAGAGATAAACCCCAGCGGCTTTATTTATACGTATAAAAACCGGCTAATTTAGCTGATTAAGAAAGAGTATAAGAAGCAAGTTTTGCATCACTTGCAATTACAGTGTTTAGGTTTTCTAAAACTGTTTGTGAAGTCACATTTTCAGAAGTGAATACTGCAGAATACTGTGCTTGAGCTAGCGCATTAAACGCTGCTTTATCTTGATCTGCAACGCCCCAAGCTTCAGCTAGAGTAGCTAAAGTTTCGCCTTCACCTTTTGACATATCACGAGCAAGTTGCTCCATGTTACCGTCGATGAATAAAGCAATTTTTTCTGAAGAGGTTACTGTACCAGTACCATCACAACCTAGAGTACCAAAAGTGATACCAAAAGTTTGGTTACCTGATGTACCGTTAGTTGTAGCGCCTAAAATTTTCACGCCTTTACCTTGCTGACCAGCAAATAACATTGAACCAAGACCACAACCAATATCTTGGTCAGCCATTGCATTTGAGAAAGGAAGTAAAGATAGAGCTGCTACTGCGATTAGTTTTTTCATGTCCATAAATCCGTATATGATTATTCTTTATTTAGGGCAAATAAAGTTCGCGGAGGATATTAACAGATACACGTAAAAAATAACAAGGCTAGATATGAAATTATTATAGCGTAGGCGGTTTAGGGTTATTAATAGTTTTATATTTATATTAGTTATTAAACGACAAAGAGCGAACGGATTGCTCTTTATTAGAATACTTTTATTTAGCGGTTGTGAGCGCAGCGCTAGTAGCAGAAATAGTAGAAATTCCCCAGTAGTGTATTGGTTTTAGCTTTGGTGGTATGCAATTAATTACTAAAAGTAATGCTGTTAATGTTATATAAATTGCAGTTTATGTATAATACAGCATATTTCATATGTTAAAAGTTATTAGTAAAGGTAATTTATGTCCAACTGTTTGCACTTGGCAGTTCCTGCTGGTGATCTCGAAAAAGCGAAAACATTTTATTGCGGCGTACTTGGCTGTAAAACGGGCAATAGTGAAGCAGGGCGATGGGTAGACATTGATTTTTGGGGTAACGAGTTAACGCTTCATCAAAGCGTAGAGCGCTTACCAACTGTTCGTCATGATGTAGATATGGGCGCGGTGGCAGTTCCTCACTTTGGCATTCACTTATCAGAAGATCAATTTCAAGCATTAAAAAAGCGTATTGCAGACGCAGGTCTTGAATATTTAGATAAGCCATACCGTCGTTTTGTTGGCAATGAATTTGAACAAGAAACGTTTTTTATTGAAGATCCAAACGGCAATGTTTTAGAAATGAAAACCATGGTTAACCCACAGGTACTATTTAAAAAAAATTAATATAGCTGAGCTAGCCATGTTTGCTAGCTCATGCTTATAAATTAACTTTACATTTGTGCTGATAATTGAAATTAATGACCTAGTTACTTTGGTGACTAAGAGCATAAAACACCTCTTTTATTGCGTGACTTAGTGATTGAAGGTGCGTTTTACATTGCTCTTTATCTAATGCATGCGATGAGAATTCTAATTGTTGTAAACAGTAGGAACAGCGTTCTGCACCCACTGCTGTTGCAGATGTTTTAAGGTAATGAGCTTCATTTCTCAGTTCGTTAAAAGCACTTTGTTGATAATAGTCTGCTAGCTTTTTTAGGCTAGTTTTGGCTTGTTGTAAAAATTGCTGATAAAAAGAGTCAATTTCATGACTGTTATCACCGATCAATTGTTTTATTGTGTCTTTATTAATTATTTGTAGTTGTTCAGTTTTCATACCATTTCTCAATTGTTAGTTTAAATTTATCTAAGGTAATTGGTTTGCTAATAAAATCAGACATACCAATAGATAAACAATGTTCATGATCACCTTTCATAGCTGCTCCTGTGACAGCAATAATAGGGATATGAGAGGTATCTTGTTGCCCTTCTCTTGCTCTAATTTGCTTGGTCATGGCAAAGCCATCCATAACAGGCATATGGCAGTCGGTTAAAATTAAAGCGTAATGACCTATTTGCCACATTTTCAGTCCTTGTGCACCATCGTTTGCTAATTCACATTGATATCCAAGCTTAGCAAGCTGTTTAAGCATTAACTTTTGGTTAAATGGGTTGTCTTCAACTAACAAAATTGGGCGGCTATTTTCAGAAATATTGTCATAATTTACCGCATCGTCGTTGTCTAGGTTAAGGTCAAAGTCTGCTGCTTGAATATTATATGGCTGTTGGTTAGCTAAAAGAGATAGGCACTTTTTTATATTAAAGAATGTTACTGTTGCAATCTCTAAGCTGGGGGTATTTGTTAATAGTTGTTTTAAATTTTTCTGGATAGTGTGTTCATAAAGAATTAGTTGGTCATTATTTGGTAGGGCGGCAGGTTTTATTAATTGGATGTCATGCAAAGATGTTATGACGAAGATTGATAGATGCTCAGAGCTACTATCAACAGCATCACCGATATGGCAAAAAGTAATAGTTTTTATATAGAATGCAAGTTTTTCGCTAATGATAGTCGTTTGCAGTTCATTGTTTTTATTGTGGTATAAGGTTGCGGCCTCGAATAAATACTCGGCTTCACGAGTTTTGAAATTCCATGTAGGTACACCGACCTTAAACTCACTGCCTAGGCCAAGCTCGCTGGTAACTAAAATTTCTCCTCCCATTAAGTCTATGAGTCGCCCGCAAATAGCCAATCCTAGCCCCGTGCCTCCAAAGCGTCGTGTAGTGCTCTTGTCGGCTTGAGTGAATGGTGTAAACAATTTCTTTTGGGTGTCTTTATCTATGCCAATACCATTATCGACAACTTTCATGATAAGCTTGCTAACTAGCTGATTAATTTGAACGCATTCCACATGAATTATCACTTTCCCTATTTTATTTTTACAATTTCCAGTGAACTTAATCGCATTACTGACCAAATTAAAAAGTATTTGTCGGATCCGGTTACCATCGCCATTAATCTGCGCTGGTAGACTGGAGGTCTCAGCAATAGTTAATACAAGTCCTTTTTGATGCGCAATGGGGGCACAAAGAATAGCGATATTATGAAGTGTTTCAGAAATGTCAAAATCGTAGCAGTCTAGCTCTAACTTACCGGCTTCAATTTTATTGATGTCCAGAATATCATTTAAAATTGATACCAGATTATTTGCAGCAATAGCGGCAGTATCAAGTAAATCTTGTTCTTCAAAGCTATTATTCTGCAGTGCTAGGAGGTCGAGTGCGCCAATAATCGCATTCATTGGCGTGCGTAACTCATGGCTCATCATAGATAAGAATTCAGATTTTGATTGGCTGGCCATCTCGGCATGCTTTACAGCTTGGTGCAATTCTTTAGTTCGAGATTTGACTTCTGCCTCAAGTTGTAAATTTGATTCTTGCAAACGCATTCTAGCTTCATATACTGAGGAATGATCAATTATTACACCATCAATACACACCGCTTGAGAAACTGTGCTATTGCGCACTACACCTTTAGCATAAATATAAACTAAGCTCTGATCTTTGAGAATATAACGGTACTCACGTTCAAAATTGCTGCCAGTTTCTGCACAATGTTGAAGTGCTGAAACAACGTCATCAACATCAAGTGGGTGAATAGTGCAAGTCCAATCATTGAGGTTCATATTATCTGTAGGAATGACTTTGTCTAACATTTCAGCTGTTTGCTGATCCCAAGAGAATGACCAGCCAGTTGCAGTTAAAATCGCTTGCCAAGTACCAATTCGGCCCGCTTTAAGAGCTAATTCACGGCTTTTATCAAATTGATGATCGTAATCATTGTTAGTATTTGGTGTGGGGGCAGAGTCTGTTACAAGTAGCAACTGTGTGGTTTGCTGGTATGGTAACATTAAAAAAGTTAATCGCTGCTTTAATGTGGTGGCGGTAAAACTGTTACTTATATCGCTATTAAATAGTTCGTCACATTGAGGTGAAGAAAAGGTCAAAAAATTTTCTATATGCTGATTTTTAAGTGAGCTTGATTTACCGGTTAAGAGTATGGAGGCGGCTTTGTTATGAGCTAAAATAATAAATTCATGAGTGACAATTAAAGCCGCCGTGCTGGTTAGTTCTAGCTCCATGTTTGTACCTACCGTTTGAGTATTATTAGTTGTTAAAAATGCTCTGAAAAGTTAACTCAAGAACATTTCTCGATTGCTTTTAAAATAGAAAGTTTAGTTGAGGGTTTAGTGATGTAGGCGGCTAATCCTAAACTTGCCCATTTTTTTATTAAATCTTTATTTTTATTACTGGTCAACGCGATGATAGGTACTTCTTTACAGTTAGGTATATTGCGGATATTCCGAGTGGTATTGTAGCCATCCAAATCAGGCATGAAAAGGTCCATAAAAACTAAATCATATTTTTCTTTACGTAATATTTTTATAGCTTCAAGTCCGGTTGCGACACAGTTAACGTGATAGCCCTCATCAATTAAAATTTGACCAATGATATTGCGGTAAATGTCGTTATCTTCGACAACCATAATTTTTGATTGTATTTTTTGTAGTGGCTGTTCTTGGCTAGGTTCCAAATTTATTTCGTTTAGTGGTGGTGCTAAATTACGGTGGTTAGGTGCAGTGCTTTGTTTTAATAGTTCAGATGTATGTGAAAGTGAATGCTGTTTATCTTTAAGCTTATCTATCAATTCAGTAACAGAGGAGTTGAGTTGGGACTCTAATTCGTTAAGTAATGGCGCGATATACTTTTCTCTAAGTTCATCAATCAGCGCTGTTTGGGCTTCATTGATTCCTTGTTGTTTGGCTAAATCACTTCTAACGGAGTGTAATTTTTGTTTAGTGCTGTTTTGATATTGCGCTGCGTCATCAAGTAATTGTTTAACATCAGCATCAATATGGCCAAAATGTTCATCCGTTAGATTTTTGATATCATTGTTTTTTTTACTATTTACTAAGGCATTATTTAAAATCATTCGCAGCCGATAGTTTTCATACATGGGCTTATAAACAAAGTAATCGTTGAAAATACCCTTCATACAACAGCGAAAAGCGATACCAGACTCTTTATTTTCACACAATAAAATATTTTCATGGGGGTAATCAAGGAGACTTTGTTTTGCTAGTTTACTGTATAATTCAATGCTACGTTTGACGTTTGACATGGCAATAATAATTACTAAAGGCAGTGAGTCAACTAATATTTTTTGTATCTCTTCAAAATGATTAAGTGTCCTAAAAGCATCGACTTGTGATGAAATTAACTCAGCCACACCACTTAAATCCTCTACTTTATCACAAAGTAAAATAACTTTAGGGTGACGTTCAACATGTTCTATTTCTTTACTCATTGGCTATTACCTTCATGTTTTACTGTATCAGCATTTAGGCGTTCAATTATTTGAGACTCATAAAATAGTAGTCGCTTTTTATAACTTGTACTAAATTTTATTAAACATGCTAGCGGGCACTTTTATTGTTGCTACTATTTATTGAGAGGCAACTTATGGTGCGTGCTAAGTCCTTAAATTTATTAATACTAGACTCCCTTTACTGGTTAATTGTTTAACCCATTTAGGCTATTAATACAGTGTTTATAAGTCCCAAAAAATGCTTTTGTGTTTTGGTATATGATGGCGATTTGCATAAAGGAGATTAAAGCTATATTCGTCAATGTGAAACGTGACATATTCCTGAGTATGTGTTGGCTGATGAAGTATAAAGGCAGGGTTAAATCGTAATACTAAAAAGCCCAGTATGATTACTGGGCTTTGTTTATTATTTATCGGTTAAAAGCTATAGCTCATAGATACCCAAAAACTACGTGCTTTTTGTGTGGTGTTATAATCTGAGGTACATTCATATTCTTCTTGTGATGTGACTAACAAACAAGTGCGGCTTGATAAGTCGTCATCCAGCAGATTATTAATACGGGCATTTAATGCTAGGCTATCATTAATTTTATAACTCGCAGCCAGATGATATAAATCATAGGCTTTGTAGTAGAGCTTTTGTGTTTCAGGGCCTTGTGGGCCAGACACATTAGCAGTCCCTCGATAACGATCACTGCGGATTTCAGAAATAAGTGAAACACTTAAATCATCTAATGGTTGCCATGCAAGCGTTAAGTTATACATATTTTTAGGTGTATTAACGAGCGGTAAGCCTTCATCACGGCCACTTTTTACTTCGCTGTCGGTGTAAGTAAAGTTACCGCGCAGTGCTAAGCGGTCGATAATTTGCCAGTTAGCAGCTACTTCAACACCACGAGTTGCTGATTTATCAACGTTAGCTGCTTGTCTGAACGAGGTGCTGCCAATGCCAGCCCAACCTGCGCCAATCTCAACGCAAGGTTCGTCACTAATGGCCACTTCACAGTTTGGTAAGTTATCTTGGTTAATGATTTTGTCTTTAAAATCATTGTAAAACACCGTTACATTACCGCTGAAACTATCACTGCCATTAAAGTAAGCGGCCATTTCGTAGTTTACACTGGTCTCTGGCTGTAAGTCTGGTGTGCCCACGAAAGGGCGCGTACCTTGGCCACCAAAACCGGTGATCCCTGGGAATAACTGGTTTGGCTCTGGGGTTTTATAACCTGTGCTAACACCACCTTTAAACGTCCATTCATCGGCAGGAGAATAGGCTAAATATGCACGAGGACTAACTTGTGAGCCAAAAATATTATGGTGATCATAACGAGCGCCGAAAGTCGCAGTTAGATCAGGAGTTATTTCCCAGTTATCTTCTGCGAAAATAGCGGTTTGGCGGTGGCTTTGAGTTGTCCCTTCACGGAAACCATCTCCGTACATACCAAATACACCATCTTCCATTTCGGCATCAAAATATTGTGCGCCAACTACAAAGTAGTGGTTATCAATATTTGATTCAAACTTAGTATCAATAATTAAGTTATCAAGTTTGAGTGTCCGCATTGGACGAGGTAAAAAAGCCGTATCAAGTTGCGCGTAAATTGCATCTGTTAATTTTGGTTTTTTGCTGCCTTGATCTTGCACAGCCTGATCCCAAATGGCTTGCACACCTAGACGCTCTTGTACATTAAGCGGTAATGAACGGCCAAAGTTTTCGCTGCTACTTTGAGTGATGCTGCTGGTAAGCGTGCCAGCGTCATAGCGCCCAACATGGGCGAGTACAAATTGTTCACGCTCAACACGTTGATAAGGAGTATACCCTACGCGAGGTTGGACAATACCATCACGAACACGCCATAAACTGACTGGGCTGTCTAACGTACCGGTTTGACCTTCGGTGTTATCGTAGCGCTGTTTGGCTACATCGTACTCAAAGGTAATTTCGTTTTGTTTATTTATTAGGTAGTTTATTGTTGCGCCCGCATTCCAGTTACGTGCTGCAACAATTTTTTTATCGCCAAAGCTGCCGTCATCAACCCAGATGCTGCCATCTGGTAGTGGTAAATTTTCACTGTAGGTAGGCTTACTTTCTTGGCGGTCATAGAAGCTACCACGAATACCATATGTTAACCCTTCAATGCCGCTTGGACCGGTTAAATATAGGTCGATTTTGTTATCGTTACCGTACTGGTCGTCAGTTTGAATATTGCTGCTTACAGTCACGCTACCATGTGTGGTATCAAGGTTTTTACGAGTGATGATATTAATAACACCACCAATGGCATCTGCACCGTATAACGTAGACATGGGCCCACGTACAACCTCAATGCGTTCAATTGCTTCAAGTGGTGGCATATACATAAATTGGCTATTGCCAAAATTATTTGGTCCGATGTTACCTACATCACTTTGACGACGGCCATCAATTAACACTAAGGTGTAGCTAGCAGGTAGGCCACGCATAGTAATGCTGATATTGCCGTTTTTATCTTGTCCTTCTCCTACATCGATACCTTCGATATCACGAAGTGCATCTGCAAGACTATTAAATGGCTTATTTTGAAGATCTTCGCGAGAAACAACCGAGACACTCGCAGGGGCATCAATTAATTTTTGTTCGTAACCAGATGCGGTAACAACCATAACTTCCATATTTTCAGCGCTGTTATCATCAGCAATAAGTGGTGTAGATGTTAATAATGCACTGATCAGCGAGGCCAAATAAAGTGGGCGGGATTTCATTGTACTTCCTTCATGAAAAGAATAAAGATTATAAATCTAATTAGCAACCGAGGTCGGCATGATAACAATTATCAGTTGTATGTTCAATTGTGTAGGTGGGAGTATTTACATTTAGTGAATAATATTCATATTAATGTAATGTCTAGTAGCTGTTTGTATGGGGGGGCGAATACTGTTGTACAGTACGAAAATGACAAGCCCAGCAAGGGGATGCTGGGCTTGTCACTTAGTAGCAATAATGTTTAATTAGAAAAACACGCTGCCTAAGCTGCGTGTTAAAGAGGGGACGATCAAAGTGTCTCTATAACCAAAGCTTCTAAGATGCTTCATTCATTGCGTCGTTATATTCTTCGGCTAAGCTTTGTTTTTGCGCTTCGGTTAGCGCTTTTCCAGCCAGTTGAAATATTTCATGTTCTTCTTCCGCAAGATGATGATGCACCAAGTGATGAAGTTTCTTCGCGGTAACTAACCAAGCAGGTGAACTCATATTGGTTTCTTCAAGTTGTTCAATTAACTCGTCAAGCTCATGATGTTCGGCTATCCCATGACGGGCTTTTTCGTGAGTTAAATCATCAAACATTAAAGGGTTATAAAAATAACGCTCTTCAAACTTGGCATGCTCTTCTAGCTCATGTTTTAAGTTATCCATAAGCGATTGACGATTCGGTGAATCTCCATGTGTTTCAATAAGTGCATCAACCAGTGAACGTTGTTTATCGTGATCGTTACGTAGTGCTTCAAAAATATTCATGATTTATCCTTGCTTAACCTATTTACAGTTAACAGAAGCAAGTGGCGAGCCATGTTTTAAGGCATTGTTTTATATTGAAATTGAAAAAGCGAATCGCAAGAGGATATAAAAACAATGTAAAAGTTACAGGTTAAAATGAAAAAGGCCAACACTGTGGCTGGCCTTGGATAAGTCAGATTAAGTATTACTTGTTTGCGTCTTTAACCGCTTTTAGCTTAGCTGCGTGGTCAATCTCAAATGCTGGCATATCTTTGTTGCCATCAATTAAGTAATTATCCATCCAACGCATTAGACGTAAGCTGTAATCATATTGTGCAGCTACTTTACGGTTACCGTGTCCTTCACCAGGATAGTATACAAGGCGTACATCTTTGCCTTGTACTTTCATATAACGGTAAAGTTCCATTGATTGTGCTGGGTGTACGCGAGGATCATCTTTACCGTGCATAATAAGCAATGGTGTTTTTGATTGACCAGCCCAGTAAATAGGGCTGCGCTCTAGATACCACTGCCATTTATCCCATGGGTAAGAGCGGGCATGTACGAGGTTCATTTCATTGGAAATATCAGTCGTACCAAACTTTGAAAGTTGATTAGTTATGCCTACAAACATAACACTCGCTGCAAAGTGTTCAGTTAGTTTTGTTGCACCCCAGGCTGAGGCATAGCCGCCGTATGAACCACCGGTGATGCCAACACGTTTTGCATCAACTAAGCCTATTTCAACAAGATGATCTTTAAAATCAACTAGATCATCAAACTCTTTACCAGCGTAATCGTTTTGGCCTAGTTTAGAGTAATCCACACCTTTACCGGTAGAGCCGCGATAGTTAGGGTAAAACATTGCATAGCCGCGTGCGGCACCCATTTGCCCAGGACGAGAATAGTTAGTTACCCAGCCATCTTTATCATGGCTTTCAGGACCGCCGTGCACAGACATAATTAATGGATAACGTGTGCCTTCGCTGTAATCAAGCGGGTAAACCAGTACCCCATCAATCTCTACACCGTCACGGGCTTTAAGTGAAATAGTTTGTTGCTTCGCAAAACGTTTGTCATTCAACCATGAGTTTGAATCGGTTAAACGTTGTGCTTTAGAACCACGAATAATAAATACTTCATTTGGGTGCTTCGCTGTGTTGCCGCGCAGTGCTATGGTTTTATCTGAATCTGAAATGCTCAGGTTTGAAGCTATAAATTCACCTTCTTTAATTAGCTTCTTGTATTTGTTTGAACCAGCTTTAATATTCGCTACAAAGCTTTGCGTACCAACATTGGCAATAAAGTTTAGTGTATTACGTTTATTAGACCATTCAAAATCAACGATATGACCCATAAAATCAGGTAACCAGTCTGTTACTTCACCGGTTTTTGTATCCGCTAAAAATAAGCGGCCAGCGGCTGGATCGTGTTTATCTTCTGCACCCCAAATTGCGATATAACGGCCATCATGAGATAACTCAGCGCCATTAAGTTTACCTTCAGTGGCAAATGACATGGTTACTTGGTTGCTGGCAATATCAAATAAATGCCATTGTGATTTAGTGTATTTATCGTCAATCAGTGCCGTAGGCTGAGTTTTAACTAATAATTTGTCGCCTTGTGCTGCCCAGTTAACGTCGCTGACGTAATTGGCAACATTCAGGGCTTGCGGAGTTAATGGCTTGTCAGCTTTGGCTAAATCAACAATAAACAGTTGTTTATTCTTTAAGCCTAGCTCGTATACTTCTGCCATAAAACCGAGTTTTTTCAGTTCTTTTTCAGACTTATCAGCCGCTGGCATAGCTAAAATAGTAAGTTGCTTGTTATTAGGGCTTAATTGATAGCTTGAAATAGATGTGTCTTTTAGCGATAGCACTTTTTGCGCTTGACCACCATCAACCGGAATTTGGTATAAAGCAGTAAACTTGTCGTCTTCTAACTTAGCTAAAAAATAAATGGTTTTACTGTCGTTTGACCATTGAATACTCTTGATACTTACAGAGCCGGTAATGAAAGGCCGCTCAACACCTTCATCATCAACAACATAAAGCTCGCTGTAATTCGTGCCATTTTCATCTACGTATAATTCACGTGGTACAGAGCGGGTAAATGCCACAGTCTCGCCATCAGGGCTGATACTGGTTTGTAGCACAGATTGAATTTTTGGAATATCTTCAACGGTTAACGATGTGGCAGCAACCGCCAATGAGCTTGAAAGCCCAATGGCCAGTGCTAAGCTAGTTTTTAGCATGATTTTTCCTTCGCTTGTTTTATTCACTTGTTTTAATTATCGAAGGATTATAACAGCACGTACCTTAAATGTTAAAATATGCGGCTAATACGCAAGCGTTAACGATTAATGACTGTAACGTACGCCAAAATAGAAGCGTCGACCATTTTGGTAAATACCTGTTGGCGCATATTCATTGCGCTCATACAGGTAAGTGATTTCATCGGTGAGATTGATTGCTTCAATTACAAAGTCAAGCTTGTCAGATAGTTTGAAGGTAATGCTGCCGTCAAGTTGTCCAAAGTCATCCATCATGGTCTCTCCTACACCGGTGGCAAAATGAGTACGATAGTTGTAGGCCAAACGCGAACTTAACCAGTCATTTTCATAGTAACTGGTTAAATTTATTGTGTGTTTTGAAGTGCCAGGTACATAGTTATCACGCCCTGAAATGCTATCAGTGCGATCGCCATCGACAAAGGTATAGTTAGTGATCAAACCAAAACCATATATAAGCTCTTGTTGATAGCCAATTTCTACCCCTCTGATAGTACCGCCGCTGCCATTGATTGGCCTGTCAATGGTCATATCAATGCCTTCGTGTCGCTCAATAGTGCGTTTAAATTCGACAAAGGATTCAACGTCTTTGTTAAACAATGCCACAGAGAGCAGCGCGGCATCATCAAAGTACCATTCAACGCTTAGATCAAATTGATTAGCGCGATAAGGGTCTAAGTCTGGGTTGCCACCTTGGCCTTGCGCTTGGGTGACATTGTAATTAGTTGATGGCATTAAATGATTGTACTGCGGACGAGACATAACCCGCGCGGCACTGACTCGGGCAATTAAGTCCTCACTTAAATCAATGCTGATATTGGCACTTGGCAATATATCGACATAGTTTTTGTTATGCTGCTGCCAGACAAAGCTTTGTTGTTGCTCAACCGGTGAGCCAATACGTTTATAAGCACCGGCGTCTTGCTCGGTATTAACAACGCGTACCCCCAAGTTTGCTCGGTAATCATTGCCATCAAGCATTAATTTAACATAACCTGCAGTTGTGCGTTCTTGAATATCAAAACGGCTGGCTTTTTCTTCCTGTTGTACAAAGTCGATCGTTTTAAAATCTGTAGATAATGCGTTGATATCGACATAACTGTAATTTTTGAGAGTGTGTTGATCGCCAATTTCGGATAAAAATCCACTGGGGAAAGTTGCCGGGTAGTCGGCTAAGGTCCAATCAAGTTGTTGGGCTATGCCATCAAATGCGCCGTTAAATGAACGATAACGAATAAAATCACGTTGATGATCGCGGTACTTTGCGCCAACTTTTATAGCGCTGATAATAGAATGATCAATTGCGCGTTCAAAATCACCTTGCAAATAGAACTCTTGATCGTTTGAATCTTGGCTGTCGTTACGTGCTTCTGTAAGTTGCCAAGCCTGTCCATCAAGCGGGGATACATCATAGTTGGCGATTATATTTTTACGCTCAGTGGTATCAACCGTATAGGCGGTATTGGCTGAAAATTGTGAGGTGTGATCTTGCTTGGAACCGCCACCGCCTTTGGTCAAACCAATTTGGTATTGGTTTTGCCAAAGATGTGCTTGCTGACTAACAATTAAATGCACACTGCTGGTACTTATTTCGGATTCTCGCCAAATAGCTTCCATGGCAGTACTAAATGGTAAATTTTGTGCGTTTTGTTCTGGGACTGTTGAGTAGCGGGCAAAGGCGAGGGTGTTATCAATAATCTTCGCATCGCTGATATGACCGCCACGGGCAAACACACTACTGGGCTGCCATAAAAAGTTTTGGTTACTGTTATCAGCGTTAAGTACTGAATACAAAGTATTCAGTTGAATATTCCAATCTAAATTAGGTTGGTATTCAAAATTTGCGGTGGCACTGGTTAACACTCGCTGTTGCTGGAATATTGCTGAGCCACCACCACCTGGTGTCCAAACGTTTTTAATATCGCCAGTGTCGCTGTCTGTCGCTGATAAACTGCCATCGTTGTTTTGTTGAAAGTTTTGTTCATGCCAACCCCATGACTCAAGCCCATCACGACGTAATGAGCGTTGATTACGGGTAAAGGTAACTAATGCGCCAACGTCTTTGTCTAGGTTAGTCCAGTTATAAAATACGGCCAACTGTGGGTCAAATTCACCTGATAAATCATTGTATTGCACTTGTGCATTAGTAACAAACTGATTACTTTGCGTATGCAAAGGTCGTTGCGTTTTAATATTAACAGAGCCGCCTAATGAGCCTTCGTTGTGATCTGCTTGCGGGGTTTTATATACTTCTAAAGAAGATACTAGATCAGCGGGTAGCAATGTGTAATTAAAACCACGATTAGGTTGGGTTGAGATCCACCAATCCGCAGAGGCAATTGCTTGCCCATTTAAAAAAGTGCGATTTTGTTCTGGCGTGGTGCCGCGCACACCCACACGTTCCCCTTCCCCTTGGGCACGCGAGAGTGAAATGCCGGTGATGCGTTGCAGTGCTTCTGCGACATTTTTATCAGGGAATTTACCGATATCTTGCGCGGTGATGGCTTCTATGATTGACTGGCTGTCGCGCTTATCACGTAGTGATTTGATAGCGCTGTCATGAAAGCCCCTAATTTGAATTGTTTCTAATTGGTTTTGGTCTGTATCCGCGGGTGTTTTAGCACTTGAGTAAAGCGAATTGAATGCGCTGGCAATGAGCATTATGTTAACAAGTTTTTTTATTTTTATTGTCATACTCAACCCAACTAGAACAACATGAGAAAAACTAGCAGTGATAACTACCTATAAAATAAGAACACACAAATGGAGTGTGCTACTATGTACCGTATTTGCTTATAGTACGCTTTCTTGACTAATTTAACCATAGATTAACGTGTGTAAAAACAAACGATGCCAACAACCGAATTAAAACAGTTACTCCTCAACGATGTACTCGTTGACTTTGCTGCCTTAAAAGTAAAGGTAGCAGGGCGTTGGTTTGCTGTTGAAGCCAAGCAATTGGTGTTATTAAAGTTGTTACTCGAACACCAAGGCAACGCAGTATCACGCGATATAATTATGGATACACTGTGGGCCGATGTAGTCGTGAGCGACAATTCAGTCAGTCAACTAGTGACGCAACTGCGTAAAAGCCTCCATGATGATAAAAACACTGCAACGTTTATTCGTACCGTACCGCGAGTAGGCTATCAGTTAATCGCAAAGGTAAGTGATGCACCGACCTTATTAGACAAAGTGACTCCGGCTACGCCACGTACATCAGCTTTATATATTGCACTGGGTTTAATGCTCGGGGCCATAACGACACTTGTTAGCCAGTATTTACTTGCACCTACAATATCTAGTTTGAATTATGAATATCAATCACGGATCACCTCAGCACCAGGGGCTGAAGTCTTTTTACGTTATTCTCCCAATGGCCGGTATTTAGCATTTAGCCAATCCAATGATCAACAAAGCCAATTTGATTTAGCGGTGTATGATCAGCAAAGTAAGACCGTGCACAGTATTAAAAACTCAGGTTATTCAGAAGAGGCGCCGGTGTGGTCGCCAGACGGTAAATGGCTAGCTTATTTTAGGTATGATCCGCTCAGTTGCGACATTCGTGTTATTCCAGTCTCTAATGCCATTGAGACATGGCGCTTGAGCCCTGAATTTAAACTCACTCGCTGTCAGCAGCGTCATGGTCCAACCAAATTACACTGGGCTGACGACAACACTATTTACACCACACATTGGCAAGATGAACAACCCCGATTAGTCAAATACACCTTGGCATTTTCACCTACACCGACTTTATTAGAGCAGCAAATTGTAGGGGATTTTAAACCGATCACGTTTGATATTAATGAGCAGCAAAAAATGCTCATCCTCGAAAAAGATCAAGGCTGGTTTAGCGTCAGCGAAGTGGATTTAACGCAATCACTAAAACGTACTGAAATAAAGCGCAGTCGGCACAGCCATGCGCCGTTATTATTTGACAGTGAACAGGATTACTATTGGCTCGGGGATGATGCACTGCGCCGTTATGACTACCAAGGTAATGAGCAATTGGTACATCAGCCATTGGGGTTTGTCGCCGATTTAGCAATTAACCCGCAAACGGGTGATATTGCTCATGCTGAGGGGCAAGCACGGGTTAATTTGTACCAAATTGAACTCGATTTAAGTGCCGATGCCCCTAAAATTCGTAATACGATGCAACTATCGTCGTCTGCGCGCATGGACATTTTACCCGCAGTATCGCCAGACGGACAACAAAGCGCGTTTATTTCATTGCAGCGAAGAGGGATCACAGGCTTTACGCATATCGAAGTATGGCTTAAACATAAGCAGCGTAAAACCGCCAACCTAATTGCCACGTTACCCAGCGATATTACCCCAAAGTACCTGCTTTTTTCACCTAATGGTGACAATGTATTATTGGCGGATGAGCAACAAAATGTGTATTTGATCAATACCTTTTCACGTCGTCTAGTACCAATCATATCTGGTTTCGAGCAGCTCAACGGTGTGCATTGGTCAGCAGATAGTCACAGTATTTTCTATCAAGCTAGCAATCAGCAAAGTGACGATGAGCAGTTACAATGGCAAGATTGGCGCTACGATATTCAACTGATGAGCAATACTTTAGTGAAAGAGAATGTATCATTTGAGACTCTAGATGAAGAGCACCCACTTTGGCAGCTTAATAGCTCGTATTTAGAGCATGATTTACAAGTACGAACCTATTTATCGGCAGCGCTGGAGCAACAATTTCCACTGGCGCAGTTATTACCCTCTCTTGAGCTGTTTAAACCCGCGGTATTTAAACAGGGTATTTATTACGTACTGCGCCAAGGTCATCAGTTATTGTTGTATTGTTATTTAACGGATCAAAAGCGTAATGTGTTCATAAAGGAGCTCGGTGTTTATGGTTATGATATTGATATCAATCTAAATATCAGTAGTTCAGTGGATGGGAGTCAAGTGGTATTTAGTCAGGTAGATGGTATCGAAACTGATATTTTATTACACAAAGCGATTAAGGCAGGGTCGCCATAAATTGTTTAATGTTGCTTTGATCCCAATTTCGAGTGCGGGCTTCTTTTAGAGCGTTGTTGGCTAATTTTTTTGCAGCTTGGGGTTTGTTATTCGCCGCTTGAATTTTCGCTTTAAGTAATAATAATTGTGGGTGTTCACTATCATCTGCTAATGCAGAGTCTAAAGCTTGTGTGATTTGTTGTGGTGGTTTTTTTAGCTCAAAAAGTAATAAGGCCAGTTCCCGTTTAGCACTAAATAACCCTTGCGCAGCGGCCGCTTTTAGCCAAGTTAGGGCTTTATTGGGAGCATAATCGACATATTGACTGTTTAATAGCTCTCGTCCCAATCGATACTGCGCATTGGCAAAACCACTTTGAGCTGCAAGTAAAATCCAATTCAAGCCTTTTTCTCGATCAACCTTACCATATTCACCGCGTAACATATTAGCACCAATACGATATTGCGAATTGGCGTAGCCGTTGACGGCTGAGCGAAGTAATAACTCACTATTGGCGTTGGTTTGTTGCCAATGGTATTTTAATAAGCGGGTTGCATTGTATTCATCTGAACTCAGCCAATTAGCAATATAATACTGTACTAAGGCGTTACCTTGCTCTGCTGCATCAATTAAGTCAGAAATTTTCTCATTGTACTCACGTTGCTGACTTTTAAAGCTTTGCTCATATTGTTTCCCTTTATAGGTGGTGAAGTGATACAGCAAAGAACGATTATAGTAAGGCAAGGTTTGGCTATCCCCTTGATATTGCCAGCGTTTCACTGCATTGATTATAGCTTGATCAAAGGTTTTTTCTGGGTATGAATCTATGAGGGAAATATCGGTTACAGCGCCGCTTTTATCAATATCAAACTCAAGCCAAACCCATCCTTCAATGCCATTTTGATAGGCATGTTCAGGGTATTTAGGCTCAACAGTATAGCTTCGCTGTGGACTTGAATGTGGGGCAGGGCTGGCGGTTAACTCTGGGCGTAATTGTTGATCATACCATTGAAAACTCAGCTGCTTTAATAGTGCATTATAGGCATCATCAAGGGGCTGCTTATTATCACTTTGGCTGGCGATGAGCATTGCCGTATCACGGGCATCGAGCAATCCAAAATCAGCGGCTAAACTGAACCAAGCATAGGCTTGTGCTTTGTTTTTCTCAACGCCTTGGCCATGTAAATACATAACAGCAATGTTATAAATTGCATCTGCATTACCTAAATACGCGAGTTGTTGAAATTCCTGTTGTGCTTTGTTGAAGTTGCCTTGGTGGTAGTCAAGGGTTGCACTGAGTAAATCTGCTTTAGTTAAAGGCGCAAACAGCAGGCATAGCAATACTAATAAGAATTTGTAGCGACAAAATCTTGTTGTATGCTTACTGTGATCAATAACTGTGTGTGCTGACACGTATTATGCTTCGCCAATGTTGTTCGACTATATTATTCGAGTAACGTTTTTACCTATTGATTGTACTTGTTTTGTTTATTATTACTAGCGCCTTAACGCGACTTATTTATAGTACTAATATCACAAATGAAAAAAAGCAGGCAGTCAAATGACTGCCTGCTTTAAACCCCTGGGCATAGGGGCTGCCATCCTTGGCGAGAGTCGAATACCTGTGTTAGCTTGGAGTTCGACAAATGGGTAATTAAAAGTTAAAGCGCACTCCGGCAACAAAGCGACGACCATCGGCATATACACCCGTTAAGGCTTGTTGCACACCTTCTTCTTGGTAACTAAAAGTGTGTTCGTCTGTAAGGTTTATTGCCTCTAAAACAAGTGCTAAATTATCGTTTACGTTGTAGGTAAAGTTTGCATCTACTTGACCATAATCATCAACATAACCATGACCTTGGCCTGAGTTGTAACCTGTACGGAAGTTGTAGGAGATACGTGTGCTAAAGGCATCTGTTTCATAGTAAGTGCTTAAATTGACAGTGTGTTCCGAGTTACCAGGAATAATCGTATCATTACCATCGGCATCCTTTGCTTCACCATCTACAAAGGTGTAGTTAGCATTAAAACCAAAACCTTCAAGTATCTCTTGCTGATAACCTAGCTCTAAACCTTGGATACGACCTGAACGGCCGTTTGTAGGGCGGTTTACTAAGATTTCTACACCTTCGTGAATTTCAAGGTTAGGTGTTACATCTAAGAAAGATTGAATATCTTTATAAAATACAACCGCTGAGAATAAGCCTGCATCACTGAAATACCATTCAACCCCAGTATCAAACTGCGTTGCACGGTATGGGTCAATATCCGGGTTTCCGCCACTGCCTGTTTGTGTTTCAAGGTTATAAGAGGTTGAAGGAGTCATCGATGCATAATCTGGACGTGACATTACACGGGCTGCACTGAAACGCAGTAGTACATCGTCATCTAAATCAATTGCTAGATTGATACTAGGTAGAATATCAAAATAGTCGCGGTCATCATTGGTCCAAACTTCAGAGCCACTTTCTCCTACGTAAGCTGCCGTTGATTGCTGAGTTTGCACTAAACGCACCCCTAAGTTACCGCGCATACCTTCAACATCGATATCTGCTTTGATATAACCTGCAGTAATTTTTTCTTCAACTTCAAAAGTACTGGCCTTGAGTACACGGTAGTTCCAATCAAGGGCATCACCTTCGCGGCGTACTTTGTCAGAGTCTGTGATTGCATAATCACGTAACGTACCGTCTGAGTCTAGCCCTGATAAGTAATCAGATGGCATTGATAGTGAATAGTCAGCTAAATTCCAGCCTAAATCTGTGCGGTTGTCTGTGGTGTGTTTAGTATTAAAACGAGAGTGATCGCGGTATTTTAAGCCAAATTTCACTTTACTAAAGACAGCGATGTCAACTGGGCGCGTAAAATCAACTTGTAGGTAAGTTTCGTCATCTTTGGCATCATTACTGTCGTAACGTAAAAAGCCTAAATCCCAATTTTTACCATCTGCTGGATCTGCGCCATAAGTAGTACGTACATCTTCAACAGCGGATGTATCAAAGCTATGTACATAATTGCCTTCCCAGCCAACGCTGCGATCAGCTTGCGAACCACCACTGCCTTCGGTATAACCAACATGCACACTGGTCAGCCATAACTCACCTTGATAATCGGCTTTTAAATCGTACGATTTGGTTCTAATTTCTGAATTACGTACCTTGGTTTCATCTAGAATGTTATTCGCAGTTGGTGATAACCCTAAAGTCCCGCCCACTAGCATAGTACCAACTTGATCGTTCTCTATTAACGTGACGTCAGTATATTGTGAGCCACCATAACCTGGCAGCCATAGGAAGTTTTGATTTTCATTATTCGCTTCAAGAGTAGAATCAAGGGCGTTGAAGGTTAAATCGAGTTGCTCGGTAGGGCGGTACTGTACGGCTAAATTGATACCTGTACGAATACGCTCTTGTAAGAACATCGCTGAGCCACCACCGCCTGGACTGTATACATCTTTATATTCAGTACCGTCTTCTAGGGTGATATCACGCTTTGCCCAGCTCCATGATTCAATACCATCACGGCGTAGGTTACGCTGTTGGCGAACCAATGAAATAAGCGCACCGAAGGTTTCATCTTCAGTTTTAAAGTTATACATAGCAGAGAGTTGCGGGTCGGTTTCACCCGAAATTTCACTGTGCTGGGCAAGCACTGAGCCCGCAAATTTATTTGCTTCTAAATCAAGCGGTTTACGCGTTCTTACGATAACCGTACCACCAATAGAGCCTTCATCAATATCTGCTTCCGGTGACTTGTATACCTCTAACCCGGATACAATTTCAGACGGCAACATTGTATAGTTAAAACCACGGCTTGCCGCAGAGTTCGTCCACCAGTCGGCAGAGCCGACAGCTTGACCATTTAATAGTGTACGGTTTTGGCTCTCAGCGGTCCCACGGATACTTACGCGTTCACCTTCACCAAAGTTACGGCTAATTGATACACCGGTGATACGTTGTAGAGACTCTGCCACGTTTTGATCGGGGAATTTACCGATATCCTCAGCAGTTACTGCATCCACAATCGCATTTGAATAGCGCTTAGTGTTCAGTGATTTAACAACGCTGCCACGAATACCGCGAACTTGAATCACTTCAACTTCGTCCGTGCTTTTAAGTTCAGCACTGTGCGCTACCATAGGTAAGCTCAATGCCGATGTAATAAGAGATGCACTCACTGCTAGATGCAGTTTATTCATTTTTACTTTTAACATCCTCGATTCCCCTTGAATCAAAACTTTATTTTGTTGTGTCAAATGAGTCCTACCATTCGTACATATAGTCATTATTAATCGTCGAACTTGGTAAGACCGTTGTCTAAAAACAAACATTGGCGACTAAGTGATTAACTTATTACGGCCACTACGCATACAAAAATAACCGTAGCTGTTTTGTTTGTGGCTCTATTAAACGCCTTTTAAAAAATAGAGTCTTGAATCTGAGTGAATAGTTGTGAAAGTGATTAATTTGAAAGAAAATAATTATTTTTCTATTTAAAATTGTTTAATATCAACTGCTTTATTTTTGTCAGTTCTTGTTTTTTGTTTAATAAATTAAGTTTACTTAATGAGTTTTACGTTTTTAATTGTTGCAATTCACAACTAGTGGATTAAAAAGTGAAAGGTAAAAAGGTAAAAAGGTAAAAGGTGACTGGGAAATAATCAATGGCGAATACAGACCTCCCGATGGGAAAAGTAACTTCGCTAGGCTCTTTTCAATTAAGAGCCTAGAAAATTAGGTGTTTTATTGTGTTACAAACTCTTTTTCGGTGGTAGGGCGACGTTGGCGAAAATTAATCCTGCCACCAGTGACATAAATATCAGGAATGTTTGCTGACCAATGTGATCAGCGTAAACAAAATCTTGGCCTTCTATTAATGAATTTAATCCAATATAGGTTTTGCTACCAGGGACCAATACAATCAAGCCTTGCATGGCAACAATTGAGGCAGGAGCATTGGCAATACGGTTAAATAAATTGCTAAATACGCCAACTGAAAATGCACCAACAAAGGTTCCTAAGGTGTAATCCAAATACATTGCTGAGCCAATACTGGTGCCGTAAGCAATAAAGCCTGAGGCAATTGACCAAGTAGCATGTTTTAGTTTGGTTCTAAAAATAACAATTAAGCTGCTACAAAGTAGAAATATTGCCAACCATGCGGTCCATTTTGGTAATGGTTCAGGTTGCACGAAGTCAACTTGACCAAACAGCGCAAAACCGATAGCAATACCAATAAAAGCACCAAAATACAGCTTAAACAACAGCATAAAAGCATCCATCACGCGCGCTGTACCAGATACTAAGTGCCGGGCTGCAAGTTCAGCAAGCCCCAGTGCTAAGGCAAGTCCGGGGATAAATACAATAATGGCTGATAGTACAACTAAACGGATATTGATCCCGACATCTAAATGTACGCTTACAGCGCAGGCTAAAATTGCGGATATGATCGCAACTAAAGGCTCAAGCATATGAGCAACTCGTTTAGAGCGGGTTGACCACAATACAAATAGGTACACGACCAAGGTCAATAATGCAGACCAGAACACGTCATTCCAACTGGTGCCCATCAGCATCGCAAATGCACCGCCAGAAGTGGCAAATGCAATGCCAGTAACAGAGCGATTATAAGGATTGGGCATCACATAAATGGCATCAAGTTGCACATCAACTTCTTGCAAAGTCAATTCGCCATTGAGCATTTTATTGACTAAATCATCAGTATCAGCCAACGAGCCTAGATCATGATCACCAGGGTCAACACGAGCTACATGGGTATATTCGTCTTCGTGGCCGTCAGTCCAGATCACAAAAGTAACCGAGGTTGGTGACATCACAAACGAAGATTTGAGATCAAGGTAAGTGGCCACTTCCATTAAGTGGGCTTCAAGTCGATAAGCAGGGGTGCCATATTTATGTAGCATTTTGCCAAGCTTAACGATAAATTTTCGTTTTTCTGTAAACGTTGCGGTTTTCAAATCGACATTGAACCAAAGGTTAAATTGTTCAGTTAAAAAAATAGACAATATATCTAAATTTGCCTAACTTTGTGGCGGCGATTGTAAACACAAATCACCGCCTGTCTAGTATTTTTTAACCTAGTTTACTTATTTTTTGCTTCTATCCACTGAGCCATATATTGGGTGCTGCGCATGGTATGATGTTTAAGCATTTGACCAGTAAAGTTGGCTTCACGGTGTTGGGTTAAATTCGCTGACGTTGCCGTGATTTTATTGATTAAGTCAACGGATAATACGTCTTTGTCATAACAGGTTGTAAGTAACTCAGCTGCGGCTTTTTGAGCTTGATAAAATGCATCTTCATCTTGATAAAGTGCTAGCGCTGCGTCAGCAAATTGTTGCGGCTCACTGACTACCACGCCAGGCCATGCTAAATCACCATGCATACCTTCACTACCAATAGGCGTAGTTACACTGGGTGTTTGCATGATCATCGCCTCTAACAACTTGCCTTTAATACCGGCGCCAAAGCGTAGTGGTGATAAACACACACGGGCATCTTCCATTACTTGATAGGCATCAGCAGCCCAACCTTTGATTAAAAAGCCAGTTTTTGGATTATTTAAAGCCGTTGCTTTTGGTGGTGGGTAAGAGCCATAAATATGTAGCTCAGCCAGTGGTAGTTGCTTGCGAATGAGCGGCCAAATTTGTTGTAAATATAATACAGCATCCCAGTTCGGCGCGTGACGAAAATTGCCAATAGTCATAAAGTGTTGACGCTCATCAAATGACTTTGTTTGAGTGGGCAAAGCGCTTAAGTCGACCATAAAGGGTAAATGATGTAATAAACGGTTATCTACTTTAAATACATCTGCTAATAACTGCATTTCAAAGCTGGAAATAATTAAGCTTATATCGCAGCGTAAAATGGCGGCGATTTCTCGTTTGGCGATGTCAGAGTGTAAATCACTATGGTTAAATGCTCGGTTGCCTTTATGCGCTTCATGGCGAGCATTACGCAGGCACTGTAAGTCTTCAGTGTCGAGAATTTTTAATGCACTAGGACAGTGTTTATCTACTCGCCAGCCAAATTGTTCTTCCATCATAAAGCGGTCAAACATGACGATATCGGGGGCATAGCTACTAACATATTCATCAAAACTTGCACAATTAAGGGCGATTGTTGCGCTACTGATACCGTAGTCATCAAGGTTAACCATATGCTCGGTTTTTTGCGCTGGGCTGGCAAATTCAACCTGCCAATTTTGTGCTTTAAATACGTTTAACAGTGACATCATATGCGTGCCCGCAGCAGATGAATTTGGCTCAGGCCATACATAGCCAATTACTAATACTTTTTTCATTGACTTGAATCTCTTATCTGTAAATGAACATCAACTAAGGTACGTACCGCAGGCACGGTTTGATTGAGTAACTCTTGTAATACTTGGCATGTGCGCTTGCCGATATCATCGGCATTTATAGTGACACTACTCAGTGATGGCGACATTAAACATGAATCGGCTAAATCATCAAAGCCCACCACTTTTATATCTTTACCCGGCACTAAGCCTTGTTCGCGTATCGCTTCAATAACACCATAGGCGATGACATCGTTAAAACAGATAATGGCTTTAGTGTTGAGGTGCTGTGCGTATAGGGCATTAAATGCATCGCGGCCGCCTTGGCGATTAGTGGCGGCGGTAATGATTGGTTTATCCAAAGGCAAATTAAATTGTTGTAGAGCGCTGTGAAAACCACTTAAACGTTCATGGTGATCGGAAATATCCTCAGTACCGCCGATAAATGCAATTTCTGCAATTCCTTGTTGTAAAATATGGCTAGTGGCTAGATGAGTGCCTTTTTTATTATCCGGCAATATTGTCGGGGCGGCACAAAAAGCCACTTCGCGCATAATGTGAATGACCGGGAAACCACTATTGATAAGTTCATCAACCCACTGCTGGGTTGTGCCAGGAGCTGGGCACATGATAAATGCGGCAACATTATATTCTTTGAGTGTTTTAACAACTTGTGTTTGGCGCTCTACACTTTCGGCGGTGTTCACTAACATCGGCAGCATGCCAAGGGTATGAATATGGTTTTCAAGTCCTAACGCTATTTGCGCAGAGTAAGGGTTAGTTAAATCATTAATAACTAACGCCACTAAGTTAGAGCGGCGACTTCTCAGTGCTGCCGCATCTCTATTATATACATAGCCAAGCTTATCAATGGCATGCAATACTTTTGCTTTGCTTTTATCACTGACTTTGTCACTTTGGGTAAGCACTAAAGACACTGTTGACTTTGAAACCTCGGCTTCTCTGGCAACGTCAAAAATAGTGATTTTATCGGTTTTTGTTTTCATTTTAATCTATGCGTCAGCAATTGCTTGAACTAAGCCGCCAGTTTAACGCAGTTTGAGCTAATAAGTCATCTATCGGCGTTATTGAAGGTAGAATCGCAAAAACTTTATGAATGTTGCAAAACATGTTTATATACAGGAATTAATAAAAATACCAAGGATACACTATGAAAAGCATGCTGCTTTTATTCGCCCTCTTATTGAGTGTTGGCTTTAGTCATTTTAGCTATGGCGCGCAGGGATATCAAACCCCATCAAGTGATTTAGCCGCGCTGGTTGATGCTAAATTAGCACCGAGTAGCTACCTATCGGCTGATGGTCAATGGTTAGCGCTGTTTGAGCGTAAACGTATTGAAACATTAGATGATTTAGCAAAAGAAGAATTGAAATTAGCGGGTATAAAGTTAAACCCAGCAAACTTTTCACGCTCACGTCCTCGTACTAAATTTAGTGCGTTACAAGTTAAACATATTGCGACTGGCGCTGTGATCACCGTTAATAATTTACCTCAAGGGGTGATCCGCTCACCTAAATGGTCAAGTAATAGCGAATATTTAGCGTTTATTGTTGAGCAACCAACTCAGACGCAATTGTGGGTGTATAACGCCGAAACTAAACAAGCACGTCAGTTGTCAACTTTGGCTCTTAATTCAGTACTAACAGCTACCCCTTATCAATGGTTACCAGATAGCACGGCAATTGTTGCTAACCAAGCGGTTAACCTCGGCAAGCCGAAATTAGTTAGTGATGCAAATAGCGTTGTGCCGGTTATTCAACAAAGTAGCGGTCAAAAAGCGCCAGCACGGACTTACCAAAATTTATTAACCAGCCCGTTTGATGAGTTGCAGTTTAAGTTTTACGGCCAAGGTCAATTAACTTATATTCCCCTGAGCGGTGTTGCGTTATCGATTGGCAAACCAGCATTATTTAAATCATTTTCGATCTCGCCTGATTCAACCAATATTTTAGTAGCCACTATCGACGAACCATTTTCGTATCAAGTACCCTATAGCCGCTTTGCGACAACGTGGCAGGTGCTTGGCATGCGTGGTTATACGTTAGCGCAATTGTTTAAACAGCCACTGGCCGACAACATTCCACAAGGTTATGACAGTGTGCGAACGGGTCGTCGTGATTTTCAGTGGCGTGATGATCAAGGTGCTGAGATCATTTGGGCGCAGGCGCAAGATGGCGGCGATATGAAAACCGATGTGCCGTATCATGATCATCTATATAGTTTACGCTCACCTTTTAAACGTGAACCAAAACTATTTGCTAAACTAGAACGACGTTTTTCACGTATTGAGTGGGCGAATGAAAACGTTGCGTTTTTAACCGAGTGGCGTTTTAGTGATCGGCAGTTACGTACCTATGTGATCCAACCACGCGATGCGGATAATAACCGCGTATTGTTTTCACAGCGCAGCTATAACGATGCTTATAAAGATCCGGGCGACGCTATTTATGAGCGAAATGATCTCGGTGTAAACGTTATTAAAGTGGTTGGTGGACGTTATATATTTTTGCGCGGTGATGGTGCGTCAGAGCAAGGGAATGTGCCATTTTTAGATCAGTACGACATTAAGACCAATACAACCAAGCGTTTATGGCAATCAAAAGCGCCATATTACGAGCGAGTTCGCGCCATGCTTGATGATGAAGGTGAGCGACTAATTACTATTCGTGAATCTAAGACCGAACAACCTAACTTCTTTATTCGCGATTTAGATGCCGACACTCTGACTCAGCTCACTACCTTTGAGCATCCATACCCTGCGTTTAAAGGGGTGACTAAAGAACTTGTGCGTTACCAACGTGATGACGGTGTTGAACTCTCTGGTACGCTATATTTACCTCCAGGTTACGATAAAACGCAAGGTCCATTACCTGTATTAATGTGGGCATACCCACTAGAATATAAAGATAAAGCAGTTGCATCGCAAGTACGTGAATCGCCGTATGAATTTACCTACATAGGTTATTGGGGGCCAATGCCTTACCTTGCAAAAGGCATTGCTGTATTTGATGATCCGAAGATGCCAATCGTCGGTGTTGATGGTAAAGAGCCAAATGATTTATTTAGAAAGCAGTTAGTTGCAAGTGCCAAAGCTGCGGTAGATGTGCTGGTCGAAAAAGGCATTGCAGATAAAGATAAAATCGCCATTGCAGGCCACTCATATGGCGCCTTTATGGTAGCAAACTTATTAGCCCACAGTGATTTATTCAAAACTGGTATTGCCCGCAGTGGTGCCTATAATAGGACCTTGACACCGTTTGGGTTTCAAGGAGAAGAACGTGATTTTTGGCAAGCACAGGATGTATACGCCAATATGTCACCGTTTTTTCATGCTGAAAAAATTAACGAGCCGATGTTAATGATCCACGGCCAAGAAGACCCGAATTCAGGCACCTTCCCGATGCAAAGCGAGCGTATGTACGCTGCGCTCAAAGGTTTAGGTAAAGAAGCGCGTTTAGTGATGCTACCTTACGAAGCTCACGGCTACCGTGCTCGCAAGAGTTTACTGCATGTGCTTTGGGAGCAAGAGCAATGGCTCGAAAAGTACTTGTTAACTGACGAAGCTCCTGTAAGCGATGCTCAAGCAAATACTGAACCTTCTGTAACAGAATAAATTGAAAGTGCGGTTTATGCCGCGCTTGTTAATTTAATTACATGGGGAAGAAGACCCACCCTTAATCTCACGGCTACGTGCTCACAAGAGTTTACTGCATGTGCTTTGGGAGCAAGAGCAATGGCTGGATAAATACTTGTTAAGTTACGAAGATCCTGTAAGCGATGCTCAAGTAAATACTGAGCCTTCTTTAACAGAATAAATTCAAAGCGCGGTTTATGCCGCGCTTGTTGATTTAATTATATGGGGATGAAGACCCACCCTTAATCTCACGGCACCTTCCCGATGCAAAGCGAGCGTATGTACGCTGCGCTCAAAGGTTTAGGTAAAGAAGCGCGTTTAGTGATGTTACCTTACGAAGCTCACGGCTACCGTGCTCGCAAGAGTTTACTGCATGTGCTTTGGGAGCAAGAGCAGTGGCTGGATAAATACTTGTTAACTGACGAAGCTCCTGTAAGCGATGCTCAAGCAAATACTGAACCTTCTTTAACAGAATAAATTCAAAGCGCGGTTTATGCCGCGCTTGTTAATTTAATTATATGGGGAAGAAGACCCACCCTTAATCTCACGGCACCTTCCCGATGCAAAGCGAGCGTATGTACGCTGCGCTCAAAGGCTTAGGGAAAGAAGCGCGTTTAGTGATGTTACCTTACGAAGCTCACGGCTACCGTGCTCGCAAGAGTTTACTGCATGTGCTTTGGGAGCAAGAGCAATGGCTGGATAAGTACTTGTTAAGTGACGAAGCTCCTGCACGCGATGCTCAAGAAAATACTGAACCTTCTGTAACAGAATAAATTCAAAGTGCGGTTTATGCCAAAAAGTGTCCCTCACAATTTTAAGCATTTTATAAATTTTTTCTATTGCGCAGAGTTACAACCTGATGCAACTGCCGCTAATATTGTGAGCAATGAAGTGGTTTGAAAAGACCGTGAAGCAAATAACTAAGCGTGTTTAACTATTCCAGCAGGTACAGAAACTCCTGATCACAGCTTTATTAATTTATTTAAACGATAAAAGCCCGACATTATTATAATGCCGAGCTTTGGACTTTATTAAGGTTTCCATGAAACGTTATATGTAAAGTGACAACTCTTTACTTTTCGGTTGTCTTTGTTTTCTCCTTACGTATTTTTCGCTTTTCTTTTAACGTCATTTTTGCTGGTTTTTTAGCTTTTTCTTTACTCATTATAAATAACTCCAATTAAATATATAAAAATTAATCAATAAAAATTGAAATAATTTACTCTATATAATTCTCCTTACTATTAATTGCTAATATTTGCCAAGAGTGAAAACATCCATATTCTTTACACTCAAAAATGTGACCTATTTTATGTCCTAAAAGATCAGTACCTATAGGAGAGTGTAATGACACAACATTATTACATAGCCCCTTTTCTGCAGCAGGAACTAAGCTTATACGGCGTTTATAGCCCGTATCAGTATGCTGGATGACTACGGTACAGCCAATTTGTACATGTGGGCTAAACTTTGACCAAGGTCGTTGTGAATACTCTATTTTTTGCAACACATGCGCGAGTTTCAGCGGATGTAAAAATGCTGAACTTTGGCTTAAATAGTTTTTATACTTATAAAAAGCAGGGGTTTTGTACCCGAACAGAAAAGCAAACACGGACTAAATCTCCACGAAAACTGAACCGAACTTAAATTTAAAATAATACAGTGAGACTGCCGAGTGTAAGAGTTACACTCGGCTTAAATGTCGAAGGTGAGATTTGTTTTTTGTGGATGAGATATTAATATAAACATGATGTTCCTCTTATTTAAAGTAATCATACCTCATAAAAATATTATATCAATGGTGTTTTATAATTTAAAAATAAAGATATTAATTTAAATTTACTAGTGTGCGTTAATTCCATGTTTTTTTGTGCGTAGCGTGCGTTTTGATACTAAATAATATGCCACAGGAACAAAGTAAAATGACAACACAGTGGTTAATACAGTACCACCTGCGATAGCGACGGCAAACGGAGGCCAAAAACCTCCGCCGGCGAGTATGAGTGGTAAAAAGCCACCAACGGTGGTGATAGTCGTGGAGCTGATATGGCGTGAGCAAGTCATCACAGCGGCAACGATTTTGTTTTTATCAGTGAGGGCTTGCAGTGAATTTAACTCTGATAAAATGACAATGGCGGCATTTATGGCCAGTCCCATTAAGCCCAATAAACCAATGATCACAGTAAAACCAAACGGGTAGCCAGCAATAAATACACTGAGCAAGCCCAGCATTGCAGCTTGCAGGGCGTTTATTAAGATTAGCCCTGTGGTGGTAAATGAATTAAATGACATCACCAGTACGGTGATCAATAACACGACAATAATCCCCACTTGGCCAAGCAATTTACCAACCGCTTCGTTGCGTTTTTGCGACTCACCACCGAGCTCTAATCTGTAGCCATGGGGTAATACAAAGCCTGATTGTGCAATGGTGGCGGTCACTTCATTCAGTACGGTTTGCGGTAATACGCCAGTTGCTAAATAAGCTTCGATAATATTAACACGTTCACCGTCACGGCGAGCGATAGAGCCACGAGAAGGGCTCAGTGTTGCACTGGCAAATGATTCAACCACTAGCGGTTGTGCAGTATCTATTTGGTTTGAACTAGCTGGCGTATTTAACTGCGTACTAAATAGCGAGCTAATATCATCTCGGCGCTTATCTGCAACTCTAACGCGTACGGGAACGGTTTCGGTATTATCAATAATACTGCCGACCACGACACCATTGAACTGGTTTTGTAGTTGTGTTGCCATATTACTTAGGCTTAATCCTGCATGAGTCAGCGCTGCTTCATCGGTGTTTAACCATAGTTTAGGCGAGCCCGACAATAAGGTTGGACGGGTGTGGGTTATATCGTTATGAGCAATGAGCTGCGTGCGTAATTGTTGGCCCAGTTCAGAGAGAGTATCTAGGCTTGGGCCATAAATACGCATTTCGATTGGTGCATTGAATGGTGGACCTTGCTCAAGCTTTCTGACTAAAGTTTGTGCGTTTGGAAATGCTTTATCAAGTTGTATTTGCAAGCTTTTTATTAACTCGTTGGCACGTTCAAAGTCGGTTACTTTTACCATCGCTTGCGCATAGTTATTGGCGCCGCGATTACGCTGGAGCATATTATAGTAAAAGCTTGGGAAATTAGTTCCGATCATCCAATCGAGCTTTTCAATGCCTTCAGATTGCCGAATTAGTTGATCCATTTTCTCTATGGCTTGTCGAGTTGATGTAATACTCACATGAGGGGCAAAATGCACTTCAATTTGAAACATATCGCGATCTGAGGGCGGGAAAAACTGCTCGGTGAGTTGTCCTGCCCCAAAAAAACCGGCAACAGGGAGTATAAAGACCAGTAGTAAAGTGAGTATTGGTTTTTCTAGGCTACGTTTTAACGTTGCTTCAAAGCGTTTACTGAGTTTAGGTGTGCGTATACCTTGATAAAAGATACCAGTACGCTGTTCGTTATTGATAAATTGCCCTGCAAATACCACCACTAAAGAGTGTGAAATCAGGTATGAACCAATTAAGGCAAAAATAACACTTAAGGCAATACCGCCAATAAACTCTCCTGCAGCACCTGGCATCAACACAATCGGTGCAAACGCTAAAATAGTTGTTAGAGTTGAGCCAAGCAGTGGAAGCCAAAAATGTGCCACGGCTTTTTCTACTGCGGCTAAAGCTGTTAGGCCTTGTTGGCGAAAGCGCTGAACAGCATCGGTGATGACAATGGCGTTATCAACCATAATGCCCAGGGCCACGACTAAACCGGTAACCGACATTTGATGAATAGGTAAGCCATAGAGCTGCATACTTACTAACGTAAACAATACGGTTAAAGGTAACGCGGTGCCGACAACTAGAGCAGCTTTAAAACCTAAAGTGATAAATAGTACCACTAGTATAAGCACAAACCCCACGGTAATATTGCTGAGTAAATCGGCTAAACGAGTTTGGGTATAACCGCGTTGATCAAAAATATCTTGGAGTAAAATTTGGCTTGGTAAGTCTTGGCTAAAGTTATCGATGGCGACATCAACACGCTTAGAAAAAGTATCGATACGCAAGTTTGGTAACATGCGGATCGCAATATAAATACCGGGTTTTCCATCAATTAATGCAATTTCGTTCACGGGTGTTTTTACTGAGCGAGTAATTTGGGCTACATCAGAGAGTTGATATTGCCCTGCATTTTGATTACTACTTAGTGGAATTGCGCCAATGCGAGCAATCGAGTCAAACGCACCGGTCACTTCAATTTGCATTTGCGATTTGTCATTTGTAAGGGTACCAGCGGCTACTTTTGCATCTGCACCTTGAATAGCTGCATGAATATGCGCTAAAGGAATACCGGCTAAACTGGCTTTTTGTTGATCAACCGCAACTAAAATTTCCTCATCAACTTGGCCAAAAAAATGCACCAACTCCACACCCGAAACATTACGCAATTGATTTTGCAGCTCTTTTGCATAGCGATTAACCGTTGCTAATGTGGTTATATCGTTATTGGCGTTAAGCGATAAGATACGAGTATAAGCATAGCCACGCTCGTCATCCAGTAGCGGTGATGAAGCATTTACTGGCAACTGGTTGTTGACATCACCTAATAAATCACGCATTCGCGACCAAATGGGTTTAACGTTCGTGACTTCGTCTTTTAGCTCAATGGTGATCACTGAGAGCCCAGGACGAGAAATCGACGATAAATGCTTTACTTCAGCTTGGGATTTTAGTTTTTGTTCGATTTTTTCACTTATTTGCACCTCAACTCGTTCAGCACTGGCGCCAGGTAAAGCAGTGGTTACGATAGCGATACGATTAGTTATTCGAGGATCTTCACTGCGCGCTAAGCCACTGATCGCAGCTAAACCACTAACGATAAGTAACGCCACTAAAAGCGCTTGGACACGCCCGTGATTAAATAAATAGCGGATCATCACAGCACCTTGGTTGGTTGATTGGCAACAACATTAACCGAAATGTTGGCCGACAGCTTATGCATGCCATTGGCAACAATTTGCGCACCATTGTGTAATGGGGCGCCAATAAACGCATAGCCATCATGGGCATAATAAAGCTGCACAATGATAGGTTTTAGTACCTTGTTTTTTATTTGATAAACCTGCCAAGTACCGCGCACACCATCGGCAAGGGCATCAAGAGGCACCCAAAAACCGCTTTGTTGCTGATATTGTTGCACTGTTAATTTTGCTAATTGGCCAGCATAAACAACTGCGCTAGTTGGCAAAGCAAAGCGCATTGTTAAGGTTTGTGTATGTGGGTCGATACTCGCTCCTTTACTGATAGATTGTGCAGTAAAGTTTTGTCCGGCAATCTCAATGTCCATGCTATTTTGGATGGTGCTTTGCAGTGTCAGTGGGATCCCCATGCTTACTTGCGCATGTTGGTTTTCGATTAAACGCACAATCGGTGTACTGGCTGCAACAATTTCACCTTGTGAGGCAAAGCGCTGGCCTAAAATACCGTTGAATGACGCGGTTAAATGTGCCTTTTCAGTGCGGATACTGACTTCATTCAAGTTTGCTGCTATTGCGGCTAGTTCTGCGTTAAGTACAGCGATATTGGTTTTAACTTGGTCAAGTGCCGAGGTGGCCGAGTAGTTCTTTTTATCAAGTTCTGCTAAACGCCTTTTTTCAAGTTTAGCGAAGGTAAGTTGTGCTTGAATTCGTTGTTTTTGCGCCTGGAGTTTTTGTTCTTCGATAACTAAAAGCTGCGTATTTTGGCGTGCAATAATATCGCCTTGTTTTACTTGCTCGCCTTGATCAAAATAAATTTGTGCAATTTTTCCTGGAAATTCAAAACTCAACTTTGCATCGTTTTGTATGACCACTTTGCCACTAAGCGTACGTGTTTGATAATAGCCCGCCTCTTGTTGTACTGTGTAGGCAGCTACATGAACCAGACTTTCGCTATAACATATAAATGGTGTGAATAAAATGAATGCACTAAGCAGATATTTTTTCATTATAATATCCTTATTTATCGCCATGTTAAATCAGCGTGGTTAGTCAGGTGCATTAAACACAGTTATGCTTTGTGCTAGACGCAGAATGATTTAGAATTGGAGTCAAGAGTCTAATTTTGTATAAATATAAATCAATCAAACTAGACTGTCTAGTTTGATTTGAGGTGAAAATGGAAATAACTACCCTAAGTCGGTCAGAACAAAAACGACAACAAATTATTACAGCTGCAACGACCTTGTTCATGGATAAAGGCTTTCCTAATACCAGCATGGATCAAATTGCTAAATTAGCCCAAGTATCTAAACAAACGGTTTATAGTCATTTCAAAGACAAAAATAATCTATTTGTTGAAACTGTAACAGCGCATTGTTCCTCCTCAAACTTACGTAAAGAGCGTTTTGAGCCAGCGCAAAGCCTAGAGGAAAACTTACTACGTGTTGTGACTAATTTTATTACACTGGTATTTTCACCCGAGGCATTGAAAGTATACGACACGTGCGTAGCGCACAAAGATGAATACCCTGAGTTGGCCTTATTGTTTTATGACGCCGCCCCTAAAGTAGTGATGCAGCAGGTAGAGGTCTGCTTATGTAGTATTGCACAGGCGGGCTTGCTTGATATCGACAACCCTAAGTTTGCGACGTTACAGTTACTGGGCATGGCCACAGGTGATTGGAAATTACGCCATGCACTTGGGCACGCAAAAATTAATGATGTACCGCCAGCAGCATATATTGAAGATTGCGTAAGGCGGTTTATTAAAATGTATCGCTAAGGCTTTTGAGTAACCACTTACTGCAATATAAATTCATCGATAGGTTGTTTAGTTAATTTACCTATTTGCTTAAAAATGAAAATAATTGCTCCGCCTAATAGTACCATAGTCGGCGCCACAATGACTGGGTAGCTTAACCACGTCATACGTCCTAACTCTTCGGCATAAGCTGTGGTGCCGGGCATACTAACAACAATACTTTTCGCTAAAAAGTAGTTGAGTGTTGCAGATAAAAAGAACGCACTGGCAACAATAAAACCGGCAAGACGCATTTTTGCATCAAATACCGCGGTGTTGTTTTGTTGCTCTAACGAATGCATAAGTTTATCAATATCAAGCAATTCAGGGTTAATTAGTAATTTACGGATCAGCGGATAAGGGGTGTACTGGCTGATCAATACAATCACACCAATAATTGCTGGTACCATCGCTTCTTTAATCGCGATATAAGCTGGGTCAAGTTCAAATAAACTGATACCGCCAGTAAGTAGTACGCTGATAATGCCAAGTACTGAGAAAAAGTTTACTTTGCCTGATTGTTTAAGTTCCCACAAACCAAATAACAGCGGAAAAGCAAGTGCTACCACTACTGCCCATACCGGGCCTAACGTATCAGGTGTACTAAAGCGGCTTAAAATCACCGCAGGTAAAATAATATTAAAAATTATATTACTAAAAAAATTACTCTTCTTTTTTGCCGCTGTCATTATGCATCAATCATTGGTATTCAATACATAAAGTATATACACAAGTTACTTTAAGATATAGACCCGCTGCGTTGCAGTGGTTACAAGTAAGTTTAGGATAATTTGCTTTATGCAGACTGCTTTAATGAATCTGAGATTTCATCACAGTGCTGTTTTAAAATTTCGATAGCCAGTTTGGTTTTACCTGCCAAAATATCTCTTGCTGGGGTAATTGCATACACACTGTAGGTGGGCAGTTGCCAGTCAGTGCATAACTCAACGAGTTCTCCTTCTAGCAATAATGATTGTACTTCTGGCTTTGGTAAAATTGCATAACCAACGCCATCACACACTAATTGAATAATACTGTGCATGTTATTAACCACGATACGTGGTTTTGGGAGCGCTTTTTTTTGGCTGTTTAAACTATGCGTTAGTGGGTGATCTGCAGTGCAATGCGAGATACGAGTATGATGGTTTAACTGCCAAGGCGACAGTGTGCAATGCTCAGCCAATGGGTGACTTTTATGCACACATAATACGAGTGGCCACTTCGCCAAAGGCCGAGCAACTAAACTTGAATCATCCAGCGGGCCAATCGCTATAGCCAAATCAGCGCCCGACTTTATTATATCAAGGGGTTCGTCAGATAAAGTCAGTTGCACATCAAAATCAGGGTACTGGTTGGTTAATTTTTTAAGCGGTTCACTTAATATTCCGCCACCAAATCCAACCGGTGCTACTAACTTTAATTGACCACTAGGGCTGTTTTGTAAATATTGCAGCTTTTCACCAGCTTGTTTTGCAGCGGTGAGGATGGTTACACAGCTTTGATAATAAATCTCGCCAGCCTCGGTGAGTGTCAGTTCTCGTGGACTGCGATTAAATAAGCTCAACTTAATATCAAGCTCTATTTGTTTGATTTGTTGGCTAATTGCTGATGTGGTCATGGCAAGATCAACTGCGGCTTTACTCATACTACCCGTTTCAACAATGCGCACAAATACAGTTAATGTGCGAAGTAATTTTGTATTCATTTGGTTAAGTCTTACTTAATACTGTTTTAAGAAAATACACATTGTAGAAAAAGGAACATCTCACTACCATGCAAACGCTAATTATTATCATTTAAACTGCATTTGTCACGGAGAAAAATCATGAACACGGTAAGTTGTAAGTTAATACCGTTAACTAGCGCCATTTTAACCGCGCTTAGTTTATCCAGCTCAATAGTGTTAGCTGATGAAACGAAACAAGATATGGAAGTTATCGTGGTATCAGCGTCAGGTTATGAGCAAATGTTAAAGGACGCGCCAGCAAGCATCAGTGTGATTGATCGCGCAGATCTGGAAAAACGCTTTTATCGTGACTTAACCGATGCAATGACCGATGTCCCTGGAGTTGTGGTTACCGGCGGTGGCGATCGCAAAGATATAAGCCTGCGAGGCATGGCTAGCCAATACACATTAATTTTAGTTGATGGCCAGCGACAATCATCACGTGAAACAAGGCCAAACAGTGATGGGCCAGGTGTTGAAGGTGCATGGACACCGCCAATCTCTGCAATTGAACGCATTGAAGTGATACGTGGGCCTATGTCGTCCTTGTATGGCTCAGATGCTATCGGTGGGGTGATAAACATTATTACTCGAAAAACACCCCAGCAGTGGTATGGTGAGCTGCGTTTAGACAGTACAGTTCAACAAAGTAGCGACTCAGGTAATACTAATCAAGGTAGTTTTTTCGCAGCTGGTGGACTTGTCCCAGAATTATTAGGTGTGCAATTATATGGGCAGTTTTCCAAACGTGACGAAGATAACTTTACATCAGGCTTTAGGGGCAAAGAGCAAAGTAACCTTAAAGCGAAGTTTATTTTAACGCCAAACGATAATCACGAAATAATGCTAGAGGTTGGCAGCGCGCAGCAAAAATTTGAAAACACACTGGGTAAAACAGTTGAACCATTGGCGCCGGGTGAAAGCTGTGGCCGAAGAGGTTGCCCAGAATCATCGACAACAGAGTATGAGCAACAAACTTACTCGTTAACCCATAACGGTTATTATGACTTTGGTAACTCGCGCAGCTATTTAAAATACGATAAGTACGATAATACTTCTCGTGAAATGTTTGTTGAAAACACGGATGCGCAAACCAGTTGGACTTTACCGATTTTTGCCGGTCATAACGCGACGCTTGGTGCAGCCTACTTAAAAGAAGTGCTTGATGATTACACGAGTAATAGGATCAGCGAGTTAACCCATGTAGAAAATAAACAGTGGTCGGTATTTGCTGAGGATGAGTGGAGCACCAGCGACAAATTTAAGCTCACCACAGGTTTGCGTTACGACCACGACGATAATTTTTCAGGCCATTGGAGTCCACGTTTATATGGAGTTTATACCGCGTCTAAGGCTATCACTATCAAAGGTGGTATTTCGACAGGTTTTAGAGCGCCTAATATTCGTCAATCAAATGCAGACTGGGGACAAGTAAGTCGAGGCGGCAATATCTATGGCAACCCAGATCTTAGTCCTGAAAAGTCATTGAATTATGAAATGGGTATTTATTACGATCCACGTGGTGATTACACAATCTCAAGTACGGTGTTTTACAATGAGTTTGATGACAAAATTACGCGAATTGCATGCCCACTTACGCAATGCACGGATGGCCAAAATCAGTTTGGTTCAGATCCGACAACCTATGTAAATGTTGATGAAGCCGTGACTCAAGGGTTTGAATTTTCAGTTTCTTACGACTTAACCAGCGATTTAGGTTTAAGCGCTAATTACACTTATACCGATTCTGAGCAAAAAACCGGGCAATATAAAGGCAGTCCTCTCAACCAGTTACCTAAACATATAGTGCAAACATCGTTAAACTGGCAGCCAAGCGATAAGTTAGGGGGGTGGTTACGTGTGCATTATCGTGGTGAGGAAAGTCAACCAACCACAGGGCCTTCACAAAGCAGCCTAATTGCACCTAACTACACGTTAGCCGATGTGGGTGGTAATTATGTTTTGACTAAAAGCGTAAAGTTAGGCTTTGGTATTTATAACCTATTTGATAAAGATATCACTGAGAATGAATATGGTTATGTCGAAGACGGACGCCGTTATTGGGCATCGCTCGGGTGGCAGTTTTAATGCATACCACTTAGTAACCCCTACTTAGGTTAAGTAATAAGGTCTCAATTGAGGCCTTATTTTATAAATGGAGCTTTATAACTAACTGAAAATATAAATACACTATTGCTGATGAAAAGTTTCTACTCTAAAGTTAGATTAGGGCGTGTTTCTATTTCGAAATTGCTTTACAGCAATGTGTTTGACTTTTAGGCAAGGATGAGCTTATGTGGTGTGGTTATTCCTCATAAATAGACGATAACGCAGCATAACTGGCAGGCATGCGATGGCCTAAGCGTTACGGCTAAATTGAACAAATTTTAATTCTGAAAGGTCAGCGTGCCCGAGTAAGATAAATATTTAATTACAGGCTATAATAATTAACCAATATGAAGAGGTTAAATAAGATTTTTTAGCTACAGCATCTGTTACTATGCAAAATAATACGAGGTATTTATTTGAATTTCCTTCGAAGCTTCCATGATATTGTATCTGATCAAAGTCAAAGTTTTGACGAGAAAACGCATAGTTTGCTCAAGTTTGGCCTTGATGTATTTAATTTAGATATCGCGATTGTTAGTCAAATTGAACAAAATATTTATACCGTGCTCTACGTTATAACACCTGATAATTCTTTAGCTTCAGGTACAACGTTTGATTTAGAAGGCACTTATTGTGTACATACACTCGCAGCAAATGCCGCGCTTACTTTTCATAAAGCGTCGAGTAGTCGCATTGCAAACCACCCATGTTACCTAAATTTCCAGCTCGAATCTTATATTGGTGCGCCAATCAAAGTCGGTTCAAATGTATTCGGTACAGTTAACTTTTCATCACCGGCTGTATCAACTCCCTTTTCACAACAAGCCCATGACTATGTTGAGTTATTTGCACAATGGCTGGGTGCTGAGTTTGCCCGCAAGATCACCAATGAACAGCTCATTAAAAACAATAATACGCTGTTAAAATTAGAGACTGTAGCAAATATTGGCACGTGGGAAGTTGATTTACTCACTGATAAAGTCACTTGGAGCGAACAAACACGGCGTATTTACCAAGTTAGTGATAGCTATGTTCCTGATCTTAATGCTGCGACTGAATTTTTTAAAGCAGGAGAAAGCAGAGAAAGCATCGTTAATGCAGTGAACTCTGCAATACAAAGTGGCGAGAAGTGGCATCTCGACCTCGAACTTGTTACTGCTAATGGGCAGACTTTATGGGTCTCAACATTTGGTGAAGCTGAGTTATTAAATGGTCGATGTGTGAGGTTATTTGGCACCTTACAAGACGTAACTGAATCGGTCATGCTTCGCGAAGAGTTAAAAAATAAAAAAGCAGAAGCAGAGCGCATGTTAGAAGATAGAAGCATGCTACTAGCTAAAATAAGTCACGAACTCAGGACACCATTGAACGGCATAACCGGAATGTTAACCACGCTATTAGGTGAGCGCCGTGAAGATAAGAGAGTTGAAAAACTAAAGATTGCTCTGCGTAGTGCGGATATTTTACTGAGTATAATTAACGAAGTGCTCGACTTTTCAAAAATAAATCACGGTGAGCTAAAACTCGAACCAAACCATTTTTTATTAAAAACAATTTTTGTTGATCTTGCTTCGTTGTACATTCCATTGTTTAAAGAAAGTAAGGTTGATTTTCAAACAAATATAACGATAGCAGATGACTGTTGGGCCTATTGCGATAATGCTCGGCTGAGCCAAATTGCGTCAAACTTATTAAGTAACGCGTTAAAATTCACTGACGAAGGCTTGGTAAAATTTAATGCTGATGTGAATGTAGTCGATGATAAATTAGCCTTACATCTTGAAGTGTGTGACAGCGGAAGGGGGATGACTAATTCATTTTTAGATTCATTATTCTCACCTTTTACACAAGAAATAGACGCAAAAAAGAGTAAAGGTGGCACGGGCTTAGGTTTGGCAATCGTAAAAGAATTAATTGATTTTATGGGGGGGATAATAACAGTTGATAGTACGATTCTCCAAGGTACGACATTTATCGTGGATATCCCACTTGCAGTCGGCGCAGTACAAATTGAAAGTAATCCTCGGGTAAACGTTGTCACAGCGGCAACTAATTTATCGGTTTTAGTTGTTGATGATAACCAAATAAACCGATTGGTACTGGACGCTTCGCTTGAAAAACTAAATATTAAAGCCGATTTTGCAGTTGATGGCGAAGACGCAATTTTAAAGTGTAAGCAAAAAAAATACGATCTTATTTTCATGGATTGCGTGATGCCGCAGCTGGATGGACTTGAGGCCACTAAAATTTTACGAGCGCAACATATTTGTCCTTATGCAGATACTTTAATAGTGGCATTGACTGCCAACACATCATCTACCGATAAAGTTGCGTGTAAAGAAGCAGGCATGGACATGTTCATTTCAAAGCCTTTTAAACTACATTCGATTGAAGAAGCGGTTGCTAATGCTGTGGGCAAGCACTAGCGTAAAGACAAGAGAGTTTACTGACAGATAAACATAACGTGGCCTAATATTTGTATGTATTTTAATGTGGTATTTGATAAAACGCACTATGATTAGTTTTATTATCGTAATATATTATTATTTCTTTATAGATCTCAACAGCAATGAATCGTATCCTAAGATACCTTATACACTATTACGCAATAATTGATTGCTTAACTGATGTGTACTGTAAATAAATAATGAAGTTTGCAACTTTACTGTTTGAGGCATGGAGTTAAATGAAAAATGCTGGGGTGGTTTGTCTCACTGATGTACTTGAACTGATGCTTGATGCTGTGTGCGTGGTTGACAAGCAAGGGGTATTTGTTTTTGTGAGCGCGGCTTTTAAAGACATTTTTGGTTACGAGCCTGCTGAAGTAATTGGTAAACCGATGCTCGACTTTGTTTACAAAGAAGATCTTGAGATCACGCTTGACGCAGTAAATACGTTATTATCTGGAGGCTCTAAACCGCGCTTTGAAAATCGTTGGGTGAGAAAAGACGGGCAAGTGGTGCATATATTATGGTCTGTTCGCTGGTCTGATTCACATCAGTTCAGAATAGCCGTTGCTCATGATATCACCGAACGTAAAGAATTTGAAAAGCAATTACAACATATGGTGGGGCATGATCAACTAACGGGGCTACCCAATCGTATGTTGTTACTTGACCGTATTCAATCAATATTAACGAAAGCTGACCGACAGCAGGTTGAATTATCGCTACTGTTTATAGATTTTGATGGTTTTAAAGAAGTTAATGATTCATATGGGCATCAATGTGGTGATCGACTATTGCAAGCTATTGCAGCTCGGCTACAAGGGTGTGTTCGAGGGTCTGATACTGTTGGGCGTTTAGGCGGAGACGAATTTTTAGTTTTACTTCACGGAATTAGCCTGCGTTCAGACGTACATAAAACAGCTGAAAAAATCCGCAGAGAGTGCGAACAAGTATTTGTGATAGATGAGCATACATTACAGCTTTCAGTTAGTATCGGTATCGCCAGTTATCCTGAAATGGGCGAGAATGAACAACAACTTATCCAGCATGCAGATCAAGCAATGTATGTTGCGAAAAATGCTGGGGGCAATCGTATTGTCTAAACGCGTTACTCCCCTTTGATTAAAATCAACATTTAGTTTTATAACTAATATTTTTTACGTCTTTTTGGGGTTGTTAGTTGCTGTCTTTCCTTGTCGACATTGAACTGCCAACTGATGCTGTTATCACTAAAATAATAGCTAACCATTGCCAAATAGTTAATAACTCGGCTAAAATTATAAAGCCAGCAAGTGCCGCAATCGCGGGCTCCAAACTCATCATAATACTAAATCCTTGTGCAGGCATATTACGCAGTGCAATCATTTCCAGGGTGTAAGGTAATGCACTTGACATAATCGCAATCAATAACCCTAACGGGATCACTTCCCAGCTTAGTAGTGCACCACCTTGAGAAATAGCACCATAAGGAACTAATATAAGCGCCGCCACACTCATACCAAGCGCTACGGTCATCCCGCCAGAGCTTTGATTACCGGTTTTTTTGCCAAATAAGATATACCCAGCCCAACATGCACCAGCACCTAGTGCCAGAATCACGCCCAGTAGGTCGAGACTTTCTTCACCTTTCATATCCGGGAGCAACATTACGATCCCCGATATAGCACAGGCGACCCAGAATAAATCCCGCTTTCGTCGAGATGATAGCAGCGCTACCGCTAACGGGCCGGTAAATTCAAGTGCGACTGCAATCCCTAATGGAATACGCTCAATGGCGTAGTAAAATAAAATGTTCATACCGCCCAAGCATAAACCATAAACAATAATTGGCATGCGTTGACCAAGTGGCGGAAAGGCGCGCCAAGGTTTAAACACTAAACACAATATAGCCGCTGAAAAACCTAAACGAAGTGCTGTTGTCCCTTCTGGGCCAATTATTGGAAAGAGTTGTTTAGCAATTGAAGCGCCTGACTGAATAGTCATCATGGCAAGTAATACGCAAATAACAGCAATGAAAAAAGGAGGAATAGTGCGTTGCATTGTTGTCCCTACATGGTCAATTTTCCGCGATTCTACTGATAAACTATCTGCTTGAATAGTAAAATCGGTTTAATTACATTAACTTTAGAGGCACCCTGTTGGAATTGAAAGTGATTTTGGCAAGGTTCATCTATTACTAAAAAATAACACACGATAAATCGCTTTTAAATCAAGTCAGTGAAATGCTCTTTTTAGTATATTAAATTAATCTGGATGTACTGGGACAGGGCCACGTACAACAGTCGTGTCATTGCTCATTTAAAATACCGCTGATGGGCTGGCAGTATTTAAACGGTTATAATTAATGTAAATCGGTACATACCCAGGAGCATAATTTTTTGCGGAGTTCTATTTGTGGTAACTCATTAATATGAAATACATAGTCACTAGAGGCAGAACGTTCAAATAACGGTTTATTACCATCAAATTGCGCTAATCCATCATAAAATTATGTTGATGAATACTATGGTGATTTAACCAATACACAAGAACGTGTTGCAGGCAACTTCGCTAACAATCAAAAACAGATTGCGGGTGAATGGACTAGCTTAATTTAAATTTACTTATTTGTGTATTTAAATTAAGCGCGACTTGTGCAAGCTCGCTTGATGATGATGAGATTTGCTCGGTTTGTGAACGCGATTGCACACTCGCGTCTTGAATTCCGGTTAAGCGCTCTGCAATATCTTCGGTAACTTGTGCTTGCTGTTCAGACGCTGCCGCAATGGTGCGGTTTGCATCTGAAATTAAGCGTACTTGGGTGCTTATTTCTTTAAGCATCAAGCCAACTTTTTCTGAGTTTGCTACGGCATCCTTAACGCGCACATCACTGCTACGAATACGTTCAGTCACTGCATTACTGGCAGATTGTAAACTATTAATTTTATCTTGTATTTCGACAGTTGAACTTTGTGTTCGACTTGCTAATGTGCGTACTTCATCGGCAACGACTGCAAAACCACGGCCTTGTTCACCAGCCCGAGCCGCCTCTATCGCAGCGTTAAGTGCTAATAAATTAGTCTGCTCAGCAATGTTACTGATCACATTTAAGATCACCGCGACTTCGTTAACAGAAGACTCTAGCTCATTTAAATCATTAATTGACTCAGTTAATATTTCGGCAACCGATTCAACAGAATGAATACTCTGATTAACGACATCGATCCCTGCTTGTGTTTTAGCATCCGCATCTCCTGCATTTTGCGCGGCTTCAGAGCAGTTTTTTGATACTTCTTTAACCGCAGTAGAGTTTTCATATACTGAGCTTGAGATCACTTCGATTGCTTGACTTTGTTCATCATTAAGCAGCTTTGCCTGTTGTGCAATAGTATCTAGCTCGTTAGAGGCTACTTGCGCTTGTTGGGATTGCGAATTGATTTCTGAAAGTAGTGTGGATAGTTTATCAACCATAATGTTAAAGCTGGCGGATAACTCTGCGATTTCATCTTTGCCAGTATGAACAATTTTACGTGTTAAGTCGCCATTGGCTATCCGCTGTGCTTCGTAAACGAGTTGTGTTGTGGTTTTAATTACCCGCTTTTCGAGTTGTAAATAACATAAAATTAAAATGGTAATTATTACTAACACCAGCACGATGCTAGTAAGGCTCAAATTGGCAACACGGTTATTGTTATTTTCTACATATTGTAAGCTGCTACTTTGAACAGCGGATAGAAATGCTTGCACTGGTGTTTGAATTTTAGCCACTTCATTCATATAGCTTTGATCAGTAAGTAGCTCTATTGCTTTTACCCACTGTTTTGAGTCAGCGGAGCTTAATGACGAAGGTGATTGGCCTGTAAGGGGGCTTACCAGCTGAAATGCACGCTCTTCTGTTTTGACTAATTGTAATGAAAGTGAGTTTGATTTATCAAGTAAAGCTAATTGCTGCTCATTAACGTTAAATTCTTTAAGGCGATCAATATATGATTTTTTACGATCATCTAGCCATGGCTGTGTACCTTGTATCTGCTCAACAAGATGATAATATTCATTTTTATAACTAGGTTGCAGCGTCACAACGTATTGACGGGCAAGTTCTGTTAGTCTGATAGAGTTGGAGGCAGAGAGTTTAGCGAAATGACTTAGTTGATAACGTTGCTGAGCCGATTGTTGGCTATCAGATAATCCTGTTTTTAACAGTAATATGATAATGAGTAGCCCTGCTGCAATTGTAATTGCTAGAGCAAAAACAGTTCTAAGCATTAATCTAATTGTCAAAATTGCCTCTGATGCGATTTAATAATAATGCTAAATAACTATAGAATATAATTTCAATTAACTAAAGAATTTATGGCTTTTATTTACTATTGGGTACGTACTAAATCAGTGAGCAGGTTGCAATAGTATGATAGAAGTGGCAACATAATTGGCAAGCGTTGAGGCGTTGTTTTTACGTGAATAAAGTTTTTTGGCTTATTGTCGGTCGGCAGGATAAATAACGCCAAGTTGCTGTCTTGCTTTATCAAGTACAGCCATCACATTGATACTTAGTTGATGGGTATTGATAGGTGATTCGAGTTGTCCTGCGTTGGCGATTGTAATGAAATGGGCAACTTCGTGACGCATAAAGTGTTCGTCAAATGGCTGTGATAACTCTTCAACAGTGCCATCGTTGGCGATAAACTGCATACGTTTTAACAACGAAACAGCCTCGATTCTAATACGGCCTTGTTCACCTTGGATCTCGGTAAAATTATCACCTTGAGATATTTTTGAATAACTGATCACTGCTTGCTTATCACTATAATTTAGTAATACATCACCAGCACCATCTACCCCTGTTTCAAGTAATACTCCACTGGCTTTTACCGTGTTTGGTGCACCCCAAAGTGCGATCAAGATATATAGCGGATAAACCCCTAAATCGACGAGGGCGCCATTGGCAAATTCAGGTAAAAACGTATTCGGGCGCTCGCCATTTTTGTATTTATCGTAACGAGATGAATATTGACTATACTGACCTATGTATTTACGTGGCGTGCCAATTTTGGCAATGGCTTGTTGTAAAACGGCAAAGTTAGGCAGGTGAGTGGTCATCATCGCTTCCATATAAAGGCGATTATTTTGTTTTGCCGCGTCCACTATCGCGGCTAATTCTTGGCTATTTGCTGCTGCAGGTTTTTCACCTAATACGTGTTTTCCTGCATTTAAACAGGCGACAGCATAGCTTTTATGCAAACTATTGGGGGCTGCGATATATACAGTGTCTACACTGTCGTCGCTGCATACTTGCTCAATAGTCGTAAATACTTTTGCATTTTTTATAGCGTGCTTAGCTAAAAATGCATGACCGCTTTGCTCGGCACGTGAACATACGCCATATAATGAAAAACCACTGACTGTTTTAGCCGCAGCAAGTAAAGTATCGCTAATAAAATTGGTGCCGACTATCACAAAATTCATGGTCACTCCTGATTGTTGAATTGTGCAAGCCAAGCTTGCCAGTCTGCCTCAAAGCCTAACATTTGTTGGTGCTTTTTAGCTAATAGGTGTTTTTGTTTATCTTCACAGGCTTGAAATGGACCTACTCGGCACAGCGAACAGCTATCAACTGCTAAGTAGCTTGGTATAGTTAATCGATTATGGAGTTCAGTTGTTTCTTTTGGGCTGAATACATAAGTGGTGCCACTGGTGTCTTTTACGTGTTTGTCACGATCAACATTACGGATTTTATAGCCAGGGAAAGGGCTGATATCAAATGGCATTTGGCCGATATAGCGTGATTCTAAGCCATAATTTAAGCTGCCTTCAATATTCCACTCACGATATGGTTTAACATCTTTTGAGGTGATGTAGCAAAACATGGGTCCATTGTTATCAAGAGCAAACTCGGTCGCGTATTTAATATATTGGTGTAGCAAAGCGCGGTTGAGGGTATTCATACTGGTTGTTTGGGTGTTTTCACGATACGCGCTTTCCCCGACAAAAGCAGGAATAAGCGGAAATTGAAAAATCACCACATCAAATAGCTCGCCATTTAAGCGCTGCCAAGCTTGCGGGTTAGTCACATCAAAACTATCCAGTACCGTAATGTGATGATCTCGCAGTGCATTTAGTGCGTTATCAGCATATTTTAAGGTAATCGTGGCTGCACTATCATAGGTAGAAGCAACTAACTTGGCCGGCTTTAGATCAGTAGATAAAGCATGAGAAAACGATAAGTCGCCATCGCCAACGGTAAGGATCCGCCAATTAGGATTTAAATACATTAATTCAATTATTCTAGTGGTGTGTTTTTAGCGTCATGATCAATTAAACGTAAAAACGCTAAGCGAGTTTTTAGTCCTTCAATCGCGATTTGTTTGATAATTAAATTAAACGTGATTAATACTGCAAACGCTATATGAATAGGGCCATGAGTAAAGCCTGCGTCAGGATCGAAGAGCATTAAGCCAAACAGTAAAAAGAGTACCACAAGTGCAATTTCAAGCCATTGATTAGAATAAAACGATAATCGGCCTTCACTCTTATGATCTTTCTTGATTTGAATAGCACAAAAAAAAGGGATCACTTTAATTTTGAAATGAGCGCTTTTCTCAACGTAGTTTTCACCGAGTTGATCAAGCTGTTGGCGCAATTGGTCTATCATTTTAGTTCCTCAAAAAGCAGTGCACGGATGGTACATTAATCCGTTTTAAAGGGCGAGTTAGTTAGGGTATAAACTAATACCAATCACAAAAATATGGCAAACAAACACCACTGAGGTTAATACAAAGCGCATTTTTTGATAATCAGCATGGTAGCTTTGCCATTGCGGGCTGGTTTTTTCAAATTGTAATACCAGCCAAAAACTAACCGCTAACCAAGCCAAGGTTATGTGTTGTGGTAAAAAAGCTAAAAAGCCAAGCGGTAAAATCGGTAGTATAGCCTTAACCGCATCTCGATAACTCTGTTGTCCAGCGTGCCATAAGTTACCACTCATAAAAGCCAAAATCGCAATACTATAAAAAGTAAAAAACTGCATATTAAAGTTATTACTACCGACTAATAACGGCCAACCGACACACGCTAAAAAGGGCAATAAGCCTAAATAGCCTAACTGGATATGATTGATGAATTTATTCATGGCTTACCCCAAAATTAACTAAAAATACGTATTCGCGATATTTTTCAGTGAGCATTGTAACATTAGACGCAAAAAAAGCTTTAGCCCTATCTGTCCAGATGACAACGACCACTTTAGTCAATAAAATCGATTGAATTAATCTAAACAATCAATTTTATTAATTTTTATTTACACCTTATTGTATAACTCAAGCCAACGCAGCAGCTTGCGTTGTTTACACTTTAAATAAACAAATGAGGAATACTATGAGCACTTCATTAATTAACACTAAATTACAACCTTTCAATGCAACGGCTTACCACAATGGTGATTTTGTTGAACTATCAGAACAAGATGTTTTAGGTAAGTGGTCAATTTTCTTTTTCTACCCAGCTGATTTTACCTTTGTATGTCCTACGGAACTGGGTGATGTTGCGGATCACTACGCGCAATTACAAGAAATGGGTGTAGAGGTTTACTCAGTATCAACTGACACTCACTTTACTCACAAAGCATGGCACGATACATCAGACACTATTGGTAAAATTACTTACCCTATGATCGGTGACCCAACAGGGCGTATTACACGTAACTTTGGCGTAATGATCGAAGACGAAGGCCTAGCACTGCGCGGTACGTTTGTAATGAACCCTGAGGGCGAAATCAAAATCATTGAAACACATGATTTAGGTATTGGCCGTAGTGCTAAAGAACTCGTACGTAAAGTACAAGCGGCACAATACATTGCGACTCATGATGGTGAAGTATGTCCGGCTTCTTGGCAGCCAGGTGAAGAAACACTTGCTCCTTCTTTAGATTTAGTTGGCAAAATCTAATTCGCCAAGCGTAGCTTAGCTACATTAAGCGCGGCTTAAGTCGCGCTTAAAATCACGTTACCCATTACACAATTTTTAAGCACATTAGTTTTATACAAAACAAGAGTGTGATGGGTTTCCTTTTGCTGAAAACAAGGGCGGAGCCATGTTAGACAACAATATTAAAAATCAATTAAAAAGCCATTTTGAATCGCTTACTCAACCGGTTGAGCTGCTTATCGCCTTGGATGACAGCAAAAAATCAACAGAACTTGAAAACTTGGCTCACGATCTTGCATCGTTAAGCGATAAATTTACAGTATCGAACAACCCTGATATTGACGCTCGCCGTCCTTCTATGGTTGTTTATTCAGCAATAAAAAATACCCATATCACTTTTGCTGGTGTACCAATGGGACATGAATTTACAAGTTTAGTGCTAGCCTTATTACATACAGGCGGCCACGCAAGCAAAGCGAAGGCAGAAGACATTGAACAAATACAATCACTGGACCAACCCCTTAATTTTGAAATTTATATTAGCTTGAGCTGTCAAACCTGCCCGCAAGTTGTGCAAGCACTGAATACAATGGCAGCCACCAATCGTCAAATTAAAGCCACTATGATTGATGGTGCGTTATTCCAAGACGAAGTTGAACAACGTAATATCCTTGCTGTTCCGGCCGTCTATTTAAATGGTGAACCTTTTAGTCAAGGTGCATTAAGCCTAACTGACATTCTTAATAAAGTTGATTCTAAAGGAGCTGCACGTCAAGCGGCGGTACTAAGTGAAAAGCAGCAATTTGACGTACTGGTTGTTGGTGGTGGGCCTGCTGGTGCATCGGCGGCTATCTATTCGGCGCGCAAAGGGCTTAATACGGGCATTGTTGCCGATAGGTTTGGTGGTCAAGTTGCAGATACCTTAGCAATTGAAAACTTTATCTCAATTAAAGCCACTGAAGGACCAAAATTGGTTACCCAGCTTGAAGAACATGTTAAATATTACGACGTAGATGTCATGCATAACCAACGTGCAGCCGCTCTTCAGCGTGCTAATAATGGTTATGAGATCACTCTCGAAAACGGCGCAACGCTTAAAGCGAAATCGTTAGTGCTTGCCACAGGCGCACGCTGGCGCGAAATGAACGTACCGGGTGAACAACAGTATCGTGGTCATGGTGTAGCGTATTGTCCACATTGTGATGGACCGTTATTTAAAGGCAAACCTGTTGCCGTTATTGGTGGTGGTAATTCGGGTATTGAGGCGGCAATTGATTTAGCTAATATTGTTGAACACGTTACGGTACTTGAATTTGCAGATACATTACGCGCCGATGAAGTGCTTATTCGTAAAGCCAATAGCTTAGAGAATATCACCATTATTAAGAATGCCCAGACTACAGAAGTACTCGGTGATGGTAAAAAAGTGACGGGCTTAAGCTATACTGACCGCACCTCAGGTGAGAACAAACAGTTAAACTTAGCCGGTATATTTGTGCAAATAGGCTTAATACCTAACACTGAATGGTTAAAAGACAGTAATGTTGAACTCAGTCAGTTTGGCGAAATAATAATAGATGCAAAAGGAGCGACATCTTTAGCGGGAGTATATGCTGCGGGAGATGCAACGACCACACCATTTAAGCAAATCATCATTGCGATGGGCTGTGGTGCAACAGCAAGCCTAGGGGCATTTGATTACTTAATTCGTCAAACACCTAGTGAAGAGCAACGCGTAGCATAAATTAAAGTCTCTTGATATAACAGCTCTCACCCATTGCTGTTTGTTCACCTAAGCCGCCCTCTCCAAAGGCGGCTTTTTTGGATAAAAAATTGTGCTAGTATTTAGGCTTATTTTTTTAAAGAGTTTTAGCATGTATCAAGGAAGTTGTTTGTGTAACAAGGTCACAGTGCAAATTGATGGCCCGATCCAGAGCATTATTCATTGCCACTGCTCGTTGTGTCGTAAAGCCAGTGGCACTGCATTTGCTACTAACGGGTTTATTAATCGTGCTGATTTTAAAGTAATCAAAGGCAATGAGTGGTTAAGCAGCTTTGAATTTAAACCAGGGCGTATCCGCTATTTTTGTAGTGCATGCGGTAGCCCAATTTACAGTGAAAACCTTGATGATATAAGCAGACTAAGGTTGCGTCTGGGTATACTCGATAGTGATATTACAGAGCGGCCAATTAGTCATAATTTTGTCAGCTCAAAAGCGAATTGGGAGCAAATAAATGCTGATATCCCTCACTATGATGGTTTTGAACCGACACGCTAAGGTCGTTGGCTGGTAGTGTTATTTATTATAAGTAAACTGGCAAATAGTCTGTGCCGCAACTCTCTGTTGCTTTTAAAGCAGTTGTTTCCCAGTACTTGTTTATTGGTACTGAGCCGCAGTTATAAATTGTTCAAAACTTTCACACCACACAACCACAGTGTTAAAGCGTGCAATATTAATATCGGCAGGCACCTTAATTATAAAACCATCGAATGTATTTACGCTTGCAACCCGTGTCATTGTGCCTTTATAGGCTAAAAAATCGGCTTCATTATCAATAAAGCGATTAGCTAAATAAAGCTGGTAATCTGGGCCAGGGCTCAAGGTGCCATCAAAAGAGATCATTGCATTGGTTAGTCTTACTTGGCCGATACCATAATGCAAAGCATCGGAGCCTGGCAGATCTGCTTTGAATTCACCACTATAAAGTGCTTGTTGTGCATGTGTAGCCAACTCAAGCTTGCTGGGAGAGGGAGGAGCCGTTAAAATTGGCAGTGTGTATAACCCCGCAACAAAGCCAACACAAAATATCATCAGATAAACGGCCACCTGCCACAATTTTCGTATCATAGTAAGACCTTACTTATAAAATATTCAGTATATTGGGCAAAACAAGCGTATGCCTTATTTTATAGTTATAAGCTAGCTTACAAAATCGGATTGGGCGAGCTTGATAGTCGTTTAAATATGTATAGATAAACGATTGTTGTTGCAATTATGTAACGTTTTAAGTATGGCGTGTTTGTGCTATTGTTGAGACGGATTCTAATTAGTTGAGTGCGTATGAGGGAGCATAAAGAAAATAGTCAGTTAAAGCCAAGTGTGTGGATAAAAGATAATCTAGTCATTTTTTATGGTGCATCAATTGACGTAAAGAAACATCGGCATCATTCTATTCAGCTCGTTTGGACTACAAAAGCAAAAAAAGTCAACTGCCTCTACTCTGGTGGCACTTTGACTGGAAGTTTTATTATTGGTTCGCAGGTTGAACACCAGCTTCAGTTAGAAGAAGGGTGGATATTACTCGTTGAGCCAACGAGTATCTTAGGCATGCATTTAGATCGATTGTTAAGTAATGCAGAAGTTTTAATGCTAAATGATATACTCATTGGCTGTGAGAAACCTAGCAAACCGATTTTAGAGCCCCTACCAATTGTTAATCTTTTGTTTTCAAGTTTGGGGGTTGATTTTGATTGTTCAATTAATGTGGATAAAATTACTGACAAACGGATATTAAGTCTAATTGCAAAAATGAATTTATGTTTACTTGGTACTTGCCAAAAGCCAGCAAGTTGGCGTGCAGCAGATGTTGCATCAGACCTATATTTATCAGAAAGTCGATTTTTACACCTATTTCGTTCACAAGTTGGCGTTGCATGGCGACCATATTTACGTTGGCGGCGTTTGACATGTGCTAGCCATGCATTACTACAAGGCATGTCAGCAACAGATGCTGCATACACTGCTGGCTTTTCAGATCTTGCTCATCTGAGTCGAACCTTTCAATCGATGTTTGGTTTATCGATTGTTCAAGCAAAGGAGGTATTTTTTAAAAGTTAGCTAGTTTGTACAAGCCGTAATTTAACAGTTCATTATAATCATATTATCTTTTAGTTAAATTATAATGAAAAATATGAACTTACATAATACCTTAATTCAATCCGGCCTTGATCCTGTAAAAGTCGCTCTGTCATCAGTAAAACAGCTTTACGCGATGACAGAACCGCAATTATTGGATTTTAAGTTTGCGCTGATTGCGCAATCATTTAATTTTCATTACAGCAATAATCCCTTTTACCGTAAAGCATGCGAGGATAAAAATATATCTTCCGCAACAATTAGTACCCCTGCCGACTTAATAAAAATTCCATTGCTCCCAATTCATTTATTTAAAGCAAATGATAATTACAAGTTGCTTTCAAAAAACCTGAATAGTATTGAGCTTGAGATGCGTAGTACAGGTACGTCAGGGATCCCAAGTGTGTCTCGCCGTTGCAGCGAAACCGTAGATAATGTGATTTTGGGTATCTATGCTATGTATAGAGAGTTTTTCGAGATATCTAAAGGTGCGGGTCTATATTTATGTCCGTCTAATGAAGAGATCCCTGAAATGGGCATGATCAAAGCCCTAAATTTAATGGCGGGAATGTTAGATACGCATAAATTTATGGTTAAAAATGAAACGTTTATCCCAGAAGATGCGTTAGAGCAGCTAGCAAGGTGGGAGAATAATTTCGATCGTCATATTATTGGACCTCCGTTTCTTATTAATCGTTTTATTCGTTTTTTAAAAGCAACAGATACTCGACTGAAATTAGATAAAAACACGTTAATTATTACCTTAGGCGGTTGGAAGCGATTTAGCGGTGAGATACTGTCACGTAAAGAATTTAACCAAGAGTGTGTTGAATACTTAGGTGTGGATCCGCGTCAGATCCGCGATATTTATGCTTTAGTAGAATCAAACGTTGTTGCGATTGACGATGAACGTGGCGTCAAACATGTATCACCTTATATCCACTTTTCTGTGCGAGATCCAAAAAATCTAGATCAAGAGGTAGCAGTTGGTGAAGTTGGCCAATTAGCGATACTCGATCCGTTAGCGTGTTCAACACCTGGTTTTATTTTAACCGAAGATTTAGTGCGATTATTGCCCAAACAGGAGGGGGATGAACGAAGTGGTCAGCGGGTTGAATATGTAATGCGGTTGCCTGAATCAACTGAGTTTGGCTGCTGTGCAGTGAATTTAGATAAACAACTTGATAATAATGAAGACAGTCATGCTAATGCGTGTCCTGTGATTGTTTAAATGCATTTTAAATAGGTAACATCATGTATAACCAAATCATTATTGATAATTTCTCTAACCCGCAGCATACCGGAAATTTAGAACTTGCAGATTATGAAATTGAGATCGGTAACCCTGTTTGTGGTGATCGGATCAAAATACAATTGTTAACCCACGATAACTTTATCGATAAAGCGGTATTTAAGGCGTGGGGCTGTGCAACATCGATAGCAACGGCCAATATTTTTTGTGATTCAGTATGTGGTCAGCCAATCAATTCGATTACCCAGCGCAGCGCAGAACACCTTGCGCAGATGCTGGGAGAGCTTGAACCTTCTCAACATCATTGTTTACACATTTTAACGCAATTACATGAGAAGTTGGCTGCTTTGTTAAAGGCTGGGGTTGTTTAGTATGAAGACTGAGCATATTTCAGGTTATTTTGATTATAATGCGACTACGCCGATCTCAGATGAGGTTGCAAAGTCGATGATTTCTGCGATCGGTCAGTTTGCTAATCCATCAAGTAGTAATAACTATTCACAGCTGGCAAAAACGGTGGTGAGTCATGCTCGCGAAAATGTTGCTAAGTTACTCAATGTAAAAGCACCCAATATATTTTTTACTTCTGGTGGTACGGAAGCAAATAATTGGGCAATTAAAGGTGTACTGTCAAAACATAGTGATCAACCCGGACATATTATTACCAGTGCTATTGAACATGCTTCTGTACATGATCCGATAAAGTATTGCATTCAACAGCTAGGTTATGAAGTGACTTATCTTAAGCCAGATAGCAGTGGTGCAATTAACGTCGCAGATCTTAAAGGTGCAATTCGCGCTAATACGCAATTAATATCGGTTATGTATGCAAACAATGAAACTGGGGTGATCCAACCTATTTCAGCGATAGCTAAAATTGCACATGAACACAGTATACCAATGCATGTTGATGCTGTGCAGCTTGTAGGAAAGCAGCATTTAGATGTTACCGCTTTAAATGTTGATTATTTATCCTTGTCTGCCCATAAATTTTATGGTCCAAAAGGAATTGGCTGCTTATATATTAAGGACATATCAAGCATAGATCCATTGATACATGGTGGCGGCCAAGAGTCAGCAATGCGTTCAGGTACAGAGAATGTAATGGCAATTGCGGGTTTATCGAAAGCGGCAGAAGAAGCACAGCAGGCAATTGAGCAATGGAATAAAGAATATTGGTCATATAAACAGCACATGATTGCTTTGCTAAACGCAGCACCTATTAAAGTGAAATTTAATGGTGCGACCAACTACATTGATGCATTGCCAAATACATTAAATATTACTATCGAAGGGATCCGCGCTGAAGCACTTGCGGCGCGGATGGAGATGCTCCATCACACTATTATCTCCATAGGATCTGCATGTAGTAACAATAAAACTAAAAAAGCTTCGCATGTTTTAACTGCAATGGGATTAAATGAAGTAGATATCCAAGCTTCAATCAGAGTCAGTTTTGGACGTTTTACCTCATTGTCTGCCATAGAAATGTTCGTACAAGCGCTGGTTGCTGAGACGCAGGTTTTACTGTCAATAAGTGAGAGTGGTATATGCAAAAGCAATTAACTAATACGACTTTATTTATGGACGCAATTCGTAAGTATGCTGAGGTTCAGCCAGATCATTTAGCCTGTGTGTTTCAGCCTCGTGCAATTGACACCGCACAACAGCTGAGTTATCAGCAGTTATATCAACAGATTGAGGCTAGATCACAACTGATGGTCTCGTTAGGTTATCACAATAAAGTGGTAGCCTTACTGTATCCCTCAGGCCTTGATTTTGTCATAAACTTCTTAGCGTGTCTAAATAGTGGCGTGATTGCCGTACCATTAAACGTAACTCGCAATGCCAAACAGTTAGAAAGGACCATCGATATAATTGAGAATGCTAACGTCTGCGCTATTCTCACTACCGAAGACACTAAGATACAGCTGTGCGACCAACTTCAGGAGATTGTTGATGGGCGTAAGCATAATTTTGCTTGGCTCACAGAGCAAAATGAAACAACACTTAGTCAGAGTTTATCAGTAGTTAAAGCCAGCGATATTGCTTTTATTCAATACACCTCGGGGTCAACAAGTAGCCCCAAAGGGGTGATGGTCAGCCATAGTAATATCGTTGATAACATGAAAGCGATAGAACTTTCATGTGGCTTACAAAAGGGCGTCGTATTAGGTGGTTGGTTACCACAATTTCACGACATGGGGTTAATTGGTCATATGCTTAGCCCGCTATACCTTGGTGGAACGTATATCTTTATGCCACCTATGAATTTTATTCAACGGCCCAGTCGTTGGTTGCAGTTAATTTCTCATTATCGAATTTTTTGCTCTGCGGCACCTAATTTTGGCTATGAGCACTGTGTAAAATTAATAAGTGACAGAGAAGACTTAACCGATCTTGATTTGAGCTGTTGGAAAGTCGCGTTAAATGGCTCTGAGCCTGTTAGTGCAAAAACGATGGCTGCGTTCGCACAGAAATTTTCGCCTTACGGGTTTAATGTTCAGTCTTTTTTTCCAAGTTATGGCATGGCGGAGACAACGCTATTAGTTTCTGGTGGCCCACTACAAAGTGGCATATCGGTGTTAAACCTTGATAAAGATAGTTTATCAAAAGGCCTAGTAACTCAGGCACAGGTAGGTGTGGATATTGTGTGTTGTGGTGAGATTTCACCACATTTCACCTTGAAAATCGTTGATCCAGACACTTTGCAAGAATGTTCAAAAAATCAGGTGGGTGAAATTTGGTTAAATGGTGACTCGGTTGCACAGGGCTATTTAAATAACCCTGTGCGTACCAAGACTGACTTTCAAGCTATGCTCGCATCAGATAATGCCAAACAATATCTTAGAACTGGAGATTTAGGGTTTGTAGTGAATAATCAGTTGTATGTTACCGGTAGGATCAAAGAAGTATTGATTATTCGCGGCCGTAACTTATACCCATACGATATAGAGAGAACATGTAACAGCTATCCTTATGCGAATGGTGGTAATGGGACCTCTGTGTTTACCTATCAGTGTGGCACTGAAACAAAGCTTGGAGCTATCGTAGAAATCAATAAGCGTTTTTTAGCAACAATTGATGAGCAAGTAATGACGCAAGATATTAATGCATTAGTATTTGCCCAGCATGAAATTTCATTCGATAAATTATTAGTTACTCGTCCGGGGACTATTCCAAAAACAACCAGTGGTAAAGTTAAACGGGCAGCATGCGCTACATTAATTTAATGATATGAAAATAAAGGATTAATCATGAATAAATCATTTTGTAAGAACACCCTAATCAACGATATATCGGATTACATAGTAATGCGGATAGAGGGCAATAACGGTGAGATTCAGCGGGATATATCTTTTTCGCGATTGGGGCTCGACTCCGCAGGACATGTGCAGATCAGCGCTATTATAGAAGATCATATGCAAATTGATGTTTCCCCGACAGTAGCGTTTGATCATCCAACAATTAATTCATTAATCAAGTATATAGATGAGTTGACGATAGCACACATCGAAGAGGCTGAGCTGTAAATGTTAACCTTTGATACGGTGATCATTGGCGCAGGACAGTTTGGCTTATACACTGCTAAACAGCTGCAAGATAAACATATTTCTTATCTTTTACTGGAACAGCAAAGCGTCGGTTATACATGGGCAAAGAGATTAGACGGCATGTGTTTATTCACTTCCCGACAGTTTAGTCAGCTCCCAGGGCTTGCCTTCGAGGGGGAGTCTGAGGGACTTCCAGATACACAAGAGATGGCGCAGTATTTACAACTTTATGCCGAAACGTTTGCATTAAATGTTCGTGAAAATGCTGAAGTTGTTAGCTTAGTTAAACAAGCTCAGCTGTTTTTGCTGACATTACGAAATGGTGAACAGATCCAAGCCCGTTCAGTGATCAATACCACAGGTGCTAATCAAATAAGCCATATTCCAGCCATCAGCAAGCACTTACCAGAGACGATAACTCAACTAAGTTCTCAATTATCTTCTTTAGCATTAGTACCTGATAAAAGTAACGTTTTAGTGGTAGGCGGTGGTGCATCAGGGCGACAAATTGCTAGTGGTTTAGCAAAACGCTGCAGCGTTACTTTAGCCGTTGGCAAGCAAAGAGGATTACCCCCAACTCATATTTTGGGGAGAAATATATTCTGGTGGTTAACTAAGCTTAGGGTGGTGTGGGCTAGCGAGAACAGCTTTATTGCCAAATTACTGAAAAAGCGCGATCCAGTTCCCTGTGCTGACGCTAATAATAGGCAATTGCAAACGAAAGGAGTGACAATTCGCTCACGTTTAGTTGGCTATGCAAATGGTAAATTGCAATTCCACGATGGTGAATTAGACAAGGTCGATGTAATTATTTGGGCGACTGGGTATAAAGATAACACTCAATGGCTGAATATCACATCCGCAGTGGATGAACATGGCTTTATTCATAATCAAGGTGAAACACCAGTGGCTGGGCTGTTTATTATTGGTCGCAAATGGTTCAGTTGTCGTGCATCTGAGCTAATTTTAGGGGTGCCAAAAGACGTTGCCATCGTTATCCCTAAGCTCGAAAATTACCTCAACAAGGCAAAGGAATTAGCATGAAAGAAAGTCGCGTGATCAGGCTACTTGATTCAACAGTCAGTCGTTGGCTGCTGTTTATTACGTTAGCAATAACCCTTGTATCGATTATTGGTTTAAAAAATATGGGATTGTCGAGTAATTACAAAATATTCTTTGACGATACTGATCGTGATCTTCAGACGCTAGAACAAATGGAAACAACTTATAGTACGACTGATAATATTTTTATAATGGTTAGGTCAAAAAATTCAGACGTTTATAATGTTAAGACCCTTAATTTAGTGTTTGCGCTTACTGAACAACTTTGGACTGTTGACCATGTTAGTCGGGTTGATTCGCTGGCTAACTTTATGTTTAGCCAAGCTGATGGTGATGACATTTTAATTGAAGAGTTTATCTATGATGCGAGCCAAATAACCACTGAATATGCTCAATCTATTAAGCTTGCAGCTTCACAAGAAAAAGATTTAGTTGGTAACTTAGTTACGGCTAATGGCATGTTTACAGCAATTAATGTAACAGCAACATTACCTGGATTAGATCACAAAACCGAAACGTTGGCACTCACCTCCGGTGTTGAAGCACTTTTGGCAAATATGCAGCGTGACTATCCTGAGCATGAATTTGCGACCACAGGATTAGTCACTATGAATAGTGCGTTTTTCAAAGCGGCAAAAAGTGACTTTACCGTGCTGATCCCTATCATGATTGTATTTGTGTTGGTTGCAGCAGGGGTTATTTTAGGCTCAATAGGGGCTTCTCTGTGCATTTTAGTTGTGTTGCTTTCGTCGTTATTGGCTGCACTTGGACTTGCTGGTTGGCTCAATATTAACTTATCAGCGCCTTCTATTTCCGCACCTATAATCATGTTTACGGTGATAGTGGCATCCAGTATTCATATTATTAGCTATGTTAAAAGGCAGCTACTCGAAGGCAGCTCACAATACAATGCTATCTTGCTATCATATCAACATAACGCCAAACCCATCATTGTTAGCCATTTAACAACCATAGTGGGCTTTTTAGCAATGAACAGTTCTGACTCCCCACCATTTAGAGACTTAGGTAATATAGTTGCGTTTGGGGTGATTTTCTCATTGTTATTGTCATTTACTTTATTACCAGCGATGCTATTTAAAGTTAAGTTATCAACTTCTAAGAGCAATATGCTCAATTTATTTAGCAATATGGATCGCTTTACGCATGTTCTTTTAAAAATGAAAAAACCAATCCTGTATATTTTAGTTCCGTTTTGCTTTTTAATCTCATTCCTTGGTTTTTTAAATGAAAGGAATGATGACTTAATTAAATATTTTAATGAGTCTGTTGAGTTTAGAAAACAGTCGGAAACGGTTGATAAACAGTTCTCGGGTTTATATAACATTGGTTATTCATTAGAGACAACAAGTAAAGACGGTATTTTCTCAATTAAATATTTAAAGTTTATTGAGCAGTTTGATAGCTGGCTTATTGATCAACCAGAAGTGATAGTCACTACCAGCCCGTTACATAGAATGAAGCAACTAAACCGCTTAATGAACGGGGATGATGCATCTTATTATCGTCTAGCTGATAACGCAACAATGGCGACCCAGCATTTTTTACTTTATGAAATGTCATTGCCGTTTGGTAGGGATATCAATGATATGGTCAGTTTCGATAAATCAGCCATGAAGTTAACCGCAAGGCTACATAACAGTAGCTCAGTGGCGATGATTGATTTTGAAATTAAAGTAAAAAAATGGCTAGACAAGAACAAACCTGATTATATAACGTACAGCTATTCCAGCCCTTCACTTATTTTTTCACATATCGGACAAAGCAATATTATTAGTTTATTAAAAGGGGCTTTTATTGCGTTTATTGTAATTTCGATTGCTTTATCAATCGTTTTCAGATCTGTGTATATTGGCTTATTAACATTAATTCCAAATCTACTTCCTGTTGGTATGGCCTTTGGCTTTTGGTATTGCATTGAAGGGCAAATATCGATGGGGCTGGCAGGAGTATCTGCAATGGCAATCGGGATCATCGTCGATGATACCGTGCACTTCCTTTACCAGTATATTAATGGTTTAAAACGAGGTCTCTCGCCGCAACAAAGTATTCAATTTACCTTTGAACGTACTATGGGTGCCATAGTGATCAGCTCTATCTTATTAATGATAGGCTTTTTATTACTGGCTACATCATCATTTGAAAAAAATGCCCAAATGGGGTTATTAACAAGCGTGACAATTATGTTGGCATTATTGTTTGATTTAATTGTGTTACCGGTTCTAGCGATGAAGTTTATTCGCACAACACCAATTTCATCTTTACAGAAAAACTCAAGGAGTACATCTTATGAAATATCTTAATGGATTTTTGATTTTATCTATTTCGTTAACAAGCTGTTTAGCCACTCAAGCATATGCAACAAAGAGCCCGAGTGAGCAAGGTTTTGCCGTCGCCAGTGCACTTGATGCGCGTGACCTTGGTTTTCAAGATAGTCGTTCTAATATTGTGATGATATTAAAAGATGGCATGGGGTCGCAAACCAAAAGAGAGTTAGAAGTTACTATTCTTGAAAATCATCAAGAAGGTGATAAATCACTGATAAAGTTTCAATTTCCTATTGATATAAAAGGCACTGCTTTATTAACTCATCCACAAAAAGTGGGCACTGATGAGCAGTGGCTGTACTTGCCAGTGGTAAACCGAACAAAGCGTATTTCTTCACGCAATAAGTCAGGTGCCTTTATGGGGAGTGAGTTTTCATTTGAAGATATGACGAGTAAAAGGCTTGAAGATTATACATACAATTATGTAAGTGAACAGGCGTGTAATAATGGACATGCTCAATGCGATGTAATAGAACGCTCACCTATAGATAAGCACTCAGGTTATAGCAAGCAAAGGTTATGGGTGGACAAAAAGGATAAAAAAGTATTCAAAATTGAATTTTATGATCGCAAAAAATCACTGTTAAAAGTGATGACAGCCAGTCAGTTCAAATTGTACGATAATAAATATTGGCGTGCCGCTAATGTTGAAATGAAAAATGTACAAACAAATAAAGCCACGACGCTGCTGTACAATTCAATAACGTTTTCGTTGGGTTTAACGGGCGATGATTTCCATCGTAGCGTGTTAGGTGAGTAAATTATCATTTTTTATATCGAGAGCTTTGAAATTACACACACTGTTCTCACTTTGTTGCCTTGGCTTGTTTGGTACTGTTTTTCCCGTAGCAGCGACTAGCTTTTTTGACTCAGCCAGTGTTGATCTTGCTGCAACTGCGCGTTATTACGTTCACGAAAAAGATCGAAATAAAACCGTAAACAATCAATTTAGTCATGGTGTTAAAGGTGAGTTTAAATTCAATAAAAGTAGCCGTGGAGTAAAGTTTAATACTCATCTTTTTGCTAATTGGGATAGTGCTGATGAACCACGCCGGTATTATGATTTTAGAGAAGCAAACGTTTATGTTAGCCAGGATAATTTGAAATTTGGTTTAGGGGTGGATACTTTTTTTTGGGGAGTATCAGAGTCGATCAATATTGCCAATGTACTCAATCAAGCAGATATAATGGAAAGCATTGATGGCAAGGTAAAGCTTGGACAAACGTTTGTATCGCTAAGTAATCGCGTTAAAAATGGCTACATTAGTGTTTACTACTTACCAGTGTTTCGAGAACAAGCCTATCCTGAGCGACCAGTCTATGGCTTGCCAGTGTCTGAGTATGCATTATTTGAGAAGGATAAAAAAAATGGGGGAATAGCCGCGCGAGGGCTTTTCTACATTGATGAATTTGAGTTTGCATTATCTTTTTTTAAAGGGACAAGACGTTCCCCGCTGTTGTTGCAATCAGTCGCAAATTTATCAGTACGGTCACCTTACTATCTACAAACAGAAAATTTCATATTTGATGGGGTTTACCTACTCGATGATTTTACAGTTAAATTGGAATTGAAAACGGGTAAAGAACTTGAGCATGGCTTTACAGCATCTAATTTAGGCCTTGAATACCCAAGTTATGCTTTTTCTGAGTATATTGAAGAGGTCATTTTTATCGCAGAATACGTATTTGATGATAGAGGCGAGCAAGGAGAGAGTCATGGTCAAAATGATATTTTTCTTGGCACTAAGTTTGATTTTGGCCATAGTAATCAAGGTAGTGTACGTTTTTTATATAGCTATGATTTTGATTTTAAAAGCGAGTATGCTGAATTAAGCTATGAGTATCGATTGAGTGATTATTTTCGATTTAAGAGTAAATTTACCAAAGTGCTAAGTGCACCTATGGAAGATAAGCGTCTATTTGCATTGTCTGATGAAGAGTTTTTTAAACTAAGCATACATTATGCTTTTTAGTTTGTTGATATTTAAGGTAAATATTTTAATTGTACAGATTTACTAGTTAAAATTCAGCGTTAATTGTGAATCACTCTAAAGTGGGGAGAGTTTCAGCAACAACGAGGCCTTAACAGCACAAGGATATAGAGATTACCTATGGGATCGGATGTTACTGGGGCCGGTTAGTGAAGGTGAGAGATTACTTCATTAGCATATGCAACGCTAATAGATACTTAAGGCATAATACCTCGAACACCCATAAGTCAGACAAAACTTTATTACTGAGTTGTAACTTAAAAGTTTATGACACTACATTTTTATAATTTATTGAAAAAAATATTATAAAAACGTAGAGGCTTTTGAATTACGCATTATACTTGTAAATATTAAAGATGCAGCTTTGGAATACTATGTTAAATAATTATTTAGTCCGCTCCCGTTTGATCGTGCTCGCTCTTTTGCCCATTATCATATTTACGATTACTGCCATATATTCAATTAGTACTATGGGGGGGTTAGTCAAGGGAATTGACAGTTTATATGATCACCGTGTCGTACCATTGATACAGATAAAAACAGTGTCAGATAACTACGCAGTTAATATAGTTGATTTGCTCCATAAATTTAGAGCGGGGACTGTAAGCCAAAGTGATTTATTAGCAGCAGTGCAACAGTCTCAAAATACCGCCGATAAAGAATGGAATGCTTACCTTAGTACAGACTTAACCAGTAAAGAAAAAAGCTTAGTTAATATTGTTGAGCAAAAACTTAAGCCAGTTCAAGCGTACCTAAAAAACGTGTTGAATAAAATACGCAATGGGGATTTTCAGTCCCTCCCTCAAAAGCAGTTTGTTACTGATCTATATAATGTATTTGATCCATTAAGCGCAAGCTATCAAGATATAATAGAACTGCAACTAAATGAAGCGAATCACTTCAAGAAACAAGCAGACGAAAACTTTGTGCTAGTGAGCCAGGTGATGAAAATATCAGTAGCACTGTTGATTTTTTTACTGTTAGCTATAGCTTATTTTATTTACCGTTCTATTCAAAATCCATTGATAGCGCTGCGCGATAGCATTGCGGAAATTGCAAATAATGCTGACTTACGAATACGAGCTAATGTACTTGGCGAAGATGAAATTGCAGATACTGCGCGTAACTTTAATAATATGTTGTCACGTATTCATACCTTAGTAACCGACATGTCTGGGGCGACGTTGACCTTATCTTCTGCGGCAGAAGAAATGAACTCAATTAGTGATCAAGTTGCCTCAACAGCAACAGAGCAAGAGCAACAGTCGGCAATGATTGCAACAGCTATTACACAAATGAGTAGTGCGATTGAACAAGTGGCACAAAGTGCGATGGCGACATCAGAAAAAGCTACTAATGCAGATGGTAAAGCACAGCAAGGGCAGCAAGCCGTTGCTGATAATATTAGCTCAATCCAAACTTTATCTAAGTTAGTAAATGCCAATACACAGTTAATAAACGACCTTAATACACAAACAAATGATATAAATCAGGTCGTAATGATGATCCAAGGTGTCGCTGAGCAAACAAACTTACTGGCTTTAAATGCTGCGATTGAAGCAGCAAGAGCTGGAGATTCCGGGCGTGGCTTCGCTGTTGTTGCTGATGAGGTAAGGCAACTTGCTCATAATACCCAAAAAGCCACAGCGAGCATTAATGAAATGATCAACAAACTACAAGGTATGGCTCAACAAGCTGTTGTTGCTATGGGCAACGCCGAAAGTAGTGCTCAAGAAAGTGTTGATCATGCGCAATATTCATCACAAGTTTTAACTGAAATAAACCAAGAGGTAACCGAAATTGCTGGTATGAATACTCAAGTGTCAACAGCCACAGAAGAGCAGAAAATGGTTGCCAATGAATTAAGTAGTAATATCAACGAGTTTAGTTCTAGTATTACATCAGTGAGTGAAAGTTCACAGCAAAACGCGCAAGCATCACAAGAATTGGCGTTACTCGCTAGCAGGTTACAGCAACAAGTTAATGAGTTTAAAATATAACTGAGTATCCCTTGTCATTAATAGAGTATAAATGACAATATACAGTCTAAATTTGTAAGCTTTTACACGATTTGGCTCAGCGTAACTTTTTGACAATATCAGCAAAAACAATAAGCTGCTCGACTCTTCTCATAAATAAAATCATTGTTATATGGCTGCATGTTTTGCTGTGCAGCTACAATCCACATGTTATAGGCTTTGTGGATCGAAATTGAATCAGCCATGATCACTTAGGATTACGCTTGGTTTGTGGGCATAAATAAGCCGCAATATTAGTCACTCTGTAGTGCTTCAATGGGATCAAGTTGCGATGCTTTAATTGCCGGGTATACACCAAAAATAAGGCCAACTAACGCACAAATACTAAACGACAGCACAATGGCGGTCATTGACCACGATACCGCCCACTGCGAGTACATTGAGATAATTTCAGACAAACCAATACCAAATACCACACCCAATAAGCCACCTAAAATAGAAATGGTAAAGCTCTCGGCAATAAATTGTATCCGAATGTCTTTTTGTGTCGCACCAATAGCACGCAGTAAGCCAATTTCTTTCGTGCGCTCAAGCACCGTCGCCAGCATGATATTCATAATACCGATACCGCCGACCAACAAGGAGATACCTGCCACGCAGGACATCACAATATTAAATATTTGCTGAGTTTGTTTTTGTTGAGCTAATAATGCAGCAGGAATAACTAATTCAAAATCATCAATATCACTGTGACGATTTTGCAGTAAATGCTCCAGTGCTTGTGCGGCAACAATTGGATCAACCGATTTATCAATGGCTAGTTTCAAGCTGCTGACTTCACTATCAAGTAAGCCACTTTCAAAGCGGTGTAATGCAGTACTAAGTGGAATAAATACTTGGTTTTGTTCGTTACCGAGTTTGACTCCTTGAAATTCTTTTTTCTTTAAATAAGGCGCTTGTAAAATACCGACTACTTTAAACCATAAGTGATTAATTTTTATTTGTTGACCGAGTGCATCACCTAACGGAAATAGTTGCTTGGCCGTATTTGCGCCAAGCATTGCCACTTGAGCAAACCGTTGTTGATCGTTTTTATTTAACATACGCCCAGCAAATAGTTGAAAATGTGACAGCTGAAAATAATTCGCGCTTACACCTACGGCATTGGCGTCACTGTTATTGTATTGGCTAAAAATATGATACGTCTCGATGGTTTTTTGTGCGGTAAAATCGGTAACAAAAGGCAGCGAGTCGTGGGCAACTTGGGCATCACGCAGGCTTAAACCGGCCGAATGCTTACGCTGCTCTTTGAGTTCTTTTTCATCGAACTCTTTGCCATTAACAATCAAATTATATAACCCCATAGAGTCAATCATTTTCATGGCTTCACGTTCAGCACCTTCACCAATATTGAGCATCGCAATGACGGCACCGACACCAAATATCATCCCTAATAAAGTCAGTAAAGTACGTAACTTATGCTGCGCAAGCTCTAAGGCGGTGTCGATAAATAAAGTTAAATATTTCATCAGATGTCCTTTATATCAATCAGTGAGATCACATCATTAGCAGCTAAACCCGCGAGGATCTCTACATGACTAAGGTTATGTTTGCCTAATGAAACGGCCTTTTTGACAAATTCGCCAGCTTCTTCAACATAAACATAATGCGCATTTTGTTCGGTAAAAACACTTTGTTTGGGTACCACTAAGCGCTCACTTTGCGGCGTCACTAAAATAGTCGCATTGAGTTTTAAGCCCGGACGTAGAGCATCATTTTGCTGATTTATCGTTGCTTTTAGCTCGTAAAATTTTTGTGGATCGCCGCGTTTTATTGACTTAGGAAACGGCGATACTTCAATTAACTCGCCACTAAATGGCTGCTCAGGCAGCGCAATAAGTTTGAATGTAAGTGACTGACCGACTGCTAAATCGATTGCTTCACGTTCAGACACATATAACATCAACTGCATTTGGCTAACATCAGGCAGTGCTGCTATTTTTTGACCAGGCCATAAAGATTCACCCGCTCGCGGTTTTTCGCCGCGCCAATTCGTACTATGGGTTAATAAGCCATCGTGAGGGGCGATGATCTCAAGCAATGATAGGTTAGTGTTCAACGTTGCTAATTTTTGTTTGTATTGGTCTTCTTTCATTTTTAATAACATCAACTCCCCAGTGGCACTTTGCTCAAAACGGCCAGTTTGCCAGTCGTAGTAGTCATGTTTTGCATTTAAAAACTCAACATTTTGTTGTGACTCTAAAATATCTAATTTAGAGCGAATGCGTTCATCTTCAATTGAGTAATCTTCGGCAAATTGCTTTTCTTCATTAACCAATACAATATCGTGTTCTAAAATAGTTTTATCTTTATCTATTTCTCCTGATTTTTGTGCTAAATCTTGCGCAGCTAACGCCGCTTGGTTGGTGTTCTTTTGGCTTTGCCGGCGCATTTGTTCGCCATCAAAACGAGCAATCACCTGACCTTTTTTAACTTGGCTATATTCTGGCATTAACCACGCTAAAGTTTGTGGCCCACGGCTTGATGCTGGCGCAACAATTAGGGTTTCATTTGCTGCGATCAAATGCCCTTTGGCTTCAACCTCAGTTTTAAAACTGTGTTCACTAACCGTATAAGTAAGCGCGTTTTGAATTTCATGTTCTTCTGAACAACCGCTGATAAATAAAGCCGTAACCATTAAGCTCAGTGCAAAACACGTTTTCATAATTTTACCTCGTCGCCTAATTGTAGGCCGCTTTTAACTACGGCGAGATTATCGGTAAAGTGACTTATCTCTATAAATTGTTTGTTATGTTCAGTGGTTGCAACATAGGGACCTTGTTGATCATATTGCAAACTGGTTAAAGGAATACTTAATACCTGAGGTAGGCGAGCTGTGGTGATCTCTAAGCGCGCAGTAAGTCCTGGGCGAATAACACTGGTGTCAATATTATCAATACTAACAATGGCATCCACAATCCGACGCTTATCTTGATATGACTTTTCTCTAAATACACGACCTAAACTCTTTATTTTCCCTGATACAACTAGTTCGCTACTGCCATCAATGGTTATTTTAACTGTTTGCCCAGGGGCAATTTTACCGCTGTCGGGTTCATCGATTTGTGCTTTTACTTGCATATTTTTAAGTACAGCAAGCTCAATAACAGGCTGACCAAATTGCACACTTTCACCAATGGATGACTTTTCACCTTCATAATTGGTTTTATAAATTACCAGCCCATCAATTGGGGCTTTTACCTTAAGACGTTCAATATCTTGTAAATACCCGTCTACCTCACTTTGCAGCCGTGCAACTTTGCTTTGCACCATTTTTAAGTTTAGTTCTTTGCTCTGTTGCTGAAACGTTTGCTTACTTTTAGCAAGTGTTAGATCGTTGTTTGCAATAGTAAAATCAATTTGTGACTTTTTACGTTCAACTTCAGAGCGAGATTGATCAATAATCTCTGCTTTGCGTTTAGCTTTATCGTAGTTCATTTTCATTTCGGCAACGCTGAGGGTCAGTTCTTGCTCTTTGATAAGTTCTTTATTTTTCGCATTTTCGAGCTGTTTTTTTGCTCGCTCTAATGAAGATTGTTTGTCGATTAGCTTATCGCGAACTTGTTTGTCGTCAAACGATACCACCACTTGGCCTTTTTTAACTTGGGTGTTTTCCGCTAGCATAGTCTTAATTTGGTATTGCCACATACGAGCAACCGACGGTGGGGCTATGATCGCACTGGTTGATGACTCCAGTTCGCCATTGGCATTAACCGTGATAGCAATATCACTGTTTTTCACCAGATAATGTTGTTGCTTATCGTCATTACATGCAGTTAATAGCAACATACTCAATATTATGCATAAAACGTTATGATTCATCAGAGTCTTCTCCGATTGTTAATTTTGCACTCATGCCGGGTAACAGTTTTAAGTTCTGAGCGTTAAAGTTAAAGCGAGTTCTAAAGTAGGCATCTTTGCCCCACTGAAGGCGTTCTTCTGGCTGAGTTGAAATTTCGCTTAAAGTGGCATTGAGCGGCTGTTGTAAATAGGCGTCAAATAACAATTGCGCTTGTTGGCCAAGTTGTAAATGTTGATAATCAATTTCGTGTACCCAGGCTTCAATGTAGAGCTCACTCATGGCCGGTATTTCGACAATTTTCCAGCCTGGTTGGGCTGTCATACCAACAAATGCTTTTTCGCCATTCCACGGATGGTTTGCATACAAAACGGGCCCTGTACGCTGTGCCTTAATGCTCATACTTGCCAGTTGCGCTTTATTGTATGCAAGGTCTGTTTTTAGTTGTTCAATAGTCAGTAACTGCTTATTGCGCGCAACGGTATTTTCAGTTTTAACTTGGCTGAGTTCTTCGGATGATTTTTGTTTATTGATCAGGGCTTTTTCAAGTTCGAGCTGATTTTTTTGATAATCATAGGTACTTAAGTTAGCGTGTGGAATAGCGGCATCAATACGGGCACGCGCTAGTAAAAGCTCAGTGCGCTTAAAGTTAAACTCAGCTTCTATTTGTTTTTCTTGATTGCTAGTGGTGATCCTAAGCAGCTCTTCTTCGGCGGCCTCTAAACTTACTTCATCTTGTTCAATTTCACTGGCAATCGAGCCGCTATCAAACACCACAACAACATCATCTTGTTGCGCTATTTCGCCTTCTTTCATCATCCATTGCACTTGTACTCGCCAATTGTCTGATTTTGGAGCATAAAAAATTTGCTTATCGCTGGCTTTTAGCTCACCGCTGAGTAACAAACTTTGCGCATTGCTTGAGAAAGCTAAGCTGCAAAGTAATAATCCTAAACAGGCTTTGAAACATTGACTTTTTAACATCCGCTATCCTCTATGACTATGCCATCTTTCATCCGAATAATTCGCTTAGCATAAGCAGCAATATCTTCTTCATGGGTTACCATGACCAAAGTATGCCCTTGTTGGTGGAGTGAGCAAAGCAACTGCATAATTTCATGAGACGTTTTACTATCGAGGTTACCCGTTGGTTCATCAGCAAAAATGACTTTTGGCTCGTTTACTAATGCTCTGGCAATAGCAACTCGTTGCCGCTGACCACCGGACATTTCAAAGGGTTTATGGTGTGCGCGATTTTGCAAGCCAACCTTATCCAGCATCGCCATAGCGCGCTCACTGGCTTGCTGTTTTGGGGTGTCGGTATAGCGCAGCGGCAAAGCCACATTTTCTTGAGCACTAAGGCGAGTTAATAAGTGAAAGGTTTGAAATATAAAGCCAATTTTTTTATTGCGGATAGCCGACAAGCTTTCGTCATCTATTTCTTTAATACTTTCGCCAGAGAGCAAATAACTGCCTGAGGTTGATGTATCGAGACACCCAAGAATATTCATTAAAGTCGACTTCCCTGAACCAGAAGCGCCCATTACGGCTACAAACTCACCTTCTTGAATATGCAATGAAACATTACTTAATGCAATGACTTGTGTTTCGCCTGCGCCATAAGTACGGCAAAGATTTTCGACCCTGATCATACAGTTACTTGTGTTTTTATTATTACGTAGCGGGTTAAAATAGCGAGTTTTATAATGAGAAACAAGTCTAAATCAGGTGGTTGAAAATTCGCCTGTTTGTGGCTTTTAACTGCTTTAACATTTAAATGACAATTAAATCATTATTAGCTAACAACCGTATGGTTTTACAGTTGGTTTGTTACGTTTTAGCTAATAATTGTGCGGTGTTAGTGAGTGTTTTTTGTTACAAAAAAGCCAAGTGATTCAATAAAGAATAACTTGGCGGGTTTTTATAGTAAAAAATTATAAAAAATATTCAGAGCATCATACTCACATCGGCTAAATTGCTGCAACCCACATAACGCCGACTTCTTTTTTTACCACTTTTACATGGGTGCCGGCATTCAGTGGTTGCTGGCTTTTCAGTTTCCAGGTTATTCCAGAGTACGAGTGAGTTGTAAGGCCTAACTCATTAACGTCATTAGTAAGCACAAAATCAAGCTCAGCAAAGTCACTTTTTACATCTTTGTTGTCTACGTTTTCTTGCATACGTTTTAGCGGCTTCCACAATAATAATGCGCAAGCAGCAGTGATTAGCGTGTTACTCCAAAGTGCAGTGGTGAGTGATGCATCTAATAAACCAAAGTTCATCATTAAGCCAGTAGCAAATAAAGAGATACCTAAAAACAACAATATAAACGTAGACATACCCAGTACAGCTACTTCTATTATCAGCGCTAATACACCTAATATCATTAGCGATTGCGGTAAATTATCAATAATAAACTGCATACTTCGCTCCTTTACAATTAACCTTTTTGCTTGGTATTTAAGGTATTAATAATTGACATCGCTTGTGCCACCATGGCGCTGGTATCTGTACCGTTATCGGGTAATAAAACAACTGACGATTCTTTAGCAATGGCTTGTTTTGCGGCAATGGCTTTTGAGGCAAGGTCTAACTGAATGGCTTTTTGACCTTGTTCAGTATCAGCTGCTTCACCTACTTTACGCAGTGCATCAGCTTGTGCTTCGGCTACGGCAATAATGGCTTTAGCTTCACCTTCTGCACGCAGGATTTGCTCGGCTTTTTCAGCTTCTGCGGCCAGTACCTGGGCTTGCTTTTTACCTTCAGCGACGTTGATATTTGCTTGTCTGTCGCCTTCAGACTCTAATATTTGTGCGCGTTTCACACGTTCCGCTTTCATTTGCGCTTCCATCGCTTCCATTACAGATTGCGGTGGCACAATGTCTTTAATTTCATAACGCAACACCTGAATACCCCAAGGCTCAGCCGCTTGGTTAATCGCTGCGACAATATTGGTATTGAGTAAATCACGCTCTTCAAAGGTTTTATCAAGCTCCATTTTACCCAGCTCTGAACGCATCGTTGTTTGTGACAGCTGGGTTACCGCAAATACATAATCATCAACGCCATAAGTGGCTTTGTAAGGGTCAAGTACACGGAAATACAGCACACCATCAACAATCAGAGAGATGTTGTCTTTGGTGATTGCAGATTGCGAAGGGACATCTTGTGCTTGCTCTTTTAAGCTACGATCAGCGGCAATACGATCAACAAATGGCACAATAAAGTTTAAACCGGCTTCCTTAGTTGATTGGTATTTACCAAAACGCTCGATTAACCAAGCACGGTTTTGTGGTACAAACTTAACACTGCTTTTAAGCAGCACTAAAACAAAAATGAGTAAAAACGCTTCAACAGTAAATAACATGTTGAGAATTTGCGCGATAGGGTCCATAGATACTCTCCTAAATAGTGGCCAACATGGCGTGTCACCGATTTATTTATGCATTAACGTGACAAAAGCTAGATTACCACTGTGAGACTAACCGGCCTAGCGATAATTGGTGACAAAGTATGTCAATAAATATTTGCGAATGATTTTGAAGGTTCATTTTTAAATGACTATAGCTGTCGTGTTATTCTAAGGGAAAATATTTTTATAGATAGGCTGTCATAAAACCAAACACAACTTTTTTACAAAATGTAAAACAACCAACTGGGGCTGAGCCAGTATCAGAGTTAGAACGATTATGGCAGCGCATAGAAAAACACACTAAGCGTAACACTAATTTTGATACTAAAAAGCAAGGCTTATATACTCAGTTCAAAGAGCAAGTAGAGCCGCACGAGCAGTATCAAGCACAGATGATTGCACAGCAGATAGCACAGACGACCCCTTTAATGCAGACGATGCGCAAAGCAATGATGATGAAGATTGGGATGACTTTTTTGACCAATATGCACAGTTTGATCGTGATGAAATTAAACAACAAAGGACCGATGCAAAACTAGAAAAGCTATTTATAAGCTATTGCACAACCGTAAAAGTACTCAAAGAAGAACTAAACGATCGGATTTTAGATAAACGCCATATGCCCATGGCATTAGAGGCCGCGCTCGAAAGTATGTTTGATTTTTGATCTAAAACAAGCCGTGCAAGTAGAAAAGGAATTCTGCTTGTAATCAATGGTTTTTCTGATAACTTGGCATAATAATAAAAACAATAGTGCAGGGAACGCATGGTTGACACACCCGATCAAAATAGCCATCCAGTTAACTACAATATCCAACAACGCTTTCATTTTATTGAGCTCATTATTCAATGGGAAGGACGCCTGACAACCAATCATTTGCAGCAGCATTTTGGTATAAGTCGCTCGCATTTTTTCTTACTTTTGGAATCGATTTGAATGGATGACTTCAATCTCTGTAATTTAAATACAAAAGCAATACAAAAAATTGCAATTGCTCATCCAAGCTTTGATGCTTCACAGCATCAATCAGTAAAGTTGCATCTATATTCTGTTAGTAAAATAGCAGCAAATATTGCTAAAAAATTTAATTGTGAAGGTGCAGGGGCATTAATAGGTCTGCTGCATGATTTTGGAAAATATAGCGATGCATTTCAGCGTTATATGCAGATAATTATTAATGAACAATCAGAATGTTATGACCTTGATTTAGATGGAATAAGCTCTAAACAATTAAAAGGCTCTATTGATCACTCCACTGCGGGAGCCCAATGGATAGCTAAAGCACTTCAAGCCCACCTATCATCTGTTTGTAAAGAAGATCCAAGTGTACAAATGTATGCATTGGCTATTTTGCAAATACTTAGTTTATGCGTAGTGTCGCATCATAGTGGTTTAATAAATAATCTGCCTGAGCCGACAGGCGGCTTTGCAAAACGAATGTTGAAAAGTGAAGAAGAAGCGCATTTTAATGAGTGTGTAAAAAATGCGGATGTTACCGTCATTGAAAAAGCGCAGCAACTAGCGACAAAGTCCTTTTTACTTAAAACCAGTATCCAGTTAAAAGTACTACTCGGCGAATATAGCTTAAGCGTCGTAGAGCATGACTTTTATCTAGGCATGTACACTAAATTATTGTTTAGTAGTTTGATAGATGCTGACAGAATCGACAGTGCTGATTTCGAAAACCCTGATAATAAACCTGAGCGTAATCAAGTGGCTGATTGGAAGAAGGCTTGCAAAAAAATTGAGCGTTTTGTAGCGCAGTTTTCAGCTGATGGACCGATTGATGCTATACGTGCAGACATATCTAATAACTGTCTCACTCGTGCACAGGATCCACAGGGTATATTTAGTCTAACAGTGCCCACTGGAGGTGGTAAAACATATGCCAGCCTTCGCTTTGCATTACACCATGCCAAAAAATATAATCTTGATCGCATTATTTACATTATTCCTTTTACCTCCATCATCGAACAAAATGCCGATGCAATACGCAAGGTGCTTGATGACGAAAATAAGCAAAGTTGGGTATTAGAGCATCACTCAAACTTAGAGCCCGAAGTACAAACTTGGCGCTCTAAGTTAGCTGCTGAAAACTGGGATCGGCCAATTGTGCTGACTACCATGGTGCAGTTTTTAGAAAGTACATTCGGCAGTGGTACACGAGGAGCAAGAAGATTCCACCAAATGAGTAATGCAGTCTTGGTATTTGATGAAATACAAACGTTACCTATTCGCTGTGTGCATTTATTTAATAATACAATAAATTATTTGACACGATTTTGTAAAACAACCGCGGTGATGTGCACTGCTACTCAGCCTTTACTTCACCAGCTTCCTAATGAAAAAGCAATGTTGGGGCAATTAGCATTAACGCCTGCTAACGAATTAACACCTGATATCACTACCCTTTATAACGTACTTGAACGTGTACAAGTAACAAACTTAACCCGTGATAGCGGCTGGAGTGAAAGTGATTTAACACAATTGATTGCTGAACAACTACAAATTGTGTCAAGTTGCCTTGTTATTGTTAATACTAAAGACTGGGCAAAACGCCTTTTTATGGCATTAAAAGTACAGGTTGATGAGCAAGTCAAAGTGTACCACTTGAGTACGGGCATGTGTGCTGCGCACCGAAAAGCACTTTTAAGTGATGTGAAAGCAAGGCTGGCAAATGGCTTGCCAACGTTGTGTATTAGTACCCAATTAATTGAAGCCGGTGTTGATGTTGATTTTTCTTGTGTGGTGCGCTTTATGGCAGGGCTTGATTCAATCGCTCAAGCAGCAGGGCGTTGTAATCGTCATGGTTTTCGTGATAGCGCCAAAGTGATAGTGGTAAACCCTGAACAAGAAAATATCGGCATGCTACACGACATAAAAACCGGGATTGACGCAACGAAACGTATATTTGACGAGTTTGATGAAACCCAGTTACTTTCTCCCCAAGCAATGACTCGTTACTTTGAATATTATTTTTATGAACGTGCCGGTGAGATGCCATACAACATCACAAAATCAGGGCTTACCAAAGGCACACAAACCTTGTTAGACCTTTTAAGCCGTAATAAAAATAATATTAGTAACTCACCATTGCCATTAAAACATGCGTTTATGGATGCCGCAAAAGCGTTTAAAGCGATTGATGCACCAAGCCATTCAGTGATCGTACCTTATAACGAAGAAGCTAAAAGTATCATTACAGAGTTATGCGCGCTCGATACCCGCTTTAATGCCGCTGAATACCGAGCACTATTGAAACGCAGTCAAAAATACAGCGTCAATTTATTTCCTAATGTATGGGCTAAGCTGGTGGATATGCAGGCTGTTTATCCGATTGGTGAAGACGAACAAGTATATTATTTGTTAGATGAGTTTTACAGCGGTGACTTCGGTTTAAGTGCAGAAGTGAGTAACACGCAACAGGATCTAATTTTATAAAGGACAGGCAGAATTGCTTGTGACAACAAGGAGAACTGAGTGAAAAATAGCATTAGTTTTCGATTATGGGGAAGGTATGCATTATTTACCGATCCAATTACTAAAGTGGGTGGTGAAAAGTGCTCATACCATATACCCACTTACGAGACTATAAAAGGTGTACTTAAATCCATTTATTGGAAACCCACCTTAATATGGCATGTTGATAAAGTAAGGGTAATAAAACCGCTACGAACACACACAAAGGGCACCAAACCATTAAATTGGGGGGGGGGGAATACGCTCGCATTTTATACCTTTTTACATGAGGTGGAATATCAAGTAGAAGCACACTTTGAGTGGAACGAACATCGCCCTGAACTTGCAGCTGATAGAGTTGACGGTAAGCATTTTTCAATAGCTAAACGCATGCTCGATAAAGGCGGTCGCCAAGATGTGTTTTTAGGTACTCGAGATTGCCAAGGTTATGTTGAACCTTGTGTATTTGGTGAAGGAGAAGGCGCATATGATCAAATTGACGAGCTTGGTTTTGGCTTAATGTTCCATAGTTTTGGTTACCCAGATGAAACGGGAAAAAATGAGTTAATTAGTCGGTTTTGGCATGCACACATGAAATATGGCGTAATTGAATACCCTAAAACGCAGGCGTGCCCGATAACGCGGTTTGTCAAAGAAATGCACGCCAAGCAGTTCGACTTAGATCAGAACTTGCAACCAGTCATGCAGCTGGAGGCAGAATTATGAGTTGGCTTACAAAACTCTATGAAACCTATGAACAGGCAAAAATACGCTACGATGATTTACCTATTGATCAGCAAGTGATGCCAATCAGTCATACTCCGCAGACAGCTCATGTGCATTTGGTCATTAATGAAAATGGTGATTTCTTAAGAGCCGAAGTTTTAGAAAAGCAAGTACTGATATTACCTGCGACAGAGCAATCAGCAGGTAGAGCTAGTGGTTTGGCTCCGCATGCTTTAGCCGACAAAATACAATATGTTGCTGGAGATTACGCTGCATTTGGAGGCATAAAAAAGCCTGGTTATGATCTGTATTTAACCCAGTTACGTAATTGGGTTGCATCCGATTTTAAGCATAGTGCCGTGCAAGCAATACTTAGCTATGTTGAAAAAGGCCAGTTAGTTAAAGATTTGATTGCTGCAAAAATTATGTTTGCACATGATAATCAACTTTTAACACAGTGGCAGGATGATGGGGAAGCACCTGCATTATTTAAAGTGCTACCAAAAGAAAAAGGTCAACTCGATCAAGGCTCAGCGCTTGTTTGTTGGAGTGTTGAAACCAAAGGCATCGCACAAAGCAAAACATGGCTTGATGAAACAATTCAACAATCCTGGATTGACTATGAGAGTCAAAATGGTGGTGAAAAAGCATTGTGTTTTGTTACTGGTAATGAACAAGTCGTTGCGACTAATCACCCTGCGAAAATTCGCCACAGTGGTGATAAAGCAAAGCTAATTTCAGCGAATGATACCAGCGGCTTTACGTTTAGAGGAAAATTTTTAACCGTTAATGATGCTGCTAATGTCAGTTTTGAAGTGACCCAAAAAGCACATAATGCATTGCGTTGGCTGTTAGCCAAGCAAGGGTATAGAACAGGCGAACAGGTCTACCTTGCATGGGCTGTATCAGGAAAAGAAACTCCTATTCCTACTGAATTAGATCTTATGAGTTTATTTGCTAATTCAGAGGAAGTTGATCACCAAAAAAACTTAGGAGAGAGTTACGCCGAGCAGTTAAACCGCTATTTCTCAGGTATGGTTGGCCATAATGATTTAGAAGCCAATGAAAAATTAGAAGCCAATGAACAAATTGCATTACTAGGTTTAGATTCAGCAACCCCAGGGCGAATGGGGATTATTTATTACCGAGAAACCATTGCTCAAGAATTTATTGATCAACTCCATAAATGGCAATTGGATCTAGGCTGGTGGCAGCGAGTGAAAAAGAATGAAAAAGCCACGTGGTTGCCGTGTGCACCGAGTTTATACAAAGTGCTCGATGGCGTATATGGCGATGTTTTAAAGTCATCTGAGACATTAAAAAAGAACCTTGTCGCACGGCTTTACCCCTGTATTGTTGAAGGGCAACCCATTCCTATCGACATTGTAAATAATGCTTTTCAGCGGGCAACCAATCGCGTTGCTTATAAATCAGACCAAACTTGGCTGTGGTTACAAAACCTTGGTATTGCGTGCGCGCTGTACAAAGGGTATTGCAAGCGCACAGCAAACCTAACACATAAAAAGGACTATAACATGGCATTACAAGAGACTTATGCCTCGCGTGATTATTTATTTGGCAGATTGTTAGCAACAGCAAATAAAATTGAACAAGTGGCACTTTCTATTGGCGAAGGTAATAGGCTTACCACAGCAGAGCGTTATATGAACCGCTTTGTAAGTAAACCAGCTGCTACATGGTTAACCATTTCAACTGCTTTACAGCCATATCAGCAAAGATTACACAGTCGTCTCTCGGGGTATGATAGTGCGACTAAAAAATTAGTTACGAGCATTACCGATATGTTTGAAATAGATGAATTTACATCAGATAAAAAGCTATCACCGGAATTTTTACTTGGTTTTCACAGCCAAATGTTATGGTTAGAGAAGCATAAAGTAGTTGAAGGTCAGTGGGTAAATAAAACTGACTCTGCATTAATAGTAGAAGAACAACCAACACAAGTATTATAAAAGGACTATCTAATGAGTTTATCCAATAAAATCGATTTCGCAATTATTTTTAAAGTTCAAAATGCCAACCCAAATGGCGATCCATTAAATGGTAATCGCCCACGTACCGACTACGACGGTTTTGGCGAAATTACCGATGTATGTTTAAAACGTAAAATCCGTGACCGATTACAAGAAGCGGGAGAAAGTATTTTTGTCCAATCAGATGAGAAAAAAAACGATGGCATGACAAGCCTACGCAACCGCGCTGAATCGGATGAGTTTGGTCTAGGCAAAGACGCATTTAATAGTAAGAAAACGCCAGTAGATGAAGCCGCCAAAAAATGCTGTGAAAAATGGCTAGATGTACGTGCTTTTGGGCAAGTGTTTGCGTTTAAAGGTGCTAACAAAGACGGCGTTTCTATTCCCATTCGTGGGCCTGTGACTATTCAAAGTGCCTTTAGTTTAGAGCCAGTAAGTATCACAAGCACGCAGATCACCAAAAGTGTCAGTGGTGAAGGTGATGGCAGCAAAAAATCATCCGATACTATGGGCATGAAACACCGTGTTGATAGTTCAATATACGTTACATTTGGCGCAATGACGCCACAGCTCGCAGAAAAAACAGCATTCAGTGATGAAGATGCTGCAAAAATAAAAGAAGTACTCACTAAGCTATTTGAAGGTGATGCATCATCAGCACGTCCAGAAGGTTCTATGGCAGTTTCACATTTAGTATGGTGGCAACATAATTCTAAGTCTGGGCAGTATTCATCAGCAAAAGTGCATCAAACTTTACGTGACCATATTGAACAAGGTCTACCACTTAACACTGCCGCTTTAAACGATTCATTAATATCAACTCTTCAAGATCTTAAAACACAAGTGATAGAAGGGTTTTAAATTATGCATGAGGCCCGCTTAATTTCTATCTCAGCCTTACAACACTATTTATTTTGTCAGCGCCAATGTGCGCTGATCCATTTAGAGCAAGTATGGCAAGAAAACTTTTTAACGGCGCATGGTCGCCAATTACACGAGAGAGTAGATCACGGTGGGCCTGAAACACGTAAAGGAGTACGTTTTGAAAGAGGGGTGACAGTTAATGCCCCGCAATTAGGGTTAACCGGTAAGCTTGATTTATTAGAATATCAAGCGTCAATTAATCAATTTATGCCTGTGGAATATAAACGTGGTAAACCCAAAGCCAATAATGTTGATAAAGTGCAATTGTGCGCGCAAGCTTTATGCATAGAAGAAATGCTAGGTGTAGATGTTAATCAGGGGGCATTATGGTATTGGCAAACACGCAAACGTCTTACTGTAGATATTGATGAAGCATTACGTTTGCAAACCAAAACACTGATCTCCGATATTCAAAGCATGTTTTATAGTGCTAAAACGCCACCCCCAATATTTGGCAAGCATTGCAAAGCATGTTCTTTAAATGAAATCTGCCAACCTGAGCTCATAATTAAAGACAGCTCATCGCGTTATATTACGCGTTTATTTAACATGGATGATGAATGAAAAAATTACAAAATTGTTTATACATCACAAAAGAGGGTGCCTACCTTCATAAACAAAGGGATACCTTGTTAATAGAGCAACGTATCGAAGGCAAAAAAGAAAAACTATTGCAAATACCAATTCATTCTATCGGTAGTATATTTTGCTTTGGTAATATTATGGTATCGCCGCAACTACTTGGGTTTTGTGGTGAAAGTGGCACACACTTAGCTTTTTTTGATATGTATGGAAAGTTTTTAGCCAATGTAGTCGGCAAGCAAACGGGGAACGTATTACTTAGACGCCAACAATTTAGTGTTCAAAATGAACAAGCACTTGATATTGCTAAAATCTGTGTAGGAGCTAAAATTCGCTCATCTCGTGTATTATTAATGCGCCATAGGCGAAATCATGGTGACTCAGTTCAATTAACCAAAACAATAGATCGCCTTAAACAAATCGTTGCTCAGTTACCCTATATAAATGAATACCAAACGGTTTTAGGGTTAGAAGGCGAAGCCGCATCGCATTATTTTGCAATATTTGGCGAACTGATAAAGCCAAACAAAGATAATATGTTATTTAAAAACCGCAGCCGTCGTCCCCCCAAAGATCCTGTTAATGCCGTACTTTCACTACTGTACTCAGTCTTAGGGCAGGAAATAAGTGGCGCTTTGCAAGGTGTTGGCCTTGATCCACAAATTGGCTTTTTACATAAAGAACGATCTGGACGCAACAGTTTAGCATTAGATTTACTCGAAGAATTTAGAGCGAGCATTGTCGATAGTATAACCATTAAATTATTCAACAATAAGCAACTTAATAGCAAAGATTTTACTCAAGATGCAGTAGGCGGTTTTACCCTAAAAGATGATGCTAGGCGATTGGTTTTTCAGGCTTATCAAGCAAAAAAACAAGAAGAAATAACACACCCTTTTTTAGGCGAAAAAATACAAGTTGGGCTCTTACCACACGTACAAGCAATGCTGCTTGCCCGTCATATTCGTGGTGATTTGGCTAAGTACCCTGCTTATTATGTACAAAAATAATCACTCAAATAAATTCATTTATAAGGAAATAGTACAATGATGATATTAGTAACTTATGATGTTTCTTTTGAAAATGAAGGAGGGCAGAGACGACTACGTAATTTGGCAAAAGTGTGCTTAGATTATGGTATGCGAGTTCAATATTCTGTTTTTGAATGTGAGGTTGACTCAACACAATGGCTTATGTTTAAAGAAAAGCTACTTTCAATATACGATCCTGATGTTGATAGCCTAAGGTTTTATAAATTAGGTAAAAATTGGCAAAGTAAAGTTGAGCATTATGGTGCAAAAGTCGCCATAGATATTTTTAGAGACACATTAATTTTATAAACTCGCGCTACCCCTTTGTTCTCATCAAAATACAGGGGTCTTAGCGATTTTTTAAGCTCTTTAAAAACAAGGAATTTATTACGAGTAACACTGTAATGATTATTTTATTATGATGTTATCTATGTGGTTAGCGGCATATTATAAATTATGCTAGGCTAGCCATGCCTTTTATTTAAGGCAGTCGCGCCTCACGCAGGCGCGTGGATTGAAACTTATATTTTGGCGACCAATTACCCGATACCGCAAGTCGCGCCTCACGCAGGCGCGTGGATTGAAACATCGATACAATCTATTATTTTAGTCATGTTAATCGTCGCGCCTCACGCAGGCGCGTGGATTGAAACCATTTTTACAGGCATCGGTATTGATACCGTTGTGTCGCGCCTCACGCAGGCGCGTGGATTGAAACAAGATGTGACGTTTTTACCTACAAAATCTACAACGTCGCGCCTCACGCAGGCGCGTGGATTGAAACTTTAGTGCTGTTTCATCGGCATCGCTTAAGTTCGTCGCGCCTCACGCAGGCGCGTGGATTGAAACGCTTTAGTTGTTTTTAACTTTTCGCTCATTTCTGTCGCGCCTCACGCAGGCGCGTGGATTGAAACTGCTCCTGATACTCAAATGTGTTTTAACTTAGGTGGTCGCGCCTCACGCAGGCGCGTGGATTGAAACTGGTTATATTGGTCGTATTGATTCTTTTGAAATGTCGCGCCTCACGCAGGCGCGTGGATTGAAACATGAATCGCTTGGTGGTTAATTCACTATGCAATGTCGCGCCTCACGCAGGCGCGTGGATTGAAACTTGTAAAGGTAATGGCGTTAATTCATCCAATGTGTCGCGCCTCACGCAGGCGCGTGGATTGAAACAACTAGGGCAGGCACGCAAGCCACGAATGATCAAGTCGCGCCTCACGCAGGCGCGTGGATTGAAACTAAAATCCGTACATCAAAAAAGAAAGACTCTTACGTCGCGCCTCACGCAGGCGCGTGGATTGAAACCACGTTTACTTTTATACATCGTAGTTGGGATGAGTCGCGCCTCACGCAGGCGCGTGGATTGAAACAAACTAGTACTTTATTATAGTACATCTATTTAATGTCGCGCCTCACGCAGGCGCGTGGATTGAAACTCTGGGATTAAATTAATAGTCATTATAAGTAGTGGTCGCGCCTCACGCAGGCGCGTGGATTGAAACCGGAGAGTCATCGGTATTAGCAATTTTTTTAAACGTCGCGCCTCACGCAGGCGCGTGGATTGAAACTGAAAATGACAGCTCTACAACGCCATTTACATTCGTCGCGCCTCACGCAGGCGCGTGGATTGAAACAAAGCCAATCGGCTTGTCGTTAACAGTTTCAACGTCGCGCCTCACGCAGGCGCGTGGATTGAAACAGTATATTGTTAATCGTTACTTCCCTGAGATTCGTCGCGCCTCACGCAGGCGCGTGGATTGAAACCATGATGTCAGTGTTGCAGTAAATTGCAGTGTTGTCGCGCCTCACGCAGGCGCGTGGATTGAAACTCTTAATGCGCTCCAATAACTTAAGTGGTATAAATGTCGCGCCTCACGCAGGCGCGTGGATTGAAACATGTGCGATATCCTCTTATTTACTTAATTTGGCTGTCGCGCCTCACGCAGGCGCGTGGATTGAAACTAGCGGGTCTATACCTTGCCCTGCAAAAAGATAAGTCGCGCCTCACGCAGGCGCGTGGATTGAAACATCACTTACACCGGATTTTGCAGACTCGCATAAAGTCGCGCCTCACGCAGGCGCGTGGATTGAAACGGAATAAACTAATTGCAGGTATGAGAGCAAACAGGTCGCGCCTCACGCAGGCGCGTGGATTGAAACTTGAATGTCAAGTTTAGACAATAGTTGATTTGCGTCGCGCCTCACGCAGGCGCGTGGATTGAAACCCCGCTCGCGGCATTTTAGTCACCAGTTTTGACAAGTCGCGCCTCACGCAGGCGCGTGGATTGAAACTTTAGATCCAAATAAGAAGAGCTGGTCGTGGGTGTCGCGCCTCACGCAGGCGCGTGGATTGAAACTATGGGGATTTTGCGATCAATTGTTGGTACGTCAGTCGCGCCTCACGCAGGCGCGTGGATTGAAACAAATCAACATATTTAAAATTTAAAAATACAGTTGTCGCGCCTCACGCAGGCGCGTGGATTGAAACAAGCAGCATATATAAAAGCGCTCCTAGTGAACTAGTCGCGCCTCACGCAGGCGCGTGGATTGAAACAGAAAAAATAAGTGGGGTTGGCAATGTTTGAGCTGTCGCGCCTCACGCAGGCGCGTGGATTGAAACCAGCAGTGAGCAAACCCTTTCCTAATTTTTATCTAGTCGCGCCTCACGCAGGCGCGTGGATTGAAACAAAGTAACTATCACCGAAGAGGAAGATGAGTTCACTGTCGCACAGGCAGCTTAGCTGATGAGTGACCGACAAAAATGTCGGGAATATTTTTGAACTGCGAAGCAGGCCTTTATGGCGAAGGGTAGGACGCCTAAAGTAAACGACATATCCAGTAAAGAGTGCAGTGCGAAGAAGTGAGGTCATGGCAGATTTTTGTTTCCGACAAAATCTAAGTACCTAAATACATTTAGGCAATGACTTCTGTAACCAAGCTCCATGGATGGATTGTTAACAGCGAGGTTTATTTGAAATTAAGTTCGCTTTGATCTGTCGCGAGGTAAACTCGCAGCTACGAATACATGGCTCTAGTGCTCTTCATCAAAGACCTTAATTTGATTGCGGCCTGATTTCTTTGCCACGTAAAGTGCGCTGTCGGCGGCGAGGATCATCATATCGGCGGTGGTGTGTTTAGTTGGTTTACAGCTGTAACACCCGATACTGAGGGTGAGGTGGTCGGCTATGTTTGAGTTAGGGTGCAGGATATTTAGTTGGCCTATTTGCAGTTGCAGTAATTTGGCAAATTTTAAACAGTGGGTTTTATTAATGCTGGGTAACACAATTGCAAATTCTTCTCCGCCGTAGCGGGCTGCTAAATCACCTTGTCGTTTACATAAGTTATGCAGTGCATGGGCAACTTGTTTGAGTGCCTCATCGCCTTGCGGGTGGCCATGATTGTCGTTATAAAGTTTAAAATAATCAATATCACACATGATTAAACTCAATGGTTGATGTGAGCGTGTTGCGCGTTGAATTTCATTGAGTAAGGTTTGATCAAAACAGCGACGATTAGCGATATTTGTTAGGCTGTCGAGATTTGCTTGTGATTGCAGTTCTTGGTTGGCTAATAGTAGTTGTTGTTGAGCTTGCTCTAGGCGTTGTTTATAAAAAACATTTTTGAGTGCGTTGGTTATAATTTCACCTACCAGTTTGATCCGCATAAGATCGGTGTCGGTCCAGTGGCGTATATGTGTTACGCAATCACAGCCAATAAAGCCAAATAAGGTGTTTTCAGAGCGTAGTCCAATACATAAAACCGATTTGATCTCTTCTGATTCAAATTCAGCTTTTTCAGCTGCTGCAGCTGGGGGGAGCAAATTAACGTCCGATACCTTAAAAACGTGTTTTTCGTTCATGGTGATAAAAAAATACGGTAATAGGTCTTGTTGAATATCTTGCAGCTTTTCTTTAAATGGTTTGATCTGCGTATTAACCCATTCATGAGTGTTGCTCATGGCTTTGCCGTCGTCGCTAAATTGAAATAAATAGCTTCGGTCGGCATCACAAAAAGTACCTATGGTTTTTAAAGCGCTTTCGATCTGTTGATCGAGGTTGTCTATTTGTATATCAATAAGTTGTGTTGATATTTTTGCTATTACTTCGTCAAAATCAGCTTGCACAGCAAACGATGAGTGCGGTTCAAGCGCCAGCATTATTAACTGTGGGCCAATTAAACTATAGGTGACTGTAACACGCAGGGTTGTGTGTTTTGTGGCAATATTATAGGTGTGTTCTGTGTTATTTTGGGGAGTTAAAAATGTGTGATAATCAACAATCGTGTGGTTTTCTATTTGTTGAATCGATAAGTGTTGAAATGCTTTTTCCACTGGACTTATTGCTGGCATTAATTTAAGTAACTGCTGACTTGATGGGTTGGCGTGCAGCGTATCTGTTTGTTGATCAAACAGTATCATTGCAAGTGGTAATGCTTGTAAAGATTGCCAAATTTCGTCTACAGAATACTGTTTCACTGGAATTCCAACGGTTTGTTAACATGTTAAGTTTACATTCAGTTTGAAGAAAATGGTACTTTAATTGGCCGTTTTATAGATAAATTAACTCAATATTAAGTTTTTAGTGCGTTTGGCTGATGGAAGTATTACAATTGATACTGTATATCATTACTCTTTTAAACGTTTCTTAGAATGATGACTTTTAGCACACTAAAGCACAGGTAAAACCGCCTTTCATGACCGATATTACAACTCACCAAGCATCACGACGTAGATTATTAATTGCATTAGCCATCACAAGCGCATTTATGGTTATTCAAGTTATTGGTGCCTATTATGCAAACTCTCTTGCCGTATTAGCCGATGCGGGGCATTTATTTGTTCATAATAGTTCTTTATTTATTGCCTTGATCGCATCGAGCTTAGCGATTCATTTAGCTAAAAATTACAACGATGGTTATCAAAAAGCAGAGTTAACTGGTGGTTTGATCAATGGTTGTTTGTATTTGGCGATCAGTCTGGTGATTTTATACGAAGGCGGCGAGCGTTTTATGCATCACCATGAAGGACAAGGCCCCGCCGTTAATAGTTATTTAATGTCGGTTATTGCCGCCACTGGATTTTTATTTCATGGTGCCGCAGCCTGGGTATTATATAAAGGTAGAAAAGCCAGCTTTAATGTTTATGCGGTATTTTTACATTCATTTTTTGATTTGATTTCAACCGTGTCTACGTTTGTCGCCGGTATACTTATTTATCTAACTGGTTGGAGTGTTATTGATATTTTATCCAGCATGTTGATTGCGTTATTTGTTATGTTTACTGGCGCAAAAGTGATTGTTGGGTGCGTTAAAGGTCTGCGTTTAAATAAAGCAAAGCTACCCGATGTGGCTGATATTGAAAGTGCTATAGGGCAAGTTGAGCATGTAGAAAATGTGCATAATGTTACGGTTATGCGCCGCGATAAGGAGTTAGTGGTAGGAGCACATGTGGTACTTAAACACCATTGTACTAACGAGAAACATGATGAAGCATGCCGACTTAAAGTTGAGCAATTACTAGCGAGGCAATTTAATGTTGGTAATTGTGTATTGCAAATCGAAAGCCATGGATGTCAGCATTAAATACAATTAGTTAACTTGGCAAAACGCGTTTTTTCTTTTACTTTTAGATATAGCCTATTTTATTCGGAAGCGAACATTGCCGTTTTCTCAGCATCGATATTTTGCATTTAGCTGCTCCATACTTTTGGGCGTGTTGGCTGGCTTTGTTAATTTACTGCCGTTTTGGTTTTTGGACAGCTCTGAATTTTTATTTGGTCAGCTTTTTGTTTTAATTTGTTTGTTACTATTTGGCTTACGCTACGCGTTAGTTGCGTGCACTATCAGCGGTGCTTTTATTTTTTATCGTTGGGGACATTGTTGGCCATCGATCGTGTTTGTTGGTGAAGTACTTTGGCTGTATTACTTTAGTTTTAAAGCCGCGCGGCTGCTGTTTATTCGTGGTATTATTTATTGGTTGTTAATTGGTATTCCACTGCTGGGCCTTATTGGTTATTTTGTCATTGAGTTACCCTCACTTGCTATCGTGACCGCCTTAGTTAAGTACTTATTAAATGCCGCCATTATTTTATGTGTTATTGATTTACTAAGCTTTTTCTTTATCCAGCAGGTATGGCAAAAGCGACCGAATTCTCTGTATAAAATTCTTAATTACATTGTAAGTATTCTTATTATTTTAGTGGTGCTATTAACCACTATTGTACTTACCAACAATCATTACGCGCGTATCGAATACGAAGTGAAGGCGCAGCTTTCTGAAAAATCTGAAGATATTGCTGAAAAAATTGACCTGTATTTAAATGACTATCGTCGTGGCATCGTATTAACTGCAAAAGCCATCGAGCAGGGGGTTGGTAAACAGCTAGCATTGAATCAGTTAATGGCACTTTACCCAAATTTTCTTACATCAATGGTCACGGATGAAAACGCAATAGCGCAGGTATTCAACCCGCTAAGTTTACAAAAAAAATTAACAGGCAGTAATTTATCGGTTGCCGATCGGGATTACTTTACGATAGGTAAAGACTCGCCCACAGGGTATATTTCTAATGTTTTTAGGGGCCGAGGGTTTGGTAATGAGCCTATTGTGGGTGTTTCTGCACCTGTGCATGTTAACGGGCGTTTTCAGGGAGTGGTTGAAGGCTCATTAGTGTTGGGCTCATTTTTGCAATTTAGGCCAACCATATTTGATAATGATGGCGAATTGATAATTCTTGATGCCAAAAAACACGTGGTGTTTAGCACTTTACCTACCCATTACTCGGTATTAACTCAGCTCACTGAAGATAAATTTACCCAGTTACAAGGTGATCAACAGTCCATAATGACTACCGACATTGATGGTGAACAATATTATGTAAAAATATATTTATCACAACAACAAGGTTGGTATGTAGCAAGCTTATTAAAACGGAAATACGCAAACCTTGTGGCGGCTAGTGCATGGGGGCAATCACTATTACTCACTCTTATGGTGATTATTTTGATCAGTATTTTTATCACCCAGTTGAGCCGATGGTTGGTGAGGCCTATAGAAGAGCTTACTGAACAAATCGATGCGTTTGATCCTAATGCTGATATCAGTGAGTTACAGACGCAAAACAATGCGTGGCTGGAAATACTGAGTTTACAGCAGCAATTTGCAACTTTAGCATTTAAATTGACCAGCAACTTTAAAGATCTAGAGCAAGTGAATACAGAAAATGCAGCACTGAATCTGCATTTAAAACAGTTTAATGTGAAGTTAGAGTATCAAGTCAATGAAAAAACAGATGAATTGGTTAAAGCTGTGGCAGTTGCTAATCAGGCTAGTAAAGCTAAATCACAATTTTTAGCGAACATGAGTCATGAAATTCGCACCCCGCTTAACGGTATTATGGGGCTAACTGATATTTTACTTAATACTGATGACGTGAAGCTGGAACACCGTGAACAGTTACAGATGATCCAGCAAAGCGCAAAAAATCTATTATTGATTCTAAACGATATTTTAGACTTTTCTAAAATTGAGGCGGGGGCAGTCAAACTAGATATTCATATCGTTAATGTACGAAAACTGCTTACCCAGTTAGCGCAGGTATTTACAAATACAGGTGTACAGCCAGGCGTTGAATTTACATTAAATATTGCTTCGTCAGTACCTGATGTGGTGCAGTTAGATTCACTAAGGTTAAGCCAAATTGTCAATAACTTGCTGAGTAATGCGGGGAAATTTACACAAACAGGCAGTATAACAATGAACATTGATTATGCTGATAATCATTTGTCTGTGGCGATCACCGACACTGGCATTGGTATTTCTGAGCAGCAGCAATCATCGTTGTTTCATGAGTTTACTCAAGCGGATATTTCAACTACGCGGCAATATGGTGGCACAGGGTTAGGCTTGGCTATTTGTAAGCGAATAGTTCAGTTAATGGGGGGCAAGCTTAAATTACACAGTGAAGTTGGCAAAGGCAGTTGTTTTACGATCATCATTCCTGTTGAAGTGACGCAATTTAGCCATCAAGTAGACATACAGCAAAGCCTCCCCGATTTAACTGGGCTGAAACTATTACTGGTTGAAGATAATCTAATCAATCAAATCGTTATTTCAAAAATGCTTAGTGATACCCATTGCACCTTAGAGGTTGCTAACGATGGTGAAAAAGCATTGGCGTGTTTACAACACAATATGGCCGATATTATTTTAATGGATTGCCAAATGCCTATTATGGATGGTTACCAGTGCACAACTGAGATCCGTAACAACAGTGCTCAATTTGGCTCTGTGGTTATTATTGCCATTACCGCTAATGCTTTTGAAGACGATCAAAAACGTTGTTTAGAAGTTGGGATGGATGATTTTATAGCCAAACCTGTGGATCGCGGCCAACTTTTTCAATGCCTTAAAAAATGGGCTGATACATTGAGTTAGCTATGTAGTTTGCAACTTCTCTTGCACTGCTTGGATATACGCATCGCTAATGAGTATGTCGGCAGTTGTTGGTTTTGCAAAATAATAGCCTTGTAGGTCATCACAGCCGATGCGATTTAAAAAGTGTATTTGCTCAATTGTTTCTACGCCTTCAGCAATGCAGTAGAGATTTAGGTTTTCAGCTAAGGTGTGGATTGTTTTGATGATCGATTCATTATTACTATCTTGGCCGATATTACGCACAAAGCTTTGATCTATTTTAATCACATCAATTGGAAATTGACTTAAATATGTTAAAGACGAATACCCAGTACCAAAATCATCCAGTAATAATTTAAAACCTGCGTTTCTGAGCGTTTGCAGCTGCTTAGTCGCTTTGTTTTTGTCATCAAGCAAGGTGTTTTCAGTGATCTCTAAGCGTAATTGTACGGGTTTTATATGGTGCTGATTTAAAATAAGTAATAAGCGTTCGGTTAAATTAGATTTTAAAATATGCACCGGTGATAGATTTAACGATAAGTAAAATCGTGGGTTAGTTTTAAATAATGGTGCGAGATCTTCAAGTGCACGGGTCAACGCTTGCTCGGTGAGTACATCGATTAAACCTGTTTCTTCAGCAATAGGAATAAACACTGCTGGGGATATCAATTCAGCTTGGTGTTGCCAGCGCATCAAGAGCTCTACACCGTTTATTTTTTTGCTTTTATTATTCACAATTGGCTGGTAATTATTAAAAAATAAATCGTCCTTGTAGGCATCTTTTAAGGCATTTTCGAGCAATAGCTTGTGGGTGATTTGGTTATTCATTTGTTCAGTGAAAAACTTAAAGCCGTTGCGGCCTGATTGTTTAGCATGCATCATCGCTATGTCGGCATTACGAATAAGCTCATCGGGGGTGTCGGCATCAAATGGGTAGAGTGCAACTCCTATACTGGCCGAGATATTAATTGAAAAATCGTTGATCACCACCCGTTTAGCAAGCTCTGAGGTGAGCTTACATACTAAGTTACTTAAATTTTGTGGTGATTCTAAGTTTTTAATTAATAATAAAAACTCGTCACCACTTTGACGCCCTACAATGGCATCTTTATCAAGCATACTATTCATGCGAAAGGTAATATCACATAACAGCTGATCGCCAACCGCATGACCAAACGAGTCATTCACTGGCTTGAATTTATCTAAATCTATAAACAGCAAAGCAACCAGACTCGCATGTGTATCGGCATCTTTTATCGCACGTGATATCTTTTGGTACATTAATGACCGATTTGGTAACTTAGTTAATGGATCATAATTGGCCAGATAACGTAGTTCATTTTCAGCGCGTTTTTGCTCAGTTAAATCAGAAATAACCACCACATAATAACTCACTACATTACCGTCTTTTGCCACTGCGGTAATACTAATATGAATAGGATGCGACGGATTTATATTGGTTTTTATATAAGCGTCTCCTCGCCAGTTTTGTTTGGGTTGCAATGATTTTAGAATACTGATGAAATCGACATATTGTTTTTTCCCAAGGGCTGCTAAAAACCGTTTTAGTTCAAGCTTTGCTGGGGTTATTTGAATTGAGAATGCCTCTGCAAAGCTATTATTAACAGAAAATGGAGTGAGTTGACTGTCTAAAATAAGTAGCCAGTCGTTTATTTGACTAAAGGCTTCACCTAATATCGCTGCTTGCTGTGCTGTGGCACGCTGCTCTGTAATATTGGTATAAATACCGGCTAATTTGCTCGGATAGCCTTGTTCATTCGTTTCTATTACTTTCCCTATGTCGTGATACCAGAGCCAATTACCATTGGCATGTTGAAGTCGATAAGTGGCTTGCCATTGCTGAGCATTTTTTTGAGTGATGAATATATGCCAATCATGACGCATTTTACGCTTATCATCAGGGTGTATTAATGCGTAAAAATCGTCAAAATCGAAATTTTTTGGCAAAGTTTTATAGCCTAATTCATGCTTTAAGCGTAGTTGTTTTATCCAGTGTGCGGCAATATCAACTTCCCATACACCGCTTTTACTACTGTTTAAAGCCAGCTCTGTTTGTTGTTGTGAATGCAGTATTTCATCGTGGCTGTGCTTAATAATGCGCTGCCGGGAACGGTATTGCCAAAAAATTATAAATAGCACCAAAAACGTAATTACTAAATAAAGGCTTATTGCAAGCGGTGAGCGCCATGGGGCATAGGCGACAGTAAAGTTAAGCGTTTTTTTATCACCGAGGACTAAGTCATTTAAGTTATATGCCGCGATTGTCAGTTGATAATCGCCAGCTGGGAGCTTAGTGAAAAAGACTTTATTATTGTTTAGCTTGTCATAACTTAATGTACTGGGACCCGTTAATGACACCTTATAGCGTGTACTATCAATATTTTGAAAATCAAAGTTGGAAAAGCTAACTTCTAAGCCCACGTCTTCATCAGTCAGGTGTAAGCGTTGGTTAGCATATTGTAATGGATGATAATTGAGTGCGCGGGAAAGTAACGATATATCGGTGATTTCAGTCACAGTGCTGTGGCGGTCGTTAGGGACAGATAAAAAGTCTTGCGGGGCGAGCGTTAGCACGCCGCGTGTACTACCAAAAGCTAAGCGACCATCGTTTAATTGTGTTTGTGAGTCGATATTAAATTCATTCACAGTTAAGCCATCTTTAACGGTATATGTATTCAATTGCATTGAACTTAAATCGAGTCGATAAAGGCCATTTTTACTACTGATCCATAAAAAGCCAAATTGGTCTATTTGCAAGGCGGTAATTGTTTTCGTTTTTATACCATTGCTAAGGTTAATACGGTGTTTTACTTCGTAGCTGTCGGCGTCAAGACCAATCAAACCTTCTTGAGAAGAGGCAAGCCACAGGGTATTGTTATAATCGATGACCCAATCATCAATAGTGACATAATTTATCGGATTATAATTTTCAACTTCGTAGATCAAGGTGAGTTTTTGGCTTGGCTCATTATAACGATATAACGCGCCAGATACACTGATCACGTAGTCAGCGGGTTTATTGGGTAACGGTTTTAAAAACGCATGTGCATTAATGGGATCTAATTGCTCTTTGAGGCCTTTAATGGCGTTAGTCTGCCCACTGCTTCCATCATAAAGGAAATAATCACTATCGGTAAAAAATGCAAAAGTATCAGTCGTAATTTGGTGATAGCCGTAAGTTGGGCCACTGTTGAGAATAGCGTGTGTATTTCCTTGTATTGGTAGGGCAATTTTTTGCTCTGTTTTTTTATCAAATAAAGCAAGGCCATCATACAGTAGTAACCACAAATAACGATCTGGCTCATTTAAGTGTGCCGAGGCAATGCCATACACAGCAAATTGGCCATAAAACGCTTTGCTGTCATCGCTGGCTAAGTAGGTTTTTTCGGTTGTCCCATCTTGGCGCATTTTGGCAAGACCATCATCGGTGCCCAGCCAAACGGTGTTATTGTCTTGATAAACAGCAAAGATCACATTACTGTGCAATTTATCACTGCTGGTGATTTGAATATTACCAAAACGTCTTGCTAAAGTTGACCAAGTAAACACGCCTTGTGAGCGCGAGGCAAGCCACATAAGCCCTGTTTTATCAACCATCACATCTAAAATAGTGTTGTCGGTCATATGAAACTTACTTTGATCAAACCGTAATAGAAACTCATTGTGATCAGTGTGGCGATGGTATTGATAAAGACCATCCTCAGTGACTATAAATTCACCATATGGGGTATTAACATAGTCCCAAATATTATGCTCCGCGAATAGCGTTTTTACGTTGTTGAAGTCTAATAAACTATGGTTATTAAATGCGATCGAATAAAAGCCTTCGACCGTGCCAACCAGTAAGCCAAGCTGCGAGTCGATTGATAAAAATTTGATATTGTTGTTATCGGGATTGAGCTTGTCTTTTGCAATCAAAGGTATTTTAGTAATGTGTTCATCAATTAATGATTTTGAGTACAAACCATCGGTGGTGGCGATATACAAAAAATCATTGTAGATGGTAAGTGCCCGTACGACATTGTCATCTTTATTGATTGAAAATTCATGAGTTAAAGTATTTTTTTGCGGGTCAAAAGTATACACATGTTCGTTAATAGCGTAATAAAACAGCTGCTGATGTTCGACGATGGCAAAAATAGGAGAAAAGTGTTTATCTTCAGCGTTTAATTTACCTGAATAAATTTTGCTGACTTTGAGTGTCACAGGATCAATAATAAATGCACCAGAATACTCAGTCGATACAAAAATATCGCCGTTGTGTGTTTCGAACAATACAATAATTGAGAGTTGATCCAGAGTGTATTCACCAGAGAATATTTTTACCTCATAGCCATCAAACCGATTTAGACCTTGCTGTGTGCCGATCCAAATAAACCCTAGTTTATCTTGTAGTGTGCTAGTAACGTGGCCTTGTGATAACCCTTCACTAGTAGATAAGCGTTGCAATTGCTGAGCATAGCTTTGAGCACTGTTATTAACACTAAAAAAAGTGCATAAAAAACTAAATAAGATGAAAAAAAAATTACTCAATCGCACTTAAGATACTGCTCCCCTGAGATAAAGTAGCTGTTAGCCATTAGTAAATATAGCATAGCAATTTACAGTTGAATTAAAATAAGATTTACCTTTATATTATGATGTTAGTTATGTTTAGATCACAGGATGTTTACATTGCCTCATTCATTTAATGCTCACACCATGCAAAGTCTGCTGTTAGTTGTCGATATTCAAGACAAATTAAGTGCGGCGATGCCTCGTTACGAACAAGTAAAACAGGTCACAGTGCAATTAGTAAAAGCCGCGCAATTGTTGCATATTCCTATCTTAGTCACCGAACAATATAAACAAGGGCTTGGCGAAACTGATCAGCAATTAAAAGCTCAGATTGGGCAGGCTGAATACGTTGATAAAACCCACTTTAGCGCGTGTAAAGAGGCTGGTTTTTTAGAGCTTATTGCCAGCTATAAACGCCCGCAGATCATTGTGGTTGGTATGGAAGCGCATGTATGTGTATTACAAACTTGTTTAGATTTACTGACGCAAGGTTATCAGGTGTTTTTAGTCATGGATGCGGTTAGTTCGCGTAATGATCTGCACCGCGATTTAGCCATCGCTCAGTTAAGACAAGCAGGTGCTGTGATCAGCTGCGCTGAAAGTGTCATTTTTCAATGGGCCGAAGTGGCTGCAACACCTGTATTTAAAGAGATTTTAAAGATTGTTAAATAAGCGTGGCAACAAGAAGAGAATAATTTCACTTCAGCATTGTAAATGATAGTGGTTTTTATTATCATGCCGTAAATTATTTTGATTGCTGTATAAATATCAATGAAACCTTCTTTAATAGCATTAGCCCTAAGTTCTATTACCATGACGCCTGTTATCGTTGCTGCGCAAACAACGGTAGCAGGATCTGCAACTGATGAGTCTACTGTTGCGAAAAACGACATAGAAACCATTTCAGTCGTTGGACGAGCGTTTTCACTGTATCGCCCAACAGAATCAACGTTTGGTACTCGTACCGATACGCCGCTAGAGAAAATTCCACAGTCAATTCAGGTTATTCCGCAAGCATTAATTAACGATCAGGCTGCACGTCAAGTAACTGATCTGTACAGCAATATCGCGGGTGTAAATGGCTTTAGTTACTCAGGTGTTACGTTTCGTGGTTTTCGCCAAGATGAAATTTTATACGATGGTGTAAAAGGTGACCCATTTAGTGGTTTTGCAGTACCACAGTTGTTTAATATTGAGCAAGTGGCTGTTTTAAAAGGCCCTAGTGGCGCAGTGTACGGCAGTGGTAACCCTGGCGGGATCATTAATTATATGACCAAAAAGCCCAGCTATGATAGTAAAACAACCGTTGCAGTTGAACTGGGTAATGATGATTTTTTTAGTGCCGCAGTCGAATCAACGGGCAGTGCCAATGACGCACAGACCCAAGCCTACCGTGTTGGTGTTTATAAAGATTCAGATAAACCGTTTCGTGAAAATACCAGCGAAGATAATACCATTATTGATTTAGGCTATCGTTTTGATTTTAGTAACGATACTAATTTGGTATTGCAATATACCCATGTTGATCAAGATTTAGGCGGCGCTAGATTACGTGGCGTGCCAGTGGATAAAAATGGTAACTTCATTGCCGACATTAGCTGGAATCATAATGAAGCAACGGATTATCAAACCGTTATTGCTGACGTGTTTCAAGCAAGTTTTCAGCACCAATTTAATGAGGTATTTCGCAGTGATATCACTGCGCGTTATTTTAGTAACGATGCTAATCAAAACTATCATGAGCCGCGTGGACTAAGTGATACTGACGGCGATGGGGTACTGGATTGGAGCGAGCGCGAATTTCGTGATCAACAACGCGAAAATACCGGGCTTAGTTTTACTGCCAATTTAATTGCTGACACTGAGCTTGCCGCTATGCAACATGTGATGCTGGTGGGGGTAGATTGGTATAAGCATGAGTTTGAATCAGCATATAGAACAGCTGTACAAACCAGCAAAGGCGGCCCAGTTCCAGGGATCTCAATATTAAATCCTGTGTATGGACTGACTTCAAAAGATGATTATGATTTAGCAAACGTAACACCGCGTTTATCAAGTACTGAGTCAACACGTATTGGTTTGTATGCACAAGATCAAGTAGATGTTACCGATAAATGGAATGTTACGGTTGGCCTACGTTATGACCGCTTTGAAGACATCAATGTACTTAATAACACCGAGTTTTCAGACAGCGATGTGACGTATCGTATCGGCACAAGTTATAACTTAAACGATACCTTCTTTCCTTACGCACTTTATGGCACAGGCTTTATGCCACAATCAGCCCGTAATCAAAACCAAGATGTAGGTGGGCCATTTAAACCAGAGCATAGCAATATTCGTGAACTTGGTTTACGTACTAAGTTACTTGATGACTCGTTGGCAGTGAACATGGCAACGTACCGTATTATCCGAAACAATATTTTACAAGCCAGCACTGAGTTATCAGACACTGGCGTTGATCAAATGGAAGCATTAGGCGAAGTTGACAGCCGAGGCTTTGAACTTGAGATTGTTGGCGATGTCACTGAGCGATTAGTGATCACTGCAAGTTACGCATACAACGACACGCGTATTGTTGAGCAAAGCGAAAAGTTTTCCGCGCAAGCAAAAGGCAGCGATAAATTTGCCAATGCGCCACAAAATACCGCAGGGTTGTGGACGCGTTATGAGTTACCACAGTTGCATTCATCAATTGCGGCAGGTCTTGATTATGTGGATGAACAAGTGAGTCTCGATGGTTATAAAGTGCAGCCCTACACTGTTTATAACATGGCATGGAAAACCGAATACCAGCAATGGGTTTGGCAGCTATCAGTGAAAAACGTGTTTGATAAAGAATATGCATCAAGTGGCTTTATCACCCGTACAGGGCATTTCCCGGGCGAACCACGCCGCGTCTATTTGTCGGCTAAGTACACATTCTAAACTGACAATTTCGCACTATGAAAGCAAAGCAGTGGTTTAACTTACATGCTTGGGCAGGGCTCTTGGTTGGCAGCTTGTTATTGATAACGTGTTTATCTGGCACGTTGGCAACCTTGAGCCACGAAATTGAATATCTTAGTGATAGTAAATTCCGTGCCCTCTCGCATTCCCCTAATACTGACTTTGCTGCAATTGAGAATACACTTGCCCAGCGTTATCCTGGCAGCCAAATCATTAGCATACTGCGCCATCAGCAACCTTACTTAGCAACCGAAGTGTCGCTTAAGTGGCAGCAACAGTTTTTGTTTGTGTATGTTGATGGTGCAACGGGGCAATGGCTTGGCGAAGGCCAGTGGGGGCGAGTATCGCGCTTTTTACGTAACTGGCACATGAACCTATCGATGGGTTGGACAGGTAAGTTGATCGTTACGAGTTTAGCCATTCTCTTGGTTATTTTAGTGGTTACTAGTCCGATTGTTTATCGCCAGTGGTGGCGACATTTTTTAAAAAAGCCACGGCAATTACAAACAACCAATCGTAGCAGCTGGGCTGATTGGCATAAATTACTGGGGCTTTGGAGTTACTGGTTTATTGTGGTCATGGCCATTACTGGCGTGTGGTACTTAGTTGAACACACCCTACAAACAGCCAAAATTGACCATTATATAAACCCCCCCGCAGAGGTTACGGATCTACAAACTGACGTCGCGCATCCGCCAGCGATAAGTGCCATGGTAAACGCGGCGCAATCAGCGTTTCCAAGTTTACACATTCGCGCTATACAATACCCAAGCAAAGCAAATAAACCTGTTGTGGTACAGGGCGATAATGATGACGTTTTAGTACGCTTACGAGCTAATAAAGTGTATTTAGATCCAGCTTCAGCAGATGTACTGGCAATTCAAAAAGCCGTAGATTTACCTGTTATCGCACGCATCAAAGATACCGCCGATCCTTTGCATTTTGGTAACTTTGCAGGGCTTGGCACGAAGTTAATTTGGGCTGTATTTGGTTTTTTAATGACCTGTATATGTATGGCTGGTTTGTATATGAATTGGCTGAGAGTAAAGCGTAAGCAGCCTTCATTATTGCAATGGTTTGGTATCATGGGTGCAGTAAGTGTTTTATTAGTATGTTGTTCGCTGATCCTCACAACGCAAACATTTAGTGTACGCCAAGCACCAGCAAAATTATATTCGCCGGTGCTGTAACGTGCAGATAAAGTTAGCTAGTAACTAGGCCGTAACAACCCAAAGCAACAAACACTATTGCAGCAAGCATTCTTACTTTTGCCATTGGAATACGTTTTAGCAAGGCATTGCCAGCATAAATAACTGGCACATTGGCAAGTAACATACCTACAGTGGTTCCTATGGTTACCCACAACACTGATTGATACTGAGCGCCAAGCAATACTGTTGCTATTTGGGTTTTATCGCCAATTTCGGCAATGAAAAACAGCACCAAGGCAACTAAAAAAGCCCCGTATTGATCGTACTTATTGCTTACTTCTTCATCTTTATCTGGGATCAGTAGCCATAAGCCAACGGCAATAAAACAGCCGTTCACAATCCAAGGCAGGTACGAAGAGGTAAAGCTTCCCGCTAAATAATCGCCCAACCATGCAGATAAACCATGATTGATAATAGTAGCGACTAAAATACCTAAAATAAGTGCGGGTTTATTGGCAAAGCGGGCAGCTAACAGCAGGGATAAAAGTTGCGTTTTATCGCCTATTTCAGCTAAAGCAACGGTGACGGTTGATGTGATAAATGTATCCATTTTACTTCTATAAGGCGGGAATATTAAACCAAGGTAAACGCCTATCTCCCGCCATGAGGATAGTGTTTACCCAGGTCTTGCCGATAATGCTTGCTACATTACAAACTTACCATGCACATGAGGTGCAATTATGTTGATAAGTTTACTTGCTGCGCTTTAAGTTAAAAGGCATCAAGCAGGCTACTCCCCCGAGAAGTGCGCACTTTGCCACAATTTTTTTTTAGAGTAAAGGTACAACAACAGGTTTTGTGGTGTGGCTGAACTCTGTAATTGAATTCGACTAGCTCATATTTGTAGAAGTGTAAGAAGCAACCTTTATCCTACAGGCTTATTTTTTCCAATGCTCTTTAGGACTATATAGTGATTTGAGTTGTTTCCACTTATGTGGATGATAATTCAACATATATATTAAAACTGGGTTATATCGCTTTTCATTGAAATTAGGGCTATCTTTAATTATATGGCAAATCAGATTATTGAGACTGTTTAGATGGCAGAGCTTTGTAAAATTCTCGTTATAGATGATGAAGAGATCAATACCTTGCAACTAGAGCATGTTCTGGATGATGTTGGGGTTATTTGTACATGTAATAAAAGTGAGGATGCCCTCGCTCTTATTGAGGAGTGTATACCCGATATACTTTTACTCGATCTAGAAATGCCCAATGTTAGCGGATTTGACCTATTACTTGAAATTCAAAAAAGACCTCATCTTAGTGATTTACGCATTCTGATCATCACTTCTCATAGTGACCCTGAAATAGAGAAACAGGCACTTTCCATGGGAGCCATTGATTTCATATCTAAGCCTTTAAATTTAACTTTATGTCGAATGAGAGTTGAAAATCATGCAAAAATTCGACTACAAGAAAAAACCATTCAGCGCACTAAAGTAGCTTTGGCTGCTGAAAAAGAGCACTTACGGATCACGTTAGACTCTATAGCTGATGGGGTTATTTCTACTGATGAGCATGCGTGTATCACATATCTAAACCCCGTAGCGCAACGCCTAACTGGTTGGTCACAAACCGCAGCAAGAGGACGGCATATTGAAGACGTTATGGTACTCAGAGATGCTTCAACTAAAAAACTGTCTATCAATCCTTTGTCAGTAGCTTTAAAGGAAATGAGACCGGTTGCTATGGCTATAAACACACAGTTAGTTAGTCGGCAAGGTATGCTGCACCGAGTAGAAGATAGTGCGGCGCCAATATTAGATAAAGATAGCAATAAGCGTGGCGCAGTAATGGTTTTTCAAGATGTTAGCGAAGTCCTTGCTATGTCAGTTCAAATGACTTATTTGTCTCATCACGACCAACTAACGGCATTACCCAATCGCGTATTGCTGCATGATAGGTTAACTCAAGGAATAGCTAGAGCCTCATTTAATAATACTAAAGTGAGCCTAATGCTTCTTGACTTAGATAAATTTAAATACATAAATGATGCTTTAGGACACCATATTGGTGATGAAATAATTGCCCACATAGGTCATAGCCTTGATAAGTTTGCATGTAATGATATTACTGTTGCAAGAGTTGGCGGCGATGAATTTGCACTAGTTGTTCCCTATGAAAAGGACACATTTGCTCTTGAGCCGCTTATTAGTCAAGTGCTAGACGTCATCGCTAGACCTTTTAGATTAGCTAATGAGCAACATGTTCTTTCAGCAAGCTTGGGGATAAGTGTGTATCCTGATGATGCATCAAGTGTCGAGGAAATGCTCCGTCATGCAGATTCAGCCATGTATAAAGCAAAACAAGAAGGCGCTAATAGCTATTATTATTTTAGTAATGATCTCCAAGTTGAAATGACTAAGCGTTTAAAAGTGGGTAATTGCTTACGCAACGCGCTAGATAATAATGATCTAGTGGTGCTTTATCAGCCAAAGTATGACTTAGTAACTAATGACGTTATTGGCGCTGAGGGCTTAGTAAGGTTAAAAGATGACAATGGAGAATTTATATCGCCACTTAATTTTATTGAATATGCTGAAGACTCAGGGCTAATTTATCGTTTAGGTGAACAAGTTTTGGAACAAAGCTGTGTTGATGCTAAAAAGTGGCTTGATGCAGGGTATCCAAAAAAAGTCGCTGTTAATATTTCAGCTAAACAATTTACTGGTGTATCGCTGGTTGATACGGTTGCATCAATATTAGAAAAAACCAAGTTACCAAGTCGTTACTTAGAGCTGGAAGTAACCGAATCAGCACTGATTGATAATTTTGAACAAACGATAAAGCAATTACAGGCGATCGCTGATATGGGAGTCAGCCTGGCGTTAGATGATTTTGGTACGGGGTATTCTAGCCTGTCCTATTTAAGGCTATTTCCCCTTGATGTGCTAAAGATAGATCAGTCTTTTGTACGGGATATGATTAGTGACTCTCAATCACTTGACATTGTTACTGCAATTATTGATTTAGCCAATTCTTTAAGCCTACAGATTGTAGCTGAAGGTATTGAAACAAGCCAACAAAGAGATAAGCTAGGATCGCTAGGCTGTGCGATTGGTCAGGGGTACTTACTTGGTAAACCAATGCCCTTTGTAGATATTATGGACGTGTTTACTCAAGCCAAAAATAAAGGAAATATATGCATTTAGCTCTTAAGCCATTAACGCAATGTAAAATATTAATTGTTGATGATGATGAAATAATTCGCGTTTCACTACAGACGATCATGGAAGACTATTTTGAAGTCGAAACGTTATCGATGGGCTCGCAAGTATTGGATTATTGTAAGTCCAATATCCCAGACCTCATTTTATTGGATGTAAATTTACCTGGTGTAAGTGGCTTAGAAATATGTACAGAGCTAAAACAGAATATAGCTTTTGAGCATGTTCCTATCGTATTTATTACTGCAAGCTATGATACTGATTCTCAAAACGCCTGTTGGGAAGCTGGCGCCACAGATTTTATTAGTAAACCTGTGACGGTCTCAACGCTTATACATCGAACTAAAAACCACGTAGAGAACAAGCTGCGTTTGGAAGTGTTGATGGAGTTGACTTATAAAGATTCTCTTACAGGACTATACAATCGGCATTATCTGGAGGAAGAAGTCGGCAATGCGCTGAAACAATCAGAGCGTGAAAAAAAGCCGTTTAGTGTGTTAATGATCGATATTGATCATTTTAAACTTTATAACGACCATTATGGCCACCTTCAAGGTGATATTTGTTTAAAACAAATTGCCAACGTGTTTGCTGATACTATAAAAAGACCGCATGATGTAGCGATTCGATTTGGAGGTGAGGAGTTTCTGATTGTTCTACCTTATACCGACCTTGAAGGGATGACCCACGTATGCAAGCAAATAATTTTACAGCTTAATAAATCAAATATTGAGCATAGTCAATCGTCCACTGGGCAAGTGACCGTGAGTATTGGCGGAGTAACGTATGATAAACAGAATATAATGGGTCTTAACGAGTTGATCTCATTGGCTGACGAAGGACTATATTGCGCCAAGCGAGATGGCCGTAATTGCTATAAATTACAGGTTTTTTAATTTAGCCTCTAAACGAAGTATAAAATTTAATTTGCTTTTTTTTAAATTGTTTAGTCTATACTTTTTGTCTAAGGGACATTGATATTGGATAAATAATAATGAGTTATTCACCTGAGCGTAGACACTTCCTGCGTACAGTGGGGGCAGGAGCCGCTGTATCAACAATCGCATTCAAAGCGCCTTATGTATTTGCAAAAAAAGTGACAACTTTGCGCGTCATGGGCACTCACGTTACACTGCAAGAAGAGCTTCGGCAGCGAGCTATGCGAGAGCTTGGTATAAATTTACAGTTTATACCTATGGGTAGTGCAGCCGTTTTGCAAAAAGCGGCTGCGGATCCAACTTCTTTTGACCTTTATGAACAGTGGTCAGATTCAATCAATATCCTATGGCAGGCTGGTGCTATTCAGCCAATAGACGTCGATAGGCTTGTCTACTGGAATGAAATAAATGACCTTACTAAAACAGGCAAAATAGCTCCCTTGGCCAAACTAGGTGCAGGTGATGCACCAAACAAAATTTTATTTGTTCAAAATGATGGCTCATTAGCAAGTACACCTACAAAAAAAATAAGTTTTATGCCATATGTCCATAATGTTGACTCATTTGGCTATAACACAGATTACATCGAAAAGGGGCAAGCCTATAAAACTGAGTCTTGGTCTTGGTTATTGGATGATAAAAATAAAGGAAAAGTGGCCCTAGTTAATGCACCAACAATAGGCATATTTGATGCTGCGCTTGCAGCTCAGGGCCAAGGTTTGATGACATTTAACGATATTGGCAACATGAGCATTGACGAACTAGATAAATTGTTTGCAATTTTATTGTCGAAAAAAAGACAAGGCCACTTTTCAGGTTTTTGGACATCAGTACCGCAGTCAGTGGATTTTATGAAGACCAAGCGCGTTAATATTCAAAGTATGTTTTCACCGGGTGTGAGTGCCTGTCGAGGCCAAGGTATTCCTGTTGTCAATGCATCCCCGAAGGAAGGATATCGTGCTTGGCATGGTGTTATGTGTTTATCTGCTAATACCACGGGGCATGTAAAAGACGCGGCTTATGACTATATGAATTGGTGGCTATCTGGTTATCCTGGCGCCTTTATCGCTCGTCAAGGTTACTATATATCTAACCCACAGCGTAGCCAGCCGTTAATGTCTAAGCCTGAATGGGATTATTGGTACGAAGGAAAAGAAGCAACCACTGAGCTGATTGGTACGGATGGTAAAATTTCTGTACAAGCAGGTCAGACTCGAGATGGCGGCAGTTATATTAAACGTTTTTCAAATATAGCTGTGTGGAATACGGTAATGCAAAATTACGATTATAGTTTAGATAAATGGTATGAATTACTTAATGCTTAAGGACATCGTTTGGTACATTTAATATCGCGTTCTATTGCAGCGAAAATGACATTAGCGTTAGCACTGGTGGTAATTACACTCAGTATCAGTTACATAGTCATGGACAAACGCTTAGAAGCAATTGATACATCGGTAAATAATATTACGGATATTAGTAATCATGCTATTGGTATTTTACGAATAAACAAAGATATTGTTGAAATGCAACGTGATATTTCGGTCTATGGCGCATCAGGAAGTGATGCGGTATTTGCTAAGATTGAACAGAACTACCAAAGTATTGACCAGCGTTTAAAAGCAATTGAGAAAAAAAATAGTGAAGTTGACGATAAAATTTATATCGATGCCATGTCTGAACTTGTGCTTAGGTATGGCGATAATTTAAACGTGCTAAAAAAGCGCTATAATATAAAAACAGCATTGATAGATACAGAGCTGCCACGTATTTATTCAGGCGCTGTTGCCCATTTAACAGGCTTACTGCAACTCAATGCAGATTTTAAAGATAAGTTGCTAATTACGCAGAATATAAATATATGGCACACATTACATCACAATGCGCAGCTTTTTTTAACTAAAAAGGACTACTCTAAGCGTCAACAAGTCACTAAGGCGCTGAAAAATATTTTAAACACTGAATTTGATTTTTCAGTCGCTTTGCAAAAACAGCAAAACATGTCACTAAACCCAACAGTTAAGTTAGCTGTAGATTACCAGCGAGCTTTTACTAAAAGTGTCCAAGCAAATCGTAACTACTTAAGCTTAGTTAATGTTGTTATGGCGGGTGATGCCATTGAGTTTAGTGCATTAGCAGATGCCCTTAGAGAGCAATCTTTATTGCGTCTAAATATAATAAAGGAAACAGGCTCAGTAAGTATTTCAAAAACCGAGCATATTTTACAGCTACTCGGAGTAGGCGCTATCTTGTATATCATTGGACTAGCGTTATTTTTTCACTTTCATATAGCACATGCTATTAAACTATTAACCAAAAGTTTTCAAAGCTTTCTTAATGGTGACCTATCGGCGCCCATTCACGATTTAACACGCAAAGATGAAATAGGTGTGTTAGCGGGTGCTGCAAATCGTTTTAGGGGATTAAGTAAAGACTTTATTTCTGCAAAAAAGACGGCCGAGCATACTTCTAAGGTCAAATCTGAATTTTTGGCGAATATGAGCCATGAGATCCGCACTCCTATGAATGGAATTTTAGGTATGGCGCGACAGCTTGGCAATACCTCTTTGACAAATAAGCAAGCGAGAATGTTGGAGATTATTCAGTCTTCAGGGGCCAGCCTGCTAGTTATCATTAATGATATCCTCGATTTGAGTAAGATTGATGCCGCAAAAGTCGAGCTTGAAAACCAATCAATCAATTTACATAAAATGCTAGAAGAGTTAAAGCTGCTATTTAATGAGCAAGCAAATGCGAAACAGGTGCAGTTTTTTGTTTCATCGCCGACGGACGAAGAGAATATTATTTTTGCAGGAGATGAAACACGTATAAAGCAAGTACTTATAAATTTGTTAGGTAATGCCATTAAATTCACCGAACGAGGCAGTGTTGCATTAAGTGTAAATATTCAGAAAGAGGCGAATAATGAGCTTATATTGTCGTTTGGTGTGTCGGACACCGGTATAGGTATATCACACGCGCATATTGAGACACTCTTTGAAGCTTTTTCACAGGCCGATACCTCGATTACACGCCGATTCGGTGGAACTGGGCTTGGTTTAGCGATTACCAGTAAGTTATTAGCGCTTATGGATGCGCCTTTAAAGGTAGAAAGTGAGCTTGGTAAAGGCTCGCTCTTCTATTTTGAATTAAAGACTCAAAGGAGTGATAAACAGGCGAGTCGACAATATGAAAATACTAAATTATCAGCACCGAAAGAGATTGATCTATCTCACTTAAATGTATTAGTTGTTGAGGATAATGAGGTTAACCAAATTGTTATTGAAGCGCTTTTGAAAGAGTTTAATATCACTTGTATCAATGTAGCTGGTGATGGTAAGCAGGCGATTGCACAGTGCGAAATGTGTGCGTTTGATATTATTTTGATGGATATGCAAATGCCAGTTCTTGATGGGCCTCAAGCAACAGTTAAAATTAGAACGATGCCAGCTTATTTAACAACACCAATAATTGCTTTAACTGCAAATGTATTAGGAAGTGATAAGCAACGTTGTTTTGAATCCGGCATGGATGATTTTATCACCAAACCAATAAATTATGAGTGTTTAAGGGCAGTACTCTTAAAGTGGTGTAATTCACCTAACTTAGCATTAGTAACAAAGGGCTAAAATGAATATTTCCATGAAAGCAAATAAGTCAGTTGTATCTTCAACGACGCTCGTTAGGTGGCTCACGTTCTTTTTTGGTCTGTTGTTGGTTTTGGCGGTTTTATTATTTGAAACGCATGTAAAAAAAGATGTGCTAATGCAAATAGATAGCGAGTTTTCAACAACAAACCTGCGATTAAAAGAAGTGGTGACTTCATTTATATCTCGAGCAAAATCGGATATTAGTTTTTTGCATTCTACCCCACCAATTTCAGGGTTGCCAAGAGCTCATTATAACAATGGAATAGATCCATATGATGGAACCACTTATACACAGTGGAAAGAGCGATTAGAGACCATTTTTATTGGCTTTATGGAAAATAATTTAAATATTGAGCAACTGCGCATTATTGCCGTTACAGCCGCAGGGGAAGAGCTTATTCGCGTGCAGCGTCGAGGTGCGTCAGTCGAGGCTGTAGCAGATTATTCATTACAACCTAAAAGTGGGGAGCTGTACTTTTTACCGAGTTCGCAGCTTGAGGCTAAGCAAATATATTTATCGCCCATGTCGTTGAATCGCGAGTTTGGAGAGGTTACATTTCCATATAAGCCGATGTTACGGCTTTCTATCCCTATTTACAGTGAAGAAGGTAAGCGTTTTGCTTTCTTAATTATGAACGTGAATGCAAATGCGCTAATTGAAAAATTAACAGCCTCGGTGTTTGACTATTCCCAGCTAATTATCAGCACCTCTGAAGGCGACTTTTTATACCATCCTAACGAAAAGTATCGCTTTACAAGAGATTTAGCACCGAACATCACATGGGATACGCTATATGAGCAGCCGATCCGATACCAAGGACTTTATCTTCTGGATCTGAAACAAAAAGCGGGCGATCAATATTATGTGTGTTCCGATACAGTTCAAATGCGACCAGGGAAAAAGTTTAGTTATATCAATTTAAGTACGGTTATTTCAAAGCAGTATATCGATACTATGATTAGCGATAAACGGCTTTTAACGTATGGTTTTTTATTGGTAATTATCTTCTTCAGCGTAATATTACTTATTACTTCTTATCGAAATACGACCAGAAGCCAAATGCTAGCAGAAGCACGTAGAGAATCGTCTGCTATTGTCGATGGTTCAATTGATGCCATTGTTGGTTTAAATCTTAAAGGCGAACTAACCAGCCTTAACTTTAGTGCAGAACGATTGTTATCAACGTCTAGATCTTTATCGATAGGCAGGCACACCAGCGAATTGATGTTGCTTCAACAATTACCCATAGATACGTATATAGCAGGTTTAGAAAGCTCGAAACCACAAATTCATGATGAACGCTCCGTAGAGGTAAATGGGCAATGTTACTTTTTTGCTATTTCTGTAAGTCCGGTATTTTCTGAACAGCTTGTAATCAATGGTCTTGCGCTTATTATTAGGGATATTAGTAAAGAAAAAGAGGCGGAGGTTAAGGTAAAACGTTTGAACTCTGAACTCGAGTCAAAAGTTAGAAACAGAACGCAAGATCTTGCTGAAGCGAAAGATCAGGCTATCAAAAATAGTGATATTAAAAGTGCTTTTATTTCAAATATTAGTCATCAACTAAGATCCCCGCTGAATGGTGTAATTGGCACATTGAATATTTTAAAGCGTGAAGAATTACCAGAAAAATCACGTAGGCTGATTAGCACTATGGAGTTAAATACAGCTAATTTAAGCGTGTTAATAAACGATATATTGGACTTGTCTAAGATTGAAGCGGGTAAACTTACATTAAATTTTAAAACATTTAATCCTAAATATTTGATTGAAGGCTTAGTTGAATCGTCCTCTATAATGGCCTTTGATAAGGAGCTTGAGGTTTATCTTGATACACGGGGTTTAAATTGCCAGCGAGCAGTATCTGATCCATTAAGGTTAACCCAAATAATCAATAATTTAATTCATAATGCGATTAAATTTACAGAGCGTGGTTTCATTAAAGTCAAAGTTGATTTAGAAAAGATCGAGGATCAAAAACACAAATTAATTATTAGCGTTCAAGATACAGGCGCAGGCATTGAATATAGCGCCCAGCAGCACTTGTTTAAAGCATTTAACCAAGCAGATAGCTCTTTTAATGTTGGATCTGGCAGTACGGGACTTGGGTTGTCAATATGCAAAAAATTATGCCTTATGATGGGGGGCGACATAAAAGTCAGATCGGTCCCAAATGAGGGCAGTACGTTTAGTTTTGAGATAGTAATTGATAGTGTTGAGAATACACCAAAGAGCAAACTTTATTTGTCTAAAAAAGCCCTTGTTGTTAATAGTAATAAAGAATATCAAGAGTTACTTGGGCAGTTAATTTGTCATGAAGGGGGCGATGTTGAACTCTCAAGTTTTGAAGATTTAGCTGATGTAACAGCTGAACCCTATGACATTATTTTCTTTGATGCACAAGACAATAAAAATGGTGAGTTAGAACAAATAATTGATGACTTTATGCACCATAATTCAAACGCTAAAATTGTCGTATTACATAAGCCAGGATCACCATTACCTAAAGGTATTTCAAGTAAGGTCACGAAAATTAGTAAACCATTCACACAAAGTGATTTGCTAAGAGTGATTGGGTTAACGCTGAGTAAGCTTGATCGATTGCAGCTGCTGACGGTAGAAGCAAGCGAAAACAGTGATATACCAGTACAAATTTTAGAGCAAATTGATGGATGTAGTATATTAATTGTTGATGATAATGAGATAAATATCGCAGTAGCAGCTGGCGCACTTGATTTGTTACCAATTCACATTAAAACAGCAAGTAACGGTGAACAAGCAATAGAAGCATTAAAGCTTAGTTGCTTAGCAAAGCCAATACGTTGTATTTTGATGGATTGTCAAATGCCTATCTTAAATGGTTACCAAGCCTGTGAGAAAATTCGTGCAGGAGATGCTGGTAATGAGTTTATAAATATACCTATTATTGCTATGACCGCTAACGCCATGATGGGGGAGAAAGAAAAGTGTTTATCAGTTGGTATGAACGACTATATTAGCAAGCCCATTCAAGCTAATGAAGCGCAAGCTAAAGTGATAGAGTGGGCATTATCTAATTACGAAAAGAATGTACCCCCTGTAACTGGCATTTTGGTTGAAAAAGAAGTGCTATGGGATCAAAGCGCAGCACTTTCTCGTTTACTTAACAAAGAAGCTTTGCTTATTAAAATTTGTACTATGTTTATTAAAACAGCACCAGAGAAATTTAAACAGCTAACAGAATTTGTCGATGATGGTAATTATGAACAAGTTCGCCAAGTTGCGCATTCTCTTAAAGGTTTATGTGGTGAGATAAGCGCCGACAAGCTAAGAAGTGTGTTTGCAGAGATTGAACTACAAGCAAGCAAGGGGCAACTAGATATTGAAAAAGAGTTTTCACTTCTGGAAAAGCTGCTTCCTGTGCTACTGAATGACATGAATGAATGGCTTGAAGAAAATAACGTTTAGATATGCGCTATTTTATGAAGTGGCACATATCAACCTCTTAAATCTTAATACCAATCGACTTAAATATTTAACCATTCTAGCGAGCTAAATAAAGCGCTAACTGCGTTGTAATTTTTTCAAGTAGAACAATTACATGTCAAAATTTACGCCTTGTTATCACTGTATTTATCTGTCGCTATACATGGTCAGTAACTTAACACGATTGGTATAACCGGATTGCGGTGATCATCTAAAACTATATGAAATTAAGCAAATAAAAATAATTCTTAATTTTATGTGTTTATTAATTGCGAACTGTTTACGTTTAGATTAATATGAAAGCTAGAATGTTATTGAGAGTGGTTTGTATTCATGTATATCTGTTTATGTCACGGTGTGACAGATAAAAAAATTGAACAAACAATCGACGAAGGCGCGACTACAATGCGCGAGCTAACTAAAGAGCTTAAAGTCGGTAGCCAGTGCGGCAAATGCTGCGGCTGTACTAAAAAGATCCTCAATCGTAAACTTATCCAAATCGCTGATATTACCGATCAAGTGGCGTAGCTATTGATGGTAATTGTTTAATCTCAGTGACATTTATCTGTATTATAAAAACTAAAAAAGCAGCCTAAGCTGCTTTTTTGGGTATTAACCAAGCGTTACATTTGCGACTGCAGGTAGTTTTCAATACCGGTGCTTTTAATTAACAGTTGTTGCGTTTCTAGCCAGTCAATTTGCTCTTCTTGCTCAGATAAAATGTGATCGAGCGCTTCGCGGCTAATATAATCTTTTTTACTTTCAGCAAGTTTGATCGCATCTTTTAGATCAACCAATGAATCTAGTTCAAAACTCATGTTGCAGGCAATCATTTCTTCGCTGTTTTCGCCAATGCGTAAACGGCCAAGATCTTGAAGATTAGGTAGGCCTTCTAAAAATAAAATACGCTCAATTAAGCGGTCAGCGTTTTTCATTTTTTGAATCGAGGTTTTGTAATCGGCTTTGTCTAATACGCTAAAACCAAAATCTTTAAACATACGGGCATGCAAAAAATATTGGTTAATGGCTACTAATTCATTTGCCAGTATTTTATTTAATGCAGCAAGAACGTCTTTATCGCCTTTCATAATTTAGCTCCTATTCGCCCATTTGTGATTGGTGATAGTTTTGGCTACCAATTTTATCAATCAAACCAAGTTGTTGTTCAAGCCAGTAAACGTGATCTTCTTCGGTATCGAATAATAGCTTTTCAAGGATCTCACGTGACTGATAGTCTTTTTCTTGCTCACAGACTGCAATTACTTCTTTAACACATTCAACGACTTCAAGCTCAAGGGTTAAGTCATTTTGCATCATTGATTTAACATCATGACCAATAATAAGATCACGGCGTTTGGTCATGTTTGGTACGCCTTCGAGGAATAAAATACGCTTAATTAACCAATCAGCGTGATCTTTTTCTTCTTCCATTTCATGATTAAGGCGTACATAAAGTTTATCTAAACCCCAATCATCGTACATGCGTGAGTGGATAAAATATTGATCGATTGCTGCAAGTTCATTTGCAAGTAATGTGTTAAAGCTGTCGATAACTTTTTGATTACCTTTCATAACGGCCTACCTTGAAATTCATAATTGCGACAAGTTTAGTGCAAAATCACAAAATTGCAAGTATTTTCCTTTTAAATCATATGGTTAATATTGCGTGTGATTCTCGTTTAAGTTTGCATTGTTGGTTGCTTTATGAACAGATTGCTATTTATATTTCTGTTAAAGTCGGCTGAATTGGTAAGGTAATAGAGGCTCGTTCATTGCACAGCGCAATGAACGAGTTTAATGATGCTTAAAATTTATATTTAACGCCAACTGTTGCTGTTGTTCCTAAACCTTTGATGTTATAACCGCCGTAGGTATACGACTGAGCACGGGCTGGAAAGTAACCTTCGTTAAATAAGTTTTCGATACCTGCAAACCCTTGCCAGTTATCGGCAAACTGGTATTGGCCAGTTAAGTTAAAAATATTATAACTTTCGACAGGGCCTTGATCGCCCACATATTTACCATCGGCATTTGCTGCAAAGCGTTTTCTATCGCCGACATACAGGTAACTTAATGTTAGTGACATAGCATCACTAGGTTGCCAGTTTAGGTTAGCTGTCGCTTTTGGTGGGCTGATCTGTTTAGAACCTAAATAAACATCTGCTTCGGTGTTTTTACCTTCAACATAGCTATACGTTGCCAGTAATTTTAGGTTTGCAGAAATTGTATAATCTACCAGTGTTTCGTAGCCCCAAATTTCCTGTGGTGCTCGCACAGGTTCATATACGCCGGTCACTTCATTAAATTTATTGGTTGTGCCAAGTTCAGAGGTACTACGATAGGCGGCAACTTCAATACGTACATTATTAAACTGTGAATTAAAACCAATTTCATAGTTGTCGATGATCGAGGCTTGCGTTTGGATCTGTCCAATATCGTTTACCGTTGCAGCGCGCAACAGACGGCCAACATCTGAAATATCGGAGCCTTGTGAGTAGCTTAAAAATGGGCTGAATTTTTCATCAAGGTTGTATTTAATACCAAAATTATAGGTCGTCGCATCGTAATCTATGGTGTCGCCTTTTACGCTAATAGGCACTGAACATTGAGTCGGTGTTTTACATAATTTAAGTGTGCGGTAATCGTCTACGCTTAAATCAATGCGCTCTTGGCGAACACCGGCTTTGACAATAAGGTCATCAGCAATCACCCATTTGGTTTGTAAAAAGCCAGCAACACTTTGCATATCCATCTCTGGAACCCAGATACGGCCATCAACAAGTGGCTGAGAAGTCACATCGGTTAATGCATCGATACCATAAATAAATGAGGCTTCGATAGAGTCAAAGTCTATCTGGGTATTGAATGTTGCCCGAGCGCCTTTTTTCTCTGATCTGATAATTGACTGGCCGCCGTCATAATTTTCGTCTTGATTAGCAAGGCTTGGGGAGAAGAAAAACACGTTTTCTATATCTTGCATATAAAGATCTAAGGTCATTTGGGTGTTATCAAATAGCGCGTAGTCTATGTACTTTAGGGTGATATTTTCGTTGCCATCGGGGCCTTGTGGTTTACCTTGTTTTTGTAATTCTGGTGGTACATGGATTGCGTAGGTTTTTTCGCCTAAGCTCATATCGCCAGCAACATCGCCTAGGTCAGTTTTTTGCTGCGAACTGAAGTAGTTATAACTAAATTTTAGCTGTTTTTCGTCATCAAAATCATAACCCAATTTAGTAAAGTAGTTTTGTGTAACTGCGTCGGATAAACCATATTGTAAACCGAGTATGTCACCTTGGGCATCGCGTTGTACGCCATTTTCTTCATAGCTGGCAGTAACTAAATAGCTAAATTTGTCAGCACGGCCATTAATGGCTGCTGATAGCCTTGCACCGGCACTTTCCTCTAGTTTTACCGCATTAAAGCGACTCGATAAACTTATTTCACCTTCGGTTTTACCATCACTTTTTGCTTGTTTAGTGATGTAATTAATAATACCGCCTGATGCGCCGTTACCGTAAATAGAGGTGGCACCTTTGATCACCTCAATGCGACCGATGGCACTTGGGTCGAGGCTCTTTATACCTAAAGAGCCATTACGCAGTGGGGTTGATTGCGGCACGCCGTCAATCATTATAAGTGGTGCACGACCGCGCAGCGTTTGCCCGCTATTACTCGAACTACCTGTATTAGGAGCAAGGCCCGGCACCATTTGCGCAAGCAAACTTTGTAGCTCAGGATTTACTTTTAAATGCTCTTCAATTTGCTGTTGATTAATAATAGTAATTGATGCAGGAACCTCATCAATGCTTTCAAAAACACGGCTACCAGAGACAACCACACGCTCCATTTGCGTATCGGTTAATTGGTTTTTATTGATTGCTTCATCGGCAAAAGTGGCAGTGCTTATAGCGAGGGCTAATAAAGTGAAAGAGGTTTTAAACATGAAGATCCTTTACGACTATGTAATTATGAGATATTGCTGTTTTTATTGGCGCAATAATAAGTGTAAAGAAGTGTAAAGGCAAGGGTATTGATAGTTATTATCAATTGCATTTTGTTTTTTTGCTATTCAAAAAAGTTAAACATCAGCATTATGCTTGCAAAAAATGCCAACCAAAGCGGCGCACTTGCTTGATATTTTCCGACATTAAAAATTTGATAACAAAAGCCAATAAGCAGTAGTAGTTCAATAAGTAGCTGGAGTGGAAAACCCACAAAGGCATAAATGAGTCCTATCACTGAGAGAAAGCTATTACCTGATAGTTTGCTCAAGGTGCCAGTAAAAAACTCGGCTGCTATAAAAAAACACAGGTAGTTGATTATAAATAATAATAGAACACTTTTCATAGCTCTCGTCCTTAAGCTTTTTTCCTGATGCGCTAATAAGTGATTAATTTAATGTAATGGGTACGATTAATTTTAGGAGCTAAAATAGGAAAAATAAAGCAACGTCACTTGTTTAAAGTATGCAGTGCCACAAGGCAAAAAGTACATTTACATCGAGTCAGGAACGGCAGTTATTTGAAAGGTAAGATTGGCGTGAGTTGTGAGGTTGGCCTTTGAGGCATCGTAAGATTGCAGGGCTTGACCTGTGGTGTTGATTGCGGGATTACTGTCCAATATTGCGTAAATTAAAATAGCGCCGGTGATGCTTAAACAGATCAAAAACAGCCCACTAACTAATGTCAGTATTAAATGAGTACGCGAGCTGTTTTCAATAAAAATCCAGTTAAATGCAATGATAGCCGCACCATGGTTTGTTATTGTGGTTGTTTATATTCAATAATACATTGCTCAATGGCAAATTTATGGTGTAAATAGTCTTTAATTGCATCAATATCAAGTGGCTGTGTAGCTATGATCATCAGTTCACAATAGGTTGTTTTATCATCAAGTTGCCAGGCTTTAATGCTGTGTACTTGGCTAATTGTAAAGTGTTTTTGTAACGCATTAGTGATTGCTTCACGGTTAAAGTCATTGGGCGCAGCTTGCATAAGAATTTTGCAACTATCAACCAGTAATAGTACCCCATGATAAATAACATATGCTGAAATGAATACTGTGGCAATCAAATCAACAATATACCATTGATAGAGAATAATTAAGGTACCTGCCACAATTACCACGATCGAGGCCATTGCATCAGACACATTATGAATAAATGCAGCGCGAATATTCATGCTATTTTTAGCCCCCGCACGAAAGGTCAACACCGCCGTCGCAACATCAATTACCAATGCTAATGCTGCCACCCAGACTACAATCCAGCCATCGATTGGGGTTGGGTTAAAATAGCTGTCAATGGCTTCTAGTATTAAAAATCCACCAATAATGATTAAGGTGCTGCTGTTTAACAAGGTGGCTAAAATTTCTGCACGTTTATAACCAAAATGATAGTGGTCGTTAGCCGGTTTATTACCAATTCTACGGGCGATTAATGCGATAAAAATAGCCGCTGCATCACTGAGATTATGCAGCGCATCGGCAATTAAAGACAGACTGCCAGAGATGAGACCGCCAACAACTTGGGCAATAGTAAGTAGCACATTGATAAAAACAGCGAAGCCTAACTGGCGATCACTTTGGTCGTCATTGTGATGACTGTGAGAATGTTGATGAGCCATATACGGCATTACCTAAGTTATTATTATATTGATACTACAATATTAAATGAGCATGGCTGAATTAGCCAGCAACATAATGTTGGCATCTGTGGTGGGCGGCTAAGTACTTCTCAGTAAGGGAAAGATGTGTTAAGTTAGCTTGGAAATCGTTCAAAGGATATATTGCTTGAAGCAATTAGTGTTGTTAATTTTAGCGTTTGTACTACTTCAGCCTGTGCTGGATAGTTTTGACGTGGCTGATCATTACGCAGCTATTAATATAACCTCGCAATTATTACATCAACAAAATCAATTAGACGAACACTGCTCTGTCAATAACGATCATGATATTCACCAACTGCAGCATCAGCAATTAAGCCAAGCTTTAGCTGATAACGCCGATGATGCGCATTGTCATGTTTGTCATATCCCCGTATTTTTTACTGAGCCGTGGCAGCAGCATGTCAATTTACCAAACTACGATATTATTAGTTTGAACGCCCCTGCATTTGATTCACGTCTGCTTATTCCCGATCTACGCCCTCCAATTATTTACTCACTAAGTTAATTTTTAGCTGGCCAACATCATGGTCACCGATTTATTTAGTAAGAGTATACGTTATGAATTTATACAAATCATTTGGGTTTGCTTGCCTGTGTGCGACTGTATTAGCTGCACCGCCGGCATTGGCTGCGCCAACGCATAATACCGGCGATTTAACCTGGTTGTTGTCGCAATTAAAACAACACCCAAATTTACAGGCTGATTTTCAGCAGCTGCAAAGTGCCACTGCATCTGTGCGAGCCGCAGGGCAATCTCTATATAATCCAAACCTTGAGTCGAGTATTGAAAAAGAAGGCGATGCTAATAACTTTACTCTTGGGCTGAGCCAAACACTTGATATTAATGATCAACAACAGGCACAACATAGTGCGGCGCAACTTACATTGGTTGCGCAGCAGCAGCGTTTGCAATTAACATATTTACAATTAGTTGAACAAACCCTGATCGCCCTTATCAATTGGCGCAGTAGTAAAGCAGCCTTTCAGTTAGCGCAACAGCAAGAACTGCAATTAGAGCGTTTAGTTACCGTGGTTAAGCGCCGTCGAGCGGCTGGAGAAGTCGGGTTGCTGGATGAACAATTAGCGTTGTACTCACTATCAGAAATTTTGAATCAAACCGCCCAACAAGCCAGTGCTTATGCCGATGCTAAATTAGCTGTGCAGGCACTGTTACCAACGTGGCACGAAGACGGGCAGCTGACACCTGAACAGTTACTCAATGGTATTAAGCTCAATTCAGATACTGAAAATGTGGTCCAACATCCACAACTTTTGCTGGTGAAATCACAATGGCAACAACAGCGTCAGCAAGTAAAGGTGATCAAAGCAGAGCGAGCCATCAAACCAACCATTGGGCTTGTTGCAGGTAAAAGTGGTGATGAGAACCTTGTCTCTGTTAGTTTTTCTATGCCGCTGAATATAATGAATAATTTTAGTGATGAATACCAAGCCGCTGAATTGATGGCGATGTCAAAAGAAGCTGAATATCAAGCTTTAAAGCGCACCATGGCGTTTCAAGCACAAGCCAGTAAAGAGGTGATGCAAGCGTACGCTCAGCGCGTTAAACGTTGGCAGACGATTAACCAAGCAAATGCAGATAGTAGCCTTGCGTTGATAGAGCAACAATGGCAAAGCGGTGATATTAGTACCGCCGAGTACCTAACTATGCGCCAACAGCGTATTTCTGGATTACTTGCTGGCATTGAAATTGTTCAACAAAGCCAATTAGCAAGCGTTAATTGGTTAACGCAAAGTGGGCAACTTAGCCATTATATTTCTACCTTTACGGATCCCCTAACTGATGGAGCTGCATTATGACGCGCTTAAAAATTACTTTTTCTGCTCTGCTATTTATTTTTAGCAATTTAGCACAGGCAACCACTGTTGCTCCACAAGAGTTTGATGATACAAAAACAGACCATCAACACAGTGAAGAAGCACCGCACGCTTCGCATGCTCATACACCAGATGCAGCCCCTGATCATAATGCTACCACAGCAGTACAACTGAGTGAGAATGTTGAACATGATCAAGCAGGTGGGGTACGTTTAACCCCGACACAAATGCGTTTAGCAAATGTGCAGATCAGCCCATTAGTGAAACGTACGTATCAAGCGCAGTTGTATGCCCCTGGTGAAATCAAAGCTAATGGTTATAGCAGCTATGTGTTGTCGCCACGAGTAGATTCAATTGTGGTGAAACGTCACGCAACCTTGGGGCAACATATTCAAGCAGGCGCACCGTTAGTGACTTTATTTAGTGCCGAGGTCGCCAGTGCGCAAACCACTTACCGGTTAGCTAAGGCGCAGTGGCAGCGGGTGCAAAAAATGGGCAAAGGTACGGTGAGCGAAAAACGCTTACTCACAGCCAAGGCTGAATATGAAGTGGCGCAGAGCCAGCTGGTAGCGTTTGGTTTATCGGCTAAAGCAATTGCGCAAAGTGCGGTCAGCCCAGCCGATAAACTGGGTGAGTACACATTATTTGCAGGTACGTCAGGAGCTGTGCTCAGTGATAATTTTGCACAAGGGCAGCGGGTCGATGCAGGAATTGAACTGATGCTGATTGCTGATGAAAGTCTACTGTGGGTTGAAGCACAATTGTCAGCAAATCAGACCATTAATATAGATACAGGCACAATAGCGCAAGTGAAAGTGAATCAATTTATATACCCGGCCAAGGTGATCCAAGAAGCACACACTATAGATCAGATCACTCGTTCGCGGATTGTGCGTTTAAGTGTGCAAAACAGCCAGCATCAATTACACCCAGGGATGTTTAGTGACGTGTATTTTGAATTTTCAACTGAGCAACAAGTGTTGGCAGTACCAGAGCAAGCTCTACTTAGGAACCCTGATGGTGATTGGGCGGTATATGTGCAAGATGAAGACGGTGAACTTATAGCAACTGAAATTGAACGTGGCCGACGGTTTGGTCAGCTTCGTGAAATTAAAGGATTGGCTGAGGGCACTAAAGTCGTAACTCAAGGAGCTTTTTTTGTCGCATCAGAACAAGCTAAAGGCGGTTTTGATCCGCACAACCATTAGGAGCTAACACTATGTTTAATAATATAATAGATAGTGCGATTGCTAATCGACTACTGGTTTTTCTGACTCTTTGTGTATTCATTGTCGCCAGTGTTGTGGTGATCCCAAAACTCAACCTTGATGCTTTTCCTGATGTTACCAATGTGCAAGTGGCTGTTAATACCGAAGCACCAGGTTTGGCTGCCGTTGAAGTTGAGCAGCTGATCACTTACCCAATTGAAGCGGTCATGTATGCATTACCTGATGTAGAGCAAGTTCGTTCGATTTCTAAAACGGGGCTTTCTGGTGTTACTGTGGTGTTTAAAGAAGGGGTGGATATCTATTTTGCCCGCCAACTGGTATTTGAACGCCTGCAAGCAGCAAAAGAGCTGATCCCGGAAGGTATTGGCTTGCCAGAAATGGGGCCGAATACCTCAGGACTCGGGCAGGTTTACCAATACTTATTAGCGGCATCGCCTGAATCTGGCTTGGACAGTATGGCGCTGCGCAGCTTAAACGATTGGATTGTGAAGTTACTCATTTTACCCGTTGATGGGGTCACCGAAGTGCTATCGTTCGGTGGTGATGTGCGTCAATATCAAGTCAATCTGGATCCAAATAAGTTATTGGCTTATCAATTAGATCAGCAGCAAGTTGTAACTGCACTGGAAGAAAACAACACCAATGTTGGTGGCTGGTATATGAACCGTGGCCAAGAGCAATTAGTTATTCGTGGTACTGGTTGGTTTAATGCCGGCACTCAAGGGCTGCAAGAAATAGCACAAACGCCATTAAAAACCATTAATGGCACAGTGATCACCATTGCCGATGTGGCTGAGGTGACGCTTGGCAGTGAAATTCGCCAAGGTGCGGCGACCATGAGTACAAAAGATGTCGATGGTAATATTACATCGCTGGGCGAAGTGGTAACAGGAGTGGTATTAAAGCGCATTGGTGCAAATACCAAGCAAACCATTGATGGTATTAGCGCGCGGATTGCGATGATCAATCAAGCACTACCAGAGGGAGTAACGTTTGAACCGTTATATGACCAAGCTGATTTGATCACCAAAGCGGTTGATACTGTGGTGGATGCCTTGCTATTAGCGTTTGTATTTATTGTGGTTGTGCTGGCGTTATTTTTAATGAATTTACGCGCCACATTATTGGTTTTATTGTCTATACCAATCTCCATTAGCATGGCTTTATGTGTCATGTCGTGGTTAGGGCTCTCGGCTAATTTGATGTCACTCGGCGGTATTGCTGTGGCAATTGGTATGCTGGTGGATGGCTCGGTGGTGATGGTGGAAAATATTTTTCGCCACTTAACTAACAATACTGATGCTGATCACTCACCGGCTAAATTGATCACTATGGCGGCTAAAGAAGTTGCTAGGCCGGTATTTTTTGCTGCACTAATTATTTTAGTGGTGTTTATGCCGCTGTTTAGTTTTGAAGGCGTAGAAGCTAAATTATTCCAGCCAATGGCTATAAGTATCATGTTAGCTATTATTGCTGCTGTGATTGTTGCGCTAGTGATCGTGCCTGCAATGGCAGTGTATTTATTTTCTAAAGGTGTCATAGTTAGGCGCAGTGTATTACTTGAGCCATTAGATAAAACCTATCAAACATGTTTGCGCTGGGCAATGAACGCACGTAAAACGGTGATCTCGCTGGCGGGAATATTAGTGGTGATTGCTGGTATCTTATTGCCGCAACTAGGCACTGAGTTTGTGCCAGAGCTTGAAGAAGGCACTATTAACTTACGGATAACATTGGCACCTTCGGCGAGCTTGGATACGGCATTAATGGTCGCTCCTAAATTGGAATCGATACTGTTGGCCTTTCCTGAAGTTGAGTATGCGCTTAGCCGAATTGGTCGCCCAGAAGTCGGGGGGGATCCAGAGCCAGTTAATAATATCGAAATTTACTTAGGTTTAAAGCCGGTGAGTGAATGGCGATCCGCGGCTAATCGTGCACAACTGCAAGTGTTAATGGAACAAAAATTAGCGCAGTTTCCTGGTTTATTGTTTAACTTTTCACAGCCGATAGCCACGCGGGTGGATGAGCTACTATCAGGGGTGAAAGCGCAATTGGCGATTAAGCTGTTTGGTGCTGATTTAGATGTGTTAGTCGCTAAAGGGCAACAAATTGAGCAAGCTGTAAAAGACGTTGCTGGCGCTAAAGATGTGGCAATGGAACAAATTGCTGGTGAAGCACAATTAGTGATCAAACCGAACCGCTTAGCACTTTCTCGCTATGGTTTATCTGTGGGGGATTTAATGTCGATAGTGCAAGATGGCATTGGCGGCACTGCAGCAGGGCAAATTATTAATGCCAATGAGCGCTATGATATTTATGTGCGCATTGGGGCAGAGTTTCGTGACAGCCCTGAAGCCATTGCAGATCTACGTTTGTTATCACCGACAGGTGCCATGGTGAGGGTTGGAGATGTCGCAACGGTTAATATTGAATCTGGTCCGCCACAAGTGCGCCGTGATGACGTTCAGCGCCGAGTAGTGATCCAAGCCAATGTACAAGGGCGCGATATGGGCTCTGTGGTTGCGGATATGCGCCTTGCCATAGCTGAGCAAGTTGATTTACCGCCAGGTTATGGCATTAGTATTGGTGGTCAATTTGAAAACCAACAACGGGCGCAGCAGCGTTTATCTATCGTGGTGCCTATTTCGCTGGCTTTGATTGCATTACTTTTGTATTTTGCATTTGGCTCGATGAGTCAAGCATTACTTATCTTAGTCAATGTGCCATTAGCGGTGATTGGTGGTGTGGTTGCACTTTACGTTTCAGGGCAATATTTATCAGTGCCAAGTTCGGTAGGTTTTATTACCTTATTTGGTGTGGCGGTGCTTAATGGTGTGGTGATGGTTGAGAGTATTAATAACCGCGTGAAAAATGGTGATAGTTTAGATACAGCTGCATTTAATGGTGCACTATCTCGGCTACGACCCGTACTAATGACGGCGTTAACCTCTGCGCTTGGTTTGATACCCATGTTGATATCTACAGGGAGCGGCGCTGAAATTCAAAAACCATTAGCAACGGTTATTGTTGGCGGATTATTTACCGCAACCTTTCTTACCTTATTTGTATTGCCGGTACTCTACGCTCAATTTAGTCAGCAGTTCTACCGTACACATAGGATTAATAAATAGTGTTGTAAATGACCTCACACAAGGCGCATAAACTTGCGTCTTGTGTTATTTAGTGCATTAATATAAGTAAGTTTCTAAAACAATAAAAAGTTGATTATGGGAATACAATGCTGAATGGCCTGTTAAAAAATAAAAGCCAATCTATACGGACGAAACTGATTGTTACTTTTATTGTCATTGCGCTAGCACCATTATTTTTAATGTCTTGGTTTAGTCTTCAACATGTAAGCAACTCCCTTGAAAAAAGTGCCCAAACTGAACTTAGTGAATTAAGCAGTATTGGTAAGCAATTTGCGAATATTTGGTTTGCAGATCACATTAAAGACCTATATCTATTAAATGATCAACTAAGTCATAGCCAACTAAATAAACGGCTACTGATTGATGAGTTTGTTGACCGATATGATTTTGTCAATGAAATTCATATTATTTTCGATCCCTTAAATACCCCAAACCCAGTTAATAACGGGGTGTTTTCAGCTTTACACCGCGATCAGCTAATCGCAATGTTGGCGGCAATAGAGCAAGGACAGAAAAGTGTATTCATATCTTCAATGGGTGTAGAACCACATCATTTTGTTGCGTTACCGATGGTAGATAAACAACGGGGCTTACACGCAATAATATTAGTTGATGTTAACTTTCGAGGTTTACTCGATAATTTAGAACATATTCATAATAAGAATGAGGGACTAACTTTCTTTATTGTGAAAGCAGGTGAAATCAAAGGTGTCCAATTACACCCGAGTGTATTACCAAAAGCTGATTATTTTACTAATTCGGCAAAGACTGAGCATGTTTTTACCTATCACAAAACAGATAATACGTTGCATTACGCCATTTTAACTGACTTGAATTTTGCAAACGCCACAGGCTGGCAGTTATTGGTTGAAAAGCCTGCTGCCGTGATGTTGCAAAGTGCCAGTGATTATAAGTATGTAGCTGTGCTTGCCAATAGTTTTGCATTTTTAGTGATCTTAACCTTATCGTGGTGGTTTGGGCGACGTTTATCTCGTCCGTTTATTAGCCTTGCCAATGCCAGTGCTGAAATCACTCGAGGTGAACGTACCAATATTCCTATTCTCGACGACAGCAGTGAGTTACATCAGCTGTCGATTGATCTAGAACACTTAGTCAGTAGTAAAGTACAGCAGCAAAAACGGTTAGAACATCAAAGCACAGCGCTTCAGCTTGCCTTAAAGCAATTAGCGGAACAAAAAAGTGCACTTGATGAGCATGCTATTGTGGCAGTGACTGATATAAAAGGAAAAATTACTTTTGTAAATAGAAAGTTTTGTGAAATTAGTGGTTATAGCCAAAGCGAATTAATTGGTCAAAATCATCGTTTGTTAAATTCAGGTGTCCATCTTAAAGGCTTTTTTAAAGGCATGTACAAAACCCTTAAACAGGGCAAGGTTTGGCACGCTCAAATCTGTAATCGAGCGAAAAATGGCGCTTTTTATTGGGTTGATACCACAGTTGCGCCTTTTTTAGATGAACAGGGCAAGCCCCAAAGTTATATCGCTATTCGCACCGACATCACAGCATTAAAACTACAAGAGTTAGAACTTGAACAACATAAAACACAACTACAATTAGTGTTGGACAGCACTGCAGTAGGGATTTGGGATTGGTATGTAGATACCGGCAAAGCGTATTTTAATAATCGCTGGGCGAGTATTATCGGTTATAAATTAGAAGAACTACAACCAACTGATGTTAATACATGGAACAACTATACTCATCCAGATGATCTTGTTACTTCAGGGCAGCTTTTAGAGCAGCATTTTGCAGGTGAGAGCGATTATTATGTCTGCGAAGTTCGTATGTTGCATCGTCTCGGACATTGGGTGTGGGTGCTAACCACAGGTCGAGTTGTTGAATATAATAGTGATGGCTCTGCCAAACGAATGATAGGTACTCACCTTGATATTACCGAGCGAAAAGAAACAGAAGCACAACTGCAACAAAGTCGCGATCGATTTGTGTCTCTGGTTGGCAATATTCCAGGGATTGTTTATCGGTGTAAATATGATGAACAATGGAGCATGCTCTATTTGAGTGAACAAATAAAAGTCATCACCGGTTATGAACCAAATGATTTAGTTGATAACCATAAGTTGAACTTTGTTGAATTAATTCATACAGATGATGCAGCAAGCGTGGCTGAGAAAGTGAAGGCCGATATTGATGCTCATCAGCCATGGTCATTGGAGTACCGTTTGATCGCTTCTGACGGCAGTATTCATTGGGTGCATGAAAAAGGTCAAGCCGTGTATGATCTGGCAGGCAACGTCCTGTATTTAGATGGTTTTATTCATGATATAACCGAGCGTTATCATACTCAATCGCAACTTTACCGCCAGCAAAGTCTGCTTGAAGCGATGAGTAAACAAGGCCAAATTGGTGCCTGGGAAGTGGATTTAGAAACAAATAGCATGTACTGGTCAGATGAAGTTAAAGCAATTCATGAAGTAGCCGAAGACTACCAACCAGTTATAGCCCAGGTGCTGGATTTTTATAAACAAGGTGAGCACCGAGAAAGGATCGGCCAGTTATTTGAAGAGGCGGTAACAACAGGGAGCAGTTGGGAAATTGAATTAATCATCGTTACGGCCCTTGGAAATGAATGCTGGGTTAAATCAATTGGCCAAGCAGAATTTAAGAATGGTCGTTGTATCCGTGTTTATGGTTCATTCCAAAATATAGATACTTATAAGCACCTTGAATTGGAAAGTGAGAAAGCCAATCAATACAACAAAAACTTGGCAAGTTTAACAGTGTCACCGCAAGTGTTGGCGGGTAATTTTGATGAGGTGAAAAACTTAGTTGCGCAGTCAATGTGTGAAGTACTTGATGTGCAACGCTCAGCAGTGTGGGTATTTGACGAAGCTAGCGATGAAATGACGTGCGTGAGTTTATTTATCGATCAGCAAGGTTTTGTTGACCAGCCTTTAGTGCTTAAAGCGAGCGAATCTCCCGCTTATTACAAAGCAATATTTGCACAAGGTTTAGTGGCAATTAATGATGTTAATTGCCATCCGGCAACCGCCGAATTGATTGACACTTACACAACACCATTAAATATTAATTCGATGCTCGATGCCGTTATATCTACCGGTGAGGGTATTTTAGGGGTGCTCTGTGCGGAAAGTGTCGGTAGCTATCGCTGTTGGAGCCAAAATGAAGAAACTTATTTACGCTCATTAGCGACCTTGGTTGGCAGCGTGTTAATGTCGCAAAGGCGTAAGCAAACCGCCGAAGAGCTGAAAATTGCATTAGTCAAAGCCAATGCCGCTGCAACCGCAAAAAGTCAGTTTTTAGCGACCATGAGTCATGAAATCCGCACCCCAATGAATGGGGTGTTGGGTATGCTTGAGCTGATCGGACTCGAAACCCTGCCAAAGCCGGTGCAAACTAAAGTAGCGATAGCTAAAAATAGCGCGCATTCGTTGCTATCGGTGATCAATGATATTTTAGATTTTTCAAAAGTTGAAGCAGGTAAAATAGAGCTAGAAAGTATCAACTTCAATGTCTGTAACTTGCTCGGAGAGGTGGCGGAATCTCAAGCCCTTGCGGCGCAAGATAAAGGCATCGAAATTATTCTTGATTTAGTGGCGGTGGTGCCAACACATTTTAAAGGCGATCCAGGGCGTATTCGTCAAGTGTTGACTAATTTACTGAGTAACGCTGTTAAGTTTACTGCGCAAGGTGAAGTCGTGATCCGCGCATCAGTAACTCCTGTTGAGCAACAATATCAGCTCAGTATTAGTGTAAAAGACTCCGGCATCGGAATTGATCTAACCAAGCAAAAAGATTTATTCAGCCCATTTTCGCAAGTAGATGCTTCGACTACGCGTGAATATGGTGGCACCGGATTAGGTTTGGCGATTAGTAAACAATTGTGTGAGCTAATGGGTGGAGAAGTTACGTTAGTCAGTGAGGTAGGGCATGGTTGTGAGTTTACCGCGACAGTGATGTTAGAGGCAGGAAGTGAAACTGAGTGCAGTATACCGAGTATAGATATGACCAAGCTCACTATATTAGTGGTTGATGATAACGAAACCAACCGGATTGTTATAAGCCAACAGCTTGCTCATTGGGGCGCTAAAGTAGAGCTTGCCTGTAATGCAGAACAAGCCTTGCAGTTATGTGAAAAACGCCTCGCGGATAATCTTAATTTGTATGATATTGCTGTGTTGGATATGCAAATGCCAGGAATGGATGGTTTAACACTGTGTCGAAAGCTAAAAGCTGATGATGATTTTAAAGCAATGCCATTAGTAATGATGACCAGCATTGCAGGCATGGAAGGAGCACAGTGTTTTAGTGATGCAGGGTTCCAAGCGTATTTTCCAAAACCAATCACCACGGCAGATTTGATCAGTGCCATGGCCGTCATCGCTCACGGTGGTGGTAGCGCCGATTTACCTTTAGTTACATCAAGTTATATTTCATCGCTGCGTGGCAGTTATGAGAAAAGCCGACATATTTTGTTAGTTGAAGATAACCTTATTAATCAACAAGTGTCTAAGTTAATGTTAGGCAAATTAAATTATGAAGTCACCTTAGCGGAAAATGGTCAACATGCGCTCGACATTTTACAAGCAGCACCCGTGGGGCGTTTTAACTTGATTTTGATGGATTGCCAAATGCCGATTATGGACGGTTTTGATGCCACTCGCGCGATTCGATCAGGGCAGGCTGGCAGTAAACATCAGCACATTACCATTATAGCGTTAACGGCTAATGCGATGGGTGAAGATAAAGAGCAGTGTTTAGCCTCTGGTATGGATGATTACCTTGCTAAACCGATTCAATTACAAACGCTCAAGGATAAACTCGAGCAGTATTAACCAAAGTAATAAAGAGAGTTTATGACTGATATTATTTTAAGAGGCGCAGTCCCTGCAGATGCAGCCACTATTTTACACTTTATCACTGAGCTTGCGGTGTATGAAAAAGAACCTGATGCGGTTAAAACCGATGAGCAGGCAATTTTAAACACGTTGTTTAGTGAAAGCGCCACAGCACACAGTGTAATTTGTTTCGAGGGCGATACACCAATTGGTTTTGCCGTTTATTTTTATAATTATTCTACATGGCTTGGCAAAAATGGCCTGTATTTGGAAGACCTTTATGTCAGCCCAGATAGCCGTGGTAAAGGTGCGGGCAAGTTGATAATGCAACATTTAGCACGTCAAGCATTGGCAAAAGACTGTGGACGTTTTGAATGGGTGGTACTTGATTGGAATCAACCAGCTATCGACTTTTACAATAGTATAGGAGCAGAGCCACAAAACGAATGGATTATTTATCGATTATCTGGGCAAGCCTTGATTGATTTTGCAGAGAAATAAAACTAAAGGCTAATATAAATAAAAATCATTTGCATTAGGTTGTTCCGATGTGTAAATTAAACACATCAATTAATCTGTGTAGGTGATTTTTATGACACTGCTTCAGCGCATTACTTGCGCAGAACTTCCATGTGTTGATCAAGCTCTGAGTCCTTGGCAAGCTAATATTATGGCTGGTAATTACGCCTTTGAAAGGGGCGCTTTACTCGAAGCTAGAGACAAATACGCAACCGCACATACTTTGGCCTCTCATTTATTAAGTCAATTTAGCCAAGCCCAAATATGCCAATCCGTGATCACTGCGATAGAACATTGCTGCCCAGCATTGGTTGTTGCAGCACATAATCTAGCCGACACTTACCGCGCAATGAATCAAACAGAGCAAGCCTGTCAGTGGCTGTGCGATGTGCATATCACTTTGAGTCATTTAATTCAGCATCCATGTAATACGGTACGTACAGTGGTTGTGCACCATCATCACAAAACCTACACAGAGTTAGTACAGTTTGCCAAATTGCACAGTCATTACCCGCAATTAATAGCACAGATCAATCAGACGTTAAATTATACCCCAGATCAAACTGCCACTGTGCATTGATCACTTATCTTAATCCGACAAGGAACAATTATGGCGTTTACATTACCCCCATTACCATATGAGTACGATGCGTTAGAGCCACATTTAGATGCTAAAACTATGGAGATCCACCATACATTGCATCATCAAACATATATCAATAAAGCCAATGCGGCACTTGAAAATACCCAGTATAGCGATACTGATGTACATGAGTTACTCGCAAAGATTGACACGTTGCCAACTGAGCTGCAAAAAGTAGTGCAAGAACATGGTGGCGGTCATGCAAACCACTCATTGTTTTGGACAGTTATGAGCCCCAATGGTGGGGAACAGCCAAAAGGGAGCTTATTAGATGCTACCACAGAGCAGCTTGGCGGCTTTGATAACTTTAAAGAGGCATTTACCGCAGCAGCAGTTAGTCGCTTCGGCAGTGGCTGGGCGTGGCTAAGTGTTAATAAAGATAACCAGCTTGTGGTGGAAAGTAGTTTAAATCAAGACAGTCCATTAATGCACGGCAACACGCCGATTTTAGGTTTAGATGTGTGGGAGCACGCCTATTATCTGAAATACCAAAACCGCCGCCCGGAGTATATCGCAGCTTTTTATAATGTTATTAATTGGACTGAAGTTGAGCGTCGTTATTTAGCTGCTATCAGTAAATCAATTAGCGAATAAAGGTTGAGTGCCGAAAATGGCTAGTAAACTGTATTTTTTCACGTACTCTATTAGCAGATGTATAGTTAAGAGCACCTTATGGATACTAGCCATTGGCGACTTGCCAGACAAAGCCGCGACCATCGTTTTGATGGACTCTTTTTTATCGGTGTTAAAAGCACCGGTATTTATTGTCGGCCAATTTGTCCTGCCCCAACTGCAAAAGAGCAAAATGTAGAATACTTCCAATATGCGCACAATGCTGCACAGGCTGGATTTCGTCCGTGTATTCGTTGTCGCCCTGACAGTGCCCCTGGAAGTAGCGCATGGCAAGGAACAAAAACCACAGCGCTGCGAGCCAAGCAGCTGATAGACAGTGACTTAACAACGCAACAAAGCTGTGAACGATTAGCTGAGCGACTAGGCGTGAGCAGCCGCTATTTAAGGCAGTTATTTCAACAACATTTTGGTATCTCAGTAACTCAGTATCGGCTATTTAATCAGTGCCATTTCGCTAAAAAATTATTACAAGAAACAAACCTGTCGGTATCCCAAGTGGCATTTGCAGCGGGCTTTAACAGTATTCGCCGATTTAATGATGCGTTTTTACAGCAATTGCATATTTGTCCCTCAAAAATGCGTGGGCAGCACAGTACAAAACATGCGGTGTTGACGCTTAAATTACCTTTTCGGCCCCCTTATAATTGGGTTGCGTTACAGCAATTTTTAGCGAAGCGATTAATTTCACCTCTCGAATGGCTTGGCGAGACACACTATGGCCGCAGCTTTAAAAATCAGCATTGCCAAGGCCAGTTTACGGCTGAGTTTGTAGAGCACAAACATCATTTTTTAGTCAGTATTGATATTGATCAGCCACGCTTTTTACAGCCCATTTTAAGTGAAATTCGCAGAGTCCTCGATTTAGATGCTGATACTGCGCAAATCGAACAACACCTAGCAGCTCAGCTTCAAGGGGCAATTGTGCTAACCCAAGGGCTGCGGTTACCGGGTATTTGGTCGGTATTCGAGGCGGGTATTCGTGCGGTGCTTGGCCAACAAGTTAGTGTAGCTGCCGCGCATAATTTAGTGACTCAGCTGGTGACTGAACTGGGCGAACAAGATGGCGAGCGAGTGTATTTTCCAACCCCTGAGGTAGTGGCAAACAGTGAGCTGGCATTTTTTAAAATGCCTCAAGGACGCAAAAATGCGCTGCGTAATTTAGCGCAATTTTGCGCCGATAACCCTGATTGCCAACAGCTTGATCAATGGCTGCCACTCAAAGGGATTGGACCTTGGACAGTAAACTATGCAAAATTACGCGGCCAAAGTCAGCCCGATATTTTATTGGCGGGAGATTTAGGCGTAAAGAAAGCGCAAGCGGAGGCAAAACCATTTAATGATGAGCTGTGTGCGCCATTTCGCTCCTATTTAACCTTTCAACTATGGCAACAGCTAATATGACTATTATCCAAACCCGCATACCCAGCCCAATTGATGACATTATTATTCAAGGTAACCAACACGGGGTGAGTTATGTGGGCTTTTATCCAGTTATAGAGTGCCCAGAAACCCCATTTTCAGAGATTGAGCAGCCACATATTTTAAATTGTGCTGCGCAGCTTAATGACTACTTTGCAGGTAAGCGAACAACCTTTGATGTCACTCTAGCCACCCATGGTACTGCTTTCCAACAAGCGGTATGGCAAGCGCTCACCGCAGTGCCATTTGGACAAACGCAAAGTTACTCTGATATTGCGCATGCACTGAGTAATCCCAAAGCTGTGCGAGCGGTCGGTGCCGCGAATGGTAAAAACCCAATCAGTATTATTGTGCCGTGTCACCGGATCATTGGCGCCAATGGTAAGTTAACTGGCTATGCGGGTGGTTTAGAGCGTAAGCAATGGTTACTTGAACACGAAGGGATCATTTAATTATCGCTTAGTTATTAGGAAGCTGTTTTAATCCTGAAGGGTCAATAGATCCCAGTAATGAGTGGGTAAAAAAGGTGGTGTTCAATCAAGATTAAGGTAGTATTAGCGCATTTTTTCAGGGTAGGCATTTTCATGGCTCAGCTGTACTTTTATTATTCTGCAATGAACGCTGGTAAATCTACCACGTTATTACAATCGGCATTTAATTATCGTGAACGCGGCATGGAGCCGGTTATTTTAACCGCTGCATTGGATGACCGTGCTGGTGTTGGCATTGTGTCATCGCGAATTGGCTTACAAGCTGATGCGCATATCTTTGATGCAGAAAAAGATGTGTTTGAACTGATCAAACAACTTAATAGTGAACAGAAACGTCACTGTGTGCTGGTAGATGAATGTCAGTTTTTATCACGCCAGCAAGTAATGCAATTAACCGATGTGGTTGATGAATTAGGTATACCCGTATTGTGCTACGGCTTGCGTAATGACTTTAGAGGTGAACTATTTTGTGGCTCGCAGTATTTACTGGCGTGGGCAGATAAGCTGGTTGAACTTAAAACTGTGTGTCATTGTGGGCGTAAGGCAAATCACGTATTACGTACGGATGAGCAAGGCAAAGCGATTGCCGATGGCAATCAAGTGGAAATTGGCGGCAACGACCGCTATGTATCGGTGTGCCGCAAACACTATAAAGCTGCGTTAAACATGCAGCGCAGCAGTTAATTCCGCTATAAATAGTTCAATATCAGCACGATTAACGCCTAAGTGGGTCACTAAACGTAAGGTTTTATTCGGGCTGAATAAAACCCCCTTTACTGTTAGCTGCTGTGCCAGCGAGTGAATATCAATAGTATCGGAAACATGGGCGTACACCATGTTAGTGGTATCTTTTGTTAGGTCGACGTGAAATCCTTCAATTTCATTGAGCCGCTGCGCTAAATAGCGTGCATTGCTATGATCATCTATTAGGCGGGTGACGTTGTGTTCAAGCGCATAATGCCCCGCAGCCGCCAGCATACCTGCTTGGCGCATACCGCCACCAAGCACTTTTCGCCACCGTCTTGCTTTATTAATAAGTTCAACAGAGCCAAGCAATAATGACCCAACTGGTGCGCCTAAACCTTTTGATAAACAAATAGACACGGAGTCAAAGTGTTTGGTTATTTCGGTAATATCTACCTCAAGCGCAACCGCAGCGTTATAAACGCGAGCACCATCCAAATGCAGTGCTAATTGATGGCTGTGAGTGAACTCACGCGCTTGGGCTAAATAACTTAATGGTAGCACTTTACCGCCAATGGTGTTTTCTAAACTGAGTAAGCGGGTATTAGCAAAGTGAAAGTCATTAAGTTTGATAGCGGCACGTATTTTTTCAAAGCAGAGGCTGCCATCATTTTCATTCTCAATTGGTTGTGGTTGGATTGATCCAAGCACTGCCGCGCCACCGCCTTCAAATTTATAATTGTGTGCATTTTGCCCGCAAATATACTCATCACCACGTTCGCAATGAGCCATTAATGCTAATAAATTTGCTTGGGTGCCGGAGCTGCAAAATAGGGCGCTGGCAAAGCCGTGACACTGTGCAGCAAATGCTTCAAGCGCATTAACACTGGGATCATCGCCATACACATCGTCACCTAAAGGGGCGTTGAACATAATTTCGCGCATTTTAGCGCAGGGCTTAGTAACAGTATCAGAACGAAAATCAATCATGGTGCCTCCTAGGCTGTAAATTGTTGGCAAATTTCTTCGCGGGTGGCTTGATCAAAGTAGCTCCATGCAATAAAGCGGCTCACTTTTTGCCCTTGTGCCATCTCTACTACTTTTACTTCGGCAACAGGCTGTTTTTGCAACTGTGCTTGTAGTGCAGGTAAAGTGTCTTTCTTAGATACCAGCGATGTAAACCACAAACATTGCTGTGCGAATTGCTCACTTTCGATAATCATATTAACAATAAATTGCTGCTCGCCACCTTCACACCATAACTCATTATGTTGACCGCCAAAATTAAGGGTTTTGCTAGGGCTTTTGCCTAAATTCTTCCATTTACGTTCACTGCCTTTGTTAGCCTCTTCAGCACTTGCGTGAAATGGTGGGTTACACAGTGTTAAGTGAAATAGATCTTTGCTATTTATAACACCTTTAAAAATCTGCTGTGGATTTTTTTGCTGTTTAATGGTGATTTTACGTTGGTTAAATTGAGCGACTTGTTTGGCTATGCTAACTGCCACAGGGTCAATATCACTGCCTGTAAAATGCCAGTTGTATTCATGGCTGCCTGTAAGCGGGTAAACAAGATTTGCACCAGTGCCAATATCTAATACCTTTACGTGTTTGCCAGTTGGGATCAGCGCGTTATTATCAGCGGCTAATAAATCAGCAAGGTAGTGAATATAGTCAACTCGACCAGGAATGGGCGGGCAAAGGTAACCAGCGGGAAGCTCCCAAAATTCAACATCATAATAAGCTTTTAACAGCGCTTGATTGAGTGTTTTAACTGCCTGCTCATCACTAAAATCAATACTCTCAGTGCCATTTGGAGTGATCACTATATAGGGCTTTAACGCAGCCACTTGGCACGCTAGATACGCTAAGTCATAACCTTGATTATGGCGATTGCGAGGATGTAGTTTTGATTTTAATGGCGTTGATTTCATAACAGATAATTAGCTTAGCAAACAAAAAAGTTATTTTACCAGAGAAATACATTAGCGTGTGATCTTGTTTGAAATACTGGTAGGATGAGTTACGGTTCAATAACAATGACAACAAGGAACTGAAATGCTGATTGTACAAGAGTCGGTGTTTATAAAACTCACCGAGCAGCAAACACTGCACATGCGTAGAATAGCCGATACCAGCAAAACAACAGGGCCTGCGGTATTCTTTATGCATGGTGCTGTGGAAAATGGCAAAATATTTTATACCTATTCGAATAAGGGCTTAGCCCCTTTTTTAGCTGAGCAAGGCTACGTGTGCTATGTGGCTGATCTACGTGGCCGTGGTGACAGTAAACCCGCTATTTCAAGGCATGCTCACTATGGCCAAACCGAAGCCATTATTGAAGATATCCCCGCTTTTATCGCTAAAATTACCGAGCGTGAGGGTAAACCACCGGCCTATTGGGTAGCCCACTCGTGGGGAGGGGTATTGATGAACAGTGTGTTTGCGCGTTTCCCACAGTATATCAATGATGTAAAAGCATGTGCTTACTTTGGCACTAAACGCTCACTTTATAATCATCATCCACAAAAGTACCTACAAGGAAATTTGATTTGGTATTTTTTAGCGCCAATACTGGCTAAAAAACATGGTTATTTACCCGCAAAAAGTCTCAAGTGGGGCAGTGATGATGAAACTCAAAAATCTCATTATCAAAGTATGCAATGGGCTAAACGTAAACCATGGTTAGATAGCGATGACGGGTTTGATTACGCGCAAGCTGTAGCTGGCTTAAGCTTGCCACCGACCTTACACATTGGTGGGGTGAAAGATAAAGCACTTGCACAGCAAGTTGATATTGAAAAATTTATTGCCGAGTCAGGAGTCGGTATTCAACACCTGCAAATGTACGGGAAAAAACACGGCCATCAATATGATTACGATCATATTAATATGCTAACGCACGCCTGTGCTAAAGCAGATCAATTTAAGGATCTAGTGGCGTGGTTTGAGCGTTATTCAGCAACGCCTTAAGAGGTATTTCAAAACGTTTCCAGCGCTCTATCGCACGGTTATGTAGCGGTTTTCGTACTGCGGCTTTGCTAAGCGTGGTAACTGGGTTTTTTGATTTATAAAAGTCTAAACATTGTTCTTCAAATGTGGTATCTAAAAATGTAAATACGCTTTTTAACGTATCGTGCGGCTCGCTGATCAGTTGCTCATAATGAACAGCTAAGATAGCCGTCGGTATTGCTTGTTGCCAATGCGTCATCAAACCTTGGTATAAATCAAAGTAACGCTTAAATTCAGGTAATGAGCAAAAATAAGGTTCATTTTCTGCAAAGTAATTACTATACACGGACCAAGCTGTGGCATTAAAATCGCGCTGCAAGTTAATAAACTTAGCATTTGGAAACAATAAATAAATAAGCCCTAACGATTGATAATTTGAGGGTAATTTATTGATCATAAACGCCCGAATAGGTTTTGCTTGTTTTAACCGTGCGGTATAAATAGCCCGCGCTTGCTCAATAAGTTGTGGGGTGAGTGCGCTAATACATTCAGGGTAGGGCAACTTGGTTTGTTGCTCTATGAATGCGACAACTTGCGAGCTAATACAGCGGTCTTCGCCAAGGCTTGCAAACTCGCTATGTGAAGCTAACATTTGTTCTAATAATGTAGAACCACTGCGTGGCATGCCAATAATAAAGATGGGTGTGACAGTACCTGTAAACCCTGACTTGACAGTAGTAAATAAGCTCTTTGGGTTGTAGCGCATAATACTTTGATAAAACGGCGTTAATTGTTCAGTGTTGAAATTACTCAATTGCAGCTGCAATTTATTGGCTAGTTGGTAATAATTTACAGCTTGCTCTATATCATCAAGTTGATCATAACTTTTTGCCAAGGCGTAATAACACACCATTTTTAAACGTAAATTATTGGTTTGTGTCAGTAAATGGTGCAAATTACTGATGTAGTTATGTTGTTTATCAAAGCGACCAAGTTGCACTAATTCAAATAAAATATACGCCGAAACTGGGTACAAGCCGATGCTTAACGCTTGGGAAAAGGTAGTATGTGCTTTATCTAATTCGCCATGGGTTAAATAATGTTGTGCAAGATAATAGTGTGGCTCTGGGTTATGGCTGGCAATGCTTTTTGCATACTCCAGTACCGTTAATGCATCATTTGGCGAATTAACGCCATTAAATGCATCGGCTAAGGCATGCAGTGGCTCCAACATATTAGGCAGGCGTTCGCAGCTTCTTTGTAGTAAATAAACCGCAGCATCAAAACGCTCTAAGCGCAGCGCAATCCGGCCTAAACCAAATAGTGCTTCACCATTTTGGGGATCACTTTCAAGTATGGTTTTATAGTGAAACTCCGCTTCTTGGAGTTTATTGTCGGCAAGTAGTTGGTTAGCTTTTTTTAGCAACATGCATCACTTTTTTTATTTTTTAGTTACTAGATTTATTATTTGGGTATAGCACGAAAAAGGCGAAATGTCTTGAGCATTTCGCCTATCTTTTCAATGCTTAGCTACGTTTAAAAAGTATACGTTGCTTTGGCATAATAGAAGCCGCCGTTAATACCGTATGGCGAGGTTTCATAATATTTACCACCCCAGTTATTATTAGGTGCAACGGTAAAATCAAGTTTCTCTGCTTCTTGGTCGAGCAGGTTTTGTGCGCCGACTGAGAAACTAATCGAATCATTCAAAAAGTAAGTCACTTCAGCGTCGAGAGTAATTGCTGCATCAGCTGTTTTTGCTGTAGCATCATAATCGACATGCACACCTTGGTATTCACCAAAATAATTTGCACGAGTAAACATTGAGAAACTTTCCCATTGCTGTGACCAGCTAAGTGTACCACGGTGATTTGGTAAGTCATTTTCTAGTCGGCTTACCTTAAACGCCCCAGTAATATCAGTTGAACGAGTAACCTCTGTTTCATTCCAGTTGTACGCTAAACTAAATGTTGAACTACCACCGAGTAAATCTGTGGCGTAATTTGCTACAAAGTCTACACCTTGAGTCGTAGTATCAAAGTCATTAGTAAAGAAGCTTACTTGCGCTAGGCTTTGTACGTTGGGCACGCCAGCGGCTTCGAGGGTGTCTTTATCTGATTGGCTTAGCTCGATTTTTTCAGATTGACTAATACGGTCATCAACTTGGATATTGTAATAATCAATAGTTAGAAATACCTCACCTATGGTATATACAGCGCCAAAGGTATAGCTTTTCGATTCTTCAGGCTCAAGCTCTGTCCCTCCTAACTGTACCGCAATTGGATTGGTTGGGGGTAATAAAGCGGAGTCAACCAGCACACCACTGCTGAGGTTTGTTTGCACGTTACTGACATTGGCTTGGCCAACTGTCGGTGCCCGAAAGCCGGAACTTATTGAACCACGAACGTTTAAATCATCGGTTAAGTGGTATTGAGCCATTAATTTATAATTAACAGTAGAGCCAAAGCTATCGTAGTCTTCATAGCGCAACGCTAAGCCCATTAAAAACTCCTCAGTAAATGGAGCCTCAATATCAACATAAGCGGCGTAGTTGCGACGAGTATATTCACCAGCATCAGATGGTTTAAAACCTGGAAAACCATTTGAACCGATACCAAAGCCTTGCTCTGTCAGTGGGCCTGCTGTAAATGATGCCACATCACCAGAGGTAACGGTAAAAGTTTCTTCGTGCCATTCAAGGCCAGCGGCTATGTTTACATCGTATGCTAGATCAAAATCAAAGCCTTTTGATAAATCAAAGTTAAAGTTTTTCTCTAATTGCGAATATTTACCAGGGCTAAAATCACGCGGACTATCAGGGCCCAACGACGCATTAACAGTATCGTAAATAAAGTAACGAGATTCATTAAAGCCGACCGTGCCACTTATATCGTAGTACGCTCCTTCTAACATACCACCAGTGAACTCGCCTTTAGTACCTATTGTAAGTGAGGTATCTGTAATGTTGCCACCAAAGTTAGGCGTAAAACCGCCAGGTAATGTTTGGTTAAAGGCAAAGCAATTTGCAGCACTTAGAGAATCTATAGCAGCTTGATCTGGTGCACCATTTGCTTGCAGTTCGACAAGAGGACAGTTTATTTGTTGATCATATCCATCCAATGAAGCGACTAACACTGTTGGAGTTGCCTCATCCCACAGCTTTTGAGCTGCTGGATTATCATCACCAGGGCGACGCATATTTGTACCATTGACATCACGAATTGTTCCGCCATACACACCTGGACGAGTTGTTGGGTTACGATAGTAAAAACCACCGCGAACATCACGCTCTGAGTAGTTACCAAACATATAAAAATCGGAATTTTTAGTTAGTTCAAGGCCGACATTACCAAAAATAGAGATATCGTCATCAACTTCTGGTGCTCCCCATACTTGTGTGATAGGAGCTATGTTGGGTACGCCGGCCAAAGCAAGGGCTGCTGCATCAGGGCGTTGCACTGAGCGACTCGTTGCATCCGCTGTTTTATATTGAAAACTTAAATTAGCGAAGCCATTGTCGGTAAATGGTAAACCAATATTACCGGAAATTTGTGTCGTGTCACCGTCGCCTTCATAGTATTGCCCTTGGCGTACTTCAAAACTACCGCCTTCAGAGGCATCCTTAAGTACAAAGTTAATAACCCCAGCAATTGCATCTGAACCATACTGTGCTGCTGCGCCATCTCGTAGTACTTCAACTTGTTTCAGTGCGATACTAGGAATAACGGAAATGTCTGCACCCTGTGCGCCATCGTTTATGCCGCCACCTAAAAAGGCTATAACCGAGGCTCTATGACGGCGTTTGCCATTGAGTAATATCAATGTACTGTCAGACGGTAAGCCTCGCAAGTTCGCTGGGCGAACTAAAGATGCTGCATCACTAATAGGCATTGAATGTACGTTTAATGATGGAATTGAGCCTTTTAATAACTCGAGCATATCCGTATTACCAGATTTACCAAGTTCTTCACCGCCGATGATATCGATAGGTACTGGTGAATCACCAATGGAGCGTGGTGCTGAGCGCGTTCCTACTACGGCAATTTTTTCTACATTTTTATTTACTTTAGTGACTTTAGCTTGCTCATCTGCAGCTAAGGCAGTCCCTGAAATAAATAAGCCTGCGGTGGTTGTCGTTAATGCAAGTTTAACTGCATGATTTAATAAATTATTTTTAAATTTCATTCTAATTTCCCCAGTTAGAATTATTGTGATTTCGTAACTATATGATTTTTAAAAAGCCAAATAGTCTATTAAAGTTATACAACTTGTTAAATAATTGTGCAAGGTGTTAAATGCTTTGGTTTTTTTTTGTTTTTCTATAGAGGAAAGCAGAGATTTACATACTTGCATGAAAAATAATGATATTTTTAAATGAGAGAATTAGAAATAAAGTAATAAGTAGGATTTTTTTATAAGTAAATGAAATAATAATTTTATAAATAGACGTTTTTAGGCTGGATACTATTCAGTAAAGTTCAATGGTCATTATAGATGGTCGCTTAGTTCAGGGTTTTGTTGTCGCCAAGTTTTTAACGCTTCTCGGTATTCATCCCAAACACATGGGCAACAACTGCCACCACCACAGCACTGATCCGCAGCTGGTCTGGATGGTTTTGAGTCGTCAACTCGGTTTGATATATCGGCTGTGTGTTGCGGTATTTTATTCATTACTAACAGATTTAATAGTATGGCTGTTTATTGGCCTGTGATTATACTTGAACATGGCTTTTTTACTAGCTAAGAAATAATGTGGATCTGTTAATCAGTGATTGTATTAAATTATGCTTTGTGAAGTGTAAAGGCTATGTGAGAATAGCGTTATGCGACTATATAAAGTTATTCATCGTGCCCCGATTCGAGTGGCAAAAATTACAACTAAACGCCAACAGTTGCGTTTCAAGCGCGCTATGGTGGCACTTAAAATTGCGTTAGCGCAAGAAAAACAAGAAACCAAAGAAATGCTCACAATTTATCGTCGCTACACCCAAGGAGATGTGAGTAAAGAGGATCTGCAAAAAGCGAATGCCCAGTTTGTTGATATTCTCAAAGGGTTGGGTTTAGGTGTCTTTGCTGTTTTACCTTTTGCACCATTGACTATCCCACTGGTTGTTAAGTTGGGTCAATGGGTTGGGGTTGATGTACTGCCAAGTTCATTTAACATTAATAAATCACTTAAAGACATTGATCAGCAGATCGCTGATGAAGAGCAGCAACACCACCACGCTGAAAAAACGGCAAAATCAGACGTAAAACCACCTGTAAAAAAATAATGCCATGCAGTTTAAAGGATAGCCTTTGTGCTATACCTTTTATGCTGAGTTATTGATATGCTTGATCATCATATAATTTTAAACGAGTCATTTAATGAGTACATTAATTCGCCATAGTTCTACGGGTATTCCTTTATCTTTTATTGTTAAAAATGACTTAGTGACATGGCAAGCACAGCAGCCGATTTTTTTACAAAACTGGCTAAATAGCTGTGATTTTGCAAAACAAGGTTTAGCCTTGGTGGTCAATCCACAAAGTGGAGCGCTAAGTCAGGTGTATTGTTTAGTTAATAGCGTTGATGACTTTTGGCTCGCGGGTGAATTAGCCAGCAAACTGCCAGCAGGAATTTATCAAGTTCAAGAGTGTGAACAGCAATTAGAACAGATTGCTCTGGGTTTTATACTTGGTGGTTATGAATTTAGCGAATATAAAGCTAAAGGTGCTGTAAAAGCACAATTAGCGATAGCCGATGAAGCATTATTTATGCGTATTACACGCCAGGCAAATGCAATTAACTTAGTGAGAGATCTAGTTAATACTCCCGCCGCAGATATGATGCCACAGCATCTTTCACAAGTGATGGCTGATTTAGCGCACACATACCATGGTCAATTCAATGAATGGGTAGGAGATGAATTATTAGAACAAAACTATCCAACTATCCACATGGTAGGCCGTGCCAGTGAAAATAAACCGCGTTTACTTGATTTACATTGGGGCGCTAAAGATGCACCTTTGATCACTTTAGTCGGTAAAGGTGTATGTTTTGACTCTGGTGGTTTAGACCTGAAACCAAGCTCAGGTATGCGCAATATGAAAAAAGACATGGGCGGCGCAGCTCATGTAATTGGTTTAGCGCAGTTAATTATGGCGGCAAATTTACCAATTCGTTTACGCGTGTTGGTCCCCGCAGTTGAGAATGCGGTATCGCGCAATGCATTTCGCCCTGGCGATGTAATTAAAACACGTAAAGGCATTATGGTCGAAATCGATAACACCGACGCAGAGGGGCGTTTAGTGTTATGTGATGCACTCACGGAAGCACAAAATGATAACCCTGAGCTGATCATTGATTTTGCAACCTTAACCGGTGCTTGTCGTATTGCGTTAGGCACTGAGTTACCAGGGTTTTTCTCAACTGAGCGTGATGTTGCCAATGGTATTATTGACGCCGGTATTGCAGTAAGCGATCCCGTTTGGCAATTACCGCTTTTTGAGCAATATAAAAATTTATTAAAAAGTGATGTTGCAGATATGGCTAACTGTGCAAATACTCCATTTGGCGGCGCAATTACTGCCGCACTATATTTAAAAGAATTTGTAGAGCCAACCACACCTTGGGTACATTTTGATGTAATGGCATGGAATACCCGCTCATTACCTGGTCGTCCAGTTGGTGGTGAAGCACTCGGTATTCGTGCCGTATTTAACTACTTACAAAGTCGCTTTAATTAAGCTTCATAAAGCTCTAGTGGTAAATCATCGGGGTCGGCGAAAAATGTAAAACGCTTCCCGGTGATTTCATCAACCCTTATTTCTTCTACTTCTACAGCATTTTCTTCTAGGTAAGCTTTAGCTTGGTTAATATCAGCTACTGCAAAAGCTAGGTGTCTTAATCCTTGCGCCTCTGGGTAACTAGGTCTTTTTGGCGCCCCAGAAAATGAAAATAGTTCTATTTGGCTACTATCTGGCAATGCTAGATCCAACTTATAAGAGTCACGTTCAGCACGGTATTGTTCATGAATTATAGGTAGTTTGAGTATTTGAGTATAAAAATGCTTAGCTCGTTGGTAATCGCTGCAAATAATGGCAATGTGATGAATCGCGAGTAGTTTCATATTTTTTCCAATAAAAAAAGCGCGAAAATCGCGCTTTAATTGATACATTATGAGATTAATCTGTGCCTTTACATGCAGCTACAGCGGCTTCAACAAGTTCTAAACCGGTTTTATCACACGGAGGCAGCGCTGCCTCACTGATGTTGATAGGCGTGACGCGTTCGCCCCATTTTATGTAACTAGCAGCCCAGGTTAACCCTGCACCAAATGCTGCAGACATGAGATTAGCATGTGGTTTAATTAATCCTTGCTCAACAGCTTCACATAATGCGATTGCGATGGTTGCAGCTGAGGTATTGCCGTATTCGCCAATGTTAACCATTACTTTTTCATCGGGTACTTTTAAGCGATGTTGAATGGCTTGAATGATACGTAAATTTGCTTGGTGCGGTACAAGTACATCGATGTCATCAAGGCGTAAATTTGCTTGTGTGAGCACATCGTCGCAGGCTTCGCTCATGCCTTTTACAGCACGTTTAAATATCTCGCGACCTTCAAACAATAAATCAGACGGCCCAATAGGCACATATTTATTTAAGTCACTACCAAAGTTAGTGATATGCAAGATATCACGGTCTTCGCTATCACAGCCTGTTTTACTGGCTAATAATCCTGCGGGTGTCTCAGCTGCTTCAAGCACCACAGCTCCACCACCATCACCAAATAGTACAGCGCTGTCACGGCGATCCCAATTTACATACCAGGTCATGCGCTCAGCGGCGATCACTACGGCTTTTTTGATCATACCCGCTTGAATTTGTGCTGTTGCGGCTTGTAGGGCATATAAAAAACCCGAGCAGGCTGCATTGGTGTCCATAGCGGCTGCGCCAACTGCTCCAATATTCTTTTGTACTAACGAAGCGGTGTTTGCCACCATAGTAGAGGGCGTACATGTTGCTAGTAACACTAAGTCGATGTCTTTAGCATCAATGCCAGCACAGGCTATTGCATGTTTAGCTGCCACAGTGGCCAGCTCTGCAGTACTTACGTGGCTCACTCTGCGGGCTTTAATGCCCGTACGTGAGGTGATCCATTCATCATTGGTATCAACTAATTGGCTGATTTCGTCATTGCTAATACGCGCAGGTGGAATACATTTACCCCAACCTGTAATGTGTGCGTAGGTCATAGTATGCTCTCTTTAAGTGGTCAGATATGTATTATCTATATTTGATTTATACCAAAAATCCACTTCTAAGACTAGTTTATAACTTAGCTTACGTCGTAAATAGTGGTAATTAAACGTAATTTGGGCTAATGGTAGTAGATAAATGAGTTTATGATTAGTTAAATATGGCATCTCTGAAACGCAAGCTATAACGCTGACTATTATATCAGCAACAGTTAATGCAGCTAAGTTACTTGGCCAACCAAGATAGACTACGGCAGTTGAGTGTTGGTAAACAAGCAGATATCATCAGCGCCAATGTCTCATTTTCTGGATGATAAACGGCATAGCAAAATGTACCGTTTGTGATAAAGCAGGGCAAGTATATAAACAGCAATTGTAGGATACAGTATGGGCAGCAAAATTAAGGCATCATTGTTTAATCATTTGATTGACGCTGAGCGCCAATTATTAGATCCTGACGTTCGTCAATCTGAGCAGGCACTGGATAGCTTGCTCGATGATGATTTTATAGAAATTGCCGCCAATGGCACTGTGTTTAATAAATACCAAGTATTAACGCGGTTACCTACTGAAGTGGTGCCGCAGTTTTACAATCAGCATTTTAAAGGCCGAATGCTGAGTGACGATATTGCCCAACTAAGTTATCAAGCCGCATATCGGCGCTCTGCGCGCGCTGAGTTTAACTATTCATTACGGATGTCGCTATGGCGATTAACCGGTAGTCAGTGGAAAATGGTGTTTCATCAAGGAACGCCGTGTGCTGTGTTTAATATCTCTATGGATGATGATTAGGTTAACCTTTTTAATTAGGTAATTATGTATGGCGTTTTTAATACGCACTGATCCTGCGATTAGCCGTTTACTGATGTTACGCAGTGGTGCAATTGCTATTCAACTATTGGCTGTTGTAGCAGTCTATTTTTTACTTGAGCACCAAATCCCTTTATTGCCTTTGCTGCTAGTGATCTCCCTTGAAGCTGTATTTCAAATTTTAAGCGTGATTGCTTATCGTAATGTTAGTAAAGCGAAAGAGCTTGGGATGTTAATGCAGCTTACGGCTGATGTGCTTTTTTTAGCGGTATTGCTGTCTTTAAGTGGTGGTGCGACCAATGCATTTGTGTCGTTATTGTTGTTACCAATAATGATTGCAGCAGTGAGTGTAAGTGCCCGAGGTTTAGCTTATATTGCTGTATTGGCACTTACTGCTTATAGCGTATTGTTATTAAAAATACCCGAACATAGTATGCCTCATATGCAAATGACCAGTCACTTTATCGGTATGTGGGTTAATTTTGTGATCAGTGCCAGTGTAATTGCACTCGTTGTGGGCACTATGAATCGTGCTCTGCATTCGCGAGAACGTACCATTGCAACAGTGCGTGAAAAACAATTACGAGCAGAGCAATTAGTCACGCTTGATGGTGCTGCGGCACAAATTACTCATCAATTAGCCAGCCCAATCGCCAATTTACAATTATTGTACGAAGAACTTCTTGAAGAGCAGCCTGATAATGAGATTGTGAAAGACATGCAGCAGCCCTTGTTGCAATGTGCACAGCAGTTAAAAAAGTTTCGTACCCTGTCATCTGAACTACGTACACAAACGGCTGCGGCGACAGTATCGTTAAGCGTATTAGCCCAACAAATTAGCGATACAATGTTGTTACAATATCCAGATCAACAGCTTAATTGGCTGAATGTAGCACCTGCTAGCTCGGTTACTAATGATGCTATGTTACTGCCAGCAATAATAAACTTATTGCAAAATGCTGCTTTTGCCAATCAACAGGCCCAGCAACAAACACTGGAATTAAGCTGGCAACAGACTCCAGATAACCCTAAAACAGTGAGTTTAGTTATACGTGATTTTGGTAAAGGATTTAGCGCAGCACAATTGTCAGAGTTAGGGGGTCAGTTAATGCCTAGTGAAACGGGAATGGGATTGGCAGTGATGCTTTCAAATGTAACATTTGAGCGTTTACAAGGCTCTTTAACATTATTTAATCACCCACAAAGTGGCGCGGTTGCCAAGGTGCAATTAACCATTGATGGGCCACAAGTTGAGCCTGCATGAAGCTATTAATTATTGAAGATGATATTAATCTTGCCAATACGCTAGCGCGGCGCTTAACCAAACACGGTTTTACATGTCAGCAGGCACATAGTAAAGTTGCAGCTATTGGTGTAGCTAAAAGCTATGCACCGACGCATATTCTGCTCGATATGAAATTAGCTGACGATAACGGTTTAGCACTGATCGCACCACTGAGAGCCTTACTAACAGACACACATATTGTATTGTTAACTGGCTTTGCCAGTATCGCCACGGCTGTAGAGGCTATGCGCCTAGGTGCAAATGATTATTTAACAAAACCCGTTGATATGCCCACGTTATTACGATCATTAACAGGCAAATGTGAGCCAAGTACTGAGTTAGTTGCAGATGATATTGCAACTATGTCGCCAGAGCGGCTTGAGTGGGAACATATTCAGCAAGTGCTGCATACCAATCAAGGCAATATTTCAGCAACTGCTCGGCAACTTAATATGCATAGGCGGACTTTGCAGCGCAAGCTACAGAAAAAACCCGTTCAGCAGTAAATCCTAACGTAATAGTGATAGTTATCGCAGATCGCGGTTTCCGGTTTATTAATACTCAGTAAGCTAGTTGTTGCTTTTTAAGCAATAATATTGGCCCGACAAACGTTACAATACAGTCGTTTTTATCACTTTAAATGAATCTCAAGTTACTTAAATATGTTGATGTTTTAGGCGCAGCTACGCATCATAGATAGTTTTGCAGTTTAGATAGTTGCTGCAATGGCGTTCATTAACTACAGTAAAATATCATTGTATTTTTTGCAATCAGCATAAGTAGTCATTATGGATTTATCACAACTAGATTTTGTAGCCGTATTATTAGCTGCCATGTCTTCTTTTATGTTAGGAGGCGTTTGGTATTCACCTTGGTTGTTTCAACGAGCTTGGCTAGAAGGCTGTGGACTAACGGAGCTAGATTTAAAAGCAACAAATCCAACATGGGTATTTGGTGGCGGTTTTGTTTTATCGTTATTTATCGCTTTTGGTTTATCACTGCTTTTAGGGCCACACCCACATTTAGGAGTTGCGGTAGGCGTTGGCTTTGCGGTTGGACTATGTTTGGTAAGCAGTGCCTTAGGGATGAGCTATATTTATGAACAACGGCCACTAAAGCTGTTTTTAATTAATAGCGGTTACCATATTTTACAGTTTACTTTAATGGGCTTAATCTTTGGACTTTGGCCATAAGCTGTTAATCTATTCGCGTGTTTGTAGTAAAAGTAATAAAATAATGGCAAAACCGAATAAAAAAGGCCCTACTAAAACCGTCGATATTTTTTGTAGCCAATGTAAAGCCCCTTTATTTAAATACCGTAAAGGCGGCAAAGGGGCATTGGTTAAATGTTTTATCGAACGGATCAGTCAAGATTTCACCACAATTCCTTGCGTATGCCCCAACTGCTCACGCCCTTTTGCTCGAGAAGCAATCATCCGAGGCGCACCCGCGTATAAAATGATCGGCGGCAAAGTGACGTTTAAGTAGTCATTTAATTTGAGCGTATATTCATATTTCATTCATTTAATCATCTTTTAGTCTGATTGTTCCTGTATCTAATGTAAGTATAATTGTTACTAGGATGTAATACTCATTAAATTAAAGGATTAAAATGAAAGTCAGTGCAGCGTTATTTCGTGTACAGCTTATGGTGCTAGTTTTCTATTCGTGCTTAGTAAATGCCGACGATGACTTTCAACAAGCGTATGCTCCAATTAATGTATCTGGTATTACAATTTTTGTGCCCATCGAATTATACCCAGATACAACAACTTACCTAACTATCAAAGAAACGCCAACAGAATATTGGCTGCAATGGACAAAAAATTCCGACAGTAAGTATTATGTTATTGAGCATTACATTAATGGTAGTTGGCAGTTAGTTGCGAGCAATCTTACAGGTAATGAATATCGTGCTGATAAAAGTTTAGGTAATAAATTCAGAGTTAAAGGGTGTCATCAGTATGGTTGCGCAGGCTGGACGAGTATCAATAATGTAAATACGTCACCACTACATATTACCTCCTTTTCTACCAACAAAAGTAAAGTTGCTCAAGGTGAGCGAGTTGTTGTGTCGTGGAACGTTGAGGGGGCGAGTGAAGTCAATTTAAAAGTAAATGGCACACATTATAAAGCGTTACCATTTACTGGCAACAAAGCAATAACAGCGTATGACTATAGTTCATTTGAGTTATCCGCAGTGGGTTTTGGCAGCACTAAAAAGCAAAAAACGGCAGTGGTAGTGGATAAGCCAAAAGTAATGAAAGAAGTCGAGTTAAGCGGATACCTGCAACCACTTATGAACCTTGGGCTAGATATTGTTGAACGAGCAATTGTAACAAATGGCCGTTTTACTTATGTTCCTACTCAAGATGGGTTTTTACACAAGGTAGATAATCAATCGCAGATTATTTGGAGCAAAAACCTCAATGGTGTTATAGCTAATAAACCAATTATTGATAATGGTTATCTATATTACAGTGTTAGTTTGATCAGCGGTGAAGGAGAAATATGCAAAACTTATATGCATTCATCTGATACTCAGTGTAAAAACACCGGGGGGGAAGTTATCGCAAGCCCTGTTATTAAGCATAATCGCAATGGTACGTTACCACCAGATGTCCAGGCATTTTCTATCTCTAATTATTTTCAGGGAAGTTTCAACAATAGTCTACTGAGTGTCAGTACAACGGGTTTAGTCAATGAGTATAGCCTTGAGACATTAACGGTAAAAAACCAATTTATACTCCCAGGCGATTATCGCAATAACCCAATATTATCTGATGCTAAACTTTCAAAGCAAAACGAACTCCTGCTGCGCACAGGGCCCAATCAAGTCACTGCTTTTTTTATACCTTCCTCTGGTTCAGGTGGAGGTGATGATATTTTTTTTAGCGTACAACGTTTTTTTACAACGAGCAGCGACGATACTCAAAGTACACATCCGCAAGTGTTAGATATTGCATGGCAAAAGGAGTTGTAATTATGACACATAGTATTACTCGGGTTGTATTTTTAATTTATATATTTTTATCTTCATTTAGTGTGCTTGCCTCTTTAGAAGAGAAATATTGTGATACATCATCTGTAAATACATTAAAAGGGAAAGTTGTAAACGTAAAATTAATAAAAAACGTTTCTGAATTTACTGATTTTGTTGGTAGCTTTAATCATACCAAAAGTACGACTATCCGCTTTTCTGATATAGAAGTATACAAAGGGAATTTAAAAGTAGAGACTGCTTTTGTCTCAAATGAAGTAGGTCAGAACGTAGTACGTTCTGACTATAGATTGGCTTCATTCGGCAGAATATCGCCTTCAGCCGGCATACATTATGCTCGTGGTGTAGCTTTTATTAGTTGTACCAAGAGTATTTTTGTGACAGAAAAAACAGTTCCTAAAGTATCTTTAACACAACCAAAAACCGCAGCTACAATCTATTTGAATGAATTTCAAACTATTAAATTCTCTGCATTTGATGCTGGTAATGATTTAAAGACCCTAAAAATTAAAAAAGGCAATAAAGTTGTTAAAACCTGCAGATCAAATTTCAGTAATTGCAGCTTTTCATTCAAAGGAACTGCATTTGGTCAATATAAATTCACCGCAGTCGCTGAAGACAGCTTTGGTATAAAAAGTACATCTAGTCCTACAGCAACGGTCAATGTGGTTGAGAGAAACACATCGCCTGTAGTTACCCTAAGTGCTGATAAGAAATTAGTTAATTCTGGCGGTAGTGTAAAATTTACATTAACTGCCAAAGATAAAAATATGCAACGTATCAATCAAATAAAATCATTTAACTTTTGCGTTGGCAGCACCTGTAATCCGGTCTCTTATTATAAATCGAGTTGTGCCACTGCTGGTACAAATCTTAGTTGTAGCTTTGATTTAAGAGTTTCCAGCAACACCACTTTTAAAGCAGTCGCCACTGATAGCGGCGCACCTGTATTTAAAGAACTTAAAGATATTGTTCTCAACGATACTCCAACAGTATCTGTTAAAAGCAGTAATGCAAGCCCTTTTATTGGTGAGTCATTTACTATTGAATCAACAGCAAACGATGCGCAAGGTTTAAACACATATCAAATATGTGAATACCCAGCGGGGACTATACCTAGCTCGCCAACAAAATGCAGCGGCTCCAAGTTACTTAAAACTTGTGATGTAAGTTCATCCGTTTGTCGCTTTGCCATTAGTAAAAATATGGCAAGTACCTATAGTTATTATATTTATGCTGAAGATAGTCATGGCTTAGCACAACACACAAATGTAGCGGTAAATGTATTAGCGCCATTTGGCGTGAGGTTAGAGCAATTACCGACTACGCTAACACTTGATAAAGCCGTTACCTTAACAGCAAAAGTTGGTGCATTAACAAGCCAAGCTAACGCTCTGAAATCGCTGAAACTCTTAGTTAATGGTACGGAGCAATCGGTTACGATTAGCCCGAGTCTAAGTACCCCGCAACCTCTGCCCAGTGATAATCGCAAACATAAAACGTTCAGCCTAACTTGGACACCTAAAACAGCAGGTGACATATCTGTTCAGGTAGTTGTCACTGATACTGACGAAAAATCTAAAACCAGTGCAGCAGTGACTGGTAAGGTTACATTGCCTAAACCGGGCGTTCCAAAAGTAACTATTGGCGCGCAAACTGCTGGCCAATACTCAGTAAATATCGCATCAGTAAGTCATGCACAAACTTACAAACTTTTTGAAAATAATAAGTTTTATGGTGAGTACTCAAGCCAAAGTCCAAATGTACTGATCAGCAAAGGCTATAATCTACACAATACAACTTTTGCCTATTGTGCAAGTGCTAAAAATATTGTCAATGGGAAAGTACAGGAGAGCTCTAAGGGAGTGGGTGATAAATGTAGTTCTATTACAATAAATAATCAGCAACCAACTCCTGTTGCACCAACCTTTTCAGCACACAATTTACAACAAAGTGGCCCTTATAGAATTAGTTGGCAAAATAATAATGATGGCTTAACAAGTTATTATAAGTTGGAAAGATGGCAGGGAACTGCTGCTGACTCGCAAACCGCAGCTAAAACTGTTATTTCAACTACGCAAGGGTTGTTCAAAGATATTACGGGTCTACAACTCGGTAATTACACCTATCAATTATCCGCTTGTAATAGCCAAAACCTATGTACTTTAGGGCAGCAACTTACTTTTAATCATATACCCGCCTATATACAGCAAGCTGAACTTAATAGCAGTTGTGGCAGTAATTGCTTAAAAATAAAGGGCCTTGGTTTTAACTCTAAAAGTATGAGTTTAGCTGTAAGACTACGCAATACGGCGGAGGTTTTTAATTACTCGCTATCTAGTGCTCAGTTGAGTTATATAGATGACTATAACTTGCAATTTAAAGCACCATTACGAGTAATTGAAGGTTTAAATAATGGTGGTTTGTATCTAGAGCTAGGTAACGGTGTATCAGATGCTGAAAAAGGCTCAATCATCGTAGACAACACGGGTGCTAATGCTGGCTTTGACATGATTTTACATGCCCCAGTTATAAGTTCTACCGGGTCAATTTATTTGGGCAGCGGTAATGATATATACGCACTTAGTTCATCAGGGCAAGAGCGTTGGAAAGTAACAACAGGTGGCCAAGTCGTTGCTATGCCATTGTTAACTACTAAAAATGGCCGCGACAATATCGTTGTTGGCTCTTTTGATCACAAAGTTTACTCATTAAATCATGATGGTGTTGAGCAATGGGTTACCCAAACTCGAGGACCTATAAAAGCCGCTGCGCAAATTGATCAACATAACAATATTTATGTTGGCTCTATGGACAAAGCTCTCTATTCGCTTGATCAAAACACGGGTGCCGTACAGTGGCAATATATTTTAACCAGTGGCATTACTCAGCAACCAATTGTTGCAGCAAATAATAAAATTTATGTTACCACCGAAGATAAACAACTGCATATTATCGATAGAACGAGTGTCAGCCTCAATGCATTAAAATGGGATGACATTGACAGTTCACTGATTAAAAATTTATTAAATAATGAACCTGATGGTTGGCAACCATCACAACAAAGCCAAAATATTATTCAAATTACTAAACTATTTTATGCATTATTACAGCGTGCGCCAACCAAAGCAGAGTTAACCTTTTTTGCTTATGCTCAGCAGTTGGGTGTAGAAAATATTGAACTGATCTATGCATTTTTAAATTCAGATGAAGGCTTAGTTAATTTACCGCTAGCCGATAGTAATAGTGTATTTATTAATAAACTTTATACTTTATTGTTTGCGGCCAATAACCCCGTAGTAAAAGGCAAAACAAAAGCGCAGTGGTTAGCACAGCTAAACCAAGGGCTAACACGCGCCGCTTTAATCGATGAGCTGATTTTTTCAGCCTCGCGCTTTGATATTATTGCCAATAATACGGTTTATTATTTTTATGACTTTTGTTTAAGCTCGCGTAATTGCCAATACGATACGGACTCTGACGGCGATAACCTTTCAGATGAAGTCGAAATTCTATTAGGGCAAAATCCACTCGATCCGCGTGATGGCTTAAGCGATAAACCAAGCTTGAGCTATGCTGAACTTGGTTTAGGCCAATATGAACTAAACTTTAACCACCCAGCAGCAACTACATTTTATGAGTTAAGCCAGTCATATAACGCACAAAGTGAGCGGTTATTAGCCTCAGTAACTAACAATCGTTATGCTGTAGATTTGGCTAATGGCGAATATCAATTTTGGGCTGAAGCTTGTATTGAAGTAACGCTTAAAACTGGCCAAGTTAAAAAGCAATGTTCAGAGCGCTCCGATCCTGCCACAATTTTAGTAACCACTAGCGTGCAAGAAGCAGCCATTAATGTGGCCTTAAATGAGTCAGTTGCTGAAAAAAATTGGCCAGGTATAGATGCGCTTAACACATCAGCATCATTTTCACCGACATTAGGCAGTTTTAGAGTCACTGAAAATGGCTCTGCTAATTATACGGTTCCTATCTCGTTGCCAGCAGGAATTGCTGGTGTGCAACCTGAAGTGGCGCTTACCTATGATTCCCAAACACCAGAGACGTCAGTGGGACTTGGTTGGGGCATAAGTGCTGGCTCTTCTATTAGCCGCTGTCGTCAAACAGTTGCGCAAGATGGCCAATTTAGTGGCTTAACGTTTACTGAGTCTGATCGCTATTGTTTAGATGGCCAACGCCTTATTTTACTCGATGGTAGCTATGCTGAAGGCGAAGTTGGTGCTACTTATAAAACCGAAATAGACAGTCAGCTATTAATAACAATTGCAAACACGACAACTGGTAGCAAAAAAATGTTTGTTGTTGAAGGTAAAGACGGTAGTAAAAAATACTATGGTGGTACGTTAAATTCAGAAGTAGCAATAGCAGCAGATAAAGTACTGACATGGAACATCCGTAAAATTTACGACAACTTAGAAAACGACAGCACAGCCATTAACTTTAGCTATACAGACAAAAATTCGAGCAATTCAGCGGATCTAGGGTTTGGCGAAAAAGCCTTAGCACAAATTAGTTATAGCGGTAATAAAGTTGTTTTTGAATATCAAGCTGGTGACATTCGCAGCCAAGCATATGTAAATGGTAGTGAATTTACTGCCCGTGCACAGTTAAATGGTATTAAAGTTTATAACCATAGGAATGAGCCGCTTTTTAATTACAATTTAACATTTGAAAGTGCAGCAAATGGAGTTCGATTACTTAAATCTGTAGCGCAGTGTTCAAATTATGTGTGCAAAAAGCCCATTGAGTTTGAGTACAACGAATTTAATAACAGCTTAAACTTTGAAGCTTATCACACTGTATTTTATACCAGTTCCGGCAATAAGTTAGCCGCAGTGACGCAAATAGATACGCAAGGCGACGGTAAACCCGAACTTGCCACGCTTGAGCGAGTAGATAATAAGCAGTATTTGCTATGTTTGAACTTCACTGATGGCACTAATTCAAAGGTGTGTAAAACTATTTACCGCTCTGATCGCGCTGATATTGTGCAAATGATGGCAGTTGATCCGGAAGGGGATGGTAAGCAAGTGCTGTGGGTCAACATGCGTGATAAGCATTCTCGTGACACTGATTATTATTGGTATCAATATGGCTTTAATGAGAATAATAGTTCCATAGATTATAGCCTCTTACCATTAATCGGCACTGATAGATATATGACCGATATTAGGCTTGGTGATCTGGATGGCGATGGTTATGCTGATATCATTCATAAAAGAGGCAGTGATGATGAAAAACTCTATGCTCGTTTTTGGGATCAGGATACGCAAAGTTATAAGGCTAAAGTTGGCTTAGGCATTATAACCCAAAACAATGAGCGTATAGGTAGAACCATAAGTTACCAGCGTAACCTTGTGGAAGATGACACGCCATGGTACATGCTGGATCTAAATTTTGATGGCTTAGCAGATATACTAACGCTCGGTTGTAGCAGCTATAAGTGCGATGGTAATACTGAAGTAGACCAGATCTCAGCCTATATAAATACCAATAATGGCAAAGACTTAGAACAAGTTGTTATTCGCAGTGGTAAGGCAAAACACTTACAACCAAATGATTTTAATGGCGATGGTTTAGTTGACTTGTTATTTTATGATATAAGCGACGACAACTGGAAAATTTTACTTAACGAGGGTGGCGAAGAACTTAAGTTTACTCAAGTATTTAGAGTAGGCAATATGAGCGAGCATATTGCACCGCTTAGTATTGATATCGACCGTGATGGTAAACTCGAACTGTTCTTTATAGAGGAGGGATCAAGTACTTGGACTGCTTATCAGTGGGATCCTCGCTCTAAATATTTTTATAAAAATGCAAACTTAGCCTTTAATACCTCTGGTATTAATTATGAAGAAGGTGATTATGCGTATTTCACCGATCACAACCATGATGCTGTGCCCGATATATTCTTTAAAGATGGTAATCGCATCCAGGTTAAGTACAACCTAAACGAAGTATTCAGCCAAGGCATGCTACGCGAAGTGAGCCAAGGCTATGGTAGTAAAACCGTTATTGATTATGGCTTAATGTCTGATCCACAATTATATAGCAAATATAATTTAGAAAACGCGGCACAATACCCAGCAGCAAGTGAAAACCAATCGGCCGCAGCAGATAGAGCGCTCTATGATGCGCAAAACCTCAATGTTACGGATTTAATAGGTTCATCACCACTTGTTAAAACAGTGACAACCGACAGTCCAAGTACCTTGTCACCCAGTGATACTTTATCGGTTAACTACAGTTATGCTGGTGCGAGGTTGCAATTTGGTGGCCGTGGTTGGCTGGGCTTTAGAAAGCTCACAACCGAAACTGAAAAAGACGGTTACAGGTTTGAAACCAATACTTATTACCGCCAAGCATTTCCGTTTATTGGCATGCCTGATAAAACCGAAAAATACATGGTCTCAGGTAGTAGCAAAACATTATTAAGCTCTGCGGCTAATAGCTACACCAATGTAGCGTCGGTTAATGCTAATAGTTTAACCAGTTATCAAGTGTATAACGCCAACACCAAAGAATGCTCCGCTCGTATTGATACAGACTTAACCGTGAGTGGTTATAACTGTACAGTAACAACCACTGTGCAAGATGAACATGCCAATGTGTCTGAGTTAACGGTCGATAAATACGAGCAAAGCCATGGGTTTTTAGAGTCGCTCGGTTCTGGTGTTTCACTGTCATCTGTAGTTACAGCAAATAACTACGGCACAAGTGATTACGATAAACGTTTTGGCCGTTTAAGTGCGACCACGGTTACTCAAAGCCAAGACGGGCTTACACCTGTTACACGTAATACAGCGTTTAGCTATTACCCAAGCAACCATCAAAATGAAGGCATGTTACAAAGTGAAATAGTTATGCCACAAGGTGGTTGTGATAGCTACCTAAAAACAACCCATAGCTATGATGCACTGGGTAATGAAATTGCAATACAAACAACAAACTTACCTAGTTGTAATAATGCAGCAGGGCAAAAGCATCAAACACGCAGTAAAAGCTCAACCTTTGATAATGAAGGGCGCTACGCAGTATCTACTGCTAACGATTTATTTACCGAGCAAACGGTGAATAGCCGTAACAAGTTTGGTCAGCCAACAGCAGTAACCGATGTAAATGGCACCAATGCGTATTTTCAATATGATGTGTTTGGCAGCAAAGTATCAAGTTATAGTGCCACTGGCGCGCAAACGAGTACGTATATGAGTGACTGCGATAGCAGTAATTGTGTGGCACAAGTTAATAAGCTAGTTAATGGCGAATTGGTTGAAAAGCAATACATTGATAAAGCAGGGCGCACAACGGCAGCAAGTAAAATTACCGTATTGGGTGATTGGTTAACCGCTTATACTCAGTATGATAAACACGGCCGTTCACTGAGCCAAACATCACCTGGTATGTTGGCTATTACCAGCAGCTATGATGTGTTTGACAGACCAACACAAATTGACGATCCCAATTCAAACATTACTACCAACTATGAATTGAGTGGTTTTGAAGAAACCGTCACCTTAACGGGCGATATCCCCGAAGGCACGCAAGTTAAAACCACGCTCAGTAATGCGCTTGGCCAAACAGCTTCTGTGACCGATAACGCTGGTAATGTTTTAACCTATACCTATGATGTACTGGGTAATTTAAAAACAGTGCATTCATCAGCCGATAATCAAATATTATCAACAATTGAATACGACGCTTTAGGTCGTAAAAAATCAATGAATGATAAAGACCGTGGTAATTGGCGCTATACCTACACCGCCTTTGGTGAGCTTAAAACGCAAACCGATGCACGGGGCGTTGTTACAACCAATACCTACGACATCCTAGGCCGTAAAACAAAGCAAACAGTCACCGGTGAGCAAACCAGTCAATGGCTGTTTGGCACCGGTAATACGGTTCACCAATTGGTGTCGGAGAGTATTGGCAATGAATGGCAAAAGAATTACTACTACGATAACGTTGGCCGCGCGGTAGCCAGTTTAACCAATGTTGAAAGTGCCCTAAATTGTACCAGTATGGTGGCATTTAACAGTCGTAGTAACGATTTACGTTACACAGATGCACGCCTTAACGACCCGCTAACTAGTCGTTGTATAATACAGCAAACAAACTATGATGAGTTTGGCAGACCACTACTTAGTTTTGATGATTACCGTCGAGATGCTAGCGGTAAGTATAGCGAGGCACGCGGCATACATACCACGTATCAAAACGGCCAAGTACTTAAACGCCAAGAAGCCCGCGAAGGCACAAGCTTTGGCCGTGTGTATTATCAAGTCAATGCGCTCAACGACCGTGGCCAAGTAATTGGCTACAACAAAGGCCAAGAGTTGATGACGGTAAGCTATGATGATGCAGGCCATGTAGCAGGTATTAGTACAAGTACCGACTATATTCAAGCGGATACGTATAACTTTGACGGCATGGGTAATTTAACCTCACGCCATTTAACGGCATCGCAGCAACAAACCTTTGCTTATGATAACCTTAACCGTGTTACTACGGTCGATGGTCAAGTTGTTTATAGTTATGCTGATAACGGTAATTTAGAGCGTAAAGACGATTGGGAGCAGCGCTATAACGAAACGGCAAACTCACCTATTCATGGCATAAGCAGTCGCAGTAAAGGCACCATGACCGAAACCTTTGGTTATGATAAAAACGGTAACCAAACTTGGGCGAAGAAAAACGGCACTAATTGGCGTACTGTTACCTACAGTGGCCGTAATAAAGCCACTGAAATTAGCATTAATGGTAAAAAGGCATTCTTTAAATATGATGCCAATAACCGCCGTTATAAACGCGTAGACACTGAGCAAACAATTTATTACGTAGGCGCACTAGAGCTGACGGTTAACCACACAGTGAACGATCAATATATCAAACGCTATATTGGTAACGACGCCATGCAAACCTATTACGCCGCGGGTAATGCCAGCATAAAATGGTTGTTTACCGACCATCAAGGCTCCATTACTGCCATTACTGATGGCAGTTTTAAACTGTTAAAACGCTTTGCTTATGATGTATTTGGTCAACAATCTGAGATTGCCCCGACTGCGCTTGAAGCACAACTTTATTATGCCCAGCAAAGTAACTTAAGTGCCTTTAATGCGATTGCCAGCAATACCCGTGGCTACACTGGCCACGAACAAGTGATGCTCGACGGTGATAACCGCGTGATCCACATGAATGGCCGTATCTACGACGCCGGCACCGGCCGTATGATGCAAGCCGATCCCGTAGTACAAGCACCGAGTAATTTACAAAACTACAACGCGTACAGTTATGTGTTGAATAATCCGTTGAGCAGAATAGATCCAAGTGGCTATATCTCATTAAACCCGTTTAAGAAAATAACTCGAGGTTTGATTAAAGGAGCTACAAAAATATTCGGTGCTGAATTAGTAAATTTAGTTGGCTCTGTTGTATCAACATATTTTGGAGGGCCATGGGGCGCAGCTGCTTGGAGTTATGAATTTACAAGGGCAATGGGGGGCTCATCTTCTCAAGCTTTCAGAGCAGGTGCTATTGCAGGCATAACAGCAGCAGCTTTTCAACAAGTTGGAGAACATTTTAAAGCCGAGTTTGGTATTACAGCAGAATCTGGTGTAACGTTCTCAGATTTGGGGGTTGGGCAGCAGTTACAATGGGCGGGTACGCATGCAATGGTTGGTGGTATTTCTTCTGTAGCTTCTGGCGGCAAGTTTGGACATGGTTTCATTTCTGCGGGTTTCACAAAACTAGCAATGGGTAATGCAGGGTTTAATATGAACAACCGTAAATGGTCTGCTATAGCTGGAAGAACCACTATTGCGGCTGTAATTGGTGGAACGACAAGCTCCTTGACTGGTGGCAAGTTTGCTAATGGTGCTAAGACTGCAGCAATGATGCACTTGCTTAATGCTGAAGGTCAAACTGCATATGAAATGAACCGTGCTAGCAAGTGGTCATGGGAAGAGTATTTCAATAGGTTCGGTAGGATAGCATTAGCTGAACTTCAAGTAGTTGGTGGGCTGGCATCTTCTGTTGTTGGTGGAGGACTTTGTGCATCCGGTTGGGCGTGCTTATTGGGAGCCCCTCTTTCGATACACGGCGCTGCAAATACCCAAGAAGGTTTAGGAAAAATAGCTATGGAATCTGGTTTTAATGTTAAACCAGAAAACTATGCTAGAGAATTTTGGACTGAGATGACAGGTAACGAAAATACTTATTATTACGTAGATAGCGCACTAATAGTTGGTGGGATCATAAAGGCACCAGTGCTAAACTTATATCAGCACACAAGCAGGCCTCTCTTCCATCCTGACGTGATACAAAACTCTGTACCTATGTATGGAAAATTTAGTACGCCAATATTGGCTAATGATTTAGCGAGTATTTATATGAACAGCAAAACAATAAACGGAAACTAGCATGCCTTTACTAATAATAATTATTAGTTTAATGATTTTTATGGTCGGTCTGAAAGTCAGATACAGTAAGTATCTCCACTTGTTAATATATGGAACACCTATGTTCTTTATTATAATAATGCTAAAGGATATGGAGATTAATTTATGTGAGCGAATTATTGGAGGGTTTACTTTTCTTCTTATTCTTATAGCTTTGTGGGTGTTTCCGAACAAGAATCTATAATTACTAACAAAGTTAAAAAGCCAAAGAGGTTAAATGTTGACTTCAAACATCAAGGAATAGAGTAAACAAATAAATAGGGTCAGGTCTTTCTTTTTGCCTTCTTATCATGATAGTTATTTTTAATAAGGATTTTAAATAAAATGTTATTAAGAAAAATAATAGGGGTCAGATCACTTGCTTCATAATACTTTGTCATGATTGTTCAGGTATTGGTATATGAGTAGTGTTGTGAAGCAACGAACCTAGCTCCTGTAATTTTCTTATAAGCTGATATAGGCAGTGTGGTTTGATGGTGACGATGTGGCAACGGATTGTAGCTCTTGGGGAAATTGGAAACGGGCAAATGTTCGTTATTTCACTTATTAATGAGTCATTGTTATGCAAACATTTAAAAGAACAATAGCAATAAAATTAACCCTGATAGCACTTTTAACAGGGTTATCGTTTTTCTCACATGCTAAAGATATCAACTGTAAAGGCACCGTTACTGCGGTGATGGATTACCCTGCATACTGTGATGGTGGTTATGCGTTTATAACCACAGGTTCAAATGGTAAGTGGATATGCCCAGCGTCTGACAAAGGCAATGCTATTGTGCTGGCTGCGAATAAATCGGTGGATGTGTATATCAACAACAATAATGATGCAAAACTTTACCCAGTTATGTTAAGTCCCGCTATATCATAATTAGATCTTAACCGCATAAATAAAGGAATATGAATGAAAACCTGCTTGTTATTAATTTTACTGGTTTTTATAAGCCCATCACTCAGCGCTAAGCGTTATTGGCCTAGTGAATTAGTTAATTGGACTTTGTCTTTAAACAATGGTGTTGCTTATATCTCTTCCCCCCAGTTTGCGGAGCATTGCTCATATTCTCGTGGGCAAATTAATATGGATGGTACAGAGTTTAATAAAGCACAATATGCTTATGCGCTATCCGCGAAAGCCAAAGATAAAAAATTAAAATACGTAGTAGACAGCGAGCAAACAACTTGCATTATAACTGGCCTGCAAGAAGTCGCTAGATAGATATAACGACTAAATCTATATAAGGAAATAAGAAGTGAAAATCAGAGTTTTTATAATGTGTGTATTCACACTATTTATTCATACAAAAGCCTTTGCTGGTTATGACAGTAATATTCGCGGCGAGCTTGAAGGTGTATACGTTTATACAGATCATGATGCTATTTATTTTCGTTTTAAAACTCAGCCAGCGAGCCACGAAACCTGTAAAGCAAATTTTTTTGTAATTAGTGGCACTGTGCCACAAGAGCGCAGGGATCAGCTATTGTCCCGCTTAATGCTGGCGCTGGCTTCCAAAGAGCAAGTAAATATTGGTTATGATTCGCAAGGTAATTGTGCCAATGGTTATATTCGTGTTCATCGGGTTGGCTAAAATGTTTAAGGAAAAAAGATTATGAAGGCAGTTATATACACACTATTATTGGCTTATTCAGGTTCTGCATTTGCAAGTTTTAACTGCACCGTTGATGTGCAAAGGGTGCTTGTGTACGCAACGGGTGGCATTAATATCTTGCATACAGGGCGTGGTGATTATACTAATATTTGTAATTTAAACAGTACTTGGAAAGGAGTTGAGCCATTAACTTGCGCTATGTGGACCAGCTTGTTACAAAATTCTCAAGTTAATGCACAAAAAGTGATCTTTTATTATCCAGGCGACGGTAGCTGTAAGGAGCTTGCAACTTATGGCAATACACCAGCCCCAGTTTATATTGGAACAATAAAATGATGAAAACGAAAGTTATACTCTGTTTATTCCTTTTTGCTGTATTTTCATCAAAAGCGATGAACACTAGAGGATACCACCAAATTAGCCAAATCTATACTTGGGGAGATTACACGCAAGGGGTTTTTAAAGTTACATTAAAAAATCAAAGCGAATCAATCCAAAGCAACTGCCCCGCTGGCTTTTGGTTGGATGGGGCAAATGATAAAAACAGCGCTATTTATAGCACCGCCCTAGCTGCCTATCACAGTAATACTAAAGTGATGCTTCATGCTGATGAAAATCAAGATTGGAGTGGCTTAAGCTCGAAAGAGTGCAAATTAAAATTGATTGTTCTAGAACCAAAATAAGGATATTTATGAAAAAGCTTTTGGTAATTTTTACAGCTTTTATTTCGTTAAATTTAACAGCTGCACCCACTTGGCACACAGCCAAAGCAGATAGCGTTTATCCATTGGCTAATGGTGGCTTTATTTTGACCTTTAAGGCTGATAACGCAACCTGTAAAAATAATAGTAACCCCAAATATTACTATGTGTCCGAAGGTAAAAATGGCGTTACTCAAGCTGCTATTGCTAATTTTTTGTCGGTTGCGCTTGTTGCTGGTTCATCAGATAAAGAGTTAACTATTAGTTTTGATAACGAAAGTACCACTTGTGACATTAATCGGCTATTTATCAAATTTTAATTCCCTTTTAGGTATTTCATTTTGCTAGCGGACATTTATCCTGTGAAGTTTAAGTCGATTTGTTAGAATTGCTCGGTTTGCTGTTTCAATGATTGAAAATAACCCTCCCCATGGAATGGGCCAGTTTTTTGGGTATGATTAAAAAGGATAGGGGACACCCGTGATTGCACTTTTATTTGATATTGTTGGTATGACAGGTACGTTTTTAGTGGTTGGCGCGTTTTTTATGCTACAACTGGGTAAAGCTAAACCTACTGGGCTTTTATATAACATGATGAACTTATCTGGCGCTATTTTGTTGCTAATAAGTCTTTGTTATAACTTTAATTTGGCAAGTTTTGTAATCGAAATATTTTGGATCGCAGCGTCATTAATTGGTTTATACAAATACCTAAAAGCTAAACAGACTACAGCTGTAGCCTAAATTTATAAATTAATAGAGAAAAACTCTCACGCCGTGTCACATTTGTATTAATATTGTAAGTGCTACGTTATTTTATGATGTAGAAACTCTAATAAAAAATATAGGTGTAAAGCGGCGTAATGATTTTAAAGCTAACGGCATGTCTTTTTTTATGTGTTTATACAGCCCCTTTATTGGCGAGTGATGCTGATGATTTATTTGTGCTTAGCTTTGAAGATTTGCTTGACGTTCATGTCGATATCGCCTCAAAAACGTTAGAAACTCTCGCTTCAGCCCCCTCAACTATTACTGTTTTTAACCGCAAAAAAATAACCTTGCTTGGGGTGAATAATGCGTTTGAATTGATGAATTTTGTTCCAGGTATGCAATCTACGCGTGGTGATTGGGTAGGCGCTGTACCAAAAGATCACGCAAGGGGTGTGTATCTTGATAGCGGCAATATTTTAGTGATGGTCAACGGTGAGCGTTTAAATGAGTCATCATTTGGCAAAGCGTCAGTTTATATGCCTTATATACCTGTAGAAATCATTGATAAAGTTGAATTTATACGTGGCCCTGGCTCTGCATTATATGGCAGTAATGCATTCTTAGGGGTGATGAATATAGTGACTAAAAGCCAAAATAATGAAATGTCGCTGGCTGTGGGGAATGTAGGTCAAACTGGCGCTGCATTCTCGGTTAGTCATCAAGTTGATCAGCAAACACATCTATTTGCTAATGGCGCGTATAACCAAAAAAGTGGCAAGCGTTATCCACAAGGGGTTAACGATCCGCTGCAATCAGTTTACTTTGAAGCGGGTGTCGATATCAATAAACTGGCTGTGAGAGCGCGTTATAACCAGGTTGAACTGAATGAGTTTTTAAACCTTGGTGGTTATTCTGACAGTAACCAACATCGTAGTGAGAATACTTTTCTATCAGTAGGTTATGATTGGCTTGAAACGGATACACGTACTTTGGCTACAAAAATAGCGTATGCGCATCATCAAATACAAAGTGCTGGATTAATTGCACCGGCAGCCACTTTACCTAACGCTAGTTATGATTTTTTTGTTGGTCCTGATTGGCATACAACGGATTTAACTGTCAGTGTAGAGGCCAGTCAGCAATTTAATAATGGTTGGTCAATCAATTCAGGCTTGCAATATAGCCGTGCAGAGCAACATAAAGCGGACTTACGTGTTAATTATTTTGATGTAAACAGCGGTGAAATTATTGTTGAGGATCCGTTTTATCAAGGGGGGATTGTTACAATCAGTAGTTATGCGCCATTTCAGAGTTTGCAATCGACTTTTGAAACCCGAAGTATTTATGGGCAAATCAAAGTGCCTTTTACTGAGCAATTGAGCTTATTTTTAGGGGCACGTTATGATGATGTTAAAGCGATAGACAGTAAATTATCGCCGCGCATTTCCGCAATCTACTCACCAACTCGCGCGCATACTTTTAAATTACAATACGGTGAGTCGTTTCGCACTCCTGTGACGAATGAATTGTATTCAGATGATGATGTGACTAAGGGCAATCCAAACTTAAAGTCTGAATATGTTAAAACCACAGAGCTTGTTTGGCGCTACGAGGGACAAGATTGGCATATTAATTCAGTGCTTTTTTATAATCAGCTTGTTGATTTTATTAATCTAGTGCCAAACTCTGCCGTCAATAATCAGTTTAGTTTTGAAAACCAATTAGATGACATTAATCGTGGTGTTGAATTAGATAGCATGATCCACATCACTAGTGATTTATCAGTGGAAGCGACCTACAGCGAGTATTTTGATACGCCCATTAAGCCAACGTTTAAACGCTTTGCTAGTATGATTGCTAATTATCATTATCAGCAATGGGTGCTGAGCCTTAATGGTGTTTGGCGCGATGCCGTCAGTGGCCCGACAATGACAAACGACTTTACTCAACCGGCTTACTTGTTGCTAGGCGCAGCTGTGAGTTGGCAGTTTTCTGCACGCAGTGAAATTAGTTTTAAAGCCCATAATATCTTAGATAAGCACTACCGTGTGTACGATCCAAGAGTCACCGATGGCGCTGTTGCTGGTGTCGGCAGTGAATACTCGGTACACTATCAAATCAAATTTTAAGTTTTAGGGGCGCTCAGCTATGCCCTTTGGTTGATCATGCTACGTTTTCCCCGAAAAATATTAATCGCTGTTGCCATTTTAATTAGTGTGCTGTTGCTTAGTTTTTTATTTGGCCGACACTATGATTTAAGTCAAGCAAAGCAGCAAGCTGACCTCCAAGTGAATCAATTGCGTAATTATCTTGATACTGAACTCTCTCGTTTTGCAACTATCCCTCATTTAGTTACTGATAACCAGTTACTCTCTGCATTTATTAGCGATACTGATCAGCCCGTGCAGCCTATTAATAATTATTTGGCCGATATCCAACAAGCCAGTGGTGCATCAGACGTCTATGTCCTTAATCGCGAAGGGGATGTTATTGCATCGAGCAATTGGCAACTTGATTACAGTTATATCGGTAATAACTTTGCATTTCGCCCGTATTTTTATCAGGCATTAGCGGGTAATAAAATTGCCTATTTTGCCTTAGGCTCACGCTCTAAAGAGCGCGGTATTTATTTTTCTGAACCGATTTATCGCGGTGCGCAAGTGATTGGCGTGGTCACCTTAAAAGTGAATGTGTCTAAGTTTGAAACTGATCGACAATTACTGAATGCGTCCCACGCTAGCCATTTTTATTTAAGCTTAGACGATAATATTATCGCTATGTCCGATAGTCCATTATGGCGACTCAATTCGCTGCATAGCCTTAGCGCAGGCGACTACCAACATTTTAAGACAAGTCGTCGCTATCTAGATTATATACCAAAAGTTATCACAGCTGAGCACATTACCAGCCAAGGGATATCACTGTTATACATTAATGATGCTGCGAATAAACGCAGTAAATATGTGCCTGCCAGTGCGCCGATTGAGCGACTGAATGCAAAAATAACGGTGCTTGTTGATATATCGTCGGTGAATATTAATCAACTAGGGCGGTTGTTTTGGTTGAGTGTGATTTATGCCGGAGGGTTAATGCTTTTTTATAGCTTAATGGCACGCTTTGCTGGCTATAGAAAATTACTTTTTTCTCGCCACAGCCTTGAGCAAGAAGTTATAGAGCGCACTCATGCCCTCGAAAAAGCACAAACAGCGCTGCTGCAAACAGCCAAATTGGCCACCATAGGTCAACTCAGCGCGGGTATTAATCATGAGATTAACCAACCCTTGAGTGCAATGAGTACGTATTTGGTTAGTGCTAAACGCTTGATTGCCAAAGGTGATATTACAAAGGCAGCTGAAAATATTGTTATTGTGCAATCGTTGATCGAACGAGTACATAAAATTGTTGGACAATTAAAGCACTTTAGTAAACCGGCACAAACACAGTTAAGAGAGCAAAGCTTAAACCAGTTACTTAAAAATGCCATGGTGATCGCCTCCGCGCAATTAAAGCAGGATGATGTCAACGTTAACACCGCTGATATTGCTGACACTGTAAAAGTATGGGTTGATGGTATTAAATTTGAGCAAGTATTAGTGAATGTGCTCACCAATGCTAGCCAAGCAATGGCCGACAGTCCTGTGCGAGAGCTGAGTTTTGAAATAGAGCAGTTTGATGACCGCGTTAAGCTGTCTATTTTGGATACTGGGCCTGGTATAGAGTTGCATATGCTGGGGACTATTTTTGAGCCTTTTTATAGCACTAAATCGACTAATGGCCTTGGCTTAGGGCTATCTATTTCTAAGCAAATCATTAATTCATTTAATGGCTGTTTAACTGCACATAATCGCCCAGGCGGTGGTGCTCAATTTATTATTACCTTAGCAAGTACTAAAGGAGTGTTATGAATACGTTAGCAATTGATTGTAAGCAAGTTATTGTTATTGATGACGAAGCAATGATCCGCGATTCACTTGACCAATTGCTGACACTCGAAGGCTATCAAGTACAGTGTTTTAGCGATCCAATGAGTGCTTTATCAAAACTTAATCGTCGTTTTAACGGGGTGGTGCTCAGTGATATTAATATGCCGAAAATGGATGGGCTGGCTTTTTTAGAACAAGTTCAAGCATTTGATAGCGAATTACCGGTGATCTTTCTGACTGGATTTGCTGATGTATCGGTGGCCGTTAAAGCCATGCAATTAGGGGCTTACGACTTATTTGAAAAACCCCTTACAGAGCAGTTATTAGATTGTATTGCCAGAGCGTGTGATAAGCGTGCCTTGGTAATGGAAAATCGTGCTTTAAAACTAGCGGTAGAAAAAACGTCAGCCCCAGGTGTACGGATCTTAGGGGAAACCGTGCAAATGCAGCAAATGATGCACTTGCTCAATGCGGTGAGCGACACTCCCGCAGATGTGATGATTGAAGGTGAAACTGGCACCGGTAAAGAGTTAGTTGCACGCTTTTTACACGATCAAAGCAGCCGTTCAAACTGTAATTTTGTGGCAATTAACTGTGGTGCCATACCAGAGCAACTGATTGAAAGTGAACTATTTGGTGCGGCCAGCGGTGCGTTTACAGGGGCAACACACAGTCGCCAAGGTAAATTTGAGTTTGCTCAAGGTGGTACGGTGTTTTTAGATGAGATAGAAAGCACACCGGCATCATTGCAAGTAAAGTTACTTCGCGTTTTAGAAGAGCGAAAAGTGACCCCCGTCGGCGTTAATACCGCCGTTGACTTAGACATACGTATTGTTGCGGCAACCAAAGTTGATTTATTATCCTTGGTCGAAAAAGGGGACTTTAGAGCTGACTTATATTATCGACTCAATTTAGTGAAGGTAAGTATTCCGGCATTGCGTGATAGAAAAGCTGATATTCCTTTATTATTCAAACATTTCAGCTCAATTGCCGCAACTCGTTTTCATAAACCTCCCGCTCCTTTAAGCAGCGATATATTACAGCGTTTACTTAGTTATCAGTGGCCAGGTAATGTCAGAGAGCTTAGAAACCAAGCTGAACGAGCGGTGCTACTGGGCGCCGAATTAGCGTTCGCCAATACCGAAAATAATAATGGTAGTGAGTTATCGCCCGATCTGAGTTTGGCGGAAAAAGTATGTTTTTATGAGCAATCTTTAATCGAAGAAGCCCTTGAACGCCATCAAGGTAGTATTAAAGAAACCATGAATACCTTACAAATTGCCCGTAAAACTTTGTATGACAAAATGAATAAATATAGCCTCAACCGTGACATGTTTATTGATTGACCAGAACTTTGCTTCAGGGATTTACTCGCTCAGCTTGATTTGATGGGTGGAAATGGTGACAGCCACGCTTTGAGAGTGTGTGGGATCCCGCACTTTTTATTGCAAGCAGAATTCAAGTTTGATTTTAAGTATTTGAATATTTTAAACTTTACTGTTTTATAAGCAGTTGGCAGTAAACTTGCCTTTATTAGCGGGAACAACAAATGATTCTAATAATAAGGGTACACAATGATAATAATAGACAAAAAACTAATCCCTGTTTTTGTAGCCACAAGTTTTGCAGCTGCTTGCTTTGGGCAAAGTGTTCATGCCGCAGAGTATGACATTTATGGTAAAGCAGAAGTGCAAATTGCTAATACTGACAACGGCGTAATGCGTTATGCTAAAAAAGGAACGCAAATCGATGCGCCTTTTTCACGTATTGGTGTGAAAGGGCAACATGTACTCACTGATTCGTTAAAAGCGGTATTTAAATACGAAGTGCAAGTAAAGGGTTTTGAGCACGATGATACAGATGAGCCATTCAGCGCCCGCAATACTTATTTAGGTTTAGCGGGAAATTTTGGTGAAGTTGTGGTTGGTCGAAACGATACTCGCTTTAAGTATTCAGAAGGTAAAGTCGATAACTTCAATGAAACTCAAGCCGATATTGCTCAATTACTACCCGGTCAAGATCGCCTTGGTGATACCATAACGTATAGTTCAAAATCATATGCGGGAGCTCAGTTATCACTTACCTATGCTTTGAAGGATGACAGCGCCAATAATGAAGCAGGCTATGCCGCTACGTTAATATACGGTGACCGTGGTTTAAAAAATAAAAATTATTACGTGGCGATCAGCCATATTGATTCACTCAATAATATCAATGCCAGTCGTGTTGTTGGCGCGTGGCAAAAAAATGATTTACAACTAGGTGCTATTTACCAGCACAGTGAGTCAGTAGATGGTACTAAATCAGGAAACGGCTATGTGTTGAGTGCCAGTTATACCATTGACAAATGGCAGCCAAAACTACAATTTGCCAGTGATGACTCAACTATTCGCCAAAGTACTAAGGGCAACCAGTGGACTGCAGGTGTGGATTATTTATTTGATAAACAAACTACCGCGTACTTATTTTATACTGACTTAGATTTGCAACAGCAAACGGATAGTAGCTTAGCCCTTGGCTTAAAGTATAAATTTTAATAGGGGTTTAATATGAGCACACAAACTTTAGACGATAAACCTGAAAAAAATCCAATGATACAGATGTTGCTATTGTTATTGGGCCCTGCGGTCATGTTACTTACGTGTTTGATCGACCCTCCTGCTGGCATGAGTAGCGCTGCTCTTCGTACTTCAGGATTAGCGTTTTGGATGGCATCATGGTGGGTGAGTGAGGTGGTTCCTATTCCGGCTACTGCGCTACTGCCGCTGGTATTTTCTCCGTTGGCTGACATTGCTGCGATAAAAAGTGTCGCTGCACCGTATGCGCACCCATTAATATTCTTGTTTTTAGGCGGCTTTTTGATCTCCATTGCGATGGAGCGTTGGGGCTTACACAAGCGCATTGCTTTACGTACTATGCTTTACGCGGGTTCAAAACCGAGTTTGCAGATATTAGCGATGATGTTAGTAACGGCATTCTTATCAATGTGGATGTCAAATACTGCAACAGCAGTGATGATGTTACCTATTGCTATGTCTATCACTCATTTAGTGCAAAAATCTAATCCAAATAATAATGGTTTTGGTAAAGCACTGTTACTTTCTATTGCTTATGGTGCCAGCATTGGCGGCATTGCAACTTTAATTGGTACGCCACCGAATGCATTGATGGCCGCTTATTTATCAGACAGTTATAAAATTGAAATTGGTTTTGCGCAATGGATGATGGTGGGTGTGCCATTGTCACTGACTATGTTGATCATTTGTTGGCTGTGGCTGACCAAGTTTGCTTATAAAGTTGATAAAACGGATGAAAAACCTCAAAAAGTCGACACCAAGTCACTATTTCGTTCGCAGTTAAAAGATCTAGGCACTATGCAGCGCGCTGAAAAAGGGGTGTTATGGGTGTTTTTATTTGCCGCTGTGTGCTGGATATTTAGACCTCTGATCGCTGATTTTTCTGGTTTAAAAATATCGGATACCGGTATTGCCATTGCCGCTGCATTATTATTATTTGTCTTGCCGGCGAATAAAGGCCGTGATGAACGTATTCTTGATTGGCAAAGTGCGGCAGGAGTTCCTTGGGGAGTGTTATTGTTATTTGGTGGTGGCTTAACCCTAGCGGCACAAATAAAATCATCAGGTTTGGCTGAATACATAGCTCATATGATTGAAGGCGCCAGCGCCATTCCATTAGTATTGAGTGTGTTAGCAATTGCAACCTTGATCACCTTCTTAACTGAGATCACCAGTAATACAGCAACCGCAGCCGGATTTTTACCACTACTTGGCCCTGTTGCCGAGTCAGTCACAGGTACACCATTGGTCTGGGTTATTCCTGCGGCTATAGCCTGTAGTTGTGCGTTTATGATGCCTGTTGCTACTCCGCCTAATGCCATTGTGTTTGGCTCAGGGCAAATTAAAATGCAGGATATGATCAAAGCTGGCTTTGCATTAAATATTGTTGCAATTGCGCTGATCACATTTGTCACTATGACCCTTGCGGCATCGGTATTTAATTTTTAAGTAATTTAAAGTTACCCAACCGGAGCGCTATTTGTTTGTTGATAGCGCTCTATATCAAAACCATTATTCCTTGCAATCAATAGCTTGCCTAAATCGCTTTTAATTCCAACGACACTCCCATCTTAAGGTGGTTGGGTTATATATTGCCCCTTATAAGAAACAAAGTTATAGTGGTTTAATCTTTATTTCGTTTATGGGTATGCCTTTGTCTGACACAGATACTATATGCAATGTTGATCTAAAAGCGCAGTTTGATGAAATGCAGCGACATTTTGATGATCAGCCATATTTAGCATTACCACAGCGGATCCGTTTATTAAAATCGTTAAAGCGTGAATTGTTGATATTAGAAGCTGAACTAGTCGCTGCAAGTTCGAAAGACTTTGGCTTTCGTACTGCTTTTGATACGATTTTGGGTGATATATTGCCGACGGTCAAAACGATCAGCCACACCATCAAGCATTTACCTAAATGGGCAAAAGATTCACCGCGAAAAGCGGGTTTGAGCCTAGCGCCATCAAAAGTTGCTGTGAGCTATCAACCCAAGGGAGTAGTGGGAATAATTTCCCCATGGAATTACCCAATTCAATTATCAATTGTGCCGGTGATCACCGCTATTGCCGCAGGTAATCGGGTATTATTAAAGGTCAGTGAATTTACTCCGCACACCAATCAAGTACTCAAAAAACTATTTACAGGCGAGCTTAGCGAACATTGCGCAGTGATCGAAGGTGAAGCGCAATTAAGTCAACAGTTTAGCTGTTTGCCATTCGCACACTTATTTTTTACCGGCTCTACAGCTGTAGGGCGCCATGTTATGGCCGCTGCGAGTAAAAACCTTACCCCAGTCACTCTTGAGTTAGGCGGAAAATCCCCAGTCATTATTACTGAGCAAGTAGATATAGATAAGGCGGCTAAAGCTATTTTATTTGGTAAAATGACCAATGCAGGGCAGATTTGTGTTGCCCCCGATTATGTTTTAGTGCCTGAAAAGTTACAGCACCAGTTAGTCAGAAGTCTCTGTAGCTTATATAAAAAACATTATAAATTAGGTGTTGAAGGTAAAAATTTAACATCGGTTATTAGCAGTCATCATTTTCAGCGCTTAACAGATTTATTGGCAGATGCACAGCAACAGGGCGCACAAATAATTAAGCCTTTAGATGAAAACCAAAGTGACGAACATAAGCACCGTCTTGGTTTGCATATTGTGACTGATGTAAATGACAATATGAGGTTGATGCAAGAAGAACTGTTTGGGCCAATTCTTGCTATAGTTACTTACCAGCAACTCAGCCAAGCGATTGATTTTTTAAACCAACGTCCTCAACCGTTAGCTTTGTATATAATGGGACAAAATAAACAGCTCAATGCCCATATTCAGCACCATACTCAAAGTGGTACATTTGCCATTAATGACACCTTAATGCAGGTGACTGCTGATGATGCGCCATTTGGCGGCTTAGGTGCTTCTGGGATGGGAAATTATCACGGTATTGAAGGCTTTTTAACCTTTAGTCATGCTCGCAATACATTGAAAACGGGTGGTTTTAATCCTAAATTAGGATTGTTACTGGCGCAAAATAAGATATTGATTAAAATACTTAAATGGTTGTACTTGCGGCCATAAATAGGCGTTAAGTACAATCCAATAGCGTTTTAACTGGCAGTTAAAACATCCGATTTTCGCCCGCATAAAGGCCTGCTTGGATTTTTTCATACAATGCATCAGCTTTTTCTTTGGCTTCTGCAATTTGCGTAGGCATCAGCTTGCGCTCATCTAGCTTACGACTGTGACTGGCATCTAAACTACCATTATATTCAGCAACAGTATTCCATATGTATGATTTTTCTATATTTTTTTCGACTCCATGGCCTTCGAAATACATCAGTGCCATATTAAACTGTGCTAGCGTATAATTGTTACCTGCGGCTTTTTCATACCATTTAATAGCTTCTTTATAATCTTGCGCAACGCCATCGCCGTTGGCGTACATCACACCTAAGTTAAACTGAGCGGCGGGCAAGTTTTTTGCTGCTGCTTGCTTAAAGAGTGTAACGGACATTTGTTTATCAAGTTTAACGCCTTTACCTTCTTGATAAAGCACAGCTAATGCAAACATTGAGTCGACGTGGTGCTTATTAACGCCTTGCTGATAAAGTTCAGCTGCTTTGTGATAATCGCGTGTTACGCCGTGGCCACCTTCATATAGCTGTCCTAGCTCGTAAATTCCAGGTGCAAAGCCTTTTTCTGCAAGGTAGTTAAACTCTCTAAGTGCGTCTTCAAATTGTCCTTCATTGGCTGCACGGATCCCTTCTTCAAGCCCCGCATGAGCAACACCACAGATGCTAAGTGCACCGACCATCAACCATATTTTAAACTTCGGCTGCCACATGACAATACCTCCTATTAGCGTGTTACTGTTTAATCTTAGTCCCAACAACCACAATTGCCCAGTTTCGCACTATAAATGATAACCCTTAGACATAAGATACAGATATTACAGAAAATTTAAAGAAATAAAAAAGCCCCAAAGGGGCTTTTTGGGTCATATCAACCGTCACCGATATGAGCAATGTAGCAAGTGAATGTGATCTTTAAATTATATTACTTGGGTCGAGTAAGTAATACGCTCGAAGCGTCACCATCTCCATCAACAACTTTGTACTAAAGGGGTCCAGCATCCTTACTGGTCGATCTTCCCTAGGGCACTGAGGTCGGTACGTTAGATTTATACAATAAGCGCAAACTTATTGTGGTATGCTACTCCGTGTTGATACGAACGATTATTACTTGTATTTAATTGTTCGTCAATGGGTAAATGATAATTATTTCTATTTATTGGTTTTGTTTTAATTCTTCCATTTATGTAATGCACTAAGTTGATTAACGCAGTGCCATAAATAAGGCTATAAAACATGAGCTTGAATTTTAAATTAGCCGCTATACTCACTCGTTTTCGTTTGAATTTAAGTGAGTCAATGGATATCGCAGCTTTAGATAGTTCTCAAGTATTACGGAAAATTTGCTGAAATAGATTTGTTTTTGTTCAGGCGCACGTATCGGCTTAGTCGCTTATCGCGATAGCCTTAACCGCCTTGATACATGTGATCGAAACCAGGAATATTACTTTCCCAAAGAGGGGCCTCTTTACCGAGGTGCTCACGTATCGCATCAAAAAATAACCGTGTTCTCACTGGTAGATCACGGTGCGGGTATACCGCGTACATCGCACTGTACTCTTGTAATTTGATATCGGTTAACAAAGGCACTAAACGGCCTTGCTTTATTTCATCATTAATAATAAATGCTGGTGCGAGCACATAGGTTGTTCCAGAGAGCGTTTTATCAAGTAATACCTCTGCATCATTGGCTCTAAATACACTCTTAATTTTTTGCTCTTGTGGTAGACCGAATTGATCTACGTAGCGAATACCTTCAACGCGTAACGAGGTGCTAAAATAGCTGGCAGAGGGTAAATCAGCTAAATCCTCTATTTTACTTGGCAATCCATACGTTTGAATAAACTCAGGTGCGGCTAATATTAGTAATCTATTGCGCGCAATTTTACGTGCGATCAGCGATGAATCTTTTGGCTCACCGACCCGAAAAGCAAGATCAAAGCCTTCAGATACCAGATCAACTAACTTATCATCGAGTCTTAGTTCAACTTCTACTTGCGGGAAGCGTTTTTGAAAATCATTAATGACAGGTTGTAAATAACGTCTGCCAATAATGGTTGACGAAGTGATTTTTAACACTCCCCGTGGCTCTTGGTGATAGTTCTCGGCTAAACGTACAGTTTCACCTAATAGTTGCCTCAACTCACTGGCTTTTTTTATCATCTCGGCCCCTGCGGCTGTCAGTGAAAATGAGCGGGTGGTGCGGTTCAGTAAACGTACCCCTAAATCATCTTCGAGGCGACTTATTTGTTTTGAGATCACTGAACGATCAATATTACGGGTTTCTGCTGCTTTAGCGAATGAGCCTCGCTCAACGACTTCTAACAACATTAATAAGCGACTCGTGGTATCCATTAATTACTCACCAATATTTAATTGATGCCATATTGGCATTAATGAATTTAAAAATCTATGGTTTTTGTCCGCATGTTTGTTCCGTACCATGGAAAAATACACTAACAGGAGCGTCGTCATGAACAAACACTTAATAGCTATTGCAGTTTTAGGGGCATCACTTGCCCTTGCTGGTTGTGCTGAAGAGCCAGCCCAACAAACGAGTCAACAACATCTTCAACCAATAGATGTTGCCTCAGTGATCATTAAGCCAGTGCAAAATTGGCACACCTACACTACGCGTTTAGAAGCGCCGGAAGAAGTATCACTTATGCCGCGTGTTGCCGGAGTTATTGAGCATATTGCGTTTAATGAGGGCGACGAGGTTAAACAGGGTGACTTACTGTTTAAACTGGACGCTCGCCCATATGCTGCAGTTGTAGCAAGTTTAGAGGCACAAGTAGTCAGTGCTGAAGCGGCTTTATCGCAAGCGCAAAGTGAAGCTAAAAGAGCGCAGCGATTAACGCAGCGTAAAGCGATTTCAACAGAGCAAGCGGAATCACGTACGTCAACCTTACACCAACGTGAAGCACAACTTGCGGCCTTAAAAGCCCAGCTAATTGCAGCTAATTTAGATTTAGAATTTACAGATATACGTTCACCCATTGATGGTGTGATCTCGCGTGCAAATATTACCAAAGGTAATAATGTGCTTGCAGGGCAAAGTGTACTGACTTCAATCGTATCAAATCAAACTATGTATGCTTACTTTGATGTTGATGAACGCACTTGGAATAGTTCATTTGATGAAGTAACCGCCGCTGCTCATCAGCAAGTAGTCATGCAAAAAGTGGGTCAAAATGGCTTTGCACACACCGGTTATATCGACTTTATTGATAATCAAATCAATGCAGCAACAGGTACTTTGCGAGTGCGTGCACGATTTGATGAAAATACCGCCTTACGCGCCGGTTCATTTGCACGTATTAAGTTAGCGGCCAATGACGTTACAGAGCAAGTTATTGTGCCTGATAGAGCAATTGGCACCGATTTGAAAAATCGCTTTGTGCTTACTGTAGGTGAAGGCAATATTCTCGAATATAAACTGGTTACAACCGGTGAGCGCTATGGCAGTTTTCGCGCTATTACCTCGGGCTTAAAAGCTGGCGATGTGATTGCGGTTAATGGTCCTGCGCGTGTTGGACCTGGCATGCCGATTTCACCTAATACAGTGACCATAGACACAACTGGTGTTGCTTTTACGTTATCGCCAACGGCGCAGCACACGCTTATGGCTAAGAAGTAGGACAAATAATGAAATTTTCTCACTTTTTTATTCAACGACCGATATTTGCAGCCATGCTGTCATTGGTGATTTTAATTGCTGGTGCCATATCGTTGTTTCAACTGCCGGTCAGTGAGTATCCAGAAGTTGTTCCGCCGACAGTTGTGGTAACTGCGAACTACCCAGGAGCAAACCCAACTGTTATAGCACAAACTGTGGCGACTCCATTGGAGCAAGAGATCAATGGTACTGAAAACATGTTGTATATGTTTTCCCAAGCGACCAGTGATGGGCGTATGACACTGACAGTAACGTTTTCATTGGGAACAGATTTAGATCGTGCGCAAGTACAAGTACAAAATCGGGTTAACAGTGCTTTGCCGCGACTACCACAAGAAGTGCAGCGCTTAGGCGTCGTCGCTGAAAAATCATCACCTGATCTAACCATGGTGGTACACTTATTCTCACCGGAAAAAACACATGATACAGCGTATCTATCTAACTACGCTGACTTATATGTGAAAGACCAAATTGCACGTTTGAGTGGCGTAGGCGATGTAAAATTATTTGGTGGTGGTCAATATTCAATGCGAGTGTGGCTTAACCCCGATGCATTAGCAGCACGAGAATTAACCGCAATGGACGTCGTCAACGCATTGCGTGCGCAAAACCAACAAGTTGCAGCGGGTAGCTTAGGTGCACAACCTGCTTCGACAGACAGTCAATTTCAAATATTGTTAAATGTAAAAGGGCGCTTAAACAGCATTGAAGAGTTTCAGCAAGTGATCATTAAAGTGGGTGAACAAGGTCAATTAACACGTCTAAGCGATGTTGCACGTGTCGATTTAGGCCAAAACACTTACTCACTTAGAGCTGAACTTGATAATCAACCAGCACTGGCGATGCCGATATTTCAACGTCCTGGCTCTAATGCGATTGAGCTTTCAGATCAAGTACGCGAAACCATGGCGCGTTTATCGAAAGATTTTCCAGCTGGTGTTGAGTACGACATTGTCTACGACCCTACGGTATTTGTTCGCGGCTCGATTGATGCGGTGATCAAAACGTTACTTGAAGCTATCGCGTTAGTGGTAATTGTAGTGGTGTTATTTTTACAAACCTGGCGTGCTTCGATTATTCCACTTATAGCTGTGCCAGTTTCACTAATCGGTACTTTTGCGGTGATGCAGTGGTTAGGGGTCTCGATCAATACGCTGTCGTTATTTGGTTTAGTACTTGCCATAGGTATTGTGGTCGATGATGCTATCGTGGTGGTCGAAAACGTTGAACGTAACATTGAACAAGGTTTATCACCTCTGGAAGCCACGCGTGTGGCGATGACTGAAGTGACAGGTCCTATAATCGCGATTGCGTTAGTGTTGTGTGCCGTGTTTATTCCTACTGCGTTTATTAGTGGTTTATCAGGTCAATTTTATAAACAGTTTGCGTTAACTATTACTATTTCAACGGTTATCTCAGCATTTAACTCATTAACTTTATCACCTGCGTTGGCGGCACTATTACTTAAAAGCCATGATGCTAAACCGGATGCGCTGACGCGTTTATTAAATCGTTTATTTGGTCGCTGGTTATTTGCACCCTTTAATCGAGTATTTGACCGTGGTGCCAAAGGCTATCAAAAGCTGGTACAAAAACTAATGCGCATGAGCGTGGTAGTGGTGATTGCATACGTGGTTTTATTAGGTGGAACAATTAAGCTATTTGATGCCGTGCCGGGTGGTTTTATTCCTGCACAAGATAAGCAATATTTAGTTGCGATAGCACAATTACCTGATGCAGCGAGTTTAGACCGTACTCAAGATGTGGTTAGACAAATGCAAGAAATTGCACTGCAAGTCCCTGGTGTTGCTCACACAGTTGCCTTTCCTGGCTTGTCGGTAAATGGTTTTACTAACAGTCCTAATAGCGCCATTGTATTTACACCGCTAGAAGCCTTTAGTGAGCGAAGCGATCCGAGTAAATCGGCGATGGCTATTGCGGCACAGTTAAACCAGCGTTTTAGTGCTATTGATGAAGCATTTGTGGCTGTATTTCCACCGCCGCCAATTCAAGGTTTAGGCACCACGGGTGGGTTTAAACTGCAAATTGAAGATCGCGGTAATAAAGGCTTTGAAACACTATTTAACAGTTTGCAAACGGTGATTGGTAAAGCTCAGCAAGATCCGGCGTTAATGGGGCTCTATTCAAGTTTTAGAATTCAAGTACCACAAATGGATATTGATATCGACCGAGAGCAAGCGCTTATTCAAGGTATTCCATTAGATGAAGTGTTTAATGCGTTGCAAGTGTATTTGGGCTCAATGTACGTTAATGACTTTAATTTATTTGGCCGTACGTACCAAGTTAATGCCCAAGCTGATGCTGATTTTCGCCTTGATCCAGAACAAATATTGAATCTAAAAGTGCGCAATAACCAAGGGAATATGGTGCCATTAGGCTCGGTATTAACGGCAACGCCTACAACAGGCCCTGATCGAGTGATGCATTACAATGGTTACCCAAGTGCAGAGCTTAATGGTAGTCCAGCGCCTGGTTACAGTTCAGATCAAGCACAGCAGGCAATTGAGCTGATCTTGGCTGATAATTTACCTACGGGTATTGAGTACGAATGGACCGAAGTTACTTTTCAGCAAATTCTAGCGGGTAATACCATGGTCTATGTATTCCCATTAGTGGTGTTATTAGTGTTCATGGTATTGGCTGCGCAATATGAAAGCTTACGTCTACCACTGGCTATTATTCTGATTGTACCAATGACAATATTCTCAGCATTAATGGGTGTATGGTTGGTGGGCGCTGATAATAATATTTTCACCCAAATAGCATTGATTGTACTGGTTGCCTTGGCTTCTAAAAATGCCATTTTAATGGTGGAGTTTGCACGCGATAAAAATAACCATGGATTGAGTCATTTTGACGCTATTTTAGAAGCTTGTCGGATGCGTTTACGACCTATCTTAATGACGTCAATTGCCTTTACTGCGGGTGTCATTCCCTTAGTATTAGCAACGGGAGCTGGAGCAGAAATGCGCCATGCAATGGGCAACGCGGTATTCTCGGGTATGATTGGTGTAACCGTGTTTGGTTTATTATTTACCCCCGTGTTTTATATTTTGGTAACTAAAACCCGTAAAGTGACTACGCAGGAGCAAATTAATGAGTAAGTATAAGTTAACCGCTCTTGTTGTAGCGGGTTTATTAAGTGGCTGCGCTAGTAAAATTGATGAACAGCAGTACCAAAGTCAGTTGCAAGAATTTGTTGCGCAAACGCAGCTCGCTGCTCAGCTACAAGGTCAAGATGAACTTAATTGGTGGCAGCAATTAAATTCAAGCCAACTAAATAATTTAATAATAAGCGCACGAACTAATAATCATGATTTACACACTAGTCAGTTAAAGCTGAAAAGTGCACTTGCCCGTCTGGGTGGGCAAAAAGCCCAATATCTACCGCAAGGGGGAATGATCGTTGATGCCACTCGCTCAAGTATTGATGATATAGATACACGTCAATCAGCGGCTAATGTTAACCTTGATTGGCAACTTGATTTGTTTGGCAAAATCACTGCACTTGTTAATGCTGCGAATGCTGGGGCAATGAGTCAAGCGGAACAATTGCGTGCTTTGCATATTGAAGTTGTTAGCGCTGTAGTAAAAGGGTTTGTTAGCTTTCAAGGCAATAAGCAAAAACAGCAGATCATTGACCAACAAATTGAAGCATTAGAGCAAAGTATTGCGGTTTTGCGGGCTCGGGTTGAGGAAGGGGTTGCTAATGAACTTGATTTAAATCGAACCTTGGCACAATTAAAGCAGCAACAAGCCTTATTGCCAGATATTGAATACGCGCAATTTCGTGACTTAGCGACGCTTGCTACGCTAACAGGGCAGTTACCTGCTGATCTAACCTTAGCTGACGAGCAAGCCCTGTTTGAGCATGCATTTACTGTAAGCTTAGCCACCCCAAGTGATGCCATTGCACTGCGTCCTGATATTAGCCAAGCATTATTTGAATTTAGCCAAGCAAATTCATTGAGCGTGGCTGCGAGTAAAGCATTATTACCAGATATCAGTTTAACGGCGTTTGCAGGTGTAGTGAGTTTAGATAACAACCAGCTATCTGATACTACGCAGCAATGGCAAGTTGCCCCACGCATTCAGTGGTCATTATTGAGCTACCCTGCGTTATTGGCGCAACGTGATGCTCAGCAATATCTCAGTGAAGCCGCTTACAGCCAATATCAACAAGTGGTGTTGGAGGCATTAGCACAGAGTGAACTTTCGCTGCAGTTATTAGTCAAACAAACCAAGCAGCTAGGCTATGCCAAACAGCGTTATGAGTTTGCTAATAACGCCTTTTTACAAGCGCAGGCGATGTACCAAGAAGGGCAAATACCTTACTTAGAGTTGTTAGATGCGCGACAGGATGTTTTAATAGCGCAGGAAAATGCAATTGACTCAACGATTTCATCATTACTTGCTAAAGTAAACACTTATCAAGTATTTAATGGTCGTTGGAGTTATGCGCTAGTTAATTAAGTTAAGTTGAGTTTTTGATGCCACATACTGATCTTTTATCAACAATCCCCGCCACAATGCGTGTGATTGCGTTACTTGAACCTAATGAACAGATTAATTTATCTGAGCTTGAATTGCCGGTGCCTGATGTCGTAGACAACGAATTGTTGATAAAGGTTGAGTATGTTGCGTTGAATCCGGTTGATGCGTATTTTGCTAAACAAGGTTTTTGTAAATGGCACTATCCTCATACCTTAGGCCTTGATGCTGTAGGGGTGGTGGTAAAAGCCACTAAAGGGGTATTTCCAAGTGTCGGTACTCGGGTCATGTGGCATGGTAATGTTGGTGATCAAGGGGTATTGTCGCAATACGCTAAAGTACCTAACTTTGCTGTATCGCAAATTCCTGACAGTGTTACGTTACAGCAAGCCGCGACATTGCCCTGCGCAGGGATGTCGGCATTAATAGCTCTTGATAAACTGCAATTAACCGAAGGCGACTCGATTTTAATTGAAGCTGGTGCGGGGGGCGTCGGTCAGTTCGCCATCCAATTTGCCAAACAACGTGGTGCTACGGTATTTACGACTGCGAGCAAACGCAACCATAAGCTGGTTAAGCAATTGGGTGCTGATGTGGTGTTTGATTACAACGATAAAAAGCTTAGTGATAAAATTCGTAAAGAACTTGGACCACAAGGCTTTGATGCGGTGCTTGATTCTATTGGCGGTGAAACCACTGTACGGAATGTTGAATTAATGCGTTTTTGTGGTCGAATTGCCTGTTTAAACCCATTGCCTAAGTTTGAGCAGGAGCTGATGTACCGACGTGCACCAAATATAGGTATTGTTTCTTTAGGTGGAGCGTGGTTAGCAAACAGTTTATGTGCTCAGCAAAAAATGAGTTTTATGGGCAATTTATTGCTAGACAATTTAGCCAGTGGCAGTATCAAAATACCGCAGATCATTGAGGTTGAATTTAACGCCAGTAGTATTTCACAGGCGCTGAATAAACAAATTGCTGGTGGCTTTGCCGGAAAGCAGGTAGTGAAAATTAGCCATGATTAATTATTAACCGTGATTCATAATCTTTAAGCCTCGCAATTGCGAGGCTTTTTGTTATTGTTTAAGAGTATCAACTTAGAGAGTAAATATGACATTTACAGACTTTTATCGACTCAGCGCCCATGCGGTGATCACCAATGCAAGCGGGGAGATTTTGCAGCTGAAGGCAAGCTATGGTGAACAAGGGTGGGGATTACCTGGTGGCGCGTTAGATATGGGTGAAACAGTACACCAAGCACTTATACGCGAATGCCAAGAAGAGCTCGGCTGTGAAGTGAAAATTGAACACTTAACTGGCATTTATTACCACAAGGCGTTTAATTCCCATGCTTTTATTTTTAGAGTTAGTTTGTTAAAAGATGCTGTGATCACGCTCAGCGATGAACACTTAGCACATCGTTATTATAAATTGTCGGAGCTTTCCAAGGTTCAACAACATAGAGTCGCAGCCTGTTTAAATTATACCGGTACAGTTGATAGTGCTGCATTTTAATTTAGCTTAAACGATCACTATCATTAATAGCAAAACGAGCTATGAATACGCAACGGTTAGTTCTTCGCCATTGCCAGCTAAGCGATGCGCCATTTATCTTGAGTTTATTAAATCAGTCAAGCTTTTATCGTTATATTGCTGATAAAGGCATTTACACTCAGCAACAAGCTGAGCAGTATTTACAAAAAACCTTTATTGTTGGCCACCAACAGCAGGGTTTTGGGTATGGGCCAAGGGGTTGCGTTTGAAGCTACCACAAAACTATTGTGTGTATACCAAGGTAGGCTTAGTCAAATTGCTGCAATAGCAGAGCAGAGAATAGCGCTTCGCACCGGTTACAAAATAAACTGGGCTTTAGTGGTGTTTATTCTTGAATAAGAACGTTCAGGGTGGTTGCTACCTGTTGATTAATATTCTGCCAGTTTTGCTCTAAGCTTTCGACAAGACCTTCGTAATCATCACCGATTAAAGGGTTAACTTCACTAAAATAATGAATTGCTTTTAAAGAGCGGCCATTTTCGAATGACGTATAATACAGACGCCATAAACCGGAAATATCCGCATTACCTTGGTTATCACCATTGAAATGATGCAGTTCATATTCTAATTCATAATAACTTTGCTGATCTTTATCTGTTATGACAGGTAATCCTTTGACCACCATCCAGTTATCAAGCTCAGTAAATAATGTTTGATGGGCACTTGCTGTTAGCATCTGATCTGGCGCTTCACTCCATAAGTGATAATTAGCAGCATTGATCTGATTATTATCCATTTTCATTGCAATACCACGGTTATTCAAGGCACCACGTAAGCTGACAGTACTGACGCGCAATTGGGCTATTGTGTTAGTTGCACTGCGCTGCATTGGCTTTATAGTTTGCTCAAACTGATAATATTCAATCGGTGTATTAAGCGATTGACTACACCCTGACAAGAACAGCACCCCGATAACAGCAAAAAATTGTAGTTGTAAAAGCGTGCGCATTATTGTTTCCTCGGCGTTGGATCGGCAGGCAATGATTTATCAAAAATAAACATATTTGGTTGCTCATTTAAACCGCGAGTAAGTGGTTGTAGCTCTTCACTTAAGCGTTTAAATTCTGAAAGCGTTTGTTGTAACTGATTATGAAATGAAGAACCCTGTTGATAACTGGCCATGGTTTTTTCAAACTGTTTCATGGTGACATCAAATTGCTGCATACTTTTTGTCATTTCAGCAAAATTACGATTGATATCACCGGGTAAATTTTGGGTATCTTGTTTACTTAATAATGTACGCATTTCATTCGCCAGCGCTTGGTAATCAGTAAACGCCGAATCAATTTGCGCTAAGCTGTCTTCAATTTTTAAATTATTTACCTTACTTAATACGTCAGACACTTGATCTGCTAAAACGGTTATGCCACTGGAAACACTTGGAAATATTTGATATTGAGACAGTGTTTCTAACTTCGCTGCTGGGGCATCGTGGTAGATATCAAAATCGACATACACAGCGCCAGTGAGTAAGTTACCTGGTTTTAAAGAAGCGCGCATGCCATTTTTTATCCAACCATCAACACTACTTTGCCAAAATTCTTTAGCTGAGACATTGTTGTGGTAAATGCGGCCATACTCAATTTTTATCAAAGCGGGCACCGCTGTATTATCAGTTCTAAAATGAGCGGGTTTGCCATCGATGATCACATGAGCGGGGGCTTCTACAACAGTACCTACACGCATACCACGATATTCAACTGGTGCACCGGCACGTAAACCGCGAATAGACTGCTCAAACTCAATTAGGTAATAATCAAAATTATAAAAACGTTCCTCAAGAGCATCTTTGTAGCTGTTACTAAGCGAAAAGTTATGACCCTCTTGGGCAAAATCCCCTGGCGATTGTTGTTCAGGCAAACCAACCGAGATCCCTCCTTTTAATAACCTGCTTAATGAACCTGTTTTTACATTAATGCCATCGGCTGATAAATCAATTTCAATACCCGTATTGACCCAGAAAATAGAATTTAAAGTGATCAGGTTTTGATAAGGTTCGTTGATGAAAATACCATACTTCATTGCTTGGTTCTTCCAATCAAATATCGCGGTTTCAACTTGACCAATTTTATAATTCTTAAAAAATATACCGGTGCCTACATCCATAACCTCAGCATCATAACTGAGTAATGAAAAGCGACCGCCTTTGACATCTTTATCAATCAGCGCTGGCTCTTCTTGTAATTTAAAGTGTTCTTTTGTTTTGCTACTTTCACCTGGTGAAAACTCTAAATACACTCCTGAAAGTAAAGTGCTCATGCCGCTGATACCTGTTTCATCAATACGCGGTTTTACTACCCATATTTTGGCATCTTCAGTGAGTAAGCCATCATAATGCTTATCAATTTGCGCACGAGCAATCACACTGTTTTTAGTATCAGAGAGGCGAACATGATCAATTTGGCCTATTTTCACGCTACGCACTTTTATTTCAGTCTTTCCAGCCACAATACTTTCAGCCTGAGGCATTGAAATATAAATGGTTGCACCTTTATTAGCTTGGTATTGGTAAAGCATCCACATACCAACGAGCAAAGCTATAACCGGTATGATCCAAATCGCTGAAATAATGGGTTCTTTTTTTATATTAGCCGTTTCGCTCATGCTGTTTCTCTAATTTATAATCTTTTTATCATTTTTTGGCGAATCCCATAATAGCCGAGGGTCAAACGCGTGTGCTGCTAGCATTTGGCAAATCACCATGATAGTAAAAAATACAGTGCCTAAACCTGGTGTTACTGACATTAAATTTCCAAGTTGCACTAAGGCTACTAGAATCGCGACAACAAATACATCGATCATGGACCATTTACCAATAAACTCAGTTAATTGATAGACTTTCGTATAGCCTTTTGTCTGGCTGTTAGCGGGTTTGCTCACCAAAAAGCATAAAAACGTTAAAATAAGCGCTTTAGCTAATGGTACTACTACACTAGCTAAAAAAATGATTAATGCAATAGGGTATGAGCCTGCTTGCCACAGTGTTATCACCCCACCAATTAATGTTGAGGGGGATTCATCGCCTAAACTAGTGGTGTACATTATTGGTAATAGGTTTGCGGGAATATAACAGGCAATTGAAGTTATTAACCATGCCGTCGCTTTTTGTACGCTGTGCGGGTTTCTAATATGGGTTTTGCTATTACAGCGAGAACAGTATTCGCTATCACTAAGTTGATGGCAGACATGACAGGCACGAATGTTACTATCTATAGCCCGATAAGAAAGTTTTGCAGCTGCAATTTTAGCCTGAGGCTGTACTTGATCCCATAATCGAGCACGATTTAAGTGTGCTAATGAGCCAATATAGAAGAGTACAAACGCGGTATAGGCCCAAAAACTAACGCCAAAGCTGACTTCCGCTAGTGACATTATTTTTACCATGCTGACCAATACACCGATTAAAAATATTTCTGACATGATCCATGGTTCCAGCGCCAAGGTGAATTTGAGTAAGCGTCTAGCCATTGGTTGCGGTATAACTTTGAGTAAACCCAAATGCAGTGGGATCAAAATCGTGAGCAATGCCATCGGTAAACCAATAATACTCACATCAATAAAAATCCCTAATAAATCGCTGTCGTAATTAAACAAAATACGAGCAGCATCGGGCAAGGTTATTGTTTGTGTAATGCCATTACTACTAAATGAAATAAAAGGATAAAACATACTGCTTAATAGCATCAGCAGGGCACTGATACTAAGAGCGACAATACGACTGTCGTAATTTATATTTGCTGCACAAAGCTTACTGTGGCAATGTGGACAAACAGCCATTTGTTTTGCAACTATGTGCGGAATATCAATAATAAGGTCACAATTAGGGCAGGCAGTTTGCAAAATTAATAAACCACGTAGAAGTACTTAAGATCAAGTTTGCATCAATTAATGGTTAAATACAAATGCGAAATTTGTTTAACTAGGCTAGCCTAATAACTATGTTGTCACGCAATTTTACAGTTGCTAAAACGCATCTATTCAATGGGGCTAAATGAAGTATTTAACAGCGTTTATTTTAGTTTTATACAGCTCTTATGCATTAAGCTTAACTGCGCCTAAAGCTAGCGATAGGATCACTGTTGCAGTCAGCCCTTCATTACCCCCCTATGTGTTTAGTGAGGATGATACCGGTTTACAGCTGCAAATTTTAAAATCAGCGTTTAAAAACCAAGGTATAACCAATTTAGATATCGTTTACATGTCTAATAAGCGTGCAGGGCAATCCTTAGAGCAGATGAAGGTGGATATTGTTATGAATTATGCTGGATTCACCACCTCTGAGATTTATCAAAGCCAAAGTTTATTGGCGTATCAAAATGTGGCGATTAGCTTACGTAAAAATGATTTTAAAATTAATACAGTATATGATCTATTAGGGAAAAGTGTTGTTGCCTTTCAAAATGCTACCGAATTTTTGCCACCGCCATTTAAAGCACTAACAGCTAAATTGAGTTCTTATGAAGAAGTCGTATATCAAGCGGCGCAAGTGGACCACTTAATGAAAGAGTGGGTTGATGTGGTGGTACTAGAAAAACGGGTGTTTTTATATTATTTACAGCAGTATAAAGAATCACACTCAATTAAACCGATTACGGTACACCCGATATTTCCAGAAGCACCTCGGCCAGCCTATTTCAAGAGTAAAGTGTTACAAGAGGTTTTTGATATGGGACTTGCCCATATCATTGCAAATGGGGAATACAGTAAAATTATGGCCTTTGATGGCAGTGATTATGCTCAGGCTGTAGAGCCAAACTCAATCAAATAATGCTACAGTTTGACGCGTAAGCGCAAGCAACTCACCAGATTGTGACCAAATACAGCCATCTTCTAAACCATAACCATCTTTACAGTGATGAGTTTCAGCCTCAAATCCAAGCCACTCGTCGGCTGCCAATGTTGGCGTTTTTACAAATTCTAAATACCACGACATGCTACTAGCCGGTGCTGGTTGGTTAAACATTTGTAATAAAGTAGGTGGCCATGCATCCGTTAAGGCAATAATATGTGCCTCACTTAGTTCTGCTGGCGACTGTTTAAATTTCATCCAGCCGCCTAAGTGAGACGTTTGGGCTGCTGTAAACGGCATTGCACCTTGCTGAGGACAAAGCGCGACATGCTGGAAAAATTCCGGCATGGCACCTGACTGAAATGGCAGTGTGTAACGTTCATTAACCGGTTTTAGGCTCATTGTTTTTGTCACTGGTACCTTAATGGCTGAATCTCGCGATTTTGCAAAACACGCTTGCACGACCACGCTTACTTGGCCGTTCTGCAGTGCTTTAGCCAGTACTTGTGTGCTACTTTTTCCTTCCCGTAAAATTTCGACTGAGAGAGAAAAATCAGTATCTGCTAATAAAGGACCTACAAAATTTGTACTAATAGACAACAAACGACGACTAGATTCTATTTGTTGACGCATTGCCTGATAAAGTAATGAGGCTGATAAACCGCCAAAAGCAGTTCGACCTTGGCACCAGTTAGCAGGAAATTGCATTGTTGCGTGAATTTGTTCTGAAGGGGAAAGCTGACCTATACGTGCAGCTTGTAGTAGTAGTTGATCAAAATGCATGGTGATCCTTTGAGTCATTTTTTATTTATTCGTAATTTTATAACACATAAAAACTCATCAGACCAGATTGCAAAGTGGCCTCTGGTGATGCAAAAAACGACAATCCACACATTAATTAGGGTTATTTGCAAAATAAATTACAAAAAAGCACTTTTTTTTCATTTTTACAGTTGAATTAAGTTTGTGGCATCCCTATCTACTAGTCATCGAACGTATTAATGAATTTTGAAGTTGGAGATATTTCATGGGTAAAATTATCGGAATCGACTTAGGTACTACTAACTCTTGTGTTGCAGTACTTGATGGTGGCAAAGCACGTGTTATTGAAAACGCGGAAGGCGATCGTACCACTCCGTCTATTATTGCTTACACGCAAGACGGTGAAACTCTGGTAGGTCAATCAGCTAAACGTCAAGCGGTTACTAATCCGACAAACACATTATTTGCAATTAAGCGTTTAATTGGTCGTCGTTTTGAAGACGAAGAAGTACAACGTGATATCGGCATCATGCCTTTTAAAATTATCAAAGCAGATAATGGTGATGCATGGGTTGAAGCGGGCGGCGAAAAACGCGCTGCACCACAAATTTCAGCTGAAGTTTTGAAAAAAATGAAAAAAACAGCTGAAGACTTTTTAGGTGAAGCAGTAACAGAAGCGGTTATCACAGTACCTGCTTACTTTAACGATTCACAACGTCAAGCAACTAAAGATGCTGGTCGTATCGCGGGTCTTGAAGTTAAACGTATCATCAATGAGCCTACCGCAGCTGCCCTTGCTTATGGCATGGACAAAAACAAAGGCGAGAACGTTGTTGCAGTATATGACTTAGGTGGTGGTACTTTCGATTTATCAATCATTGAAATTGATGAAGTTGAAGGTGAGCACACATTTGAAGTACTTGCTACAAATGGCGACACTCACTTAGGTGGTGAAGATTTCGATAACCGCGTAATCAACTATTTAGTTGCTGAATTCAAGAAAGATCAAGGTTTAGACTTAAAAACTGATCCACTTGCAATGCAACGTGTTAAAGAAGCGGCTGAAAAAGCAAAAATTGAATTATCATCTGCACAATCTACAGAAGTAAACCTTCCGTACGTAACTGCTGATGCAACGGGTCCTAAGCACATGAACGTGAAATTAACACGTGCTAAGCTTGAGTCACTGGTTGAAGATTTAGTAATGAAGTCACTAGAGCCATTAAAACGTGCCCTTGCTGATGCTGATTTATCAGTAAGCGACATTGACGACATCATCCTTGTTGGTGGTCAAACACGTATGCCTTTAGTACAAAAAACAGTTGCTGATTTCTTTGGTAAAGAGCCACGTAAAGACGTTAACCCTGATGAAGCAGTAGCCGTAGGCGCAGCAATTCAAGGTGGTGTACTAGCTGGTGATGTAAAAGATGTACTATTACTAGACGTTTCACCATTATCTCTAGGTATCGAGACTATGGGCTCTGTAATGACAGCGCTAATTGAGAAAAATACGACTATTCCAACGAAGAAATCGCAAACATTCTCAACTGCTGAAGATAATCAGGCAGCGGTAACTATCCACGTATTACAAGGTGAGCGTAAACGTGCTAGCGACAATAAATCTCTAGGTCAATTTAACCTAGAAGGTATTCGTCCAGCACAACGTGGTACACCACAAATCGAAGTAACGTTTGATGTTGACGCTGATGGTATCTTACATGTATCAGCAAAAGATAAAGATACTGGTAAAGAGCAAAAAATCACCATTCAAGCATCTTCAGGCTTAAGCGATGAAGAAGTTGAAAAAATGGTTCGTGATGCAGAAGCGCACGCCGAAGACGACAAAAAGTTCGAAGAGCTAGTTGCAGCTCGTAACCAAGCTGATGCATTAGTACATGGTACGCGTAAACAAATCGAAGAAGCGGGTGATGCATTACCAAGCGAAGACAAAGACGCGATTGAAGCGGCTGTTGTTGAGCTAGAAGCTGCGATTAAGAGTGATAAAAAAGACGAGATTGAAGCAAAAACTCAAGCACTTGCTGAAAAGTCACAAAAGTTAATGGAAATTGCACAAGCGAAAGCACAACAAGGTGGTGACGCCGGTGCCGAGCAGCAACAGTCTGCGCAGAAAGATGACGACGTAGTGGATGCTGAGTTCGAAGAAGTTAAAGACAACAAGTAATTGTTGTTAGCGCTTCGCCTAACTGAAAACACGATGACTGATATCGCAATTTAAGTTAGGATGAACAACTAAGGCGCGCGGGCTAAAGCTTGACGCGCCTTTTGCATGTAAATTAGATGATAAATCGATACGATTTATCGATTTATCCGCAGCAATGCTGCAGTAAGAAAAGAGTAGTGTGATAGATATGTCAAAACGCGATTATTATGAAGTCCTGGGAGTGGCAAAAGATGCCAGCGAAAGAGACGTTAAAAAAGCGTATAAACGCTTAGCGATGAAATATCATCCAGATCGTACCGCAGGCGATAAAGACCTTGAAACTAAATTCAAGGAAGTAAAAGAAGCTTACGAGATCCTCACCGACAGTCAAAAACGTCAAATGTATGATCAATACGGCCATGCTGCGTTTGAACAAAGCGGTGGCGGTGGTGGTCATGGCGGCTTTGGCGGCGGCCATGGTGACTTTGGTGATGTATTTGGTGACGTGTTCGGTGATATTTTTGGTGGCGGTGGTGGCCGTCGTCAATCGCGTCAACAACGTGGTGCCGATTTACGTTACAACATGGACTTAAGTTTAGAAGAAGCGGTTCGTGGTAAAGAAGTCGAAATTAAAGTACCAACGTGGGTAAGTTGTTCCCCGTGTGATGGTAGTGGTGCAAAAGCAGGTTCTAAACCGAAAACATGTACGACCTGTCATGGGGCAGGCCAAGTGCAAATGCGTCAAGGCTTCTTTGCTGTGCAACAAAGCTGCCCTACCTGTCAGGGTACTGGTCAGATTATTTCTGATCCATGTAATAGCTGCCATGGCCAAGGTCGGGTAGAAAAAACCAAAACGTTATCTGTTAAAATCCCAGCAGGGGTTGATACTGGCGACCGCATTCGTTTATCTGGCGAAGGTGAAGCTGGGGTTCACGGTGCACCAGCGGGTGACTTGTATGTGCAAGTATCAGTACGTGAACATCGTATCTTTGAGCGTGATGGCAATAACCTATATTGTGAAGTGCCGATAGGGTTTACAACGGCAGCTCTTGGTGGGGAAATTGAAGTACCGACTTTAGATGGTCGTGCTAAATTGAAGATCCCTGCAGAGAGTCAAACGGGCAAAATGTTCCGTATGCGTGGTAAAGGTGTCAAGTCTGTTCGCAGTGGGGCAGTTGGTGACTTGATCTGTAAAGTGGTTATAGAAACACCTGTTAAGTTAAATGAGCGTCAACGCGAGTTATTGCAAGAGCTTGAGCAAAGCATGGGTAAGGATGGTTCTAAAAACCGCCCAAAAGAAAAAGGCTTTTTTGATGGTGTAAAAAAGTTCTTTGATGATTTAACTAAGTAATCATTCATTACTTATAAAATGGCGCTAATGAGCGCCATTTTTTATTGACTAACAAAGCTTAAGAAGCACTTTGCTGAAAACTATAGAGTAACACAAACTCATAATACTATCTTTACAGAGCAAATTGCCTCGTCAATCTCTAAACTGCTATTTTTATCTTATCAAATGAAAATTAAGACCTAATATAGGTAATTACCAACCATTGCTTCCTTATTTTACATTACTTATCAATATGATAATCAGTCTCACTTGCATGATTGAATAATCGGCGTAAAATCAGCGCCATTGATGTATTAAATGAAATAAAATGGCATGTTAACGTTAGACAAATTAGTAATTGGCCAACATGGCTCTGTTGTAAGCATCGATCCTAATGCGAGTTTACTGCGCCAGAAATTACTTGCAATGGGTTTAACGCCAGGCGCTCCTGTTCATGTATTACGCTTTTCTCCGTTTGGCGACCCTATGATCGTCAAAGTTCGTGGCACTGTACTGAGCCTTCGTAAAGCTGAAGCAAAATCAATTAATTTGGAACTCGCAGTATGAATCCAAACATTGCCGTTATCGGTAACCCTAACTGTGGTAAAACTACGTTATTCAACGCATTAACCGGTAGCAAACAAAAAGTAGGTAATTGGTCAGGTGTGACTATCGACAAAAAAATTGGTCAATTTAAAGTGGCTGATCAACATGTTGATCTAGTGGATTTACCCGGCACTTATTCTTTAGATGTAAATGCACAAACCCCTTTAGATGAAAAAATTGCGCGTGACTATGCACTCAGTGGTGGATCACAACTGATCATCAATATTCTTGATGCATCAAATCTTGAGCGCAATTTATACCTCACAGCCCAGTTGCTTGAGATGAAAGTACCACTGGTGGTGGTATTAAATATGGTGGATGTAGCAAAACGCAATGGTTTAACAACCGATCCTAACGCACTTGAAAAACGCCTTGGATGCCCGGTAATTGCGTTAAGTGCTAATAATAAGAAAGATATTAGCGCGTTAAAAGAGTGTATTGCACAGGGCTTAAAGTTTAAAAAGGTATCTGCACAGCAGCCCAGTTATGATGAAAAGGTAACGCAGGCAGTTAACAATATCACAGCGAGTTTAGCAGTGCATAACGAGCCTTTGGATAACGTTGATAGTCAGTGGCTTGCACTGCGATTACTTGAGCAAGATGAAAGCTGTTTTGACTATGCTGATAAACAAACACTGGCAGTGGCAAAAGCTGAATTTGAACAGTTTGCCGATCACCATGAACTTGATGTGCATTTTGCCAATGGTCGTTATGAGTTTGCCCATCAACTGGCTGAACTTGCTCAAAATATTAAAGGCATCGCCTCTGAAACCATTAGCGATAAAATAGATGCGGTAGTGATCAATCGTTTTTTAGGGATCCCAATATTTTTAGGGATCATGTATTTAATGTTTACTGTTGCGGTAAATGTTGGCGGCGCATTTATAGACTTTTTCGATATTGCTGTAGGTGCGATTTTAGTCGATGGCTTTGGTGAAATATTAACGTCATTAGGCGCACCTGATTGGCTACGCGCATTGCTTGCGGATGGTTTTGGTGGGGGTATTCAGCTTGTTGCCACCTTTATCCCGGTGATTGGCTTTTTATACTTTTGTTTAGCCTTTATTGAAGATTCAGGTTATATGGCGCGTGCTGCTTTTATCATGGATAGATTAATGCGCACCATTGGTTTACCGGGTAAAGCGTTTGTGCCTTTAATTGTAGGCTTTGGCTGTAACGTGCCATCAGTAATGGCAACTCGCACTTTAGAAACCCATAAAGATCGCTTACTGACGATTGCCATGTCACCATTTATGTCATGTGGCGCGCGCTTAAGTGTGTATGCCTTGTTTGTCGCTGCCTTTTTTACCACTAATGGCCAAAACTTAGTATTTGCACTGTATATTTTAGGTATTGTTATGGCGGTATTAACCGGTTTGGTACTTAAAAATACCTTGTTTAGTCCAACGCTTACCCCGTTTATTCTCGAATTACCTGCGTATCATATGCCAACGGCAAAAGGCGTACTTTACAAAGCATGGGAGCGCTTAAAAAGCTTTTGTATGCGCGCCGGTAAAACTATAATTGTGGTGTTTGTTATTTTAAAAATATTAAGCTCCATAGGTACTGATTTTACTTTTGGCAATGACAACACAGATAAATCGATGCTCAGTGAAATTTCAAAAATTGCAACACCGGTGTTTGCTCCTATCGGGGTAGAGCAAGATAATTGGCCTGCAACCGTCGGTATTTTTACTGGCGTATTTGCTAAAGAGGCAGTAGTTGGCACTTTAGATAGTTTATATTCAAATTTAGATGGCGCAGCGGCTGTGAATGAAGAGCCAGTTAATGTCATCGATAAAGTGGCTGAGGCGTTCGCGAGTATTCCTGCAAACCTAATAGACGTATTTGGTAATTTACTCGATCCACTGGGTTTAAATGTCACTAATGTGAGCGATCAAAGTAGTGCGGCCATTGAACAAGAAGTGAATGTATCGACCTTCGCAACCATGGAAAACCTATTTAGCAGTCAACTTGCTGCATTCAGTTACTTGGTTTTTGTATTGCTTTATACACCGTGTGTGGCGGTGATGGGCGCTATGTACCGAGAAGCAGGGATGAAATGGATGCTATTTGTTGCAACTTGGTCAACAGGGCTTGCTTACATCACAGCCTCTGTGGTGTATCAAGTGGGTAATTTTAAGCAATCTCCGATGTTTTCGGCATTTTGGTTACTCGGCTGTGCAGTCGTTATTGCATTGGCAATAAGCTCTATGCGGATTTATGGTAAAAAAATGGCTGCAAAGAGTCGTTTAATCCCTGTTGTTAATATTATTTAGCGATGTATATAGTTAAAAAAGAGTACCTTGGTACTCTTTTTTTTGTTAATTTTAAAGCAGTTAAAAATTCAATGGAGTTAGTCATGACGCCAGCCACACAATTATTAAAAAAACACAAGGCCACTTTTGAGCTACTCAGTTATGAGCATAACTCAAGTACACAAAGCTTTGGTTTAGAAGCTGTTGAAAAGTTAAATCTAGCCGCTGAGCAGGTTTTCAAAACTTTAGTATTTGAAACCAATGAATTGCAGTTAGTGGTGGCAATTACGCCTGTGAGTCAACAAGTGAACTTAAAGCTCTTAGCAAAAGCATGTGGTGTTAAAAAAGTACATATGGCCGCTGCACAAAAGGTAGAAAATAGCACCGGATATATTCTTGGTGGCGTAAGTCCACTAGGGCAAAAAAAGCGCTTAGCGACTTACCTCCATAGTAGTGCAAAGCAGTTTGATATTATCTATGTAAGCGCTGGTAAACGCGGCCTTGAAATTGCACTTGATCCAAATACATTAATAAAACTGTGTAATGGCAAATTAGCCGACTTTTAGTGGTAATTTGCAGTGTTATTTAACGGTCGGTAAGCTAACACTACTACCTTACACAAACTTTAACGCATCTTTATTTTCCCTCATTTTGTCTCTGTTGTTGCTGAGGTTTAATTATTTTAGTGTTTTTTAGTAAAAAAAATCAACTAAATACTTTTCAGCGTACAAGTGTTAGCTCTTTTTATTCAATGGCTTAGCTAGCCTAAAAATAAATAAATTGGAAAAACTGTTAAAAAGTTGGTTAGAGTAATTGATCTAAACCGTTTTTTATGACGTAATGTAGGTATTATTGTCTGGTCGGATGAGTTGATTATGAGTTTACGTACAAAATTAAAAAAAGTATTACCAAGTATTTCTATCACTGAACAAGAAGCCCTTGATGCGGGTGATGTGTGGTTAGAAGGCTCTATCTACCAAGGTAAGCCTGATTTTGACGCTTTACGCGCAGTTCCTGCTGCTGTATTGAGCGCAGATGAACAAGCATTTATCGACGGCCCATTAAAAGAACTATTGGGTATGATCGATGATACAGAAATTCAAAACGGTATTCATTTACCTGAATACATTTTAGATTTTCTGAAAAAGGAACGTTTCTTTTCACTGATCATTCCTAAGTCATTTGGTGGTTTAGAGTTTAGCCCTTACGCGAACTCTACTATCGTTGGCACAATCGCCACTAAAAGTTCTGCTGTTGCAGTAACCGTTATGGTTCCTAACTCGTTAGGCCCTGGTGAGTTACTACTGCACTTTGGTACTAAAGAGCAACAAGCACATTATTTACCACGCCTAGCCAATGGCCGTGACATTCCATGTTTTGCACTTACTAGCCCTGAGGCTGGCTCTGACGCCGGTGGCATTCCAGATTTAGGCACAGTGACTAAAGGTATGTACAACGGTGAGGAAGTACTTGGCCTTGAGATCACTTGGGACAAGCGTTATATCACCCTTGCGCCAATTGCCACCGTACTTGGTTTAGCATTTAAAGTGGTTGATCCAAATGGCTTGCTAGGTGGTAAAGAAAACCTCGGTATTACCTGTGCACTTATTCCAAAAGAGCACCCAGGTGTTGAACTTGGTAATCGCCATGATCCAATGGGTATTCGTTTTTACAACGGTACTACGCGTGGCAACAAAGTATTTGTACCAATGGAGTTCATTATTGGTGGTCAAAAGAACATCGGCCGTGGCTGGCAAATGCTGGTTAGCTGTTTAGGTGCTGGCCGTGGTATTTCATTACCGGCATTAGGTGTGAGTTCTTCTCAGGTAGCATTTAAAGGTGCGTCTGAATACGCTGCGGTACGTGAACAATTTGGTTTAGCGATTGGTCAGTTTGAAGGTATTCAAGAAAAACTCGCAGATATTGCTGGTAAAACCTACTTACAAGAAGCAATGCGTGTACTTACAACCGAAGGTTTAGGCATGGGCTTAAAACCGTCAGTTGTGACGGCAATTGCAAAATATCATATGACTGAAATTGGCCGCGACGTGCTTGACTCAGCAATGGATATTCAAGCCGGTAAAGCAATTCAGAACGGCCCGCAAAATACGTTAGCAAGCGGCTATGTTGCACAGCCAATTGCCATCACGGTTGAAGGGGCCAACATTCTGACCCGTAACTTGATGATCTTTGGTCAAGGTGTAATGCGTTGTCACCCGTATTTACAATCGATGGTTGAGTCGATTCATAGTGAAGATAAAAACGCAGATAAAGAATTTAACCGTATTCTACGTAAAACAGTGGGTTATAGCGTAGCAAACAGCTTGCGTGCATTTCGCTTAGGCGTATTACCGTTTACTGCCGGTGCTAATTCAGCACTTCCTGAAGTGCGTGAATATGAAAAAGCTGCGCAAAAATTATCTGCAAAACTAGCTGTATATGCAGACTTTTCGTTATTGGTACTGGGCGGTAAACTTAAACAAGCAGAAATGCTATCAGCCCGTTTAGGCGATGTAATGAGCTTCTTATATGCGGCAATGGCATCAATTAAATATTATGAGCAAAAAGTAGCAAGTAGTGAACGCGAGCAAGCAGCGCCATACTTCCACTACGCAACACGTTTTGCACTACAAAGCGCAGAACAAGCACTGCATAAGTTTTTAGACAACTTCCCTGCAAGTGGCACACGTAAGTTTATGCGTTTTATTACTATGAACTACTCAACTAAGATGCCAAAAATTAGCGATGATTTAATTCGTGAATTAGCAACACAAGCGCAACTTGATACTGTGTTTAAAAAGCAAATCACACATTTAGTTAAGCCAGTAGAAGGCGATGGTCATCATATTAATGAGCAAGCGTATAAAGCGAAAATGGGCTGTTTAGATTTACTCGCAAAAGTGAAAAAAGCCTTGCGTGCTAAAACAATCAAACCAGCTATTCGTTTTGCACTTACTCTTGATAATGCACTTGTAGCAAATGTAATCACTGAAGAAGAATACGCTCAGCTGATTGATTATAACAAAAAACGTGAACGCGCTATTCGTGTTGATGAGTTCGATTTTGATATGAACTTACTTGACGAAAATGCAAAACCGATAAACCCACTGAAAAGTGTTGTTAATCAGTAATATTTTTTAATTCAACAATGTAAGCGCCCAGCAGTTCGGGTGCTTTTATATTTAAAGCCCATACAGTTTTGTATGGGCTTTTTTGTAAGTGATATAAATAAAAGCGATAAACTAAAAATTAGCAGCATGGATATTAAGCTATAACTAAAGCAAAGATGAATATTATGAATTATAGATTAGCAGTGAAGATATGATAAAGGGCTCTATGAATGAGACAGTAATCCTCTAAAGTTCTTTATTTTTAATTAAATAATATTCAGTAAGTATTTTAAATAAAAATACCTTGGTATTATAATTTTGCTAACTTGGTTAAAAAGATCCTGTTCGGAAAACTATTAATAAGATTTGAGCGCTTAAACAAAGCAATAAATATAACTTATGGTAGGTTTTACTTTTAATGTTTGCCGCGATTATAGCCCCTGTGATAAGAGTTACCTCAGGTCCAGGGAAAGCTAACGCTAGATGTTCATAATATTGTTTACCTTTAAGTAAAGTATCAATTAAATCAACAGTTAATAATGCAGCTACTAAGCTGAAAAACCATCCGCGTCGTGCCTCCATATATCCCTTATAGCCATTAAACTCTGACATATCATCTGGAAACAACATCGTGGCAAGGAAAAAATGCAGTGCGGCATAACCAGTTACAAATGCATAACGTGCAAAGTTCCATTCGGTAACACTCGCAAGCGTGTATTCAAACCACCAAAAGCGTTGTACTTCGAGCAATAAAAATACCACCCAACCGATGTGTAACGAGTAAACATGCACACGTCCAGGGTGTTGCATAAACCTTGCTAGGCCAGTCAATAACCGAGTGATAGCAAGGCTTGTCACCATACCCAAAATGACGCGTATATGAAAATATGTATCTAGATGTATGCTTGATTCATTCACTGGGATTTAGAATACCCTTGCATTTTCATACAATGATTTACAAGATTTCCTTCTTCATAACCTCTAGCAATACCATCGGCGACACCTGAACTTACTGCATCACTTATTTTTGCGTCATATTTTGGTGCTTTAGCACCAGTATTTGCTGTAGCGATTTCAGCCTGATATAGACATTGTTGGTAAGCTTCGGACGCTTGAGATGGTGTAGATCCTGGTTTGGTAAATACTGGATCAGTCACAGTGCACGCTGTAGCAAAAAATGGAACGGTGAGTAATAAAATTAATTTAAGCTTCATCGGAAATAACTTCCTTATGTTAAGTTTAGATTTATTGTCTGTAAGAGGCTAGCAGTGGTTTATTATTTTTTCAATAATGTTTATTTTAAAAATCAAAATAAACATTATTGAATTTCAATTCATTTAGATGGGCTAACTATTTAATGTTCGGGAGCCTTTTTGCAGCGAGTTAGCTCTCGAAGTCCAACGCTCATAGCGAGAGAAAAAAACTCTATTATGTAAAATTTTTTGCAAATTTTTTAATATTCGAATAATCCTGACTAATATTAATTGTGACTTGAAATTATGTTTAGTGACAGAAGTACAATATCACCAGTTAGTCCATGGCCAGAGGAAAAGCTTTAGCAGCTTTTCGTAAAGTGCGAATTTTAGTCTGATTTTGATGATACTAACTAATAGTTTAATGAATATAAAAATTCAATAATATTAATGGGATAAGGAGAGTGGGATGGCTAAGTTTAAGACCAACATTCGAACCGAACGATATGTTAAATTTATAGGGGTGTCGTTGCTTCTAATGTTAGCGGTGGGATGTAATGATAATGATAGTGAAAAAAAACCAGACGAAGAGCTAAAGAATACTTTTGATGGTGTGTTGACGGCGCAAGAAGCAAGCGCAAATATCCCTGGTTTTGGACAAGTTGATGGCTTGTATTTGTATTCGTTTGCAAAAGCGGATGGAATTGAGCCGCTGCCAAGCCTTGTGCCTGATGTATGGGCACTTCAACCAGGAGATTTACTACATTACGAGTTAAAAAATGCACTGCCATGTGTACCCGAGCGACCTGAGGGTACTAAAGGAGCAACCATGTCTGAAACCAATGTTCACACACATGGATTATTAGTATCGCCTATGAATGCCCCTGATGGGCGTTATGGAGACAACGTATTTGTTAAATCTAATACTGTTGAAAAGCTTGACGGCAGTATTGGCGATTGCGCAGATGAAACCCCACATCATGGCTCTATGCATTCGAGTCATGATGCGAAGCTGACTACAATCCCTTATAGTATTCAAGTTCCTAAAGACCACCCGTTAGGTTTATATTGGTTTCATCCTCATTCGCATGGTGTTTCGCAGCAGCAAGTGGCGCGTGGATTGTCAGGTTTGATAACCATAGGTGACATTTGGGATTATGCTTGGCTTCAATGTCAGCTTAGCGGAGAAGGTGATGATAATCCCTGTGCTACATCCGAAGATGCTGAAGAAGAAGCGCGCCAACGCAGTCGTACTAACGTAGACTTCATTGTACTCAAAGATTTGCAAGTTGAGCGAAGCGCTGATGAGCCATGGCATACAGTACAATGGTATGATCCAGGATATTGCGGTGAGGAAGAATATCCGATGCTAGAAGGTGGCACTTGTAGAGGGAAAAATGATGATGATACCGATGACGGCATTGAGAGAAAATGGTTATTTACTGTTAATGGAGAGTTAGTCCCGACGATCACTATACCAGATGATACCGCACAAATATTCAGAATTGCTAATGTAGGCGCGACAGTCACCTACAACCTTGAACTGCGTGTTGGTGACGTATTATTACCGTTTCAAATACTAACAAATGATGGTGCTGCGGTAGGACAAGATGCTGACTCAGGTTTTATATCTGATGGTGACTTAGTACTGTTTCCAAGTGCTCGGTTAGAAATTTATCTTGATAGAGGACTTATCTGTGCAACATTAGGGAATGCCTGTGATGGTTCTGATATTTCTGCATCGCTAGAAGTCACTAAATGGGAGTGTCCAGATGGCGACCCCAAATCATGTGCCGATTTATGGCCGATTGGCAAAATCATGAATATAAATATTGAAGGCTTAGACATGTCTGAACCTCTGCAACCAGCTGGTGCTAAACTATCGGGTGTGATTGCCGATCTTAACCCTGTAGATGAATCTCCTATAGCCTCGTCAGCCATATGTAGCGATGGTAGCTTACCAGGTGCTGTATTAAATGACGGAGAGTTTAGAACCATCGCGTTTTGGAATGGCGAAATTGATAAGGAAGAGTATTTCACTATGATGACGGATATGACCCCGCGTGGTGAACCTCTTGCATTTGATGTACCTGAAGAGATGACTCAAGATTGGCTGAAGGCGAATAGATTTGATGAATTTAACCATGATAGGCTCGACCTGTGTATTGCAGCTAATAACGTTGAAACTTGGGTTATTCATAATATTTCGGATGAGTTTCACAATTTTCACGTTCATCAATCTAAGTTCTCTGTGGTTGAGATTAGTAAGCATGGCGATCTGACACGCGATACATCACCTAATGTCTCGCATGACAACTTTCCTATTCCACCGGGAGCTTGGATAAAAATTAAGATCCGTTTCTCTAGTGACGTTGTTGGTAAATTTGTCTATCACTGTCATATTCTTGAGCATGAAGATAAAGGCATGATGTCGGTAATTGAAGTCTTACCAAACGAAGATTGAAGCTACTCAATTGAAAAAATAGACAAGCGGGCCTGAACGGGCCCGTTTTTATTCTAAATGACCAACTATTTAAATAAGTGGTATCAAGTATTATATTTACTTGTGATTTTTTTCTATCTCTATTATTTGTTTGTCTATTTGGTCTGCTGCAAAGGAAAGTTGTGAGTATTTGCGTATATCGCCGTTACGTTGGGCATGCATTGGTTTACATTATGTTGAAATAGCAAGCTGGCAAAAGATAATGATTGCTAACATGTAATTAAGTAGTGAGTTGCGTTGTCTATAAGCGCTTTAATCTTAAAATCTTTATGTCATACTAGGTGTTGGCTTTATGAATGTTGGTGCGTATGTCTTTTTATCTGCCATTAATTGGTCTTCATTATAAAAATATTAAGATCACTGAAACAATTACTGCTTTATGGAGTGGCTGTGGTGAAATAGTGCGTTGTCGTTTAGACGGTAAAGCCTGCGTCATTAAAGCGATTAGTGTGCCCGATCACATAAATCATCCGCGAATTTCGCAAACTGAGTTTGCAATGAACCGAAAGCGTCACTCTTATGAAGTCGAATTTTATTGGTATCAGCATTATGCGTCGCGATTACCATCTAGAGCAGATGCTTTAAGGTGTTTTAATGCCATAAAACATGAGCAGCACAAAGTCTTAGTGTTTGCTGATTTTACAGAGTGTGGCTTTGTAAACGCAAAACCAATCCATACACATGTTACAGCCATTATTAAGTGGTTGGCGTATTTTCATGCTTTTCATTTTCAAGTCAAAGCTGATGGCTTATGGTCGCAGGGGAGTTATTGGCATTTAGCCACTCGGCCAGACGAGTATGAAAAAATGGCAGATTGTGCTATCAAGCAACAAGCACGCGGCATCGATAAAACTATTCGGGCATGTCAGTATCAAACGATTATTCATGGTGATGCAAAACTGGCGAACTTCGCTGTTAATAGTTCGACTCTGGAAGTTTTAGGTTATGACTTTCAATATGTGGGGGCTGGCATTGGTGTTGTTGATGTAATGTACTTTTTGGGGAGTTGTTTAAATGAACAGCAATTACAACAAACAGCTGATGATTACTTAGCCGATTACTTTAAATATTTTGCCAGCGCCATGCACACATTTGATAAAAGCGCATATAGCCATGCTGCAATTAACGAATGGCAAAACTTATGGCCAGTTGTATGGGCTGACTTTTACCGATTTTTAATGGGCTGGAGTCCAGAACACGTAAAAATTAATGCTTATATGCACTATCAAATTACAAAAACAAATTTTGGGTTAACGTAGAATGACGAAACAGATCCGTTGGGTAATGATTGGCTGTGGCGCTGCAACCTAGGTGAAAAGTGGTCCTGCGTATAAAAATACGAAAGGTTTTGTGCTGCAAGGTGTTACTCGACGAGATATCGCATTTGCTAAGGATTACGCAAAACGCCATAACGTGCATAGGGTATTTAAAACGGCTGATGAATTGATCGCAAGTTCTGATATTGATGCGTGTATATCGCAACGCCTCCAGATAGCCATATGGCGCTGGCGCTAAAAGTTGCTGCTGCGGAAAACCATGTTGTATTGAAAACCACTGACGCTTACATTGGCTCACAGTGAAGTTATTCTTGACGCTTTCAGCAGTAAAAATATTACACATCCGTCAACAGGTCATTCGGCCACACATACTAGTTGGGTGATGGAGTGAATTTTAAACAACTAAATCAGCGTGCAGGTATTGCTACGTTAAAAGCATCTTGTAATGCGTGTAATATCAGCGCCTGCTCCGGCGGTGCAAATATTTTTGTGTGACTACTAATGATTATTTTCTGGATTTCAGGCGTTTGTAATGCTTGATCAAATAATGCAATCACTTGCTTTCCTTGTTCTGACTGCGAGCATGCAATATAGCCAAACACTGTTTGATTCGTGTCGTCTAGGCTGAGATAGCGGATATTTTCTGTGCTTGGATCTGTACCGTGACGAGAAGTAAACACCGATCTGTATTCAATAACGGCATCGAACTTATTTTGAAATAGCATTTGACTAAGGCGATAAGCACCTGTTGTGCCGCCTAAGCTCATAAATGATTTAGGATGCTTGGTAATATAATTATCTATTTCGTGACCATATGAACGCCCTGAAGCAATGCCGATGGTGAGATTATATTTATTTACCGCATCATTTAAACTAATATTTTCAGGCAGTTCTGGATGTTTATATACCACTAAGCGGTTGGCCGGAAAAGCCATAATTGGGGAGGTACTAAATAATGCATTTTCAAGGCGATCAGGTGTTTTGACTTTATTGTACAAACACACATCTTTCATTGCATGCAATTGTTGCCACTCCCTTAATCTACTCGCTGGGATAAAGTTTAACGCGATTATACCATTGAGCTGCTTTTCAATATCGAGCAAAAACTGAGTGGCTATGTTAAATGGATCATCATTTTCCTGTGATGCAAAGTCGGTCATCATTTGCACCTTTAATGGTTTTTTAGCCATCGCTAATGAAGGCATTATTGCTAAAATACCAATCAAGAGTCCAATAACAAACTTTGACATAAACCCTTTGTGAGCAAATTATTCATAGCTATTATTATAGTGTAGTTGCACTGTAGTTGCGTTGAAAAATGACAATTATCGGATTAAATGAGATAAAGCACTGTATTAGGAACAGAAAATAATTTTTTTATTGCACTGATCATGCTTTTTTAAAGTCTGATGGAATTTTTTAAGCTAAAATAAGCGCAATTTATTTTTCTTTTAGGCGCTATTATGACTATTCATGTAATTAACCACCCACTTGTTCAACATAAACTTGGCCTTATGCGAGAATATGGCATTAGTACTAAGAGTTTCCGTGAGCTTTCGTCTGAAGTGGGTACATTACTAACCTATGAAGCGACTAAAAACCTGCCACTGGAAAAAGTAACAATTACCAGTTGGGATGGTAATCAATTAGATGTTGAACACATCAAAGGTAAAAAAATTACTGTCGTACCTATTTTGCGTGCTGGCCTTGGCATGATGGATGGTGTTATGCAGTTATTACCTGCTGCAAAAGTCAGTGTTGTGGGTCTGCAACGTAATGAAGAAACGTTAGAACCAATTCCTTACTTTGAAAAGTTAGTAGGCAAAATTGATGAGCGCTTGAGCCTCGTTATTGATCCAATGCTCGCAACAGGCGGCTCGATGATCGCGACTATCGACATGCTGAAAAAAGCGGGTTGTAAAGAAATTAAAGTAATTGTATTGGTTGCCGCACCTGAAGGGGTTGAAAAAACCCTTGCAGCTCATCCTGATGTAGAGATTTTTACCGCATCATTAGACAGCCACTTAAATGAGAAAGGCTATATAATTCCTGGTCTTGGTGATGCTGGCGATAAAATCTTTGGTACTGTCTAACAGTGGATAACTCTACCTTTTCAATCAAAACAATTTTAACTGGGGCGCAAATGTTATTTGTCGCCTTTGGTGCCTTGGTGTTAGTTCCTTTATTAACGGGGCTTGATCCAAATGTGGCACTTTTTACGGCTGGTATTGGTACTTTGCTGTTCCATTTGGTAACTAAAGGTCAGGTGCCGATATTTTTAGCTTCATCATTTGCGTTTATTGCCCCTATTATTGCCTGCGTGCAGCTATGGGGGGTGCCTGCCACAATGGGGGGCTTAATGGCTGCCGGCGGGGCTTATATGTTGTTAAGTGTATTAGTGAAATTAAAAGGTGTAGCTACCCTGCATAAAATATTACCACCCGTTGTGGTTGGTCCGGTGATCATGGTAATTGGTTTAGCACTGGCACCTGTTGCAGTTAATATGGCAATGGGTAAAAGCGGCGATGGTTCAATTCAGTTGATTGCGTATCAACAAGCCATTTGGGTGGCGGCATTTTCGTTGCTAGTGACGCTAATTTTCGCGGTTTGGGGCAAAGGTGTATTTAAGCTGATCCCTATCTTAGCTGGAGTTATCGCAGGTTACAGTTTATCGCTATATTTAGGGATCGTGCAATTTGGTGCTGTTACTAATGCACCGTGGTTTGCAATGCCAGCGTTTACTTGGCCTGAGTTTAAATGGCAAGCGGTATTATTTATGGTGCCGGTGGCAATAGCCCCCGCGATTGAACATATTGGCGATATGATGGCAATTAGCCAAGTAACCAATAAAGACTATTTGAAAAAACCGGGCTTACATCGTACCTTGTTTGGTGATGGCTTAGCCACTACAGCGGCATCAATTTTTGGCGGCCCACCTAATACCACTTATTCAGAGGTGACTGGAGCGGTGATGTTAACTCGCAACTTTAATCCAAAAGTGATGATGTGGACGGCTATCATCGCAATCATTTTAGCCTTTGTGGCTAAAATGGGCGCTGGTTTGCAAACCATACCAGTACCTGTGATGGGTGGGATCATGATTTTGCTGTTTGGCTCAATTGCTGTGGTGGGTTTAAATTCGTTAGTGAAAAGTGGAGAAGACTTAACGGCCCCACGTAACCTTAGTATTGTGGCACTCATTTTAGTGTGTGGCATTGGTGGTATGCATATCGGTGGCAACGAATTTAGCTTACAAGGCGTGAGCCTATGCGCTATTTTAGGCATAGTGCTTAATTTAGTGTTACCAAAGGCTGATAAGCCAACGTAATATTTTGCACATCCAGCTAATAATTTGCACCAAAATAGCGCATTTAATATGCGCTTTTTTTTTAACTAACTAAAAAATATAAAGTTATAAAGCTGGTCTAGTAACTGCATTTACCTCATTAACAGTGTCATACTGAACAGGAGCAAATACCCAAACCGCCTGATTATGCAGAATTCAGCGTTTCACAGGGGCTTAATATCAAGGCGTTACTTTGTAATAATGGCAATCTCTTTTAAGAAGTAACAACGATGAGAGTAAGTTCCAGTGAAACGCCCAAGGGGTTGGTTTAAAAGCGGTTTATACTGCGTTATTGATTTGAACAATAGAACCACTATTGCTTGCAATCAATGCCTTGCCTAAATCGCTTTTAATTCCAACTGAAACTTGCATCTTGAGGTGGTTTGGGTATTTATACAAGAGGCCAATATTGTGGATATCACCCCATTTTTAGCAAAACACCAGCTGCCACTCAAATATCAGTATTTGAGTGAACAGTATTTCGTCCCACTCGCTGAAGATATTCTCCGCAGCAAACCAACTGATGGTCCAATGCTGGTGGCAATCAATGGTTGCCAAGGCTCGGGTAAAACGACATTAGCTGATTTTTTAGTTACTTGGATCAACTGTAATACAGCGTTTAATAGTATTGCGATGTCGATTGATGATTTTTATCACAGCCACGCGCATCGTCAACAACTAAGTAAAGATGTACATCCGTTATTTGCAACGCGTGGTGTGCCAGGCACCCATGATACAGCGCTTATGCAGCAGACTTTTACCGCGTTACTTGCTGGTAAAGTAGGGGTGCCTTTGCCACAGTTTGATAAACAAACCGATGATCCAGTTACGCAAGCGTTATGGCCTACTAATAAACAGCCTGTTGATATCATTTTTTTTGAAGGTTGGTGTGTTGGCAGCATAGCGCAACAACCTTATCAATTGCCTCAATCAGTTAATCAATTAGAACAAGACGAGGATCCTGAAGGCATTTGGCGACGCTGTGTAAATAGTTGTTTAGCGAATGAATACCAAGATATTTTTACACTGATTGATTATACCGTGATGCTAAAAGCACCGTCATTTGCCGATGTATATGGATGGCGATTAGAGCAAGAGCAAAAATTACTGTCGCATAAAGGACGAGGCCAAGGAACGTTCGATGAGCAACAATTAGTGCGATTTATTTCTCATTTTGAACGTATTACGCGAGAAAATTTAACTCAGTTACCAGAGCAGGTCGATGCATTACTGAGCCTAGATAAAGTACGTGATATTAGTGCCATGAAACTTCGCGCTGATGATGTTGCAATGCCACTTATTTTCACTGATTTAGACGGTACGTTACTTGATCATAACGATTACCAATGTACTGAGATTGCTCCGTTTTTAAGCCAATTGAGTCGCGCAGGTATCGCTGTAGTTTTTAATACCAGCAAAACGTTTGCAGAGGTAATCGCACTGCAAAAATCACTTGGGTTAAACCAGCCGTTTATTATTGAAAATGGCGGGGCTGTATATATCCCAAAAAATTATTTTTCATTAAAACCAATTGGCTGCGAAGAGCTGGATGAACACTGGCGTTATGCGCTTTCGCCAACCAATAAGCAGTTGTACAGTGAATTACTTGAATACGGTAGCGAGTTTAGTGCTTATTACCGTTTGTTCAGTCAATTATCAGCGCAAGAAGTCAGTCAGATAACAGACTTGAGCCTAGCACAAAGCGAACTTGCCCGTATTCGTGAATATTCAGATCCGCTGTTTTGGCAAGGCTCAGAGCAACAGCTGCTTGATTTTTTAGAGGCAATAAAACCGCTTGGTTATGAAGTGTTAATAGGTGGGCGTTTTATTCATTTAAATCGCAGCACCAATAAAGGTAAAGCGCAAAACTGGTTAGTAGAGCAATTTAAAAAACATTGTCGTCATGCTTTCACCACTATTGCACTGGGTGATAGCCAAAATGATATGGCGATGTTGGATGCCGCAGATATCGCGATTTTAATTAATAATCCTGCCAGTAAAGCCAAGGCAAAATTATCTCACAAACCATGGCGTGTTAGTGAACACCCAGCCCCACAAGGTTGGCTCGATGAAGTAGCAGATCTAAGTGTTATCAAAGCGCAATTAGCGTCTAAACAGGAGCAATCACATGGCTGATTTTTACCAAAATGGCATCATAACAACATTACATAATATTGCCGACCGTCCGCTGGCTGATCCAGAAGCTGAACTCGTTAGCTTTTCAAAACAACGGCCAATGGGCTTGATTTTACCCTCGCTGTACAGTGAACTGGAAGGCCCTGCATTACAAAATATTGTGCAAGAATTGAAACATGTGCCTTATTTGTCGCAAATTACGATTGGCTTAGACAGGGCCGATGAGAGTCAATATCGTCATGCATTACAATTCTTTGCAGAGCTTGACCAACATCATCGCGTGCTTTGGAACGAAGGGCCACGTTTACAAGCACTCGATAAAGAGTTGCAAGCGTTAGGCGTCGCGCCGCGTGAACTCGGCAAAGGCCGTAATGTGTGGTACTGCATGGGTTATAAATTGGCAACGGCAAAAGTTGAGTCAATAGCACTGCATGATTGTGATATTTTAACTTATGACCGTAGTTTATTAGCGCGATTAATTTATCCAGTTGCTCACCCGCGCTTTAACTATGAATTTTGTAAAGGCTTTTACCCTCGTACTGCTGATGGCAAGATCAATGGCCGTGTATCGCGTTTACTCGTTACTCCTTTATTGCGTTCATTTAAAACCATTTTAGGCAGCACCGACTACCTTGAATATATGGATTCATTTCGTTATCCGCTGGCGGGGGAATTTTCGTTTCGCCGTGATGTGCTCAACGATATTCGTATTCCTAGCGATTGGGGCTTAGAGATTGGCGTACTGTCTGAAATGTATCGTAACTACTCACACAATCGCTTGTGCCAAGTAGATATTGCAGATAACTATGATCATAAACACCAAGCGCTGTCACTGGATAATCAAGCGGCTGGCTTATCAAAAATGTCGATAGATATCACCAAAGCGCTGTTTCGTAAGTTAGCCACGCAAGGAGTGACATTTACCACGGAAACCATCCGGTCACTTAAAGCAACTTATTATCGTATCGCACTGGATTTTATTGAAACTTATCATAACGATGCCATGATGAACGGCTTAAAACTCGATATTCATCAAGAAGAAAAAGCGGTAGAAATGTTTGCGCAAAACATTATGAATGCAGGTGAGCATTTTTTACAGTATCCAATGGAAGCGCCATTTGTGCCTAGCTGGAACCGTGTAGCCTCAGCAATGCCAGATGTGTTTGCGCGTTTAGAAGAAGCAGTAGAGCTTGATAATAAAGAGTTTTCATAATAAGACATAAGCAGAGAAGTAATTACAGATAAATAATTAAAAAGTTAGTATAAACAACGGGGTAGGGTAATGAGTAAAGCGTTATTTGAACAACGGGTTGAACAGCACCTGACGAGTATATATGAGGGGGTTGACTTATGTATGAGTATTGAGGCGCTCGCAAGTATGTTGATCACCACGATGTTAAGAGACGTCCCTGTTCGAGACCCTACGCCGCATAAAAACCGCTGGGATCAGCAAGATGTAATTTTGATTGCTTATGGCGATTCAATTATGCGCTATCGCGATGCCAATCAAGCAGTTGCGGTACCGAGTGAACCACCGTTACATACCCTTCATCGGTTTATGAAAAACCAATGTGCGGGAACGATTAACGCGCTGCATATATTACCTTTTTATCCTTATAGCTCTGATGAGGGCTTTTCGGTAATGAACTATGTACAAGTGAATGAATCTCTCGGTAGTTGGGATGATATTCAAGGAATAGCTCAAGATGTAAAGCTAATGGCTGATTTAGTGATCAACCATTGCTCCAGCCGCAGTCGTTGGTTTGAAAACTTTATTCAGGGCAAAGAGCCGGGGTTAAGCTACTTTAAAACAGCTAGCTTAAATGACGATCTATCTGACGTTGTGCGACCTAGAACATCACCGCTACTTAATACAGTGCAAACGGCTCTTGGTGAACGCCATGTATGGTGCACATTTAGCCCAGATCAAGTTGACTTAGACTTTGCTAATCCATTAGTGCTTAATGAATTTGTAGGTATTATTCGCCATTACTTGGATAATGGTATAAAGATATTCCGCCTCGATGCAGTGGCATTTTTGTGGAAAGAGCTCAATACATCTTGCATTAACTTAGCGCAAACACATGAAGTGATCCGCCTATTACGTACACTGATCGAGCATGTAGAGCCAAGTGCAATTATAATCACTGAAACAAACATCCCTAATCGTGAAAATTTATCTTACTTTGGTAATGCCAATGAGGCACATTGTATTTATAACTTTTCACTGCCTCCTTTGTTATTACATACCTTGCTCAGTGGTGACAGTAAAGCACTCAAGCATTGGATGATGAGCATGCCGCCAGCGCAAAATGGTACTGCCTACTTTAATTTTATTGCTTCTCACGATGGAATTGGCTTACGTCCTGTCGAAGGGTTGCTCGACGAGGATGAGCTAGGGAAAATGGTCAATACGGTTAGTCGCTTTGGTGGAAAAGTGTCAATGCGCACTGCCAATAATGGCACCAGTTCACCCTATGAACTTAATATTGCGCTATTTGATGCCTTACAAGGCACTCATAAAGGCGTGGATAAGTGGGGCTTACAGCGTTTTACCTGTGCTCATGCTATTATGTTTGCCCTCGAAGGCATTCCTGGGCTTTATATTCATAGTTTACTTGGTACCACCAATGATTATGAACGCTTTGAAAATAGCCAGCATAACCGCTGTATTAACCGTCATCGTTGGCAAGAGTCGGCACTACTAGAAAAGCTTGCCGATCAATCAAGTCATCATTATCACGTGTTTACTCAAATCAATAATTTACTGGCTATTCGTAAGCAGCAGGATGCTTTTCATCCTAATGCGACGCAATTTACCTTACATTTAACCGGTGCTTTATTTGGTTTTTGGCGTCAAAGTATAGACCGTAGGCAAAGTATTTTTTGTGTTTATAACATGAGCGATGAGCCTCAGACTCTGCTGTTAGCTGATCTGAACTTAATTGATACTGAGCAGTGGTTTGAACTTATTTCTGCTCAGGCAATAGAGCAGGGGCAACAAAGTATTGAACTTGCGCCTTATCAGCCGCTATGGCTATCGAATCGACAATAGTTATATTTTACTGGAAAACGGCAGAGTTACTGTTAAGGGCTGTAAATCCCCTTTACAGTGTTATTTATTAAGGGCTTTGACGAGGTTATCTACTGTAAATGGCCTCGGATCAGAGGCAGTTTTACTAAATTGAGCAAAATCTTAGATACTTTGAACCAAAAGTTACCCATTGTGCTTTTTCAATATTGGCATTAATTCTAAACCCGAAACACGTCACATCAACAAAAGCGAATTCTAACACACAATTAGTTTCCACCACATTCACTGTAAGGTTATATTCATTGCCGCTGCGGTGTATAATGCTCTCTCATTTTTTGAGCTGTAACAGTTAGGATTATTATGAAAGTATTTTTGTGTCTTGTGGCACTGTTGTTTGTTCCGAGCTTATTTGCTAACGACGATTTAGATCTTGAAGCCAACATGAAGAATACAGGACTTGCGTTTAAAAATAGTGTTGAAGCAACACAGCTGCCTGAATTTAATACTGCGATCGATGAGTTTATTACATTGGTTAAACGTAGCAAATCCGCGACTTTTCACAAACAAGCTGAGCAGTCACTGCAAGGTTTAGATAAAGTGATCGCAAAAGCTGAACTTGCAAAAAAATTAGCTAATGAGCAAGGACTAGATGCAGCCAAAGGACCGTTAAAAGCCATTGATGGGCTACGTAAGCAATATCACAAACTGCATGAGCCACCAGGATTTTGGGAGTTGTTGTTCGGTAAGTAAGGTTAGATTTTATTTAAGTTTAGCCTTAAAACTGTACACCTATATCAAGGTGTACAGTCAATGATAGTTGTTTATTTTCTTCCTTTCTTTTTCATACCTTGCACTGCTTTAAAGCGTGGATTGTCTTTACAGATCACAAAAACGCGTCCTTTGCGTTTGACAATTTGACATCCTGGGCGGTTTTTAGCACTTTTCAATGAACTCAAGACTTTCATGATTATTTGCTCCCTAAGTTTTTAAAGCGGCGATTAAACGCAGCAACTCGACCATCTGTTGCAACAGATTTTTGCTTACCGGTATAAAATGGATGTGAGTCACTTGATACATCAATAGGTACGTAAGGGTATGTCTTGCCATCTAACTCAACGGTTCGATCAGTTTTAATTGTTGAACCAATAATAAAGTAGCTATCGGCGGCCGTGTCATGAAAAGCAACCGTTTGGTAATCAGGGTGAATATTAGGTTTCATAAATAGCCTTTTACTGGAAATTAATGTTATGTGATATTATCACTGTAATTTATAGTAAATAAGAATTCTTTGCAAATACTATTTTTGAGTTGTTGGTAAAGTAGCTGATTTGATGTTTATTCACACAAACAAGTTAAAAAATCAGCAGTTGATTTAAAAAAACTAGCTATTGGGAATTAGCCTGTTATAAATAATAAGTAATCAAGAATAGGAGTCAGATTATTATGAGTGGATCAGCCCAGCAACAGCATAGTAGTGAACAAAGTCAGGAAATAGATCAGGGTGTCATGGATACATTACGTAGTCGTGATCATAGTGTCCTAGCACAACAAATTGATCCATTAAGCTGCACCCATAATGACATTGTTGAATTGCTTGCACAGTATTTGGCATTAAGTGATCAAGACGATGATGAAATTTTTGATGCTTGGTTTGATGGCCTTAGTAAAGCACAACATACGGTTTTAAAAGTATTTGAAGTATATCGCGGCCAGTTTGAGCATCAAGAGTAACTTTTGCATATTGGATAAATTGGCTCTGAGTTAATCTTTATAAGGCAATTTGCATTTCTTGCTATTATAGCTGGTCCAAATGCTGCACATACTCAGCTTGTTAGTAGGCAAGGTGTAATACCAATCGACTTAAATATTTAACCATTCTAGCGAGCTAAATAAAGCGCTAACTGCGTTATAATTTTTTCAAGTAGAACAACTACATGTCAAAATTTACGCCTTGTTATCACTGTATTTATCTGTCGCTATACATGGTCAGTAACTTAACACGATTGGTATAAAGTTAAGATAGCTTGAGCTTATTTTAATGCACCTTCGCAGCAGAGCGCGACAAAGAACAAAACCAGTACGGTATCACATAAACCATTTCGACAGCGTAACCCCTTGGACAATAAGCGTGATCTAATGGTGGATAATGCGAAAACGATTACAAGCAGCAACAAGTTTTAACGAAAAGAGCAGGGTGTTGTTTGGTGGTTATCTGAGCCATCGAATAAAAGCCAGTGAAAATGACGAATAGCTCTATTTTTGATAGGTAGAAAAGTGCCAAAAACGTACCTTCAAGCGTAACTCGTTTCTGCCCCAAAGTGAGTTAGCGACTGCATGAGCCATTACTCTTCACGCCATCATTTGGAATATTTTTTCTAACCCAAAGCAAGGGGGCTAATCTACATGTGAGAAACATAGATATTTGAAACCTTAGCGCTCTCATATCTATAGACTTTATGCAATCTGTTTGATTTCAATGTAACCCTTCCAATTTTGTTGTGCTAGCATCGGAAGCATAATTCTAATTTGCTCAGAGGAGAAATGCATTGGCCAGACGAGGAAGTGGTTTAAGGACGGCTATAAAGGTTGTTAAAGCTATAGATAGGGCCAACAAACAAGCCGCCCGCGAAACTCAGCGTAAAGAGAAAGCTCGACAGCGTGCTGAAGCTCAAGCACTTAGAGAGCATGAAAAAGGTGTGCGTGAAGCTCAGCGAGAACTAAAGCGGCAAGTAAGACAGCAACAATCCGCAGCAAAGCAAGCATTTAAAAATGCGCTATCAAATGCAAATGAAGAGTACCAAGACCGCTGCGAAGAACGAGCCGCCCTTAGAAAGCAATTCATACAAGAGGTTTTAAGGTAAACAATGGATAATAATTTACTGATATTAGCAGGCATATCTTTGTTAGCAGTTTTGCTGACCTATATAGTGACGAAACGCTCTGCGGATAAAAAAGTTAGACAGTACAAGTCAATTGATGAAGCGTTAACGAAAGCCAAAGAAGAGCACGAGACATTAAAGAAAGCAAATGAATCACTACAGCAAACTAATGAGATAGCAAAGCAGGCGCTTTCCAAAATTAACGCTGAAACTGCCGACCTACAAGCTTTGAAAGGACAAGATGACTCTCTTAAAGTTAGTATTCTAGAACAGCAACAGTCTCTTGACGCGGCCCAAAACACTCTAAATGAACTTAATGCCAATATTGAAAAGAGCGAACAGGATCTGAACGAGCTTATGGGTGGGATAGACTTGTATTCACGACTCGATGAATATACTGCTCATGGTCATTTTGAAATGCCACAATATCTCTACGAAACATCAACTCGCTATTCTGAAGAGATCAAAGACATACGGCAGCAACAAAAAGACATGATTAAAGCGAAAACCGCAGTCACCTTCCCAGAAACGACCGTTATTTCTAATGATAAATCTTTGAATAAAAAAATCCTCAATGGTCAAGTTAAGCTAATGCTAACTGCGTTTAATATTGAATGTGACATGCTTATTGGCAAGGTTTCTCCAAGCTCATTTGGTCGTACGCTGGAACGAATCGAGAAACTAGCAAACAATCTAGAAAAGTCAGCTGCGACACTGGAGTGTGGCTTTGATATTGACTACATCGAACTAAAATTCGAAGAATGTAAGCTTCAGTATCAATATACCCTGAAGAAGCAGGAAGAAATTGCCGAGCAGAAGCTCATCAAAGAGCAAATTCGTGAAGAGCAGAGAGCAATAAAGGAGTTTGAAAAAGCTATTGCTGAAGCTGAGAAAGAAGAAAAAATGTATCGAAACCTTCTTGATAAAGCTCAGCAAGAGCTTGCTCAAGCTAATGAACAAGAACGTAGTGAAATGGAACAAAGAATAGCCATTCTAGAGCAGCAATTGGCCGAAGCTGAAGCCAAAGAAGAACGTGCCAAGAGTATGGCGGAACAAACTCGTAAGGGCCATGTGTACGTGATAAGTAACATTGGTTCCTTTGGAGAAGATGTTTACAAGATAGGTTTAACGCGCAGGCTTGAGCCTATGGACAGAGTTAAAGAGCTTGGTGATGCCAGTGTACCATTCCCATTTGACGTACATGCCATGATTTATACTGATGATGCACCTGCACTCGAAACAGCTTTGCACCGTGAATTCCATTCTCAACGTGTTAATGCAATTAACCTTCGTAAGGAGTTCTTCAGTGTCGATCTAGAGGAAATTAAAGATGCCGTTGAGAAGATCGCTGGAGTAGATGCTGAGTTCAAAATGACCGCTCTGGCGGAAGACTATTACGAAAGCCTCCGTCTTAATGATGCCGCATGATTTAATAGTTTTGTCCACCTTCGAGTCAGCCAGATCAGAGCTGGCTCACCTTTGCCCCAATCTGAGTTTGCGCATTTTGCGCATATAGAAATAGTTGACCTTATTGCTGACAAACTCATCTTAAA
>NZ_JAGPYN010000002.1 GCF_018069805.1 Pseudoalteromonas ostreae
CCTAAGGACATGCTCAATGAATTCTGAATTATTTGTTTTTGTTGCCAAAAACGAATTGACTGTGCGTTATTATTTTCACTTTTGAAAAAGTAAAATCAAAACAGCTCAAGGCTGAATCTTTTAATAACATATGGTCACTCAGTTTCAATTGAGACTCTAAATTTTTTGCGTCATCTAGCGAACTAGAATCTGCTGTTAGAACTCAATCTGTACGAGTGCCCACACAGATGATTGCTTTATATTGTTAAAGAACGTTGCGATTAAAGCGTTAAACTTTATCTCGCTAGGGCTTCGCATCTTACACTTTCCTATTTTTTTGTCAACACTTAATTTTAAACTTTATTAAAAATTTAAAATTAAGTTTTACTCGACTAACTAAGTGACTCTTGCCTCGCTAAGCGTTGCTGTCTGCCGTCTCAGTGGGGTCGAATTATAGGGCGCGGCGAATTTTACGCAAGCGTTTTTTAAAGAAAACTTGAAATAAAGTACTGTTCGTTCAATTTACACGCTAAACACACTAAAACCCTTGGTCAACTGTACAAAATAACAACGACTTTTCCCTGAAAGGATCTTCAGTATTATCTATTATCGATATTTCGCAAGTTTTGGCATAAAAAAGCGCCATTAACTTCGGCGCTTTCCATAAAACAAAATAAAAACGTGTTAATAGAGGATACTGTAAAGCTTTCTTCTATATTTTGCCGCTAAACTATCACCATCCGGTAAAGAGGCAATAATAGCTAAATAACTTACCTTGGCATCGGCAAAATTCAAATCTTTTTTCAACACTGTAAATAGTAACTCTAACGCTTGCTCTTTTTTGCCTGCTTGGTCGTATGCTGCACTTAGTTCAACTTTTAACTCAAGATCGTTAGGATACTTTTCAACTTTCGCTTGTAATGCTTTTAGCTCTGGCGATTCTTGTGCTTGCAGTGCTTGTGCGCACTTTGCTTGAATATTGGTAAAGTATGCATCTTGCTCATTTTCATTTACTGAAGCTAACAAAGCTTGCGCGTCATCCAGTTTATGAATTTGAATGCATATATCTGCCAATACTAATTTTATACGCGCATTTGTATTGTCTAATTCGTAAGCCTGCTTGGCAAAATTAAACGCTTGATTTAAATCCTGAGCGATCAGTGCTTGCTTGGCTTGTTCTAACAACATTTCATGAGGCTGCGGTAAATGTTTACTTAACGCTTCTCTGATTTGAGTTTCAGCTTGTGCACCGGCTAACACATCAACAGGCGCTGAGTCTTTTAATAGCACTAAGGTTGGTAATGTTTGTAGTCCAACTTGCTGTGCTAGTTGTGCTGCGAGTGCTTGCTCTAAATCACAATCTAATGTGGCAACTAATATATAGTCACCATAATCTTTGGCTATTGTCTGTAAAATAGCAGCTTGAGATTGACACTCTGGACTTTGTGCTGAAAAGAAACTTAACAGGACTAGTTTTTGTTGTGATGTTTCACCCAGCACTTGTTGAAGATTTTGCGAATTAACATTTACCATATTATTCATTGCTATTGATTGCCATATCAGACTATTTAGGGTTTTATATGGAGGCAAACATAATAATTACAAGCCATAAATCAAAAAGGTCTTTTATGAAATTTCATAGTCTATACGCTGCCCTTATACTGCTTAGTCCATTAGCAAGCTCAACAACCTTGGAGCTGAAGTTAGATAAAACGATGCCTGCCATTGAAAAGTTTTACTTAGATTTACACCAATCCCCAGAACTTTCATACCATGAGCAAGAAACGGGAAAAAAGCTTGCCACCAAATTACGTGCGCTTGGCTATGAGGTGAGTGACAATGTGGGTGGCTTTGGTGTAGTGGGCTTATATAAAAATGGTGATGGCCCGACAATAATGATCCGTACTGATACAGACGGCTTACCAATCATAGAACAAACTGGTAAATCATATGCTTCAACAGTCACTGTTATAAATAATGAAGGAGCAAACGTTGGTGTGATGCACGGATGTGGTCATGATATTCATATGAGTTCATTTATTGGTACTGCGCAACAATTAATGCTACATAAAGATGCATGGCAAGGAACCTTAATGATGGTGGCACAACCTGCTGAAGAGGTGGGAGGCGGTGCAAAAGCGATGCTCAAAGAAGGTTTATTTAGTAAATATCCGACTCCTGATCACGTTATCGCTTTGCATGTTAGTGCGAGTGTTCCCGCAGGACAAGTCAGTATGAAAAATGAGTACACCATGGCCAGTGTGGATTCAGTAGATATTACGGTTAAAGGTAAAGGTGGTCATGGTGCTTACCCACATATGACTATTGACCCTGTTGTTATCGCATCACGAATAGTGTTGGCACTGCAAACAATTACCAGTCGCGAATTATCACCTCTTGAACCCTCAGTAATTACAGTGGGTTCAATTCACGGTGGAGCTAAACATAATGTAATTTCGAATGAAGTAAAGCTACAGCTGACACTTAGAAGTTATAATCCTAAAATTCGCGAGCAACAAATTGCAGCTATAAAACGTATAACTAAAGGCATTGCATTAAGTGCAGGATTGGATGAAAGCTTAATACCTGCGGTTTATGTACATGAAGATGAGTCAATCCCATCTACATATAACGACCCTGCACAAACTAATATTGTACGTAATGCGATTAGCTCGGCGATTGGACAAAGTAATGTGCTTGAAACCGAAGCGGTTATGGCAGGGGAAGATTTTGGTTTATATGGCCGCACAGATAAAAACATCCCTATCACCTTATTTTGGTTAGGTGGTGTAGAGCAAGCTAAATATCAAGCGGCACAAACATCAGGGGCAACTTTACCTTCACTACATTCAAGTAAATTTGCACCTGACTATAAAGTTGCAATCCCCACAGGTATCACTGCGATGAGTAACGCTGCGGTGGCTTTGTTTAATCAATAATCTTAGCAATGGATGACTAAGCCGATTTTGTTTTTGGTTTAGTTTTTCTTGTAAAACGCCGCTTTTGCGGCGTTTTTGGTAATTGTGCAAATACGTTGCTATCACAATTTTTGGCAAGTTCCACAAAAGCCGCTAAATCCACTAATAAAGGATTTAAAAATTGTTGATAACTCATTTGTTGTTCTGCTATGTCGCCCAACGATGCTTCCCATTTTGCGGTTAGGTCTGGGCTAGCTAAACCATGCGGTAACGCACTGATCAATGCTCTACCTGTATCGGTTGCTAAAATGAGTTTACCTTGACGTCTTAAAAATTGTCTTCTAAATAATAACTCTAAAATACCCGCTCTGGTTGCTTCGGTTCCTAAGCCGTCTGTTTCTTTGAGTATTTTTTTGATTTCTGGATCTTTAACGTACCGACTAATACCTGTCATTGCACTAAGCAGCGTTGCATCATTGAAATGAGCTGGCGGGCTGGTCATTTTATCAATTACTTCACCGCGTTCACACTGCAACTGTTGCCCTTTAATTAATGGCGGCAATATCTGCTCATCTTTTAATGCGGTTTTTCCCATTAACGCTTTAAAGCCTAAACTTACATCTTGTTTTGCGTTGGCTTTAAAAATACCACCATTAATTGTTATTTCAGCCTTTGTTTCATTATAAGTGTAGTCTGGGTAAAACTGGATCAGATAATGACGGCTAATAAGACCATACACTTTACCTTCTTCAGCACTCAAACTTGCTGACTTTTGCTGCTTAGCGGTAGGAATAATGGCATGATGCGCAGCCACCTTAGCGTCGTTAAAACACTTACTGCGTTTACTCACATCTGCGCCTTGGCAATGAGTGTCATTTTGCCCGCCATTGATAGCAATTGCCTTTATTATACTGGCTGCTTCTTGGTGATGATCTTTGGGTAAGTAACGATTGTCTGAACGTGGATAGGTAATTAGCTTGTGACGCTCATATAAATTTTGACAAATATCCAATACCTTTTGTGCAGGCATTGAAAAAGCTTTCGCAGCATCAATTTGTAACGCTGACAAATTATACGGCAAAGGTGCTTGTTGCTTTTTCTGCTTTTTTTCAAGCGCCGTAACTTCACCTGATTGATTAGAAATTCGCGACGCAACATTCTCAGCAAGGCCTCGATGGAGCACTCGCCCCTCTTCATCTTGATAAGGTTCACACGCTTTGCTTGGTTGCCACTTTGCTGTAAACGGCTCTTTATTTTCGGTACTTAAATGGGCTAATACTTCATAAAAAGGTTTTGGCACAAAATTAGCAATCTCGTTATCACGCTGAACCACCAATCCTAATATTGGTGTTTGTACACGCCCTACTGATAATACATTACCAAACCCTGCTTTTTGACCTGCAAGCGTATAGGCGCGCGTTAAATTCATACCAAACAGCCAATCAGCTCGCGAACGCGCCAAAGCAGATACACTAAGTGGAATAAATTCACGGTTTGAGCGAACGTTTTGCAGCGACTTTTTAACCGCGCTAACATTCAAATCACTGATCAATAAACGTTGAATTTGCTGTTTTTTGGCTTGGCTAAGTTTAACTTGCTCAATCACCTCATCAACAAGTAATTGCCCTTCTCGGTCTGGATCACCAGCATGAACAAGTTGATCAGCTTGTTTAATTAACTTTTTAAGGACCGTAAGTTGCTTACGAGTTTTAGATTTTGCTTTTAACTGCCATTGCTGTGGGATAATCGGTAAGTCATCAAAGCGCCATTTTTTATATTGCTCATTATAATCATCAGGCTCTGCTTGCTCGAGCAAGTGACCTATACACCAAGAAACACAATCGCCATTAGCCACTTCAATATAGCCATCATGTTTTTTATGAGGCTTTGGTAGCGCATCGGCAATGGCACGACCTAAAGATGGCTTCTCGGCTATATAAAGTTTCATAGGGCACTATCAACAACTGGTTATTTACACAGTAGTTTAGCACACGTAATTTAATCTACAAATAGTTAATGATTAGCTCTTTAGACTACGATTTTTTCGCATAAATAAATACAACAGAGGAAGGTAGCACACTACGACAGTGCCAATATTGATTAACGGTAATAACGTTTTATATAGCATAGTGCTATACGATAAATCCCAAAGGTGGCGATCTACCAATCTAAATAATTGTAAGATAGGCGCACTAATTAAAACCAATTGACCGATCACACTTTGCCAAAGATACACTTTATCTTTAATAGCCCAGTGAGCAATCAAAGCCATCCAAGCAATATCATTAAAAGCCCAAACTACATAACGCCAAATATAAGGGTCATCTAACTCTCTAAGGCTTGAATAAATCACAGCGCCATACAAGAAGAAAACTGCTGTAATCAAGACAAAGCGTAATGCCAACCAATCCTTACGTAAGTAAAATACAAAAATAGCTGGGAATAAAAATAACACCCAACTATTTTCGAGTATTTGCATACTACTATTAAACCATGTAGGCATAGAATTACTTAATCTGGTTTTTTATCTTCATCCTGTCCGTTACCATTACCAGGCATGCAGCTAAATTTATCTAATTTTTTCATAATTGATATCCTGTGATTAAGGGTTATTATTGCTTAGAAGAAAAGCTTCCACCAATCTTGAGCTTGGTCGTCTGGTTTTTTATCATCATCGCCACCAGAACAATTGCCCGGCATATAGCTATATTTATCAACGTTTTTCATCAGACACTCCGTTACACTTGTTAAAAACTACTTTAAGCTAAATTAGGTACTTTGCCAAGCATCTTAACGAACATCAATCGGATCTGACTCTTTAGCCTTACCTTGCATGATTGAAATTTCCACGCGGCGATTACGTCGTCTATCCGCATCAGAATCATTTGGAACAAGTGGTCGAGTTTCGGCATGACCGACAACAACCATTCTGGTTTTATCAAAGCCTTGCGCTTTTTGCATTTCAGTTGCAACCGCAACTGCACGCTTCGATGATAAATCCCAGTTATTGGTATACAGCTCGTTGGATACTTGAAAATCATCAGTATGACCAGACACCGTAATTTCCCCTGGCACATCTTTTAAAAGCGTGGCTATATCGCGAATAATTGGTTTGAATTTAGGCTGTAAAAATGCACTGCCAGATGGAAATGAACCATTTTCACGAATACGAATAATTATTTGCTGACCTAATGATTCCAACTCAACAGCACCATCCATGATTTGTTGTTCCAATTGCTGGGCTATCTTTTTAACTAACTCATTAACCTGCTCTTGATCAGCTGCAGAAATAGATTGTTCTGATGCTTGTTGTTGCGCCGTACTTTGTGACTCACCACCACGCTTATTACCCCGTTGCTCTTGACGACCGCCAGCAGAGCTTTCATCACCGGCCTGAAACTCAAGCATTTGCTGAGTCATTTCGACAGTTTGCTGTTGAATGGTTTCGATTGGGGTAGGTTCAGGTTTACCTGGGGTGAACTCCATCGCGATAACAGATGTTCCTTTAGGGATATCTTTTACTTCTATTTTATTTTGTACACCAAAGGCAAACTTCATTGAGCCTGCGATTTGTTTAAATTTAAGTACATCCATTTCTGAAAACGCGAGTAAAAGTACAAAGAAGCACATCAATAATGACATCAAATCCGCGAAGGTACCCATCCATGCTGGTAACCCGGGTGGTGGACACTTGCACTCTTGATCTGACATGCTTACTCCTCAGTATCCACTTTTCGTTTTGATTCAGCGAGGTAGTTTTTCAAAATACCTTCGATGACTTTTGGATTTTGGCCATCTTGTATACCTAATACCGCATCTAAAATTAGCCGCTGATTCATTGCTTCTTCGTCTTTACGTAGCTCTAATTTAACTTGAATAGGTATCGCAACCACATTAGCTAAAAATGCACCGTATAACGTTGTTAACAGTGCTACCGCCATCGCAGGACCAATCGCTTTAGGGTCATCCATATTCGACAACATCGCAACTAGACCAATCAAAGTACCAATCATACCCATAGCAGGTGCAATATCGGCAAGCGCTTTAAACAAACCGGCCCCCGATTCATGACGAGTAGAGGTAAGAGAAATATCTTTTTGCAAGGTGGCACGAACAACATCAGCGTCATGACCATCAACAAGCATATCAACCCCTTTACGCATAAACGCATTGGGTATTTCAGCTTCTTCTAGTGCTAAAAATCCGCCTTTACGGGCAGAGTCTGCAAGTTCAACTGCTTTTTCGATAAGCTCTTCAGGTGACTCTATTTTGAACATGAAGGCTTTAGCCGCGACTTTACCGATACCGAGGAATTGACTCATCGTATAGTTTGATAACACAATAAAAATCGAACCACCGAAAACAATAACCACCGATGGCGTGTTATAAAACATAGCCACTTCGCCGCCACTACTTAGTACCATTGACATAGCAATAAGACCAATAGCTCCGAGAATACCTATAATGGTTGCTAAATCCACTTACCCCTCCAGAGGAATCGATGCTTTGCTGCTACCAGCAACAAATTTTTATTATTAACAGCTTATCGGCAATCTATTGAATTACTTAAACCATTTAATGAAAAAAATGAAATGAAAGTTTTCAATCCTATTTGGTATTTTAAGCTACCATTAATAACCTGCAAAGTTTAAGTTAAGGTATAAATAATTAAAAATGGCAAGAAAACAATTAATTATTCAAAAAAAATGCATCACCCTTTGACCTAGTTTAGCATTCCCCCTAAAATTGGCCTCACATTTCTATCATCTAAGTTAAATCAGTATGGCGACGAAAAAACCAGAAAACCTAAGCTTCGAGCAAGCGCTTGATGAATTATCCTTAATCGTCACAGAAATGGAGCAGGGAGAGCTTTCCCTTGAGCAATCGTTGAAACAGTTTGAACGCGGCATTGCTTTAGCCGGCGCATCTTCAAGTAAGTTACAACAAGCTGAACAAAAAGTAGCGATTTTATTGGGAAGTGATAGTCAGTCACCACTTACTAACTTTGATAATGATTTGGAATAACGGGTGTTAATAACAGAGCAAATAAAATGTGCTCAACAAGATGTTGAAGCCACTCTCAATCGGTATTTTGATCAACCGCTCGATACCGAGCAAAGCATCAAACAAGCCACCCACTACAGCGTTTTAAATGGCGGTAAACGATTACGGCCATTTTTAGTGTATGCCACGGGAAAAATGCTTGGCGCAAATAAACAAGATTTAGACGTGTTGGCTGCTGCTATTGAATGTATTCATAGTTATTCGTTAGTTCATGATGATCTACCCGCGATGGATGACGACGACCTGCGACGTGGTAGACCGACTTGCCATATTGTCTATGGCGAAGCTCATGCTATTTTAGCTGGTGATGCGCTGCAAACATTAGCGTTTGATTTAATTGCTAACCATTCATTTCACGTTCCTGCACAGCAACAGTTAAAAATGATTGCAGCACTTGCCAAAGCATCTGGTATTGAAGGTATGGTCGGTGGTCAAGCACTGGATATTGCTGCGACTGACAAATTAGTCAATTTAGCTGAGCTCGAACGTATCCATAAATTAAAAACTGGTGCTTTGTTAAATTGTGCAATTACTTTAGGTGCATTATGCGCAGCTGATACAAATCAACAAACATTATTACAATTAAAACAGTTTGGTGATGCAATTGGGCTGGCTTTTCAGGTGCAAGACGATATCCTTGATATAGAAGGTGATACCCAAGTATTAGGCAAACCGCAAGGCTCCGATGTTGCAGCAAATAAAGCGACCTACCCAGCTCTACTTGGGCTTAAAGGTGCAAAAAACAAAGCACAATCATTACTAAAATACGCACTCGATGCGTTAGCAACAATAGATGCTGACACTTCAGAGCTAGAAAACTTGGCAAAATACATTGTTGAACGCGATTATTAATTCTAGGCTCTAGCTTGAGCAAGTAATGATGTACAAAATAACTAAAGAATCAGAGTAATATTACGCTATAATGACCTCTGGTTAGCGAAGGATGTATTAAAAATCATGACACTTGATAGTAGCAAGTATCCATTATTAGGTTTGGTTGACGAACCAGCCCAGTTGCGTGATTTAGCGCAAAACAAATTACCTGCTTTTAGTAATGAGTTACGTGATTACTTACTAAACTCAGTCTCGCAAAGTAGTGGCCACTTAGCATCAGGTTTAGGGACAGTTGAGCTTACTGTGGCGCTTCATTATGTATATAACACCCCTGAAGATCGCTTAGTATGGGATGTAGGTCATCAAGCATACCCACATAAAATTCTCACAGGGCGTCGTGATCAAATGCACACGATCCGCCAGAAAGACGGTTTACACCCGTTTCCATTTCGTGAAGAAAGCCACTACGACACTTTTAGTGTTGGCCATTCAAGCACCTCGATTTCTGCAGCTTTAGGTATGTCAATTGCGGCGCAAAAAGAAGGCAAAGGGCGAAAAACAGTAGCGGTTATAGGTGATGGTGCAATTACTGCGGGTATGGCATTTGAAGCAATGAATCACTTAGGCGATGTTAAATCTGATATGTTGATCATATTAAACGATAACGAAATGTCGATTTCTGAAAATGTCGGTGCATTAACTAATCATTTCGCTCGCATCTTATCAGGCAGTTTTTATACTAACATTCGTGAAGGTAGTAAAAAGCTGTTATCTGGCGTTCCACCAGTAAAAGAATTAGCCAGTCGCATGGAAGAGCACTTAAAAGGCATGGTTATCCCTGGCACTTTTTTTGAAGAGTTAGGCCTAAATTACATCGGCCCAATTGACGGTCATGATGTAAACATGTTGGTTGATACACTGCGCAACATGCGTAACCTAAAAGGGCCGCAGTTGCTGCATATCAAAACCCAAAAAGGTAAAGGTTATAAACCTGCAGAAGCAGATCCTATAGGCTATCACGGCGTACCAAAGTTCGACCCTACAATTTCGAGCCTACCAAAATCAAAACCTGGCGCTGCGACTTTCTCTAAAGTATTTGGCGATTGGTTGTGTGATATGGCAAGTCAAGATGCAAAGCTTATGGCAATCACCCCTGCTATGCGTGAAGGCTCAGGCATGGTGCGTTTTTCAAAAGAATACCCTGAGCAATATTTTGATGTTGCTATTGCTGAGCAACACGCCGTTACTTTAGCCGCTGGTTTTGCCTGCGAAGGCTTAAAACCCGTTGTCGCTATTTATTCAAGCTTTTTACAACGTGCCTATGATCAGCTTATTCACGATGTTGCTCTGCAAAACTTACCCGTGTTATTTGCAATTGACCGTGCAGGTATCGTTGGTGCTGATGGCGAGACTCACCAAGGCGCATACGATTTAAGCTTTATCCGTTGCATCCCCAATATGGTTATCATGGCACCGAGTGATACTAATGAATGTCGCCAAATGCTGTACACAGGTTATCGTTGTAACAGCCCTGTTGCAGTTCGTTATCCTCGTGGGAGTGCTGGCACAACTGAAATCAACAAGCAAATGGTGGAACTTGAGATTGGTAAAGGCCGCGTTATTCAGCAAGGCACTAAAATCGCAATTTTATCCTTTGGTACATTACTTGATAATGCTCAACTAGCAGCTCATGAGCTAAACGCTACTCTTATCGATATGCGTTTTGTAAAGCCGCTCGATAGCACACTAATCGACAGCTTATTAGCTGATCATGAGGTGATTGTAACACTTGAAGATAACGCGATTGTTGGTGGTGCAGGCTCTGCTGTTAATGAATATTTAGCAGCTATAAAAGCAACAGTAAGCATCCTTAATTTAGGTATTCCTGATGAGTTCATCAAGCATGGCACGCAAGAACAAATGCACGATGAAATGGGCTTAGGTTCACAAGGTATTTTCAATAGTATAAATAGTTTTATTGCTAACTAAGCGATATAGCGAGTAAGTCACTCGATAAAGTCCGGTTAAATAATGAAAAAGGAGCCTCGCTCCTTTTTTTATTATAAATAATCATAACATTAAAAACTTCAATTTTTTTACATCCAATTATTTCTCTGCCACGTTTATTCACTGAGGTTAACTCGTGATCAAAGCGTTCACGCTTTTATACTGTAAAGTCGTACTCTTTTTGTGTCCGCCGAGCGTAGTATGCAAAGCCTGCTTTTGAGCGTTTATCCTGCAAAATCCAATCATGCGCTTCTTTGGCGAGTGCTGGGTTGATTTCTTTTATCTCGCCTGCAGCTTCTGCTAATAACTGCAGCTTGGCAGCTCGTTCACATTGAATGGCTAACATACAAGCCTCTTCGATTGTGCGACCAGCTACAACCAAACCATGATGACACAACAGTGCTGCTCGCTTATTACCTAAAATACTCGAGATAATTTCACCTTCTTCATTACCCACTGGCACTCCCGGCCACTTAGCAAGAAAAGCGACATCGTCATAAAGCATACATGTATCCATATGCGAAATTTTTAATGGCCGCTCCAACATAGATAATGCAGAAACATGCGGCGGATGAGTGTGAATAATACACCCTACATCAGGTCTTGCTTTGTAAATCCAAGAATGAAACCGATTTGCAGGGTTTGGCATTCCATCCCCTTCTATTACTTCCAAGTCTTTGTTTACTTTTAGCAAGTTATCTGTCGTTATTTCATCAAAACCATAGCCAAATGGTTGAGTGAAGTATTCACCAGAGTGCTTATCACAAGCGGTTATCTGGCCCGCCAAACCTGAGTCATGTCCCTGTGCAAAAAGTATTCGGCATGTAAGTGCCACTTTTTGTTTCTCACTCCATTTGCCTTCAGGTAGTTTTTGAGCAATCTCTTCACGACTTTTGGCCATGATAGATTGTTTATCCATTGTTAATGTGGTGCTCATTCTTACATCCATATTGTTAAGTGAACGCTATACTCGCACTTTCTAATTTAACTGCGTGGGGTATTTTATTTTCAATCGCGTCAAAAAAGGCCAAACGTGCTTCAATTATTTGTTCACCTGCTTTAATCATATTGTCGAGTTGGAATTCGTTTGAACCTGCTATTTCTAACATAATGTCATTTAATGTTTCTGCATGTCCATCATCACATTCAATATGCAAAAGTAAAAAATGTATTTGTTCATCAGGTACATCATGATGTCTAAATCCCGCGACCAAGCTCGAATATAGATCGGGTACAATCGCTTCAGCACCGATGCATAATGCACCGAGCCCAAATGCGGGGTTTAACTCTCGACAGTGTGTAAACATACAATCAATTAAAGCCTGTGTTTCATGCTTAATTTTGGTTGAATCAAGCTCAATACCAAAGCTTTCTAACATATTGCGATAAATAATGTGATGAGGAGTTGGGCTACCTTGCTCTAAACCCAGCTCTTCGAATAAGTTTTCCGCCAATTCCATTACTTGGTCATTTGATGGCAAATTTGCCATCATGGCACAAAGGTAACGTGTAAAGTAAGCACTGTATAAACCCTGCTGAAGTAAAAATGCTTTTAACTCATCCAGTGAAATTGAACCGTCTCTGCACCTTTCCAAAAATGAGTGCCCATTTAGCCTTGTTGCTAGCGCTTTAATGCTTGTTTCAAGCTTGTTTATACTCTGTGTCATTTTATTGTCTCCGTCACTCGTTTTTACTTGCTTCTATCCTTTAAAAGAAGCGTTAACATACATTCAAGTAAGTAAACACTTACTTAAAACTTTTTTACGACTGCCTTTTGGTATGTAAGAGCCGCCGCAGTGACCGGTTTAAACTACAATACCGATTCGCTTACAACGCCTCTGAGCCGATAACGCTGTAGCTTCCCCGTAACCGTTTTAGGTAAACTATTTGCGTATTGAAATAAATGAGGATATTTCCATCTTTCAAGATTTTGTTTCGCATATTCCTTTAACTCTTTCGTCAGTTGTTCATGGTCCTGTCGCTTTGTCACAACAAACGCTTTTGGCCTAGTCGTGGTCTTATGATCACCCACTACTACAACCGCTATCTCAATAACATCAGGATGGCCTAAAAGTACATCTTCAATATCTTGTGGCGAGACCCATTGACCTGACACTTTAATTACGTCATCTGCCCGACCTATGTAACGGAAATAAGCATCCTTATCACATTTGAACATGTCGTTTGTACAATACCAGCCATCTTTGAACCGAGCCTCCGTTTCAGCATCATTGTTTTCATACCGACTCGGTAAAGTGGGTCCTTTCAACCATAAAGTTCCAATCTCACCATGTGAGCAAATAATTCCCCGTTCGTTTAAAATCTTTGCATCAAAGCCTGGGACAATTTTTCCTGTGTCCCCAAGCGTTCTATTGGAACCGGGAATGTTGGTGAGATACGTACTAAATGCTTCAGTAGAGCCCAAACTATCTAGGATCACAGCATTGAATTTTGCCTGCCACTTTCGATTTAATTCTGTAGGCATTCGATCACCTGCAGAGACAAAGCAACGCACTGTAATAAAATCATTGGCACTGATGTTTTCATGTGTCAGTAAGAATTGATATACGGTTGGCACCGCATAAAAAATTGTTGGCTTATAAAGCTTTATAGATTCAACTATCTCATCAATGGACAACATAGGTGGTGACAAAATCGCCGTTGCGCTATTGTATAAAGCGTTAAAACAGTTATGCAAACCAAACGCAAAACTCATTCTAGAGACCGATAATGCGCGGTCACTACTATTGATATTAAGTACTTGCGCGGCATAGCGCTCAGCTGCAACAACAAAGTCTTGATGACGATGTAAGATGAGTTTTGGACAGCCAGTAGTACCAGACGAAAACATGCCAATAGCATAATCAAATGGACGCGTTCGGGCTGGAGCCCAATGTGTTACTCCTTTATCATCAGCACCATCGCAAATTGGTGCGACTTCTCTAATATTTGCGAATAGAGAAATCAAATTTGTTGGCAAGTACTCACTCTCACCGGTTAATTCAAAAAAATCATCATCACCAAATACGATATCAACCTGTGCAGACCTAACCGCTTGGGCAATTGTTTCTGCTTTTAATAATGGGTTAATAATAATGGCTGTACACCCCGAGTACATCAAAGACAACACAGCAATAGTGAAGTAGGGACTGTCATTAGAAATGACTCCAACGCGTGTACCTGGCTTAATATCAAGATTGACGACGTTTGAAACAGCATTTTTTATTGAGTGTTCAAAGTCGCCATATTTCATATCACCAAGCGCATGATGAATCGCTACTTTATCTTGTCTAATTGTACGAGCTATTTCTAAGAGCTTATCAGCAAAGTTAAGTGATTCTGTATGCTTCTTTTCATGAGCAAACAAAATAGCATCAACGGTAATATCTTCTTTCCACGTCTTCGCCCCACTAGCTTGCATACAAAGCGAACTTAAAAATGAGTGCGTATTATCCTCATCTTTATGTGTGTCTTTACGTGTTGATAACGTAAGCTCTTCTCGCTCAAAAAATTCAATAAGATCCACATCTTGTTCGAGCGCGTCATTTACGAACTCTAGGTCTAGCGCCAGCACATTTGCTATCTTAGACACCAGCTTTTGCGCAGATACGTTCACGGTATCTTTGGCTATTTTGACACACACCTCATTGCCCAAAATTTCATCCTGATAACATTCAAAAGGCAAAAACTCCAATTCAATATCTTTAGGAATATACACCTTTACAGTGCGCCCTTTTACCTCTTCCGAATATTCTAATAAGCTGAAAATAAAACGGTTTAGAGGTGTATCAAGCTCGTCTTGATAGTGGCCAATTGGACCTGAAATATTTGCAATATCAATTTGCTGTACACGTTGCTGATCTACATCACTTGGCAAGTACTTCAATATTTTTGCGTAACTCGGTGTACTAGCGCTGCCTTTAACTTGTGTTTCAACTTCCCAACGAACTTTTTCATGATGATAAATACCCAGCGAGGTCAGTTGCAGCTCTATTTCGTCTAACGCGTCATTTATTCCAGCATTACAGTCGTGGTTATACACTGTCAGCTTGTCTAGCTCGGTTGTACTGAGCAAAACATTATTCTTGGTGGCTATTTCGTTTAAACATTTAAAAACGACATTTTTACAAGCCACTTCATTCGAACTCTGTCGAATGATGATAGATATACGCTCACTTAATTGGTCCGTTACTAAGGTTAAAATTAAACGCGCCGTCGCATAATTTAATTCACCAAACACTATATGATGTTTATTCATGCTTCTAACCCTTCTTCCTCAGCACAAAGTCGCTCTTTATCACTTTGTGTATTTATCCCTCCCAATGACCCATCCGCGATATCATTAGACGTAATGCCTATTACTTGATAGCGATTTTCGTCCCCAGTTGCATACTTAGTGATCGCCCTCATCAAGGCGCGCCCCTTAATCAAAATTTCTTCAAACTCTTCTTCAGGGTCCGATAACCAAGTGATCGCCCCACCAACCCCAATCTCTATAGAGTTACCACTTGCGACTAAGGTACGAATCGCAACATTTAATTCTGAGGCACCATTGAGAGACATATAACCAATTGAACCTGAATAAATACCTCGAGCTGACGACTCAAGGTGATCGATGATCTCAAGTGTTCTAGTTTTAGGCGCTCCGGTCATTGATCCTGGGGGAAAGACTGCGCCAAACAAGCTGGCAAGTGTTTCTTGATCTTTTAACCTGCCACGAACTGTTGATACTAACTGATGAACGGAAGCGTAACTTTCTATTTGCATCGCTTTAGGAACCCAAACAGAACCGGCTTCACACACACGGTTTAAGTCATTGCGCAACAAGTCGACGATCATGAGATTTTCTGCATGATCCTTTTCGCTTTCTGCCAAATCCTGTATTAACGCTGCGTCCTCTCGCTCGGTCGCACCACGTTTGCGGGTGCCTTTTATAGGTTTGGCTTCAACCACTGCATTTCTGCCAACACTCACAAACTTTTCAGGCGATGAACAAAGAACAGAAAACTCAGGACAATGTAAATAGGCCGATCTGGGCGCTGGATTTACTTGCCTTAACACATTGTAAAGCGCAAAAGGCTCTACATTTAGCGTTGAACGTATTCGGTTAGTTAAGCAGATCTCATAACTTTCACCTTGTAAGATGTATTCCTTACAATGCGCTATTTTTTCAATATATTCCTTTTCACCGTCTTCCAAAGTAAACACAACATTTTGCTGTGATTTATTATACTTATCCAACAAAGCATGAGAGCTGGCAACGGTATTAACACCTTCTTTTTCAATCTTTTTGATGGTGTTACACGTTGTTTTCAACCAAGTAAGTGCATCGCTCTCTGCTTTATCTACCACACTATCTTTTTCAATAGCGACAACATAAACAAGTCCCGTTTTGTGATCAAAAGCAATAAAGCGATCCACAAATACTCCAGAAGCATCGGGGTGTTTTGAGCTATATTTACTATCTACAGACTCCGTTTCAGACTTCAACTCATAACCTTGAAAACCCACCAAGCCACCACAAAAATCAAATGGTAAATCTTCCGCGCCAATCACAGTGGCCGCTAAAGACTCGGCCACAAAGTCTTGGTAGCACTTTGTTAATTCGGTTTTTTCCCCATGGGTATCTAAAGTGATTTTTTTTGTTTCAACATCATAAGCAAACCAGAATGACTCCGCACCACTGGCATCCCCCATAAATGAAAAACGTGCTTCAGCGTTATTAATCGAACTGGAATCTAACCAAAAGCTGTACTTCGACTTTGTATAAAATGTTCTAAACACATCAACCGCTTTCACATCAACATCAAGTGTTTCAAAATAGCAATGCCAATCTGTTTTCTGCACTTGGCCTATTCCCTCATTTGCTAACACTGATTTCTCAGCAAGCAAAGCGGGTTTTTTGCACTCAATATAATAACGATCAACCAACATTTTAAAGTTTTCAATTATCTGCCTGCCGCAGTTGGTATAGACAGATTCAGGGTGAAATTGCACCCCCCACATAGGTCGGGTGCGGTGCTCAACACCCATAATCATGCCATCTTTTGTAAAGGCCGTTGCTATCAGCTCCTCAGGCAATGGTTGATGTGCGATCAAAGAGTGATAGCGCACGATCTCCAGAGGGTTTGGTAAATTTGAAAAAATACCACTACCACCATGTACAATATCACTTGTTCTACCATGGTAGGGAACCCCTGAAATCTCAACACTTCCGCCCATATAAGCGACAATTGACTGGTGCCCTAAACAGATGCCTAGTAACGGCTTATCAGTTGTTTTTATTATTCTTTCACAGATCCCTGTATCACTTTCTCGATACGGTGTACCAGGACCTGGTGAGATGACTATTGCATCAAACTCTTCAACATCAACAGTTTCATCTCGATTTTTTACCACTGTCGGTAAAACACCAAAGACTTCACTAATGTACTGATAGAGATTAAATGTAAAACTATCGTAGTTGTCTACAATCAAAATTTTCACAGTCTTTCCTTAAACCTAAAACACAACCTGAAAAAGGAAGGTTATTTATTAAAATAAGAAATAAGGCGCTTTTTAGACAAGCGCTGCCGCTTTATCCTCACTAACCGCTGACTCAATGCCGTCAGTGTAATCATTACCAGAAGGCGTGGAGGAGTAACCTAACGGCTTAAAACCCTGATTTCTTGCAATATCTAACACAAAACGCGCTTGTGAATAAGCTATTGATTTTCCAAAACTAAATTCCCCTTCACAGCCCTCCATTGCCAGTGCAATCGTTTCAGATAAACAAGCAAGGTTAATTCCCGGTGGTAAGCCAACCATATTGACGTCGCCATAACGTAAGGCTTGAGGCTGAATAACTAACCCTCCCTCAAGCACCTCGGCTTTTTGTTCCGGTGTCACAATGAAGTCAAATGGACGCGCGGTATCAACTGCAATCGCACCTTCTTTTAAGAACTCAGTGCTTAAGAAAGCTTTACCTTCACTTGTTGCTGATACGACAAAATCTGATTGTTCCAATGTAGATTGATAACAATCGCTTGTACCCAATCCCATAGATACAATTAAATCGTCGGCTAACAACAATTCACAAACCTGTGTTACTACTTGCTCTGGTACTTCATTTAGCGCGCCTATGTAGCTAGAGAGCTCCGGCATACATGAGTCGATATAGCCCTGAATATTATCGATGACAGAACCTGGCTGCGCACTTTGCTCTGCACTAAACGCTAATTGACATAGGATTGGCACCAACTCGACGAGTAGACGCTTTTCAGTTCCAGGGCGTCCCATTAGAATAATATTATCGCACCAATGTGATAACTCACTTACCATGAGTTTACCTACTGCACCACGCGCACCAATTACACTGATCACTGAACCAATTAAATGATAATTTGCAGCTTCAATGACCGTTTCCGTGGTTGCCAATGCCGTTAAGCTATTGCCCGTGGTGAAAGATAAACCTTCAATATCGTTCAGGTTTTGCTCACCGCCACGTGTTATTACCGATGTATATGCGCCCAAGCCGAAGAACTCCACGTCCTCACGTTTTGCCACAGCGACGAACTCCTTCATTAAGTTTACTTTTTCTGCAGTCGATAAGTTCATCATGTCTCGCGCTTGGATCGGACTCATTATCATCAAGCCATCAGCATAGGTATGCTCATTACTTACGGTAAACTCAAGCGCAACCTCTGGCGCATAATCCACAGCCCCTACTTCCATGATTAATTCAGCTAGTTCGCGGATTTCTTTTTCACTATAGTGAACGTGCATACTCTTAGGCATCATGCGGATACAGTCTTCAACCACCGTAAAGTGCATAAAGAAGGCAAACTTTTTGCCGCGTTTTTTACCTGTCCCTGTATAGTGGGTTGGTACTGTTTGGCCAGCTCTCGCTGCAGGATAATATTGCTCAACACTTGGTAAGTCAGATAGTGGCTTTTCAATTAAGCCCGCAAATAAGATATCGTAGCGACTGTTTTGCACAACATCGCATACGTTTTGCACCGCTAAAAAGAAGTCTTTAATGTCCTGTTCACTAATATTAAGTGGTGGCTCAAAGCGAATTGAGCACTTGTCAGATAGCAATGGCATCACCATCATGTTGTGCTCATTCAATAAATAACTACAGAATAACCACGCCAGTGAACCACTGTTCTGCATATAAGTGACAAAATAGTTTGTCTCGGCTTGGTTATCCTTAAATTGCAGCGCTCTCATTAAACCGGCACCACGACAGCTAAAAATACCTGGGTATTGCTTAGCTAATCGCTCACACTCTTCATCCACTAAACTCGATATTTCTCTTACGTGGGTAAGTGCAGCCCCATCATCTTTTTGTAGTTCTTTGATCACCGCACGACCAACTGCAGTTGCTAATCCATTGTTAGCGAATGTGGAACTGTGCTTTCGATCAAATTCTGGAGTTGCAACCCAGTTAGAGTAAATAGCAGCACCTGTTGGGATCAAACCGCCACTGAGCGATTTTGCTAATAATAAAATATCTGGTGTAATGCCTAGTTCCATCGCAGCACACATATAGCCGGTACGCCCTAAACCCGTTTGTATTTCATCAAAAATAAGTACTGTACGAGTCTTGGAGCAAAGCTTTCTTGCACGTTCAAGCCATAAAGGGTCTGCAACATTCATCCCCCCTTCGCCTTGAATTGGTTCGACGATGAACGCTGCATACTCTTGAGTTTCAAGTTCTTTTTCTAACGCATCAAAATCATTCAGTGCTAATTTAAAAAATGAATCATCTGAATTACGTAAATGGTCAATATTATGGCGACGAGAATTTGTTGCTAGCAAAGCGGAGTATGTTTTACCGTGAAATGAACGCTCTACTGATAAAATCTTCTTTCTACCAGTTTTAATTCGCGCTAATTTAAAACCAACTTCTACCGTTTCAGCACCACTGTTAGCAAACGTGACATGCTTAGCCCATCCACCCAGCGCATCAACAAGCTCTTGAGCAAACAGCTCGGTTTCTTCTTGAAAAATTGGTTGGGTAAAGACGGGCGATTTATTCTGCAGGTGTTCTGCTACAGCTTTAACACAAAACTCTGGATTATGGCCAAAAGGCAATGCACCGTATTGTGATAAATAGTCACGGACCACTCGCCCATCTTTGGTATAGATTTTATTATATTCACACGTGGCAATTGATATATCCAGTTCAAGTTTGCCCGTTAGAAATTTTCGATAACTGTTAATTAATGACACTATTTTTCCTCCATGCCTATAATGTAAAATGACGGTTTGATACATACACAGACCCTTTAAGTAGTGCCTGCTTGCCTTCGACTAGTAACGCTCGTTACTGAATATCTATCCAGTCAACTATAAGTGACTATGGCATAAAACATGGCGAATAAAGTCAATACGTTCACCACGAGATAATGGGTGGAAATTCAGACAATTAGCTACTTGCAAAAGATATCTAACATCTTCATTACTCAAATATTTCATGCCTCCCAAGCTCATAACTGCAAGGTTATTTGCACGCTCAATGCACTGAGACACCATAGTGCGCACTACTATTGCTGTGGCAACTAACTCTTCACTGGGTACTTGGGAGTCAATTTGTGCTGCGATACCTTCTAGTGCAAGGGCTGCGGTTTCAAGCTCAATGGCTATTTGGCTCATATCTGTTGAATTTGTATGTTTTGCTTCAAAGCAAAGTGCAGCTAAGCGAGATGCAACACCAAGGTAAGAGGCTGCAACCATAACTTGGAAACTACTTAAACCAACCAACTCGGTAATTTCTATCGCTTGCTTTGTTTTGTCTGGCTCAGCACCCATTCCCATTAATGCAACGTTGTCTTTGCTAACTTCTAAGCCTCGAAATGCAAGTTCATTACTACTTGTCGCCGTTAAGATTGAAGAAGGCCAAAAAGGTACTTTTTCAATCTTCGCTGCATTCATGTTATCAACGATGAGTAAGCCCCGAGACTCTTGACCTGAGCCATTTGGGTTTGCAATACCAACCAATGCCAGATCAGCAAAATCAGTCATAGTGCAAGGTTTTTTGCTACCCGTAATCACAAACTTGTCGCCACTTGAATTTAATTGGGCGCTTACCGATGAACTCAAAATATTGGCACCAGGGCACGCCTCTGCAAACCCAGAGCAAAATACCAGTCTGTCGTTAGCAACATTGGTAAGCGTCATTTCTGTAATAGCCAGTGATGAATCCATCGCTCTATTTAATGCGTAGGTTGTATGGTTGTGCATCGTCATCATAATAGCGAGCGACGGACTTAAGCTGCCAACATAACGATGTATTCGTACCGCAGACACCAAATCCGCTCCCAAACCACCTAAGTTTTTACCCACCATCAAGCCTGGGTTCGCTTGGTTTTTTAAGATTTGAAATAATTCACGACCATCACTCGCTTCACGCTCTGCCATCGGTTTTTGTTTTAATACTGCGGCGAGTTCTGGAACTAATTGTTCAGTTGTTACTTTTTCCCTATTTAAAAACATAATTTCTCCTTACAAATAAATGTTTATAGACCCTTGAGGCACTCGTCATGGCACAAGTAACCCTCGAGATTTGCGTCCGATAAAGTAAATTTTTTATGACATACCGAATCTAATTGTTCGGTATGCGCCTTTGTAGGTTTGTAGTTGGCTCTAGTGAGAAGCTGTTTTAGAGAAGAAGTGAATAACCATCACTCCAGTGATGATCATCAACAAACCCAGTATAGCTGGAAGGTCAGGGATCTCTTTAAAGAACACTGCGCCAATAAGAGTGATCAATACGATACCAAGACCAGCCCATATACCATAAGCAATACCTACCTGAATCGAAGAAAGGGCAATAGATAAAAAGTAAAAAGCAGCACCATAGCCTAAAACAACGACAATAGATGGACCTATCTTGGTAAATTCTTCAGACATTTTAAGTGCTGAAGTTCCAATCACTTCAGACAAAATTGCTAGACCTAGAAATAAGTACGGCATAAGTTTTTTTTCCTATATTAAGTTTTAAATGAGTAAATCAATCCTTGTGTGCTCGGCTCGCGTTAACGCCCCACGCACACCCACTAATTATTATGAGAAAACAAGTCACCCAATTAGGGTTACACTTCCTCTTCTAACAACGCTTCTTTTGACAAACTCGTTGACGTTTTTGGTTGTTCAACAACGCTGCAAATTTCATTGAGTATTTCAGTAAATGGTTCTACGACAACCTCCTTCATAGGTTCTGTGAAACACCTTGAATCGTATACAAGAGTCAGCTTTAATCGGCCTCTAAAAGTACAGAAAAAGAAGCCAAGCCTCAGTGGACCACCAACGTTGGGGAAGCTAAAAAAATCTGTTACTTCTGAGTTACCAAACTCATAGGAGTCAAAGTTGAAAACACCTAAATTAGAGATCAACATATTGCCTCTGAGCTTATCGTCTAACACCGAACGAACATATTTGGCACGCAAAAATGGGGGCAAAATTAAAAACGCACCCACCCAAAGCTTCTGTTGATACCAGTCTTCAAAGATTTTTCCGTCTTTAAGGCCCGTAATATAATCAGTAATATCTTTGATGATCTCGATTTCAGGTTTATTCGTATTAAAGTCTTTGAAATGATTGATACTAAATGCGTCATATGACATCGACACATCTTCATCAGAAAACTGACGCATCGTTAGTACATCTAACAACTGAAACCCCAAACGTTCGCAGTCATGATTAAATTTGTGTTGGTATTTGATCATAGCCAAAACAAATAGAACGTGTACGGAGGTATTGTAATGCTTTGCAGCTTTCTTTAACTTACCCAACATGTCATCTGGCAAAGCATCTGAGTATATTGACCGAGTAGCTTCCTCTTTCGGGTCTGGCAAGTTTAACCCTGTCACTTGAAACCCAGGTCTAGAGAGGAATGCTTTAATGCCTCGACAAAATATTTTTACCCTTTCTGTAAAGGGTAATTTATCAAGATAAACGCGACCTACATCACGCCGTTTTACACTATATTCGCTTCTATCTACAACATGAGAATACGTTAAACCAGTGTAGATTTTTGCAATATCTTTGAATAAGATAAAACCAGATTGTGCATCAGCTGATGCATGATGCGATACGCTTTGCAGATAGTATTTGTCATCACCGGTGTAAATGAGGTAAAACCGCACTAAACGCTCTTTAGTAAAGTCAGCTCTGCGGCACCAGGTGTGAGTTGCAATTTTATCTTTAATTTCAAGCTCTGAAAGAGCACTATAATCACAGCGTTCAACTGATATGGGTGTACCTTCCACGAGTGGCTCCCAGTCATAACCAAACAACCGTGGTTTTATACAACACTTTAAAATTGGCTGCTTATCTACAGCTATTGCAATCGCTTCTTGTAAACGTTCGAAATCTATTTCTCCAGTGATCTGGATGATTTCTGCTGAGTGGGAGTTCATTAACTTCCCCCAAAGCAAGTAATTTATATTTAGATGAGTTAGCTTCATGTTATTCCCTTACGCTAAATATGAGCTAGATCAGTGCTATCACACCACACGGATCTTTTTAATGTCTTCATTTTTATTTTGATCAAAGTGCTCACTAATACTACTTTTTAAGCTTCTTTTTAATACTTTTCCTGTTAATCCTCGCGGGAATTCATTTAAAGTAAATACAAAATGTTTGACCTCTTTAGCCAAATCAAACTGCTTTATTGTCGATACAATAGACTCGTAATCTTCTTCTTTAGCGTCTGATTGGATTACACACGCCACACTTGGATTATCATCACCATTTAGGTGAATACCTAATACGCAAGCATTTAAAACACCATCAGCTTTAATCACCTGCTCTTCCATGGCTAAGGTAGAAATTGGCCCGTTGCTAGTCTCAATAAGATTCACACCTCTATCCATATGATAAAAGCGACCTCGGCGATCTTTATAAACCACATCACCTGTCCACCACCAATCATTGTGGAATACACCTAACTCTTTCTCGCTATTGTTCCAATAACCTTTGAACATGGTTGGACCGCTTACCACTAGTCGCCCAGGCTGATTCACAGGCACCTCATTCCCATATTCATCAACGACGTTAACTTTTAAACTATTGTTCACTGGGCGACCAAGGTAACGACCAAAGCGATTACTGTATGAAGAAATGCTTCTCATCAATGCTGGTACACCTGTTTCTGATGAGCCGAGTAAGTCAATAAACAAAGATTTCATCACTACTTTGCCGAATACTCTTAACAACGCACCTTTTTGTACAAATTCACGTTGGTGAACTTCATAACTTACATCCGCAACAGATACCCACATTTTTATCGTATCAAGGTGGTAATTATCTAATCCTTCGTTGTACATCTTTGCGTAATTACCTGCAAAAGCGATAAAATTGTTAGTCTTGTACTTATCAATATTCTCTAAAACAAACTTTGCAGAGAAATCTTTAACTAGCCATCGAGTGGTATCACATGAAACTAGGGTAACTAAAAAAGCACAGTGTGAAATCCAATGATTACATGGCATAACGAGCATTACTTGCTCATCTTTTGATGTAAAAATAGCTTTAGAATTTGACAGTAAAACAGCCACTAATGTTGAGTCTGTGTGCGTGACGGGTTTAGGAATACCAGTAGTACCCGATGTATGGGGGATGAGTATCACGTCGTCTGGACTAAGCTTAATACACTCAAATTCATCAGGCTGTTCTTGTGCAGCATCCTCAACATAACACCCACGTTCATCAAGGTTTTTATCGTCTAAACTGATGTAATGCTCTACCTGCTGAGCAGGGTAATTCTCACCCCATATTGCTGATTCAGTGACAAGTATGTTGACACCGGTTTGAGTCAGGTATTCGTCTAATTCAACCTTATCAAAGCCACCATTCATGGGCACAGCAATACCGCCAGCTCGAACTATTGCCAAAAACCATATGTGGTATTCCATGCTGTTATCTAACAAGATCCCCACTCTGTCATGGCGATTTATGCGGTATTTATTTTTTAGAATATTGCTGTAGGTATTCGCTCTTTTTCTCAAGCATTGCGCTGATAGCCCTCGACTAGTATCAGCTGAGCTTTCAGACATCTGAAAGAATATACTCTTGTCGCCGTGTAGTTCACTCGCTACATCAATTAGATTTGAGACACTAAGTCTATCCCCTTTTTGTGCAAGCATCCTTTTTATCGATGATAAATTGCCATGATAAGACATTTTCGCTCCAAAATATCAACAATGATAGTTTATGGTTAAACATAAATAGAGAATGCATTAGGGAGGGAATTAGTTAGAAAAGCTGGTTTTGCGCTTTCCATAAACGTATAAATACCTATCCTTTTGTATTCATCTTGTAAAATAAATATGATCTAGCTGACCTTTTACTTCGTATTTAATTTATAGTTGTAATACGGTCAATTTTAACTTTGTCAGTTGCAATCATGAAGATTCCTGCTAACAATTTCTTTTATCAATGGACTAACGGTAAATACTTTATCGCCTATTTGTGACAAAGGCATTACTCCCATTAACGAGTTACTGATGGCAACAGAATCAGCACAAAGCAGCTCATTTTTAGTGATATTTTTAACACAAACAGGGGCTTTCGCTGCCTCTTGTATTTCTATCACCTTCCGCCTCGCCACGCCACTGACCCCCGATTTATCAAGCTTTGGTGTATAAAGCACACCGTCTTTCTCAATAAATATGTTAGACATAGTGCCTTCGATGACTAGTTCGTCATTATCCAACAAAATCCCTTCTCGAATTTGTGGATCTTGCCACTCAGCCCTAGCGATTACTTGCTCTAATCGATTGAGATGTTTTAGACCCGCCAAGTTCGTATTGTGAGATAGCCGAGTTCTACAAAAAATTGCTTTCACACCATTTAGGTAGTCACGTTCACTCGTAACATATTCGGGGCCCGACATCACGATGACTGTTGGCTGCTCATTGCCTGTATATGTGTAGCCCCTATTACCAATACCACGGGTAACAATAATTTTTAGTACTACATTTGGACCTGTTTCTTTAATTACTTTATCTACATCATCTTGCAAATGCTTTAAATTGGGCACTGCGATTTTTAACGCATGACAACTATGCACAAGCCTATCTAAGTGCATGGTCCACAGCTTTGGCATTGCCCCTTTAACTTTAATCGTTTCGAAGATTCCATCACCATAGAATAGACCCCGATCTTTTACACTAATCTCGCTTTTTTGTTGTCCATTTACAATAATCACAATACCGCTCTACTTTATCTTTTACACTTAACCTTTACGGCAATAAAAGCAACAAAAAAACAACTTTGTTTACACTTGTAATTAAAATTGAACTTATTTGACCGTGACACCGCTATCCCTTGCTTCAAACCATGAGATAGCACGTCGGCTAAAACAACCAACAACAAGAAAAATTGCACTTAACATACAATAACTTATAGAGATTATTCTTTCTTTTATTTAATTTCACCCATTCTAACTAGTAAAATAAATATGTCAACACAATCAGCAACTAAAACTTAACAAAAATATTACTTTTAATATCTTTTACGCTACATCTGACCATTCAAGAGCATTTATTTTTGTCAATGCAACACATTTAAGTACCCGTTCACATCATGACAGTACGGTATCAGAACCATATAAACCCCCGCTTTATAGGCATTAGTATCATCAACCTGTTTAAGCTTTATACTCATATCCATAGGTGAAATAACTTCAACAAAGTAATTTATGCACGCTTTCCTCTAGGGCCAAATTAGAAGTTGCACAGAAACCATTATATTCTGCCGTTCCAATAAAAAAGGCGCCCAATGATCGGGCGCCTTTAATAGTAAAAAAGTTAACTATCTATCGTAAACGTTTCAAGGTATTTTGACTGAAGTCTCGCTCATCTAACCCTGTGCTAAAGCGGTAGTTTGCCATTAACAACACGGTACTTTTGCCATTTAAATGGTTTGTCATTTCCAACTTATCTGGACGCCAGAACTTCCCCTGATACCGCTTGTAATCTGTTACCTTTAATGTTTTCAATAAACTGTCTTTACGGTCGTAGTATTCAGTTTTAATTGGTTGATACATTTCTTTATCTAACCAAACAACTTGACGTGGATAGCCCGAGTATTTATCTACTGGATAATATTCTAAGACAAAGCACTCACGACCTTCAGCTGTTTCATCGCGTAAATACTTATATGTGTATTTCTCAACTTCAAACGAAGACATATCTTCGTATGAAAATTCACTGCCCATAAAAGGGCCTGACTTATTACGTGATGAAATACGCTTGATGCGTTTTAACGCCGGTAAGTAGAGCCACTGATCGTCAGGCTCAATTGGATTAGAAAAATTTAAGAAAGCAGTGCCTTTTACATCAAGCGGTTCATCAAAAATAATCAAGCTTTTATCACCTTCATCTTTCAACTCTAAACTTTTGCTACGAATCGCTCGACGGCTTTCTTGGTCATGCTTATTGCGCAAAATCATTTCCACTTCTGATTGAGAGTCACCCCAACCACTATCCAATTTTTTGGCTTTTTTCGCAATACGCAAGCCTTTTTCTTGGGCAGCTACATCATTACTTTGCGCGCTGTAAGCTTGACCACTGATGAGTAATACCACGACTAATAATTTAGATAACATAGATTTAAACATGTGTGTTCTCCTTAATTTTGCGTAACTATGCCGCTATTTTCTTCAACAGGTTGTGGATCTTTTCTTATTTTGTCTGCTGCAATCAATAATGATGGCAATAATAAGAAATCAACAAGCAAGGCAATCACAATGGTGATTGCGGTCATCACCCCCATGTCTGCGTTTACACGATATGTCGATAAAGCCATAATCAAGAAACCTGCAACTAAAACGACCGTAGTAAACCACAATGCAGGCCCTACACTCTGAAAGCTATAATGCACCGCTTCTTCCGGTGACATGTTTTTCTCTCGTCGCGCTGTTAAGTATTTACTCATAAAGTGCACCGTATCATCGACCACGATACCCAACGTCATACCAATAACAACCGATAAGCCAAGCCCAACCTCCGCTGATAACAGTGCCCAAATACCAAATGCAACCCCGGCTGGAAGAAGATTTGGCAGTAAACTAATGACACCATATTTTACCGACCCCATCACCATTCCTAAGATAGGTGAAATCAACAAAAGCGCCAGTACAGAACCTAAGAGCATGCTATTAATGTTCTTTTTACTAACATGTGCAAACATCAGTGAAATACTGGCAGCCTCTAACTTCAACTCAGGATAGTTTGTCGCAAACCATGCTGTCGTCAGTTCCTCTAATTCCAATAACTCATAGGTAGGCATATTTTCCAGCGTTGCCACAACTCGAGTACTTGACTTGTCTACATTAATTTGGTTATTAAGATCCAGACCAACCGGTAAAGACATTTCATATAATAATAAATATTGTGCTGCCAGCTCCTTACCCTCTGGTAATTTATACCAAGCAGGGTCATCCCCATGCATATTTTTGTTAAGCCGTTTAAAAATATCACTGAGCGTATTTACATGATCAACTTCAGGCAGGGTACGTAGCCATTCACTGAAGTGCTCTATTGCTGCGATTACTTTAGGGTCATTGATACCATTAGCAGTGCCTGTTTCAATAGAAAACTCGATTGTATCAACACCACTTAGCTCCTTGCCCATTAATTCAGTTGCCATTCTAAATGGAACCGACTCGTCAAAAAACTCCACGTATCTATCGTTTAACTCATTACGCGGGATCAAAAACAATATAATCAACATTGCAAACAATGTACTGGGTAACAAAATACGATAGTTCTTAACCACAAAATTACTGACACCAGCCATTAAACCTGAGTGCTCTTTGACATCTTGTTTAAATGGCTTGATTGGTAAAATAGCAAGCAGAGCTGGGAACAATGTCACTGAAAACAAAAAGGCCATCATCACCCCAAATGCCACCATATTACCTAGGTCTTGAAACGGGGGGACATCTGAGAAATTCATACTCAAAAAGCCAAGGGCTGTCGTAGCACTGGTAATAAAAATAGCCTTTAAGTTATGTTCTAAGCTGTTATAAATCGCCTGTCGCTTATCAAACCCTTTTCTCATTTCATGAAACATGTTCGTTAAAATGTGAACACAATCTGCCACCACCACAGTTAAAATCATAATTGGTGCAGCTGCTGAGGGCGGTGTTAAATAAATCCCCAACCACCCAGTCACACCCAAAGTAACCACAATCGCAACAATGGCGATTAATAAAGTAGAAATAGTTCCCGTGATAGTACGAAGTAAAAGACCAATCGCGACCATAACAACCAAAAACATAAGCGGCATTAAAGTGTTGTTGTCTGCAAGCGCCGCTTCAGCAAAAGCCACATCCATCATTACAAGACCAGTTAAATGGATTTCTGTATTGGGATACTTTTCAAGTAAATTATCGCGGATCTGGCGAACAAAAGTGCTCACATCCGTCAACTCTTGCTCAGCGTTAGTACCAGGCATTTGTACCGTGACATTCACTAGGCTGACATGGCCTTCAGTAGAGATCAGGCGTTTAGCAAGTAAAGGTTCATTGACAGCGATAGCGCGAATTTCTTCCATTCTTTGCGTGTCAAGTACCTCAGGGTCAAGTACCAAATCTTCAACAATGAGATCATCACCCGTTGCAAAAGTGTGCTGATAGTTGGTAATAGAATCAACACGGCTTGAATAAGGCGTTTGCCAAGCTTGCTCTGTTAGATCGTAAATTAAAGAAAGGTTCTCTTTGGTAAATACATCCCCGCTCTTTGGCACTATCAAAAACGCGACATTATCGCTTTGGGAATATACGGCTTCCATTCGGTCAAATGCTTGTAATTGAGGGTTACTTTCTTCAAAGAAGACCCGGCTATCACTTTTAAAAGTTAAATAGCCCGCTCCCCAACTTGTAGCAATGATAAACAACAAGCTTGCTAGCAGTGTTACAAAGGGTCGACGGACCCCACTCTTTAATATAAATTCACGCATTGCACTCCACTCCATTTAGAATTTACCTTGCGATTTTAAAGTTAAAATACAGCTACATAAGTAATTAAAAAGCTACTTATACAGTGTATTTTCGAATTTTTTAAAGTGCTCATTTTTCTCTACGTTGAATGCAACATGGAAAGGGCGAAGCGTATTTCCAAACAATCCTCTATCAGCCATTAAATGCATCCATGGAGCCAATAAAACGTAATCAAAACCGTAAAAATAAACCCAAGCAACAGAGAAAACGGTCCAAGTCAAATAACTGTGTGATGTGTTGTAAATGACGTAGAATATTTTGGGTACATTCTTGTTAATATACTTGTAGTAAACCATCCCGGGGTAAAATCCAAAGAGATCAATTCCCCAAAATAGTGCGTTAAATAAATACCAATTTATACTTTCGTAGTTAAGAGCTGCGACCCCAGCCATAACAATCAGTAGTACAGAGTGTTCCATCCGAACAAGGTTATGAGTATTCACCGTCTCATATTTATTGTTAATATCCACGTAACTTTTCCTTAAATTATTAGTTACTTTTAAATATTACATTACTCGCCTATTGATTGTAAATACGACAAACACATCTACAGACGATAAATCATACTAAAGTCGAACTCGCAAATTCATTATAGATTCAAAGTGATAGGCAAAATAAAAGTTGAGTTAATTGCATTTTCCACATGTGTTAAGCAGACAATCTGCCGTGTCATATTTGATAACTTACTCACTAAATTAGACCAATCACGCCAGCTTTTAAAGCACAACAGCGCCTTACTTAAACTCTAAATAAAATGAACTTGCCCTGCGTTTATAACTAAATAAAATTGCATTTATATGAATAAAATGAGCAGAAAACAGCACCATTAGTTAGCATTTTTGGATGCGCGTTAGGCTATTGTGAACTCACAATACACGTATAAAAAACTGTATCTCCTTACATTTAATGTTGAATAAGTACCCAGCCACTCTCATAGCCCTTTATAAAAATTAGGGTAATTGACTCTAGATAGAAAAGGTGCAAAGATTCCGCTGCGTTTTATTTCACGTAAAAAATAAACCAAGCGAAAGAGTGCAAACTAACCATGACACGCTTTGGATTCGCTACCAATATTTTTCACTGCGTGAAAGGCTAACACCTAAACGACTTCAAGGATGTGACATAATTAATATGAATACGTTAAAAAAAACCTTACTATGCTCGCTATTTGCACTACCCTGCCTTGCTCAAGCTGTCGATATTGCTGGCAAAGTAGGTGCACAAAGCCGGTTTTTCACACACGATGAAAAGCTTCAAACCTCTTTACTCGCAGAGCCTGAACTCTACTGGAGCGATGAAGAGAGACGTAACAGCTTCACTTTCAAGCTGTTTGCACGTTATGACGAGTTAGACGACGAGCGCACCCACCTAGATATTCGAGAAGCATTATGGCTCCATGTCGGTGATAGCTGGGAGTTTCGCGCTGGTATTGGCAAAATATTTTGGGGTGTGACCGAATCCAATCACTTGGTTGATATTATCAATCAAACTGACCTAGTCGAATCTATTGATGGAGAAGAAAAGCTAGGTCAGCCCATGTTACAAGGCACTATTTTAAGAGATTGGGGTGTACTGAGTGCATTTGTACTACCTGGCTTTCGTGACAGAACGTTTCCCGGCATAGATGGGCGGCTTACTGGTCAAATAGTCATTGATACACACAATCCGCTTTATGAGGATAATGATAAAAAGGATCATTTTGATTATGCTTTGAGATACAACAACTCAATCGATATTTTTGATTTTGGTCTCAGTTGGTTTAAAGGCACCAATCGTGATCCACACATGGTGTACCAACCGCTAGAAAATAATCTTCACCAACTGTCGGGCATTCCTTTATACGATCAAATGCAACAATTTGGCGTCGATGCTCAAGCTACGATCGGTGATTGGCTATGGAAAATAGAAGCCATCGCCCGCGACGATTCGATTGGCAACTTTGGTGCATTTACCGCTGGGTTTGAATACACCATGGTTGGCTTCGTAGACATCACCGACCTTGGCTTACTTATGGAGTATAACCGCAATTCACGAAATGAACGCTCACTATCACCTTTACAAAATGATATTTTCGTGGGTGCACGATTGGCGTTCAATGACGTACAAAGTTCACAGTTATTAATTGGCTATACACAAGACTTAACCGAATCGAGTTCAAAGAGTGCGTTTATAGAAGGTAGCCGCCGTTTGGGTGAATCATGGAAGCTCACTTTAGACGTACGACTCTTTACAACCGATAATCCGACTATGCCACTTTATGGTATTAGAAATGAAGATTATGGCTCTGTAACGCTGGAATACTATTTTTAAATTATTAATTTAAAATATGCATACCAAAATAAACAAACCCAACCGTGATGTTGGGTTTGTTTTTAAGCAATAAAAAAGCTTAACACTGAGCACCTACTTTGAACTGTAACTCTCTTTTGAATAATTGCTTTCATCTCTGTTATAGAAGGCTCTGAGAACACTTTATGTCAATATTTAAGTATCTACACAAAATGCTACACTATCCTAAAAACATGAGGTGTACTTCTTTGAAGTTCCATGTGTTCGCTACGATCTGTTAAACCACTAACTATTAAGGACATAAACTTAATAGCCTTTAGTTGGCCTCCCAACGCCTTAACGTTATACGTTAGGATATTTTAATTAGCGCATCCACACTATGATATCTGCTAAACCATTAGTTTGTAATACACTCAGTTGTTGCTCAACATTATTGGTTTGCTCAAATTCAAAGGCATCTAACTGTTCATCAAAGGTGATATTTGCAACACCATCGCCACCGCGCTTTTTAACTTGATGTAGCGCGATATCCGCCAAGTTGACAGAGGTTTCCCAACCAATAACCTGACCACCTAATAATGGTAATGGGTAAAATGAAAAGCCAATCGATGCTGTCAAATTTATACTGTCACCACTGGGCAACTTAAATGTGTGATCAGCGATGGCTTTACACAGCTGTGCAACATAACTATCGATTGCAGTGCGTTTAAAGTCACGTAGCAGTAACAAGAACTCATCACCACTCCAACGGGCAACATAATCAGATCCTTGCGTACGAGAGTTAAGCAACGCAGCCATTTGTTGCAAACAACTATCACCACCAATCGGTCCATAAGCATCATTAATGCGGCTAAAATTATCAAAATTAATAATTAACAACACCAAGGATTTTCCCTGCGCTTGTAATGATTGCGAGTTACGCTGAAAGTGCTCAATATCTTTTGGTAGTTGATCAAATAAGAATCGACGGCTTCGAAGCCCTGTAAGTTCATCTGAGTGGCTCATAAGCTTTAGCTGTGAGTTGACTTGGTTTAGCTTATCATTAGCGTGGCGCAACTCACCTGTACGTTCAGTGATCAGACTTTCAAGCGCGGTTTGCTTACGGCGTTCTTGCTTTCTAAATACCCAAAACACCAAATAAAATAATAAAATAAAACTACTGGTGATAAGCAGTCTAAAATAAATTGTTTCATCAAACCGTCTTGGCACCACAAATGAATATTCCGTACGTTGCGCCTTCTGCCAGCCCTCACCTTGTCGTTTAGCTTCAAGTTGAAACAAAAATGCACCAGGCGGTAAATTGGTATATATAGCTTCACGGCGAGTATTAGCATAACGCCAATCGTTATCTAAACCAGTTAAACGATAGCGAAACTCAATACTGGTCGGCGCATAATAATCTATCGCGGTGTATTTTAGGGTGATATCACGCTCATCGATTTCTAATTCCGGGTTACGCCCTAATGCAGCTGTTGCAAGTTTACGTATCTCGGTATTTAAACTCTCAACCTTTGGTTGCAATCGTTTAACGCCAAATAGCTCAATATCTTTCGGGATCTCCACCACACCTTGCAGGCTCGGATACCACATTGAATTACCTAACTCCGCCACAGCGTCATGGCCAAGGCCGGTACAACATTGACTGGCCTTACCGTCAAGTTGGCGATCGTATGACGAAATAACTTGCTCCACTTTTAAGCTTTCAATATCGTTAGTAAACTGCTCAACCGGCATTCGGTAGACACCTTTCATGGTACTAACCCAAATACGTTTGAGCTTTTCATCATAACGTAAACTAAAAATAGAACCATAAGGTAAGCCATTGGTGGCATCTAACTGACGCCAATGTCCTTGTGTGCTTCGATAAAATAAACCATCATTTAATGAGCCGATTAAAATACCGACCCCATCAATGTTTAAGATGCTAGTAACATAAGCACTTTCAAGGCTGGTTTGATCGCCAATTTTTTCAATACCACGATCAGTAAAGTAGTAAGCGCCTTTACTTGTACCAATTAAACCAAAATTAGCCTCATCAACAACATAAGTAATAAACTTACTGCCTAAAAATGCGTTATAAGCGAATGGGGTTAAACCACCGTAGCTAAGCCGGTACATACCCCGGCCAGTACCAAGCCAGAAGCCTCCTTTGCTGGAGCGACTGATCGCAAACACTGGGTTATCTTTTAAGGCGCGTCCAGGGACAGTGAACAAGGTATTGTTTTCATAAATATACACACCACGTCCAGTGGCGATATATAAACGTGAGCCATCAAACTGTAAATCATGCACGGCTGCACGTCCGTATTGATTACTTGGGATTTGATTGATAAAGTTTTTATCTAAATCAAAGTAGCCTACACCACTGCGGTTAGCGACCCACAATCGCCCATCGGGCGCTTGGCTAATGGCCATAACCGCTTCGGTCATTTGTGATATAGCTGAGTGACGTTCTATTCGGCCTTCGTGCGCAAGCCATAATCCTTCACTAAAACTCGCAAGCCAAATATTATTATCATTATCGCGATATAAATCAGCAAACCAAATACTTTGGTCAAGTTGGCTCGGTTCAACCCATTGCCAATCGCCGGAGTTGTCTCGAAACAGTAAGCGCCCATAGGTCGAAATCCACAGTGCTCCATTTGAGTCACTCATAAATTTATAAACCGCTGAGTTATTCGCATTGGGCAGTGGAAAGGGCCTTAACTCGTCATCTAAATCTAAAAAGTAAGCACCGAGCTCTGACGCTAAATATAAGTTGCCTTCCAACCATGCTAAATCGTGAATAATCGTTTGTGCTAAACGCTCAGGTATAGATACCTTAGCAGTTAGTTCTAAGCGTAATTTTGCAAAATCAGAGGAGGAATTAGTTAACCGTAGCAAGTATCGTTCATTCACCAGCCAGATCCCTTCTGGCGATAATGCCAGCTGACTGACAGTACCAACAATCTGCTTTACTGAACTGGCACTCATTACAGGGACTAGTAAGTCATGCACTGCGCTGACATTGATCTGATTGCGAGATACAAAGTACAGGCCATTCGCTGCTATCCAAATACTGCCTTTCGCATCTTCGATAACATCGCGTACAGGGCCTTTTACACTAAACTCTTGCGCTGCCATAGTGGTGGGATCGATGACCACAATACCATCTTTAGTACCAATCCATAAATAGCCTTCGCTATCGACTAGTAATTTATTAATGCCGTTACTAGGTAAAAAATGACTATTTAAGGTGTTGTAATTAGTGAATGTATTGCCATCAAAGCGACTAAGGCCAAACTGAGTGCCCAGCCACATATAACCTTGCTTATCTTGCACGACACTTTTAAGTGACTGCGATGGTAAGCCATTTTGCATATTCCATTGTTTTACAACATAGTCGGTAATTGACGCCTTGCTTGGCATACTGCAGAACAGCATAATAATAACCAATAAAAACCGCATCATAACGTCAATACCTCGTTGCAAAACTAAGGTTAAAAGGGTAAATAGCCCATTTTAAACAATGCCTGAACACAAATTAATGAAAATATACCAGCTAAAACATCATCCGCCATAATACCTACACCACCATGAACCCGCTTATCAAGAAAGCGAATAGGACCTGGCTTAGCGATATCAAAAAAACGAAATAATAAAAAACCCACTAACAGAGACTGCCAACTTAATGCCGCTCCGATCATAGTAATGTAAAATCCGGCAACTTCATCCCATACAATCGCGGGATGATCATGTACGCCTAGATCATCTGCGGTTTTACCACATGCCCAGATCCCAAAAATACTAATAACCACCGCAAAAACAATTTGTAACCATAGCGGAAAATACATAGTGGTAAAAATAAACGGTAGCGCAGCTAAAGTACCAAACGTACCCGGTGCTTTAGGCGCTAACCCTAGACCAAAGCCCAAACCAAAAAATTGATGAGGGCGCTTTAAATTAAATAATGCAGGTTTATTCAAACCGACTCCTTGGTGAAGTGTTCAAAACCAGCATCATCATATGCTAATTTTTCGCCATCGAGCATCAGCTCAACTTCGCCTTCACCACTTTTTATTTGTCCAATGCAGGCTGCATCAACACCATACTGGCGCAATTTCATTTCCAGCATATTTTTATGGCTATCAGTTACCGTAAATAACAACTCATAGTCATCGCCATAATTAAGGATAAACGGCAGTTGTTGATCTCGTTCTAAAGTAGCACGCAATGCATCCGAGGTTGGTATTTTATTCACATCAATACACGCGCTAACTTGCGACAGAGCTAGAATATGCCCAAGATCTGCCAATAGACCATCTGATATATCAATCGCTGATGATGCTAAACCGCGTAATACTTGCCCCGCAGCAACACGCGGAGTTGGGTAATCAAATCGTTGATTAACGTACCTTAAGTGCTCTGGATCAATCTTAATATCTTGCTTACGTGCTTCAATCGCAAGTCCGGCATCGCCAAGCGGCCCAGTGACATAAACCCAGTCACCTACTTTCGCACCGCTACGGCGCAGAGCTTTACCTGCAGGCACCGTACCTTTCGCACAAATAGTGATAGTTAACGGCCCTTGCGTGGTATCGCCACCAATAATTTGCACATTAAAATATTCTGCGATTTCATGCATGCCTTCGGTGAATTCTTCTAGCCACTCAACATCAATATTTGGCAACGTTAAGGCAACCGAAACCCACGTAGGCTCAGCCCCCATAGCAGCTAAATCACTTAAGTTTACAGCAAGAGCACGATGCCCTAATGCACGCGGTTCAATGTCATCAAAAAAGTGTACGCCTGCGACCAATGTATCGGTGGTAATCGCTAACTGACAATTTTCGGGAACAGTAACCAATGCACAATCGTCGCCAATCCCTAAATTAACATCGCGACGGGTTATGCCACGACCTTTAAAATAGCGATTTATTAATTCAAATTCCTTCATACACAAAAAAGCCGGCCTATGCCGGCTCTCCTTTTACGGTCGCATTACTTACGTAAATGCTTTACCGCTTTATCAAGTACACCATTAACAAATTTATGGCTGTCTTCAGCGCCAAATATTTTAGCAAGCTCAATACCTTCGTTGATAGCAACTTTATAAGGTACATCTTCACGGAATTTCAGCTCATAGCTGCTTAAACGTAAAATCGCTTTTTCAACCATATCTAGCTCATCAAATGGACGAGTTAAGTGTGGCGATACGGCTTCGTCTAGTTGCTTATGATTTATAGCAACACCACGTGAAAGATCTTTAAAGTATTCAACATCAATTTTAGTCACATCATTTTCGATCAACATTTGTTGTTCTATATCGGCAATTGCATTGCCGCTTAATTGCCAAGAATAAACGGCTTGAAGTGCTAAGATACGTGCTTTACGTCTTGCTGCTGGTTTCACAAAAATTCCTTAAACTTAAATTTTATCTAACACATTAACCATTTCAAGTGCGCCCAAAGCAGCTTCGCCGCCTTTGTTGCCCATTTTAGTGCCCGCGCGTTCAATCGCTTGCTCAATGCTTTCTGTGGTTAATACGCCAAATGCAACTGGGATATCGTACTCAAGCGACACTTGCGCTAAGCCTTTATTTGATTCGCCCGCGACAAGATCAAAATGTGGTGTACCACCTCTGATCACTACGCCTAAAGCGATGATTGCATCATACTCTTTTTTTGCTGCAACGCGTTTTGCCGCTAAAGGTAACTCGACCGCACCAGGTACATAAACTACAGTAATATCATCATCAGATACACCACCAGTACGTTTCAATTCATCAACAGCACCCGCTAAAAGGCTGCTACCTATAAAGTCATTAAAACGAGAAATAACAATAGCGAATTTTTTGCCAGGAGCGTATTTATTACCTTCAATAATTTTCATTCGATAACCCTAAAAAATAAGTTCAAGCGGTTGCGATTGCGCAAAAATTGCTGCGCATCATACCATATAAATAAAAAAATAGCCTAGTTTAAGCGTTGTGCTTATTGCGGCTCAACGTAGTCAATCACTTCTAGGTGAAAGCCCGATAACGCATGGTACTTTTTAGGCAAGCTCATCAAACGCATTTTTTCAATGCCCAAGTCAGCTAAAATTTGTGATCCTACGCCCACTGTACGTGAAGTACCTTGGAATTTACGATGCGCTACCGTCTCACCTGCATCTTCTGCCGCAAACGCTTTGACTGTCGCTTCTAGTTCTTCGGTGCATTCTTGCTTACCAAGAATAACTAACACACCTTGATGCTTTGCAATATAAGCCATCGCATCTGACAAGCCCCAGCTTCTATCGGCATTACGATCAGATAACAAAATATCATTAAAGGTACTTTTTAAATGAACCCGTACTAAGGTTGGCTCATTCGTTTTAACCTCACCATTTAACAGCGCATAATGCAGCTGGCCGTCGATGGTATCTTTATAAGTAACTAAATCAAACTCACCATGTACGGTTGGCAACTTACACTTTGCCACTTGCTCAATGGTGGTTTCGTTCATATTACGGTATTCAATTAAATCAGCAATTGTACCAATTTTGATATTATGTTGCTCAGCAAATACTTCTAAATCAGGACGGCGCGCCATGGTGCCATCGGCATTCAGAATTTCCACAATGACTGATGAAGGCTCTAAACCGGCTAAGCGGGCTAAATCACAACCAGCTTCAGTGTGACCGGCACGCGTTAATACGCCACCTGGTTGTGCCATGATAGGAAATATATGCCCAGGCTGAACGATATCACTTGGTACTGCACCTTTGGCTATCGCAGCTTGCACAGTGCGAGCGCGATCTGCGGCCGAAATCCCCGTAGTCACACCTTTCGATGCTTCAATGGACATCGTAAAGTTAGTTGAAAATGCCGCACCATTGTTTTTTACCATTAATGGTAAATCAAGTTGCTCACAGCGCTCTTGAGTCATGGTTAGGCAAATTAAGCCTCGACCATGAGTGGCCATAAAATTGATCGCTTCTGCACTAATGTGCTCGGCTGCGATAATTAAATCGCCTTCATTTTCCCTATCTTCATCATCCATTAAAATAACCATTTTACCGGCTTTAATGTCATCAATAATTTCTTGTGCGCTGTGTAAATTCATAATCTGCTCGTGTAAGTTGTGGAGTGCGTTTATTTAATAAAACCGGCTTGGGCGAGTAAACTCATCGAAATATCTGAACTAGCTGGCTGCTCTGTCCCTTTGATCAAACGCTCTAAATAACGCGCGATTTGATCTACTTCTAAGTTCACTTGCGTGCCTACTTTAAAATCAGCAATAGTTGTTTGCTCACTAGTGTGCGGCACAATTGTCAGTTTAAATTTATTATCTGCTACTGCATTTACTGTTAGGCTAATACCATCAATGCATACCGAGCCTTTATAAGGAATATATTTCATAAGTTGTGCATCGGTGCTTAACCAGTACTCAACGGCACGCGCATTAGGCGTAATTGCGGTAATAGTAGCGATGCCATCGACATGCCCTGAAACTAAGTGACCACCTAAACGAGATACTGGCTGCATGGCTTTTTCAAGGTTTACTGTTTGCCCTTGTTTATAGTGAGCAAATCCCGTTAAACTGATCGTCTCATTTGATAAATCAGCGCTAAAGCCATCACTGTGCTTGGCCACAACCGTTAAGCAAACCCCGTTAGTTGCAATGCTATCGCCTAAATTTACATCGGCCATATCAAGGTTATTACTTTTAATGCGGATAGCTAAATCGCCTTGCTTTTGATGTAACTCGCTAATAGTGCCCGTCGCTTCGATGATCCCAGTAAACATAGTGGTTACTCTTTAATTATTTGGTTTAGATGAGGCTTTGCGTGGTGTCGCCGTGATACGAATATCGTCACCGATACACACACACTCATTAATTGATAAATTAACAACGTCCTGCATACTTGTCAGCTCTGTAAAGTTTAGTAAGCATTTGCCGTCATTCCCTAACAACTTCGGCGCCAGATAAACAATATATTCATCAATTAAATTACATTCAGTCATTTGGCCCGCTAAGGTTGCCCCCGCCTCTAACCAAATATGATTAAACTGTTGCTGCGCTAATAGTTTCATGGCAGCCACTAAATCAACTTTATTATTTTTTTCTGGTACAACAATATGGCTTACGTAATGAGGCCATTGCTGTGATTTATCAAGTTCAGTGGTAAGAATAATTACTTCACTGGTAATGCTAAATAATGCTAGCTCAGGTGTTAAACGATTTTGTGAATCAATAATAATACGTACAGGTTGGCGTACAGGTAATTGTGTTGGTAACGGCTCTGGTAGCTCATCAACACGAACATTGAGTTTTGCATTATCAACTAATACTGTGTCCGCGCCGCTTAAAATAGCGCAGCTTTGTGCGCGCTGTAGTTGCACATCTTGGCGAGCCTTAGGGCCAGTTATCCACTTACTTTGACCGTTTTTAAGTGCCGTTTTACCATCAAGGCTTGCGGCCATTTTGCAGGTAATAAATGGCATACCTTGCTCCATGCGCTTTAAAAAGCCACGGTTTAACAGCCTTGCTTGTTGTTCTAACAAACCTGACGCAACCTCAATGCCCGCGTCCGCTAAAATAGCTAAACCTTTTCCGCCCACCTGCGGGTTTGGATCAACCATAGCAGCAATTACTTTTACCACGCCAGCAGCTTTTAAACCTTCGGCACACGGCGGTGTACGACCAAAATGGCTACAAGGTTCAAGCGTGACATAAGCAGTTGCGCCAAAGGCTTGACTGCCCGCCATCGCTAATGCATTCACTTCGGCATGGCCTTGGCCAGCTATTTGATGAAACCCCTCGCCCACAATCACGTCATTTTTTACTAATACACAGCCAACATTTGGGTTTGGGGTGGTAGTAAAGCGTCCTTGTTTGGCAAGCTCAATCGCTCGGGTCATATAAGAGAAGTCTTGTTCGCTAAACTGATATTGGTTCATATCACTCTCCTAAACGGGCAATTTCTTCACCAAATTCGCGAATATCTTCGAATGAACGGTATACCGATGCAAATCTGACGTAAGCGACTTTATCGAGGTTTTTCAGCGCTTCCATAATACACTCGCCAATCAGGTGACTGGAAATCTCACGCTCGCCAGTGGCACGTAATTGCGATTTAATAATATTAACCACTTCATCAACTTGCTCGGTACTGACAGGGCGTTTTTCTAATGCGCGGTGCAGACCATTAAGGAGTTTATCTTCATTGAAAGGTTCACGGCTACCGTCTTGTTTGATCACCCGAGGCATTACAAGTTCTGCGCCTTCAAAGGTAGTAAAGCGTTCATGACATTCATTGCATTCACGGCGTCGCCTTACCTGGTGGCCACCTCCCACTAAACGCGAGTCAATCACTTTGGTATCTTTTGCGGTGCAAAATGGACAATGCATAGGTATCAGCTTCCGTTAAAAACAAAAAAGGCCGCTTTTAGGCGGCCTTTATAATAGCAAAAAACTAAGCTATTGTGATCTAAATTACTGTTTGTAACTCAATTAAGCGTAAACAGGTAATTTTTTACAGATTGCTTTAACTTTCTCTTTTACTTGTGCTTGTACTGACTCATCGTTGATGTTGTCTAGTACGTCACAGATCCAACCAGCAAGCTCTTTAGACTCTGCTTCTTTAAAACCACGACGAGTAATTGCCGGTGAACCAATACGTAAACCAGACGTTACAAACGGTGAGCGAGGGTCATTTGGTACTGAGTTTTTATTTACCGTGATATTAGCATTACCTAAAGCCGCATCTGCGTCTTTACCAGTGATGTCTTTATCAATTAGATCAAGTAAGAACAAGTGATTTTCTGTTTTATCAGAAACGATTTTATAGCCGCGCTCTTGCATTACTGCAACCATAGCTTGGGCATTTTTCACAACTTGTGTTTGGTATACTTTAAACTCAGGTTGCAATGCTTCTTTAAATGCCACTGCTTTGGCAGCAATAATGTGGCATAAAGGACCACCTTGGCCACCTGGGAATACTGCGCTGTTAAGCTTTTTATAGATAGCTTCGTCGCCACAAGCAGAAATAATCAAACCGCCACGAGGGCCTGCTAATGTTTTATGAGTCGTTGTAGTAACAACGTGCGCATGAGGTACTGGGCTTGGGTAGATGCCAGCAGCAATAAGACCTGCAACGTGAGCCATATCAATAAACAGGTAAGCGCCTACTTTGTCAGCGATTTCACGGAGTTTAGCCCAATCAACAATACCTGAGTATGCAGAGAAACCACCGATGATCATTTTTGGTTTGTGCTCAAGTGCAAGCGTTTCAACTTGTGCGTAATCAATTTCGCCAGTCGCTTCGTCAAGTCCGTATTGGATTGCGTTATAAAGCTTACCAGAGAAGCTTACATGTGAACCATGCGTTAAGTGACCACCATGAGCTAAGCTCATACCTAACACTGTATCGCCAGCATCTAATAAAGCTAAGAACACAGCAGCATTTGCTTGTGAACCTGCGTGAGGCTGAACGTTTGCATAATCTGAACCAAACAATTCATTGGCACGGTCAATCGCTAGTTGTTCAACCACGTCAACGTGCTCACAACCACCGTAGTAACGTTTGCCCGGATAACCTTCAGCATATTTGTTTGTTAGCTGTGAACCCTGCGCTTCTAGTACGCGTGGGCTACAGTAGTTCTCAGATGCGATAAGCTCGATGTGTTCTTCTTGGCGAGCAGTCTCTTTAGTGATTGCTTCAAATAACTCTGGATCGAAATCCGAAATATTCATGCTACGTTCTAACATGGGGGCTCCTAGGGCAACGTGTATGGGTATTTTTGAAGGCTGAATTATACGCTGAAAACGTCAATTTGCCTATGGTGTAAAGATGAACATATTTAAACAGGGATTGAATTTAATTCACAGTGTTTTTGTAATGATATTTTTTTATTGAAGCATAATAAATATTAATGAATAAAAGTAAATAACATTTGCATTATTTATACTTCAAGTTATTGCATTCACGCTTGTTTACACTATTATGATTCCAATGTAATCATGGATGATCATATAATTTATTATGCTAGTTATACCTATCTACGAATCAATTCCTTATTTTTATGTCGTTATTGGCGGACTTTGCGTTTTACTCTCCAACACGGTTTTACCAACAACCATTGGTATTTTTTTATTCTTCAATGGTGCCAACATGTGGCAATTACGCTCCAATTCACGGCGTAAGGATCATAAAGTAAATCGCATAAAAGTTAATAAATACTTTTATTATTATGAACTTAAACCATTTATTCTATTTATGTGCGGATTACTCTTAACCCATTGGATGGCGAATGAATTAGTTATGCTTGCAGGGGTTATGATCTGTCTTATAGCCATTTTAATTTTTTGTTTGCGGGTACTAAACCGTCGTTCACGTTCAATCGTTTAATTTTACGTTACTGCTATTAAATACAATTTTAAACAAGAAAAAACGGCATTGTTTTCACATATGCCGTTGATTTTTAGTTTGACTCAGCGGGTAAAAACTAACCTAGTTTAGCTAATAATATTTCACGCAGGATATCGTAATCATCTGCGATATCCTCGGCTAAGCATGGTTTAGCTAATGCATCAGCTAATGGTTTTGGCATTTCAAGTTCAATATTTAAAATCTCTTCAACACTTTCTTTAAACTTAGCCGGATGCGCTGTTGCCAGAAAAATACCCGCAGAATCAGTTACTAAGTCAGATTTTAGGCCCTGATATGCAATCGCAGTATGTGGTTCAGTGACATAGCCTGTTTGATGAATTTTTTTCATCACTGCTTGGGTATCATTTTCATCAACACTAGTTGAATAAAAATCATCATAACTAAACCATTTGTTATCAAGCATGGTTTGCACACGAGGCCAATTATTAGGTTTACTCACATCCATGGCATTAGACAAAGACTCTATTGTGGCATTAGGCGCCCAGTTTTTATCAAGGATAAAGCGCGGTACAGTGTCATTTTGATTAGTTGTAGCGCTCAATTTGCCCACAGGTAAACCAATTACTGCACCGATCATTGCCGCACATACATTACCAAAATTACCACTGGGAACTGATATATGCGCAGTGGCCCGCTGCTCTTTTGGTAATTGTGCTATTGCTTCAAAGTAATAACAGACTTGTGCAACAAGGCGACTGATATTAATAGAGTTAGCTGAGTTTAAACCTAAGCGAGATTTAACTTCATCATCTAGAAAGGCACTTTTAACCATCGCTTGGCAATCATCAAAGCTACCATCTACAGCGTAGCAATGGATATTATCACCCAAAGTAGTAAACAATTTTTGCTGTGCTAATGAGATTTTACCTTTTGGATACAGGATAACCACATCAATATTCGACTTGTTATAAAATGCATGTGCAACAGCTGCGCCAGTGTCCCCTGAGGTTGCGGTGAGTATTGTGGTTTTTTCACCTTGGCTAAATTGTGCTAAGCACTCAGCCATAAAGCGGCCGCCAAAGTCTTTAAACGCAAGCGTTGGACCATGAAACAACTCTAAACAATAAATATTCTTTTCAACTTCAACCAATTTAACGGGGAAGTTAAAGGCATTTTGCACCATTTGCGTAACCGTATCAGCAGGTAATTCATCACCAATCAGATGCGATAAAATCTTACTGCTGCGAGTAACAAAGTCCATATCGAGTAAACTATCAACATCAGCTAAAGGCACGAGTGATTCAGGGAAAAATACACCTTGATTACGTCCTAAACCTGTTTTAACCGCTTCAACAAACGACACTTTTTGAGAATCATCTTTTAAATTATGTAGTTGCATTATTAGTTCCTTAAATTCTTATAGCTGACGCGTGCCGGCGTTATCGAGTTTACAAATGTGGCAGAAGCCTTGCTCATTAATATAGTTTTGTTCAAGCCATTGTGCGCATTGCTGCGCCGCAGTAAGTGTTTTGCACACGGTAAATAATGTAGGGCCAGCACCTGAGATACTGACAATCTCAGCACCAAACTCTGGCAACGTCGCTTTAGCTTCACTAAAGCCATTAATCAGTGATGCGCGATGCGGCTCCGCTATTTCATCACTCATAATAGCGAGTGCTTCATCAAATCGGTTAGTTAACAATAGGGCACTAAACGCTGATAAACGCTGCGCAAACTCAACGCTCGCATGCATACTTAGCTGTTTTGGTAATACTGAACGCGCTTTAGCGGTATTCAGTGAGAAACCAGGAAACGCCGCCACATAGTACCAACTTTCATCAACCGGTAAGGCAATTGATTTATTTGGAATTAAATCACCAGTAAGCTGTAATCCCCCCAAGTAACAGGGAGTGATATTGTCATAATGGCGACCTCCACTAGCAATTGCTTCAAAGTCAGCCATTAGCTCGATTAACTGCATTTGGCTCAGCTCTGTACCTGCAAACAGATTTAGCGCAGCAAAGGCTGCTACCACAGAGCAAGCACTTGAACCAAGACCAGAGCCAATTGGTAAGTTCTTTTTTAATTCCAGTTTAACGCTCGCCATTGTGGGTGCAACATGTTCACGAAAATGCACTAAACACTGATACGCTAAATTTTCACTGGCATCGCTGGGAAGTTTATGAGCGTAATCGCCTGAGCATATAAACTCGTCGCTCTTACTAGCAGTTACCGTAACGACATCACCTAATAACGTGCCATCAATAGGGGCAAGCGCAGCACCTAACGCATCAAAACCAACAGCAAAATTACCTATCGAGGCTGGAGCATATACTTCAATCATTATACTCTCCTAGCGCGATAACGTTTTTAAGATGTCAGCAAACACACCGGCCGCAGTCACTGCTGAGCCCGCACCATAACCACGAATAACAAATGGACGTGGTTGATAGTATGCACTCAATATTGCTAAAGCATTTTCACCATCACGAATAACTGACAGCGCATGTGTTGCATCTACCGCTTCAATGCCAACTTTACAGTGACCAGCTTTAATCGTCCCCACATAACGCAACACTTTCCCTTCGCTAGCCGCGCTTTGAATGCGGTCGTTAAAGGCGGCATCTAAACTTGGCAATTTAGCCATAAATTCGTCAACGTTATCACCTTGGGCAAAACCCGAAGGAAGCACTGATTCAACTTCGATATCGCTCAACTCTAATTTCATACCGGCTTCTCGGGCAATAATTAATAACTTACGCGCGACATCAGTGCCCGATAAATCATCACGTGGATCTGGCTCAGTAAAACCACTCTCTTTTGCTTTAATGGTTGCCTCAGACAGTGATAAACCATCTTGCAATGCGCCAAACATATATGACAATGAACCGGATAAAATTCCGCTAAATTCAATTAACTCATCACCAGCACCAAACAGTGACTGTAAGTTATCGATAACCGGAAGGCCTGCACCGACATTTGTTTCGTATAAAAACTTACGGTTATTTTTTTGCGTTGCTGTAATTAAATCTTGGTAATAAGCATATGAACTTGTATTGGCTTTTTTATTTGCAGCCACAACGTGGAAACCAGCATTCAAAAAGCCTACATACTGAGCCGCTAAAGCATCTGAAGACGTACAATCAACCAGTACTGGATTGATTAAATGATTTTGCCTAACAAATTGTTCAACCTGTTTGAGGTCAAACGGTTGCTCTGATGCAGCCAACTTTTGCTGCCAATCGTCAAACGCAATTCCTTCTCTATCAAGATGCAATTGACGTGAATTAGCAACACCATACAAGTTTAGTTTGATATTACGTTTTTCAAGCCATGCTTGCTGACGCTCTAACTGCTTAATAAGTTCTTGGCCAACTAAACCACAGCCTAATAAAAATACATCAATTGATGGGATATGAGTGAAGAAGTTTTCGTGACACACTTTTACAGCATCATTACACAGCTCGCCGTCAATCACTGCTGAAATTGCACTTTCAGTTGAATCCTGAGCAATAGCAACAATGTTAACTTGTGCTTGAGCGAGTGATGCGAAAAATTTAGCAGCTAAGCCTTTATGAGCGCGCATATTATCACCCACTAAAGTAACGATTGCTAAATTACGCTGCACTTGCACAGGTTCAATTAGTCCCGCCTGTGACTCAAGTTCAAACGCAGTTTGCAATGCCTCAAGAGCCAATGGCAAATCTGATTCATGGACACAGAAGCTGATACTAAATTCACATGACGATTGAGTGATCAGTACAATCGAAACATTATCGTGAGCAAGAGCATTAAAAACTTTTGATGCCATGCCTACTTTGCCTTTCATACCTGGCCCTGAAACCGTTAGCATCGCAAGATTTTGTAAACTAGATAACGCTTTTACCGGCTCCGATGACACATTATCATTACTGATCAGTGATCCTTGTGCATCCGGATTATGGGTATTTTTAATTTCACACGGCACGCCAGCTTTAGCGCACGGTAGAATTGTTTTAGGATGGAGAACTTTAGCGCCAAAGTAAGAAAGCTCCATTGCTTCTTTATATGATAAAAAATCAACCTTAGTGGCTTTTTTGATATAACGCGGATCAGCACTGTAAACACCATCAACGTCAGTCCAAATTTGACATACTTGCGCTTCTAAACACGCTGCGGCAATTGCGGCTGAATAATCTGAGCCATTACGTCCCAGTGTAGTTAGCTGGCCTTGCTCGTTGCTAGCTGTAAAGCCAGGCATAATATAAATAGTCGCAGGATTAGCTTTTAAAGCCGTTTGAAAACGAATTTTACTCATCACTAGATCAGCTTCGGCATCAATATGACCATTAGTTGATGCAATGCAATCAGTTGCTTCGAGGTAGTGGGCGTTATGTGAGCTTAATAAACACTGCATCAGTGATACACTGATGCGCTCACCAAAACTAATAACATAAGCACGCACTTGATCTGGACAACATTGGATGAGTTTGACACCCGCTAGCTTATTTTGCAGTTCGTTTAAATCAGGCCAGTTTTGAACACTACCATATTCAGCTTCAACGGCTGCTTTTAAGCTTTGACAGCGCTCAATTAATGCGTGCCACTGTGTATCATAATCAAGTCCTTGTTCAGCAGCACTTGCCAGTGTAACCAATGAATCAGTCATGCCGCCAGGGGCTGATAGCACCAATAACATTTCGTCTTTTAATTGTGCTTTAACTAACTGCGCTACCTGTTGTAAGCAGGCAAAGTCAGCAAGTGACGACCCACCAAATTTTAATACTCGCATTTTTTATGTTTCCTCATCCCATAAAACGAAAAAAGGCCTGTGTTCGTTGTGAACACAGGCCTTTAAATTTGTTGCACCGACCTATGCCACTATCCAGTAAGAATGGTGGTTGTAATAATAATGGTCAATACGTGATTATTTGTTTTCATGGCCCTTAGACTGCCTTAAACAGGGCTATTCTGTCAACCCCAAATAAAAAGATAAATTATGCCTTTTGATTATAAAGAAATCTAATGAATGCCAAATTTATGCAGCATTTCATTTAATCTCGTTTTATCTATCAGATTATCAACGAAGGCTATAGATCCTAACTTAGCGACACCTTGTTTCATTTCAAGTTGAGTATCGGCCGAGATAACCAGCACAAAACATTAACAGCGATAAGCTTAAGTTTTTGCTAAAAAAGAAAAATTAATAATATTTGTACTAGTAAATAAGATTATTTTATTTATTTTTAAACATTTATTAGCTAACTTTAGTACTGAGTGTACTCGTTGCTAGGGTATTAATTAAGCTTTATGAAAAAAATAAAGGAGCTATAGGCCACCTATGCTACAAAAAAGCCTATCAAAAAAGCTACTTACCAGCGTGTTATCCGTCTACTTTTTATTAACTTTTGTAGTCACGTGCGGGCAAGTTATTGCAGAATATGTAAACACGAAAGATTATATACGTGACGAACTGACGACTTTACAAAAAACATTTAGCCGTAGTTTAACCCGTGCTATTTGGGAGCTAAACACCAAACAAACCATCACCACAGCAGAAGGCTTATTAGCAATTCCAATGATTGAAGGCATCATTGTACGTGATGATAGCGGCGAAATTATCTCACAACTAGGTCGCTCTCTCGATATTCGCGAGCTATACAGCCAACAATTAGTACAAGAAGAAGCCATTATCGAAGATACTCCATCTGGCTTATTCGGTTATACCTTTCCATTGATCTTTGAATTTTCTGGCCGCGCCACCCAAGTAGGTGATGTCACGCTATTTTCGAGCCGAGAAGTGGTATTTAGTCGCATTATGATCTCCATTTATTTTTTAATTGGTAATGCGATGATCAAAACTACATTTTTAATCATCTTATTCTTAATGGCATTTAGAAAACTACTCACTGAACCTCTAGCACAACTAACAGAGCAAATTGAAGAGCTTCAATTAGATGACCTCGAAGGTCAACATATCGAAATTGAAACAACTGAGCACAACGAATTAAAAGTAATGGAGGAGTCATTTAATAAGCTAATAAATAAAGTTGTGCAATACCGTGAAGAACTTGAACAAACCCAAAGAGCATTAATAATCAGTAACGAAAAACTCGATCAGCAAAACTTGCAACTTGAGCAAGAAGTGGCACGTAAAACATCAAATTTAAGTCAAGCCATGATGGACTTGCAGCAACAAAAATACGAGTTGGAAAAACAAAAACTAACGCTCACCGAAGAAGTGGATTTGCGTCGCCATACTGAACAAGAACTACTGACTAAACAAACCGAAATGCAACGCTATGTTGACGAGCTCAATATGGCGCAAGAACGTTTGGTCAGCTCAGAAAAAATGGCCGCTTTGGGTGGTTTAGTTGCCGGTATTACCCACGATATCAATACCCCAGTCGGTATTGGGGTTACTGCCACCTCCTTTTTGCAAGAGCGTTTAATACAAATTGAAAACGCTTACAAAGAAAAAACACTCTCGCCTAAAGCACTTGAAGAGTTTATCAATGATGCCAAACAAAGTACCAGCTTATTAACTACTAACCTAGACCGTGCCTCAGAGCTAGTTGCCAGCTTTAAACAAATTGCGGTTGATCAAGCTAGTGAAGCGGTGCGCACTATCAACTTAAAAGAATACCTTGGTGAAATCATTCGCTCATTACACCCAAAGATAAAAAATACCAGTCATCATATTAATTTAGATTGTCCAGTAGACTTAACCTTAAATCTACCTGCCGGTGCTATCAGTCAAGTATTTACCAACTTGATTATGAATTCATTGATCCACGGGTTCGATGGTGTCAGCAATGGAATTATAGACATTGCGATTAAAGATGAAGATGACCAAGTGATTATCGACTTTAAAGATAATGGTAATGGCGTTACCGAACAGCAACTTGAAAAACTGTTTGACCCATTTTTTACCACTAAACGCGATCAAGGCGGCAGTGGTCTGGGTACCCATATCACTTTCAATTTGGTCAAGCAAACCTTAAGCGGCGAAATCGATGCAACAAGCTCACCAGGGAACGGCTTGCACTATCATATTAGTTTCCCTAAAGACATGCCAAAACCTTTGTCTATATTTAATAGCTAGCGCGCGATACTGTTTGCCAAACACTTGCTTAATTGCTAATCGTTTGGCCAATCAGTCATTTGCGCATCAGCTTTTTATTGTTATGATTGGGCAAATTTACCGAATGGATCAATCTCCCTATGTGGTTTAGTAACCTTATTTGTTACCGCTTTAAGCAAGACGTGTCGTACACCCAAGAAGATTTTGAGAAAGCCTTAGAGCAAGATTTATTTCGCCCTTGCGGTAGTCAAGATTTAAGTACATTTGGCTGGAGCAAAGCCTTTGGTAAACATGGTGATACCTTTTCTCATTTCTCTCAAAAGAGTATTTTGGTTTGTGCTAAACGTGAAGAAAAAGTACTTCCTGCATCCGTTATCAACGATATGGTTGCTGAAAAAATAGAACTTATCGAAGCCGAAGAAAATCGCCCTGTTAAGAAAAAAGAAAAAGACGAGCTCAAAGAAAATATCCTCCATAGCTTATTACCGCAAGCCTTTAAAAAGTCGAGTTTACAGTTTGCCTTCATTGACCAAGAAAATGGCTGGGTAGTCGTTAACAGTGGTAGTTTTAATAAAGCAGAAGAGTTACTGGCACTACTTCGCAAATCATTGGGTACATTGCCGGTAGTTCCTGCATTTGCAAACTATGACTTAGATGTGTTTTTAACAGACTGGTTAACTAACTTCAGTACACCTGAAGGCTTTGCTATAGGCTCTGACGCAGAGCTTGAAGAAGCAGATGATAGCGGAGCTCAAGTTAAGCTTAAAGGCCATGATTTAGCCTGTGATGAAGTTAAATCGCACCTTGAAAGCGGTAAACGCGTAACGAAACTTGCACTAGATTGGCAAGAGCGCCTGAAGTTCATGCTGCAAAATGATGGCTCTATTAAGCGCTTAAGCTACTCTGAAACATTAAAAGAAGAAAATGCCGACATCCCTAAAGAAGACATGTTAGTCAAACTTGATGCTGACTTTATTCTCGCTTCTGAAGAAATTAAGCTAATGCTAGAAGAGCTCACGGCTGGTTTGGGTGACATTGAAGATTTAGCCTAAATCCTGACTGAGTTTTAAATACTAAAAAAGCGCCCTATTGGCGCTTTTTTTAACTAACGACTTAGCTTAATTAAATACTGATTTCACATCATCTAGCATATCGTTGTATTCATCACTTGAGAAAATATCTAGTGATGGGATCACACCCTTATCAATATAAGTTTGTAATGCCGCAGACTTATCTGAGACTTGTAAAATACCTTCCATAATCGCGCCAATACGGATGAAATCAACATAGCTAATATGTTCCGGACGATAGTTAGGATTGGCCCAGCTTTCCGCTACTTCAATAAATTCATCGGTAAACTCCCAAGCGCGCATGATAGCCCCCCCTACTTTACCGCTAAGCTTTTGGATCGCATGCGCTAAAAAGCTTGGATTGGCAAACACTTCAGGGTGACGTTCTGCTTCAGTCAAAATAGGTAATACACCAATGTTATAAACCAATGATGCGAGTGTAATGGTGTCACGATTCAATGAGGTCTGCTTGTTTTTCTTAAGGAAAAACTCCATCACAGTAATTGAGTGACATGCTACTTTTAAGGTCTTCTGCCATGCCTTATCCATATAACCTTTGATCAGCTCATTATTTGAAACAAATAGTTGTTCCATCGCCATTGCTGTTGCGATATTTTTGATTTGACGCAGACCAATGCGCGTTACCGCTTGATTTATATTAGAAACTTTAACTGTTCGCCCCATAAAAGCACTATTTGCGACTTTTATCATCCGTGCTGCTAATGCCGGATCATGAGAGATCACATCAGCCATTTTCGCTAAGTTTACATCTGGATTATCGGCAGCTTGACGTACACGAACCGCAACCTCGGGCAAGGTTGGTAAAACTAACGTGTCATTATTAATACGATCAACCAAAATGGTCAGTAGTGCGTTTTCTGTTGACATAAATGTGCCATCCTTTTGTATTGATTTGTTAATATATCCAAACCATGGAATGTTTATTTTTTATAAATACAGTATTGTCTAAGTTACCGCTAAAGTTAAGAAAATTACAGAAATTATATTAGTTTATTTTTTGACTACAATTTATATCCTTTCGCTAAGGCCATCACAACATAGGAAACTTGCTATTTACGCATAATATTTGCTTTAATGCAGGCATAACAAGGAAGCGAAAAACCCTATCAAGGGTACTTATAATTAAACTTACTTTTTAACAGGCAATATAATGACTCTCAATAAAATCAGCCAAGCACTTATTCTTACCGGTGCCGTTTTTCTTAGTGCATGTTCAGATCAAGCCAGCTCACCTAAAGCATCAACTGACGCTACAGCCCTTACAAAACAACTACAAGATAGTGGCCCACAACTTATTAACGCTGATACTAATCGTCTTGATATCTATACTGACTTTAGTTTAACCACTGATTTATCACATTTAAGCGACAACCAAAAAGGGTTAATAGCCAAACTTATTGATGCGTCTAAAATTATGGATGATCTATTCTGGCGCCAAGCATTTGGTGAAGATAAAACGACATTTTTAGCCAAAATCAATGATCCTAAAGTACAAAAATTTGCAGATATTAACTATGGGCCATGGGATAGATTAAATGGCGATCAAGTATTTTTATCAGGCTATGAAGATAAAACAGCTGGGGCTCAATTTTATCCAGCCGAACTTACGAAAGAAGAGCTAAACAAAGCTGATGTAGCAGATAAAAATGGCCTGTATTCAGTAATTAAACGTGATGAAAAAGGCAAGCTGTATAGCGTTGCCTATTCGGTTGAATATGCTCAATCGCTTGAAAAAGCAGCTAACTTATTACGTGAAGCAAGCAAGCTTGCCGATGATAAAGAGTTTGCTAGTTACCTGAACTTACGTGCAGATGCACTACAAAACGATGATTATCAAGCATCAGACTTTGCTTGGATGGACATGAAGAACAACCCGATCGATATCGTTATTGGGCCAATCGAAACCTATGAAGATCAATTGTTCGGCTCTCGCGCAGCCTTTGAATCATATGTATTAGTGAAAGATTTAGCCTGGTCAGAGCGTCTTGCAAAATTTGCTGCATTTTTACCAGAGCTACAAAAAGGTCTCCCTGTAGATGCCAAATACAAACAAGAAGTACCAGGTTCTGATGCGGACTTAAATGCATATGATGTTGTTTATTATGCAGGTCATTCTAATGCAGGTAGTAAAACCATTGCTATTAACTTACCAAATGACGAACAAGTGCAACTCGAAAAAGGCACTCGCCGTTTACAACTGAAAAATGCTATGCGCGCTAAGTTTGATAAAATATTGGTGCCAATCGCTGAGCAATTAATTGTTCCTGAGCAGCGTAAACACATTACTTTCGATGCATTTTTTGCCAATACCATGTTCCACGAAGTCGCTCATGGTTTAGGGATCAAAAATACTATCACAGGTAAAGGTACGGTTCGTCAGTCTTTACAAGAGCATGCCAGTGCTTTAGAAGAAGGCAAAGCCGATATCTTAGGCTTGTACATGGTTGAGCAGTTACTCAAAAAAGGTGAGATCACTGAAGGAACACTTGAAGATTACTACATCACTTTTATGGCCGGTATTTTCCGCTCAGTGCGTTTTGGCGCATCAAGTGCCCATGGTAAAGCAAATATGATCCGCTTTAACTTTTTCGCAGAAGAAGGCGCATTCTCTAAAAATGAGCAAGGCCTTTACAGCGTAAATATGGAAAAAATGGGCCAAGCAATGGCCAAGTTATCTGGTTTAATCTTAACCTTACAAGGTGATGGTGATTATGAGAAAGTCGATCAACTGATTGCCACACATGGTGATATCAAAGTGGAACTTGCTAAAGATTTAGAAAAACTAAGCCAAGCAAATATTCCTGTAGATGTCACCTTTAAACAAGGTAAGAAAGAGTTAGGTTTAAAATAATATAATTAATACTAAAAAGGCGTTTTAGGGGCTCACCTAAAACGCCTTTTTTAATTCAATATTACTATTACGGGAATGCTAAACCATATTTTTCACTCATTTTTTTTACTTCACCATTAGCAATCATATTATTTAGTTCTTTATTGAATGAGGTAATAAACTCATTTAAATTGCGTTTTTTTGAAAAACCAAAATAGCCCTCATTAACAATTAATGGTGGCTGTAACAGTCTAACTTGATTGACTAATTTCAACTGCTTAATAACGGGCTGCGCGGCTCTTGGATGAGTCACTATAATATCAACACGGTCATGAATTAACTGCAAAAAACTAGCTTCAACAGTACCCACTTCAGAAATTTCTAACTGACTTTTATATTGCTCAAAATCATCACCATAGTTCCAACCTCGGGTTAACCCTACCGATAACTTCTTTAATGTCTCTAAGTTATTATGCCACTGAAATTCATTACTATTTTTGACATAAAAAACCAGCGGGTCTTGATAGAAAGCAGCTTCACTATAAACCATATATTGCTCTCTAATTGTCGATTTATAAGGGCCTATAAATGCATCTGCCTTACCAAGTTCAACCATTTTTAGCGCACGTTTAAATGGTAAAATATCAATTTTAATGTGGCAACCTAAGCGCAGGCAAATTTCACCAGCGATGTCGGCGCCTAAGCCTTCTATTTGACCTTGTTCATTTTTTTCAAGTACCGACGGAAAGGTGGTGCCCACAAAGTAAAGTGTTTTTGCAGCACTGTGATGCGAAAATACACTTAACAAGATAAACAATACAAAAGCTTTCATTTGTTAGTTTGCAACCCTATATACTGAATATAAAATATAATGAACAGTATTAAAAATGTGCTTTTAAACGTGCCAATTGATCTTCACTGTAAGGCACTACGGGATACTGGCCCCATACTGGCGCAGGCCACGCGACATCACTTTTATAGCGGACAATATGGTGAATGTGTAATTGTGGAACCATGTTACCAAGCGCTGCGACATTAAGTTTATCTGGATTAAATACCTCTTTGAGTAGCCTACTTAACTTCGCTGACTCTTGCATTAGCAATATCTGTTCTGGCTCGCTTAGATCAATACTCTCTTTTAAATTCGCTTTACGAGGTACTAAAATAAACCACGGGTATTGACTATCATTCATAAGTAACACTTTGCATAATGGCCAATCGGCCAGTTCAATACAATCACGTGCAAGTTCTGGGGCTAAAGAGAATTCAACGGTCATTTTTATTCCTTACAAATTAAGTGCATTACATTTTCGCTACTTTATAGCATTTAGTTGCAGTTGCCCACGCTTGGCTTTACCATCGTTGCAGTTTTTATTCGAGCGAAGGTAAACACGTGTTAAAAAAAATTAAATACCTCTCATGGGTGCTACCTTTGGTGGCAACAGCCATCACAGTACAAGCTAAGCCTCTTACTTTAGAACGTATTTTTGATGATCCAAGTTTAGCGGGTAAAGCACCTGTACAGCTTCAGTTTTCACCAGACGGCAGCCGAGTTACCTACCTGCAAGGTAAAAGCGACGATTACAACCGTTATGATTTGTGGGAGTATAATTTAAAAGATAACAAAAATCGTATTTTAGTCGATTCTGCGAAACTTTTTTCAGGCCCTGAAAACCTCTCAGATGAAGAAAAAGCACGCCGTGAACGCCAACGTATTTTTGGTAAAGGTATTTTAGAATACAAATGGTCTAAAGACGGTAACGCCTTGTTATTTCCACTTAATGGTGACCTCTATTATTACGAGCTAGGAGCAGGGATAAGCCGTAAACTGACCGATACTGAGGCGTTTGAAACCGACGCACGCTTTTCACCAAAAGGAAACTTTGTCTCGTTTGTCCGTGAACAAAATCTTTATGCGCTAAATCTTAAATCAGGTAAAGAAGTTCAGCTGAGTAAAGATGGCGGCGGTGTGATCAAAAACGCCATGGCGGAGTTTGTCGCGCAAGAAGAAATGGGCCGAATGACAGGTTACTGGTGGTCTGGTGATGAATCAAAAATAGCCTTCACTCGCATTGACGAAAGCCCAGTTAAAGAAGCTATCCGCAATGAAATTTACGCTGATGAAGTGAAACTGTTTAACCAACGCTACCCATTTACTGGCACTAATAATGTAAAAATTCAACTTGCTGTGGTTAAGCTCGACAATCAAAAAACTGATTGGGTAGATTTAGGTAAAGACGAAGACATTTACATTACCCGTGCAAAATGGTTAGAAGATGACAAAACCCTATCATATCAGTGGCAAAACCGCTCACAGCACAACTTAGAATTGCGCTTTTATAACAGCGAAACAACTGAGCAAAAAGTTGCCTTAACAGAAACTAGTGATAGCTGGATAAACTTACATTTTGATCTACAGTTTTTGAAAGACAAAAAACATTTTGTGTGGGCTTCTGAGCGCAATGGCTTTAAGCATTTATATCTATATCGTACCAATGGGAAGTTAGTGCGTCAGATCACCGATGGTGATTGGGTGGTTGATAGCTTAAAAGGTATTGATGAGAAAAAAGGCATTGTCTACTTTGCCGGACGCAAAGACACGCCTTTAGAAAGCCAGCTATACAGTGTTCCACTGTTTAAAAAGGGCGATATTAAACGTATCACTGAGCAAGGTGCTTATCACAATGTGGTAATGGCAAAAGACAGTAAAACTTTTATTGATAACAGTTCATCAGTCAACAAACCAAACTCAGCGGCACTGCGTAAAGTAAACGGTGAATTTGTTACTTGGTTAGAGCAAAATAAACTTGATGAAAACCATCCTCTAACCCCTTATCTTACTGATCTAGCTGAGCCTGAATATGGCACTTTGGCTGCTGATGATGGTCAAGTGATGCACTATCGTTTATTTAAACCTGCAACGGTAAATGATGGTAAAAAACACCCTGTTCTTGTCAATGTCTATGGCGGCCCACACGCACAACGCGTAACCAATAGTTGGCGCAGCAAAAACTTATATTTCCAATATATGGCACAGCAAGGTTATGTAGTGTTCCAATTAGATAACCGTGGTTCGTATAATCGTGGTAAAAAGTTTGAAGATGCCATTTACAAACATTTAGGTGTGGTTGAAGTGGCTGATCAAATCAAAGGCGTCGAGTTTTTACGCACTCTTGATTATGTTGACCCACAACGCATTGGTATTTATGGTCACAGTTACGGTGGCTATATGGCATTAATGGCCATGTTTAAAGCTGGTGATTATTTTCAAGCTGGCGTATCTGGCGCGCCAGTGACCGATTGGGCACTGTACGATACTCACTATACCGAGCGTTATTTAGGACACCCTGATACAAATGCCAAAGGCTATACAGACAGTGCGGTATTTCCATACGCAGATGGCTTAAAAGGGCCATTAATGATCTACCATGGTATGGCCGACGATAACGTATTATTTACCCATGCCACTAAGTTATTCAAACAATTGCAAGATAACGAAAAGCAATTTGAAATGATGACTTACCCTGGTTCCAAGCACAGCTTACGAGGTAAACAAGTGCAAACTCATTTGCATCAAACCATCACTAACTTCTTCAATCGTCATTTTTATGTAGAGTAAGTCTGTATTTACTGTACAAGTTAGACTAAAGGCTGATTGAAAGATTGGCCTTTTTTTTGACTTAATGACAATCCTATTTATTTAAAATAATTTAAACTAAAACAAGGGACAGTTAACTAGATTTTAAAGTAATATTTACTACGCTTAATATATGCGCGCCTACTGCGAGCACTTCTAAAGGATTTTTTATGTCGTACCTACGCCGTTTTACTATTTTTCAGCGCTTAGCTATCTTGGTAAGTTTGGTCGTTATTGGTTTACTTTTTTTAAGTATTACCAGTTTAACTCAGCAATATAGTTCACTCAAAGCAGGCCAATATACGAAAACAAAAAATCTGGTTGAAGCTGCTTATAGTGTTATTACCCATTATCATTCATTACAACAAAGCGGCGAACTCACAGAGCAACAAGCCCAACAAGGTGCACTAACTACAATTGCAAGTATTCGCTATGACAACGAAAATTACTTCTGGATCAATGATTTTCAGCCAGCCATGGTTATGCACCCATTTAAACCCGAATTAAACGGTAAATCACTCAGCAATAGTAAAGACCCTGATGGCGTACCGTTATTTGTTGAAATGGTTAAAATAGTTAAGCAAAGTGGTGAAGGTTTTATCCCTTACAAATGGCCTAAACCAGGTAAAGATCAGCCAGTTGATAAAATAGCCTATGTGAAGGGTTTTACCCCATGGCAGTGGATAATTGGTTCAGGTGTTTATATTGATACAATTGATGACGCTTTTGCCAACTTACGGAATTTAGTTATTCTCAATGCTACTGTAATTATTTTGCTATTAATTAGTTTAAGCTACTTAATCGCCAGAAGTATTTTACTGCCTACTCGGCTTGCTGCAAATATGATGAAAAGTATCTCTCAAGGTGAGGGAGATTTAACCCAAACCTTAGATGAAAATGGTAATGATGAGGTATCGAGGTTATCTCGCCACTTTAACTTATTTACCACCAAAATGCGTGAGTCGCTTAAGCAAGTGGCAAATAATGCCAACAATGTTAACCAGCATGCCCAAACAGTGGATGATGCAAGTAAAACCAATCATTCTTTTATTGAACTACAAAACGATAGCTCAACGCAAGTCGTCGCTGCAATGGAGCAAATGACCCACCAAATTCATGATGTAAGTCGCAATGCCGAAGCGGCTGAACAAGCCGCTAACCAAGCTGCGGTGAATGCATCTGAAGGTAAAGAAGTTGTTGCTAAAACAATTCAAGCCATAGAAACACTGTCCAAAAATATTGAAACTGTGAGTCAAGTTACCGCTGATTTAGCTCAAGAAAGTAATAATATAGGATCAGTACTGGACGTGATCCGCGGTATTGCAGAGCAAACCAATTTACTGGCGCTCAATGCTGCAATCGAAGCGGCACGCGCTGGCGAACAAGGCCGAGGATTTGCCGTTGTAGCTGATGAAGTACGTACTCTTGCAAGTCGCACAGGTAAGAGTACAGAGGAAATTCAGGCGATGATAGCCAAGTTACAAAAAGGCGCACAAGCGGCTGTAGAGGCGGTAACAGCTAGCCAACAATTATCAACCAACACAGTACAACAAGCCGGATCTGCCAATACCTCATTAACTGAAATTGAACGTCTAGTGTCGGTGATCACCGATATGAATGGTCAAATAGCCCGTGCGACGGAGCAACAATCAAGCGCTGCAGATGAGGTGAATTTACGCATTGGTGAATTATCGCAATCAACCGAACAATCTCTGGCTAATACATCACAACTTTCAGATGCAAGTGATAATCTAAAACACAGTAGCCAAGATCTAACTGATGTAGTTAATCGCTTTAAATTAAATTAATTAACAAAAAAGCCCCGTCATTTTATATGGCGGAGCTGTTGTATTTAATGCTGTTAATTATAAGCAGTAACGAGCAAATAAACTGCTGAGGCCTGCTGCGGTTGGTTTACCGTGCTGCCAATCACCACCTTCAACACCACTACCAGCAATATCCATATGAACATAAGGTAAAGGCTGTACTGACTCACTACCATGTTTATCAAGACCACCAACAATGGCTAAAAATGCCATAGGGAACTGGTGACCTCGTGCGGTAACTGCTGATGCTGCATTATTACTTGATAATACGTCATCAGCTAAAGTACGGGGCTTAATAAAATCATAGTCTTCGCGACGACTGCGAGAAACTTCCGCGCCATCAGCCCACAAATCGCCACTGTCAGCAAGCTTACGAGAAATATTAGCCGCTCGTGCAGGGCCATTTTCAACGTATGCACTGTAAGGCCCCATGGCACGAGCTGCGTGTCCGGTTAAGGTTGCGACCGTAAAGATTTCAGGGTTTACTTCTCCTTTAGCTAAATCTTTCATCTCGCTGAGTAAATCTCCCATAGCTAAGCGCCCTTCAGCATCCGTATTACCTATACGAACACGTACGCCCTCACGGCTAGTAATAATTTCATCTGGTACAAAGCAATCAGAACCAATTGAGTTACGAACTACCGCTAAGTAAGCTATGACTTTAACCCCTTGTGGTTGAAAGTCTGCCACTGATTTCATAAAACCTGCAACAGAGGCTGCGCCGCCTTTATCACGGCTCATACCAGCCATATGCCCGCCCACTTTCAAATCGGCACCACCGGTGTCATATACTAAACCTTTACCGACAAACATTAAGGTACGTGTTACTTCACCCTCTGGTACATATTCAAGCTTTACAACCCGAGGGTGATGACGCTCAACCGCATATGAAGCGCGAGCCACGGTACTCATCATCGGGTACTCTTTATCAATCGTGGCAATATCTGCAATCACTGCAACATTGACCTTGCTGCCTTTAAATAAATCCACGCAGTAATCAGCAAAACGTGGTGGCGCCATACGCTCAGGCTCAGTGCCACATAAATCACGAGCAGCATACTGCCCTGCGGCAATGGCATTCACTGCTTTAATTGTTTGCTCATTAGCACCAAACAAGGCTATTTGAGTGATCGGTTCAATGCTTTCACCATGAAACTCGCGCGCCTCAAGCGGCTGCCACAACGCTTGGCAAGCACCAAGATAAGCAACTTCTAAGGCATACTGATAACGGCTATCTTGGCTTGCTTGTGGTAAGTAAATAGCAGGTTTTGTACTGCCTGATGCTTTAGCTTCATTGATAGCTAATTTAGCTGCATCAAAGTAACGACGCACATCATCATAATCACGATTTAATGGACCTGTCGGCGCTAAAATTACCCGTTTAGAATCAACAACAAGCAGCGTTACTTGCTTACCAATGCGTGCATCAACCGCCATTTGCGCTTTAATAGCTTGGCTTAAATTCGGATCGTCTAACTTAGAAAAATTATCGGCAATAATAATAAGCGCATCATGTTTTGCGTGATCTAATTGCGGGGCTGCAACTGCGTGAGGGTATGCCATAAAAAAAGGTCCTGTTGTCAAAAAACATAGGAGCTTATTATCATTGATTTAAATAGCTATTGCCAGCAATGTACTACGAGCTAACATACCACTGGCAACTTGGAGTTACAGTGTAAAATAAAACAGTTACTCACTGCCCACTTATGATTGATTGAACCAAGTAGCGCTCAATATCTTAGTCTAATATACTCAATTGTACATGTTGTTGCGGTTCATTTTTAACTCCTACCCCCACACCGAGTAACCGTACAGGCTGCTGCAAGCCTCGTTGATAGGCTTTGCTCAGCAGCTCAACTAAGATAGTTTCATCAAGTCGGTGGCAAGTTTGATCGGCCGATGTCACCACAAAATTAGCAAACTTCACTTTGACACTGAGTTTATTTATACGTTGCTCTAATTGTTGTTTTGTTAATCGACGTTGAAGCTCAGCCAATAATATTGGCAATTGATCTAAACACGCTTGTAAACTGGTTTTATTATATTCATAGGTATGCTCAACACTGAGCGATTTACGGGTACGTTCTGTGGATACTTTACCAATATGTAAACCGGCACATTTTTGATACAGCGAGACCCCAAAGTTACCAACGTGTTGCTGCATCCAATTAACCCCTTTAGCACGCACATCAGCACCGGTGTATAAGCCTTTTAAATTGAGTTTTTCAAGGGTAACCTTACCGACCCCGGGTATTTTACCCAACGGCAATTGCGCTAAAAAGTCATCCACTTGCTCAGGCAATACTACAAATTGACCATTCGGTTTATTTTCATCACTGGCAATTTTGGCAATAAATTTTATCGGTGCAATTCCAGCCGAAGCAGTTAAACCGGTGGCGGCAAATATATCGGCGCGAATTTGCTCCGCCATTAAGGTCGCACTACCCTGGCATGCATTACTGTCAGTTACATCAAGGTAGGCTTCATCTAACGAAAGAGGCTCGATAAGGTCGGTATAGCGCTTAAATACAGCACGAATTTGCGAAGAGGCTTGTTTATAAACTTGCATACGCCCTGGTACAATCACTAAGTCAGGGCATAATTGTTTGGCACGGTAGTTAGACATCGCAGAGCGCACACCGTATTCGCGGGCAAGGTAATTGGCAGTAGAGAGCACCCCACGGCGACTATTGCCACCAATTGCCAAAGGTACATTAGCAAGCGCGGGGTTATCGCGCATTTCGACCGCTGCGTAAAAGCAATCCATGTCAATATGAATAAACTTTTTCATTCCTCAAACCAAACACTGTATAAATGAACAGCTATTATTCATTAAGTTTGATTTATTAGCAAGTCATCAGCTCGATGATTCTTGCTGTGAAGATTTTTTACGATTAAATAATCTCGCACCGAATAACCAAACAGCACCTTCTAAAATAAAACCAACTACAATTAGTATCACCATCCCAGAAGCATTGCCCATCGCATAACAAACGAATGCTAAACAGATCACCACTAGTTGCGTTAAGCGTTTCGTTATTTTTGCTGTCACTGTATTCATAATTAGCTCCTTTAAATCAGATTAAAGTATTCATTTACGTAACCGTGAGCTACTAAAAATAGCACATATTCACTGTTTTTCTAATTTTCTTGAGCTAAACAGCACCAATTGCTAATCTACGTTTTTACTTTAAAGAACTGTCGAATATGCAATCATTTATAGAACAACACCCTATCCATACAGCAATTAATGTTGCTTGGGGAGAAATGGATGCCTTACAGCATGTCAATAATGTGGTGTATTTTCGTTATTTTGAAACTGCTCGAATTGATTTTTTTAATCAAATAAATTTACTCGAAGATTTACAAACAACAGGTATTGGCCCTGTGATCAGTGAAAATAATGCCCGTTATAAACGCCCGGTCACATTTCCTGATACAGTGTTAGTAGGCGTTACCATCAGTGATATTCAAAAAGAGCGTTTTATGATGCACTACAGCGTATTTAGCCAAGCACAAAATACCTTGACTACATTAGGCTCATCGCAAGTGGTGATGTTTAATTTTAAAACAGGTAAGAAAGCACAATTAAGTGAGCCATTATTGGCTGCATTGCATAAGTACAGCCGATAATCATAAAAGTAAGGAATCATTATGCGTTACAACCCACTTGGTAGTAGTGGTCTCAATGTGTCTCGCGTATGCTTAGGAAGCATGACGTGGGGCGTACAAAACAATCAGGCTGATGCTGATGAGCAAATTACTTATGCTCTTGAGCAAGGCGTTAACTTTATCGATACGGCTGAAATGTATGCCGTACCGCCAACTCCAGATACCTACGGAAAAACAGAACAAATTATCGGTAATTGGTTAGCACGTAATCCAAGTAAACGAGACGATATTGTGCTCGCCACTAAAATTGCTGGCAATGGCCTTGCTTGGGTCCGTGATGGTGGCGATATTACTCGTCAAGCAGTCGTTAATGCGGTTGAGGAGTCATTAAAACGTCTACAAACCGATGTCATTGATTTATACCAACTGCACTGGCCGAATCGTCAATCTCCGCATTTTAGCAAACAATGGCCAGGTATGATCCGTTTTAGTGACGCTAATACAGAGCAGCATACAGCGGGCATGCTCGATATCCTTGAAGGTTTAAATGACTGCGTTAAAGCTGGTAAAATTAAACATTGTGGTCTCTCTGACGACACGCCATGGGGTATTAGCCAATTTTTACGGTTAAGTGAACAACATAATTTACCGCGCATAGTCTCTATTCAAAATGAATTTAGTTTATTGCACGCTAAAGACTGGCCTTATCTAATAGAGCAATGTATTCACGAAGATATTGCTTATTTACCTTGGTCACCTTTAGCTGGCGGTATGTTAAGTGGTAAATATTTAAATGGCGCACGTCCCAGTGGTAGCCGCTGGACACTGGTGCAGCGTAATGGTTTATTCCGTGACACCGCGCAATCGCAACAAGCAATCAGCCACTATGTTGAAATTGCCCAGCAATACCAAATAACCCCAGCACAATTAGCACTTGCATGGTGTGATCAAGTTGATGGCGTTACTTCTTCAATTATTGGTGCAACCAGCTTGGTGCAGCTAAAAGATGACATTGCCGCGTTCAATATCGAATTAAGTGAACAAGCTTTAACTGATATTGGTAATGTATTTAAGCAATACCCAATGCCATTTTAATCAATACAGCTCAATCATTATCAATGCTTGAGCTTTCTATTGGGTTGAAGTACTTGAAAAGACCTTTGTGGAATTCTGTCCTCAATATCAACAACAAGTATTAAAGCTTACTCCGCCACCCATTCTTGCTGAAGCAACAAATTTGAGCCCAAGTGTAACTGAGCAATAAATTTACTTTCTGCGTTCACAGCTCCCACCCCTGCAGGTGTGCCAGTCATGATAATATCGCCATCAATTAAAGTCATAAACTCACTAACTTGAGCTGCAATAACCGCAGGCTTATAAAGCATTAACTCAACGCCACCTTGTTGGCGTACCTTATTATCTATCATCAAGGTTAAGCTTAATTCCTCGATAGCTTGTTCGTCTATTTGTACAAACTCACTGAACAATACCGAGCCATTAAAGGCTTTCGCGCGCTCCCACGGTAAACCACTGGCTTTTAATTTACTCTGTAAATCTCGCTTAGTTAAATCCAATCCCACCGCCACAGCAGCTAAACAGCCATTTTTAACTTGAAAACAAATTTCAGTCTCAAAATGTAATTGCTCATCCTTATGAGTACTCATCAAGGTATCTGTTATCGCACTTGGGGGTTTTAAAAATACCACCATTTCGTCTGCCACTTGATTACCAAGCTCAGCAATATGCGCAGCGTAGTTACGGCCAATACAAATAACTTTTGAGGGATTAACTGGTTTCATTTCGATCTTTCCTATTTCATAAATACAGACAAGACTATTTTTTGTGACGTGTATTAATAATTATTTTAATGAATTACCGTTACAAACATTATTTGAGCCAGAACTGATCGTCCGTCAATTAATTATTACTAACCCTCAATAAGCTGGGTTAGTAATGCTAAATTAATCGGTTTGAGTAATACTTGCTCTATCTCAAGGAGTTCAATTTGCTTCGGATCAGGCTGTATACCACTGACGATTACTCGCTTTAAATCTGGGTAATACTGCTTTGTATAACGAGCTAAATCTAAGCCACTGCCATCAGGCAAATGCATATCTAATAACACCTTATCAAATTGAGAGTCATTTTTTAGAATTGCTAAAGTATGTTCATAGCTGGTTGCAACAACGGTTTCAACACCTAAACTTTCCAGTAATAACTGGGTAATTTGCGCCGCGTCAGCATCATCTTCAACCAATAAAAAGCGCGCACAATTTTGCACTTGCGCTGGTTGCGCTAATTTATCAACTGGCTTCTTAGTCGCCATAGAGTAATTGGTTAGGCACTGATAAAGTAAGCTTGAATCAACTGGTTTGCCTATCACATCGTTAAAGCCCAGCGCCAATAACTCGCTCTGTATACCTTTCATCGTGGCAGCAGTAAGGGCAATTATTGCGCCCTTAAAACCCATTTTTCTAAGTTCAATAGTGGCTTCTTTCCCCCCCATCACTGGCATATGAATATCTAAAAATATAATGTCGTACGGTTCACCTTGCTGTTGTGCTTTAGTTACCTTATCAAGTGCTTGCTTACCGTGTTCCGCATAATCAACCTGTGCACCAGCAGAAGAGATCATATGCCCGACTAACACCCGTAAATCTCGTAAATCATCCACCACCAATACTCGGCCACTGACTTTACAGGGCGCCATTTTTTGCTGCATATTAGGCGTTAAATCAAGTTTTAATACACTGCGCTCTACATATTGAATATTGCCTGGATATACTGAAATAGTAAATTTAGAGCCATAATCTATTGAAGACTCCAATGTGATCCCGCCCTGCATGCGATTCAACAATTCAGAGCAAATAGCTAAACCTAACCCCGCGCCGCCAACTGAGCGCGATTCTACATCGGCTATTTGTTCAAATGGTTTAAATATGAGCGCTTGTTTCTCAGGGGCAATGCCCATTCCAGAATCCTTAATACTAAAAAACAGCATTTCACGGCCATCAATAACTTTTGTCCATGCGCGAACAATGATATCGCCTTGCTCGGTGAACTTAATCGCATTATTGATGATATTAATTAAAATTTGCCTAAACCGTGTCGCATCAATGCTAATAACAAGAGGCAGTGGTTGTAATGACTCAAAATGCAGCGACAAGCCTTTATCCAGCGCTGATACTCGCATTAAGGTAAACACATCAGCCATTAAACTATCAAGGTTGACATCACTGCAGCTGAGTTCCAATTTATCAGCAGCTATTTTTGATAAATCGAGAACATCATTTAACAAGCTAAGTAGATGCTTACCATTACGATAAATAACCCCTAACTCATTATTGGCATGATTGTTAAATTCACTTTGCATAAGTAACTCGGTATAGCCCAAGATTGACGATAACGGAGTACGTAGCTCATGGCTTAAATGTGCTAAAAAGCGGTCTTTAGAACGATTTTCGGCTTCTGCTTTGAGTCGTTCAAGGCGTTCATCTTCAACATCGCGTCGGGCTAATGCGTAACGAATAGAGCGGGCAAAGCGACTTGAGCTCATTTCACTTTTTACGAGGTAATCAACAGCCCCAGCATCCAAAGCGGCTAAATCAAGGGCGTCGTTTGATTGCCCGGTGAGCATAATGATAGGACCATTAAAACCATTTTCTACAGCTTGCTTTAATACTGCTAAGCCGTCTGAAGCCCCTAAGCGGTAATCAAGCAGGCAAATATCGTGCTGATTTTTACTCAGCACCTTAACTGCCTGCTTGGGATCACTGATCCACTCTATATCAAATGTATGCGAACTCAGCTGCTCTAGATAATCACAGGTTAAAATATAATCATCTTCATCGTCTTCAACAAGTAACAGTCTGGTTGCCTTATTTAACATAGCGTCTCCAGTTTTTTATTTAATCATTAAACGTATTAGGTAACTCTACAAACTCCACCCAGTACTTACCCAAGGTTTTCATTAGTTCTACCAAGCCATCAAACGTAACTGGTTTAGTAATATATGAAGCCGCGCCTAAATCGTAGCCCTTAACCATGTCTTCCTCTTGCTTAGACGTGGTTAAAATAACAACCGGAATACCTTTTAAGTTTGGATTGCCTTTAATCGCTTGCAACGCTTCGCGTCCATCCATGCGTGGCATATTCAAATCCAATAAAATCAATCCAGGTCGTGGCGATGAGCTTTTGTCTTCAAACTTACCTTTGCGCTCTAGGTACTCCAAAAGCTCCACACCATCTTCAACAAAGTATAACTCGTTTAATACGCGGCTTTCAGCGAGTGCATCTTGCGTTAATAAACGATCATCTTCATCGTCATCAGCCATTAAAATGGTGATTGGCTTTACTTTAGAAAATGGCATTTAAGCCTCTCCTTGCAATGTGAAAAGTTCGCTTTCCACAGGTAGTTTTATGATGAAGGTTGCTCCCTCACCGGTTTCACTTTGTGCCGTTATCGTACCACCGTGACGCTCTACAATACGTCGGCACACGGATAAACCAATCCCCGTGCCTTTATATTGCGAACGCCCGTGTAAGCGCTGAAACGGAACAAAAATTTTGTCGCTATATTCTGGTGAAAAACCAATACCGTTATCTTTCACTGTAATGATTTGCCATTCCAGCTCAGTATTATAATCATCACTAAATTCTTTATGATGCTTATACTCAATAGTGATAATTGGTGCTACATCTGGGCGCCTAAATTTCACCGCATTTGAAATTAAGTTCAGAAACAGCTGCTGTATTTGGCTCAGATCAGCTTGTATTACTGGCATTTCGCCCACCTTGACCTGCGCATTTGACTCTTTAATCGCAATTTCTAAATCGCTTAGTACATCATCAAGCACTTGCTTTAAATCCGTATCGGCAAAGTCTTTACCACGCGTTGTCACCCGCGAAAACTCTAACAAGTCATTAATTAAATTAGACATTCTTTGCGCTGCATTTTTCATACGCGCAATGTAATCAACGCCTTTTTCACCCAGCTCATCTTTAAACATGCTTTCTAAGCGATCACTAAAGGCCTGAATTTTACGCAGTGGCTCTTGCAAGTCATGACTCGCCACAAAGGCAAACTCTTCCAGTTCACGGTTACTGCGACTTAGTTCATCGGAGTACAAGGTGAGCTCTTGAGTGCGTTCGGTCACTTTACTAGCCAGTGTTTCGTTTTGATATTCAAGTTCTTGCTGGTATTTTGCCGCCGTACGTAAATTAATACGCGTAAGCATAAACATGCCAAGGATCAATAAAGCACTGGTCACGGCAGTAATTGCAAAAGTAAGTTTGGCTTCTTTTTTAATTTGCCCTAACTTTCTAAACTGTACTGTTTTGAAAGCAGACTCCGCATCTTGAATTTCATCAGCTAACACTCTAATTTGTTCATAAAGCTTACGACCTTGATGCGTTTCTAATAAATAATGAGCACGGCGCTCTCTATCTGCTAACGCTAAATCAACGGTTCTGGTTAATACCGCAACTTTATCGTCAACCAAAAAGAGTAAGCGTGCTACTTTTTCTGCTTGACCTGCAATCTCAGTACGTAAATTTTTAACCAGTGTAGCTTGTGAATTGAGCTGCATTATAGCGTCGTTGTAGGGGGCTAAATAATCTTTATCGCCCGTTAATAAGTAACCACGTTGTCCTGATTCTGCCTGCACAATTGAAAGATGAAGCTTCTCAATTGCGGTGTTTAACATATTAGTATCATCTAAACGCTGTTGGGTTTGAGTCAGGCTTTGAATGGTATTCATTGCCAAAATCGCATTTCCCACCACTATGCACAGCAGCACCGCGATAAAACTGGCCCAGGTTACCTTAACCTTACCTTGTTGCTTTTGCAGCTTCATTTATAATCCTTTGATATTATCTTATTCAACAACATCTAGATTCGATATTTGTTCCAAGCTGTCACTGCATTGCTGACAATTACTTATTATCTTATCAAGTGCTGCCAAGGCTTTTTCTTTTGGCATATCATTTTCTAGCACTAATTTGATCAATTCTGCATTCATCGATATACGATTCAGTGGTCCGCGTGCATCATGAATCAACTTATTAATTTTATCGTTATTAGCCATGCTACCCCTTTGCTGATTTACGTGGGTTTAATTTAGCTATACTCGCCAATGCCACCATAGGCATTTAGACGGTTGTATAGAGTTTTAGTGCTTATACCTAGCATTTGCGCTGCAAGCGTTTTATTACCTTGTACTTTATCTAACGTAGCGTGGATCAGCTCTTTTTCAACTTCTTCAATAGTTTGCCCTGCAGTCACTTGATTTGTTTGAGTTTGCTTATTCACCCGTGAAAACGGTGACTCTAGGTTATCAGGCAAAGTAATCGCTTTACCTTTAGGATCACTCATAATAAAAGCACGGTGAATACCGTGGCGCAGTTCACGCACATTACCTGGCCAATCATAACTTTCAAGTAACTTTAATTGTGCCGATTGCCATTGAAAATCGGTGTTATTTTCTTCATTTAATTGATTTAAAAAAGCATTGGCTAATAAGGCAATATCTTCTTTTCTTTCACGCAGGGGTGGAATATCAATAGGAAATACCGCTAACCGAAAGTAGATATCTTCACGAATAACATTATTTTGTGCCAAATCAACCAATGAACGATTCGTAGCAGAAATAACTCGGCAATCTACCGCGCTTTCGCGACTACCCCCTACTCGAGTGACTTTTTTAGTTTCGAGCACACGCAGTAAATTAGGTTGCATATCTATCGGCATTTCAGTCACTTCGTCTAGAAATAAGGTTCCGCCGGTTGCTTGTTCAAACACCCCTTCTTTACGGGCTATTGCGCCAGTAAAAGCGCCTTTTTCATGGCCAAATAATTCGCTACCAATAAGCTCTTTCGATAACGCGCCGCAGTTAGTAGCCACCAAAGGTCCTGTACATGCGCTAGCATTATGAATCGCTTGCGCGACAACTTCTTTTCCAGCACCACTTTCACCCATTAACATTACATTGGCGTTGGTGTTAGCAACGCGCTCAATCATGGTATACAAGTGTTGCATTTGCGGCGATTCGCCTATTAAGGTGCCAAAATGCTTTTTAATACTTGGTTCGGCTTTTTTCTTAGCCGTGGTTTTTTTAGGGTTGAGAAGGCGCTCAATATCTTCACGCTGTAAGGGCTTAACTAGATGACCAACGTTAGGCTCACACATTTCAGCCAACTTACCTTTGACTGAAGGATGACCTGAAATAAGGGTTATTTTGGGTTTTTGACCAATACTTTTAAGGTGATCTACCAAATGTAAACCGCTTCCATCAGGCAGCATAAAGTCTAACAATACATGGTCAAAAGTATTATTTACAAACCACTGCTCAGCTTCTGCTAAATTAGCTGCAGTATTAATGTTATGTCCTAAAAACTCTACGATATGACAAACGACATCACTAAACTCGCTATCATCATCAACTAACAGTATGTTTAACATGATAAATCCCTATGCTTATTATCATTGCCCAGCCTCACATCTTAACTGCCTTATTCTACAAAATCGATGCTTAACTGGAAATTTACGTTACCTCAATAGATTTAGATCTTTTTTAAGATATAATTTTTAAACTAAATTTTAAGGAACATTCTGATGCGCTTACTTAAAAGCACCGTTCATCCCAGTGTGAGTGCCAGCGAACCACGTCAATTTACTCGCCTAACGAGCCGTGCTATTGCCTTAAAAGGCAGTAATATTTTACTAATGTTCACTGCCCGCTATGAGGACTTTAGCTTGCCTGGCGGCGGCGTCGATAAAGGTGAAAGCATACAGCAAGGATTAATCCGCGAGCTACAAGAAGAAACTGGCGCGCAAAACATCAAAATACTGCGTGAATTTGGGCTTTATGAAGAATACCGCCCTTGGTATAAAGACGATTTTGCAGTGATCCATATAAAGTCTTATTGCTATTTTTGTAGTCTTGATACGCAATTAGGGCAAGCCCAACTAGAGCATTATGAGCAACAAAATGGCATGATCGCTAAATGGGTTAACATTCATGATGCTATTACTCATAATGAGCGAACGCTGGCAACCAGTGATAAACAAGGCCTATCAATCCTGCGCGAAACCTATTTACTAAAAGAGATTGCCAAACAACTTAAGTGAGTGCCGCACTCTAAAGAAGCTAATCTACCGCTTTAGCTTCTTTAGGCCAACAATAAAAGCGCCATAACCCAACTAAATTACTGAGCAAAAACAAGCATTCCATCAACACTGCCATCGGTGAGCCCACCAGTATGTTATGGCTTATCCACAATGCAGTGCCGAATACCATAAATAGTCGCAACAACACATCTCGCGATTGGAAAGAAGCAAACGTCTGTATTAATGTTGCAAGTAATGCCAAACCACTTAACCAATCCTGCCAACTCAATATAACAGCCACAGTGCTTAACAACATAAACCCCAGCATTGCCCACTGACTACGATTAAAAATACAATAAAAATAACGAACTGCGGCAATTAACATTAATAAACCTGCACTTATTTTATCCAACAAAAAAAAGTGCGCTGCAGTCAATAACACAGAGCTGAATAAACACAGCAATATTAATTTCCGAGATTTAAATTGAAATGATGCTAAATCTAAAAAAGTAGCGATAACGACTAAACATTGTGAAACTAAAAACATACTGACTCCTGAAAAAACAGCAGTCTAATTTAATTTAGCCTTACAGCGCCTTAACTTAAGTTAAGGCGCTGGCGAATTCGAGATAAAGAAATCGCAGAGATGCCAATATACATCGCCACTTCGGTTAACGTTAATTGTGCCAGCCAATGTGATTTTTTCGCCAATAAATAACGATAGCGTTGCTCTGGAGTATTAAGCAATAAAAAAGCTTCTTTGGCTTCTTTAAATACTAATTGCTGGGCTACTAACTGTTGCTTTAGTGGTTGCCAATCAGGTTGATCTAACGCAGCGAGAGGCACTGCAATTAACTGCGCGGTCTTAACCACTTGTATCTGATAAAGCGCTTGAGAATCTGTAAGCCAGTTACCATATAAAAGCGCTAATTCATCTTGAAAATAAAACTCTTTGCATTTTTGCCCGCCCTCTGCTGAAATGTGTAATGCAGCCAGTACCCCTTCTAATATTAAATAGCCATATTGCTGCTTTTCGCCCTGCTGTAACAGCACCTCACCGCGAGAAAATGTTTTCACCGCAAATTGCGGCTGACATTTAACAAGCAAATCATTAGCCAATGCATGATAACTATCACCTAACGGTAACATCGCTAAATTATGCATTGGCTGGCGCTAACAGTTCAGTGATTTCTGCAGCGCTTAAAGCATCTCTAATAATGTATTTTTGCCCGCACCATAACGGCGAAAAATCACTTTTGCCTTGTGCTTCGGATTTAGCTCGCAATGCACTTAGCGCAAGACTAGCAAACGGAAATGCAGGGGCTTGCTGTGGCATAGTGCCAAGCTCGCGCATAACACGGTTTTCAATCCCTCTGGCAGCACGCCCAGAAAAAACCGTAGTTAAAGCCGTTTTATCAGTTCCCTGTTGTAAAATAACCTCTCGATGTAGCGCTGAAGTAGTTGCCTCTTGGCACAACAAATACGCACTTCCTACTTGCACCAACTCAGCGCCTAGCGCATACATCTGCATTACATCTTCTGTGGTTGCAATACCACCTGCTGCAATGATGGGTACATTTAGTTCAGCCACGCATTGCTCGACCAATACCGCGCTAGGCTGCTGTAAACTTAAGTCCATTGATAAAAAGTGCCCTCTATGACCACCCGCTTCTAAACCTTGTGCTATAACAGCATCGACCCCATTAGCTTCTAGCCACTTAGCTTCATCAACAGTGGTCGCCGTAGAAATCACTTTGCCACCCCAGCTTTTAATTTGTTGCACAATTGCCGCCGCTGGTAAGCCAAAATGAAAACTGACTACTGGGGGTTTAAAAGGCGCTATCAGCGCGACTGTATCTGCATCAATTGGCTGACGGGAAGCCGCCATCCCTAACGTTGTGTCATCAATATCCAGTTCTGTAAAATAAGGCGACAGTAATTGGTGCCACTGTTGCTTTTGCAACTGTGTATAGCTGGCAGGCGTATGGCAAAAGAAGTTGAGGTTGTAGGGTTTATCAGTTGCTTGAGTCAAACAGCTGAGCTCACTCAATAATTGCTCTTTAGAGAGCATCGCACAGGGTAATGAACCTAAGCCACCGGCGTTACTCACCGCAGCCGCTAAACGAAAATCTTGCACACCCGCCATTGGCGCCTGAATGAGGGGTCGTTGAGTATTAAATAAAGATAACGCCATCACTTTCTCCTTGTAACTTTTTCAGCCACCAGAACTTTTTACCGATACAAAAATAATAGCTGAGTAAAAATAATAATGAAAAAATTAAAAGCTGTTTTATAGCAACAACTTAAAATAATTAAATAGTTTAGCGCAGAGTTGGTGTTAGCTTTGCACTTCTTTACTCAATATTATTTGTAAGGAGATGAAAATGACTAACACAGTATCGACAATTAATCCTGCCACTGAACAAACTATTGCAGACTATACCTTGCTTGACTTAGCACAAGCAAAAAATGAAATAGATAAAAGTCATGATGCCTTTTTACAATGGCGCCATACTTCGCTAACTGAACGAGCCAAACACCTAAACAAATTAGCGCATGTATTTGAGCAACAAAAACAGTCACTCGCAACGCTGATGACCCAAGAAATGGGTAAACTATACGAGCAAGGGTTACAAGAGGTGGAGCTTTGCGCAGCTATATGTCGCTACAGCGCCGAACATGGCCAAACAGTATTAGCGGATGAAGAACGCCCGATGCAAAATGGCCGCGCTATCATTAGCTATCAACCAACCGGTGTATTACTGGGTATTCAACCGTGGAATTTCCCACTTTATCAGGTAATTCGTTATGCGGTGACGAACATTATGGCGGGCAATACCGCAGTACTAAAACATGCTGGTAACGTGTTTGGTATGGCTGAAAAAATCGAAGAAATGTTCACTGATGCAGGTTTCCCTAGTTATGTATTTAAAAACCTACTAATTGATGGCAAAACAGCCAGTGAGCTTATCAGTCACTCTGCAATTCGTGGGGTTACATTTACCGGCAGTGATGGCACGGGTAAAAAAGTGGCCGAAGAAGCTGGCAAACACGTTAAAAAGACTGTGCTAGAACTTGGCAGTAACGACGCTTACTTGGTACTTGATGATGCAGATTTAGAGTTGGCAATTAAAACCTGTGTCCAAGGGCGTATGATCAATAACGGGCAAACCTGCGTATCAGCAAAACGTTTTGTGGTAGTTGACTCATTATATGATGAATTTAAAGCAGGCATTGTTGAGCAGTTCAAAGCGATGAAGCTTGGTGACCCTATGGACGAAAACACCGATCTTGGCCCAATGGCACGCGAGGATTTAAGAGACAAAATTCATAAACAAGTAATGCAATCAGTTGAAGCTGGTGCGTCAATTGTGACTGGTGGCGAAATACCTAAGCAAACGGGTTATTTCTATCCAGCCACTTTACTCGAAAACTTATCACCAGATATGCCTGCTTATGATGATGAATTATTTGGCCCAGTCGCTTCTCTTATCAAAGCCAAAGATAACGAAGATGCCATGCGTATCGCTAATGACTCACGTTATGGCTTAGGTGGCGGTATTTTTTCTAAAAATGAAAAGAAAGCCATTGAGCTTGCTAACAAGCATTTTGATACTGGTATGGTTAACATAAATGGTTATGGGCTGGCTCAACCAAACTTACCATTTGGTGGTGTTAAAGACAGTGGTTATGGTCGTGAGCATGGCGGTTTTGGTATGAGAGAGTTTGTTAATATCAAAACCATTATGATCAATAGCTAATAACTCTCAATAAAAAATACTCTAAAGGGCCTTAATTGGCCCTTTTTTTATGACTAAATAAATTAAGTGTACAATAACTGTTATTCACTATATTTTACTTCATCATTAAAGGTAAGCACTTCTCGGCTAGAAGTATTCTGCATTTGCAATTCATTAACCGCCTTTTGAATATCCATGTCATCATCTAGTTGCTGATTGCTGTTACTAGGTTTGTGCACTAACTCGGTTAAAAGAGCAAAATGATCCGAGCCATATTTCTCTAACCGTTTAATGCGTTTAACAGTAAAGCCATGGCTATGGAATAAATGATCGAGCGGCCAGCGCATAAATAAATACCCAGCATGAAAGGTATTAAAAAAACCTCGGCCTTTGCGTGGATCTAAAAAGTCACTGATTTCCATAAATAAACGGGTACTTCTTGACCAAGCAACGTCATTTAAATCGCCGGCAACAATTGTTGGACGTTTGTTGTTCTTTAAAGCCTTAGCAAGCAAAATAAGTTCGGTATCTCGTGGCCTAGAGGTATCTTCTTCAGTAGGACTTGGAGGAGCAGGATGAATAAAATGACCTTGTACTTCAAGACCTTCTGTATTTTCAAATAGAACGTGAATTGAGGGAATATCGTTTTCTACAAGCTCACATACTTGTTGTTTTTTTATCTTATATTTACTGTATAAATGCATGCCGTAGCGATTATCTTTCGGGCAAAATATTTTGTATGGATAATCTTCTTCAATGGCTGCAAGTTGCTGTTGCCATTTAGTATCTGACTCAAGCGTAATAAGTAAATCTGGCTGGTGTTCATGGACTAAATCTATTAAGTCTTGGTAGCGAGTGTTCGACATCAACACATTAGCCGACATAATACGAATACTATGCCCACTGCCTGCGGGACTTTGCGCCACTTCTTTTTTAGCAAGCCAAGTATAAGGATATATCCATTTACCTTGAATAAGCAAAATTACAGTTGCCATGATTAGCGACGATACAACCAAAGGCGATAGTCCACTTAATGCAAAATAAACACCTAAAAGCAACCCAGCCAATGCAAGATAAAAAACCTGTAAACGAACAAAGTCGCAACTACGAATTAAATAATGCTGGCTGAAAGACATAGGTAAAAGTGTCACAACTAATAACACACTTAATATACTTACCAGCACAATTAGCATTCAATAATCCTTTATTAATAACGACTTAAAATTGACAAAATTTCGCGAGTATCATGCACCATATGAATGATGGTATCGTCTATTTCAATCGTAATACGACCATCACGGTCTATCGGTTTTACTACTCGACCATGGCGATAGATATCGTAATCTAATCTGTCACCTTTGTGGTACTTTTTTTGCCAACCAGGAGGCAATTGACCACCATTATCAACTTTTTTTTGTAATCCTGGCGGTAAACTCCCTTTACCTTTATTTTTGTCTTTGTCATGGTTATCATTTTTTGCAAAAGCTGCGCCGCTGCACAGTACTAAGCCAAGCAAAGCAGTAGATAGAAGTGCTTTCATATTTTACTCCCTATTTAGTTCATTTAAAGAATAGCAATAATTCATGAACTCGTTATGAAGTAAATTAAATAACCGACATCAAGTTGTGACTTGGTAAAAATTTAGTGACGAGTAACAATAGAGAGAATCTCTCGAGTGTCATGCACTAAATGAATTAGCTGATCATCAACTTCCAATAAAATTATCCCCTTACGGTCATGACTCTCAACAACTCGACCACGGCGGTAAATATCTCTATCAAGGCGATCGCCGCGATGATATTTTTTATACCAACCCGGCGGTAAGCCATGCCCGTAGCCTACTTTCTTGTATAAACCCGGCGGCAACTTTTTATAATCTGCTGACTTATGGTGTTTTTTATAATATTTTTTATGGTACTTTTTATGCTCATGATGATGCTCATGGCGATGTTCATAACGATCATGTTCGCGCTCGTGCTTAGCATTTGCTGCAAACGGTAATAGGCTCAAACCAAGTACAGCCAAAGACAGGGGGATTAATTTATTCATAGCTACTTCCTAGCATAATCTGTGTGGATAACTAAAGCCTAACAAGTCAGCCTGAATGAAAGATGAAAGGAATTGTAAACTTTGTAAAGGTAGTGAGTGCTTACAGTTTTGTGTTTTAACAAACATTTAGTTAGCTATATTAAAGAGAATAAATAAAATGCTGTAAAACAATAAATAATAAAAACTGGCTGACAGCTCACAACATATTCGTATATTATTAACTCACTTACCTTATTAGAGTTTGCGCATTAATGAATAACTAACACCTGTTGAAATTCGTTTTATTTTTTGAATTTACAGGGTTAGTGGGCGCAAAATTCGTCATATCTATCGTGATCGACTTACCGATATCTAGTTAATTTTAACTGCTTTGCGCGCCATGCCCTGCTGACTCCAGAGGCATTATGCAGTCATTACACATCCACAATTTAAGCTATCAACACCCTGATGGCCAATTACAATTTAAAAATCTCAACTTTTCAGTGAGCGAAAAGCTAACTGCCATTATTGGTGCTAATGGCAGTGGTAAATCAATATTGTTGAGTATATTGGCAAACCAACAACAACCTAGTTCGGGACATGTTGAATTTAGTGGTACTCGCGTGCTTATCTCACAGCAACAATTAAGTGAGCAGCACCTTCAAACATCGTCATCCACGATTGCACAACTATTAGGAGTTGATAAAAAGTTAGCCGCCCTTAATCGTATTGAACAAGGAAGCTGCCATGAGGCTGACTTTAACCTAATCAATGATGATTGGTTATGCGAGCAATATTACAAACAACAACTTTTAGCCCTTGCTATTGATACCTCATTAAACCAGCCAATTAAGCATTTAAGCGGCGGTCAACAGCGGCGTTTAATGCTATTTTGCGCGTTGCAAACAAAGCCTGATTTACTGATTTTAGATGAGCCAAGTAACCATTTAGACCAATCAGCAAAGCAATGGCTAATTAACCAATTACATGCGTTTAAAGGGCAAGTAATTGTAGTAAGTCATGACCGCCAATTACTTAATCAATGCGATGCTATTATTGAGCTCAGCAGTCAAGGTGTTCATTATGAAACGGGGAATTATGAGCATTTTAATGAGCAAAAAACACGACAACAAACTGCGCTTACAAAACAAATTAATAATCTTGACAAGGAGCGACAAAAACACCTTCAGCAAACCCAGCTTAATCGTGAAAAAGCCCAACAAAGAGCAGCACAAGGTAATAAAAAACGTAACACCACCAGCCAACCAAAAGTGATGTTAGACTTTAAGAAAAACAGTGCCCAAGCAAGTAAAGGCGCTTCTGAGCGGCTAGCCTCAGCCAAACGCGAAGCCCTAACCGAAAAACGCCAAACACTTCAACAGCAGTTACCAAATAGTAAAGCTAAAACAGTAAAGTTTACGCAACCGACTAGCAATAAACGCCTACTATTTATTGAAAAACTTACTTTGCCATTTTCAAGCGCTAATAAAGCGATCACCCTGCAAATTTTTAGTGGTGATAAGTTACACCTAAAAGGAGCCAATGGCAGCGGTAAATCAACATTACTCAGGATGATTAATGACTCGGTAAATTCACCAGTATCAACAGCGCTTCAATTAAATAGTAAAGTGCTTTATATCGATCAACACAGCTCTTTTTTAGGAGCAACAGACACTTTATGCAATGCATTAGAAAAACACTGTCAGCTAAAACAACAAACAGTACGCCATTTGCTTGCGAATATTGGCTTTAAGGGAGAGAATATTTATCGGCTAATTAGCCAATTAAGCGGCGGCGAGAAAATGCAACTAGCCATGCTTATCGCCGCGCAAAATGCCGCAGACTATTTACTGTTACTCGATGAACCCGATAACCACTTAGACTTGGCAAACAAACAACATCTTGCGCAAAATTTGGCTGACTTTACTGGCAGCTTTATTTTAGTCAGCCACGATGAAGCGTTTATCAAGCAAAGCCAGATTACTGATACATTCATCTTATCGTAATTGCTAGTTACTACTTAAGTTGTTATTTTAGCTTTGAATTAGCAACTAAAACCTTTAAGGAAAACAATGCGTTTATTTATTGTCACCACAGCCTTACTTACTTCAACTTTAAGTATCGCTGGCGAGCAAACCGAAATTGAACGCATTACCACCACAGCCTCGCGTGCAGAGGTAAGTGCAGATCCACTGCCTTTAGTGATCAGCAGTATCACTAAAGCGCAGTTAGATTTAATCGCCCCGACCCATATTGAACAAGTTTTAAAACAAGTTGCTGGGGCAAATCTACAACACGGTAATGGCCAAGAATATCTACCTGCACTGCGATCTCCAGTGCTTTCCGGTGCGGGCGCCTGTGGTGGGTTACTTACCGCTGAAGATGGCATTCCACTGCGTGCGGCAGGTTTTTGTAATATTAACGAGCTATTTGAAGCGCATACTGAAATGGCAGAGCGTATTGAAGTATTAAAAGGCCCAGGCTCAGCCCTTTACGGCTCCAACGCCGTACATGGCGTGATTAATGTGATCACCCCGGATACCACCTATGATGAGCATTTACTCGGCCTTGATTTTGGCTCATATGGGTATAGCCGGTTTAAATTACGCAGCGGTAAAGATTTAGGCAATCAAGGCATTGGAGTTAATGCCAGCGTGACGCGTGATACGGGTTATCGTGATGACGAAAGCGTCGACCAAGAGAAATTAAACCTACGTCATCGCTATACTAGCGACGACATCGCAATAACAACAGGGCTGAGTTATACCAATCTTGATCAAGAAACCGCAGGCTTTATCGAAGGCTTTGAAACTTATAAAGATAAAGCGATAGCCCAACAAAACTTTGACCCCGATGCCTTTAGAGAGGCGCGTTCATTTAGATTATGGTCAAAAGCACAGTGGCAAACAGAGCAAGATATTTTTACCATTACGCCTTATGTGCGTAATCAGAGTATGACCTTTTTTAAACACTTTTTACCCGGCACACCACTTGAAGAGAACAGCCAAAATGGTGTTGGCGTACAATCACTTTGGCAACATACTTACTCAAGCTCACTTACTCTTAACTTAGGCTTAGACAGCGAATACACCCGTGCAGATTTTTTGCAATATCAAGACGAGCTAACTCAAGGCTCACCATTTTTAGTAGCAACTGTGCCACAAGGTAAGCATTACGATTACGATGTAACCAGCACCCTACTCGCCCCTTTTATTAGCCTTGATTGGCAATGGCAGCAACTCGCTATCAGTTTAGGCGCACGCTTTGAGCAGCTTGATTACGACTACAGCAATAATATGCTGGCTGGTCGCACTGACGAGAATGGCAACGAATGTGGATTTGGCGGTTGTCGTTACTCGCGCCCGCCAAGTGGCGAAAATAAATTTACCAACACCTCGCCAAAGCTTGGCCTGAGTTATCAAATCAGTGGTGATAATTATTTATATGCAAACCTATCTCGCGGTTACCGTGCACCGCAAGCAGCCGAGTTGTATCAGTTGCAACGCGATCAGCAAGTGGCTGATCTCAAATCAGAAACAGCAGACAATCTAGAAGTGGGCCTCAAAGGGCAATACCTACAACTGCACTATGTAGTCTCTGCGTATGCGATGAATAAACAAAACGTGATTTTTCGCGACAGCGATTTTTTTACCATTAATGATGGCCAAACTCATCATCGTGGCATTGAGCTGGAGCTTGATTATCAACTTACTCAGTCGATTCAACTTGCCCTAGCAGCAAGCCATGCAATACACACATACGACTATGACCAAGTTTTATCTGAAGTAAACATTAACGGTAACGAGATAGACACCGCACCGCGTAACATTGCGAATGTGCAAATTAACTACCAAGCAACAGATGCTACAATAGTTGCACTTGAGTGGCACCATGTCAGCGACTACTTTACCGACCCTGAAAACCTACACAGCTACGACGGCCATGATTTGATTAACTTACGTGGCGCTTGGCAAATCACAGAGCAACTTAAGTTAACGGCCCGCATTAATAACCTCCTTGATACCGCTTATGCCGAGCGTGCTGATTACACCAGCTTTACTGGCGACCGTTATTTTCCTGGGCGACCACGTAATATCATGTTCTCAGCAAGTTACGCTTGGTAGCTACCTAGCTTGAGTTCGCCATTATAGCGAACATAACTAGATTACCTTTTACTGTAATAGCTGTTTATACTGCTGCGTTAAGTGCACCTTGAGTTCAGGGTGCGCTACTAATAACTCAGCAAGCTGAGCTTTAGCGGCGGTTGTTTCACCATCAGCAATAAGTGTATCTATACGCTTAAATTTATTTGCTACCTCTGCGGTGATAATTTCAAGCTCTAATAATACTTCGCTTTTAGCGGTCATGCTTTGTGCTTCAAATTGCCTTCCTGCCATTTTTTCACTACGTTGACGCTGCTGGGGTTGTGTTAATTGCATTGTTTGAGTTTGAGTTTGCTCTTGCGCTTCTCTTGGCATTATTTCAAACGCAGCTTCTGGTGCAGTAGCGTTTTGCTCATCACTTAAAATTTGTAGCTCTTTCATTGTCTCTGGAGGACTAAGATACTGCTCGGTATTTTGCACATATAATACGGCGACTAACACCAGTGATGCCGCAGTCGATAATTGCCCATACCAAGTTTGGTAAAAGCGCTTAGGTTTGTGAATCGGGGTTACGTTATTATCTGCAACCTCATCAGCTGCGCGTTTTAATATTTGCTCATCAAGTTGTAAGCTTGGTTGCTCCCTTGCACCACGTTTATAAAGTGAAGCAATATCATGGCTGGTTAACTTATCGCTCATTGTTAGTCTCCATTTTATACTTGATACATTGCTTTAGCTTGGCTTGCGCGTAACGGATGCGGCTTTTGATATTTTCAGTAGTTTCTGCCACTAATTCGGCAATTTCTTTGAGGGTAAAATCAGCTTCGTGTTTAAGTAAAAACGCCTCTTTTTGCTCACGTGGCAATTGCGCTAGGCACACTTTTAACTGCGCTGCTTGCTGAGTCTGCTCGAGCTTTTCAGCATCTGCTCGACTGTTATGATCAGCAAATTCGGCAATTTCAATGTCTTGATTATCGTAGTCTAACCATTTGTTTTGCGTACCAGTACGGCGGTAATGATCAATCAATTCATTGTGCGCAATACGATACAACCAAGTGGTAAATTTAGCGCTCACTTGATACTGTGAGCGCGCTTTTATCAGCTTATTCCAGACTTCTTGATAGAGCTCTTCAGCTACTTGCGGGCTTGCGCACTGGCGTAAAAAATAACGATATAAGCTATTTTTATGGCGCAGGTACAGCTGGGTAAAAGCCTGTACATCACCTTGTCCATAACTCAACATTAATTGCTCATCAGCTAGTTCTATCATAACGTCCTTTGTTTAAAGCACAGTGCCACAGCAATATTAATTAAGTGCTGCAGCATTATTAACGAGTTGCACAAACTCACTACGATAGCCAAATGTGTCTATGCCTTTGTTAGCGATTGCCAATTTAGCACAATCTTCATACTGCCAGTCTCCGGTATATTTTGCACCTTTTAATAACTGTGCAAAACCAGCCACTGCGGCGGCAAATTTAAAGTCTTGGCTGGCTTGCGATAAAGGCAGCTCACCTTTAGGTGTTGCAACAGCTTGAGTGAGCAGCTTACTTTGCTCAGCGTCAGGCTGTTTATAACGCACTTTTACAAAGGCGAGTTCATTGCTGGTAGCCAGTTCTTTGTCTTCTTTAGATTGGTAACGCAGCTCATCAATTTGTTTATGATCGGAGTTGGCTAAGGTTATTTCATACAGCGCAGTCACGCTATGCCCGGCCCCTAACTCTGCGGCATCGACCTTATCGTTATTAAAATCTTCATTAGCGAGTACGCGATTTTGATAACCAATTAAACGATATTCAGCCACCTGCTGTGGATTGAATTCCACTTGAATTTTTACGTCTTTGGCAATAATTTGCATGGTACTGCTGAGTTCATCGACCAGTACTTTGCGTGCTTCGTTTATGTTATCTATGTAAGCATGTTGGCCGTTACCTATATTTGCCAGTTGCTCCATTAGGCCATCATTATAATTACCTTGGCCAAACCCCAAAGTAGTTAAGGCAATCCCCGTTTTGCGCTTAGATGCCACCAGCTCTTTGAGTTTATCGATTGATTGGGTGCCCACATTAAAGTCGCCATCAGTGGCTAAAATCACCCGATTAATACCTCCTTTTTTAAAATTTTCGGCCGCAATTTGATAAGCCAGTTCAATACCTTGCTCGCCATTAGTTGAGCCGCCTGCTGCCAGTTTATCTAACGCGGCGCTGATAGTTTGTTGCTCATTGCCTTTCGTTGCAGGCAAAACCACGCCTGCGGCACCGGCATACACAACAATAGCGACTGAGTCATTTTCATCTAATTGTTTAGTTAACATGGTTAAGCTGGTTTTTAATAAAGGTAATTTATTGGGCGCATTCATAGAACCTGATACATCCAATAAAAACACTAAATTGGCCGCTTTTAAATCAGCTTTTTCTACCTCAAAACCTTTGATGCCAATTTTTAGTAATTGCCGATGCTCATTCCAAGGCGCCGTTGCAACCTCTGTATGCACCTTAAACGGTGTGCTAATAGTGTTAGGCGCACTGTAGTCATAATCAAAATAGTTAATAAAGGCTTCTTCGCGCACCGCATCATTTGGCGGCAACTTCCCCATATTTAATATGCGCCGCGTATTACTGTAACTGCCGCTATCCACATCAATTGAAAAGGTTGAAATCGGTTCAGTACCAACTTGTTTCACTGGATTTTGCTGAGATTTCAAATAGTTTTCACGATCTTGCTCTGACACTACGACTACATCATCAATTGGAGTCCGTGGCATCGGCTGTAGCTGTAATTCAGAGCGCGGCATAGCAACGCTTTCATGCATCATTCCTTGTGGCATTGCCGTATATCTTACGGCATGTTGCATCTGTATTTTTTGAGCTTGCAGCTCCAATTGCTGCTCATCGGTTTGATTAATTGGCGCCGCGTTGTTTACTTGGCTTTGTTGTTTATCAACCTCATGTGGCGCACTTTGCTCACAGCCAGTTAAGCTAACTATCACCGCAAGGCTCAACATAGTTAAACGTAAATTAACCTGCTGGGCATTAGTAATCTTGTTATTCATAAAGTCACCTTGTTATCTATTAAATTCGTAATTAGTAAGGTTATTAACGGATGACTATAAAAAGTGGGGTTAATTATTTTTGCCTATACCCAAACCACCTCAAGATGCGAGCGTCGTTGGAATTAAAAGCGATTTAGGCAAGGCATTGATTGTAAGTAATAGTGGTTCTATTGTTAAAATCAATAACACAGTATAAATCACTTTTAAACCAACCCCTTGGGCGTTTCACAGACACTTACTCTCATCGTTGTTACTTCTTAAAAGGGACTGCCATTCTTGCAAAGTAACGCCTTGATATTAAGCCCCTGTGAAACGCTGAATTCTGCATCTTGAGGTGGCTTGGGTATTATATTCATCCCATTTAATATCTACGTCACCAGGACTGAGTTATAATTGCGCTCCCTCTTTGTTATTGATGATTTTTGTTTTGAACTCGACTGCCATTAAAAGAACTGCTTTTTCTTCTGCTATTTTAATTTTAGGCATTATCTTTATTGCCGCTAACTTACGCGCACCGGTTACAGGGCTTGCGCCTGTGCTTGAGCAAATAATCTTAAGCTTTGCTTTAACTCCATCTCAAGCCGGTATGCTCACTACTTTGCCATTAATTGCCTTTGCTTTAGCCAGTCCGATGGCGGCAAATCTTGCTAAAAAACAAGGCTTAGAAATATCACTGTTTATTGCGCTTATTCTGATTGGTTTAGGCTTGGCTTCGCGGCTAATTGACTCTATGCCAATGCTTTACTTAGGCACTGCAGTCATTGGTATAGGTATCGCAATTGGTAACGTACTATTACCGAGCTTAATTAAACGCGACTTTCCGCATAAAGTGGCCGTGATGACCTCTACTTACGTACTAGCGATGGGCATTTTTGGTGGCAGTTATGCCGCGCTTATTATCCCACTGGCTGAATATAAAAGTATGGGTTGGCAATTAGCCCTTGCGTGTTATGGCTTACTTACCCTAGTGAGTATTGTTATTTGGCTACCACAGTTAAAACTTCATACTAAGCCAACAAAAGATCTACTGGCGAGTGTCAACACCAACAAAGTATGGCACGAGCCGCTTGCGTGGCAGATTACCTTACTGCTGGGATTAAATTCATTTTTTACCTATATTATGATTAGTTGGTTGCCGAGCATTTTGCTTGAAGGTGGCCATACAGCTCAGCATGCGGGTGCGCTACAAGGTGCCTTTCAGGTAGCGTCTGCCCTGCCTGGCATTATCTTAATACCACTGCTGGCAAAACTTAAAGATCAACGTATTTTAACCAGCTTGTTAGCACTAATAGCCGCAACATGCTCACTTGGGCTGCTCTATTTACCTGAGTTTGCCTCTTTGTGGGCGGTCACCTTAGGATTTTGCTCAGGCGCCTGCTTTATTTTAGGTTTATCGTTTATTAGCTTACGTACTCATGACACCCGTCAGGCTACATCACTTTCAGGCATGGCACAGTGCTTGGGCTATTTACTTGCCGCCTCTGGGCCGATTATCGCAGGCTCATTACATAGCTACTTTGGCAATTGGACAACCACCTTATGGTTATGTGCTTTTGCCAGTGCATTGTGCGCCGTATTTGGTTATTTAGGGGGCCGTAATATCACCATGAGAAATAACAGCAATACCTAACTACACGCCTAAATAAATGCATTGCTTAAACGCAGTGCATTTATATCTTTGAGCGGTGGGCGGCCAAAAAACCGGGTGTACTCGCGGCTAAATTGTGAGGCGCTTTCATAGCCCACTTGCAAAGCAGCCGTATTCGCATCAAGGCGCTGATTCAGCATTAATTGCCTCGCCTCTTGTAAACGTAAGTTTTTAATATATTGCAAAGGACTGAGTTTAGTCACTTCTCGAAAGTGCTGGCGAAACGTTGATTCACTCATATGCGCTTCAACAGCTAAGTCAACTATCGAAAAATCATCTTTATAATTTTGTTTTAACCAATATAAAATTTTAGCTATTTTTTGACTAGCGGATCCTGCGGTTACTATTTGCCTTAATTGATAACTATGTGGGCTTTGTAATAACCGAAAAACAATCTCCTCCTGGATTAAAGGGGCGAGTTGTAAAAGCAGCTTAGGCTCGTTTAATAATTTAATCAGCCTATTTATAGCATCTAAAAGACCCTCATCAGCATCGACTACCGACATAGCACATTGACGAGCAGCCAGACTTTGAGATGAAAAATCCATATTAGCAACTGCTTGACCTAAAACTTTACTGTCGATACATAAGTGCAATCCTAAAAAAGGTCGTTGTATAGACGCTGAAGTAATATGGCTTACAACTGGCACATCAACAGAGGCAACTAATGTTTGTCCTTCTGCATAATCATAAATATCTTCGCCCAAGGTAACACGCTTGCCACCTTGCACAGTAACGCCTAAGCCAAGCCCATAAACACATGGCATAGGTTCAGACACATTGCTGCGACGTACTAATTTAAGCGCATCTATCTGAGTGTTAAAAATACCATCGTGTGTAGCAATTGCTAACACGGATTCGGTTAAGATTTGTTTACTAGTCATCGTGTTTTAATTTGATCTCATCATACTTTAATCAAAGCTTAGCACTAAGCACACTCATAAATATTAAAAACAATCACGATCTGTTGTTTTAGGCAAAAAACACATTGGTTTTAACAAACACATTTAGCCATTATCAGTAATAATAAATATTCGCTCAGGCATATCAATGCGCTGACAGGTTATCACTATAAAAACCCAAATAATTCACTTCTCTACGCACTACTTTAAACAGCAAATTAAGCAGCCTAAGGTAAAGCTTAGCTACTGCGATATTTTTGCTTTTTAACAATTTAACTTTTAAAGAGACATTATGCTTAAAGTAAATAATCACACAAAATACCCGTTTGTTGCAGCTATTGCCGCACTTGCAGCAATGGGGGAGTTATATCGTCTAAAAAACTTGTTGAACGAAGCCTTAGATAAAGGACATACCATTGATGAGCTTAATAGTGCATTTTCTTATATGGTTACCTACATTGGTGCCCCTCGGGCATTAAATAGCCTAAACGTGCTAAAACAAATATGTTTGCAAAGACAGCCAAATCGTACAGCATTGGTTGAGCAAGAAATTGAACACCTATCCATGACTAAAATAAACAGCGCCCAAAGCAGGCTTTCTCATCACTGTTACTTGGCAATAAAGCTGGGGGCATTGGCGGTGGAAGATAATTTTCAAGCTCTGCTTCAAGCCCATTTAGTTACATGTCTTGATTCGCAATTTGAAGCAGCACACATAAATGCCGTGATCAATTCACTGGCTATTAAAGCAGATATAAACGTAGCAATGCGCGCTAATTTATCTTTTGCAAAATTGTTAGAGCGCGCATAGTAGTAATATACATTACGAAACTAGACGCTTAAGGCACAGTATCAAAGCCAGTTATAGTGTTTAGCTCTTTTAACCAAAATGGGCTTGAACGACACCAAATTTGTGCTTTAGGAATAAGTTGCTCACGCTGCTCAATAGCTCCAATACGTAGGCCATAAATTTTATCGCCATCACCGACTGACGTTGCATACAAAGAGGTGCCGCAATTGCCACAAAATCCCTGTGCACGCTTATTACCACTTTCGGCTGTTTTTATATATTCTTTCGGCGCAGCTGCAGTAAACGTAACCGCGTTAGGATGTGATATAACCACAGTGCGAAATGGGGAACTTGCGATAATTTGGCAATCAGTACAATGACAATTTATTACTTTATTTTCATCAACTTCAGCATGGTAAGTAACCTCACCACAATGACAACGTCCGGTAATTTGCATTTAAGATCCCTACATAGAATTTTAACTAACTAAAGTGGTATCACTTTACGCCAACTTCCCTTGTATTTTCAACAAACATTTAGCTCATTAACGGTTTTTATACTGGGCGATCAATCTGTAATTTCAACTCGCCAAGGTGGATTCAGCCGATTTCCCCCCGCCCAATAAAGTTTAATTTTATTGCCTGATGGGTCTTTTAACACCGCTTCTCGCCATAAATAACGCTGCTCGGTGATCGCTGATTCAAACTCAAAGCCCTTAGCTTTTAAGGAGGCGACCCACTTTTCTAGTTCTGCGCTTTCAAAATATATAACCGCGCCATTACTAAACACATCATCGGTTAATAATAAAGAAAATGTAGCTTTATTAGAGCACTCAAAGCGTGAGTAATGATCCGTTTTTACAATTTGTGTAAAGCCCATGGCCAGGTAAAATTGATTTGCTTTTTCGATGTCAGAGACAGGTAAAGTGATTTGATTAAGGTTCATAGTCGTTACCTAAATATTGAGTTAGATAACGACTTTAGAACCTTAACCTAACTTGAGGTCAATTAGTGATTTGTATCTTGATATTAAGAAGCTTGATAGCGATTTGCTTGTTTGATGCTAGCAAAGTCGTTAAAGCGAACACCGTGTTTTTTCATTACCTCAAGCACTTTCTTACTGATCATCTGGCGCAAATAAAACGGCTGATTTGGCACAAAATGGTGAATTGTATGGGTATGGCCAAAGTTAAAACAAAATAAGTTAAACGGTGCGAATAAGCGGCTGGTTAAAACATGGGTTTGCTCAAGCATGTTATTAACGCCGCCATAGTAATGCATTGATGAAGTCACAAAATTTAATGAACTTGAACGCACAATATTAGGCACAATTAACACCACCATTAAAAACTCAAACACCGCCATAACATCTAACAATAAAACCGGTGAGTTAACTTCAAGTGGCATAAATAAGTTCACTAAATGAAATACAATAACGCTGTATAAAATTGCAAAGTAAGCGGTAGTTACTGGGAATCCTGCATTAAATACCTTAAAAAAGCTAAAGCCTTTAATTTCTTTGCTAAAACGCTTTGCGTTAATTAATAAACCAAGCAAGCCATCAACAATGACTAACACACGTAAAAATGGGTTTTTAATGCCGTTACCGACTAAGCGCTCTTCAAGGTCTTGCTCGGTGCCCGAGGTTTTATGGTGATGTAAATGCATTTTACGGCGATACCAAGGGCTAATAGTATTTGGGCGCATTAGCCACACTGTTAGCATCATAAAGTTATGTAGAAAAGGCTGGTTACTAAAGTACTGTTTATGGATCAGGTCGTGTTCAAGCTCGTGGGAAATTGACGCTGCAATGGCCGCTAAAATAATACACAACCAAGCGGGGATAATAGCAAAATAATAAAGCGTACCTACACCAATAAACGCCCCAAGCGACAGCAGTAATATCGCCATTCCGAGTGTATTTTGATGGGCTAATAACGGATGCTTTTGACGAAGTTTAGCTTCTTCAGCTTTAATAGCCTTAACAATGGCTTGAATATTTTCTTTGGCACTTAACGTGTTCATAAATAGCAACTGAAAATCAAAGTTGCGCAGATCATACCCGAATAAATAAAAAGCTACCATAGCGAGAGCAACGAGCAACGAGCAACGAGCAACGAGCAACGAGCAACGAGCAACGAGCAACGAGCAACGAGCAACGAGCAACGAGCAACGAGCAACGAGCAACGAGCAACGAAAAAATAAAAGTGCCGTTAATTTAAGTCAAGCATGTTTTTTTAATATAACTACAATTGGTTAAGTTAGCCGTAGCTAAATCGACTTAAATTAAAATAGCAGTCTTTTGACCTGTAAGAATTACTATGGCGACAGAGTGCCATGAACGGACGTTGCCGATCCTAATTGCCTTGTTAGCTTTCGCTTGCTCTCTTTATTAGTTCTTTTAATTCACTAATAACTAATTCCGGTTCATCGTCTTGAACGAAGTGGCCACTTTTATTGGCCATAACAGCTTTTCCCTTTGGAAATTTAAGAACCCACTCTGATTGAAACTCCCCCCATAATTCACGAGCTTTATCTGTATCAAAAAGGCGTTCTGGATTCTCAAACTTTTTCACACCAGCAATTAATGTTATCGGAATATTTTTTATATCACCATAACCTAAGGAAGGCTTTTTATCCCAGATATCATTTATTAGGCACCAGTTATTCTCTTTTCCCATTTTAATATCATCTTGTTTCATCTTATCATTAGCCTTTTTCCCACCTGAAGGATCTAGCTTCTCAATAATTTCAACATCTCTTGGATTGATAGGATCTACAAACAACATAGCTGTAACTCTATCTTGATTTCTAACTCCGAACTCTCTCGCTATTTTCCCACCGTATGAGTGAGAAACATAAATGATGGGCTTATTTATTTTAAGCAAGTGAATTAATTCTTCAGCATCCCTAACATAATCCTTTGATGTTAAATCACCAATGCAAGAAGAAGATTTCCCTTCACCTCTTCTTGAGTATCTTATTGCAGTGGTATTTTCTGGCAGTTTATCCCAAATGGCATCCCAGCCTGACATTCCAGATATAGCACCCGCTTCAAAAAGTACTATGTTTTCCCCAACACCTTTAATTTCATATTCTAACTCAGCTTGATTGACCAAGATTGATTTTGCAGAAACGAGAGTACAAAAAATAGAAAGGCTAATAGATAATAAAATTCTTGGAAACATGCACCCATCCTTGAAAGAACGCCGCATTAAGGGGTGAACAACGCTACCACCCAACCTAATCCATTGTGCCGTAAACACTAAAGTTAACTCAAACCAAAACTGCCAAGCGTTGTGAATCCCTCTTAAATGCTTTGTTAAGCGTACTTTTCGCTATACACTAATACACCTTCCTGTGGGGATTGCCTCTAAACGTTCGCCGAGCACTTCTTTTAGCAGACCATAAGCCTTCTTACCTGTGCAATGTCCTGTATACAGTTTATCAATGGGGTATTGTAACAACGCAAGACCAAGGTCTTTGATGTCTTGCTTAGTCCCACCGATACTATCGAATAGTGGCAGCCCAACAAGGTGAAAGCCCCCAACGACTGCTTTAATTCTCTCACTCGGAAAATAGCTAACAGCAGTGTCAACCATATTGAGAACTCCACTATGAGCACAACCAGTAAATATAACTAAACCATCGTGCTCTTTTATCACTAGTAGTAATTCATGGTCAAATCTATCGGATTCCCATCCATTTTTAGATTGCGTATATAGATATCGGTTTCCTTTTGGCTTTTCGTGTTTGATACTTATATCAGTAATAGCATATACATTCGGCGCAATTTCAGTCGTTTGGTTAACGAATACAAGCCGCTCATAGCTGTCTTTTAGTAAATCTGTATTGATACCAACATCATTTTTGAAACCATAAGCACGAAAATAGTAGTTTTTTTCTTCGCAATCTTTCAAAAACACATTGGCTTTAGAATTGCGAGAGACAAAATCTACAGCACCATTACAGTGATCATGGTGCCGATGCGATATAACCGCAATATCAACGCGTTCGATATCAACACCTAGTAGAGGCGCATTTTGACAAAACGTATCTCCTCCACCCATATCAAACAGTATATTCAATGATTCAGTTTCAATATGTAATGATAACCCACGCTCAACAGCCAAATCTTGCCTATCGTCCAGCCGAGTGTTATCCACTAATGTTGTTATTTTCATAGTTTCCTTTAGACATCGTTTCCGATGTGTACGCTTAACAATTTAATAGTGCGCTCATCGCGCATATTTCTGCCGACTTAACGCTCATTTATCTACTTTATATAGTTTTAACAAATAACCTAAGGTATTACTATCACTAAGTTTTCTATTATTTTTAAGTAGATCTAAATGGAACAATATACGCGCGTCGCTCATATCCTTGAATATGTGAGCAAACAACAGTTTGACCACTTAATTAGCTGTTATTTTTTCGGCAAACGCATTCGTGCAACCGTATTATCAGATAAAACATAATGGTGGAATAAGGCGGCGGCTGCATGTAATCCAATCAAGTAATAACCAACTTCCCCTGCGGTTTCATGCAGCTCTTTGATGGTTTTAGCCAAGTCTAAATCTTTACTGGCCAGTGGCGGCAGCTCTAGACCAAAAAACGGAATTGGTTTGCCCGCCATGCTCAAAATTAACCATCCAGCAATAGGCATAGCAAACATGAACCCATACAAAATAACATGCACGAGTTTGGCCAGGTTATTTTGCCATTTAGCTGGTTCTGGTTTTATATCAGGAGCCGAACCACCCACAACGCGAGCAATTAGCCTAACGCTTACTAAAGCTAAAACCGATAAACCAAGCATAAAATGCCACATTTTAAAGGCATCTCGGGTTGTAGTCCCTTTGTCGAATAATTCGCGCAGTTCAATGCTTGCGTAAACAGCTACAATCAATATGAACATAAGCCAATGCAAAGCAATGGAGAGTGTATTGTAATGAGTTGTTGTATTTTTTAAATTCATAGTGCCCCTCGAAAAATGAAACGTCTCAACCTAGCTCTTATGTTTTGAGAGCTTGAAGAGGTAACCTCTACCCTTGTACGTATTAAATACTCCACATACAGTAACCTATCGTTACTAAGTATTTAGTGATCTAAAACATAAAATTTGTATTTCAAAAAATCATGTTTAAATATGGTTGGTTAAACGTAAACAGTAAAACTTAAAATAAACTTAACTGATTACCCTAAGCAATTAGCCACCGCTGTTCACCTTTTGAAACGTATTTTCAAGTTAAGCTTATAATTTGAAAGGCAGTGAATATACGAGATTCTTTCAGTGTAATTATTAAGTTAAACCATCCCAGTTCGAATCATGGCCAGTTTTTCAATACCGTGATCGGGCGTCCATCTTTTAAACTCAACAAAGTCATGCTTTTTATATAATTTTATAGCGGGCTCGTTAACTACTGCGGTTTCAACTATCGCTGTTGATGCTGTTTCAATAAAGTTAATTAACGCATAGCGGATTAACTTATCGGCGATGCCTTTTCTAAAATGCTCAGGGCCAACCGTTAAGCTATTAATTTCTAATCGCTCATTGATGATTGCCAGTTCAATAACCCCCGCAAGCTGAGTATCGTCATAAAATCCATAAAAAAGCGTTTGCGAATTGTGTATATCATTAACAGTGCGCGATAAAGGCGGAAAATTCTGCGTACCTATTAACTCAGCCTCAATTTTATAAGAACGTTGAAAGGTGGTGTAAATTTGCTTTGCCACTGCCTCATTTGCATTATCTAACTTTGCAATCATCTTTTAACGCCTCTGTATTCGATATTTAATCGCTTAGGTTATAGTGGGAGTAAACTAGCAATATTAAAGCAAATATAAACCGTAGTCTTTTAACCTGTAAAAATTATTATGACAACAGAGCGCCAAGAACTCACACTGCTTAGATGATTTAAATTTCTCAAAATTTTGTTTGAATTTAGCCTTCCCCCTGCACCTTATGTATCTTCAAACACTTGTGAAAATACCTCGGTTACTATAGAGTCCATATAAATTTCAATCAAATTAAGGATAATATGATGACTATCAACGTCTTGTCTCAAACATTTCAATCTCACCAACTTATGCAACTTGCGAACGAAGCTACACGATTTTTAGAATTAACTCCCAAGCATCCATTACCCATAAATAGTCAATTTAATGGTTCTGGTGTTTATGCTCTCTATTACAACGGTAAAAACCCTAACTATTTAGCGCTTGGAGGTAAACCTATTTATGTTGGTAAAGCAGTTCCAACAGGTTCTAGAACTGGCACATATATCACACGTGAGGAGCCTAAACTAAAAAATAGACTGAATGAGCATGTAAGAAGTATACAACATACAACCAATCTTAACATTGCTGACTTCAAATGCCAGTTCATAATAATACCTTTAGAAATGAGTGCAATTATTTCAGTGGTCGAATCAATGCTTATTAATAAATACAAACCAATTTGGAATACCAAAATTGATGGTTTTGGAAACCATGATCCAGGCAAAGGTCGTTATGAACAGGCCAGGTCTGAATGGGACAAAATACATCCAGGAAGACCATGGGTCTGATAGATTACGAAAATAAAAAAGTTAGGCAGATAAACTAAAAAGGCTTACTCAATTACACAGAGAAAAGAGCTTTATTCCAAAAGAAATAGTAAACTACTCACAATGATATGAACCATACAGTTTAGGATGTTATATGAATTCAATCGAGCTTTTTGCTGGTGGTGGAGGGCTAGCACTTGGTTTAGCGAATTGTGGTTTTCATCACAAAGCGGTTATTGAGTTGAACAAAGATGCTTGTAAAACTATTAGAGCCAATAATGTATTTGATTTTGGCAAAAGTCTATATGAAGGCAGTGTAGTTAATTTTGACTATATGAGTATTTATGACAAGATAGATCTAGTATCAGGGGGGCCCCCATGTCAACCTTTTTCTTTGGGTGGCAAAGCAAAAGGACATGAAGACTCTAGAGACATGTTTCCTCAAGCAGTTCGAGCAATTCGCGAAAAACGACCTAAAGCTTTTGTATTTGAAAATGTAAAAGGTTTAATGAGAAAATCATTTGTGGATTACTTTGAGTATATTATTTTACAACTTCAATACCCATCTGTTGAGACAAGTACAGATGAATCATGGGAGCAACATAGAGAAAGGCTTGAGCAATATCACACCCAGAATGGACATACCGAGTTAGAATATAAAGTAATTTATCAACTTGTAAATGCAGCTGACTATGGTGTTCCGCAGAAACGAGAACGCATTTTTTTTATTGGTTTTCGTTCAGATATTGATGCAAACTGGACTTTTCCTGAACCAACTCACTCAGAAGAATCATTAATTTGGGATAAATGGGTTTCAGGTGAATATTGGAGGAAGCATAATTTACCTATGCCAGTTGCCGAAGAAAAAATGTTAAAAAAAGTAGAAAAAATTCGTAAAAAGTATGGCTTATTTAAACCTGATAACTTGCCTTGGGTAACAGTTCGCGATGCCCTATCAGACTTACCAGATCCCAATCATGAAACAGCCAAAAAGTACAATCAGCATATATTTAAAGAAGGAGCTAAAATTTATTCCGGTCATACAGGTAGCTATATTGACGAACCATCTAAGGCTCTTAAAGCTGGTGCACACGGAGTTCCTGGAGGAGAAAATATGATCCGTTTTGAAGACGGTAGCGTTAGATATTTTACTATTCGTGAAAGTGCAAGAATACAAACCTTTCCAGATAACTTTTATTTTGAAGGTTCTTGGGGAGAGATAATGAGACAGTTAGGTAACGCAGTACCTGCAAAGTTAGCTGAAAAAGTTGGTCTATCTGTGTTTAATGCATTAGTAAAACTAGATATCTAAAATAAGCTTGCTCCATCAAGATGAATAAAAAATAAAATATGTATATTTATATTAACTAGGGTTATTCGTTTCAATAAACAGTTCAAAACAGCCTAATGTAGACAACAGCAATTGGACTTACAAAAACCCATAAAAGAGCTAGTTGAAGGAGCTGATTTAAGCCTTTTACTCAATCAGTCCCTCCTAAACTACACACTTTACTGTTTTGATCCTTGTACACCGTAAATTGCTGGGCGTTTTAGCTGGGCACTTAAAGGTAAATAACACGCCAGTGCACCAAGGCTAATTACAAACAATAAAGTCATGAATAACATACCAAGCTGCATAATTTGCGGTACTGCATCCGCAATCAGTTGTAGTGGTTGTTGTAAAGCCAGCAATAACGCAAGACTGAGCATTATACCTGTTACGATTGCGCTGCCATTTTGCTTAAATACTAACAAAAACAATGCCAGTGGCTTTGCGCCAACACACAAATGAATACCAATTTCAGCACGCCTTAATAACACTGAGTAGCGCATAATACCTATCAAACCAATACTGGTTAAGGCAATAGTGGCAGCAATGATCATCAGCGTTGTCACCGATACCACATATTGACGAAACAGTGCTGTATCGCGCTGTGCATTTAATGGCGCTAATTGATGAACTGATAAGCCTGAATCAATAGATTGTAATAAGGTGTTAAGCGTATTTTTTGTTAAGTGCTGAGCATTTTTAAATTCGATAATAAATGAATTATAACCAGCACGAGTCAAATAAGCTTTAGGCTCAAGCGACGTTTTCCCCGGTATCGGCATCGCTTTAACTATGCCTATTATTACTAAATCATTTTCGCGCCCTGAAGTTATATCAAAACTCAAATGCATGCCCAATGCATTACCATCATTTGATAATTTTTCTGCTAGTACATCATTAATAATAATAACATTCGCATTACTTTTAGTATCCTCGTTTGTAAAACCACGTCCTTGTAATACGGGTTGTTTAAGTATTGAAAAATACAGCTCATCAACTGACTTACCATAAGGTAATACGTTTTGATTGCTTGCTACCTCAACCAATGACCAAGTAATTAAATTATCGTTTATAGGTGATGATGAACGACTTACTTGCCTAACCTCTGGGAGTAAAGCAAGCTCGTTAGCTACTTGCTCTAATAGCTGATTTGCTTTGTCTCTATCAGCCGCTACATGACTTGCTACATTAACCTTTAAACTCGTTAATTGCTCAAGTGGCAGTGTGAAAGCCTCGTCAATATTACTTTTATTAACGCTAAAAACTAAAAAGTTAATAAACAATAATGTACACGCTACAGCTACTTGAAAAGCGACCAAGCCTTGCCATACGCGCTTGTCCACCTGCACTGTCGTCCCTTTTCCTGCTGACTTTAAACTACTTATCAGTTGTTGGTAATTTACTATTCGCGTACATAAAAAAGCGAACAGCGTCGTTAATATTAAGCCGCTAACCAGTGTGATAAGAAATGATACTGCATTAATAGAAAGCTCATTGGCGCGCGGTAATATTGCCATGGCAAAATCGCTTAAGGTTGCTAAAAAAATCGCCGCTAACGCAAGGCCAATTATACTTGCTAAGCCTATTATCAAGGCAATCTCCAGCCAAAACTGTTTAAACAAAGTAAACCGTGTTGCGCCCAGCGCCGCACTCAGTGCTAATGTGTGTTTACGCGCTGCAGTTCTTACAATAAACACGTTACTAATGTTTACACAGGCAATAATAACCAAACCCGTTACAGCTAAAATGAGCCAATAAATATTCTGCGGTGTCTCTTTTAATATTACTGTTTGCAAGGTGTTTAGCTCAAGTTCGATATGCCAACCTGCAAAGAATGCTTCGGTCGTAATATGCTGTTGCCATACATCATCCACATACTGCGATAACCTTTTACTCGCCTGCTCAATGCTTACATCGCTTGGTAATTTAGCCACAAAATGGCTGCGCGAGTAACGGTTCCACCAAAATGGTTTAGCCTCTGCAGAGGTTAAATTATAATCCCACGGCAACCACACATCAGTGATTTGGCCTGTTTTGATAAGTGCAGGCGATTTAAAGTTAGCCGCAGCCACACCTATAATTTTGAATTGCTGAGCGCCCACACTAAGTGTTTGACCTATTATGTTTTCTTTACTGGCAAAGTCATTTTGCCATGTTTGATAACTTATAACGGCAACGGGGTTAAAACTATCAAGAGCTTCGGTTTGCGTAAAACCTCGTCCTAAATGTAGCTTAATTGCAAACATTTCAAACCACTGAGGGGTAACAAATGAGGTGTTTACTATGGGTAAGCCCGCTACATCATCAAGGCGTTGTTCAGCGTAATACACCAACGCAGCTTGCTCAAATAAGTTATGATTTTTATATAAATCAATCAGTGCAGGGTAATTAAAAGCGCGGGTATTAAGCGCCCCGGTTTGGTCTATTTGAGCATATTCAGCTTTTACTAACCGCATTTGCTCAGGGTATGGCAATGGTTTTAACAGCATAATATAGGCAAGTGTTAATACAGTAATTAATGCAGCTAAAACAATACTTAACGTCGCTAAAACACTTAAACTGTAAACTTTATGATTAGTTATATTAAGTAATGCATTTTTTAAATTATAAGTCATTATGGCACTCCGTTAAGTTATCCCTTAATAGCCATTGACGTTTTATTATTTTTGGATATTCCATTTTACTCTCACTAAACAGGTTATTTAAGCACTTAGCTGATCTTTTATACCCACAGCCCCTAGCATCTCACCATCCAATAACTTTAGTTGCCTTGTAGCCATATCACAGTAACGCGGATCATGTGTCACCATGCAAATAGTGGTGCCGGCTGCATGTAGCTCACTTAATACGTGCATAACTTGATCTCCCGATTTTGAGTCTAAATTACCCGTTGGCTCATCAACTAATAATATTGCCGGTTCAGTCACCAGCGCTCGGGCTATCGCCACGCGTTGTTGCTGTCCACCTGATAATTGGTTAGGTTTATGACTCATACGATGCTCAAGCCCTACTCTTTCTAGGCACACCTTTACTTTTTCAGCAATGACTTGCTTGCTCGGTTTAGTGTGATGGTAACGCAGTGGCAATGCCACGTTGTCGAACACACTTAACTCATCAATTAAATTAAATGATTGAAAAATAAATCCTATTTTTGCATTGCGAAATTCAGCAGCCTGATTCAGCGAAAGTGCAGAGACGTCTTTACCGTCAATTAAATATTCACCGCTGGTTGGCATATCAAGTAAACCCAATAATGAAAGTAATGTTGATTTACCACAGCCAGATGGCCCCGATATCGACAAGTATTCACCGCGATAAATACACAAATCAATACTACGCAGTGCATAGGTTTGTAACTCTTGGGTTTCAAATACCTTACTAATTCCTTTCATTGCTAATACGACATCGGCTTGGGTGTTCGTTATTTTTTGCTCTGTCATTATTTTTGTCCTGTTCATTAGTTAATTAGAATTTCGCTATTGCTGCGAGTAAGGTTGGTTAAATCTGAAATAATCAATTGCTGATCTAACTGTGCGCCGCTTAGTATTTCGATAAAGCGCCCAGCCTCGCGACCAAATTTGATATCAACCAAGCGTGCGCTTTGCTGCTGTGAGTTTACCTGATACAGATCTCTTACACTGTGCGGTTTTACGTTTGCTGGGCGCTCGATATAAGTAACATCTTTTAGCTGTGCGACCTTAATATTGGCATCGACGGTTAATTGCGGCCGAACATTTTCAGGGAGCTCTTTAGGCAACGATAACTCTACCTCTACTGTATTATTACTCACAACAGGGCTGATGCGTGACACCTTTGCCATAACAACACCGCGGCGTGTATCTACTTCTGCGAGCTGCCCTAACCGAATATCATCTACTTGATTTTGTGGTACTTGAATAATTGCAATTAACGAATCAACCGAGCCGATAAGCGCAATTTCTTGCCCTGCATTTACGCTTTGCCCAAGCTCAATCGGTAAACGCTGTAATACCCCATCCATTCCCGCTACTACAGATAGGTTGGCCAATTGTGTTTGTGCCATAACTACTAACCCTTGTTGCTGTTTAATTTGCTCAAGCTGAATGTTTTCAGATTCTATGTGTACGGCTTTTAGTTGCTCTGAACGTTGCTTAGCTATTGCTAATTGCTGGCGAAGTTGTTGCTCGTCTAACACGCTACGCTGATAATTAAGCGTTGAGACTATGCCCTGTTCAACCAAACTGGTTTCAGCTTTTAATTTTAGTTTTGCATTTTCGTAAGCGGCATGGCTTTGCGCCACATGAGAGCGCTCGTTTAATAACTCGCGAGTATTGTTTAATCTTAACTGGCGTAAGTTAGCATTGAGTTTATTAAGTTCTTGCTGCGCATTGTCGAGCTGTTGCTCAAGCGCAGGATTGGCTAACTGCACAATCACTGAGTCACTGGTCACTATTGCGCCTGGTTTTAATAAAATAGCCTGCACAGTGGCCAACGTTTTTGCCGTAAGCAATTGCTGCTGCGCAGATTTAAGTTCACCATAACCTGTAACCGTAATCGCAAGCGCGCCTTGGCGTACATCACTAATAATAATATTACTGCGCGATACTGACACACCTACTTGACTGCTGCGCTGATAAATCACTGCCACAATTAAAATAACAGCCAGTAATAAAATTAGCTTATGCCAAAGCGATAACTGCTTGACTACATTTGTTTTTACTATGTCCATATTGCACCGCATTATGCTTTGTATATCTAAGCTATAGCGAAACACGTGCCAACATTAAAAATCAATAGATACAAGTAATTACAAGTATGTACTATTCAAGAATTCTTATTGAGCGGCGATACCGGACTCCTCAGTATCAGTTTGAGACTGGCCCTAGATAAAGGCTTTCACTTCGACAGACACGCTAACCAAAATCGGACGCAAGCAGTCCGTAATCGGACTGGAACACCTACTGAAATCACCTTTAAATAGCTAACAAGCTGAAATACAAAAATAAAATCACTGGCATAGAAATCGCTATACGCTACAATCAACCTGTGCTTATTCACCTATTTGGAAGTTTATGCCTGCCACTATTTTGATCATTGAAGATAGCCCCGAAATCCGCCTAAGCGCGCGCTTTATTTTAGAAGATAACGGCTACCAAGTGCTCGAATGCGACTCACCTTTTAACGCGCAAGCAGTAGTTAAAGAAAGCCAAGTGATTGACCTTATTTTGCTCGATATGAATTTTACCCGCGACACCACATCAGGTGACGAAGGTTTGGCGTTTTTACAGCACTTACATAAACAACAGTTAGATATCCCTGTCATCGCAATGACTGCGTGGTCGAGCGTAGATCTAGCGGTTCGCGCTATGCAACACGGTGCGTGTGACTTTATTGAAAAGCCATGGCAAAACCAGCGCTTATTAAAATTGCTCAATCAGCAACTCACACTTAAAAAGTTAAACAAACAAAATCAAAAGTTGCTACAACAGCTTAACGATCATGCCTCGCCTGCATTTGTGTATCAGTCACACGCTATGCAACAACTGATAAGTCAGTTAGCTAAGGTGGCTAAAACCGATGCCAACATTTTACTAACCGGTGAAAATGGTACGGGTAAGAGCCAATTAGCACAATGGCTTCATCAGCAGTCTACGCGCCATACACAACCGTTTATTGCAGTGAATATGGGGGCTATTGTTGAATCGTTATTTGAAAGCGAAATGTTTGGTCATAAAAAAGGCGCGTTTACTGATGCTAAAAATGAGCGCATTGGCCGCTTTGAACTGGCCGATAACGGCAGTTTATTTTTAGACGAAATAGCCAATATACCACTACCACAACAAGCAAAATTATTACGGGTACTCGAAAGCCAAGAGTTTGAGATGGTTGGCGCGAGTCACACTAAAAAAACCAATGTACGCTTGATCAGTGCCACCAATGGCGATATTGCCACACTGATAAAACAAGGCCAGTTTAGAGAAGATTTATACTATCGGGTAAACACTTTGGAGTTTGTAATACCGCCACTACGCGAACGCATTGAAGATATAGTGCCTTTGTGCGAGCACTTTATAAATTTACATGCTAAAAAATACTCAAGCACCCTACTTACATTGAGTGAATGCGCTAAACAGGAATTAAACCACTATACTTGGCCGGGCAATGTACGCGAGCTAAGCCATGTGATTGAACGGGCAATATTGTTAGCAACAACCGACACATTGACCGCCGATGACTTAAACCTGCACAGCAGTCAAATCAATAACACATTACCACTAATGACACTAGAGCACGCAGAGCGCCAATTAATTGATTTAGCCCTCAAGCAGACCCAAGGCCATATTCCTAACGCCGCTAAATTATTAGGTTTAGGTAAATCTTCTATGTATCGTCGCCTTGAAAAATACGGTATTACCGTATGAAAAGCAGTATGAAACTTAGTTGCCTTTATCACTCATCGCTGGAACGCAGTTTAATTGGCTTTGCATTTTTTAGTAGCACTTTAGCGGCGTTGGGGTGCTATTTTATTGGCCAATATTTTGCTTTCTCTGTTGTTACTTCTGCCGTTATCTCAATCCTATTTTTAGCTATTTATCTTAAGCTGTTTATTCGTACCTATAAAAAAGTGTTCAACAGCTTTAACCGCAATTACGCCCACCTAGATGCCATTTTAAACGAAGATTATAACCAGCTCGTTAAGCCCAGCTATCAGGCGGGGAGTATTCACCAATTACAACAAAGCTTGATTGAGTTAAGTGAAGAGTTATTTAAAAAGAAGTCGCGATACGATCAGCATGTTTTTTTGGTGTACCAATTAATTGAGCATTTTAATGTGCCGATCATGGTGCTCGATCAACATAATAAGCTCAGTTATGCCAATAATGCGTTTAGCGAATTTAAACAGACTCAATGGCAAACCTTACGCTATGCAAGCGCTGAACAATTAGGGCTTACAAAGCAAGACGCACATTGGCAATTTAGCGATGTTATTACAGCCCAGCAATGGCAAATACGCCACAGTGAATTTATAGAGCAAGGCAGCTGTCATCAACTTATTGTTATGATCGACATCACCTCAGCCCTTCGCGAAAGCCAACTGCAAGCATGGCAGCAAATTATTCGCGTACTCGGTCACGAAATTCGCAACTCACTCACACCAGTTACTGCAATGGCTGAAAATCTCGCCGTGAAGCTCACCGAGCCACGACAAATTCAAGCACTTAATGTTATAAGTGAGCGCTGTAATTATCTTAATGAATTTGTCACGCGCTATGGCGATATAAATAAACCACTGGCACTTAATATAGTAGCAATAGACACCGACACATTTTTAAAACAAGTGTGCGCAATATACCCTGACGTTGCATTTAGCTGCGTAACAGACGCCGCAACTTTTAAGGCCGACCGCACGTTTATTCATCAAGTCATGATCAATCTAATAAAAAATGCCATCGAAGCAAGCACCCCGCCCGTTAAAATAACATTAGGTGTGCATAAGCAAGGAAAAGTAAGCTGCATCACCATTGATGATAACGGCCAAGGCCTTGCCAACCCCGATAACATATTCGTGCCGTTTTACACCACTAAACAACAAGGTCAAGGGATTGGTCTAAGCTTTTGTCGCAACGTGATAGAGCAGCATCATGGTAGTTTGAGCTTAGCGAATAAAGATAAACACCAAGGTGCTGTCGCAACAATACTATTGCCAGTGTAGCTAGCTTCGAAAAGAAATACTAAAAAGAACATTTAGTTTAATCAGCGAATACTTTGTAAAAGCAGCCCCTATTCTAAAAAACAACGATAAAAAAACCTAAACGCCCTCAAACTCAACTTCATGTAATACGCTCTTTGTAGAATCAACTTCTCCCTAACGTTCGCTCAATGCAATTTTACCAGCTAAACCAATTAGTAATACTCCTGACACTCCTTCCAATATTCGCGTGTATCTACCTGCGTTAGGTCGATTAAACAACCAACTTCCAACAGTTGCATACAGCACGTTGCAGAGTGTTGCTAACACACTAAAAACTAATCCTAAAATCAGTAATTGCGAGGCTGCTGAGCCAGTGGATGTATTTATAAATTGCGGAAGAAATGAGAGAAAGAACAAAGCAACTTTAGGGTTCAAAACACTGACCACAACCCCCTGCATAAAAATATTTCCTTTCGTATCCTTACTTTCACTAACGACTACCCGACTATTCCCTTTGTACATGGAAATAAGTGCTTGAACACCTAAATAAACTAAATAAAGGGCACCAAGCCATTTAACGATACTAAAAGCTAAAGCTGAACTTAAAATAATGGCTGATAATCCCACACAGGCCGCTAATGTATGAAAAAAGTAACCAACCCCCAAGCCAAGCGCAGCTTTCATGCCACTGACCATCTTACCTTTCATGGTATTTGATACGATGTAGATAACATCAGGCCCCGGTATTAAATTGATAGTCAGACAAGCAATAACAAATAACATCATTGAATTAAATTCCATTAACTTTCTCCATTTTTACTATTAAGGCTTAATATTAGGTTTTTTATACACATTGCTAGCTTTGCAATGTAGATACAAGTGGTTAATTGTCTATTTTCTAAACTCAACACACAGCCATGTTTTTACAACCATAAAAAGTGTTGTTGAGTTTTTTATATTATTAACTTTACAAGATAAACAAAGAGAATTAAACGTACCTATTAGTGGTACGGTTGATTTATTTGGAATATATTGATAAATGCTGTTTATTTGCATCACTTGTAAATAGAGCAAGCTACTCTGCTTTTAAATAGCTCACAATTCACCTGCATTCCTAATCTATCGCAAAAACGACTAATCCAACACATTACAGCAGATATTTGAACTGCAAGAATAGAGCGACTATGCCGTAAACTAATTTACATGACCTAGCTGTAATACGCTGTAATATGTCTTTTGTGGTGGTCATTCTACACTTTCACTCGGTTACTGAGTAACCATATAACAGTGTCAATGCAATCTACAAAAGGAACAAGAAAATGTCTGATGAAAGCTTATATCTCGTTAAATTACAATTTCAATCTGGTGTTGTTGGTGGTGGCTCTATGGAAATTCAGTTTGCTGTCGATCCAAAAACAGGTTCATTAAATGGTAGAGCGAATGGCAGCATCCAAGAAGGAACGCAGCATTCACCTCATTTCACCGCTAGCGCATCGGGCCATATGCATGCAACTGGCTATAATGATGTAACTAAAGTTGGCGCGCTAACAGGTCAAGCCGTGGTGTCTTTTCCACCACCTGCAATAGGTAGTTACCAGTCACCATTTACGGCAAGCTTTGGCGTTGATAATCAATGGAATGGCAAAGGCAGCTTTTCTGTGGGTGAGAATACTTACCAATGTAAAGTGAGTCTAATCGACTAAGCTGATTAAAAATAGTTTTTCGATTAAATGGCATTCAATCCAGTTGAATGTCATTTAATAATTCACCAAGCAGCGTCATTACTACCCTTCTTCAAGCTCTCGCCAGAGCTTATGCCTTAGAACTTTATTTCAGGCATAAAAAACCCCGACCAATTTGGTCCGCTTCACGTTTATAAAAACGTTGAAAAACAGTGTCGATTTGCTTTGCGAGGTTTAGTAGCAAAACTTCAATAGAAAAATCTGCAACAAAGCGCTTAATGACTTAAAGCATTTCCCTCTTAACTTTTCCCTACGTTTCGTCTATTCAAGTTAACAATCTGATATAATAGCATAAAATATTAGGAAAATTAGTGATGAAACTAAAAACAACAGCTATCTGTCTTTTAACCTTACTACTTTCTGCCTGTGGGGGGGAAGTAGTTCTGAAGAGCAACAAAAAGCACCAAATAAAAAACCTACTATAGCGGGTGAGTTCAATTTTGAACTCGCTGCGGGATCTAGTTTAGAACATGCACTTACTGTAAGCGATAAAGATAATGACACTGTAACTGTCTCTGTAATAAATAAGCCTGATTGGCTAAGCTATGAACTAAGTAAAAATACACTAACGCTCAGTGCTTCGCCTACTCTTTTTGACATCGCTGAACATCAAATTGACCTCTCGATTAGTGATGGTAAAGAGTCAGAACAGTTTACTCTTAATATTGATGTTCAATACGATGCCACAAATTTCCCAGGCGAAGCAATTACACTTGCAGATGAAGAATTAATCGGCACGTGGACTACAGATGACTCTAGCTCACTATTTCATTTTTCAGCTGACCAAACAGGTTTTGCAAAAATTGAGAATGACAATTTTCTGTTTAACTGGAATAACCCTGATGATGTTGAACTGCATACTCAAGAGTTTGAATGTATTGCAAATTGTATGCGCTCAGAGTTTATCCCTCTTGAAGTTTTAGCTAAAAAAGAAAATTCTATCCGAGCTAAAAAGTACACAAGTGAAACTGAGTTCACTTGGCTTACTCTAAATAAGGGGGAGCAGAAATCGCTTAATTTCGATACATATAGCGATCAGCGTCAGGAGCAAACATTACAGCTAAGCCAACTAGGTAATGAAGAAGGCGTCAAATATACTTTCTTTGCCAATGTAGCGATTAAAGCAGAAGGTTACACTCAGTTGGCTGGATTTCACGAGAATGCAACTCTAACTGACGGTATATATCAATTTATTGAGCCTGAAGAGAAAGGTAATAGTATATTTGGGCAAGACTATACAAAAACGTTTCAAAATACTGATGGCTCATATCAACAAATCAGTTTTTCTGTTCAATTAAAACAAGCCGAACTCATTGCAAGCTTAGATGATTTTGCTGTTTTTGAAGTCACCTATCATTTTATCCCTCAAACATCTCAAGATACGGCTAATTGGCCTGAGCTTGAAAAAGAGCTTGTTGATCGCAAAACCTATAAAGTATTTAGAGGTGTTGCAGAGGCGCCAGTTCCTGAATTTTCAGCGGGTGATGTGTTATTCGGCTTATCTCCATTGTATTCAAGTGTGCAATTAGCTGATGGCAGTTCCTTTAAAATAATCAATGCACCTATCACGGTTGATTCAGAAACTTCAGGACATTTCTCAATAAAGAACCCTCTAAGTGGTGAAGAGTCTACTTATGATATTACGTTCAGCAACTTGGGCGATACTTTAGAATTCACCATAGGTATTGAAACTAGAAATGTACGCTATGTAAAACTCTACGATAATCGCATTGCTACTGTAGACGATTTTTACTCCAGCAAAAAACAATCAAGCTACTCTTACGCTAATCTAGCCCAAGCAGATACTACCTATAATGCGACTCAAGAAGATTATATGAAAACCTTCTATGTTAACGATTTAAACTTGTTAAATAACAACAAACATGCCGTTATAGAGCCTCACGATAACGGTACAGCCATTGTTTATAGCGGTGGTATTTTTGGCCCTAATGGTCGTTGGCAGTTTGAACAAGATAATAGCATGAGCTTTGTACTACCTTGCTCTCCAAATCAAGCGATAAGTAATTGTATCAATAATTCTGAAAGAATTAATGTGATAAACTACAAACTGTTTAAAAAGGAAAAAGCCGGATATTGGTTTTTAAGATCTCATAGCAACCAAAACAAAAATGCTGATGGAGCAATAGTCCAATCTGTGACTCAAAGTATTCAATTTTTAAAATTATGTGATGTCGTTTGTATTTATAAAAATACAAGCCGTTAATGGAGGGCCTGTAGCCCTTATTAATTAGGCTACAGGCTTAAGCGTTTCTTTGCGTTGATTATAAAACGTAATAAGATCATCAACGGTATCTTGACTATATTCACGGATACCAGACACTAGCATGTGTTTTTCACCACTCCCTACTTTTTTACCATCTTCTAGTAAATTGAAGCGTAAGGTAATTTTGCCACGTTTGCCTGTATATTCAAAACTCGGCTCAGCAAACTCTAATGTAGGTGCATGAATATCTAAGGTATTAAGGTTAATTAACATTGACTCATAGATAACCATAGGGCGAGCAGGATTAATCATCACATTTTGTTTGCCCATAAGGGGAATAATTACATGCGGGAAAGTTGTACCAGAAAACTCAACGTAATTTTTTATTAGGCTATCGGTGAGTGTTTGGCATTGGCTAGTTTTGCCTTCACGCTTAACCTTCAGCATGACTTTATCACCACTGGTAATATCAAACTCTTCTGCGCCCTCAGGAAAGTTGAGTTTACTATGCTCATCAACCATGCCGGCAAAGGTAAATTCCATTTTTTCACTGATTCCGTAACGACTTAATACCAATGAAAATAATAAATCTCCAGGCACACAAAAACGTTTTGCATCTTTATCATGTAGTGTATTGTAATCGTCGGCAACGCATTTTGCGAAACGACACCCTTGCTCACGTGAAATAGAGACATAATCAGCATATTGCTGATAAAAAGGACTTAACATAGTTGTTCACTGCTTAAACTGCTTATAACTTATCTATTCTACCAGATAAAATTACAATAGAGGTCGAATCTGTTAAACTTTTGTTTAAAATACAAAAAAACCGCACTATCGCGGCTTTTTTAGTAATTTATGATAATTTATAAACCTGCACGTTCTTTGATTGCTGGTATTAATGCTGATCCACCATGGCCATTTGCTTCGGCCCATGCTATATCAGCTCCATCTTTTAAAGAACTTTTAGATAAGTTTTTCACAATATATTCACCGGTATCTACTGCATTACTGGCAACTGCATGACGTAGCAAGTTAAGACCATTACATTGTACTGCATCATAAATATTACGAATTTTTACACGTGAGCTTTTTAACTTATCACGTAAACGGTTTTTATCGTCCGCAGCTATGTATTCACAGATTGAAACAGCTAACTGATCATCCGCTTTAACTGGCGCGCTAAAAGCAACAGAACCAGAAATAACAGCTGCAGCAATAACGAGTGTTGATAATTTTATCATTGTAGACCCTTGTGTAATACTTTATAACTACCTTAGTTGTTTAATATTGTATCAACCAATAGGCCTAACCGCAATAATGTTACTTAACTTTATCCAATGTAACGAATTTATAACTATAAATATTTTTATCATCAGGTTGATTATACAGCTCTTCTACAACTTGCCAGTTTGCTGATTGTTCGTAATCAGGAAACTGAGTATCCCCTGCGACATCAAGATCAATAAACGTTAAATAAAGTCTATCAGCACTTTTTAAAAACTGCTGATAGACATTTCCGCCACCAATTACCATCACTTCATCAGACTCACACACCAATGAAATAGCATCCTTTGGGGATGTTACTACATCAATTCCAGCAGCGGTATAGTCAGTGTTTCGGCTAATAACTATGTTGCGCCGTCCTGGTAAGGGGCGACCAATTGACTCAAATGTTTTGCGCCCCATTATCACAGGCTTATTCATAGTAACCGCTTTAAAGTGCTGTAAATCAGCAGGTAAATGCCATGGCATATTATTATCTTGACCAATCACACGATTTTTAGCCATCGCTGCAACCATTGAAATTCTCATATCGAAACCTAATACTTTTTCATTGCAAAATAAAAAGGAGCATCAGCTCCTTTTAAAATAATTTACCTTAGTCTAGCGCTCATAAACAACTTCAACGTCATAATCGTCATCATCCCAACTATCCCAGTCGTCGTCATCATTCTTCTTAGTGGCATCTTTATGATAAGTATCCCATTTGAATTCAACTTCTTCATCTTCAATTGGCACAAACTTTTCTTTTGGCATGCTATCAAGTAGCGTCATGATGTTATGAATTAATGGTTGAGTATTTAGCTTATTAATTGCAGAAATATGATAAATATTTTCAGTCTCGCCTAACTCTTCAGCAATTTGCTCACATAGTGCCTGAGCTTCATCTTCAGGTAATAAGTCTATTTTATTAAAGACTAACCAACGTGGCTTTTCTGCCAGCTTAGGGCTGTACTGGTGCAACTCATTGATGATTGCAAATGCATTATCTACTGGGTTTGAACCATCGACAGGCATTACATCGATAATATGCAATAATACACGGCAACGCTCTAAATGTTTCAAGAAGCGAATACCCAAACCAGCACCATCAGAGGCACCTTCGATTAACCCTGGGATATCTGCAATAACAAATGATTTATTTGCTTCTGGACGTACCACACCTAAATTTGGAATCAACGTAGTAAATGGGTAATCAGCTACTTTTGGTTTCGCTGCCGATACACTACGAATAAAAGTAGACTTACCTGCATTTGGCAAACCTAATAAACCAACATCAGCTAATAATAATAGCTCTAGTTTAAGGTTACGTACTTCACCTGGTGTGCCCAATGTTTTTTGACGAGGCGCTCGGTTAGTACTTGATTTAAAACGCGCATTCCCCAAGCCGTGGAAACCGCCTTTTGCAACCAAAATTCTTTGACCATGTTGAGTTAAATCACCAAGACCTTCTTGGGTATCAACATCCATGATCCGAGTACCTACAGGCACCATCACATATAAGTCATCAGCCTTTTTACCTGTACAGTTACGACTGCGGCCATTAGTACCACGTTCAGCTCTATGAAAACGCTCAAACTGATAATCGATAAGGGTATTTAAGTTTTCATCAGCTTGTAGATAAACACTACCACCATCTCCACCGTCACCGCCGTCTGGTCCACCATCTGGGACATATTTTTCACGACGGAAAGATACGATGCCGCTGCCACCGTCTCCAGCTTCTGCGCGAATTTCTACTTCATCTACAAACTTCATGATTACTCACTTTAGGGATTGGCTTGTTAATTTCACTATTATATACCTAAGCCAAGCTGATTGCAGGCTTGGCTTAGGTATATATTTATTTTCAAAACAAAAAACCCCGCAAAGGCGGGGTTTTTTAAGAACCGATTCTGATTACTCAGATACGATGCTTACGTATTTACGGTTTAAAGGACCTTTTTGTTCAAATTGAACTTTACCATCTGCTTTTGCGAAGATAGTGTGGTCTTTACCGATACCTACGTTTGTGCCAGCATGGAATTTAGTTCCACGTTGACGAACAATGATGCTACCCGCTAGAACTGATTCGCCACCAAAACGCTTAACACCAAGGCGTTTGCTTTCTGAATCGCGACCGTTACGAGTACTACCAGCTGCTTTTTTATGTGCCATTTCTAAGTACCTCTAATTAAGCGCTAATGCCAGTGATTTTAACTTCTGTGAACCATTGACGATGGCCCATTTGCTTACGAGAATGCTTACGGCGTCTAAATTTAACAACCTTAATCTTCTCACCGCGACCATGTGAAACAACCTCAGCTGTTATTTTACCACCGTTTACGAACGGTACACCGATCTCGATTTTCTCACCATCAGCAACTAAAAGTACTGAATCAAATTCAACTGCTGCACCAGTCTCAACGTCTAATTTCTCAAGACGAATTGTTTGACCTTCAGTCACACGGTGCTGTTTACCACCACTTTGGAAAACCGCGTACATAATTAACTCCGTCTGTGCGCCCTCAAATCGACGCAACTAAAATATTATTCAATAGGGCGCGAAGTTTACGCTAATGTGCAAAAACTAGCAAGCCTGTTTATTAATTAAATGAATAAAAAATAGCTGCATTGAGAGCGATTCAATATTTTCACCTATTTTATATTAAATTGGCGTTATGCCAAGCCTTTTTAGCGCTTGATGGCAAATAAATTACACTGCGTATAAACACACACTAAGAATAAAAAACAACCATGTTGAATTACCGTAAATTTTCTAAAATAAAACAGTTATCTTTGCTAATTAAGGCTAAATTAAGCTACTTAACCGTGTTTTTTCAGCGAATCGTCACAAACTGTCGAGCAAAACTGTTTTTTGTTGTACAATCAGCTGCGTATACCCATTAAAATTGGCTCGGAGATCAATGGATATAAAAGCTATCCAGACGTTAATCGAAAATGATATGAATGACGTCAATCAACTAATTTACGCGCAAATGCGCTCAGATGTAGCACTAGTCAATCAACTAGGCTTATATATAGTAAACAGCGGCGGCAAGCGTGTTCGCCCAATGTTGGCTATTTTAGCAGCGAAAGCACTTGGCTATGAAGGCAAAGATCATGTTACTTTAGCGACTATCGTTGAATTTATTCACACAGCTACATTATTGCATGATGATGTCGTTGATGAATCAAATTTACGTAGAGGGACACCGACGGCAAATGCTGAGTTTGGTAATGCAGCAAGCGTACTTGTTGGTGACTTTATCTACACCCGCTCATTTCAGTTGATGGTCGGTATTGGCAAAATGCAGGTTATGCAAATACTCGCTGATGCAACCAACGTGATTGCCGAAGGTGAAGTGCTGCAATTAATGAACTGTAACGACCCTGATACCACCGAAGATAGCTACATGCAGGTAATTTACTCTAAAACAGCTAAATTATTTGAAGCTGCAACAGGGCTTGCTGCGATTATCACCGAAAAGGACGACTCGACACTGCAAGCGCTTAATCTTTACGGTATGCACTTAGGAACCGCTTTTCAATTGGTAGATGACGTCCTTGATTACAATGCTGATGCTGAGCAGTTAGGTAAAAATATCGGTGATGATCTAGCCGAAGGCAAACCTACCCTGCCACTTCTGTATGCTATGCGTCACGGTAATGCTGAACAAGTGCAGTTGATCCGTGATGCCATTGAGCACAGCAATGGTATGGACCACTTAGAAGCTATTCTAAGTGCCCTCAATGAAACCAAAGCACTTGAGTTTACGATGAATAAAGCCAACGAAGAAGCTGATAAAGCGATTGCGTGTTTATCTGTATTAGATGAATCACCGTATAAAGAAGCACTCGTTAGCTTGGCTCGTATTGCCGTTGATCGTAATCACTAATAAATACCTAATGTATAAAAATCCTTCGAGCATAAAAAAGCCTGCAAATGCAGGCTTTTTTGTATCAATCGACTTAGCAATTAAGCGTTGATGAAATCAACACCTTCTTGGATGTCTTTTTTCAGCGTATCAAGCATATCGTTTTTAGCTTGCTCTTCAAAAGCGCTGAGTTCACCGTAAGAGAGAATTTCTTCTACGCCGTTTTTACCTAAACGTACTGGGTGTGCAAAGTATGCAGCATCGCCATTTTCAACAGCCACATAAGCATAATCTACAACATCTTCACCTTGTAAGCCTTTAACTAAAGACATACAAAAACGTGCTGCTGCTGCACCCATTGATAATGTTGCAGAACCACCGCCCGCTTTTGCATTTACTACTTCAGTACCCGCATTTTGGATACGTGGAGTAAGCGCAGCAACTTCTTCTTCAGTGAAAGTAACACCTTCAACTTGAGAAAGAAGTGGAAGAATTGTTGTTCCTGAGTGACCACCTATTACAGGTACTTTCACAGTTGCAACGTCAACACCTTTAAGCTCAGCTACAAATGCTTCTGAACGGATCACATCAAGAGTGGTGATACCGAAAACACGTTTCGCATCGTAAGTACCTGCTTTTTTGAATACTTCCGCAACAATTGGTACAGTGCCATTTACTGGGTTAGTGATTATACCCACTAATGCTTTTGGACAGTTAGCAACAATACCTTCTGCTAATGTTTTGATAATACCAGCATTAACATTAAATAAATCCGCGCGGTCCATACCAGGCTTACGCGGCATACCGGCTGGGATAAGAACGATATCACAACCAGTTAACGCTTTATCTAGTGCATCAGCACCAAAACCTGCTACTTTAACATCTGTTGGGATATGAGAAAGATCAACAGCAACACCAGGAACAACTGGAGCAACATCATAAAGTGATAATTCAGAACCAGCTGGTAAGCCTGTTTTTAATAATAAAGACAACGCTTGGCCGATACCGCCAGCAGCACCTAATACAGCAACTTTCATTGGAATTCTCCGTAATTTGAGGTAGGAAATATTTGTGGCTCTAAAGATAATGAAATTAACGACTAAAAACAAATTTATCCTGCTTATTTCACGTATAATTTAGACCATAGTTGTAAACTTGCTGGTTTACAGCGCTAAAACTTATCACTAAAGCAAACAACTACTGCATAAGTATGCAATATTGTGTACAATTAACGCATCACTTATGAATAAGAACCTATAATATGCAACCTCAAGATAAACAAGAAGCATTAGTAAAGGCCTTTAAAGCACTTTTAAAAGAAGAAAACTTTGGTTCACAAGGTGAGATTGTTGACGCCCTAAAAGAGCAAGGCTTTGATAATATTAGTCAAAGTAAAGTGTCACGGATGTTAAGTAAGTTTGGCGCGGTACGTACTCGTAATGCTAAACAAGAAATGGTCTATTGTTTGCCTGCTGAAATGGGCGTACCTACAGCGAAAAGCCCATTACGTCAGTTAGTGATAGATATTATGCATAACGAAATGATGATCATTATTCGAACCAGTCCTGGGGCTGCACAATTAATTGCTCGACTATTGGACTCATTAGGTAAAGCAGATGGCGTACTAGGCACCATTGCCGGCGACGATACTATTTTTATCGCTCCAGCTAAAGTATCTGAAATTGATGTAACTCTTGAACGCGTGCGTATTTTATTTGATACAGTATAAATCTACCAGTTCAAACCTTTACAATTGCTTTAAGAAGTTAATTGATGGGGCAAAAAATGCAGACCCCATATCAGCTTGAGTAAAATCAAGCCAGTGATCGTAGCAATCAACATCACCTAATCGACTTCGTAATACTCGCTCAAATGCATTTCCCTGTGCCGCATAACTTACCGCTAATATTCCCTGTTCGTAAACGTCACCATAAGGCATGTTTTGATTTAATTGCAGTGGCTGCCCTTGTTCATCTTTTAACTCAGTGCGAACTGCATGACTATTTTCAGGCGCGGGTATAATCAAGGTATTATCTAAACGCGTACGCCCCATTATTTGTTCTTGCTCACTCAAGGGTAAATTTTGCCACACACTTAAATCGTGCTTATAACGCTGTATATGCACGTAACTGCCTTGATCTTCAAAATGGTTAGGTTTATTAATTAACGCTGTGATGCGCTTTTGACGGCCATGAGGAGTGTCACCACCGAGTATAAAACCATTAAAATCGCGACCATCTAAAAATCGGAAGTTTCGCACTTGCTCAACCAATTCTACATCAGGGGCAAATAATTTGAGAATTTGCAAAGCAAATAAATGGTTTACATCTTCCCTATCGGAACGAATTTGGACAAATAAATCAAAAGGCTGAGCCCCCATAATATGATCATTATGAGTAATATTAGGAAAGCTCTGTAATTCACTAGGCAGAAATTCAGGCAGGATGTGCGGCCAGTACTGCGCTCCCATCGCAACTAGACTGGAGAGCATCGATTCAGAAAACTGATCTGAAAATTCATCTTGAATAGCGCTAACGAATTTTAACTTTTTACGTAATGACTCATCGTGGCCATCAAACACATTAAAAAACAAATGTAAACCGTGCAAATTTGCTTCAGCACAAATTCCAGATTGCGCTTGCGCCATGGTATTTCCTTAACTGAAAGTCTCATACACGGCGTTTTTAATGAAATTAAAAATACTAAAACACTTAATCTGCGAAAAAGTTAACCGTGTGTGGTGTTATTTTTATTGTCACCTACTCATTTGCTAAAAATGAGTGGCCCAACTGAGCAGCAACTTCAATTCCTTGTCCATCAACAATAACCTTATACACAAAATGCGAACCAACAAAACGACGGTTTAAAATAGTCACCGTACTTGCACAACTATCTTGTGATTAAAAAGGTATTAACTTCGATGGTATGGGCGAACCTAAAGTTACCCCACTTACTTTATTCGACGATGAGTAATAATGTCTCAGCCCCCCGTAAGCGTATGATATTCAGTTGCTGTTAATACGTCTGCAGCTAAGTATATGCCCTGACCAAGAAATTCTGCAACTACCTTTGAGTTTGGAGCGCTAAATAGCGGCTCAAACGTGTCTTTTTGGGTGGTCTTTCCACAATCTATAATCGCTAATTTATCAGCAAATCACTTAAATCGTATACGATTGGAAATTGTCTGAGCAACACTACAGTTACACTCACTATTAAAGGCAGCCATGCCCATAATGGAAATCACTTGTGCGATATATCTCACGGTTATGACAGCTATTGAGTATAAAGCATCATAAAAAAAGCCAAAAAACAAAGCAAGCCATTGAAATTAAATGACTTTTGAAGAATTTCAAAATAATGACTATATTTTCGATACAGTTTTTAGTCTATTTTGTTTGCAGATACTCTCTATACTTACTTCATCGGTTAAGCAGTGACGCTTAAATGAGTAAACGGACAAGGAATGATTACTCATAAACCTCGAATTAAAGGTTACGTTAGGAAAAAAAGGATTCACGGACAGGCTCAGGATGGGTAGCACTAAGGATAGTAAGTATACGGACAGCGTCAAGATGATGCGAAAAGGAATAACAACAGGGCTCGCAAGAGAGTTGTTAGACAGGATGTTATAAAAGCGGACAGACGGACAGGCCCTAAAGGGCATCACAATGGAACTGTTAACTAAAGGATAGCATCAGGACGATGCGTAAAGGATCGGTAATAGAGATTACCAAAAAGGATGAAAAGGAAGCACATAGGACAGAGGCACGGACAGCCTATATCACGCAGAACGAATAAGTAACAGTGTGATCACATGGATTAGTAAAGTTTAGGATTTGATTAAGTTCAATTGCAGGATGCAGAAAATTAGAAGATTCCGCAAGCGCGACTAGCGATAGTTCGCGCTTTTCTTTTGCCCCCCTCAGCTTAACAACTACTTGCCAATTCATTCGTTCATTAATACTCTCGAGTCTAATCTAATACGTTATTGATTGTGTATAAGCGCTGACTTCTCTAAAATAGCGCGCTCATAAATCATTGAGGTCGGCCGTGTTAATTAACTACAATCCTCCATTAGATCCGTATTTAAGCATTTTATTTCAAGACGATGATTTACTGATCGTCAACAAGCCCAGTGAACTTTTGACTGTGCCTGGAAAAGATCCTAAACACGCCGATTGTTTGATAGCTCGCGTTAACCGTGTTTTTCCTACGGCAAAAATAGTTCATCGCTTAGATATGGCAACCTCTGGAATTATTTGTTTAGCAATGCATAAAGCGGCTCATCGTCATTTAAGTATGCAGTTTCAAGAACGCCAAACTGCAAAGCGCTATATTGCCCGAGTGTACGCTAAGCTAGAGCCATTAACAGGATCAGTTAATTTGCCACTGATCTGTGATTGGCCAAACCGCCCTAAGCAAATGGTTGATCATGACAAGGGGAAGCCCTCTTTAACTCATTACACTGTACTAGAACATGAGCCGCACGCCACTCGTGTGGAACTTACCCCGATTACAGGGCGATCTCATCAATTACGTGTGCATATGTTGTCATTAGGGCACCCTATTTTAGGCGATAGGCTCTATGCTCACCCTGATGCACTGGCTGCTGCCCCACGCTTGCAATTGCACGCACAAATGCTACAGCTTACTCATCCGAGAACAGCACAAATTATGACTTTCGAAGCTGAGCCAGAGTTTTGATTACGAGCAAAAAATTACCCTAAACTTTTTGCTGTACACGCCGATAACCACTTATTGATTCATCGTGGTAGTTTATATGGTTATCGGCAAACAGTTTAAAGCATTGCAATTAATTAGTTTGGTTTGCGGGACTCTCTTGGCCATGCCAACCCAAGCAGCCGACTTTATTGCACCCACACCATGGTCAATAATCAGCAGTAATGATTTATCACGCTTAATGCCGCAAGATGAATTAAAACCGCTACTTGCTGGTGATACTGAGTTTTTAAGTTTATATCGCCAACACATGAGTGCCCAGCAGCGCGGTGTGGTGTTGATTATTCCTGATTGGCAACACCTACCTACCAATAACAACGGGCTCAACTTTTTACGCACACAACTTAACGATTTAGGCTATGCCACAATTGCCATGACAGTACCCGATATTGATTGGCAAGCAGTACCACCTACAGATGAAAGAGAAACTACTGAACCTGCTGCGACTGAACAAGCTACAAACTTAGACAATTCAGCTGACACAGCTACTCCTGTTGTACATGTTGATGCTATCGCTCATATGAGCAATGCGATAATAGATAATTATAAACTCAACTTAATTGCACGCTTTAATGCGTTGTATCAAAGTGCATTGGATGAAGCTGGGAAAATTGTTGTTATTGCACAAGGTGCCTCAGCAGGAGTATTGATCGAACACTATGGCGAATTCCCCAATACCAATATAGATGCATTTGTCAGCCTTAGCAGTTATTTACCAAACAGTAAACGTAACCAACAACTTAACGCGACTATATCGACTATTAGCCCACCGTTATTGGATATTTACTACAACATAGATAACCCAGATTTACTGCTGAGTGTAGCGGATAGAAAGCGCTGGGTTAAACGTCACAGTAAATATGATTATCGCCAACGTGAACTGTTTGGTTTGCGCTCTGAGTCAGAACAACATGAGCGCTTGACCAAAGAAGTAGACGGGTTTTTACGCCGCCTTTTTTAAATATTCGTAAGCGGCTTGAATATCTTGGCTTTTCTTGACTGCCAGTTCCATCATATGTTTAGGTAAACCTTGAGAAACTAATTTATCAGGATGGTGCTGCGCCATTAATTTACGGTACGCTACTTTTACTTCTCGTTCACTCGCCTCATTATTTAGCCCTAGCAAAGCCAGCGCTTGAGTACGGCTCATGCCACTATTTGCCGGTACATGATGCCCTGAGCCTTCACGATAACTACTGCTTTGCCCTTGTTGACGTTGTTGTTGCTGTTGATACCGTTGTTGTTGCTGACGAAATGAAAATTCAGCTTGGTAACGTTTAAGTACGAATGCAAAGTGAGTTTTAGAGATCCCTAATAACTTACTTACCTCTTGGAGTAGCTCCTTTTCTTGCGCAGCTAACACCCCATCAGAAAACGCCATTTGGATTTGAATTTCTAAAAACAGTTGTAATAAATCATGGCGACGAGCAAAACGCTCTTTAAAATCGAAAACAGTTTCTTTTAATGAAAAATCAGCGTCTTTTCCCGCTTTAAACGCATCTTGCGCCTCTTTGCGATCATCACTGGTAAGTCCCATTTCATCCATAAATAAACTGGCCGCACGGATGTGGGTTTCGCTTACGCGGCCATTTGACTTAGCAATGTGCCCCATTACTCCAAAACAGCTGGTAAAAAATAACGCTTGGCGCTGATTAATATCATCATCACCTTTAAATAAGCTTGAAAAGCCACCGGCCTTATCAAAGTTTTGCTTTAAACTCTTATCAAACATATGGCCCAAGTATAAACCTATAAATAAGCCTATAATGCGCCCAAACATAAAGCCAAAGCAGGCACCTAAAATTTTACCCCACATGAGGCGCTCCTATTATATATGTGAATTACTTAATGAGTTGTTGCTCTACCAACAACTCATTCAATTGAGTTAATCGTTTTGGAGTACCAATATCGTCCCAGTTACCTATGTACAGCTCCGTAGAAACGACATGCTCAGCCAATTTGTTTTTTAATAATGGCCCTAAGCGATGAGTTCCCGCTGCAATTCCTGCAAAAAATTGCTGATGAAAACGACTAATACCAGAAAATGTATACTTGGGGCTATCTACACTTAAATGACGCAACGTAAAGTCACCATTTGGGTTATGGGCTGGATTTTCAACCAACACAATATGTGCCTCGCCCGCATCTAAATGAATATGCAGCAATGAACTAACATCATAGTCGGTAAATATATCGCCATTAATAACAATAAATTGTTCACCAAGCAAAGGTAATGCTTGAATAATACCTCCTGCAGTTTCTAATCCCTGTTCAGGCTCTTGGCTATACTCAATATGTACACCAAGCTGACTACCATCACCAAAGTAAGCACGGATCTTATCGCCTTGCCAAGCAAGGTTAATAATAAAATCAGTGATCCCTGCAGTTTTTAGCCGCTCAATATGATGTTCGATTAATGGTTTTCCTTGCACCTTTAACATAGGTTTAGGTAACTCTGCGGTAAGTGGCATCATTCGCTGACCGCGACCTGCGGCTAAAATCATCGCTTTCATTATTTAGTAGGCACTTTATTGAGTGCAACTAAGGTAGCAGGAATAATCGTACTGTTGATCCATTTACCCAACTCCACCAACGATGAGTGATCTTGCGCCACGTCACCAATGTAGCGCAATGTAGGTAATACATTATCCATATAACCGAGTTTACCATCGCGTAAATTTAACCGGCAAAAAATACCCGCCGCTTTTAAATGGCGTTGAATACCGGTTAAATCAAACCATTGTTTAAAAGTTACAAAACTGATGTTATTGATCAAACCCTGTTGCTCAAACTCAGCAAATGCTTGCTCTAATAAGTATTCAAGTTCATCGTGTGGAAGTTTAAAATAGCAATCACGTAGTAACGATACAAGGTCATAACATACTGGGCCCTGTACAGCATCTTGATAGTCAATAATTGCCCATTGCTGTTCGCAGTGCATAATATTACGGCTATGAAAATCACGGTGTACGGTGACGCTAGGTTGCGCGAGTATATTTTCAATTAGTAACTCACAACTCGTTTGCCATAAAGTACGTTCTGCTTCAGTGACTTTTAACTCTAAAAACCCTTCTACCAACCATTCTAAAAAAATACTTAGTTCTAATTCTAAAAATGCCCGATCAAAATCTTTCATGTGTTCAACAGGCGGCATTTTTGCCCATTGTGCACTGAGTTTTATAAGATGTTTATAGTGATTGATACGTTCTTTATCATCGAGCATATCAGCAAGATGTATATTGCCTAAATCGCTTAATAAGAAGAATCCTTGTTTTTCATCTGCATGTAATATTTTTGGTAATTTGAAACCATGCTCAGAAAAAAATTTGTTGAGTTCTATATAAGGGGTGTTATCAAGCTTAGCTGGATCTGAGTCCATAACTATATAGCTATCTTGACCACGATTTAAACGGAAATAACGGCGAAAACTGGCGTCTGCGGTGATCGCAGCTAGCTGGTATACTTCATCTTCGAAGTGCGGATTTAAAAACTGCTGTAAACTTTTATAACGATTCATTTTACAAGATATCTATTTTTCACTAAGTCAATTACTGTATTTGCCATTGTTTTCCTTTATTATGTCACTCTTACATCCAACGACAGCATATTAAGGTTAATAAATGAGCAAAACCTGGGGCATAATGATGCTAAGTGTGATCAGCGCACCATCGTTCGCCGAAACTGAACTGACACACAACTTTTGTGGCAATTCAATGCAAACCAGAGCTTGGCAACCGCTTGCTGGCCTTGACTTAGGCATGATCGATATCCGTTCAGATGATATTGAACTGCTTGGCACCCAAAGCGCAGAATTTACTGGTAATGTTGATATTAACACCCTTACTATGAGTTTGTCCGCACAAAGTGCGCTAATTGACAAACTGCGTGGGTTACTTAATGCAACAGGTCCTATTACTTACCGTAACACGATCAGTGAAGTAAGTAGCTCAGGTCTCAATGCCGATTTAAATAGTTCTGAAATCAGCCTACTTGGTGCCGATTATAGGCTCACTGCTCAACAAGGGCATGGCGGTGCAGAAAAGTTTACGGTAAATAAGTCTGGCTTAGACCTGCTGAACGCAAGCTTTACTACCTGCCCAAGCGATACACCTTTGTGGGAGATTCAAGCCGAACAAATTTTATTATCCAGTGAAGATGGATGGGGAGAAACCCATGATATGGTATTGCGTATTATGGATACGCCAGTACTTTATTTACCCTATTTCACTTTCCCTATTGATAATCGAAGAAAGTCGGGCCTATTAACACCCAACATTTCCAGTTCAGGTCGCTATGGTGTAGAAACTGTTACTCCATATTATTGGAATATTGCACCAAACTTTGATGCCACGATTACACCTCGCTATATGTCTAAAAAAGGTTTGCAGCTGCAAACCGAGTTTCGTTATTTAAGTGATAGCAATGAAGGTCTCGTAGCACTTGAATACCTTGATAAAGACGACTCCGAACTAGAGCTCGATGAACGCTTTCTATTTCACTGGCAACAACAAAGTTATTTTGCCGAAAATTGGCGTGCTAATGTTGATATAACCAACGTCAGCGATGATAATTATCTCACTGATTTGAGCTCTAATTACGCAACACGTACTGACACCCAACTGTATCGTACTGGCTCATTATCACACTTAGGCGATACTTGGCGTACAGATATAAAAGTACAAAACTTTGAAGTGCTTGGTGATCATGTTGAATCGTATGCGGCGTGGCCACAAATTAGCTTTTCACAAACAGCACCATTTAGTTTTCAGGATATTGAACTGACCTTAGATGGTGAATTGAGCCACTTTACCAATGATACTCAAGCTATTGAGAGAGCAACTCGTTTGCACATCGAACCAAAAGTAAGCTACGGCCATCAAGAACATGCGTGGTCGTTTTTATCTGAATTTAGCGTACTGCACACTAACTATAAGCAAGAAGGTGATTTTGCTAATACTAATTACGCTGAATCAGTTTCACGTACTTTACCTAAAGTGCGTTTATACAGCCAATTAAACTTTGAGCGTGATACTACAATCTTCGCTGATGATGGTATTCAAACCTTAGAGCCACAAATGCAATATTTGTATACACCGAATAAAGATCAATCCAAGATAGGTTTATACGATACAACAAAACTACAAGATGATTTTTTTGGTTTATTCCGTGATAGTCGCTTTTCAAGTGTGGACCGTATAGCCGCAGCGAATCAGTTTACATTAGGTGCAACCACGCGCTTATTTAATAATAAAAGTGAAGAGCTATTTAATTTTAGTGCTGGTCAAATATTTTATTTAAGTGACTCTGCCAAGCCAACATCGCAAGGGTTAAACTCAGATACCAACTATAATGCCTTGTTTGCGGCACAAACCATGTTACATTGGCACCACCGTTGGTATTTATCTGGCGGAATTCAATATGACACCGATGGTAAGCAGATTATCCAGTCAAATGTGACCTTAGATTATAAAGGTGACGATAATCAACTAGTACAATTGAACCATCGCTATGCAAATGATGTCTCAGGCAATACAATCGAACAAGTTGGGTTTTTTACTAGCGTTCCGCTCAGTGATCAATGGCAGTTTGTAAATAGCTATCACCGTGATTTAGAAAACGGTCGTAGTGTCGAGGTGTTCAGCGGATTGCAATATGAATCATGCTGTTGGGCCTTTCAAGTTACAGCCCGTCGCCAAATCGCAACTGATTTAAATCAAGCGATAGGCCAAGAACAAGCCACTTTTGATTCAAGTATTGGATTTAATATTGTCTTAAAAGGGTTAGGTAGTAAAAGCCGTTATGATGCACAAAAATTATTACAACAAGGTATTTTTGGCTATCGTAGACCGTATTTTCTTAATAACTAGTATTACCGTACTATTAGCAAGAGTATTAGAAAAAGTATGAATTTAAAAAAATTATTAGCATCCGCATTTTTGACGCTAGGCTTATGCCAAAGTGCTTTCGCAGCCCCTGTTGAAATAGACAAGGTGGTTGGTATTGTAAATCAAGGAGTTATTTTACAAAGTGAAGTTGACACCATAGTTAACCGTGTAAAAACCCAAGCTAAAGAACAAGGACAAGAATTACCCTCAGATGATACGCTACGCATTCAAGCAATGGAGCGCTTAGTAAATCAAGCGCTGATGATGCAATTAGCCGAACGTATGGGGTTAGAAATCTCTGATAGCCAACTGGATCAAACTTTGGTTAGTATGGCTAAAGAACAAGGCGGAACAATTGCAGACTTGCGCCGTACGATTGAAGCGTCAGGCGAGAGTTTCCAGTCTTATCGTGAAGAAATTCGTAAAGAAATTACTACTCAACAAGTGATGCGCGCAAACGTAGATCGTCGTATTTATATTAGCCCGCAAGAAGTTGATAACCTTTTAAAAATAATGGAAAGCCAAGGTCAAAATACCGAAGAGTATGACATTGGTCATATCCTCATTGATATTCCAAATAATGCCACTGCGGATGAAATTGCTAGCGCAAAAACTCGTGCCGATAAAGTCATCGAATTTTTACGAGAAGGTAAAGAATTCAAACGCATCGCGATTTCATCATCAAGTGGTTCAAAAGCTCTTGAAGGTGGTCAGCTAGGTTATATGAGTATCAATGAAATGCCGTCATTATTTGCTGAAGCAGTGAAAGGCACTAAAAAAGATGCCATTATCGGCCCGCTACGCTCTGGCGCTGGTTTTCATATCATTAAAGTGCAAGATATTCGTGGTCGCCAGGTTGTTGAAACAACTGAAGTTCGTTCTCGCCATATCCTAATCAAGCCGTCAATTATCTTAAGTGAAGAAAAAGCCCGCAATATGCTAAATGGTTTTGCCAAAGAGTTACGCGCTGGGACAGCTGATTTTGGTGAGCTTGCTAAAGAGTATTCAGAAGATCCAGGCTCTGCACTTAAAGGTGGAGAGTACGATTGGACAGACCCAACAACCTATGTGCCACAGTTTAGAGACACCCTTCTATCACTTGATAAAAATGAGATCAGTGACCCGTTTAGGACCACATTTGGTTGGCATATAGTCCAGCTATTAGACAAACGCATTGCTGATAAAACCGAACTAGCCAAACGTAACCGTGCTCATGGCATGCTGTTTAATCGTAAATTCAAAGAAGAAAGCTTTAACTGGCAGCAAGAAATGCGTGAGCAAGCCCATGTTGAAATTTTCCCAATTGATGAATAACCAATGATCCTACGTATTGCAATTACTCCCGGCGAACCTGCCGGGATTGGCCCAGATTTGCTGTTGCAACTTGCCCAGCATGATTGGCCTGCGCAGCTGGTTGTGATTGCTGATAAGCAGTTATTACAACAGCGAGCCAAACAGCTTGGTTTAACAATCAATTTAATTCCATTTGATGAAAACGCACCAGCAGCAATCGCTCCCGCAGGGAGTGTTTATCTGCACCAGGTTGATTTAGGTGCCGACGTTGAAATGGGCGTATTAAATGATGCCAACGGCCAATACGTACTCGATACCTTACGTATCGCGTGCGAAAAAAATATGAATGGTACGTTTGAAGCCGTTGTAACTGGCCCTGTTCATAAAGGTATTATCAATAAAGCTGGCATTTCATTTAGCGGCCATACCGAATACTTTGCCCAGCAATCAAACACCCCTGATGTGGTGATGCTGTTAGCTACTGAAGGCTTAAGAGTTGCACTAGTGACCACGCACATCCCACTAGCTTATGTATCTCGTGCTATTACAAGTGAGCGTTTAAGTAAAGTTGCGGGTATTTTAAACCATGATTTACAAACTAAATTTGGTATTGATAAACCACGTATTTTAGTCTGTGGGCTGAACCCTCATGCGGGTGAAGATGGCCATTTAGGGCGTGAAGAAATTGACACCATCACCCCAACCATTGAACAGCTCAATAGTGAAGGTATGAATTTAATCGGCCCATTACCTGCTGATACCTTGTTCCAAGACAAATATCTATCACAAGCTGATGCTGTGCTGGCAATGTATCACGATCAAGGTTTACCTGTGCTAAAATACAAAGGTTTTGGCAAATCGGTTAATATCACCCTTGGTTTGCCGTTTATACGCACCTCAGTTGATCACGGTACTGCGCTCGATTTAGCCGGCACTGGTGATGCTGATGTTGGTAGTTTTGAATTAGCGATCCGCGAAGCAATTAAGCTCGCCCATGAAAAAGCACAAAATCAATGACAGATAAAGTACATTTAGGACACCGCGCCCGTAAACGTTTTGGGCAAAACTTTTTATGTGATGAGATGATCATCGATAAAATCGTCACCGCGATTGATCCTAAACCTGAAGATAATTTAGTTGAAATAGGTCCAGGTCTCGGTGCTATCACTGAACCGGTAAGTGAGCTAAGTGGCCACTTAACCGTTGTTGAGCTAGATAAAGATTTAGCTCAGCGCTTAACTGAGCACCCATTTTTAGGGCCTAAGCTTACTGTGCATCAAGGTGATGCGATGAAATTTGATTTTTCAAGTTTGATCAAAGCTGACCGCAACAAACTAAAAGTGTTTGGTAATTTACCGTACAATATTTCAACACCATTACTATTCCATTTATTCGAGTTTGCCGACAACATTGAGCATATGCATTTTATGCTACAAAAAGAAGTGGTAAAACGCATGGTAGCTGGACCTGGCAGTAAAACGTTTGGTCGCTTGAGTGTAATGACCCAGTATTACTGTAATGCCATGCCGGTTATTGAAGTACCACCAGAGTGTTTTAAACCAGCACCGAAAGTTGATTCTGCCGTTATTCGTTTAATACCGAAAAAGCCAGAGCAACGTACAGCAAAAAGTACTAAAATTCTTAACACTGTGTGTTTAGAGGCCTTTAATCAGCGCCGCAAAACACTGCGCAACAGCTTAGCTAATTTACTCACCGCAGATGAATTAACTAGTATTGGTATAGATATCACGTTGCGTGCTGAAAGCCTTTCGTTACAACAATTTATTGATATAGCTAATTGGATTTATGACAACAAGCAGTAATTTGGGCTCACCCATTAAAGTATCGGTAGAAACATTTTATGTTGAGGGTCAATCACAACCTGAACTTGATAAATATGTATTTGCCTATTCCGTTACCATTAAAAATCACAGTTTATGCAGTGCAAAGTTAGTTAGCCGCTATTGGTTGATCACTGATGCTAATGGTAAAGAAATCGAAGTACAAGGTGAAGGCGTAGTCGGTGAAAAACCAACTATTGGCCCTGGTGAAAGCTATAAATACACCAGTGGTGCAGTGCTAGATACTCCTGTAGGAACGATGCAAGGTTATTACACCTTAAAAAATGAGTTCGGTACAGAGTTTGATGCGCCCATTCATGTTTTTCGTTTATCACAGCCTAATATTTTACATTAAATAACCTAAAACCGGGTTAAGATATTTATTAACGCATTGATTTAATGATATAACTAGCCTTTAAGCTGTCCTGTCGGAGATTTTCAGAGATAACAAGGCGAATTTACGCGTCAATAGCTGGCCTATTGCAAGTAGATTCAACGCAGTTAGCGTTGAAAATAGCCACAGGAGATAGATTTATTCTCCCGAATTTAGGTTAAATAATGGCAAATTACGCAATAGGTGATCTACAAGGTTGTTATAAAGAATTTCAAGCTTTGTTGCAGCAAGTTGACTTCAACCCAAGCAAAGATCACCTTTATTTAGTAGGCGATATTGTCGCCCGCGGCCCCGACTCCCTCGCCTGCTTAGATTACTTATATAAACACCAAGATAGTATCACTGTTACCTTAGGCAATCATGATTTACACCTGATTGCCAACTACATGCTAAACAAACCAGCTAACCCCAAAGATAAACTCGCCGCCCTACTGAGCTCAGAAAAGCTACCTGCTTATATCGCCATGTTGCAGCAGCAACCACTCGCGCTATGGCTTAAACAAGAGCAGGTATTTATTAGCCACGCAGGTCTAAACCCAGCTTGGTCTATTAAACAAGCTCTACAGCATGCTCAATTTGCACAACACTGTTATCAGGGACCTGATGCAATTGACTATTTCAAGCATATGTATGAGCAGCACCCTGTGGTTTGGAATGAGCAACTTACTGACTTTGAGCAATTTCGCTATATTATAAATTACTTTACTCGAATGCGTTTTTTAACCCTTGATGAGCAATTAGAGCTGACATTTAAAGGCGGTATTGCTGACTCAAATGCAATGATCCCTTGGTTTAAACACCCACGCTTTAATACGTTTAAAAAGCACATTGTTTTTGGTCATTGGGCTGCACTTGAAGGTGTAACCGATCATGAAAATATCCACGCTTTAGACACTGGCTGTGTGTGGGGTGGAGCTATGACCTTGCTAGAATTAAAAAACAAACAATTATTCAGCGTTAATTCAGCTAATTCTATCTAAATAACCTGAAAAAAAACTCATCTTCTGTTAGATTTAAAGTTATAAATGTTAAAAGTAATTAAATTTAATTACTTAACTTATCCGCAATAAAGCCGATAAAGTCTAATTGCTACTCTCTTTATGGAATTTTTATATGAACTTAACTGTCAGCCAACGTATTTGGGGTGGTTTTATTTGTATCACCTTATTGCTTCTTTTAATTGGGGGTAATTCACTGTTCAGAATCGCAAATATTAATAATTCAGCGCAGCAAGTAAATCAATTATCATTGCCAGCATTGGAACAAAGTTCTGAACTACAGGTTGAGTTTATTTTAATGAGTAAAGCTGCTCAAGCAAGCTTTTATACCACTTCAGCTGCAGAGCTTGCACCAATTAAAAAATCAGTATTCGAACAAAAACAACACTTTGATAAATCTTACTCGCAATTACGACAAGTTGTCAGTGACAACGTTCAACTAAATAAAAGCAGTCAAAACGTTGAACGAACTTATACAAGCTTTATTAATTCAGTAGAAGATTTATTAAAAGATAAAAAAATTCAATTAGAACTCAATAAATCATTACGAGCGCAGCTAGAAACTATTGAGCTTGCTGCGGAAGATGCTAATTCTGTGGTTTTGGATATTATCGATATTGACGGTTTAGAAAGCAGTGATAGCAGAGCCTATCAAGCGGCAAATAAATTAGAGAATAACTTTTTATCTTTGGTGACTAACAGCACCGACATGCTGACAGTTAAAACTCAGAACACCTTAGATATCGTCAAGAATGAGCAGCTTTATTATTTAGAAGAAATTGAGCGTAGCTTAAAGCTACTCAAACCGGTTGTTGAAGCCGCTGAGCCGGGTTTATATAACGATCTAAACAACTATTTTGTTTCTCTTCGCGATAACATTCTCGGCAATAATAGTATTTCAGCTAACAAAAAACGCTTAATTGATGTGATAGCGATGACTGAAACGGAACTCGCTGAGGCAGAGCAAGCTACGGCAACTGCGCTAAAACAACTCAATGAGTTAGTTGCTCAAGCCAGCAATGTTGCTTTTGAATTACAAAAAGAGGTTAGGATCGACGTAGACTCAGCCAACTTATGGACTTGGGTTGGTATGATCAGCGCCACCTTGCTCGCTATAATCGTAGCTTATATAACAGTTAATCGCATTACAAAACCACTGGCAGAAGTTAACCGTATTCTTGATATTGTTGCTAGTGGCGACATGACACAACGTCTTGACGATACCGCTAAAGATGAATTTGGTGAGCTCTCGCGTAGTTGTAATACACTTATCGCCAGCTTACGCAGCTTGATCCAAGGCATTATATCTCGCTCCACCCAACTTGCTGCGGCCTCAGAAGAAACCTCTGCTATTACCGGTGAATCAAGCCAAGCAATTCGTAATCAACAAGCACAAGTAGAACAAGCTGCAACAGCGACAACGCAAATGAGCAGTACCTCACAAACGGTGAGTAATAGCGCACAACAGGCACTTAAAGAAATCAAAAATGCCGATAAAGAAGCGGAACGTGTTAAGGGTATTTCTAGCCAGAATAAATCGACCATTGAGCAGCTAGCTCGTGAAGTTGAATCAGCCTCACTAGTCATTAATAAACTTCATCAAGATAGCGCCTCGATTGGTAGTATTCTTGATGTTATTCGTGGTATCGCGGATCAAACTAACTTACTAGCACTTAATGCAGCTATTGAAGCAGCACGTGCCGGTGAACAAGGTCGTGGTTTTGCCGTTGTTGCTGATGAGGTTCGTTCATTGGCTAGTAAAACACAAGCCTCGACTCAAGAAATTCAAGCCATGATCGAATCATTGCAAACAGGCGCTGAAGCAGCCGTAACTGCAATGTCTAAAGGTAAGCAACAAGCTGACTCTTGTGTTGAACAATCAGACCTAGCCAACGCAGCACTGGATTCAATCACCTCAGCGGTTGCTTTAGCACATGATGTGAGTGAAGAAATATCAACCGCAGCACAAGAGCAACAACAAGTCTCACAAGAGATTAGCGAGCGCCTTGAGTCTATCGTAGCCATTGCTGAACAAACCGCTGACGGCGCAAATCAAACCAATATATCTAGCTCTGAAGTCGCTAAACTTGCCGAAGAACTCCGTTTATCTGTGGATGAGTTTAAAGTCTAGAACAAAACAGATTAAAACAATAAAGCCGAACTCCACGTTAATAAAGTTCGGCTTTTAATGATCATCAAGCTTAGCTAGATTACTTTACCTATGCAGCAGGATACTCGCGATACGCACGCTCAATATTCTTCGCTTGCTTTTTAGAAATACCTAAATGCGCCAGTGCTACACGTAAACGGGCTCGAGAAAGATCTGAGCCTAAAATTTCCATTGCATCAAGTACTGACGTTGAAGACGTTTTACCAGTAATGGCCACAAAAATTGGCTCTAAAAAGTCTTTGATCTTCAGCTCATGGAAAGTAGATACCGCTTTAGCTATAGCAAATATTGCTGATTTTTCCCAGCTTCGTAAGCCTTCAAGCTCCCAGATAAAGAACTGTAAAGCTTGGCGAATTACATCTTCATCGGCTTTACCAGCGGTTAGTAACGCAGAGTCGTAAGCTGGAATACCACCGACAAAATGACCTGCTAAATCAACCATATCTGATAGAGTATTAATGCGGGCTTTCGCCTCTGGTAATACTTTAGCAAGCATTGCCCCATTAAACTTCCAATCTACAAAGCGCTGAATTAGCTCTTCGTTGCTGAAGTTTTCGCGGATCCACATGCCGTTTAACCAGCTTAGTTTATCAACGTCAAATACTGGACCACCTAGAGATACACGCTTCATATCAAAATGTTCAATCATTTCAGCAAGCGTGAACTTTTCACGCTCATCCGGCATTGACCAACCCATGCGTCCAAGGTAGTTAAGTACCGCTTCAGGTAAGTAACCCATTTCTTTATAGTAATTAATAGAAGTTGGATTTTTACGCTTAGAAAGCTTTGACTTATCTGGATTACGTAATAGTGGTAAGTGACCAAGCACCGGCGCTTGCCAGCCAAAATCTTCATATAATTTTAGCAGTTTAGGCGCAGAGTTGATCCACTCCTCACCACGGAAAATATGGCTAATTTCCATGTGGTGATCATCAACTACATTTGCTAAGAAGTACGTTGGGAAACCGTCGGCTTTAAGTAACACTTGCATATCAACGTTTTCCCACGGGATCTCAATTTCACCACGTAAGTAATCGTTAAATTTAAAGGTACCTTCGCTTGGAATATTCATACGTATAACGTAAGGCTTACCGGCAGCTAAGTTGGCTTTAATTTCGTCATCAGTAAGGTTCAAACCACGGCCATCGTATTTAGGACGCAGGCCTTCAGCCATTTGCTCTTCACGCATTTGCTCCAGCTCTTCGCTGGTTGCAAAACAATAAAATGCTTTGCCATCATCAACTAACTGATGTGCATACTTTTTATATAAATCGCTACGCTCTGATTGACGATAAGGACCAAACTCACCACCGACATCAGGACCATGATCCCATTCAAGCCCTAACCAACGAAGACTATCCATAATCGCTTGTTCTGATTCTGAAGTGCTACGTACTTGGTCTGTGTCTTCAATACGAAGTACAAATTCGCCACCTTGCTGCTTAGCAAAACAGTAATTAAATAAGGCGATATAAGCGGTACCAAGATGCGGGTCACCGGTTGGTGACGGCGCAACACGTGTACGAATTGTCATGGTTATGTTCTCTTTCAATGGACAATAAAATATGCGCTAAATGCTAACACAGCAAATGCGCTTGAAAAATGAATATTAAGCCGCAGCTTTATTTAAGTAAGCAATGATATCGTTTGATTCATATAACCAAGTGACTTGGTTATCTTTTTCGATACGTAGACACGGTACTTTTATTTTTCCGCCTTGTTCGAGCAATTCTTGGCGATACTGTTCATTACTTTTCGCGTCGCGCGTTTCAACTTTTAAGCCTTCGCGTTTAATTGCACGGCGCACTTTTACGCAGAATGGGCAAGCTTTGAATTGATATAGTTTAAATTGTGCAGTGAGTTGATCAAGCTGAGCTTGCTCTCCCGCAAGACGTTTTTTACTACGTGGTGTAAAAACAAAATCAAAAAATAAGATCAAACTACCTAATAACCAACGAACTAATTTCATCAACTGAGCCCTGTTTACAACAATTTAAGGGCACAGATTTTAACACAGAATATAAAGCTAAAATAGCATCAAAAAGCGCGGATCCATCTCCTAAAAAGCAAAGCAATCCGCGTTATTTTTGAAAATATAATGCCAAACTCAATACCGCAGTGAAAAGGCCAGCATCAAAGAATAAAAGCTTTAGTCTTACTGTATTATTAAACTATTCATTTATATCCTCAAGACATGACATTAATGTTTTACAATGCTGTAGTTTAATAATCTAAAACAACACCAAATCATCTCGATGGATCACTTCACTACCGCAATCAAAAGCGAGTAACTTCGCTATTTCACTTGAATGACAACCTTTAATGATATCGATTTCAGCTTTACTAAAACGTACTAACCCACGGGCCACTAATTGTTGATCACTGGTGACTAAATCAATCAAATCGCCACGTTCAAACTGCCCGCGCACACCGCGTACGCCTTTGGCTAATAAACTAGCGCCTTGTTGCTGCAAAGCGTTTACAGCGCCATCATCTATCACTATTTGGCCACTACTTTTAGGTCCAGCTAACAGCCATTTTTTACGGCCATCTCTTGGCGCTGTTAGCTTTACAAAGCGTGTGCCTGGTAACTGTTCGCCCATACAATTAAGGATCACATTTTTACCAGCACCTTTGGCTATGATCACTTCCACCCCGGCTCGACGAGCGATATCAGCGGCTTGCAATTTCGTTGCCATGCCACCCGTGCCTAGACTAGTTCCACTGCCACCAGCAAGCTGGCGTAACTCATCATCAATATGTGCCACTTCGTCAATTAATTGCGCATTAACATCTGTACGTGGATCACTGGTAAATAAGCCTTCTTGGTCGGTTAGTAATAATAATTTGTCGGCATTAGCTAATATAGCGACCAGTGCTGAGAGGTTGTCGTTATCACCTACTTTAATTTCAGCAGTTGCGACCGCATCATTTTCATTAATGATTGGCACCACGTCATAACTTAATAATGCAGTTAAAGTATCGCGGGCATTGAGGTAGCGTTCTCGGTCATCAACATCCGCACGAGTAAGTAGCATTTGCCCTACATTCACGCCATACAAAGCAAATAAGCTTTGCCAAATGTGGATAAGCTGACCTTGACCAATTGCGGCAAGCATCTGTTTATCAATCAATGAACGACCACAGGGTTTTAATAATTGCTCTCGGCCAGCAGCCACCGCGCCACTTGATACCAGCACAACTTGATGACCTTGCTTTTTTAATTCACAACATTGGCGAACTAATTCCACCATGTGTGCTTTGTCGAGTTTATCGGTTCCACCAGTGAGTACACTCGTTCCCAGCTTAACCACTATTACCTGTGCCCTTTGCATGCTTTTTACTACACAAAAATATTGAAGGATTTATTTATACCAGTTATCGATTTTTGAACAAGTTAAAAATATTCAATCACGGTGCTGACGTGCTAGGATCGTGCTTTAATTCACTTTAAAGCGATCTTCATGCCGGCCAGTTTATGTTTAATAATCGCCACCTTTTTATGGGGCAGTTCTTTTATCGCGCTAAAATACGCGATCGCCATTTATGACCCTGCACTGGTGATTTTTTTACGCATGTTAACCACATTAGTCATGGCATTGTGCTTATGGCGTTACGTTATTCGCTTTAAATATCATCAAGGTGACTGGAAATATCTGATGGGGATGTCGCTGGCTGAGCCCTGTTTGTATTTTTTATTTGAAGGCCATGCAATGGAGTATACTTCAGCTTCTCAAGCGGGGGTTATTGTATCGTGCTTACCGATTATCGTAGCACTTTTAGCGTTTTTTATGCTCAAAGAGTACATCAGTAAGGCGATTGTTATTGGTTTCACTTTTTGTATTGGCGGCAGTACCTTATTAACTTTAATGTCGCCAAGCTCAGAGCAGGCTCCCAATCCATTACTGGGTAACTTTTTGGAGTTAATGGCAATGGTCTGCGCTGCATTTTATACTATTTCAGTTAAACATTTAGTTGCTCGCTACTCACCATTAACCTTAATTGCACTGCAAGGTTTTAGCGGTAGTCTGTTCTTTGCGCCATTTTTACTGTTTATTGATTTACCCAGTGAAAATCAACATGACCTTGGCGCATTATTAAGTATTTTATATTTAGGCTCTTGCGTCACCTTAGGCGGCTATGGTTTGTATAATTACGCAATTAGTAAGGTGTCGGTGCTCACTGCCGCAGCCTATTCAAATTTAATACCGATTTTCACCCTAATATTATCAGCAATTATCTTGGGAGAAGTGCTCTCTCTTAGCCAATGGCTCAGCATTGGCGTGGTATTTGTAGGTGTAATGATAAGTCAGCGTCATCAAGAATTGGTAGTAGACATAGATAACGCCGATGTAGTTGATGGCAATTTATCGGCAGAGACTAATAATCGTAATTCAGTGCCGGAGGCTAAAGAGTCAAACGGATAACAGGTTAATAAATACAAACCTTTATGCGCTAAAAAATCGTACTGGGACTGATGAATAACCGCAATCCCACGCACTCGATAGCGATCAATTTGGCCATTTTGCGTTTGTAAGCTAAATTGCTCACCCACATTCACTTTTTGTAAGAAAGCAAAGTGAGTGTCATTATGTCCAGCAATTAACACGCCTGCTTGCTCAGAGCCTAGCTCTGCACTAGCTAAAAAGTGACTCGGGGCAAACGCTAAGTTACGGCCACTGGCTCCTGCTAATATTGTTAAGGTTTGCTTTTGGCTTGGCCAATTCAGTTGTGCAGTTACATAACTATCAGCATAAAACCAGGGTTTAACTTGTTGCTCTGGCGTTGTCAGTGCCACTTGCCAAGCCTGCTCTATAAGGCGTTGTGCCAGCCACGCTTTAGCTTGCATATAACTACCATGACCAAGCAACGCCAAGCCAACAATCAACAATATAGCGCCAATCACTGCTTTCATTTTTTCAGTCTCAATACTGCAAAACCAGCCAACAGCACGCAACCGAGTAAAATATGTAGCCTGCTTTGCCCATCAGTTTGTGGCAAACTCATTGCTAGAGCCTGAGGTCGTTGATTAACCACTTGCACATTCTGCTCAGCAACAGTGCTCGATGGTGTCTGTTCAATCGCTACAAAGGCGGTAAACGGACTAAGTAATTGATGTTCAAGCGCTAGACTCTCAACCTGTGCTTTAACCTGCTCTTGCTCGTTATAAAGTAATAATGATTTAATTTTTTGCCGTGCCCACAACCTTGCAATTCCATGAGCCGGTCGCCCTTGTTGTGTATTTAACTTTAGCGACAACGGTCCTTGCGCCGTTTGCCCCGCTAAAGTAACGCCGGCATTATTCTCAAGCTTTATAGCAACCATCACCGGCTCTGAAAAATACAGGTCGGGTAACGGCGATGGCCAATATTCAAGAGCTTGATTTGCCAAATCACTGCTAAGCGCAAGTTGAGTAATTGCAGGATGAGCTAACTTATCAAATAGTTGCTGCATTTTTGGTTGCACGTCACTACTACTGCCAATATATGTAAACGTTCCGCGCCCAACATCTGCAGCTCGACGCATAAAGTAACTATTAGGCGCACTACCGATACCAATCGTAAACAAACGACTATCACCTAGTTGCGCACTAATATGTTTAAACAATGCATCTTCATTACTGACACTGCCATCAGTTAAAAATACCACTTGACGCACATACCCTAGATGATCACGAGCATCTAGTACACCATCTAATGCCCCTTTAATATCGGTGCCGCCATCAGCTTGTAAATTATATACAAAGCGCTCAGCACGGCGTAAATTAAAATCATTAGCTGGCACAGGTTTATCGCTCATGGGCATAATTTGATCGTCAAAGCCGACAATATTAAAGCTGTCGTTACTATCAAGTAACGATAACGCATAATGAAGTGCACTTTTGGCTTGCTCCATTGATTGTCCGTGCATAGAGCCGGAAGTGTCGACTACAAAAATAATTTCTCTTGCTAGACGCTGAGTCTGCGTAAAATGATCATCCGGTGGCAGCAACATTAATAATCCATAACGCTCACCATGACTGAGCTGCTCAGTAAAAAATGCGGCTTGCGTTTGCTCTTTTTGCAGCGGTTTAAACTCCAGTAAAAAATCACGATTCACGGCATGTTGTTCATTTAAAGTAACTTGATACTGACCAAATGCCAGGTTTTCGGTATTAATACGATGATATTTAGACTGAATATCCACCAGCTCTAGGCCAACATCAATATTAACCGTTAGCTTAAACTCGCCTTGAACCGAGCCTGTATTTTTAGTGGCCATGTAAATCGGTGCTATCCAACCCGTGGTAGCAATACTCGCTGATGATAACTCATTACTCTGTGAGTCAATCATACCCTCTGCTGTTGCATTTAATACTCCATTAATCGGATGATAACGCGGCGTTATCGTGGTTGGAAATCGCAGTGCAAATGTACCACTGCGATAATCAATCACTTCCTGGTATTTCAGCTCTATTTGCACTTCTTCGCCAGGCCCGATATTTGCCACATTAGTGACAAACATGTTCGAGCGCTGCTGACGCACCAAAGCGGCTTGTTTACCCGCTTGTTGTGCCTGTTGAAAACGCAGCTCGGCTTGTGCTTTTTTATCAATTTCACCTTTGATCACCCGCTCACCAATGTGCATAGTCATGGCATGAACCGCACTTTCATCGGGCAGCGGAAAGACATAGCGTGCATTAACAGCAAACGGGTTTTCATTGCGATAATGTTGAGTTACCACGACATGGTTTATCAATCCGGTGACTGTCATGGTGGCATCACTTTTTAAGATAACGCCAGGCGCTGCCTTTGCACCATTGCTGTCGAACATAGTTAGTTCTGGCGATGTGCTGGCGTTACTCGCACAGCTAACAAACGCGATGAAGGTAAAAAGGCTTCCCCGTAACCATAAATGGCTACGGGTCAGCACTTTGCTTGGTTTACTCAACATAAAAATCACCCCTTGGCGGCTACTTGGCAAAATGGCGATTAGTTACTCGCGGTTTGGTTATACGGCTGCGTGCTTGGACGAGTTGTTAACGTTACACGGCGATCAAACATGTTTTCTTCATAATTATCGCTATCTGCCACAGTTTGTTGCTCACCAAATGCGGTAGTCGTTAAGCGGGTATGGCTAATACCTTGCTTTATTAAGTAGCTTTGTACATTTGCGACTCGCTGCTTTGAAAGCACTAGGTTAGCGAGCTCATCACCACGTTGATCGGCAAAGCCATTTAAATCCAGCTGCAAGTCTGGCTGGCTTTGTAGTAAATTCACTAGTTGATCAAGTTGGCTGGCAAAGTGCGGGGCAATCTCACTTGAACCGGTTTTAAATTGAATGGTCATTGCCATTAGGTTGTGCATTTTTGCTAATGCAAGGCGTTCGTTATTACTCTCAAGCTTATCGAGCTGCTCACTCATTTGCGCATTTTGAGCTAGTACATGCTGGTAATCATCGGTTTTATCTTGCAGCACAACTAAAGCTCGTTGTTGCTCAGCAATTTTATCTTCTGCCACTTCTTGCTCGCCAATCAAGCCTCCGGCAAATGCACCAACAAAGGCACCAATAGGGCCGCCAACAATACCGCCAACAATTGCCCCCGTACTTAAACCTATCACCGTTTCTTTATGAGTTTCTTTTGCTTTAACTGCAACTGTGTCAGCGTGGGCTAAGTTAGGTGCTGCAAAAATAGTAGCGATGGTGCAAGCGATAATTATTTTTTTCATGGTGTAATCCTTTTTTGCTTAATTACTTAATAGTTGGCAACTCATGGGTTGGTAGCTGCCCGATTTGGTATAACGCCATTAAAGCAAGCTCAAGTGGCAACAAAGGGGAGCAAAAAAGGCAAACTGCTGAGCAATTGTGGCAAAAAAAAGGCAATTGCTTTTTCGCCAGTGCGAAAGCAAAAAAATTAGGTATAGTGCAACTAGAATATAAGAAGGTGCTGTAAATGAAGAAGATTGCAATTATTGAAGACGAACCCGCGATCCGCGAAAATTACATGGAAATGCTCAGCGCGCAGGGTTATCTGGTCAGTGGCTATAGCAACCGTCAAAGTGCAGAGCATGCTTTTAATGACGTATTGCCAGACTTAGCGATTGTCGATATTGGTTTAGGTCATGAAATTGATGGCGGTTTCTTACTATGCCAAACTCTGCGTTCGCTTTCTAAAACCTTGCCGATTATTTTTTTAACCGCCCGCGACAGCGAAATAGATACTGTGTGTGGCCTACGCATGGGCGCTGATGACTATCTCACTAAAGATATCAGCATGGCGCATTTGGCGGCTCGTATCGGTGCACTGTTTCGACGTATGGAAGCACTCGAGCAACCCGCTGATCAAAATGCCTTACTCAATCGCGGCCCGCTCATGCTTGATACTAAACGCATGCAAGTATTTTGGCAGCAGCAAATTGTCGATTTAACCGTAACTGAATTTTGGATGCTGCATTCACTCGCACAGCGCCCTGGGCATGTAAAAAGCCGTAACGAACTAATGAGTGATGCAAAGATTTACGTTGATGACAGCACTATCACTTCTCATGTTAAACGTATCCGTAAAAAATTTATTGCCTTAGATGCGCAGTTTGATTGTATCGACACCGTGTACGGCATGGGTTACCGTTGGGAGCAACTGTAATGCTGCGTTTTGGTTTGCGCAGTAAATTTATATTGCTGTCGTGTTTTTTATTTTTACTGCCTTGGCTTGGCTATGAATACGTGTGGGAAATGGAAAAATTTCTGCGCCAAGGTCAAGAAAAAACCTTAGTCGGCACTACACGAGCACTCGCCACGGCCCTGCATGAGCGCCCAGCATTATTTGACTCGCAAACCAATTTTTTAGATCAAGTCGTCAAAGGCCGTGATCTTTATGCGTATAACTTAAGTAACCCTATTCAGCTTGACGGTAAACTGTCTGACTGGAAGCCTTATCAAAGCTTAATGTGGCACTATGATGAGCGATATTTACAAGGTAATAAAACGGATCATCAAAGTTCGGATCTCTCGTTTGATCATATGGTTGGCAAGTACGAGACGTTTTTATATGCGGTATTTAAAGTAACTGACGACTCGCTGGTCTATCGCGCTAAAAATAGCTTAAGTTTCACACGCAATGATCATTTACAGATCATGTTAAAAAACCCACAGGGGGAATTTAAACACTACATCGTTGCCGCTCGCCAAGATGGCTGGGTTAATGCATTTGATGCTCTAAGCAAAGAGCCAATCACAAAAATTCAAGGTTACTTTATCAGCACGCCAACTGGCTACAATCTTGAACTACGCTTTCCATTAAATATGCTGGGCAATAAGCTAGGCTTTGCAATAGAAGACTGGGATGTTGATAAGGTTGAGCCGCAATTAATGTCCACATCAAATATACTCAACCCAAATGACATAGGCTCAGTGCTGGTGCCCTCCCCTGAAATTAATCGTATTTTAAAGGGCATGGGCCACAGTGGCAGTCGAATTTGGGTGGTTGATAACCACCATCGAGTACTCGCGCAATCGGGTTCAATTCACCATGCCGACGGTGTATGGGCTGATGGCATTGCAGATAAACCGCCAACAACTTGGTGGCAGCGCTTTGAACAAAACTATTTACACCCGCTTTATTACAAGGTACTTACTCGACCCGAAAACGAGTTTTTAGATACCTTGCACGATGTGGCTGCAATGCAGGGCACTCATATTGGCAAAGCCCTGAGCGGCACACCAGCCTCATCATGGCGACTCACGCCAGATAACAAAGCAGTGATCTTATCAGCAGCTTATCCTATTTGGATCCAAGACCACGTAATTGGTGCGGTGATCGCAGAAGAGACTACCAATGGTGTTCGCACATTACGCAACAAATCGTTAGAGAAACTATTTAATGTGATTTTAGCAGTGATGCTAATAGGCACAGTCACATTATTCTTTTTTGCATCAAGGATCTCCTGTCGTATTCGCCGCTTAAGAGATACCGCAGAGCAAGCCATTGATGCTCAAGGGCGAGTAACTGGCACTATTAATTACAGCGATTCAAACGATGAAATTGGTGATTTATCTCGCAGCTTTGCAAATATTGTTAGTCGCTTAGGTGGTTATACTAACTATTTAGAGACCATGTCGTCGCGGTTATCTCACGAACTCAGAACACCCGTTGCAGTAGTGCGAAGCTCACTTGAAAACTTACAAATGCAGCCACAAACTGAACTGAGCCAAAAATACCTTGATCGTGCCAGTGAAGGAGTCGAGCGTTTAGGTAAAATAATCACCACCATGAGCGAAGCAACACGCCTTGAACAAAGCATCCAAAGCGCTGAAGCGGAACCATTTGATTTACGAAACGTGATCAATGGTTGCATGCAAGGCTACCAGCTAACCTATGTACAACAACAATTTAAACTTGATATTTGCTCGCAACCATTACCACTGTGCGGCGCACCTGAGTTTATTGCTCAGTTGCTAGATAAACTGATCAATAATGCCTTAGAGTTTAATATTAAAGGTAGCGCAATAAGTGTCAGCCTTGATCAACATGATAATGTAGCCCTGTTATCTATCAGTAATTTAGGCCCTCTTTTACCCGAAGGATTAACAGATCATATTTTTGATTCAATGGTGTCGGTTCGTAGCCAACAGCTTCAACTACAACCTCATTTAGGTTTAGGACTTTATATTGTGCGTCTAGTGTGTGAATACCATAAAGGCACAGTTAGCGCGGCGAATAATAAAAATACTGATGGTGTGACTTTTACCGTTCGACTGCCTCTAAATAATAATTAAGGATTACATATATACACATTTTGTATAGTTAATGTTCACTTATAATTCAGTCACACGGACATATGCTTGCTACTTAACCAAGTTGATAAGATAGGCAGCTATATGCAAGCGATATTGAAACGTGAAGAAATTGATTTTATTTTTGATTTATACAACTATGACGATAATGATGAGTTGCGCGGTAGCGAGCCAAGCTCTGATACTGAAAAACATGATATAACGCAATCAAAAGTAATTTATCAGCCTAATTGTTTGACCTAAAAGCGGTTTGCTCATTACAATAGCGTACCTTGTAAAAGTACTGCTTAATAATGAAAACTCATTCAGCTAAAAAAGAACTTATTTTATTACCGATCTTACTGGTTGTTATTTTTCTGTGTATTGCTGGGCATTTTTTATTACAAGCCAGCTTCCAAAATAGCAACGTTATCGAATACATGCTTGCAGCGTTACCTTTTGCTATGTTTGGCTTAGTTATTGTCGCTTTTAAAATTGCCAGCAACAGTGAAGACAAAGAGCGTGCAGAACAAAGCGATAACGACTAACGCTTGCACTGCATACTCTCTTTTATTAATTATTTATAAGATATGGCAACCAAACCAATCTGGCTTAATCGTTTGAGATTGCTCGCTCGGGGTTAGCTTGATATGTAATTGACTGTCAAGCAAGTCAATTGCAAAGCAATCATCTACATCATGTAAGTCATCTTTATGAATATGACTTAAACCAGCTAGTAAATCTTCTTTCGCTCTTTGTTTAGCTTCGTCGCTACTGCTTGCTACATATAACGCGAAGTCATGCTGCTCAGCTAAGCTATCAGCACGATACGCTCCTAAATTTACAAAATATAACTGCTGCGATTGAGCCACGGGTTCATCTACCACAGTTACTGCAAAGCCATCAATGTGATTTACCGCCATGTAACTGTCCATGTGCACGCTACTTTTATCACCGACCCACTGCGCTTTTAATTTTGAGTAAGTTTGTTCAATCGATTCTCCAACAACAAAACGAACATCATGCATTTCAATATGGCAGCCCTGAATACGCCCACCTAAATACACCATAAATAACTGCATTTTCTCTCCTAACACATAGTATCAACGTTAATGTTGTGTTTTTTGATCAACTTATAAAAATCTGAACGGTTACGTTTAGCTAGTTTTGCCCCTTCAGCCACGTTACCGCCAGCCATCTTTAAAGTATTAATCACATAATCACGCTCAAATTCTTTTTTAGCATCGTTAAGTGAAAGCGGCTCAACATTGTTGGTATTACTATTAAGTGCACTTTCAACCAGCTGTGCTGATATTACTTCACCTGGGGTAAGTGCGACAACCTGTTCTACTACATTTTGTAACTGGCGAATATTACCCGGCCAATCGTGACGTACTAATGCATGCATCGCATCATTGGCGAAACGCTTTTCTTTTTGTTCCATACGTTTAGCAATGGTAGCGCTAAAATACTGCGCTAATAAACTCACGTCTTCTCTGCGCTCACACAATGCTGGTAATTTAAGATTCACAACATTTAAGCGATAGTATAAATCTTCGCGAAATTGCTGATTAGCAATCGCATCAGGCAAGTTTTTATGAGTTGCTGATACAATCCGCACATCAATTGGAATTTCTTCTTCAAAGCCCACTGGGCGGATCGTTTTTTCTTGTAATACGCGCAGTAACTTAACTTGTAAATTAAGTGGCATATCACCGATTTCATCTAAAAATAAAGTACCGCCTTGCGCTTGCTGAAATAACCCTTGGTGGTCTTTAATCGCGCCTGTAAAAGCCCCTTTTTTGTGACCGAATAATTCTGATTCTAGTAATTCACTCGGTACCGCACCACAGTTTATTGCGACAAACGGACCTTCACTAACATGGCTATGTTGATGAATAGCATTAGCTAGTAACTCTTTACCTGTACCACTGGCCCCCGAGATCAGCACATTGACCTGAGTTGGACCTAGTAATTTAACTTGCTCAAGTAAATGCAGCATAGCACCACTGCGGGTCACGATATTGCTGTTTGATGCGCTTTCATCGGCACTGAGGCCATGAATTTCAATCGCTTTTGCTAAACTATCAAATAACTCATCTTTATCTACCGGTTTAGTAATAAAGGCAAAAATACCTTGCTTCGTCGCTTCAACAGCATCAGGAATAGACCCATGAGCAGTCATCATCATTACAGGCAGTGCTGGGTAACGATTTTGTAGCTGACGGTGTAATGCCATACCATCCATTTCATCCATGCGTAAGTCTGTAATCACAGCATCAAACACATTATTTTTTAATAACTGTAGCGCAGCAATACCGCTTTGGCAGGTAGTCACTTGATAGCCTTTAGATTCTATGCGAATAGCCAATAGTTTTAATAAACTTGTATCATCATCGACCAGTAAAATTCGCGCGCCTTGGTTTTGCTCTGTTGACATTATTACTGCTCCTTAGTTTCTTCACGTAGTAATAGTTGCTGCTCGATGGCTGCCAGTGATGACAGGGTTTCTTGCATTTTATTATTCAGCGCTTGCTGCTGTTTTTTAGCATTGATCTGCTGTTTTATTTGTTGTTTTTGCAGCCAAAAATACTGTTTTATGTCATCTGGCCAATAATAAGCTTGATCCAGTTTTAGCAGCTGCGTTAATACTTTTTCCGGTGCTAATACATTATTTTTACAACTAAAATCAAAATAATTTTGAAGCTCTTTAGCACCAATATAAACCGTTTTACTCGCTGCCACTTGAAAACCACCGCACGACTTTGCATGCCAACCAATGACCGTTTCGGCAGGTGCATACATAGGATCGGTTTTCGGCCTAGGTTTCGGATTTGGTAAACGTTCCCCTTGTGGTGTCGTCACCTTACCCGCTTGTTCAGCTTGAGGGTTGCTTTTATTTACTGGCTGCTCAGTTAACTCACACCCTGCGAGCCCTAAGGTTGTAATGCAAACCACTAAAATGACATTTAAACGCACGCCCATGCTAATTAACTCCTTGGTTTTTATTGGTTGGAGGGATGACTGGGATTTGAATTATAAAACGACAGCCTTGTGGCTCATTATGCTCAACGTGTAAAGTACCCATCAATTGCTCAACAGACTCTTTTACAATGGTGAGCCCTAAGCCACTACCTTGAGCGGTTACATCTTTAGCATTCTTACCTTGATAAAAGGCACTGAATATATGTGATTTCTCTTGCTCTTTAATACCGGTGCCTTGATCGCTAACGCTCATAGTCAAAGTACGACCAGCTAATGACAGAGCAATGTTGACCGCCTGTCCTGCTGGTGAAAACTTTAAGCCATTAGAGATCAACTGAATTAAGATCATTTCAACAAGCTCTGCAGCAATTTCCAGTGGTTGATCGGGTAACTCACAATGCCAATATAAGCTTTGCTTACGCGCCACTAAACGATGTTCAAAATGGCTGTTTATCTTGGTTATTAATTGCGAGAATTCCAGCTCGCTTAAGTCTTCTTTGCTGCTGCGAATCGCATTGTAACTAAGTAAACTATCGATCATAGCGCGCAAACGCACCATGCTCTGGGTAATTAACGCCAACACCGCTTGCTGCTCTTTGTTAATAGGTCCAACGATTTCATCGGCGAGTAAGTCAGTGCCCTCAACCATTGACGCTAATGGTGTTTTCAATTCATGGGTAACATGGCGTAAAAAAGTATCTTTTTGTTGCTCTAATTGATGCAACTGCTCTTGCACCCATTGTAATTTATTTCCTAGTTCAACCAACTCAGCAGAGCCTTGTACAGCTATTTTTTGTTGCCAATGACCTTGCCCAAGCTTATCAATAACCGACGTTAATCCTTTTAAGCGACCACTTATACGCCATAAAAAACCACCACCTACTAGTAAAGTTAATGGGATAAGTGCTATTAACCAATTGATAAATGAGCTTTGTAAAGCTTTTAACTGTTGCTGATTTTTAGTTATTTGCAGCTCATTTTGATCTCTTAGCCACACAGTTTGACGCGCAATAAATTCACTCACAGGAATAAATAATTGCGCATCTTGTTGTCCTTCAGTAACGAGTTGAGTATGCGCTAATTGCAATACCTGTGCGAGTTGCTGCCATTGCTTAATATACTCCCCCGTAGGGCTTATAAAAGTTAGTTCATCAATGCTTTGTAGTGATGATTGCCACTTATCAACAATCAATTCATCGAGTGATTCGCTTTTTAGCACCCAGTTTTGTCGCGTTGCGCGCTCTAAACTATTGAGATCTTGCTTGAGATTATTAAATGACTTGGTAATTTGATAATTTTCACTGACGATTTGTTGAGTTACTGCTAGCTGTTTATTCAGCGCATTTAAAAATACAATCACTACCAGTGATAATGGCAGCAGCGATAACAAAGTACTAAACAAAAACTGGCCTATTAAATTGGGTCGCCAACTAAGTAATGCACTGTACTTTTTAGCGAATGAGGCCACTATCGCTACTCCTTTAGTTAAATGCCTGATTATGGAAGGTGTTACTTTTACACTAGCTGAATCAATAAGAATAATGAATAAGGCGAACTGTGTAGCGCTATATAAAGCGACTGACGCTAAATTGAAACAACTTAACCAACTGTTTTTTAAAAACTTAATCAATACCCATTAAAAGTTGTTGCAAAAAAGACACGCTGCCCGGTCATTTTTTCCCACTTATTATCATGCAAAAAAGTTAAGCCACTGATATTTATGCAATAAAAAGATTGGCATCGTTCTTGTAATACCCGTATCAACCACTGTTTATAAGGAAATAATATGAAAATATTAACACCGCTGTGCTTATGCATCAGCCTACTGCTTAGCTTTAACAGCTTTGCCATTGATGTCGAGGCCACCTTCGCAGAACTTGATAAAGACAGTAATGGCACATTGAGCGAAGCAGAAGCATCTGAAGATGCGGTATTACACGAAAGTTTTGAGCAAATTGACAAAGACCAAAATGGTCAAATTTCATTTGCTGAGTTTAAACAATTTTTGCAATGAATTGTGATAATAACGGCGAGTAATTACCTGAGCAAAAGTTCGCAAAGTTTAAATTTTAAAAGGCTTTAAAGTATTTGCCATAATCCCGGAGGGAATGTGTAAACGGATTTAATGTTGGGATTTAAATTATGGCAAATGCTTTATTCTTTTTGTAGGTAGGATGTAAATAATGAAAAGCATATTAATAATATTAAGTGTGTCGCTAGCCACCAGTTTTAGCGCAATTGCACTGGATGTAAAACAACGTTTTGATCATTTAGATAGCAATAAAGATGGCTATTTAACGCATAATGAGCTTGAACCACAACCACAATTGTTGAGTAACTTTAAACGTTGGGACAAAGACCAAGACAATAAAATTTCCCTATCTGAATTTAAGCGTTTTTTAACTAATAACCTAGATTAACGAGTTTCCCCCAATGAAATATTGTACACAACTGGGACTAAGTTTGTTACTTCTCAGTAGTTGTTGCAGTTTTGCAACAACTGATAATATAGCAGAGCAATTCAAAAAGTTAGACCGCAATGAAGACGGTTTTCTCACTCGTTCAGAGTCAGCAAAAGATCCTGCCCTATGGTCTCGTTTCAAAAACTATGATAGTGATAAAGATGGTAGATTATCACTGCCTGAATTTAGTCTATACGCAAATAAATGAATAGTTAATTCATAAGCATAGTTGCAACTCACAACTATAAATAATTCATTATATTTAATTTGCAGACTCAGTATTCTCTGTTACTGTTTAACTAACAAAAGCAGAAAAAGAATACTAACAATGAAATGCTTACTCGTCTGTTTAATCACTTTATCTTTACCTGTGCTAGCTGATACCACGGTGATCTACAATGCGAATGGTTACACTCCAACTTACAGTGGTCAATTACAGCAATTTTCTACATTGGTTATTAAAGATGGCAAAGTAGTAAAAGTAGGAGACGATAAACTAAAAGCGAGTTTCCCTAATGCAGCAGTATTTGATGCCGAGCAACAGACCTTATTACCAGGTTTAATCGACGCCCACGGTCATGTGATAGGACTTGGTAATAATTTAGCGCAACTCGATTTACGTGGCAGTACGTCGATTGCAGAAATACAAAAAAAACTTGCTGTATTTGCTAAAAATAACCAAGGCTGGATTATTGGCCACGGTTGGAATCAAGAACTGTGGCCTAATAAGCAATTTCCTACTGCTGCTGACTTAGATAAAGTAGTTAAAGATGTTCCAGTAGTACTTTCTCGGGTAGATGGTCACGCTATTTGGGTTAATAGCAAAGCGATGGGGTTAGTCAAGTTAACACCCACTGTACAGTCACCTGCAGGTGGTGAAATTATTCGCTACCAAGCAGGTCAACCGAGCGGTATTTTTGTCGATAAAGCCGAAAGTTTAATTACTGCACATATTCCAACGCCGTCAAATCAAGACGTAAATAATGCCTTAAATCAAGCTGGCCAACATCTGCTTAGCTTAGGTATAACCTCAACCCACGATGCTGGAATTGATAAACAAACATGGCAAGTTTACAAGCAAAGAGCTGAACAAGGTACGTTACCACTGCGTATTGTTGCAATGCTCAGTGCAACAGATCCGTCCCTTGAAGATATGCTCAGAGCTGGTCGCTATAAAGATCTTAACGATTTCATGTCTATTCGCAGTGTAAAAATATATGCTGATGGTGCGCTTGGTAGCCGCGGCGCTGCACTACTGGCCGATTATGCAGATAGAAAGAATCACCAAGGTTTAATGCTCGAAACTCAACAAAAATTAGAGCAGCTGTACACATTGAGCTTTAACCATGGTTTTAGCGCCAATACCCATGCCATCGGTGATAAAGCAAATCATATTGTGTTAGATGCCTATCAAAATGTATTTAAAAAAACCGGCGGGATTTTACTGCGTAACCGTATAGAGCACGCACAGATAGTTGATCCAGCAGATATTCCTCGCTTCAAAGCACTTAAAATCATTCCATCAATGCAACCGGTGCATGCAACTTCTGATATGCATATGGCAGAGCAGCGCCTTAGCTATACACAATTACAAGGTGCATATGCATGGCAAACGTTTTTAAAGCAAGGCTCAGTAGTAGCTGCAGGCTCAGATTATCCAGTTGAACTGGCCAACCCCTTTGACGGTTTGTATTCAGCAATTACTCGCCAAGATCACTATCAACTACCCGCTAATGGCTGGCGAGTCACTGAAGCACTGAGCAGAGAAGATGCACTCAGAGCATTCACGTTAGGTGCTGCATATGCCGCACATCAAGAATTTAAATTAGGTAGTTTAGAGCAAGGAAAATGGGCTGACTTTATTTTAATCGACAAAGACTATTTTAAAGTGCCAGTACAAGAAATTTTTACCATTGTCGTAAATCAAACATGGATTGGCGGTGAATTGCGCTACCAAAAAGCGCAAATTGATAACCAGAGTAAGGCTCAATAAACCACGCTATTATTGTGGTTTTTGTTGTTGACGTTTGAGCTTAATTAAATGATAAATATTTACGAAGGTTAGCAAACCATTGGTGATAGCCACAGGCCATGCGGCAATCGCAATACCGTAGGCTGTGAAAGCAATACAACCGGCAAGATTAAACCAACGAAGTTTGCTCACATCACTCATAGTCAAAGAGGCAATAAGTAAAGCTGAGGCAAAATACCCCAAATATTCCCAACTCATTTGTTCTCTCCACTACTTTAGGTTAGCATTGCAAATGTTGTAGTTGAGGCAAAGTTATTCCACAATATAGCAATAGTATAAAAAGGCTAACTTACTAAAAACCCAAAGCTGCTAAAAGCACACTTTAATAATCATTACACGGGATATCAGGTGTTAAACTTAATTAACCGAGTTAACTAAGCTAGTAAGTTAGCGTAAATTCTTAGAATCTTAATGCTAACGTCATTAAGATGTAATAAATAGGACAATTGTCCGAAGGGCATTGTTGATGTTTCAATATCATTTTTCTAGTTATCTCGTCGACCAGCTACTAACCTTTGCTGGCAGTCGTTATCAACAATCTAAAAAAGAAGTACTGATCCACCAAGATCAACCTCTTACAAAATTAGTATTAGTCAGAAGTGGCACTGTATCGTTTAGTTATGATGTCGGTAATGGCCGCCGCTTACTGCTGGGCCAACTTGATTGCAACAACACCTTAATTGGTGAAATTGAAGCGCTAAACAATAATCCCTGCATTTATACAGTTACCTGCTTCAGTGACGTTAGCTACAACCTAATAGAACTAAAGCACTGGCGTGCCTTGTTACTTGAAAAGCCAGAGCTGAGTTTATACACAGCACAAACTATTGCCGCTAAATTTCAAGAAAACCAAAAAATTAATTTAGATAAACTATTGTTACCATTGGGTTACAATATCGCCAAAGACTGCTTATTACGTGCCGAAAATAATAACCCAACCCTGCTGCGCGCATACCCAACGGTAAATGCCGAAGCTGAACGTTTTGCCACCACAGAGCGAGCCTATCGCCGCGTAGTATCAGAACTGGTGGAAAGAGGCTTAGTCGCGCGTTCAAATGATGGACTAAAAGCAGTTAATTTAGATAAACTTAGCGATTATGTGGATAGTTTTTCGCAGCTATAACGTAGTCATTTATTAAAATCCAGCTTAAAAAAGCAACATTCAACAGCCTAAAATACGACTATTTACATTTACAACCTACTCCTTTAGCATAGTAAAAAATTACGAAGCAATGTTAAATCCGTAAAAATTAAACAAGATTTCTTTACCAAAACCAGTAACAATTTTCTTATTTAATTAATTAAAGTATATATAATGTTCACTTGACGTATATATAATGTGCGCTTATCCTTGATGAACTAATTATTGTATTATTGGTGCAAGCCTGACTTGGTGCGCGCTTCGGTACATTTATAAAACTGCAATTAAGTCTGTTTACTTTAAAGAGAAAGGAAAGAAAGGTAACGATTATGGGAAATAATAAATTCAAGCTCACCAAGCTAGCTCTTGCACTTGGCCTTACAGCAACTCTAAGCGGCTGTTTTAGTGACAACGACAATAACGATTATGTTAAGCCTCCTGTGAAACCAGAGCCAACAGTAAAAGTTCCTATTCCAGATACGCCTACTGCATTATCATTTTATGTAGCAGGTAATGTTGTTGATTCTGTATCTGGTGAAGTTGTTGCTTCTACAGTGAAATTCTTAGAAGCAGGCGTAGCCTCAACTAATGTTACGGCACTTAATGGTGATGAAATCACTGAAGTCAGCGCGGATGACGGTTTTTTTACCTTCACTCTTGCTGAAGGTGCAGAATTAACGTCATTAACTGCACTAGTAACAGCTGAAGGTTATGCTTCCAACAGTGTTATCATTGATCTAAGCGACAAATCTGAGGTGGTTGATACTATTGTTTCTTTAGTAAAATTAGACGAAGCTAAAGTTACCATTCTCAAAAAAGAAAATATTGCTGCTGCTGATGGTAAATTAGCAACTCCTTTAGATGAAACAGCTGGCGCTGCTTCAATCAAAATCGGCTCAGATATTGAACTTCAAGATGCCGCTGGCGCAGCCGTTACAGGTACAGAAATCACACTAAACGTTGTAACTGCAGACATTAACGCTACAGCAGATAAAACCCCAGCTGTTGACCTAATCCCTGAAGGCCTATCCAATGCCGATGCTGCTAAAGTAGTTGTTCCAGCGGCTTACATGACTGTTGAAATGTTTGCTGGTGACACTAAAGTTAAAAACTTCTCAGGAGATATCTCTTTAGCTGCAAACTTACCAAATACATTTAAAACAATTGATGGTTCAACAGTTGCAGCAGGTGATAAGTTTGACGTTTCTTCATATAATGAAGAAACTGGTGTTTGGACTAACGAAACTGAGAAAGCAACAGTAGGCACTGCAGGTGCACTAACTCTGCCAGCTAATTTTGCTACTGACCACTTAACTGGTTTTGCATTAAGCGAAGGCCAAACAGCATGTACAACTCCTATCGCTTACACCTTTACAGGTGATGCTGTTCCAGCTTCAGGTTTGTATGTACATCTTAATTCTTCAACAATTTCGAAAAAGAAACTTGTTAAGAAAAATCAAGGTAACCTTTACGGTTCAGGTGTTGTAGCTAACAATGCAGTTGCAAATGTATCTGTTCGAGATAAAAATGGTAACGTATGGGCCACTGTAGCTAATGCAAACTTATGTGGTACCGTAAATGTTGAGCTAAATAGCCCTGTAGATATCGTATCTCAAAACTTAAACGTTACATATACGTGCTCTAATGCTGAAGTAGATCAAAACAAAGCGTTCCCATTTACTGGTGCGGTAGTTTTATACTCTCAAACTAAGAGAGCAATTTCGACTGCAGTTGAGACTGCTGGCTCTTACGCATTAACAGGCCTGCAAAGTGGTTCATCTTATGATGTTAAGGTGATTCCTACAGGTGTTAATGTTGGCCTGCAAAGCACCACCGTTACAGCAAATGGTACTGATGTAACATTCAATATCCCACGTGATAACTGTACCGTTGAAGACCGTGTAGTAACTGGCACTACTGGCACTACTGGCACTACTGGCGGCAGCTAATTAATCAACATATTGGTTATCCTTTCAAAAGCCGCGCATTTGCGCGGCTTTTGTATATTGAAAATGCAATAATTTTTGTTTATAAGATTTTATTGCTACATTAAATACCTTGACTGGTTTTAAGGACTTAAAACCTAACTTAAATCTATTTTGGTTAACAACGTGATAAATAAAAAAACAACTTTAGTAACGGTTTGTGCTCTAACGATCAGCTCACCATTACTTGCCGATGATACAATGACTCACGGCATTGCTTATAACGGTTTTACCGGTATTTTTCATACCCCTTCAGCAGCAGTTATGGATAAAGGCATAGTTGATATAGGCTACAGCAATCAACTAGAAATTAGAGGCAAGTACGTCGATGGCCATAATTTTACTTTTTCAGCAGGGCTATTTGATGGGTTAGAAGTCAATGGTCGAATAACCTCATCAAGCATGCATGATAACTTATTTAGTTTTAGTAACAATGACCAACTTCGTGATTTATCATTCAATGCCAAATACCAAATTCCATTCATTCCTAAAGATTGGGTCAGTATCGCTGTTGGTGCTAAAGATGTTGGAGGGGCTGCTAATAACTATGAAGCGTATTACGCTGTTGCATCTAAGCAGTGGTGGGACTTCCGTTTTAGTGCCGGTATTGGCGCATCAGACACACTTACCGGACAGTTAGACGGTATTTTTGCAGGTATAGAATACCAACCTTTCACCTGGCTTTCTGTACTCGCTGAACATGATGCCGAGGCATTTAATGTAGGTGCTCGTGTAACACTTCCTAAAGAATGGTTATACGATTTAGCAACTGTTTCATTTAATAGCCGTTTATATTCAAATACAAAATTGGCCGATGATAATGTCTATTGGGGTATTAACGTAAGCATGCCGTTCAGTGATGAAGCGCGGACTAATTACACACCAGTTAGGCCTGCGCCTGTAACTCTAAAATCAGTAGAAAAGCCTACAAAGATAGCTAAAGTTACACAGCAATCAAACATTACTCTACAGCCTGAAAGTAACAAAAAGCTAGAAACAAACAGTACGGTTGCGAAGAACACTGAAACCGACTCAAATACTAACCAGCAAATACACGGTTTGAAAAACGCGCTTATAAACGATGGATTTGAAAATATCCGCGTAGGTATTTCTCACTCTCAGTTAATTATTGTAGAGTTTGAAAACTCTGTATTTAACCGCAACGAAATTGACGCACTTGGGCTCGTGTTAGGCCGCATCACTGAGCACTTTACCAGCAGCGATAATGAATTTGTAGTACGTTTATCAAAACAAGATATTCCACAGTTACAGCTCAAAGGCCGATTAGATAATTATCGTCGTTTTATCAATGAAAATATTACACCAGATTTAATAGTCAGCACTCAATTTAGTGATAAAGGTGCTGAAGGTGTTAAATGGGCCGGAAATACCCAAAGCACCAGCCCTTATTTTGTACCTAGACTATCTTTTACACCATCGCTTGCTTCAACTTACGCTACTGAATTTGGTGTATATGACCATTCATTAGCACTACAAGCAGATTTACATATGCCACTATGGTACGGTGCAGGTATCAACGTTACTGGTCAAGTAAATGTAGCTAACACTGAAAATTTTGAACCAGGAAAGGTCTTTCAAAACTCTCGTCAAGAGACTGGCATAAAACGAGCTATTGTCTACCAAACTTTTGCACTACCATTTAATATCTATAACCAAACTCAATTTGGTCTTTACCAAGATTACTTTGATTTTATAGGTATAACTAATGAAACTGTATGGCAAAGTCCAGAGGGTCGTCATAAAGTAAAAGCTAAACTAGGCTACTTTGAATACAAAGATTACAACACCGACAAGCGTGATTACTCTATTTATTCATACCGTTATTTATGGGCTGAAAAAGATGTCTCATTCCATATAACTGCAGGCCAATTCTGGAATGAGGACAGCGGTTATAAACTAGAAACTAAATTCTGGTTTGGCGACGCCAATATTGCAGTTTCATACAGCAATACAACCATAGAAAAAGTGGGTATAGGATTTAGTATTCCTCTGACATCACGTAAAGATATGAGTGCAGGAAACTGGCAAGTCAAAGGTGCGAAAAGTTGGAAGCATAGCGTGAGTACACGTATTGGTAATTCACATAACGCACTAGATTTTGGAAGCGCAACAACCCCAATTTCAAGCATCAATATAGATAAAAACTTCCTAAACCAAGATCGTATGTCGAGCAGTTACGTATATGCTCACTTAGCGCGATTAAAAGAAGTGTTTGAAACTTATAAATAATATTGGTTTAGACAGCTAATTAATAAATAAAAAAGGCCTTAAACAGGCCTTTTTTATTTCACCCAATAAATTTATTTTGCTAATAAAATATCGTGTATTTTTACTAAATCTGTTTTACCGGCGATGATCTCATCAGGTGTTAACCCCGATAGCTCATGTGGGAATACCAGCCATTCTTCTGATTCATGAATGTAGTAATCAGGCTTCATATCAACTTTTGAGTTTTTTGGCTTGTAGTACGGGCAAGCAACGCGAATATCTTGCGGTAAGTTTAAACGCATCAATTCCGAAAGCTTTTCTTTCAGTGCAAAAATACTACGCCCTGAATCAAATACATCATCAACAATCAATAGTGAATCACCCGCATTGGCATTCTCGATAATATAATGTAAACCATGTACTTTTATTTCTTTAGACTGTTTATTGATGCCGTAATATGAAGATGTACGTACTGCAATATGATCTGTTTCTATGCCTTTATAATCATAGTACTCTTGCACTGCAATCCCAATTGGAGCCCCACCACGCCAAATACCGATTATAAAATCAGGACGGAAACCATCTTGGTAAACTTGTGCCGCAACGCGAAATGAATCTTCGAGCAATTGCTGAGCCGTGATGTAAGTCTTATCAGACATAATAGAAACCCCAGTGTAAGTAGATCATTCAAGTGTAGTTTACAGCAAACTTGAACGACAAAAGTGGGGCATGATTTTACAGCAAATAAATAAAAAAAGCTTGTTTGAGTTTGTAATTACTATTTTTCAAGTAATAAAAAAGCGCCAATGTCGGCGCTTTTTAGCATAGAACGTTTATGCTTTTTCTAACAAAGTACGTGCTACGGTACGCATACCTACGGTTGTTGCGCCTGCCGCCCATTGACTGGTGCTGCCCATATTAAACGCTGCAGCTAAATCCATATGCACCCAGCCTTTGCCGTCGTTTGGTACAAAACGTGACAAAAAACCAGCGGCATTTGATGCACCACCATAACCACCACCTTTTTGAGCACGGCTATTAGCTGTATCAGCATATGGTGAAGGACAGTTTTGTTGATGCCACTTTTCAAGTGGTAGTGGCCACGCACCTTCCATTTCTTGTCCAGCAAAGCCTTCAACTTCACGTACAAACTCTTTATCAAGTCCAAATAAGGCATTGTACTCTTGACCAACAGCAACTAGCGCAGCGCCTGTTAGTGTTGCTGCATCAATAATTAACGGAGCGCCGGTTTCAGCTGCAGCCATCAGGCCATCGGCAAGGACTAAACGACCTTCTGCGTCGGTATTTACAATCTCAACGGTCGTGCCATTCTTATAGGTAAGAATATCACCCAGTTTGTAAGCATGGCCTGAAATAAGGTTCTCAGCGCAACATAAAAACAGTTTTATACGTTTGTTGATACCACGACTAATAGCCAACGCTAACCCAGCAGTAACAGTGGCAGCCCCCCCCATGTCGCATTTCATGCCAAGCATGCCTTCACTAGCTTTAATTGAATAACCGCCAGAGTCAAAAGTAATCCCCTTACCAACAAGTGCCGCATCCACAGGCGTATTTTCATTGCCAGTTGGGTTGTAATCAAGTGCAAGTAATACAGGCGGGCGCTCACTACCACGACCAACAGCATGGATACCAATCCACTGCTGCTCAAGTAGCGCATCACCTTTGATTATTTGGTAGCTCACGTGTTCAGGAGCTAGCGATTGAATAAATTCCGCAGCTTTACCAGCTAAACTTTCAGGGAAAATATCATCCGCCGTACCATTGATCATTTCACGCGCCCAAGTAGCCGAGCGTAGTAATGAAGCTAATTCTTGGCTATCTGTTTTAGCATTTTCGGCAAATGCAACACCATGTAATGACTTAGGAGATACAAAGCCTTGATAAAAAGCCCACTGTGTTTCTGTACACCAGCAATCACCAGCTAGCACGACATTTTTAACGCCTTGATTGGCAATACTGCGCGCGGCTTTTTGTACATTTACTAATGTTTCTTGTTCAGATAAATGAACCGTTGCACCGTGCTCATTAAAAGATAACGTAGCGGTTTCGCCCCAATGCGATGCAGCACCCTGCTCGCTTAATTGAACAACAAATTTTTCAGACATGTTAGAATACTCTTTGCGCTAAAATTGTGATAATGAGTTTACTATAGCCACAACAACTTCCCAACTGCATGAGACCAAATAACTAAAATAATGAAATATACAACACCACTCCAACACGCTACTTTAATCAAACGCTACAAACGTTTTTTAGCCGATTTACGCCTTAGCGATGGCTCAGAGTTTACTGCCCATTGTGCCAACACAGGTAAAATGACAGGCTGCGCGGAGCCTGACTTTTCAGCCTTTTATTCCACCAGTAGCAATCAAAAAAGAAAATATCCTCATTCATTAGAATTGACGCAAAACCAGTTTGGCCATCTGATCTGTGTAAATACGGCAATCGCGAATAAAATAGTTGCAGAAGCACTTCACGCAGCGCTAATCAGCGAGCTTAACGGCTACACTAAAATACAGCCAGAGGTTAAATATGGTGATGAAAATAGCCGTATCGATTTTTTACTTACAGCTCCTCAACACCCAGACTGCTATGTAGAAGTAAAATCGGTTACTTTACTCAGTCAAAATGCCCCGCAAAGCGGCCAAGGGTACTTCCCTGATGCTGAAACTCTTCGCGGTCAAAAACATATTCGTGAATTAATTGAAATGGTTGCACAAGGCCATCGTGCAGTGCTGCTATTTGCAGTATTGCACCAAGGGATTACGCAAGTTAGTGCGGCGCGCCACGTTGACGAAAAGTACGCTCAACTAGTTGATTTAGCAATTACTAAAGGTGTAGAAGTCCTTGCTTATAAAGCCGATATTTCGAGCACTGAAATTACACTAACAGAAAAGCTTACTTTTAATTAAAAGCGACTTGTTTTTAAGGTTTTCGCCCATATAACAAGGCAAGTTTTTGAGCACTTATTTTAACAATAATCGGTGTATAAACCACTTATCGTACCTTTTTTAATTTTATTGATGCGGTTTAAGTAAGACTAATTAATGAAAAATAAATTTGCCTAGGCCATAGGATTCTGTTATTTATAGCCGCCGGCTTATGCTGGGCATTATATTAAGGATTTAGGAGAAAGTTATGCCAGACCAAAAAAAATTAGGGTTATTGGCTCAGGCCGGTTTAGAACCGTACCAGGAAAAGCCGGGCGAAGAGTATATGAATGATGCACAGCGCACTCATTTCAAAACTATTTTGGAAGCATGGCGCAACGATTTACGCAATGAAGTTGACCGCACTAAATCGCATATGCAAGACGAAGCAGCTAACTTCCCTGATCCAGTTGACCGCGCAGCACAAGAAGAAGAGTTCTCTTTAGAACTTCGTACTCGTGACCGCGAACGCAAGCTGATCAAAAAAATTGAAAAGACGATCCAATTAATCAAAGAAGATGATTTTGGTTTTTGTGATTCGTGCGGGATTGAAATTGGTATCCGTCGTTTAGAAGCACGTCCTACAGCAGACTTATGCGTAGACTGTAAAACGCTTGCGGAAATCAAAGAAAAACAATCTGGACGTGGTTAATACTAGTAATTAATCAAATGTCTACCACAGCCGTAACTGCGCCTATGCGCAACTATCGCGGTCGCTTTGCACCGTCACCTTCTGGACCACTTCATTTTGGTTCGCTGGTGGCGGCTGTGGGCAGCTACCTTGATGCGAAAAGCAACCAAGGTACTTGGTTAGTTCGTATTGAAGATATCGACACCACACGTGTTGTAGACGGCGCCGCTAAAGATATTCTCAATACCTTAGAAGCCTATGGTTTGTACTGGGATGAAGAGGTGGTCTATCAAACTAAGCGCCATGACCTGTATACGCATACCATTAATAATCTAAATAACCAGCAACTTATTTATGCTTGCCACTGCTCGCGCAAAGAAATTAAAGCGCTTGGCGGTATTTACCAAGGCCGTTGCCGTCATTTAAAGCATAGTCAGAGCAGCAGCGCTCTGCGATTAATTCAGCAACATGCTACATGCCAATACCATGATCTCATTCAAGGTGAGGTGAATGTAGCCCATGCTCTCGCCCATGAAGATTACTTCATAAAGCGCAGTGATGGACTATTTGCTTATCAACTAGTGGTGGTCGCAGACGATATTGCCCAAGGTATCACTCATGTCGTACGCGGCGCAGACTTGCTTGAACCAACCGCACGCCAATTGAGCTTATTTAAACAATTGGTTAGCACTGCCCCCCATTACGCACATTTACCATTAGCAGTCGCTAAACCTGGGCTTAAATTATCAAAACAAAACTATGCCCCAGCTATTAGCAAAAGTAACCCCAAACCGGCTTTGCTGAATGCATTCGAATTTTTAGGGTTGGCGCCCAAAGATGAATTACTTGAACTAAATATCGAGCAAATGCTAGCTTGGGCTGTCGATAATTACAGCTTGCAAAACGTCCCTAAAGTGACACAAATTCAAATTTCGCAAAACCCACACAGCCATACAACCGCCTTTACGCATTTAAACAAATAAAAATTCACTAAAAAAGGCTAATTTTAAGGCCTTCAACTTAATTTTTAAGCTGTGCTGGTATATGATAGCCCACCTTAAATGTGCAATTCATTTAATTAATAGCAATTGCGTTAAGGTTGTACACGATTCAACAGTCAAGTAGCTCAATAACAGGATAATAATTTCCAGCGTCGTTATGCGAGAAAGTTTTAACCCTAGCAATGACTGTTTAACTGGCTAAAATGAACAAGGCTCTAATACCATAGCTATTACCAAGTAAACGCAACACCTGTGCAGTTAATAGCAAAGTGAGGCTATACTTGGTTTAATTTTTGATGGCGTCCATCAAATAACCGAATTCTGTAGGAGACAGATTATTATTTCCAAGCTTTTTCAATTTTGTCGGCAAATTATGGGCCCAACCGCCTCAGTAACAGCCGAACATACCCAAGTCTCTGCGCAGCCTTTAATAGTTGGACGCAATGAGCATGGTATTTCTCGCAAACAATTTAGCCCAAATGCAATCAAGGTATTATATCGCCTGAAAGACGGAGGCTTTGATGCCTACCTTGTTGGTGGTTGCATTCGTGATATTTTGTTAGGCCAACAACCAAAAGATTTTGATGTGGTCACCAATGCCACTCCAGATCAGGTTAAAAAGCTATTTCGCAATTGCCGTTTAATTGGCCGTCGCTTTCGTTTAGCACACATTGTTTTTGGCCGTGAAATAATCGAGGTTGCCACCATGCGTGGTCATCACGAAGCGCCTGAAGATAAAAACCAAATTAGCCAATCAAGTGACCAAGGGCAACTGCTGCGCGATAACGTTTTTGGTAGTATTGAAGAAGATGCTGAGCGCCGCGATTTTTCAATCAATGCGTTATATTATTCAATAAATGATTTTTCAATCCATGATTATGCTAATGGCTTAGCAGCTATTAACGCTCGACAAATCGAGATGATTGGTGATCCAGCAACCCGTTACCGCGAAGATCCTGTACGTATGCTGCGCGCAGTTCGCTTTGCAACCAAACTCGATATGTCAATTGCACCGGCAACCGAGCAGCCATTAAATGAATTAGCAAGCCTGTTAGATAATATCCCTGCAGCGCGGTTATTTGAAGAAACACTGAAACTGTTTTTAAATGGCAAGGCCGAAGCAAACTTTTTAATGCTTCGTAAATATGGCCTTTTCAAATCATTATTTCCAGCCCTTGATAATATTTTAGATAATAATCCTGATGGCTTAGAATTCGCTTTAATTCAACAGATGTTCCGTAATACAGATGAACGTATTAATGCCGATAAAAAAGTAACACCAGCATTTATTTTTGCTGCATTATTATGGTTCCCATTATTGCAAATCACTAAAGCACTGCAAGAACAAGAGCAACTATCTGAATACGATGCTTTCGCTCAAGGTATGAATAAAGTGCTCAGCGATAATGCCCAGCATATTGCCGTACCAAAGCGTTTTACCCTTGGCGCTCGTGATATCTGGCATATTCAGCACCGCTTAGATAAACGCTCAGGACAACGTGCATATCGCCTTACACAGCAACCACGGTTTAAAGCTGCGTATGACTTTTTACTCTTGCGCGTACAGGCAGGTGAAAAACAGCATCAGCAATTAGTTAACTGGTGGACTGACTATTTAAAACAAGACATCAATGGTCAAAAAGAGTTGGTTAAAGCGTTAGGTACGCAAGGCGCAACAAAAGGCCGTCGCCGTACTCGCCGACGTACCCCAAAGACAACAAAGGAGTAATTATGGAAACTGTCTACCTTGGTTTAGGGGCTAATTTAAACGCTCCACGTACACAACTAGATAACGCTGTAGCTGCATTGCGCGCATTAGCTGATTGCGAGTTTATAGGTGTATCGCATTATTACGCGAGCAAACCAATGGGCCCGCAAGATCAACCTGACTACGTTAACGCTGTCGCGGCGCTAAAAACCACGCTATCACCTGAGCAATTGCTTGATTTAACACAACAAATAGAACTTCAGCACGGCCGAGTACGAAAAGCACAGCGCTGGGGGCCGCGCACCTTAGATATTGATATTTTATTATTTGGTGATCAAGTCATTAATAGCGAGCGTTTAATTGTACCACATTATGGTCTAACTGAACGCGAGTTTGTGGTTTATCCGCTACTTGAAATAGCCCCAAAGATTACGCTGCCAAATGGTACATTACTTCACAGTATTACCACCAATTTGCCACTAAACGAATTACAACAATTATCTCTGTAATTAATTTCAGGCCGTTGCCTACGAGGATACTATGTCTAAAATAACCGTTTCTACGCTCAATAAAATGAAAGCAGACCAACAAAAAATTACGGCATTAACAGCCTACGATGCCAGCTTTGCAAAGTTATTTCACGATAACGGCGTAGACGTTATTTTAGTCGGTGATTCGTTAGGTATGGTGTTACATGGTAGCGATGATACGCTGGCTGTCACCAATCAAGATGTTGCATACCATACTCGCTGCGTACGCGCTGGTAGCCGTGATTTATTCGTCATTGCAGATATGCCATTTATGACCTATTCAAACCCAGCCGAAAGCTGTAAAAATGCAGCAGAGTTAATGCGAGCTGGTGCTAACATGGTCAAAATTGAAGGGGGAGAATGGTTGTACGACTCGGTTGTTGCGTTGACTCAACAAGGTATACCTGTATGTGGACATTTAGGCTTAACACCGCAATCAGTACATGTGTTTGGTGGTTTTAAAATCCAAGGCCGTGGAGAACAACAAGCACAAAAAATGATTTGCGACGCCAAAGCGCTTGCAGCAGCGGGCGCACAGATGCTGGTTCTTGAATGTATTCCATCTGAGCTTGCCAAGTTAATTACTGACGCGGTTAATATTCCTACCATTGGGATTGGTGCAGGTAATCAAACTGATGGCCAAATTCTAGTGATGCATGACTTAGTTGGCATTTCAGCCGGTTACATCCCTAAATTTTCTAAAAACTTTTTACTCGAAGCTGGCAATATGCCGGATGCGGTTAAAAAATATTGTAGCGACGTTCAAAGTGGTGCTTTTCCAAGCACGGAACATGAGTTTAAATAATGCAGTCGATCACTGAAATAAAATCATTACGCAGTCAAATTAAAGCATGGCGTCAAACTGGACTTAGCGTAGCATTAGTACCAACTATGGGTAATTTGCATCAAGGGCATTTTTCACTTGTTGAGAAAGCTAAAAACATGGCTGATAAAGTCGTGGTTAGTATTTTCGTAAACCCGATGCAATTTGGTGCCAACGAAGATCTTGATAACTACCCGCGCACCCTCACTGCGGATAAACAAGGGCTTGCTGAGCTTGGGACGGATATGGTATTTACGCCGACTGTGGAGAGCATTTATCCAAACGGTTTAGATGCGCAAAGTTTTGTCGATGTACCAAATATATCAATGGGCTATTGCGGCGGCTCACGCCCAGGCCATTTTCGCGGTGTAGCAACGGTGGTTACTAAATTATTTAACTTAGTACAGCCTGACTATGCGTGCTTTGGTGAAAAAGACTATCAACAATTGCAAGTGATTAAAACCATGGCCCACGACCTGTCAATTCCAGTAGAAATTATCGGCGTTGCAACCAGTCGTGAAGTGTCTGGATTAGCAATGAGTTCTCGTAATGGCTACTTATCAGAAGATCAAAAAGAAACTGCAACAGTGTTATTTAAAACCCTTAATTGGAGCGCAGAACAGTTAAATTCAGGACAACGTGATTTTGACGACATATGCTTACAAGCAAAGCAGCAACTAGAGCAAGCAGGGCTCAAAATTGACTACTTTGAAATAGCTCAGCGCGATACCTTAAAAAAAGCTACACTCAATGATAGTCAACTAGTGATTTTGGCGGCAGCCTTCTTAGGACCAGTAAGACTAATAGACAATCTGCTCGTTGATATTACATAACAATAATTGGGATAAGCATGAATTCATTATTAAAATTATCAAGTATTTCGCTGTGTATCGGCCTATTAGCCGGGTGTCAAAACCAAATAGAAAACCCAGAAATGCAGCAATGCGCACAACAGAATTATCAATGTGAAGTGAACTGCGAACAACAAAGTACCGGCGAAGGCATGGTATATAAAGTCTGTAATACCAAATGTATTGAAGCCTATAACCAATGCAAAGCAAATGCACAAGCATTAGGTAATACACAATAATACACTTTAACTTGCCAATTATCATGATTGGCAAGCTTCCTTACCCCCCGTGTCTGCTTTGAGTATCTTTTATACAGTAGTCATCGTGATTTTTCTGCCATTCACCTTATAGCAAGGTTTACTCTAGTAATATCTACTTACATTCATAATAAGTAGTCATACATTCCGTGTAATTATTTCCAGCTTATACAAAGAAAATACACTATCTACACGACTAACAAAGAAAAAGCATATGAAATATATAGATTTATTTCTGAAAACTTAAATTCGACTTATTACAGTATTTTAAAATTAACTAGGTAATGGCTAAAGGAAACCCTATGGAAACGACAAAGCTAGTAACTCTGCATCTATTAAGTAAAAATAAAGTTTTATTAGGTGCATTACTCACCCTATGTGTCTGCAATGTTAGTGCTACACAGGATAACCCTGTAACTCAAGCTGAGCCAATAAGCGCTTCGCCAATAAAACAGCCAACTGTGCTTACAATCCCTTCAGAGCAGTTATTTGAGGTGATCACAAGTAGAGCTAAACAACTAGCTGAAAAAGCTTACATACCGGATCAAAAAATTGCGATTGATGCGTTAACGGATATTAATTATCAAGATTATAGGGCGATTCGTTTTCGTCAAGAGCATGCTATCTGGAAAGGTGAAAGTTTATATGAAGTGCAATTATTTCATCCCGGCTTTCTTTATAAAAATCCTGTTACTATCAATACTGTTGATACCGATGCCAAGGTAGCAAAGCTTCCATTTAAAACCAATTACTACCGTTATGATGGTACTGCGGCACCACTTGAACAAAAAATTACTGCGGCTTTAGGTAACAACCAGCTAGGCCATGCCGGTTTTCGATTGCACTTTCCTTTAAACGATAACGAGTATAAAGATGAAGTAGCAGTATTCCAAGGCGCTTCATATTTTCGCATAGTGGGTCCTGATCAAGTATATGGTATTTCAGCGCGAGGTCTGGCCATTGATACAGCACTCAGCTCGGGTGAAGAGTTTCCAGTATTTAAAGAGTTTTGGTTAGTTAAGCCAAAACCCGAAGACACTCACATTGTATTATATGCATTACTTGATAGCCCTTCTGTTACTGGCGCATATCGTTTTGAGATCAGCCCATCAACAGCAACTGAAGTAACAACTAAAATGCAAATATTCGCCCGAAAAGACATCAAAAAACTAGGTATTGCACCGCTTACAAGCATGTTTTACCACGGCGAAAATAGCACTAAATTCTTTGATGATTATCGACCAGAAGTACATGACTCTGATGGTTTGCTTATGCAATCACAAGACGATAAATGGGTGTGGCGAGCACTGAATAATCCTAAACAGCTTAGTGTAACGTCATTTGGTTATGACAATCCAAAAGGTTTTGGCCTTGCACAACGTGACCGTGAGTTTAATAACTATCTCGATACTGAAGCACATTACCATGCTCGCCCAAGCCTGTGGATTGAACCACAAGGACAATGGGGAAATGGTCGAGTTGAGTTAGTAGAAATACCGACTGACACCGAGACCAATGACAATATCGTTAGTTATTGGGTGCCAGAGCAATCACTTAAAGCAGGTGAAACACTTAGTTTTAGTTATAAATTGTCAACATTTAACGCAGTGCTTGCGAGTCAAGATAAAGCCCGAGTCTTACGTACTCGCATTGGCAGTGCTGCATTACCCGGTGAAGATAATCCGCCACCAAAAAGTCATCGCCAATTTACGGTTGACTTCTCTGGTGACAATATTAACAACTTATCAGCCAAGCTAAAATTGCTTGCTAATTTGACCCTAAATTCAGGTGAGGTAAGCGATAAAAGAGTGCAACAATTACCAAATAATCAAGGCTGGCGTGTTGCTTTTAAAGTCGCGCCAGAGGGCGGTAAGCCTGTTGACATGCGCTTATCATTAACATTACGTGATAAAGAAGTAAGTGAGGTATGGAGTTATGTCTGGTATCCAAATGACGTCGAGTAACAGTAATATGCGCAATACTGCAATGCCTTTTAAAAAGACTCGTGTATGGCTGTTTTCACTGTTAGTGTTAACCATCTCAGCTTATGGTATGTGGATCATGTTTGATATTTTAAATTCAAATGGCATGACCCCGCTTGAGTATGCATTACTTGCGCTGTTTTCAATTACCTTTACTTGGATTGTGACCGCATTTTGCAGTGGCTGTATGGGATTTATTTTACAATTATTTAGAATTGACCCGCTGACACTAACGCGCCAAAAAGCAATCGAAATTGATGAGCAAGCATTGAGTAAAACCAGAACTGCCATCGTTATGCCTATCTACAATGAAGATACACAACGAGTTATCGCTGGTTTTGAAGTGAGCTTACGCTCACTGATAAAAACAGGCCAATTTGCGCATTTTGATTTCTACTTATTAAGTGATACACAAGATAAAGAAATAGCTAACAATGAGCTAAAAGCGTGGCATGCCTTGACCGAACGCCTAGGTGATTTTGCCAAACAAACTTTTTATCGCCGCCGCGAAGATAACAAACACCGTAAGGTAGGTAACTTAACTGACTTTTGCGAGCGTTGGGGCAGTAAATACGAGCACATGATTGTACTTGATGCTGATAGCATCATGACGGGTCAATGCATGCTTGAGCTCACCAGCAGCATGATCAACAATCCACAAGCTGGGCTTATTCAAACGATTCCGATCCCTGTTAGGCAAGATACTTTTTTTGGTCGCTTTCTACAGTTTGCGTCAGTACTTTATAGTCCAATGTTAGCAACCGGTTCAGCTTTTTGGCAGACTAATCACGCTAATTACTGGGGCCACAATGCAGTCATTCGGGTTAAAGCGTTTATTGATTGCTGCGGTTTACCAGTGCTAGAAGGCAATGCTCCTTTTGGCGGCGAAATTTTAAGCCATGATTTTGTAGAAGCTTCATTACTGCATCGTTCTGGATGGGATGTATTATTACTCAGTGATATACAAGGTAGCTACGAAGAAGTACCGAGTAATATTTTAGATTACGCTATTCGCGACAGGCGCTGGGTGCAAGGCAACATTCAACATTTAGGTTTGTTACCTGCGTCGGGTTTAAAAATAATGAGTAAGCTGCACTTTTTATTAGGTGCAACGGCATACATTTCATCATTAATTTGGTTATCTATGCTAGTGCTAAGCACTATAGATGCAGTCACTCGCGCACTAAACAGTAATGTCTATTTTAATCAGGTATATCAATTATTTCCAACTTGGCAAATAGCAAAAACAGAATTAATTAACTCACTGCTTTTTGTCACAATTGTGTTGTTATTATTACCGAAATTAATGGGGATTATTGTCACCTTGCTCCATCGTAATAAACAATTTGGTGGCTCATTTAAATTAATTTTAGGCTCAATCATTGAAACCGTATTTGCCATTATTATCGCCCCGCTGATGATGGTTTTTCATAGCTACTTTGTGGTGTGTGTATTTTTAGGTAAAAAAGTAACCTGGGACGCCCAGCCTCGCTCAGGCCGTATGGTTCCGTGGCAAGAAGCGATAGGCTACACATTACTTTCAACCTTAATCGCCTTAGCTTGGGGCGGTATTGCTTATTACTTTACGCCAGTATTCTTTTGGTGGTTATCGCCGATTTTAATTGGATTGATCTTAGCAGCGCCAATTGTACGATATTCAAGTAGCATAGGGTTAGGCGTTAAATTACGTAAAATGGGCATATTTATTTGTCCAAGTGAAGTTGATAATAACGACACCCTTGCAGCCTTACGTGTACATGAGCAAGAAATAGCATTACCGAATGATGATGTTGCTAACTTTTCAATCCCTACATTGGGGCAAGAGCAATCTAGCGTAATGCCAATTCAGAGCTTTAAGCGCCAAGGTTTAAGTAAACGTAAACGCGTTTTAAATGCCCATCAACAACTCAAAAAGAAGCTATTTAACTAACCCCTGAACTTAGTTGATATAAAAAAACCGCGCAATTTACATTGCGCGGTTTTTTATGAACTCATAGTTGGCGTTAAGTTTAAAGAAGACCTAGCTTCTTAAGTTCGCCCATTGCCATCTTGCCAGAAAGTGGTACATAACCATCTTTCTCTACAATTTTTTGGCCATCTTGTGATAACACCATTTTTAAGAACTCTGCTTCAATAGGTGCAAGCGGTTTATTCGGGTGTTTATTCACATAAACATATAAAAAGCGCGACAGTGGATATTTACCTGTTGCTACATTTTCAAGTGTTGCATCAACAAAGTTATCGCCTTTTTTCGCCAGTGGTACAGTACGTACGCCTGATGTTTTATAACCGATACCTGAGTAACCAATTGCATTCACTGATGAAGAAATTGATTGCACTACCGATGCTGAACCTGGTTGCTCGTTCACGTTGTTACGGAAGTCACCTTTACATAGCGCTTTGTTTTTAAAGTATCCGTAAGTACCAGATACAGAATTACGACCATAAAGCTGAATGTCTTTTGCAGCCCAATTCCCTGTTAAACCAACATCACTCCAGCGAGTTACATCTGCGCCAGCACCACATTTACGAGTTGAAGAGAAAATAGCATCGATTTGGTCAATACGTAAACCTTCAATTGGATTGTCTTTATGAACAAATACTGCCAATGCATCAATCGCTACACGTACTTCTGTAGGTTTATAACCATAACGTTTTTCAAACGCTTCGATTTCTTTTGATTTCATTCTGCGGCTCATTGGGCCAAAATTTGCAGTACCTTCCGTCAATGCCGGTGGCGCAGTAGATGAACCAGCCGCTTGAATTTGGATGTTCACATTTGGGTAAATACGTTTATATTCTTCAGCCCAAAAGGTCATCATGTTGGCTAAAGTATCAGAGCCCACAGATGAAAAATTACCTGAAATACCACTGGTTTTTTGATACTCAGGAATAGCTGTATCTACTGCCATTGCTTGTGCAGATACAAATGTTGTTACTGCCACACCCATTGCGGCTACTAGGTTTTTAAATCTCATTAGGTTGCTCCGATTTTGTTCGTCCATTTCTTAACTGTCGCCTACTCTAAAGAGAATAGATGACAGTTAGATTACTCTAAAATGACACTTTTATGACTTAGGCGTTTTTGGCTAAATTATTTAGCAGCACTGTTTTTTCACGACTAAAAGCAAACGAAAAACATGAACCTTCACCTAACTTACTTTTAATTATCAATTGGCTATCGTGACGAGTGAGTACGTGTTTGGTAATGGCTAACCCCAGCCCCGAACCACCAGTTGTACGACTACGTGCTTTATCAACTCGATAAAAACGCTCAGTCAAGCGGTTAATATGCTCTGGTGCAATGCCATCACCATTATCAACCACTGAAAAGGATGCGTGATTATCTTTTAGCTGCCAGCTTACGGTTATTTTACCGCCCGCTTTGGTGTAATGAATGGCATTAAACACTAAATTAGAAAAGGCACTGCGCAGCTCCTCTTCAGCGCCTTTTATATCGACATCGGCATCAATATCAAATATCAATTCATGCCCTTTATCTTGATTCAATGATTGTGCTTCAGTTCTAATATAGTTAAGTAACTGCGGTACATTGATCGCTTTATCATTATCTTGGCGTCGAGCGCCTTCAATACGTGATAACGACAATAGCTGATTTACCAAGCTATCCATGCGTTTACACTGTTCAAGCATAGTACCTTGTGCTTTATTCCACATTGCCGGTGGCGGCACCATATCGCCATCAAACATTTCTAAGTAACCAGTAACAACGGTTAATGGCGTACGTAGTTCATGCGATACATTGGCCACAAAGTCTTTGCGCATTTGCTCAAGTTGCTTTAAACGCGTTACATCACGAACAACAACCATTAATTGTGAGCTGGCATATGGCATTACCCGAAACTCTAAAACTTGCTCGACACTGTGACCACTTTCAAGTTCTAATGCTTCATCAAACAATTCCGTTTGCATGTATTTCGCAAATTTAGGATCGCGAATAAGGTTGTCAAGCCGTTGACCATGATCCGCTGGCCACTGTAAACCAAGCACTTTTAAAGCTAGTTGATTACACCAAACAATACTTAAATCACGTTGTAGAACAATTACCGCATCAGGCACCGCTTCGGCACCATCGCGAAAACGACGGATCAAATCAGCTAATTCATTACGTTTTTTACGGTTGCGATGTTGTAAATGGTAGATCCCTTCAAATACTTGCTCCCATGCCCCCTCGCCTTCAGGTGGATTAAAACTACGTTGATTCAATAGCCAATCACTGAGCCGATAGAGTTGATGATAATGCCACACAAGCAATGAGAAAGATCCTAAAAATAAAAGCAAAAATGGCGCACCAATAAGCACGCCAATTAATAATAAAGGAAGAAAATAGATAAACAGACGCTTTGCTAACGCCTGTTTATTAACAACTCGATACATACACTCACTTTACCTTAGAGTAAGTAAATTTAAGCCAAAAGTAATTATTGGCTTAGTCATCTCCATGACACTTATAATTTACTGGAAAAACGATAGCCTGCACCACGTACAGTTTGTACTAAACGGTCATGACCAAGCGGTGCAATCGCTTTGCGTAAGCGACGAATATGCACGTCTACGGTTCTATCTTCAACATAGACATTAGTCCCCCATACGTTATCTAGTAGCTGTTCACGGCTATAAACACGTTCAGGATGAGTCATAAAGAAATGCAGTAAACGGAATTCTGTTGGTCCCATATCTAACTCGCTACCTTCTGAGGTAACACGGTGTGAAATAGGATCAAGACGTAAACCATGTACATCAATCGCTTCTTCCAATGAAGTTGGCGACACACGACGAATAACGGCTTTAATACGCGCCATCAATTCTTTTGGTGAAAATGGTTTAGTAACATAATCATCTGCACCGACTTCAAGACCGCGAACTTTATCTTCTTCTTCGCCGCGAGCAGTCAGCATAATAATAGGAATTTGGCGAGTATATTCACTTTGCTTAAACTTTTTAGCAATTTGAATTCCACTCCCTCCTGGTAGCATCCAATCTAACAACACCATATCAGGATAAGGCTCTACCATCGCTGCAATGGCTGAATCGTAATCTTCCGCTTCAATTGCTTGAAAACCATTTTGCTCTAATACAAAAACCAGCATCTCTCTGATCGGTGCTTCGTCATCGACGACAAGTACTTTACGTGACATTCCAATTTATCTCTTTCGTTATCGAACTAGTTTTCATTATTATGACTAAGTATGACATTTTTATGAAAGTGTAACGTGTAAATCGAAATACGGGGTAAAAAAAACAAAATAAACCTTTTTAAGGTACGGAGTAAGCGTGCATTATCAAATTTCACATTTAAACATCATACTTTAGAATTGCTGCATTACTACTTTGTATTAAATTCCCCTTTCAATAATCAACTATACAGTATCACGATGTAAGCCACGAAAGTGTCTTTACCCCCTAACTCAGCCAAACACCTATTAACACCTGCGATCATTTACAGAGATCAAAATCCTACTAAGTTTCACATCAGGGATCATTCGTTTACCAACCGAGTCAGATCTGGGATCAGTGCTTTACCTAGCTAAAGCCATAAGTTGCTGATCATTTATACAACCAGGCTTTGAAATGGCTATTTTTATGACAAAACCTCTGTAAATCAAGCTGATCCTTAGTAAAAATCGGATCCCAACAAAGCACAGTTAGTAAATCAATGATCCCAAAACCCCTTGCTTGGTAAAATAATGATCTTTTACGATCAGATATAAAAAAGCCAGTAGCTTTAACACTACTGGCTGTTTTATAACTTAATAAATTAACTTATTTAATTTTCGGATCTAATTCACCCGTTAAATATTTAAGGTGCATCTCATCAAGTGATATTGGTTTGATCTTACCTGCTTGACCCGCAGTACCAAATGACTCATAACGTGCAACACAGATCTCAGTCATTGCTTTTGTCGCTTCAGCTAAATACTTACGTGGATCAAAGTTTGCTGGATTAAGTGCAAGGTGACGACGAATAGCCCCTGTAGATGCTAATCGTAAGTCTGTATCGATATTTACTTTACGTACACCAAACTTAATTCCCTCAACGATCTGCTCAACTGGCACACCATAGGTTTCTGGGATCTCACCACCATATTGATTAATGATCTCAAGCCACTCTTGCGGCACTGATGACGAACCGTGCATAACTAAATGAGTATTAGGAATGCGTGCGTGGATCGCTTTAATACGATCAATCGCTAAAATGTCATCCGTTGGCGGACGTGTAAATTTATACGCGCCGTGTGAAGTTCCACAGGCAATTGCCAGCGCATCAACATGGGTTTTACTTACAAAGTCAGCCGCTTCTTCTGGATCAGTTAACATTTGATCGGTGGTGAGTTTACCTTCAGCACCAACGCCATCTTCTTCGCCAGCTTCGCCAGTTTCAAGTGAGCCTAGCACACCTAACTCACCTTCAACAGACACACCACAAGAGTGTGCAAGTTCAACAGTTTTACGCGTTACATCAACGTTATACTCATATGATGATGGTGTTTTACCATCGCTCATTAACGAGCCATCCATCATCACTGATGAAAAACCTAATTGAATTGAACGTTGGCAAACACCAGGTGAGGTACCGTGATCTTGGTGCATAACCACTGGAATATGTGGCCACTCTTCAATCGCAGCTAAAATCATATGACGTATAAATGGGGCACCAGCGTAGGCACGAGCGCCAGCTGAACCTTGTACAATTACTGGGCTGTTAGTTTTATCAGCCGCCATCATAATAGCGCGGATCTGCTCTTGGTTATTAACGTTAAATGCTGGTACGCCGTAACCATGTTCAGCTGCATGATCAAGAAGTTGTCGCATACTGATTAAAGCCATTTGGTATTCTCCAAATTGTCGATAGCTGCGCACGCGCAAAGCTATCTAGTTCGAACGGAATAGTTGAGTTCGGTACAATCACTGCACCTCGATAGTATTGGCTCTTACCAAAGCTACCGTTATACAAAATCAGCGATTAAATAAGGGTGAGAGGTATTTAACATCTGATCACACTCAGTGTAGTTAACAGCCTAAACTAACGATTGCTAACTACATTGAGTAAACGCTAATTACTTAGCGCGTTGTTCAAGCATAGCAACTGCTGGTAATTTTTTCCCTTCTAAAAACTCAAGGAAAGCACCACCGCCAGTTGAAATATACGAAATTTTATCGGCAATGCCGTATTTATCAATCGCTGCTAACGTATCACCGCCACCAGCTATTGAGAACGCATTTGAATTAGCGATTGCTTGAGCAATAGCACGGGTGCCATTACCAAACTGGTCAAATTCAAATACACCTACAGGACCATTCCATACAACAGTACCTGCATTAGCAATAATTTTTGCAAGTTTGCTCGCTGTATCTGGGCCAATATCAAAAATCATATCTGTGTCTGTTACTTCGCTAACATCTTTTAATGTTGCAACGGCTGATTCTGAAAACTCATTGCCAACAACCACATCAGTAGGTACTGGTATTTCACCATTATTACTTTTAGCAGCCGCACTTAGCTTATCTGCTTCATCAATTAGGTCAGCCTCGTATAATGACTTACCAACTGGGTAGCCTGCCGCAGCAATAAAGGTATTTGCAATACCGCCACCAGTGACTAATTGATCAACAATCGTTGAAAGTGAATCAAGTACTGTTAGTTTAGTTGATACTTTAGAGCCGCCCACAATCGCCACTAATGGACGAGCTGGGTTATCAAGTGCTTTACCTAATGCCTCTAATTCAGCCGCCAATAGTGGGCCTGCACAAGCAACATCTGCAAATAAACCAACGCCATGGGTAGACGCTTGAGCACGATGAGCTGTACCAAATGCATCCATTACATACACATCACATAATGCAGCAAGCTTTTTAGATAACGCTTCGTCATCTTTGCTTTCGCCAACATTAAAGCGTACGTTTTCAAAAACCACCACTTCATTATCAGCAATTTCAACGCCATTTAAGTAATCTTTTTCAAGACGTACATTTTGTTCAAGTGCTTCATTAAGGTAATCAACAACTGGCGCTAAAGAAAACGCTTCATCATATTCCCCTTCCGTAGGGCGGCCTAGGTGTGACATAACCATTACTTTAGCGCCTTTTTCAAGGGCTAATTTAATACTCGGTAATGCAGCACGAATACGTGCATCTGAGGTCACTTTACCTGCTTTTACTGGTACATTTAAATCTTCACGAATTAACACGCGTTTGCCGTTTAAATCTAAACCCGCCATATTTATGACCGACATGGACTTCTCCTTAGTTAACGATACTTTCTTGAAATATATAGGTTTTATTTTTAGTTTTGAAATTTCTATTATTGACTTACCGCCATCATAACTCGTGCGGTATCGAGCATTCGATTAGCAAATCCCCACTCATTATCACACCACACTAACAACTTTATCAGTCGTTTATGACTGACTCGTGTCTGCGTGCCATCTATAATACAAGAATGTGGGTCATGATTAAAATCAATCGAGACCAATGGCTCTTCTGTATAACTTAAGATACCTTCTAAACGGTCTCTCGCTGCGGCTTTTAATACTTTATTCACTGCATTTAAATCAACATCAGCGTTGACTGTCACGCTCAAATCCATCGCAGTAACATTGATAGTCGGCACACGTACTGCAATGGCTTCAAAGCGGCCATGGAACTTAGGTAAAATACGCTCAATACCACGAGCTAATTTAGTATCTACAGGAATAATCGACTGACTCGCAGCGCGGGTACGACGTAAATCATGATGATAAGCATCAATTACTTGCTGATCGTTCATCGACGCGTGAATAGTTGTAATCGCACCTGATTCAATACCAAAGGCATCATCTAGTACTTTGATCACTGGTACTATACAGTTGGTAGTACATGAGCCATTAGAGACAATCGTATGTTCAGCGAGTAGTTCATCATCATTAATACCATAGACAATTGTGGCATCAACATCCGCATCTGCAGGCTGAGAAAATAAAACTTTCTTTGCGCCAGCATCAAGATGTAATTGCGCATGTTCACGAGAGTGATACACCCCAGTACACTCTAAAACCACGTCAACATCAAGTAACTGCCACGGTAATTCACGCGGATTTTGTTCCGCAAATAAAGCTATTATATCGTCCGCTACCGATAAGGTGTCTTCACCTAAAAGAACTGGAAACGCAAAACGGCCATGAGACGTATCATATTTAAGAAGATGAGCGATCCCTTGAGGATCAGCAAGTTCATTAATCGCAACAATTTTGATCTCGTCGCTTAAGCCCGATTCATAAAGAGCACGAACAATATTTCGACCAATTCTACCAAAACCATTGATTGCAAGTTTGATTGCCATAAAGAAGAAAATCCACTCTAGTTGCTTGCAGATAAAGGCCACCTGCCTTTTAGATGCGGGTATTGTAATCGACCTTTGCCTTGATTATAAGAGGGAAGGTTAAATAAATGCTTTAAGCCTGTTTTTGATGGTGTAATTTCACTAAAATGCCAGCTAAAGATGGCAGTCCCTTTTAAGAAGTTACAACGATGATGATAAGTGCCCGTAAAAAACCCAACCTATTGGTTTAAAAGTAATTTATACTGTGTTATTGATTTTAACAATAGAACCACTCTTATTGGCAATTAATGCCTTGCCTAAATCGCCTTTAATTCCAACGACGCTCGTATCTTTAGATGGCTTGGACATATGATTAACACCGAATTAACACATCAAACCAACGCAGCCAATTTTAATTCCTTACCACGACTTATTTGATGACATTGTGCCAGCAACAATTCTGCGGTCGCCATAGCATCGGTAAGGGCATGATGAGTACTGTAATAAGGTAACTCATAACGCGCCCGACAAGCGCCAAGAGTTAAATCATCCAAGCCAATTTCGTGCCCTTGGTGATGTAAGCGTTTTTTTTCAATATGAAAAGTATCGAGTATCAATTTAGGTTGTATCGTAATACCGTGAGTTTGAAATGCTTGCTTTAAAAATCCCCAATCTAGTGTGGCATTATGAAACACTAAGATAGCATCCGAAAAATGTGCGCTTAGTGCAGCTAAAATAGCCGCTAATTTTTGCCCTGTTGCGACATCTTGCAGGGAAATACCGTGATATACAGGGCTTTGCTCAAGGCGTTGTACATCTTTATTAATTGTATGCTGCGCCTGACTTAATTTAATACATTGGTTGTCTATCAACAGCCATGCAATCGAGACAATTTCATGCTGTTTTGGATCAAGCCCTGTCAGCTCTAAATCAATCACTATATAGCGCTGTACTAGTGCATTTTGAGCAAGTAATTGCTTACGCGCAAAATAGCGACTCAACCAACGTTTAACCACTTAACTTGTCACTTTATTCACAGCAAAACACATAGTTATAAACTCCCACGAGCAAACTTAAATGCCGCCGCTTGTTGTGCGAGCTTAAGTAAATAGAAGGCTTCTTTTAATTGGTGACGTTCAAGGGAGTTTAGTTTATCCGGGTTAATACAGTTGCTAGGTAACCCTTCTTCGTTTATTTGCGTGCGCAAACGCAACTGAGTTAAAAACCGCCAGCAATCTTTCAAGTTATATACATCGTGATTACTTAATAATGAATGTTTCAACAATGCATCTAAGCGCTCTTGGGTATTCGCACGGCGTATTCCTGCTTTTAACGCATATAGACGAACAATATCATTGATGATCACCACGCCACGCTTTTTCAAATCGATGTATTTATGCTGTTTAGCATCTTTTTCGAGTTTAAACTGATTAAATAAACCAATTGGCACTGAGTTAGATTTAATATCGGTTGCCATCGCCGCGTAAAATAATTCGTTGTGAGAAATACGGGTTAACTGCTCACAAAATGCGGTGTAAAGCGCTGTTGAGCCTTCAATAAAGCGTAAATCAAAAAATATTTTACAGTTAAGCATAGCCTGTGGTGTTGGACTTTTTATCCAAGTAAAAAACTTTTCACACCAATCAGATATACTCATTCTACACAATTCACTGCTGGCCATAATGTTACCAGGACAGCGTTTAATACCGCACTCAACCAACTGTTCGCAAACAAACTCCCCCATCCGGCGGTAGTAATCTTGATGTTGCTCACTTAAGTCATCAGGCAGTAATAAGCCGTTATCTTGATCAGAATGCAAGGTTTGCTCTTCACGCGCTTGAGAGCCAAAACAAATAAAGCTAAAACTGGTCGGCGCCGCTCCGTACTCTTCTTGGAATAAATATATTAGCCGTGAAGTTAACGCATCAGTTAAGCCACTGAGTAATTTACCTATCAACGATATATCATCTATATTATGAGAAAAGCTCCGCAATAATTTAGGTACTTCTGCCGCATAACGCTTTAAATCTGCGACACTATGAGCTTTATAAATACGGCCAATTAATTGAACGGGATCGCTCTTTTGTTGGCGTAATAAATCGGTACTGGTGATCATGCCCAATGCTTTATGGTGCTCATCCAATACTGGTAAATGATGAATATTATGTTTAAGCATTAAATGCAACGCCGAAAACACCCGATTGTTTTCAAAAATAAATTTTGGTTTAGCACTCATGATTGTCTGAATAGCGTGCTTAGGATCGATTTCATCGGCTAATACCCGGTTGCGTAAATCGCGATCTGTAACTACACCAACTAAGCGCTCAAATTCTGTCACCATAATCGACGAAACGCCGTGCTCTTTCATTTTTTTAGCTGCTTGGCGAATGCTTGCATCAGGCGACAAAGTGACCGCTTTACGTGACATCAGTTCAGATATTTTACGTTCAGACCAACTATCGTTTTGGCTTTTATAATGTGAAGAAAGCAGCCGATTTGCATGCGCGCGCACAAAATACTGCTCAAACGCTTTATATTCACGGCGCAAGTAGTCGAAAGCATCTTGGTTGAGCATATAAACAATGCCTTCTTTTTGCACTGCTAAATGGTTTTGAATTGCTTCTCCGGTTAATAACGAAGGAAAACCAAAATAATCGCCTTGTGCCAAACGGGTGATCACATCACCTTTAGCATCCACTAAGTCATACAAACCAGAACGAATTAAAAACAGTTTAGGTGACTCGGATTGCAGCCATTGTGTTTGGTTTTCACGAGTCAGATAAATAACATCTAGGCGCTTTACAAAATAATCCGTAGCACTGTTATCAAGGTGACTAAAAGGGGTTTGTGCCAGCACAAACTGGGCGACTTCCTGTTGCTCATGATTCATCTTGTTACTCGCAAAAAACAATTGTATAGCTACTGTAATGCTACCAGAACTAAATAAAAAGCCCGACTTAAGTCGGGCTTTTTCATTTAGTAAATAAAGACGCTAAGATTATATTGTTCTAACATTAGATGCTTGTGGGCCTTTTTGACCTTGTTCAACTTCGTAAGAAACTTTTTGGCCTTCAGCTAACGTTTTGAAACCTTCAGATGCGATTGCACGAAAATGAACAAACACATCAGCGCCGCCATTATCCTGAGTAATAAAACCAAAACCCTTCTCTTCATTAAACCACTTTACTACTCCAGTTGTTGAACTAGACATAATGTATTCCTTTATATTTGATTAATAAAATTGACGCTGTATATCGTACTTTATACCCAATTAACAAATGCGCTACTGAACATAAATAAATTTTAATATTTACCTGCCCCGCGTACCCGCAACAGAGCCAAACGACACGATGTGAATTTAATATTAACAGGTACATATATATTGTAAACACATGCATTAACCTTAATATAAAAAGCCCGACTTAAGTCGGGCTTTTGGGTATATCAATTATTAACTGAGTATCTGCGTTGTTAGTGAGCATGTGCTTCACTAGAACCTTTCGGGTTACGAATACCTTCAACCATTTGTTGTATTTCAACCGGAGTTTCGGCAGTAAATTTCACTACAATTGCCGCAACTGCAAAATTAACAATCATCCCTACTAAGCCAATACCTTCTGGCGAAATACCTAAGAGCCAATGCTCAGGATTATTTAGCTCAGGGCTGACAAACTTGAAGAAAATGATGTAAGCAGCAGTAAAGGTGATACCTGTTACCATGCCTAAAACCGCACCTTCTTTGTTCATCTTCTTGGAGAAGATACCCATGATGATCGCAGGGAAGAAACTTGCAGCAGCTAAGCCGAATGCAAATGCCACCACCGACGCCACAAATCCAGGCGGGTTAATACCAAAGTAAGCGGAGATAACAATCGCAACCATGGCCGCCAACCTCGCTGCGAGTAACTCTTGTTTATCGCTAATATCTGGTTTTAAAGTTCGCTTGAGTAAATCGTGCGATACCGAGGTCGAAATAACTAACAGTAAGCCTGCGGTTGTTGATAGTGCAGCAGCAATACCACCGGCCGCGACTAGCGCTACGACCCACGCTGGTAAGTTAGCTATTTCGGGGTTAGCAAGTACCATGATGTCGCGGTCAACGTTAACTTCATTAGCGCTATTTGGATCATCAATTTTACCTGCGGTGTAGAACATTTTGCCATCACCGTTTTTATCATTAAAAGTGATTAAACCTGTTCTTTCCCAGTTTTTGATCCATGCAGGTGCCTGTGCATATTCAGTCCCGCTACCATCTTTACCGTTAATGGTATCAATCATGTTAACACGGGCAAATGCGGCTACCGCTGGCGCGGTTGTGTAAACAATAGCAATGAACACTAATGTCCACGCTGCTGAAATACGCGTATCTTTAACGCGTGGAACAGTGAAAAAACGTACGATTACATGAGGAAGACCAGCAGTACCGACCATTAATGCACCTGTAATAGCAAACACATCAATCATACTCTTAGAGCCTTCGGTGTATTGAGCAAAACCCAGTTCAGCACTTAACCCGTCAAGCTTATCAAGTACATACATGCCAGAGCCATCACTTAGCGTAGCACCGAAGCCAGTTTGCGGAAAGAAGTGACCTGTCATCATCATTGAGATAAAGATTGCGGGTACTAAGTAAGCAAATACCAATACGCAATACTGTGCTACTTGGGTATAAGTAATGCCTTTCATGCCTCCGAGTACCGCATAAAAGAAAACGATAACCATACCAATGTAAACGCCCGTTTCAATTTCAACTTCTAAGAAACGTGAGAATACAACGCCGACACCACGCATTTGCCCTGCAATATATGTAAAACAAATGAAGATGGCACACAAAATTGCTACTAAACGAGCGGTGCGAGAATAGTAGCGGTCGCCGATAAAATCAGGCACAGTAAACTTGCCGAATTTACGTAAGTAAGGTGCTAAACACATGGCAAGTAGTACATAGCCACCTGTCCACCCCATTAAGTAAACGCCGCCATCATACCCTGCAAAAGAGATGATACCCGCCATTGAGATAAATGACGCTGCACTCATCCAGTCAGCGGCTGTTGCCATACCATTTGCCAGAGGCGGAACACCACCACCTGCTACATAAAATTCTTTTGTTGAGCCTGCTCGGGCCCAAATTGCAATACCGATATAAAGCGCAAAGCTCAGCCCGACAATTATAAACGTGAGTGTTTGAACATCCATTGCTTAGCTCCTATTCATCTACGCCGTATTTTTTATCTAACGTATTCATTTTGAAAACGTATACAAAAATCAAAACTACAAAGGTGTAAATCGCGCCTTGCTGGGAGAACCAGAAGCCAAGTTTAAACCCAAAGAAACGCACTTCATTAAGTACGTCAGCCAGTAATATGCCAAACCCAAACGACACGACAAACCAAACTGCTAATAATTTAAACAGCAGTGAAATGTTTTCCGCCCAATAAGCTTTTGCTTGTTCTTCATCTTTAAAAGCCATTTTTATTTCCTCTTTAACATCTATAAAAGGTGATGTGGTTTTTATTATCTTCACCAGCCAATTTAGCAACACAGCCTTAACATTGAATTGAGACCATAGTCGTAACAGCAGATTAACGTTTACGTAAACTGTAAGGCTCTTTTTATTAAATTAAGGTAAAAAACATTAATTATCATAATGTTAAATATACACACTGAATAGTTTTAACTATTCACCTAGGTTATGTTGCAGCCCTGCGACATTAGTCTAATAGATCTAAAAAAAACAAATTAACAATAAATATCAAACAGATAGAGATAGTTACATGTTCAATATAAAAATAGACAGCTCAAAATAGTGAAAACTTCTGGTATGGTGTGCAATCACAAAATAATAATTGAATAAAACATGACTGCTGCACTGATTTTTGTCGCTTTAGCGTACATTGGCATCTTGTTTTGGCTAGCAAACTGGGGTGATAAAACCACAGCACTGGCCAAACGAATTAGCCACCATCCTTTTGTCTACTCGTTTTCTTTGGGTATTTACTGTACATCGTGGACTTATTACGGCTCAGTGGGTACAGCAGCCACCAGCAGTTGGAGCTATTTACCAATTTTACTTGGTCCTGCATTGTTGTTTTTTTTCGGACAAGGTTTTTTACGTAAACTAGTGCTGGTGAGTAAAAAACAAAATATCACCACCATTGCCGATTTTATTTCTGCCCGTTATGGCAAACGTCAAACCACCGCTATTATGGTGACGATGATTGCGCTACTAGCAACCATTCCTTATATCGCCTTACAACTAAAAGCACTGAGCAACAGCTTCTTATTACTACAAAGTGACAATAAAATATCGGGGTCAATGGTCGCGCTTTCCGCCACCTTGATCATGGCAATGTTCGCAATATTTTTTGGCACCCGTAAAGTTGATGTAACCGAATACCGTTCAGGATTAATGCTGGCAGTCGCATTTGAATCAATGATCAAACTACTGGCACTTGTAGCTGTGGCGGCTTTGGCTGTGTACACCTTGTATAATTTACCCAGTGCTAATGAAGGACAAATAAAAGAATCTTTATGGCAACATTGGAATAATTTTAACTTTTTGAGCTTTAACTTTATTGGCCAATCATTAATGGCCGCTGCTGCTATCATCTGTTTACCACGGCAGTTTCACGTTACAGTGGTTGATAACCAAAACAAACGCCACCTATTTACCGCTCGTTGGGCATTTCCACTGTATTTACTGCTGACTGCTGCAATGATTTTACCAATAGCCACCGCCGCTATTCATCCACAGATTGGCAATAGCTTCTCTCCCGATAGTTTTGTATTAGCACTACCATTAATGAATAACAATGTATTACTGACCACCTTTGTATTTATTGGCGGAATATCCGCAGCGACTGCGATGATTGTGGTTGCCACTTTGACGCTCAGCACTATGATCTCAAATGATGTAGTATTACCGTTAATGCTACGGCGTAAATTCAAACGCAACCTGATCACCAACAGCTATAAGCCACAAATATTACTGGTAAGGCGTTTTACCATCGCTGGGATTTTGATCTTATCGTATTTTTATCAGCAATGGTTTGGTCACGGCAAAGCACTTGCCAGCATGGGGTTAGTTGCATTTTCTTTGGTAACGCAATTATTACCCGCTATTGTGGGCGGCCTATACTGGCGCAAAGGTCATGCCTACGGTGTTTATGCTGGTTTATTAGCGGGTCTGATCTGCTGGATACTGTTTTTAATGCTGCCTATACTCGATGCTGGCAATACCCTTGATGCAGAGTTACAGCAAACGTTGATCACCCGCGGCACCTTGATTGCTTTATTTGCCAATATCGGCTGTTATATTAGTTTTTCACTGGGAGCTGATGAGCGCTTAATTGATAAAATTCAAGCTGCGGCATTCGTTAATCCCAAGGAGCAAGCTGCACTTGCAAGACGTTTAAACAAAAACGTCAAAGCCACTGTATACGATTTTAAAGTACTGCTACAAACCTTTTTAGGGATTCAACGCAGCCAACAAGTCCTCTCGCATTTTTCGCTAACACATAAACTTGATGATAATAATACGCACCCAGATCCTGAGTTTATAGCTTACTGCGAACGTGCTTTAACGGGCGTATTAGGGGCATCTTCTGCACAAGCACTTATCCATACCGTAGCATCAGGTAAACGCATGGCATTTGAAGAAGTAGTTAACTTTTTTGATGAAACTACTCAAGCCCTGCAATTTAATCAAAATCTACTCTACACCTCACTGGAAAACCTCAGTCACGGTATTTCAGTTGTTGATAAAGAACTTAACCTAGTGGCATGGAATAAACGCTACGCAGAAATGTTTAACTACCCAACTGGTTTTTTAGAAGTAGGCCAACCAATTGAAGACATTATTCGTTATAACGCTGAGCGTGGTGAATGTGGCCCCGGTGAAATTGATCGTCAAGTAGATAAACGCGTACAACATTTAAAAAATGGTAGCTCACATCACTTTATTCGCCACCGTCGCAATAGCCAAGTGTTTGAGATGATTGGTAATCCACTGCCTGATGGCGGCTTTGTTACTAGCTTTTCAGATATCACCACCCACATTGCCACGCAAAATGCGCTCGAAGAAGTCAATATGGACTTAGAAAACCGCATTGAAGCGCGCACCCAAGAAATTCGCACCATTAACAAAGATCTCGAAGCACAAATAGAAAGCCGCGTACAAACTGAGCAAGCACTCACTTTAGCAAAGCGCGAAGCAGAGCAAGCTAACGACAGTAAAACCCGCTTTTTAGCCTTGGCAAGTCACGACATTTTACAGCCACTCAATGCCGCCCGACTCTACCTTGCCGCAATTGATGAAAAATCCCTTGCTGATATCAATATCAACAACTTCGAAAAACTTGGCGCGAGTCTCGATTCAACCGTGCATTTAATGTCAGCATTATTAGAAATAGCCAAACTAGAGCAAGGTGCAATGACACCCACCCCGCGTCATTTTAGCATTGACGATATTCTCGCACCGCTGCGCAACGAGTACGCCATTTTATCAAGCGAGAAAGGCCTGAAGCTCACGGTGCGCAGCGGGCAACATATTGTCCACAGTGATATCACCTATTTACGACGAATTGTGCAGAACTTAGTATCAAATGCGGTTAAATACACGAGTACGGGCAAAGTTTTAGTAGCATGTCGTAAACGCAAGCATCACTTGCGTATTGAAGTATGGGACACTGGCTCTGGCATTAGTGAAGTAGAGCAAACCAAAATATTTAACGACTTTTACCGCGTAGAAGCCTCAGATAACAAAGGCGTTGGCTTAGGGCTTAGCGTTGTAAAACGTATGGTTGATTTACTTTCAATCCGCTTAGATGTGCGTTCAACGCCTCAAAAAGGCAGCTGTTTTAGTATCGAAATACCATATGGTGAAAGCCAGTTTGTGCAACAAAAACTCGCAACCAGCAGCTTGTTTGAAGAGCGTTCTGCTATGAATATCATTGCCGTTGACGACGATCCTGAAAACCTTAATGCCATGGCCAGCTTATTGCAAAAGTGGCAAGCTAATTATCAGTTATTCGACCAAGTTGACAACGTGCTAGAGTACGCACATACACACAGCGCTCCGGATGTTATATTAATGGATTACCAGCTTGGTCATGAACACGATGGCATCAGCTTAATTAAAGCTCTACGAGAGATTTGGCAAGCCAATGTACCCGCTATTTTGATCACCGCAGTGCGCGACGTAGAGTTAAAGCAAGCCACCAAAGCAGAGGATATTCACTATTTATCAAAACCGATAAAACCAGGGAAATTAAAAGCACTGCTTAATCACAGTACATGAGGTTAAAAAGTGTCGATTGTAGGTGCTAAATGCTAAGTTAGAAAATTACAAGAATAATAAATAGTATCCATCTGCCACACTTTTTAAGGTTAATGGATACTGCTCCAAACCTTTTTAATAATACTAAACCTTGTAGCTAAGTACTCATTTTTTGGGCCAAAAAAACTGCCTAAATGAGATATTAAATCTGGGACTGGTTACATTTTCCGCACTTGCCAAAGCATGCTGGTACATATCTTGAAAACCCTGGCCCATAATCAAAAGTGAGCCATTTTCAAGTGTAACACTATGCTGATCTTTGCTGTTATTTGCACTGCGGATTAAAAACTCACGCTCTGCACCTAAGCTTATTGAAGCAATAATATCAGTGGGGCCAAAAGCAGGTAGATCACTATGAAAGCTTAAGCTTTCTGCCCCATCGGGGTAATAAAGGCACACAGCAACACTAAATTCAACTCCAGTAAGCTCGGCTATCTGCTGCTGCAATTGGCTTAAAAGAGGAAACCAAATAGCGCGTCGACCATGATATAAAGGAAAAAGTTGAGACTGCTCTAATTTGGGATCTAAAAAAATCATTCGCCAAGGACAAATTTTCACCTCATTACCATCGGGCATTTGCATGAGTTCAGGTTGAGTAAGATCGAAGTGTGACGTTAACCAGTCATACATCGCACGACTTTGAGAGCGAGACATAAATTGTGAATGATAATGTGCGTCGCAATTTAATGGTAGCTTCATCCATAAACTCCTTAAATAATAATACTTACCCTAGCTAAAGCTTAGTGGTTTACATCTAAAATAAACATTAGCTTCAAAACTCATAATGTTGCAGCTGATATTATTCGGCTTTACTCCTCAGCTTTTGGAACAACCAGCTCAAGCAGACCAGAGATAGCCCTAAACCAATAAATGATACAGCTTTGAGCAAGCCAGTTAGGCTTGCCATATCAATTAAGAATACCTTCACTATCACTGCACCAAGAATGCCTAAGCCGACTTTTTGTAGTAGTAATTGTTGTTTTAAATGCCCGGTAATGACCACCAACGCACCAAGTAATAACCAAATGATCGAATAGCTGTATAGCTCGGCGTCACTGGTCGCTTTATCAAGATAAATGAACCCGCCTTGCCAATATTGGCGAATAAGTGTGTTGATGGCAAACACGGCTAATAAGCCTGATACGCTCAGTACTATTTGGCTAAACTTAGCATTAAGTGATTTAACTAATTTAGCCAACCACAGTGTAAGCATACTTGGTAGGAGCCAGGTTAATAACAGCCAATTAAATAATGGCATGTCACCAACGTAAAGGCGTATAAAGAGTGGATTTTCATATAATGTTATACTTATCAACAACAAGCCAGCGAGTCCCGCAAGTGCAAGCCCTGCAATGCGATAAAGTTTACCCAGTTGCCCTGCGCTGTGTGACCGATGCAAATAAACGCAGCCAAGTGCTAACCAATTACAACTGAGTAATACCTGCTCATAAAAGCTTAAAGAAGTAAGCTGTGGATAATGCCCGACTAGTTGATAGCTGGTTTCGGTGGTGATAAATAATGCTAAGCAATGTAATGCAGCCCCTTCGAGCCAAATTTTCATATCTGTTTGTTGCCACTGTTTTGCGGCAAACCAAAATAACCCAACCGCTGATGGATACACAATTGCGCTCCAATGCATTGAAAGTATGGTTAGATCAAAATAATGTGCCGTCCACGGTGCAAAGGTTAGTCTTGCCAGCACCACAGCCACCAGCACTTTAATAGGCCAATACGGCATAGGTACAGCATGGCGTTTCACCAGATAGCTAATAACTAACACTTGAGCAGCCAGTGCGAGGGTTAACCCGCTATCGGCTAATAACATAGTTAAACAAAGAGTTATATTAGCATTAGCACCAACCCAATAACTAAACTGCTGCCATTGAGTGTGAGCTGTTTGTGCGCGTTTAATTAATACACCACTCGTTACTAGCAACAATACACTCCATAGCGGATACGCAACGCCTAAGCCTTGCTCGGGTGTTATGGTGTAGAGCGTTGCAATTAAGGTAAACACACTAAACGCAGCCACTAAATGAAACGTTAAACGTTTATAGTAACGCGCGCCAAAATAAAGCCCGTATAGACAAAGCCCAACCGCGAGTAATAACCCTACGCCATGCATTTGCTTAAATACAAACAAATGATCTTTGCTATCAACACTATAACGTTGTTGACTGAGGACCAATAATACCGCAACGACTAGCGCCACACCTTGCCAAAGATCCCAACGACTATTTTGCAGCACTAAAAATAACAGCATGACGATTAAACACACCATCACAATTTGCCATTGTAAGCTCACCGCCTCTGTCACTATCGTCAGCAGTAAAGGAATCACTATTGCTAACAGTAGCGAATGATCCGGCTGTAATTTTAATAATCGCTGTAAACTATGCGGGCGATACTCTAATAAACGCAAAGTTAAACCTAATCGTGCAATAGCAATTAAACCAATAATAGAGAGCAGTGCAAAACCACCAACAATCCAATATTGCTGCGTATTAATTACACTCAGTGCCACCCAATACCAGCCAATATGCCCAGCCCATAGTAAATACCACAACCAATTACGTTTTACCTTTTGCGCCACTAGTACCGCAGCAAAAGTGATAAAGCCAATGTACATAAGTAAAGCAGCTAAATTACCGCTGCCAGTATTAACCCAAATCGGCACGCTGTAAGCGCCAACTATACCAAGCACTGCCAATAAGGGCCCTAAACGCAGCGCCATAGAGCTTGCAGCCAGTGCAATTACTGCCAGCATCACAAATGCCACAGTTGGGCTGAACATCGCATAGCTTGAGTAAGCTAATAACGTTAAAGCAAAGCAGCTAATAAACCCGCCACCTGCAAGTGCTGCAGGCACGTAATTATTAAAGCCTTCGAAGACAATACCTTTTCTATGTAAATACTCGGCACCGGCAATTAATGAAACACCAAATAAGCCCCCTATGGTGAGTCGTAAGCTTGGTGATAACAAGCCGGCATCAAGACTGTATTTTGCTAAAAATATACCACCAAAGGCCAGCGCGATACCGCCAATCCAGGTCATCCAATTTTCTTGGAACTGGGTTTTTAATTTACTAAAGAAAATATCAACAACTGAAGAAGAAGCTTGTTTCGGATGAGACGTCGTCTTTGCAATTGATGCGGTGCTTGCATAATTTTTTGCTGGTGGATGCTGATGTAAAGTAGCCTCAGCTTGGGATGATCGTTCTAGCGCAACCGGAGGCTCAGCTTGCGGCTCAGTTATATCAGCAGCAATGTCTCGCGGCACTTGATGCTGCCCGGTATTGCCTGTCATAACTCCACGCTGTTGTTTTTTTAACATCGCAATATCTTGCTTTAACGTACTTATTTGCATTAAAGCAATAAGACCGGCAATAGAGCCTGCAACTACAACTAACGATAAAATGACTATGAGCCCTAAAATATCGTCCATTTTTCAATCCTTGGCTACTTTTAATACTCCCTTATAACGTAAACGCTTGTGAATATAAATATATAAAACTTCAACAGCTGGACGATTGAGTCAATTGTGTAACTAGTTTATTTTACACAGCCGGTAACTACGCACGCTAAAATCACTTTGTCGCGGTATACATACTCGATACTCACTGTAAAGCGAACTTCTAAACGAACACAATTTCATCCTAAAATGAAAAAACAGCACCGCAGCACTGTTTTTTCATATTTTAAGTGTTTAGCGAGTACGTTTAGAAAAACTAAAACTACCTTCATCAATAATACTGCCAGTTAAATCTCGTGGCGTGGTATAAAAGCTCACATCAAGCTTATTGGCTTGATTATCCAAACTGATGTGACTAAACCCCCATACAAAGCTTTTTGACCAAAGCAAATCATATTCTGGATATTGGCGTTCTTGAAACTGTGCAAACGGAGTGTGTTTACCACGCATTTTAGACGCAGCGCCAGAAATGATCAGCGGCAATTTGCCAACGCTATTACCGGTATCAAACTTAGAGCAATCATCGGTTAGTAACTCTAAGTCATGCTCGTGGCCGGCAATATAACCATCTGCATATTTGCAAAGCGTTGGCATTAGTAATTTACGCAGTACGTGACCTTCACTATATTTAGTGCCCCCAATTGACCATAAAATATGATGTCCATAAACCAGTTTCCATTTAGCAGTCGAGTTTGCAATGCCTTGTTTAAGCCATGTAAGCTGAGCTAGGTCTTCATCGTTTTGTGGCCCTTCATGGGGGTCATGTACTTCAAGATCTGCGCGGCCATCACGTATTGCTTGTTGCTCATCTGTTTCGCTGCCATCTGGGTTTAGCGGCACATCATAATAACTTTGCCCTGCCAGTAACATATTAGTATCGAGCACAAAAAATTCTACATCGTTACCCGGCTCACCCATTTTGTAGCTATAGTAGCCTTTTTCGTCTAGGTGAAAGTTCGCTTGCTCTGCCATCCATTGCGTTTGTACCGCTACGCCTTTGCGCGAGCTTTTCCAATCATGATTACCTAATGCGGAATACACCACTAAATTAGGCTCAGCTTTAAATAATGGCTCAAGCGGCGCATACACTAAGTCGTGTAAACGTTTTTGGTCATCTTTACCATCATTAGCATCGGCACCATCAGGGTATACGTTATCACCGAGCTGAATAGCAAATTGGCACGCTTTTGTTTCACACAATTTTGCCATTGCGATCCCCACAGCCTGAGCGCCCCCTTGCTCTGTAGCAATCTCAGTGCCTGGATAAATATATATTGGAGCATGGTCAAATTCATCACGAGGGCGATAATCTTCTAACCAATCAGCAAACTCTGCGGCTATAAACTGTTGCTTGTTTTTAGGGTTGGTTATGTGTTTAGTTTTTGGATAGTCAACATGATAACCACCATCACCAAAAGCTAAAAATTCAATCTTGTCGGAGGCTTTTTTACTGGTACTTGCGACGTCAGTACTGCTTTGTTTGTTACTTTGAGCTGTGCAACCCACCGTTGCTAAACATGCGGTTAGTGCAATATACAAAATAGTTTTATTAATCATAATATCCTCAACAATGAGCCTACTGTTAAGCAGGCTCATATGTTCACCTTACAAAGAAGAAAAAGTAAAACCTAGCTCAAATGTACGACCGTAAGATTCGTACTGGTAGTTGTAACGTTTTTCGCCGTGGTACAAGTACATTGGCTCATCTGTTAGGTTGGTGGCATTGAAATACACGTTGATATTATCGTTTAAGTAATATTTACTGCTGAAATCCAATTGCATGTGGCTATCTTCATAAACCGCCATATCAGCATCATCAAACTGGAAACTCTCACTCTTATATGATGTGCTTAAACGAGTGCTAATAGCATGATTTTCAAAACCCACAATGATATTTGCCACTGTGTCTGCTTGATTTGGTAATTTTTCATCCGCATCAATAAAGGTTCCGTTTGCACCAAGCACAAATCCTGATTTAAAGGTTTTGTTCCAGTTTAGCTCGATCCCCGTTAATGACGCTTTACCGCCATTAACCATTTGCACTACTTCGTCAAAACCATCCCAATCACCGTTATCTTGTACTTCTTGTTGAATAATAAAGTTGTCGATGTCTTTATAGAAAACACCGGCAGATAACACCCCAATGGAACCTGGGTAATATTCGATTGATGCGTCTAAGTTCATTGATTCATAAGGGGCGAGACCGGGATTACCGACTTCAGCTTTACGCTCGGTAACCATTACGCCTTCATCTTCAACTGTTTCAGTTTCAATTAATTGGTAAGCGGCCGAATCGCTAAAGGTTGGCCGCGCGATAGTATTGGTGTAAGCAAAACGGGTCACTAGTTTATCGCTGATGTTATAGCGTAAATTTAAGCTTGGTAAAAAGTAGTCATAATCTTTACTTACTTGCCAAGGCGTGGTGGTAACAGTTTCTGTATCACTTACTTTATCGACTACTAAGTCAACTTGGTTACCTTGCGTTTCAAACTCAGTTCCTTCATAACGCACGCCCGCGACAACATGTAACTTATCAATATCCATGCTAACCATCGCATAAGCGGCGGTAATATCTTCATTACTTACATAACTTTGACCATCAGATTCAACTTGTGACTCATTACTATTGAAAGCAAACGCCTCTTTATTTTTTCTCACAAAGGCTTGAATCGCACCGCGATCAAGGCCCGGTCCAAAACGTCCCAAATCAAAGTCAGGTTCAGGCGCGGTAAAGTCGCTACCAAGAGCATCTAAAAAGTCGCCATCATAAATAGCAACCTTTACATCATTACGCTTTTCGCGATCTTGATGTTTGAAACCAAACTTAAATTCACCATTATTATTTTGCCACACAAAATCACGGCTGAAATCGAGTTTAAAGCTAAGCTCTTCGTCTTCACTAAGGTTATTGGCCGCTTCAATTTTATCCATCTCAAACAGGCTTAAATCGTGGGCATTAGTCGATTGGCTTAATGATGGAGTATCAACGCGCGCAATGTAGCCCATATCAATATCTTTACCAGCAAAGGTTACATCTAAGCGGTTTGGCTCTTTTTCTTCTGATTTAGAATAACCAACATTATATTCAACAAACCAATTATCTAATTGATTTTCACCACCAAGTACCAGTGAAAGAATACTTTGTTCTTCATAACGGTCTTTGGTATCGCGGTCCATTTCTGCACCACTAAAGTTTGCACCGCTCTCGTTGCTATCTAATAGTTTGCCATCGCTAAACTTATACTCATTTCGTTGGCGATACTCATCATCAGAAAAGTCACTATATAGTGTGCGTAAATAATATTTATCAGTGGCGCCGCTGTGTAAGTCTAAATTAAGTGCTGCACCTAAACGCTCACGGGTAATTTGATACTGGCGTTGCTCAATTTCTTCAGCGCCAAATAATGAGACCTTGTCGCCAGTTGCAGCATCTTCAACATCAAATTCACTCCACCCACCGTCAGTCTCCATATTACGTGAACCAAAATCACGCTTAAACCACGAAATAGCTGTTGCTACACCTAGATCAAGACCACCATCAAGCTCATAAACATTAGTGTAACTACCTGAAAGCTTCGGGCTAGTTTTTGACTCTAATTCGTTATATGAGCCCTGTGCAGTAAAACTATAGCTCTCACCGGCTTTATCAAAGGCACTTAAGCTTTTTACTTCGATAGAGCCACCAATAGCACTGGCATCCATGTCTGGGGTAACAGTTTTACTTACTTCTAAACTTTGAATTAGTTCACTTGGCAATACATCCATCGCCACAGAGCGAACACCCGCCTCAGGCGACGGCACATTTAAGCCATTAACCGTAACGTTATTTAAATTAGGATCAATACCGCGAATACCAACAAACCGCCCTTCACCTTGGTCGCGAGCGATAAAAATACCCGGTAAACGCTGTAATGCTTCTGCTGCGTTTTGATCAGGGAACTGGCCAATCGAGTCAGCACTGACTACCGATTTTAAATTAGTTGCGTTTTTTTGACGGTTAATTGCGCCTGCTTGACCGGCACTTTGGCCATAAACAATGATATTGTCGATGGCTTCTTGTTGCTCACCAATAATAATTTGTTGTGTAAAAACTTGTGAATCAACCACCGTTATTTTTTGCTCTACCGATGGTGCGCCAATGTAATCAACCACTAAGGTGTAGTCACCGGCAGGTAGCTTATTAAACGAAAACGAGCCATCGCGGTTACTAACGGTATTTAAGTTTAATTCTTTAACCGATACTTTCGCACCACCAAAATACACACTTTGGCTGGCATCTGTAATACGTCCTTGCACACGGCCATCGGCGAGGGCTGGGGTCGCATATAAAATGCCACAACACGCTAATGCAATACTCGATTTGATAAAAGGGTTCATAATTGTTCTCTTGGTTGCTGCTAGTGATTTTAATTATTTACTTGGCCATGCTTGACTTACAGCAACACCCTAAGGGGCAATCATGAAAGAAATATGTCAGTACCCGTTACACCCTTGATAATTAGCCGTTGTATGAGCATTTTAAGTAGTTAAATACGGCAAAATGAGCTGATTTGACCCCCTGTTTTTGTGGTTTTTTAATTCAAAAATCAACAATAATCCGTTTGAAAAGTTGCCACCGTAAAAAATATGTCATCACAGTGAGCTAATCTGACCCTAGTGGTGTTTAAGCTGTTTGCTTATTCTGCCTATCAAATATACCTATTGAGCTGACAATGAATTTATCGTTTTTAAAATTACATCGCTCATTACTGCTTATCTTAGTGGTGATGTTAACCAGCGTATTAATCCTGACACTTAGCTACGGCCACTACAAAGGCCATAGCCAGATCGATTGGTTTGATGTAGGTGGCGAAGGCGGTATTACTGCCATGACCCTGCTGTGGATCTTTTTTATTCTATTAAGTAGGCCAAAGGGACGAGTAACTAACTTATTATTCTCAGGCCTTGCGATTATGAATCTATCGATGACGCTCGATTTTATTGATGAATTTGTATATTACAGCGATGAACAAGCATGGCTGAGTACCATTGAATCTATTCCCGCACCATTTGGGATGATTTTAATGACCATGGCTTTGTATCATTGGCACCAAGAGCAAATGACCATTAATCAACAATTACGTAATCGCGAGCGCTTTTATCGAGAGCATCAACTCAGTGATGCTATCAGCGGTCTAGCTAGCGCCGATTATATGAAAAGCCAGATCAACCGCGAGCTAAATTTGCTCCACCATAGCCTGCATGGGTTTTCATTACTGATGTTAGATATTGCTCAGTTTGATCGGTTTAATCGTCAATTTGGTGATGCTGAAGGCGATAAGCTGTTACAAGAGTTTGCTCAAGTGATCACCTTGAATGTGCGTGAACAAGATTTAGTCTGCCGTTACGCCAGTGATTGCTTTATTGTCATGTTGCCCAATACCGAACTCGCTGTCGCAGAGCAGCTAAGCGTATCGTTAGTCAGTGCTTTAGAAGCGTTTTCGTTTAATAGCAGCGATAAAGCAGTGAGCTACAAACAAAAAGTACACACTAGTTTAGTAGCCGCAACACACCGTGATTCTACCTCAGGTTTACTCAGTCAATTGCATCAAAAATTACTAACGAACAAAAACTTACATGGACATACTGCGTGAATGCAAGCCTTAGCAACAGCAGTTATATCGACTCTCCTTATCAAGGTTTACAGTCATGGGCGGCGCAATTAGTTGATTTAGCCAAACACCGAGGGGTACACCCTGATAAGTTACTCAAAGGAACTCGATTATTTTATCAAGATTTTGCAGCTGGAACGGCTTCGATCAGTGTTGAGCAATTTTATCGATTACAAGAAAACTGTCGTCAATTTGATAATCAACACCAACTCAGTTTTTTACTAGGGCGAAAACTACTTAATCACAATCCGTTATATAGCGCATTTTCTCAAGCAGAAAGTTTACGCACACTGCAAAAACTACTCACACGCACTCCTTTGCATGGCTTTAACTTATTTAATGCCGAACATAAATACCACCAAGGCCGACATTACTTCATTATCAACCTCAGCTTTGGGGCTATAAATGCAGCCGTTGAACAATTTTGCTGCGAATTATTTGCCAGTTTTATCGCTGCAACATGTAAATGGCGAATAGGTAATAACAGTGATTTATGTTTTTCGTTTCCCTATGCGCAGCCCTCACACATAGAGCAATATCAAACTAACCTACAAGCCAACTGCAAGTTTTCACAACAATTATTTATGGTCAGTATTAGTGATGAACTTTATAACAAACACTTAATAGATAGCTGTCCGAGCCTGCTGCAGCAATCATTAGCAACCATAAAGCAGCACCCTTTACCCGCTGCGCCTTGGTTGCAATTAGTGCGCAATCATATTAGTGCTCAACCACAACAAAACCTCGAAACAGTTGCCCAGTATTTCGCTATGAGCCCCGCCACTTTTAAGCGAAAACTAAAACAACATCATACTCGTTTTAGTGCCTTGCAAGATTGTATCAATCGCCAAACCGCGGTGTTTAATATCGCCACTTTAGCGCAAAGTAACGAAACCCTAGCAGGCGAACTTAACTTTAGTGACTTAACTAACTTTCGCCGCGCCTTCAAACGCTGGACGGGGACGACTCCCAGTAACTTGCGTTGTCAACTTAATTACTCCGAGCAAGGTGATTTATAGTCAATCATTCAATAAAGCCCTTGCTATTGTGACAAATTAACAAATAATGGAGCCACTGTTCACGGGATTAGAATGAGGAAAAATGAACACGATACTAACCACGCAATGTGCCGATGATGTCGGCTTAATAGCGAAAATCACCGGGCTTTGTCATCAGCATAATTTAAATATTACCCGCAATAATGAATTTGTAGATAAAGATGCTCAGCGCTTTTTTATGCGCACTGAACTAACGGGCCAACCACATCCTGATTTTTTAAATCAATTACAGGCTTTGTTACCCGATGGTGCGCAATTAGCACTGCACACTGACGAGAAAACTAAAGTGGTGTTATTAGCGACTAAAGAAGCCCACTGCTTAGGGGGCGTATTGCTAAAGCAATTTGAGCAAGCACTGAATATTGAAGTATTGGCTGTGATTGCTAATTACCCTGACTTAGCGCCATTGGCAAAAGGCTTTGATGTGCCGTTTCATGTGGTCAGCCATGAAGGGCTATCACGCGCTGAACACGACCTGCAAGTAGGTGACTTAATTGCCAGCTACAATCCCGATATCATTGGCCTTGCCAAATATATGCGGATTTTAAGCCCTGAATTTGTAGGCCGTTTTGACGGTAAAATTATCAATATTCATCATTCATTTTTACCAGCTTTTATCGGTGCAAAACCATATCATCAGGCATTTGAACGAGGAGTTAAGATCATTGGTGCAACTGCGCATTTTGTTAATAATGAGCTCGATGAAGGGCCGATTATTATGCAAGACGTCACCCATGTAAACCATGCAAACACTGCTGAAATGATGGCCAAAATGGGCAAAGATGTAGAGAAAACAGTGTTTTGTAAAGCACTGCAATTAGCATCAGAACATAAGCTATTTATTAATGGTAATCGAACCGTTGTATTTAGCTAGGCTCTAGAAATAGATTCGAATGAAGAGGCGCAACGCCTCTTTATTTTTATTATTATTGACTACTTTTATACTGTACTTAGTGTGTTTGCTCGATAGGTTCGAGTTGTAATTTTGCAGCTATCAACACCGCTTGCGTGCGGTTATACACGCCAAGCTTACGGAATATCGCGGTGATGTGCGCTTTGATCGTTGCTTCTGAAATATGTAGTTCATAAGCGATCTGTTTATTCAACAAACCTTCGTGCAAATACTGCAGCACTTTATATTGCTGTGGGGTAAGGGAGGCTACTTGAGCGGCGATTTCTTTATCTTCATTGGTAACGCTCGCTACTTTGTCTTTAAGCTCGGGTGGTAGCCATACATCGCCATCGAGTATTTGATTAATTGCTCCGGCAATATCATCTGATGATGATGACTTAGGAATGAATCCCATCGCCCCGTAGCTCATTACTTTTGAAACAATATTGATATCTTCACTGCCAGAGACAACAGCTATTGGCAAACTTGGATAATCTTCACGAATGCGAATTAGGCCATATAAATCACCACTGCCAGGCATGTGAAGATCTAGTAGTAAAATATCTAAATCTTCTTGCTCGCTCAGCACTTGCAATGTGGTTTCAAAATTTTCAGATTCAAAAACTTCTAAACCATCAAACTTTGCCGTTAATGCCCCTTTTAATGCTTCGCGAAATAACGGGTGGTCATCCGCTATTAAAAACTGACTCATGGTTCACTCCTAATGAATTCGGCTGCCATCTATTGAATAGCTGACAGCCGATATACTACGTTTAGAATCAACTTCTAATCAAGTTTTTAACGCATATTTAACGATTTAATCGGTTTTCGATTAGTTCATCAACCACACTTGGATCTGCAAGTGTTGAGGTATCACCTAATTGCTCGTGCTCATTTGCAGCGATCTTACGTAAAATACGACGCATGATCTTACCTGAGCGGGTTTTAGGTAAACCTGGTGACCATTGGATCATATCTGGTGAAGCTATTGGGCTAAGCTCTTTACGAACCCAATTACGAACCTCTTTGGTTAATTCGTCACTGACCGTTACACCTTCGTTTGGCGTAAGGTAAACATAAATACCTTGGCCTTTAATATCGTGCGGGTAACCTACTACAGCAGCTTCGGCAACCGCAGGGTGAGCAACCAGTGCACTTTCAATCTCAGCAGTACCTAAGCGATGCCCTGATACGTTTAATACGTCATCAACACGGCCGGTGATCCAGTAGTAACCATCTTCATCACGGCGGCAACCGTCTCCAGTAAAGTACACACCAGGATAAGCTGAGAAGTAAGTTTGTTCAAAACGTTCATGATCGCCATAAACTGTACGAGCTTGTGATGGCCAGCTATCAAGAATAACTAAATTACCATCAACTGCGCCTTCCAGAGTGCTACCTTCAGCATCAAATAATGCTGGCGCAATACCAAAGAATGGACGGGTTGCAGAACCTGGTTTCATATCAATTGCACCTGGTAAAGGTGTGATCATGATGCCACCCGTTTCTGTTTGCCACCAGGTATCGACAATTGGGCAGTTACCCTTACCGATGCTTTCGTAATACCACGTCCATGCTTCTGGATTGATAGGCTCACCCACCGAGCCCAAAATACGTAGGCTATCGCGGTTTGAAGTCGCGGTTGGTTCATCGCCTTTAGCCATTAGAGCACGAATAGCCGTTGGCGCTGTGTATAAAATTGTAACGTTATGCTTATCAACTACTTCACCCATACGTCCTGCGCTTGGGTAAGTGGGTACACCTTCAAATAAGACTTGTGTACAACCATTAACTAATGGGCCATAAGCGATGTAACTGTGACCTGTGATCCAGCCCACATCGGCGCTACACCAAAAAATATCATCTTCTTTTAGGTCAAACACATATTCGTGAGTCATCGATGCATACACTAAATAACCACCAGTCGTATGAACCACCCCTTTAGGCTGACCTGTTGAACCTGAAGTGTAAAGAATGAAGAGTGGATCTTCTGCATTCATCGGTTCTGGTGCACAGTCTGGGGCTTGATCAGCAACTAAATCATGCCACCATACATCATGTTCATGCCATTGTACGTCGCCACCAGTTAGCTGATGTACAACAACGTGTTCAATGGTAGTAACCGACTGTTGTGCTACAGCTTCATCAACATTTGCTTTAAGTGGCACTGTATTGCCTGCACGACGCCCTTCATCTGAGGTAATAACAATTTTAGCGCCAGAATCCTTAATACGATCAGCAATTGCTGATGGTGAGAAACCACCAAAGACCACTGAGTGAATTGCACCTAAACGCGCACATGCTTGCATTGCATAAACAGCTTGCGGTGACATAGGCATGTAAATAGCAATGCGATCGCCTTTTTTCACACCGAGCTTTTTTAAACCGTTGGCAAATTTTGCCACTTCGTCATGCAGTTGTTGATAAGAAATGTGTTCACTTTGGGAAGGATCGTCACCTTCCCAGATCAATGCCGTTTTATCTGCTTTAGTTACCAAGTGGCGGTCGATACAGTTATACGAAGCATTAAGTTCGCCATCTTCATACCATTTAATACTGATATGGCCTTTATCAAAAGAGGTATTTTTTACTTTAGTAAAAGGTGTTGACCAATCGAGACGCTTACCGTGCTCCGCCCAAAAACCTTCAGGGTTATCAATAGATTGCTTGTAAAGTGTGTTATATTTATCGTTATCAACTAAGGCTGCATTCTTGATATGTGCAGGAACTGGATAGATACTTTGTGACATAGTCGTCTCCATTTTAATTACTTGCCTAAGGCCTATCTTAAGGATCACCCAGCATAGCGGGCGAAAGTATTAGACCTTAGTTGTATTATCTTTGATTTATTTCACTGTATGCTCTAATTGTTTTAAATTTCATCATTTTACACTATTAAACACAATACTAATGATATGTTTAGACTAAGACAGCAAACTTACTACCTTAGTCTAATAGACCAATAGGTAATTGAGTGAAAAGCCTACTTAATCAAAAGTGGTATCACAACACAAGTATAATGCAACAAGCAGCCCCGAATAGGACTTTGACTATGACAACAAAATCAACAGTATTAAAAACACTTACTGCCACTGCCGTATTGTGCGCGCTTTCAGCTACAGCACAAGCCGCAACCATCGGTGGCACTGATGTGACTTATGGCGGTTATATAAAACTCGATGCGATGTGGAGTGATTATTCAGCTGGTGCGCCTGCAGGAACAAATGTAGGGCGTGACTTTTATGTACCAAGTACATTAACAGTCGGTGTCGACAACAACTCTGATGCTGTATTTGATATGCACGCACGTCAGTCTCGTTTTAATTTTGGCACATCAACACTCCTCGACAATGGTAAAACCATAAGTAGTAAAATCGAAATAGATTTTCTAGCGTCTGCTACTGGCGGTAATGAACGCGTGTCTAACTCATACGCGCCACGTATTCGCCACGCATTTATTTCTTACGACAGCTGGTTATTTGGTCAAACATGGTCAAACTTCCAAAATGTTGGTGCACTACCTGAAACTCTTGATTTTGTAGGTCCAGCTGAAGGCACGGTATTTGTTCGTCAAGCACAAGTTAAATACACAACCGGCGCATGGTCTTTCTCACTAGAAAACCCTGAAAGTACAATTACAACTTCAAATGGTATGGCTGTAACCGATGATGCATCATTACCGGATTTTACGGCACGTTACACGCATGCAGCTGATTGGGGTAACTTAGTGGTTGCAGCGCTTGCTCGCCAACTTACTTATAAAGTGGGCGGCCTTGACGCTGATGAAACATCAATTGGCATTAGTGCATCTGGTATGTTTAAAGTTGGCCAAGACAACGTTAAATTTATGCTTACCCAGGGTAAAGGCTTAGGTCGTTACGTTGGCTTAAATGTTGCTCATGGTGCAGTGCTTAATGGTGATGAGCTTGATGCAATTGACTCTACATCAGGGTTTATTGCTTACCAGCACAATTGGAATAACCAATGGCGCTCAACATTCCTTTACTCATTTTTCTCAGCAGATAATAACACTGATTTGCTTACGATTACAGGTGACCCAACTGAATCTAGCCAAAGCTATAGCGCTAACATTTTATACTCACCAGTTAAACGTTTAACGTTTGGTGCTGAGTTAAAGCATGCAGAACGCGAAACTGAAAGTGGTGTTGATGGTGATTTGGACCGCCTGCAGCTCTCTGTTAAGTACGCGTTCTAAGCTAACAATAAAATTACATTACTCCCTCAAGCGGCCAAGGCCGCTTTTTTATTGCCCCGAATCAAACTCTTTATCAATTCAAGTGCAACAACCAATTGCAAATAGTTACCATTTAGATTAGTTTGTGTGCTTATTTTTAATTTTATGGAATATCACATGTCTGCCCCGCAGTTTTTACGCTTATCTAAATTAGCCGTTTTCACATCTATTGCACTAACTGGTTTAGCTCACGCAACCGAAGAGAATAACAACAATGAATCCTTTGAAAAGATAGCGGTGTATGGACAACACTATAAAAATTACATTACCGAAGATGCTCAGTCAGCAACAAAATTGGGCTTAACCATCAAAGAAACGCCGCAGTCGATCTCAGTTATATCACGCGCCTTAATGGACGATTTTTCTCTCGATGATATAAATGCAGTTTTAGAAGCAACCCCCGGTGTCACCGTTGAACAAATAGAAACAGATCGCACCTATTTTAAAGCCCGTGGTTTTGAGATTACTAACTTCCAAGTAAACGGTATGGGCACCCCGCAAGATAACGGCTCAATTCAAGGTACACTTGATACCTCTATTTTTGAAAGCGTCGAAGTTGTTCGCGGTGCAAATGGTTTGATGACAGGCGCAGGCAACCCCTCTGCAACCGTTAACATGGTGCTTAAAAAGCCCACTTACCAAACTAAAGTCAGTGCTTCTGCATCTCACGGCTCATGGAATAACAAACGCTTGGATTTAGATGCCTCAACGGCGTTAACTGAAAACCACGCCGTTCGTGTTGCGTTTACTAAACAAAAAACAGATTCATACCTAGATCGCTACAAGCAAGATAAAACGATTTATTACCTTGCCTATGAAGGCCAGCTGACCGACAGTACTATTTTATCGGTAAACTATGTAAATCAGCAAAAAGATGCAGATAGCCCTCTTTGGGGTGCATTACCGCTCTTTTATACAGATGGTAGTGCAACAAATTATGATTCTTCTACCAGCACTGCATCTGATTGGTCATACTGGAATAACACCACTGAACAAGTTTTTCTCTCTGTTGAGCAAAGCATCACTAATAGCTGGTTTATCAAAGCAAATTATGCGCATTTAGTGAATGAGCAAGATTCTGAGTTATTTTACGTATATAAAACGCCAAATAAAGAAACTGAACTGGGTTTAATCGGGCTGGCTAGTGAGTATGACCACAAAGATACACATGACATTTTTGACCTCTATGCAGCCGGTAAGTTTGACCTATTTGGCCAAGAACATGATCTTTCATTCGGTATAAATCAAGCTGACATGAGCAATAAAGACAAATCTTTATCTGACAATATTAATGGCTACCCAGTTATGCCATCTATTGTTGATTGGAATGGCACTGCTCCCACTCCCACCTTTACTGATGGCTTAAAAACAGTTGATGTAAATAATAAGCAACGTTCTGCTTATATTTCTACGCGTATTCGCGCTAGCAACTCACTCAGTTTATTAGCCGGCGTTAGCCAAGTTAACTGGCAGTCTAAAGGTATGTCGTATGGTGTTGCCAAAGATAAAAAAGCGGATAAAACCATTCCTTATTTTGGTACTGTGTACGATATTAACGATAATCTAGCAGCGTATGCCAGCTACACAGAAACATTTGTGCCGCAAACTGAGCGAGATATCAATGGTGATTACCTTGATCCAATCACAGGTAAAAGCAGTGAAATAGGCGTAAAAGCACAATTATTAGATAATAACCTGTTTGTTACCCTTGCTTATTTTGATGCTAAGCAAGTTGGCCTTGCGGTTGCAATTCCAGGCTCATCTCCAGATGATAGCCGTTTCTATAGCGCTGACGGTATAAACAGTGATGGTTTTGAAGTGGAGCTTAGCGGTAAAATTACTGAAACCCTCAGTACTAGTTTTAGTTATAGCACCATCAATATTGATGGTGATGAGCTTGTTAAGAATTATACCCCTAAAAACCAGTATAAACTTGCCATCACTCATAAAGAGCCTGAAATTGAAGGGCTCACGCTTGGCTTAAATTACCGCTGGCAAGATGACACGAAACGTATTCAGCCAATTACCGGACTAGGTGTCATACCGGTTACAAAACAAGATGCATTCGGTATCTTAAACCTGATGGCTACTTACAATATTACGGATAATGTAGGTATCTCTCTCAATATAAATAACGTCACCAATGAAAAATACATCCAAAGCCTATTCTGGTCTCAAGGCTATTACGGTGCCCCACGTAATTACGCGATTTCAATTAACTGGCAGTTATAACTCGCCAACAAAAATACAAACACATTGAGTAGGGGGAGGCTTATGCCTCATCCTACTCACTTTTTCCATTGAATATAAACCAAGCCTTCAAACTATTAGTTTGGCATCGCTACACTCGATAATGAGCTTAAGAAAGTCGGCTTGGTTTTATCCTACACACCATTACTGGCTTTCATCGGCCTAGGCTTGCTCGCTACTATTAGGTCACCTGCCAGCTTCGCTGGGCAAACAGAAAAGCCAAACTACATTGCGGCAGCTTGGCTTTTTAAATCAACCCTAAGCGTCTAATGAGTTAAACGTTAGAAGCTGTTTTTAGTCACGAAAATTTTTAAACTGGAACGGTTGCCCTAAGTCGGCACTGCGTACTACTTGCATGGCTTCTTGTAGGTCATCACGTTTTTTACCCGTGACACGTACTTCTTCGCCTTGGATCGCGGCTTGTACTTTTACTTTAGAATCTTTAATGGCTTTAACTACTTTTTTAGCCATATCCTTTTCGATACCTTGCTTTAGTGCAACATTACGGTAAACATTTTTTCCCGCACGTGAAATATCTTGCAGCTCTAAACTTGATACGTCCATACCGCGTTTTGATATTTTGCTCGCTAAAATATCAAACAACTGCATAACCTGTGAATCAGCTTCTGCTTTTAGTTTAATGGTTTTATCATTAAGCTCTATTGACGCATCAACGCCTCTAAAATCAAAGCGAGTTTCTAGCTCACGGTTGGCATTATCAACAGCATTTTTTGCTTCGTTCATTTCGACTTCCGAAACAATGTCAAATGAAGGCATAAGTCTCTCCTAGCAAGGTATTTTTAATTCAAATTTATATTGTCGATAATTATACTATATAAATTTTATAAATCTTTACACTTTTCTATGCTTTGTTCAGCTATGATACGAAATTTGTTTGATATACTGTGGCTCTATTTTTAAACGATTTAGGATTTTTCGTGACTCGGCGTGTTTATCAAACTCTATTTTTAATCAGTATTCTGGTATTTACCTTTTTGTTTGCCCGCGATTTTAGGGGCGTTGGGGTATCGTCATTGCCTCACATGGATAAGTTAGTGCATTTTACTATTTTCTTTGTTCTAGCAGCTGTGATGGTCAGAGCATTCAAGCTACCAGTATTCGTTCACCTCGTGTTATTAGCATTTTATGGCATTGCTATTGAGCTAATGCAAAGTACAATCCCTTATCGTAGCGCCTCTGTTGCTGATGTTGTTGCTGACTTTTCTGGGGCTGCTAGTTTCTTTTTGTTGTTCGGTATTTATTCTCGTTTTAAAAAGAATCAAAATGGCTAATATAATCGTCGTTGGCGATGGTGCCATTGGGCTGCTCTATAGCCATTATTTGAGTCAACAGCACAAGATTACCTTACTTACCAAACATGCTATTGACGAACCTCGTTTTTATCAACAAGCAAACGCGCCAAAACAAGCAATTAATTGCCAACTGACAAATCTGGCTCAATTATCCGAGCACGGCCAAGTCGATGTTGTTATTTTTACTGTTAAAGCATATCAAGTTGCCACCGCATTTAGGCAACTAAAGCCTTTTTTAAGCGCTCAATGCCAATTGATTTTATCTCACAATGGCATGGGTAATGTAGATGAAATAAATAGCGAACTTACAAAACAACAAGGACTATACTTTTTAACAACACGTTTAGCGGGCTACAAAGATACACCTTTTAGTGTGTTGCATACTGGTATCGGGAGCAGCATTTTAGGTGATTGTAACCAGCAAGCAAAAACACAACTCGCTGAAGTTAAAAATCTACTAAACGCTATTCCTGAATTAACAACCACAAATAATATACAGCAACTACGCTTTGAAAAATTACTCGTTAATATTGCTATTAATCCACTCAGTGCGCTGCACAATGTGAACAATGGCGCTCTGACTGCACCACAGTTTAGCGGCATAATTTTAAATATCTTAAACGAAGCCTGTACCGTAGCAAATAAACTAGGTATTAATGTGCGACTTGCTGAAGCATTGGCGAACGCCTATCAAGTGATGAGTGATACCAAAAAAAATTACTCATCAATGCATCAAGATATCGCCCATAATCGCATCACAGAAATTGATGCTATGTGCGGTTATATTTGCCAAAAAGGTAATCAACTCGGTATTAATACCCCTCACAATCAATCTTTACTCGATGCTATCAAACATAAAAAAAGCGCGATTTAACTCGCGCTTGTTATTAGTAGCCATCAAGCTTACGGGCGATAAACCTTAACATTGGCAAAGCCATTGTCATGTAAAATAAGCGCCTGTAGCTGACTCATTACACCTTTAGCACAATATAAGTAGTAGTCTTTGTCTTGTGGCAAATCACCAAACTTAGTTGCAAGACGGAAAAACGGTAAGTGCACGACCTCAATCCCCTCAATTTCAAGCGGGTTGGCGTCTTCTTCTTCCGGCGAGCGAATATCCACAACCACAGCATCAGCAGGTAAATCAGAAACTGACTCGGCCTCTTTTAACTCTTGTTTAGCTTCAACGTCAATGTCACGAATATCCATAATACGTGCGTTTTCAATAACAGTATTGAGCACATCAAAATCAAACTTTTGCTCTTCAGCTTCTACTACGGCAATTTTAGCTTTAACGGTAGGCTTTTTAGAAATCACACCACAGTATTCCGGCATAGTTTCAGCCATTTCTGCGGTGCCGATTTTACGAGCGATGTTTATAATTTCTTGCTTATCATGTTGGATCAGCGGGCGTAATATAAGCGTTTCGGTAACACGGTCAATCACACTTAAATTGGCTAATGTTTGACTTGAAACTTGGCCTAGACTCTCACCGGTAACAAGCGCTTGAATACCCATTTTTTCAGCTATCTGGCTGCCTGCACGCATCATCATGCGTTTTAAAATCACACCCATTTGGCTGTTTTCAACATTTTCTAAGATTTCAGCAACAACAGGTTCAAAGTCTACACTGATAAATTTAACTTTATGGGTTGAGCTAAACTGCTTCCAAATATAATAACTGGCTTGTTTAACGCCGATTTCGTGCGCAGCACCACCTAGATTAAAGAACAAAAAGTGAGTACGAGCGCCTTTACGGATCATTTGATAGCTGGCAACACCGGAGTCAAATCCACCGGACATTAACGACAATACATCTTCTTGGGTTGGTAGTGGGAAACCAGCCATACCATGATGGGTATGCGTTACGATATACGCTTTATCATCTTTAATTTCGAGACGAATAGTTACTTCAGGGTTTTTCAATCTGACGCTGGCACCATCTACGTGCTGATTTAACCCCCCCCCCACATAACGCTCTACATCGGTAGAGGTAAAATCATGCTTGCCTTGGCGTTTACAACGCACGCAGAATGTTTTGCCTACTACGGTTGGGCCAACCATATCTAGCGCCTTTTCGTAAATATCGTGTAGGTTTTCGTAGTTAGTTTCGGTCACTTCGATAAACTGCACGATACCGGGGATCCGCTGTAAGCCATCAATAAAATCAACACGCATTTGCGCATCATCTGATTTAGTTAGGACAGATATATTGTCCCAGTTATTTTGTACTTGTACTTTTTCGTCAAGCTTGCGTAACACAATTTTAATGTTGTTTTCTAACAACTTAGTAAAACGTTTGCGCACAGAACGGCTTTTAATGGCTATTTCAGGATGGAGTTTGACGATAAATTTAAGCATAGTTTACTCGTTAGACAATATTTAGGATTCACGCACCCACGTGTTGGGCGCGCGATTATAGCAAAAATCTAACGTCTAGGAAATAAACAAAAACCCAACACTTAGCTGGCTGGTTCAGTCTGCGCAGCAAGCGCACTATATTTCTCACGTAACAGGTTAATTTTCGGGATACTTAGCTCTGTACCAAAGGCTTTAAAAAGCGCTAATACTTTTAAAATACCATTATAAATATCTTGCTGCATAAGTTCACCGCTTAAGCGCCTCGCTTTAATATAAGGTGTCCAAAAACTGACGGTGATTTTTAACATATGAGCAAGTTCAATGGCATCTTCATCATCAATAGCGATCATCCCACCTTCGCGCAGGCCAATTACAATTTCGCGTACTTGACTTAGCAAAGCGGCTTGAAACTCAATATAGTCTTTTTTCAATACCTCGTCGCGAGATAAAATATCACCCAAGTTGTCATAGAAAAAATGAAAACGCCACATCAAATCAAATAAAGCATCTAGATACCCTGTTAAATGCACCAGTGCTTCATCATGTTTTGCCATTGGTACAAACTGAGTGTGTAAATGCTTACTATATAATGCAAAAATATGGCGAATAATGTCTTCTTTATTTTTAAAGTGATAATAAAGATTGCCAGGACTGATCCCCATATGAGAAGCGATATGATTGGTTGTGACTGCACGCTCACCATGTTGATTAAATAGCATGATGCTAGTTTTAATAATTTTATCCTTGGTACTCATATCCTGCTACTCTGGTTGTTTTATTTAAGTAAATGCTCAGAATTCACTCAGTATTATTAGCCGCGCAGTATATAGAAATCTTATCCAATAAAATACAAACTTGAAAATTTCTAACCCATAATTCGTAGTTATTGCTTATTAATGAAATTAACTCATTTACCTATATACCCAAACCAGCTCAATTTGCAGGCTGATCTAAACAACAAAGACTGTTAATATAACCCTCAAAACAATACTAAGCCGATACTTATGAAAGTCACCGCAATTTACCCTGGCACCTTTGATCCATTAACTAATGGCCACACAGATCTGATCCAGCGGGCAGCAAAAATGTTCGACACTGTGATTGTTGCAATCGCTCACAATCCTAGTAAAAAACCCTGCTTTAGCCTAGATGAGCGGGTAGCAATTGCTAATAGTTTACTCACTCATTTAGATAACGTCAGCGTGATCGGTTTTTCTGGATTATTAGCTGATTTAGCACGCGATCATAGTGCGAATGTGTTGCTCCGAGGAATTCGTGCGGTGTCTGACTTTGATTATGAGTTTCAGCTTGCCAATATGAATCGTCGTTTAAATCCTGATTTAGAAAGTGTTTTTTTAACCCCAGCTGAAAAGAACTCATTTATCTCTTCAACCCTAGTTAAAGAAGTCGCGCGTCATAAAGGCGATGTCAGTGAGTTTGTACACCCCATTGTAGTAAAAGCATTACAGGAAAAGTTACACGGATGAAGTTAAATATCTATTTAAGCACCCTAGTTGTGATTGCCACACCCGCGTTTTCATCACCTTGGATTGAAAGTGACGACCCTTTATTACGAGCCTCAATTGAGATGCTCTTTAACCAAGGCGTGATTAAACAACCGATCAATAGTTATCCCTTGATGTGGCAAGGCATTGCCAGAGATTTAAATACTATTGAAAGCAGCAGTTTATCAACACAAAGTCGATTTGCTTATCAACACGTAAAACATGCCTTAGAGAAAGCTAAACAAGGCAATAGCTCTGGTGTGAGGATTAACTACAATAGTGAGCCGGCTTTGCAACAAAGCTTTGGCAAACGCGATCAACAAAAAAGTGGTATAAATAGCTATGGCTCCATCACAGGCGACCGTGTTAGCGCCAAAGTCAGTGTTAATTATGCTGATGAGGCACTTGATGATGAACACATAAACTATCATGGCAGCTACTTAGCAGTATTAATGGGCAATTGGTCTGTTAGCGCCGAACAAGTAAGCCATTGGTGGGGGCCAAGTAACGACAATGCGTTACTACTGTCGAATAATGCCGCACCAATGAAAGGGCTAAGAATTAACCGTGCTAACACCCAATATGTCGGCCCAAGTTGGTTATCATTCATTGGTAACTGGCAGTTAACTGGTATTTACGCAAAACAAAAACCACATTTAAGTCATGGTGAAAAAGGCGACTACTGGGCTATGCGCTTTGCCAGCACACCACTTCCAGGACTTGAGGTTGCATTTAGTACCGCAAGCTCTGATTATTTAACCAATACAGAAGTAAATCCTAATACGCTGGAAGTAATAACAAATAAGCAACGCTTAACCAGCTTAGATGCCAAATACTCAACCACTATAGCAGAGCAACCAATTGCATTTTACACCGAGATAATGGGAAAAAATGACAGTGGCTTAGCGCCAAGTGATGCTTTTTATACAATTGGCGTTGAGAGCTTTTTTGGCGACCAAGAGCAACTACTAAAAACCTATTTCGAATATTCAAATACACAACAAGATTGTACAGCCCAACTTAGTTGTGACGATGCTAATGAAGCATTTATTAATTATGCCCAAGCCTATAATCATAAAGATCGGTTAATTGGCTCTGCAACACCACAGCAAAGTAAATCAGCAGTATTAGGGGCGCATTATCATACTATGAACGGTTATGGTGGCTATGCGAAGTTACGTTGGTTTGAAACTGACATCACCGATTTAACCCAAGTCACTGAAAAGCTTGAACGCTTACAATTAGAGCTTGGTTATCAGCAGGCTATTTTTAGTGGTTTATGGAAGATCAGCGGCTCAGTGTATAAAGACGAACTTGCTAACGAGTCTGATACCAACAGCGCATTAAAAACCAGCTGGGAATACCGCTTTTAAATTTTCGAAACGCAGGCCTGATGTTTATTTAGGCCTTTGATTACCCTAGCCTTTCTTAATAATTTGCTTAAGCCTAAAAAATCTTTATTTATAGCTAAGGCTGTTATCATCACCACATCGCATATATTAATGCCAAAAGAATAAACAGACCAGAGCCACCAAGGCTCAGAATTTGATCGCACATAGATATCGCAATAAATTGCGGCAATTAAAATAGCATTTAAGATAAGCCCACACAATATAGCAATTAACTGGAGAGGGGCTAATCTTTTGATATCTGATCAACAACCCAATGCAAGTAAGAATGAGTAAATCGTATATAAACTAGTTCAAATAAATAATAGATACTAAAGGGAGGTGTTCACTCGTTATATAAGAAAGCGCCATTATAAATGAAAATAGTACTATGCTTTTATTGGAGTTATTTATGTACAGTACCCTATTTAATAAAAAGACCATTAAGAATCCCCACTCGATAAATACACCGATGTACGGACCAACTACGTCATTTATAAACATAAGCTAAATGGAGTGTTTTACGTGGTGTGTTTTAAATAATGCTTTAATTGCATTTTTAAGCCTAATTAAACCTAAAATGTCACGATCGACAATCAAGGCTACTATCATTGTAAAATCAATGATATTTACACCAAAAGAGTATACATCCCAAAGAATCCATGGTTTTGTATTTTCAATGATATGCAGATCATAGTACATGCAAAGGAAAAGAAATGTATTCGCCAAAAGGCCGATAACTACATATACAAATGCAGGACTTTTTAAGCTAGCCTTTACTATAAATGCACCCGTTAATATTAGGCTTAATGTTGCTATATCATACAGAGCCCACTGTAGATATATTTCTGAATTTTCAAACCAAGTAAATAGGTGATCACTAACAAAATAAGAAATAAAAGCAACAAAAGAGGTAATTAACAGTACTTTATCTCGCTTTAAATCAGCAAACCATAAAAATAAATTAAAAAAGAAAGCCATCATGAAGCCCCAAACTACTAGGGCCCCTAACGACAAACCAAAATGCTCTGTTAAATACATCTGTCACTCATAAGAATCTATCTAGGGCGTTTATCTGGGTCTAATACAATAATCCCACCGCCACGTTGAATTTCAGCTTCGCCTTTTGATGCTAGCAAAGCTTCTTGAGATATAGACACTGTATCAGATTGTAAGGTTTTATTGCTAGCGCTTTGTTCAAGTGCTGGCTTTGATTGTTGCATATTATTATATGCTTGCATTTGCAATTGGTTATTAGCAGTAATTTGCATTAGATTAATCCTTTCAATAAATGTTGAATAAATGGCTCATTAAATAAACCACTGTTTTTAACGCTCTGATAACTTCTTGGCGCTTATAAGATGAACACACACTGAGTCATCGTACACTTTTATAGCAAGCAATTACCGATCCAACATTTTAGAAAGCGATCTTTTTTGATATTTAATTTGGTACAACATATCCCACACAACAGGTCATACCAGGTAAGATAAGGCATAAAAAAACGCACAGGGGTAACCGTACGTCTTTTACATCCAGGGATTTCTAGGCCACGTTTTTACACGGGATCTCCGCATTACTACTTAGCTTCAAAATAAATTCCATTGCGACTTCATCGCAATTGTCTCTGCGTAAACACAGTTCACAATCTTTCATTACCTTTTCCGGTAAGCTATCTTTCGTACAGAATGTGAAACCTTGCTTTTCAAAGAAATCAGGTACTCGCGTCAAAACAATGATGCGATTGAGTGCCAATTTTTTGGCTTTAACTAATAAATGTTCAACTAACTGACGACCTTGCCCAGTAATACCTGTTTCAGGATCTATCCCTAGCGAGCGAATCTCAGCAAGGCCTGTATCGTAAATGTAAAGCGATGCGCAGCCCGAGACTTTTCCAGCCACTTCAGTTACTGCAAACTCATTAATTGAGTGCACCATGTCGCTTTTAGCACGCGGTAGATTTTCACCTACTGTAGCCCAGTGCTGGATCAGCTTAGCTATCGACTCAACATCATCAAGATTGGCATCACGAACCGTTATTTGCTGTTTTTTTTTGGCATCTTTAACTGCAACTGTAACTTGCTCTAATGATGTACCACCTAGTGCTTGACGCGCTTTTATACATGCGTCTATCTCGAGTACAGCATATACGTCCGGTGCAAAAATACTATGCACCGATTGGAATTGTTCTAAACTTAAATCTTCTAAGTTACTCCCTTGTGCGATAGCCATTTGTACCAATACACCAACAATATGATGACCTTCCCTAAAAGGGATCCCTTTAGCTACTAAGTAATCGGCAAGTTCGGTGGCATTTGAATGCCCGCCTTTAGCTGCGGCTAAAGTACGCTCACCGTTAACTTTTACGCCTTTAATGCAGGCTTGCGCCATATGAATACAGGCAAGCCAGGTTGGCATTGCATCAAACAAACCTTCTTTGTCTTCTTGCATATCTTTATTATAAGCAAGCGGTAGTGCTTTTAATGTCATCATCATGGCGCTAAATGCACCAAATACACGCCCCGTTTTACCACGAATAAGTTCTAATGCGTCTGGGTTTTTCTTTTGTGGCATTAGTGACGAACCAGAGGTCACGTTATCAGCCAACTCAATGAAACCCGCTTCACCTGAGTTATAGAAGATCAGATCTTCTGCCATACGTGATAAATGAATCATAGAAATTGATGCACAACTTAATAGCTCAACCACAAAATCACGATCTGATACGGCATCTAAACTATTTTTAGTCGCAGCGGTAAAACCTAGCCCTACGGCAAGTGTTTGCCGATCAATTGGGTACGCAGTACCGGCAAGAGCACCACTGCCTAATGGGCAAAAGTTCATCCGCGCTTTTGCATCGGCTAAACGACTTTCATCACGTTCGATCATTTCAACATACGCCATACACCAATGACTAAATAGTAATGGTTGAGCACGCTGTAAATGGGTGTAACCTGGTAAAATAGTACCCAACTCACGCTCAGCCAACGCGATAAACTCACCTTTTAACTGACCAAGCGCCGCAAGTAAGTGATCTGCGGTATCGCGACACCATAAACGAAAATCAGTGGCGACTTGGTCGTTACGGCTACGTCCGGTGTGAAGCTTTTTAGCTAAATCGCCTACTTTTTCGATCAAAGCAGCTTCAACATGAGAGTGGATATCTTCAGCTCCTGACGTTGCCACCGCTTGTGGATCCGCTTTTACTTCGTCGAGTAATTCATTTAATGCCGCTACCAGTGATTGATGCTCACTACTACTTAGTACATCAACTTGCTTTAGGGCCCCAGCCCAGGCAACAGAGCCGACAATGTCTTGCTCTGCTAGTTGATAATCAAAGGGAAGTGAGTCGTTAAATTGTTTAAACGCCTCATCTGGACCCGTAGAAAAACGTCCGCCCCATAATGCCATGAAATCTCTCCAAACCCTTGAAATTACCCCGCCTTATAGTAACGGGGCTGTAGTAAAATTACTTTTTCGCTAGTGCTGAAATTCTGCTTGAAAGCGAGAATAAACGAATAAAGCCTTCAGCATGCGATTGGTCATACACATCATCTGCACCAAATGTTGCAAAATCTTCGCTGTATAAGCTATTTGGTGATTTTTTCTGAACCGCAGTTACTTGACCCTTGTAAAGTTTAACTACAACTTCACCGGTAGCGACCGTTGATAACGCTTCTGCCCCCGCTAAAATTGAATCTTTAAGCGGCGTAAACCAGCGACCGTCATACACTAAGTGCGAAAATTCGCCGCCCAGTACTTCTTTCCATTTGCGGCTTGCTTTATCAAGTACCAACTCATCAATTGCTTGTAATGCCGCCATGATCACTGTGCCACCAGGGGTTTCATAACAACCACGGGATTTCATGCCCACTAAACGGTTTTCAACGATATCAACACGACCCACACCATGTGGGGATGCAATATCATTAAGTTTAACTAGACAATCATACGGTTTAAGCTGCTTGCCATTTACCGCAACCACCTCACCTTCGACCACATTTAAGGTAACAAATTCAGGCTCATTCGGTGCTTGCTCTGGTGAGTTAGTCCAGGTCCACACTTGCTCACTTGGTTGGCACCACGGATCTTCAAGCTCACCGCCTTCATGAGAAATGTGCCATGCGTTTGCATCACGGCTGTAGATTTTAGTTGCTGATGCTGAACATGGAATATCACGCTCAGCTAAGTAATCAAGTAATGATTCACGACTTGATAAGTCCCACTCACGCCATGGCGCAATCACCTGAAGATCTGGAGCAAGCGCGGCAAAACAAGATTCAAAACGTACTTGGTCGTTACCTTTACCTGTACAACCATGAGAAAGTGCATCTGCACCTACTTTGCGAGCAATTTCAACCTGCGCTTTAGCGATAATAGGACGTGCCATTGACGTACCAAGTAAATAAGTACCTTCGTAAATTGAACCGGTTTTTAACGTTGGGTAAATATAATCACTTACCATTTCGTCTTTTAAGTCAACTACATAACATTCAGACGCACCAGATGCGATCGCTTTTGCTTCAACACCTTCAAGCTCTTCTGCGCCTTGACCTACATCAGCCACGAATGCAATAACTTCACAGCCATAGTTTTCTTTTAACCATGGCACGATGGCCGACGTATCTAAACCACCAGAATAGGCTAATACAACTTTTTTAATTGAGCTCACAGGTGTTCCTTAAACAAAATTTGGATTTAATAATGAAACAAGCAACGCGTTTTGCGCATGCATACGGTTTTCTGCTTGTTGTATAATTTTTGACGCAGGACCGTCCATTACTTCTGAAGTAATTTCAAACTCCCGATGTGCAGGCTGGCAATGCAACACAGTGTCAGCCCCTGTTTGTTCAAGTAATGCGGCATTTAATTGATACGGCATGTACTTTTCTTTTACTTGTTCAAGCGGTGTGTCGTCGCCCATCGATACCCATGTATCAGTATACACAGCATTTGCGCCAACAGCGGCTTCAATACGGTCGCTTACCATCACAGACGCGCCGTTCATAGCTGCAATTTGCTCAGCCTGCTTTAAAATTTGCGAGTCTGGTGAACTGCCCTTAGGGCATACGGCAACAAAATCCGTACCTAAAGTAGCCGCTAGTAACATCAGTGAATGGGTTACGTTGTTACCTTCACCTAAATAAGCGAGTTTTAGCTGGCTCACATCACCATACACTTCTTGTAATGTTAAAAAGTCTGCCAATGCCTGGCATGGGTGATATAAGTCACACAAACTGTTGACCACAGGTACGCTTGAAAATTCAGCAAGTGTGGTTAATGTTTTATGTTGATATACCCGTGCCACAATACCATCAGCCCAACTGGCAATATTTAATGCAAAATCTTTTACTGATTCACGAGCGCCCATGGCACCATTTTGTGAATCAAGATACACAGCATGACCACCTAACTTATTGATACCAATATCAAATGATAAACGCGTACGTAAGCTTGGTTTTTCAAATAACGTAACCACCGATTTGCCAGCCAGTGCTTGCCTAAAATCAGCGGGGTTAGCTTTAATTTTTTGCGCAAGCTTAAGTAATTTAAGTGCGCCTTGTTGGTCTAACTCTAGACCCGATAAAAAATGATTAAACATATAAAACCTATGGCGTAATTTTTGTTCCGACGTGCTCACCCGCAAGTAGAGCTACTAAGTTTTCTGGCTTTTGCCAACTCGAGATATAAACGCCACGTCGTAAGTGTTGGGCAGCAAGAAGGCTGGTCTTAACTTTGACCTCCATCCCACCCCAAATTACTCCTTCTGCAATTAAAGTATTGATCTGATTTGTGTCAAGTTGATGTAACGGCTGTTTATTTGCATCAAGCACCGCTACTACATCGGTCATAAAAATAATTTCTGCATCGAGCTCTTTCGCAATTGCTGCAGCTGCTTCATCCGCATTAACGTTATACCAAAGGCCATCATCACCAAAAGCAATTGAACTCACCAGCGGTAAGCGCCCCAATTTTAGTAATTCAGGAATAACGCTCTGCACACCACTATCGCACTGCCCTACTTGACCAAGTGCTTTAAGCTTTTGCGACGAAATAATGCCCGCTTCGTATAAACTCAGCCCGACTGGTTTATGACCTGCGATAATTGCTTGACTCATTAATTGTTTATTAGCACACCCAGCAAGCGCGCCAACAATGTAAGGCATTTGCTCTTTAGGACTAATACGTAAGCCCTGATGTTTAGCACTGGCAAAGCCCGCTTCTTTTAACCAACTATCAACTAACGCCCCACCACCATGCACAATCACAAACTGTGCTTGAGTTTGTGAGGCAAGCACTTCAAATAACGCTTTAGCCGCGTTTTCCGTATTGAGTACTGCACCACCGAGTTTGATGACCCATGTTTGCATTACTGTTACCCTTTTAAACCAGTGCTATGAGGTAACCCCATAGCTAAATTAATACATTGCAGTGCTTGACCCGCAGCACCTTTTAATAAATTATCAATCGCCGCCATGACTATCAGTTGACTACCTTGTTGTTGCCAAGCGATGTCCACAAATGGCTGCTTAGCCACCCCTTTAATTGAAGGTATTTTATTGCCCAGCAATCGAATCAACGGCTCATCAGCAAGCACTTGATAAGCTTGCGCGACTTGCTCAGGGGTAACATCTGCTTTTAATTGCACATAGATAGTTTCTAAAATTCCCCGTGGGAAATTGCCTAAATGCGGCGTAAATAGCACCTTGTGATCTAAATGCTGCTCAATCTCAGGACTGTGTCTATGATTAAACAATCCATAAGGTGCAAGCGATACTTCACAAAAATGCGTGGCGACACTCGCTTTACGTCCCGCACCGGTTACACCCGATACCGCATTAATAATAATGGTTTGCTCGGCTAATAAGCCGGCTTGCTGCAGTGGCTTTAACGCATTTAATGCAGCGGTTGGATAACAGCCCGCTACGGCGACTAGCTGCGCTTTTGCAATCGCTTCACTATTCCATTCAGCCAAGCCATAAGCAGCTTCATTTAATAATTCGGTATGTTGATGTTCAAAACCATAGTAGGTTTGATAATCTTTATTGCTGCTTAAACGGTAACCACCCGATAAATCAAATACTTTCTTACCCATCTTCAAAAAACGTGGCGCTAAATCAACACTCACTTTATGATCAGTACATAAACACACAAAATCTGCAGAGCTTTCGATATCGTTATATGCACTTTCGCCAAGCGGCAATAAAGGAGAATCAAGTAAACCAACATGCTCAGGATACAAGTCGCTTAATAGCTTACCTTTGTCTAAGCTTTGCTCAGACACATAACACGCAGCTAGAGTTAACTGCGGATGTTTTACGACTAAACTTGCTAATTCTGCGCCGCTATAACCACTTGCGCCAATAATCACTACTTTCATTCGTTACTCTTTTTGGGTTGTGCTACTACATTTACATTCAAATCGGGTTAGACAGTGTATAAACACACTGTGTTGGGAATGAAACTGGATTATCGTCGTTTTATATTCATTGCGTCGCTTTAATATATTTATGCTTAAAAAGTGAATTGATATTCATCATAAATACTTTTATATTGTTATGCAATTAGATTGAATAATTAATTTGGATTTTTTTATGCCTTTACCGTCTTTTTTGTCCATGTATCAGCAGTTGATTGCCGCCCCTTCCATTAGTGCCATGGATGAATCGTTAGCTATGAGTAATAAAGGCGTGATCGACCTACTTGCCAATTGGTGTACTAGCTTAGGTTTTGAATGCGAAATTACTGAGTTGTCAGGCCCTAAAGGTCGTTTTAACTTACTCGCAAAACGTGGCCAGGGAGATGGTGGTTTAATGCTTGCCGGTCACACCGACACAGTCCCATTTGATGATAGTCGCTGGAATTATGATCCGTTTAAATTAAGTGAAAATGATAATAAACTGTATGGTTTAGGTAGTATCGATATGAAAGGTTTTTTTGCATTTGTACTGCAAGCAATTAGCAAACTCGATGCAACAACGCAAACCCAGCCCATTTTAATTTTAGCCACCGCCGATGAAGAAACGACCATGGCCGGTGCACAGCAAATTTGCAAGCATCCAAACTTAAAACCTGCCCGCTGTATTATTGGTGAACCTACTGATATGACGCCAGTATTTACACATAAAGGACATATGAGCACAGCCATTCGAGTAGTTGGCCGCTCAGGTCATAGTTCTGATCCTGAACGTGGTTTAAATGCCATTGAAGTGATGCATAAAGTAATTGCAAAATTGTTACTTTTAAAAGAAGAGTTAAAGAATAAATATTCAGTAGAGCACTTTATTATTCCCTATCCAACATTAAACCTAGGCCATATTCACGGTGGCGATAACGCAAATCGTATTTGCGGCTGCTGTGAAATGCACATTGATATGCGCCCATTGCCAGGTTTAAGCGTGCAAGAACTGCAAATGATGTTGTTAAAAATCGCAGCAGAAATTAATAACCAATGCCCAGATGCAGTGAGTGTGCTGGATATGCATGAGCCTATTCCTGCTTTTACTGGCAGTACTGACACAGCATTAGTGCAACTTGCAGAAAAGATATCCGGCGAGCAAGCTGTGGCAGTAAATTACTGCACAGAAGCACCGTTTATTCAGCAGCTTGGCTGCGAGACTATCGTAATGGGGCCTGGCTCCATTAACCAAGCCCATCAACCGGATGAGTTTTTAGCTATGGAAAAAATAAAACCGTCACAACATATGATTAGTGAAATGATTAAAGCCAGTTGTTTTAGCTGAACAGTAAAAAGCAACGGCACTGCTTTATTTAAAGAAGTGCCGCTATACAACTAATCCATATACTTAGATAAGAACTTTTTAAACACAGGATCTGTTTTAGCTAGCGCTTTTTGCTCTGCAAGTATTTCTTGAAGAATGTTCTCAGAAGTAAGCGGATTAGCAAGTACCACTCTAAAGACCACCGTTGGTTGATGATCATACTGAGCTGGTGTTAATCGTGTACGTGATACAAATGAACGCCCAGCTTCACGTTGGCGTTTTTGCATACTCGCTGTAAAACGGTTTAGCGAGGCAAATATATCCAAACGGGTTTGCTCATCGGCTTGCGCTATTGTTTGCTTAATTTGTTTTGGCACATAACGGTATGTTAGCAAACATAACTCAGGCTCTGAGATAAGTTCAAAATCATCATCAGCCTTTACTAAATCAGCAAAATAACGTGCTTTCTCAATCCCTTTATCAATTAAAATTTCGTAGCCTTTTCGGCCTATGATCCGTAAACACGCATGTACTAACATAGCCATGCCTGGACGGCTACCTTCGAGTGTGTGACTGCCTAAGTCTTTCGACCCTTTTCGCAATATATATTCCGCATGGTGCTCAATCGCATCCGCAGCTGCAGGATCTTTAAATAGCACTAATCCAGCTCCCATCGGCACATACAATTGTTTATGAGCATCAATAGTAACGGAATCTGCCCGTTCAATACCTTTAAGCAAAGAACGATATGTACCAGAAAGAAGTGTTGCTCCCCCCCATGCCGCATCGACATGAAAATGACAATCGAGCTCTTGACTTAAATCAGCCATAGCATCAAGAGGATCAATGTTGCCTGTTTCAGTCGTGCCTGCGACCCCTATAATAGCCATTACTTTTATGCCCTGCGCTGCTAGCTCATAGGCTTTTTCGCGCATTGCATCAACATCAACTTTATTGTTATCTACGGTTTTAATAGCAATATAGTTATCACGACCAACGCCAAGCAAATCAGCTGATTTTCCTAATGAATAATGCCCACGCTCTGAGATTAGTACTGCAAGGCCTTTATAACCATAATGCAACATTGCACTAGCAAGACCTTGTGAACCAATCCCTTTAAATTCACCATCGGCTTTAAGTAAGCGGTTTCGGGCAATCCATAATGCGGTAATATTTGCAATTGTGCCACCAGAACAAAATGCGCCCAATGACGTTTTAGCACTGTGCATCCACTTACTATAAAAGCTATCATCTTGCCCAAATATTAAATGATGGATCATACCCAATACTTGGCGTTCAAGTGGCGTAAATGCTTTGGAGGTTTCTATTTTAACTAAGTTTTGATTAAGACCAACCATCAACTTAGAAAGTGGCAATACAAAATGCGGTAATGCTGACGTCATATGACCGATAAAGCTTGGCGCTGCCGTATGCACTGAATGGGCAACAAGTTGCTCCATAATATCTTGCGCATAAGCAGATACAAAAGTCGGATCTTCTGGGATCGCTGCCGATTGAAAATCTTTTTCAACCTCATGCAATGGCTTTTCAATTGCCGCTATGTTCTCATTCAAAAAACCTGCTAAATTGCTCGAGATCTCAAGTTCGATTTTACTCAAAGTTGAGTCTGGTGCTTCAGGCACAGTAAATATACGCATCAGTGTTTCTTTAGAGGCGACAGCACAACGCTTTTGATCCATCTTTATACCCAGTAAATGTAGCTTTGTTTAGCTGAAGATCCATATCAGGAACTCCATTGTTAATAACGCTAAAACTACAATGATTCTACGAAATGCGTTAACTTTACTGTAATAGAATAGAAATGTCTCGCATAAAGCCACAAAAGTAGTCAATTGCATAACAAATGAATGATAAATTGATTAATATTTATCATTCAAATGGCCAGCTATATTTTTATAGGCGATACAGCCTTTTTTTGTATAATAGGAGGGCTGATAAATAAAGGAAGAGCATGATAGATACAAATTTACGGACAAATTGGATAATCGCGGGTTTTATGCTGCTTTTTATCAGTTTATTAAGCTACATCTATTACACTTACAACAGCACTCGTAACGAAATAATGCGCGGCGTTGATACTCGATTACTCAATGCCGCATTAAGCGTTAAGCATATGTTGGGTGATGACTACCATCAAAAAATCAATGCTGGACAATATATATCATCAACAGAATACCAACAAAAAAGCCGTCAATTATCAGAGTTTGCTAATGCGTTAAATATCGCTTATGTGTATGCCATGGTATTAAAAGACGGTAATGTATATTTTAGTGCTTCTAGTTACACTCAAAACGATCAAAATATCGGTAAAATCACCCAATTACTCGATCTATACCCTGAAGCAACTACCGCTAATATTGGCGCGTTTTATTCAACAGAGCCGGTGTTTGAAATTTCAAAAGATCAATGGGGGTATTTTAAAACAATTTTTGTCCCTTTTGTTGATGCCAATGGAGTCACCTATTTAACTGGAGCCGATATCACCATATACGATCTCAATCTACGGTTAGCACAAAGTGTATCTAAAGCTGCGGGCATGGCTGTATTTTTCTTTTTTATTGCTCTGTTAGTGGCAGGTATTTATGTTTATTTATTGAGACGTGCGATTTCAACCGATACCAGTAGCGGCTTTGCCAATCATATTGCTCTTGAATATTATATTAAAAACTCCTCAGAACATCATATGCAACTCGCTGTTATTTGGGTAAATGAAGTTGAAGATATCTGTGGTTTTTATGGTACGGAAATAGGTGACCGTGTTATGAAAAACCTATTGCAACACTTTAAAAAACACAGTCCTACAGGTAGCCAGATATTTCGTCTAACAACCAACAAAATAGTCCTTATTGCTCCTTTGGATAAAGGTAATGCAGGTTTTCTAGAGGTGATCCAAGCTTACAATTGCAGCACCCCATTACTTACCGACCCCTTTATATACATCACCTTGTGCGCAGGCATTGCCAAAGGTAATAAATCAATGTTACTTGAAAATGCTCATATTGCCGCATTACAAGCCAAACAGGGTGGACTCTCTGTGGTTAATTATTCAAGCACACTACATGATGCAAAAAACCAATATCAATACAATATAGCAATGGCAAAAGAAGTACGTGAAGCATTTGAGAATAATAGAATTGTGCCTTATTTTCAGGCTATTTATGATAATGAAACCAACACTATCATTCAGTATGAATGTTTGCCTAGGATGATCACCTGTCATGGTGAAATTCTCAAACCAGAGTCATTCTTAGATGTCATTAATCGCTCTCGCATGGATGGTATGCTCACCCGCACAATGCTCACACAGTGCTTTGCACGATTTAGAAAAACCAGTACGTGCTGGAGCATCAATATCACAGTCCAAGATATACTTGACCCAAGCCTAGCAGAGTTTTTAGAAGATGAATTTAAACGCTATCCACTACCAAGCAATGTCACCCTAGAACTATTAGAAACTGAAGCTATCGCAAATTATTCTGAGGTAAAAGCATTTATAACCATGGTTAAGAATCGCGGTGTACGGGTAATAATTGATGGTTTTGGCACTGGTTATTCGAATATATCTAATGTACTAAAGTTAGAAGTGGATGGCATTAAGCTTGATGGTAGTTTGATCAAACAAATTATCCACGATAAAGACATTTATTTATTTATTGAACACATTGCCAGTTTTACTCAGCAACTTAAGTTACAGCTAATTGCTGAGCATGTAGAGAGTAAACCTATCACCAACGCGCTAAAAAAGGCCAATGTGACACTAATGCAAGGCAATTACTTTGCCGAGCCTATGCCACATATTACTGCAAATACAGAGCAATCGTATCCAATCTCTTAATCTAAACTCAGGTTAAGAGATTTACGAAAACATTAAGTTATAAAAGCACTTAGGTTTATTTTGAAGCAACATTTAAATTAATCACTAAGCGGTAGCTTGGTTGACCACTTGCCCAATATTTTCGTTCAAATGGTGTAACTGCCAAATCATTTTGATAATGTTCGACTGTGCAGTTATGTCCGGTGAGCTTGAGAGCTTGAGCAAATTCTTTCACATAAATATCCCAATTGCTGCGAACTTCTAACAGCCCACCTAATTTAACAATAAATGGAAAAATAGCAGCGCCATGCCAACGCCGCTGAATATGCTTAGCTTTTGGCCACGGGTTTGGATACAGCAAGTAATGGTGTGTGGGTTGCCAATTAGCCGACACTGCAAGTCGCCAAAAATCATTTAAATCGGCTTGTACTAAAATGTACTGACCTGAATCGGTTTGTTTATATTCAATGTCATGTTTATCTAAACGATGAGATGACTTATCAATACCTATCACTAACGCATCAGGATGGCATTTAGCTAAATTTGCTGTGCTTTCACCTACCCCACAACACGAATCTAAAATAATGGGCCCAGCAAAGGCCTGTACCTTTTCATTGACTTGCTCAAACGCTGCTTGCGTATGTGCTGCAATAGGTTTTTTAAACTGGGCAGTTAAATGCTTATTAACTATATCATCCAGCTTTTCATGTATGCCTGGTTGATTCGATACAATACTTCGTGAATTTGCATCACTCATTAGTGTCTTAACCCCACACCTTTTTTAATTAACGTTAAAGCTAATGTAAATAAGGCTGTAATAAATAATAACAACACGCCAAATGCGACCGTTAAATCAACATCCGACACGCCTAAGAAACCATACCTAAAGGCATTGACCATATAAATAATTGGATTAACCTGCGATACGCCTTGCCAAAACTCTGGCAATAAAGTGATTGAGTAAAACACACCTCCTAAATAGGTCAATGGCGTTAGAATAAAAGTTGGGATAATACTGATATCGTCAAAACTATTGGCATAAATAGCATTGATCAAACCGCCTAATGCAAATACTGCAGAGGTTAAAATTACTGTCGCGATGATCACAAAAATATTATGGACTTGAATATCCACAAACAATAACGACACACACGTAACAATTAATCCCACCAACATGCCACGGGTCATACCGCCGCCCATATAGCCAAGCACAATGATATAATTAGGCACGGGTGCAACTAACAGCTCTTCAATGCTTTTTTGAAACTTGGTTGAATAAAAGCTTGATGCCACATTAGAATACGAATTAGTGATCACCGACATCATGATAAGACCCGGTACAATAAACTCCATATAGCTAAAGCCACCCATATCACCAATACGAGAACCAATAAGATTACCGAAAATCACAAAGTACAAACTCATAGTGATTGCCGGTGGCACGAGTGTTTGTACCCAAATACGCAAAAATCGAATACACTCTTTAAACCATAAACTCTTTAAGGCTACGCCATATTTAAACATCTACTTGCCCCGCCCTTGCTCTAGTAAACCTACAAACAACTCTTCTAATCGGTTAGCTTTATTTCGCATGCTAAGCACGGTATTGCCCTGCTCGGTTAATGCTGTAAATACTGCATTCAAGCCCTGAGATTTGGCTACTTCAACCTCAATAGTATGATCATCAGCCATAGTAAACTTATAATCATCAAGTTTAACGGTAACTGGCTGGACAGGCTGTTTTAAATCAAGAATAAAGGTTTCTTTATCTAGCTTAGCAAGCAATGCTTTAATGGTGGTGTTTTCAACGATAATGCCGGAATCAATGATCGCGATATTTTTACACAGCAGCTCGGCTTCTTCTAAGTAATGGGTGGTGAGAATAATTGTCACCCCCTGCTCATTAATTTGTCTTAAAAAATCCCACATCGAGCGGCGTAATTCAATATCAACACCGGCGGTTGGCTCATCTAAAATTAGCAGTTTTGGTTCATGCATTAACGCACGAGCAATCATTAAACGACGTTTCATACCGCCTGATAGTGTTCGTGCTTGTTTGTCTTTCTTTTCAAGTAAGCCTAATTGCGCTAAATATTTATCCGCTCGTTGATGCGCCACCTTACGGGGTACACCATAGTAACCCGCTTGATTTACCAGTATTTGCGTCAACGTTTCAAACTGGCTAAAGTTAAATTCTTGTGGCACTAAGCCTAGTTGTGATTTAGCGGCTTCTAAATCTGAATCTATGTTGTGACCAAACACCTCAACTAAGCCTTTGGTTTTATTAACAAGTGATGAGATCACGCCAATGGTAGTTGACTTACCCGCGCCATTTGGGCCTAACAAGGCAAAAAAATCACCTTCATATACTTGTAGATCCACACCTTTAACGGCTTCAACACCATTTTTATATACCTTGGTCAGGCCTTCAATATTCAAAGCCAATGCTTTACTCATGATTTACCCTCCCCATAACCCCAACGTTTAGTTAGTGTGTGTGCAATCTTTAAATGATCTAAAATACGTGCAACCATAAAATCAACTAAGTCATTAATGGTTTGCGGTTGATGATAAAACCCCGGTGCAGCTGGCATAATTGTTACCCCGAGCTTTGCGAGCTTTAGCATGTTTTCTAGATGAATTTCACTAAATGGCGTTTCTCGTGGCACTAAAATTAACTGACCACGCTCTTTAATCACGACATCAGCGGCGCGCTCTAATAAATTATCAGAGGCCCCCATCGCTATTGCAGAGACCGAGCCTGCACTACACGGGCACACGACCATTTTTTTCGGCGCTGCAGAGCCAGACGCCACAGGGCTAAACCAGTTATCTTTACCAAATACTTGTAACTGCCCTGGCTGTGATTTAAATAAGCTACTTAATTGTTCGGTGGCTTTATCTTCATTGGCTGATAATTTAATGTTTGATTCTGTATCTAGCACTACCCGCGCCGCGCTTGAGATCAATACATACACGCGAAACTGCTGCGCGAGCAATACTTCAAGTAATCGTAAGCCATATGGCGCGCCTGACGCACCACTAAAGGCCAGCGTTATGGTTTCTTTATATTGCACTGTCGCTCCGGTTTATTGCTGGATAAATTTATGCTGCAAAGCTGTTATCAATGTGTCGTGGAGGCTATTAAAGCCACCATTACTCATGATCAAAATATGTTGTTGCGGTTGCGCTTTCGAGACTACTTGCTCAACGATCTCATCGGTATTACTCAAGCATACCATGCCAGCCTGTTTAGCCTGCTCACTTAACGACCAGTTTAAATTGTCGGGCTCGAATAAATACACATCATCAGCATCAACTAATGACGCCAATAACGTATGTTGATGCACGCCCATTTTCATCGTATTCGAGCGCGGCTCTAATATCGCAATAATTTTTTCATTGCCTACTTTTGCACGCAACCCAGCAACCGTTGTAGTGATAGCTGTTGGGTGATGAGCAAAGTCATCATACACTTTAATATTGGCAATATCGGCTTTTAGCTCCATTCTGCGTTTAGGACTAATAAATTCCCCTAACCCTGTAATGCTATGTTCAATTGCAATCCCGACATGGCGCGCGGCAGCAATAGCCATGATAGCGTTTTTAACATTGTGCTCACCAAACGCTTGCCATTTTACCGAGCCTTGGTATTCATCATTGAGTAACACTGCAAATTCACTGCCATCGGCATTTATCAGCTCATATCCCCAATCACCACCTAGTGTTTCACTTTCGCTCCAACAACCTTGGTTAATTACGTCTTGCAGAGCATCGTCTTGTTGTGGCCAAATAACTTTGCCGCTACTTGGTAGTGTACGCATCAAATGGTGAAATTGTTTTTTAATAGCGTTTAAATCTTCAAAAATATCAGCATGATCAAATTCAAGATTGTTTAAAATCAGTGTGCGCGGTAAGTAATGCACAAACTTGCTGCGTTTATCAAAAAAGGCAGTGTCGTATTCATCAGCTTCAATAACAAAAAATGGCGTTTCGCCAACCCGTGCCGACAAACCAAAATTTTGCACAATACCGCCAATCAAAAACCCTGGCTTTAAACCCCCGTATTCTAAAATCCATGCTAGCATGCTTGCAGTGGTGGTTTTACCATGAGTTCCAGCAACCGCCAATACCCAAGAGTTTTGCAATAAATTATGCTTTAACCATTCAGGGCCGGAAGTATACGCTAAGCCCTTGTCCAATACATATTCAACACATGGGTTACCACGACTCATTGCATTGCCAATAATCACCATATCTGGTGCGGGTTCTAACTGAGATGTATCATAGCCTTGGGTTAATTTAATACCAAGCTCTTCAAGTTGCGTGCTCATTGGTGGGTATACGTTTAGATCAGAGCCCGTGACTGTATGGCCTAGCGACTTAGCTATCGCCGCAATACCACCCATAAAGGTGCCGCAAATGCCTAAAATATGAATATGCATATTATTCCTTTGCCGCCACACATAGCTTACGCAGCGCTAAAAAATAGATAATCGATAAGGTGCCATAATGCCAAAAATAGCGTTCAGTTACCATTGCCATCTAACACAACACTTGTGCTAAATAACAACTAAATAAGTATATAAGTTAAATAATTCCCTTACTTATGCTTAACCGCGCAAATGTAGATGTAATTGCAGAGCCTCGCAGGAAAGGTCGCTTATCGATGAGTGCAAAATACACCTTCTAATTTAAGGTGTATATTGGCTTATAAAAAACGCCTTAGCTCATTGAGTTAAGGCGTTTTTATTTATCTTTAATAAACGCAGTGCTACATCATCAAAAATACAATTAAACCTACGCCCAATAATAATCGATAGATAACAAATGGCATCATCCCCATACGTTCAATTATTTTTAAGAACAGGAAAATACACGCATACGCAGAGATAAACGATAAACCTGCACCTAAAATTAACGTTGTCCAATCAACTATATGATCCCCTAATGCCAGCTCAATGGTGTAATACAAGCCCATCATTGAGATCACTGGAATTGCGAGTAAAAATGAAAAACGCGCAGCGCTTTGTTTATTCATCCCCAGCATTAAACCGGCGGTCATAGTAATACCTGAGCGTGACGTACCTGGGATCATCGCCATCGCTTGCGCCATGCCGATCATCAGTGCTGATTTCCAAGTTAATTGATAAATGGTTTTAGTTTGCTTACCTTTTACGTCGGCATACCAAAGTAATAAACCAAACAAAATAGTAGTGATTGCAATTACCCACGCACTGCGTAAATAGAGCTCGATTAAATCTTTAAAAATTAAACCTAATACAGCGGCCGGGATTGTACCTAAAACAATCCACCAGCCAAGTTTACTGTCATCTGTTGCACCTTGCGCACCAAATGATTTAAACCATGCAGTAAGTATTTCGACAACTTCTTTTCTGAAGTAAATTATTACGGCAATCAGCGTACCTACATGCACAGCAACATCAAAGGCAAGGCCTTGATCTTGCCAACCAAGAATTTGTGAAGGGAGAATGAGGTGAGCTGAGCTTGAAATAGGTAAAAACTCAGTTAATCCTTGGATCAGGGCTAAAACAATAATTTCGATAATACTCATGGGTTAGTAAACTCCACCTTCCATAATTTTTGCTTGGGGTTGTTGTAAGTATTCCACAACTGAGCAATTGTTTGCTTTGCTGTAGGATGATAAAAATCGGGAGCTATTTCTGCCAAAGGCTGAAGAACAAAGGCATTCTTGGTGATTTCATCACGGGGTAACTGTGCAGGAGAATCACACACTACGTCATCGTAAAACAGTAAATCTAGATCAAGTGTACGCGGGCTAAATTTTTTATCGTTATTTGTGCGACCATTCTCTCGTTCAATCTGTTTGAGTAACTGACATAACTGGGGAAGCGGTATCTGTGTTTGTGCACCAATGACTGAGTTGTAAAAGTTATTACCTGCAAAGCCAACGGCTTCACTTTCAAAGACGCTGGAATGATCGAATTCTATAAGAAGAGCTTTTAGGGCAATTAACGCTTGACGGATATAATGTTCTTTATCAACATTAGAGCCAAGGCTAATATAAATTTGCGCCATCTTAACGTGCCTTGAGTCGGGTAATTTCAACACCTACAGTGCGTGCTTGCGCTACGGCTGCGGGTTTACTAACTCGAATGGTAACTTGTGTTGTAGCAAACTCGGTTAAAATGATAGCCGCAAGTTGCTCTACTAAGGTCTCCAATAACTCAACAGGCTGTGCTGTCGTGTGCGCGATTACTCTCTCACTTACCTTTGCGTAATCAAGTGCTAAGGCAATGTCATCGGTTTTTGCTGCGGGTTTAATATCACACAGCATCTCGATATCAAAATACAAACTCTGTTTGGTTTCTTTTTCAAAATCGTACACGCCTATGATAGTGTCAACATGTAGTTGCGATATAAAAACCTTATCCATAACTGCTCCAACTGGCAAAAACTTAAAACTCATTGACTTAAGTCTACATCGGCTATAATTTGCATTTATAGCCTTTATACACTTTAACTGTGTTTTATTATGTAAAATTACCCATATAATATTATTAGCCTGCAGGTATATTTAGTACCTATTACTTAAACAGCAAAAAATATGAATGCAATTTTTGCGGCCAATGATAGCCGAAAAACTGTGATTAAAAAATAAGGAAGCGCGTGATAGCCGTTTTAATGTTAGTTTTAGCCTATTTACTCGGGTCGATCTCATCGGCTATTTTAGTGTCTCGGCTGTTTAAGCTACCCGATCCTCGCAGCAATGGCTCAAACAACCCAGGCGCCACCAATGTTTATCGCCTTGGTGGAGCGGTTCCTGCCTGCTTAGTTTTAGTATTTGATATTCTCAAAGGGACGATTCCTGTCTGGGGCGCTTATTTTTTACAATTTGAACCACTAATGCTGGGATTAATCGGGGTTGCTGCGTGTTTAGGGCATATGTTTCCGGTATTCTTTCACTTTAAAGGCGGCAAAGCAGTTGCAACTGCCTTTGGAACATTACTACCCATTGGCTTGTTTCTAGGCGGGCTATTAATTTCAACTTGGGTGGCGGTCGTTGTCATTACACGCTATTCATCACTGGGCGCATTAGTCGCCGTTTCTTTAGCGCCATTATACACTTGGTGGATCAAGCCGCTTTATACCTTACCAGTAACTCTTTTAACTCTTTTGATTATCTTTCGTCATCACGGTAATATTAAACGTTTATTTAGTGGCAAAGAACCTAAAATCGGTGACAAGAAAGCGTCACCAACTAAAGATGATACCAATACTTCAGTTTAAATAGCCTCTAAACTATCGATCGGCCAGCGTGGTTTCGTTTTCATATCAAGGCTGGCAAACTGCCCTGCCTTTAGGCGCTGCATACCAGCATAGGCGATCATGGCACCATTATCAGTACAAAACTCTGTACGCGGATAATAAACCTGTCCTTTCATGCCTTGCATTACCCGCTCTAGTTGCGCACGTAGCTGTATATTGGCGCTTACACCACCAGCAATTACTAAGCGATTTATACCGGTTTGCTTTAAAGCACGCTTACATTTAATAACTAATGTATCAATAACTGCGGTTTGAAACGCATGAGCGATATCTGCTTTGGTTTGCTGATCATCGTCATTATTACGAATAGTAATTGCAGCCGCCGTTTTCAAGCCACTAAAACTAAAATCAAGGCCCGGTTTATCTGTCATTGGTCGTGGGAAAATAAAGCGCTTAGGAACACCTTGCTCAGCAAGTTTAGCTAATCGTGGTCCACCAGGGTAATCTAAACCAAGTAACTTGGCCGTTTTATCAAATGCTTCACCTGCTGCATCATCTACCGATTCACCCAATACTTCATATTGGCCAATCCCAGCCACCTTAACCATCATGGTGTGCCCACCTGACACTAGTAAGGCAATAAACGGAAACTCAGGCACACTTTCTTCAAGCATGGGCGCCAGTAGATGGCCTTCCATATGATGCACTGCCACCGCTGGAATATTCCAACCATAGGCGAGAGAGCGCCCAATTGAGGTCCCCACTAATAGCGCCCCCACAAGTCCAGGGCCTGCAGTGTAAGCAATACCATCGATATCTCCCGGTCCGCAACCGGCCTGTGCAAAAGCAGCATCGATTAATGGCAAGGTTTTACGAACATGATCTCGAGATGCAAGCTCAGGCACTACACCGCCATAATCTGCATGCACTTTTACTTGGCTATAGAGTTGATGAGCAAGTAAACCTTGTTCATCATCATAAATTGCAATTCCCGTTTCATCACACGACGATTCAATGCCTAAAATTCGCACTGCAGTTTTCTCCCATGCCCTTTGGCACTTTTAAATTCTTAAAATAAATCTCTTAATCAGAGTTTTGATTACTTAAAGTGTAATACCAATGTTTGTTTGTCCATCAGCGATAGCATGTTGCTTTAACGCTTTCACGTTTTCAGCTGTTATTCTGCCCATCTGCTCAACAAAATCAATTAACTCACCTAACACTTCAATTTCGTATTGCATCAACGGATGTTCACGTACTGCTGTATTATCAGCCAGCTCACCTTCAACCGTTAATTGATATTCAATAAAACGCGCAACAGTCGCCTGAGAGATTTTACTAATACTGATAAATTCTTGCTCATCTTTGGCAATTAAACCATGCATTAAGCCTAATAAAGCAGTGGCGGCATCTATCGCTGGATAAGTTCCGAACATATCAAAATCAGCGAGTTCTGGAACATTCGGCTCTATTTTCTCAATTTGCTTTTCAAGACTAATCTTACTTTTCGGAAGTAAGATTTTTTCCCAACACAAATTAAGTGCACTGCGCAAAATAGCTTCGTCACCAAATCCTGTTGCTTCACTAAATAAACCATAATTAGGCAGCATACGTTCAATTAATGCTGCCGCCAGTACCGCTTGTTGCAAATAGTTAAGCTCTCTTATACGCTGAAAATTATTCGCTTTAGTCATTATTTGGTGTCCTACAAGACCAACAAATTTCAAATGTTGGTCCATTATGCTCGTGACAGTTGGGGCATACCCAATCAGGAGCGGATTGTTGTACTTGAGTGTAGTTTACCAATATTTGCCGCGCCTGGCGCTCTTTAATCACAAAAACCTGCACTCTAACTTGGGTTTGCTCTAAAGGTATTTCGCCAACAGCCCCTTGTAAGGACTCACCGAGTAACTGACACTCAATATTGCTGTTAAGTAATAATCCTTTCACGATGTTTGCCTCTACCGCATTTGCTGCGCAATAGATTGTTAACCATTGAAATGGAGCTTGCTCTGTATTGTTATTATTTATTTTATTTTGCAATGACAACCTCTTTTTCTTTGCGATTAAATTACCCTAAGCTACTCTAAGCAAAGTAATTGTTATATAGGAAATAATCATGACCCTCACGACACCTGGACTGCTGTTCCCTGCAATTTCTTTATTGTTATTAGCATATACCAACCGTTTTTTAGTGCTAGCACAATTAATTCGTGAACTTAATGCCCGTGAAGGCGACACCATTCGACCATTAGTCATTGCACAAATTACAAACCTAAGGAAACGCATTAGGCTCATTCGAACCATGCAAGTCTATGGCGTTGCTTCTTTTTTAATGTGTACATTCTCAATGTTTGCGTTATTTATTGAGTTTAAAACCACTGGCGTAATTTTATTTGGCATTAGCTTAGCCAGCCTCGCGCTATCGTTGCTAACCTCTTTATATGAAATACATATTTCATGTGATGCAATTGAAATTGAGCTTAAAAACATTGAAAAAAAACCACTGAGCAACAAGGCAGACTAAAAAACAAGCACTATACTCTTTAGCAGGGTGATTAAACTAAAGGTGTAAATGTGAACGACTTTTTATTTTCAGAAAATGTCATTGAAGAGTCAGAAGCTCAGTCACCACAAGCGTTCTGGAATATCCTCGTGGTTGATGATGAGGATGATATTCACCAAGTCACTAAACTTGTACTATCAGGCTTTACCTTTGAAAATAAAGCTTTATGTTTGCATCATGCATATTCAGCGAAAGCTGCAAAAGTATTATTACAACAAAATCTCGATTTTTCGGTTGGCTTAATCGACGTGGTAATGGAAACTAGCCATGCTGGGTTAGATTTAATAAAATTTATCCGTGATGATATTAATAACCACGATATTCGTCTTATTTTGCGTACTGGCCAGCCCGGCGAAGCCCCCGAAGAAGCGGTGATCCGCGAGTACGACATTAACGATTACAAAAATAAAACCGAGCTGACGGCAATAAAAATGAAAACATTATTGTATTCAGCTTTGCGTTCACACCGTGATATTCAAATTATTGAGCGCCATAGAAAAGGGCTTGAAAAAATAATCAACGCTTCTAGCTCATTTTTGAAATGTGATAGTGTCCATGAGTTTGCATCAACAATTTTATCTCATGTAACCAATGTTATGAGCTTAGATGACACAGAAATTTATTGTGCTGCTGCTGTTAACCAACAAACATCCCCAGCCACTGATTTTAAGCTACTGGCAGCTTCAGGTGTTGAGCCTGAGCCTAATGCCAATATGCTCCCCGAAGATGTAAAGCAATTATTTGTTGAGGCTCACAATCGCAAATCATCACAAAAAACCATGCATGACTACATTGGCTATTTTCCAACTCAGGCGGGCCTAGAAACGATGCTGTATGTGCATAAAGCCTCGTTATTAGGAACCACCGATTATCAGCTTTTGGAGTTTTTTGCTAATAATATAGCTCTGGCTTACGATAACCTAAAACTACGAGAAACAATGAAGGATTCGCAAAAGGAGTTATCGTATATTCTTGGTGAAGCCGTTGAAAAACGTTCAAAAGAAACCGGGTCACATGTCAAAAGAGTTGCGCACTATAGTGAATTATTAGGTAAGTTATATGGCTTAAATAACTTCGAGTGTGAAGTAATAAAACTCGCCTCGCCCTTGCACGATATTGGAAAAATAAGCATTCCAGATCATATTCTCAATAAACCCGATAAGCTTAATGCTCAAGAGTGGGCCATTATGCAAACTCACGCCGAAGTTGGTTATGATATTCTAAAGAATTCGAATAACGAAATCTTAAAGTGTGGTTCAATCATTGCCCATACACACCATGAAAAGTGGGACGGCTCCGGCTATCCCAATCAACTTACAGGTAAAAATATTAATATTGTTGGTCGTATTACAGCTCTTGCGGATGTTTTTGATGCCCTAGGCAGTGATCGATGCTACAAAAAAGCTTGGCCACTTGAAGAGATTCTCAATTTGCTCAAGGAGCAGAGTGGCAAACAGTTTGAACCGAAACTTGTGGATATATTTATTAACAATTTAGCACTTTTTTTGGAGATAAAAGAACGTTACCCTAACTGATAGTTGTAAAAATTATGTGAAATACCCTTTTCAAATTGGGTACAATGGATTACTATCCATTAAACTAATACCAATTATGTTCGCCAGTAGTGCGACTTACTTATACAAAGGACTATAAAAGTGAGATTTGAACAATTAGAGCAATTTGTGGCTTTAGGTCAGCTACGTCATTTTCGTCAAGCAGCTGAGACAACTAAAATTAGCACCTCAGCATTAACACGCAGTATTCAAACCTTAGAGGATGAAGTTGGTTACAAGTTAGTCAAACGATCGACTCGATCAGTGAAACTAACACCTGAAGGAGAGTTTTTTTTAGAGTATGCACAAAACACTCTAAGTAAGCTCGAAGAAACTAAAAAACGTTTATTCCAATCAGTTAATGGCTGTACCAATGAAAAGTTGGTAATTGGCTATACCAATAATGCAAGTGCCATAGTGCCTATTTCATGTGGCCAATTTTTAGCACAGTACCCTCATGTAAAAATTGAAATGCAGCTACAAGAACAAAGTGAATTGGTTCGTAAATTGCAGTTAGGTGAAATTGATATTAGCGTTTGTTCGCAAGCAATTAATAGTATTGGTAATGACATACACTTACCTGATCAACTTATTTTATTCGTTGCAAAAAGCCACCCTCTTGCGCACAAGAGTAATCTTTGCAAACAAGATTTAAACGATTACCCTATGTATAGTTGTTTTTCACAATCAAAACAAATTCAAACTATGTTGAATGAGGCTGTTGATAGTTTGAACAAAACCAGCAGTATAAAAGTTGGCAGCATTGAACAAGTGATGGAAGGACTGTGTAAATCAAACCATGTTGCAATTAGCAGTATTGAGCATGCAAGTTCAGTCGCAGAGAATAATAATCTGCTCCAGTTAAAAACCAATAAAGACTTAACCCATGAGCAATTGATTGTACAAACCAGCCAACAAGTTTCCGCTGACGATCCAATAAACCAGCTCCTGTCATTAATAGAAAAGACAGCGTTATCAATTAACTCTTAAATAACACTGCATGAAAACCGAGCCTAAAGCAGATCTCAGGCTTGGTTTCTAAATCTTCAGTAGTACCTTTACATCATTTTAAGCTAAACTACCCGCCTTCCCTGCTATATAGTACAATTAATGAGCCTTAACCTGATCCCTGGACGTTATTTAACAGACATAGAAACTCGTGGCTACGCCATGATCGAAAGTATGTTTGATGAAACACTAACTAACGCGTTGATAGAAGATTGTTATCGTATTAATCCCAATTTTAAATCAGCAGGTATTGGCCGTCAGCAGGACTTACAAATAGACAAGAACATACGCACCGACAAGACCTTTTGGTTTGATGGTAGTAGCCAAGCTCAAATTGATTATCAAAATGCGCTAGAAGATATTAGAATAAACTTGAATCGTTATTTCTTTTTGGGTTTATTTGATTATGAGTGTCACTATGCGAAATACCAACATGGCGACTTTTATAAAAAGCATTACGACGCATTTAAAGGGCGTTCGAACCGTGTATTTACTACTGTATTTTACTTAAATACAGTGCAATCTGGTGGTGAGTTAGTGATTTACAAACCTAAAAGTAAAGACGTTGAAATCACTATTCAGCCCAAAGCTGGCGCGTTCGTGATGTTTGAAAGCGAACGCTTTATGCATGAAGTGCTGCCAACAATGGATAATCGCTATTCAGTTGCCGGCTGGTTTAGGAAAAACACTTCAATCAGTGGCGTTATTGATCCCCCCCGCTAACACTATAGATTAAATGGCAAGGACGTCACTAAGCCAATAAAAACGACCATACCGACATAGTGATTGTTTAAAAAAGCGTTAAAACAATGCTCTCTATTACAACTATGAATTAGAAATTGTTGGTAAACCAAAAAGCCACATGCTACACATAGACCAAGCCAATACGGCATTGATAATTGGCTCATATTACCAATTAAAGCCAATAAACCTATAAATACACTATTTAGCGCAAAAATAATGATTCGATCGGCACTACCAAACAATATCGCTGTAGACTTTACGCCAATTTTCAAATCATCATCTCTGTCTACCATGGCATACATGGTATCGTAGGCCGTAGTCCACGCAATATTAGCGACAAATAACAACCAGCCAAGCAGTGGGATAGTGCCTGTTGCAGCCATAAAAGCCATCGGAATAGCCCAACCAAAAGCTGCCCCTAACACTATTTGCGGCAAATTAGTGTAACGTTTCATAAAAGGGTAGCTAAATGCCAATAGCAATGCCCCGACTGACAATAATATGGTTTGCCAACTGAGTAACAACACCAGTATAAAAGCAATTATGATAAGCAATAAAAATAAGCTTAGTGCTTCATCACCACTCACCAAGCCAGAAGCTAAGGGTCTTTGTGCTGTGCGTTTTACTGCGCCATCAATTTTACGATCTGCGTAATCATTAATAACACAGCCTGCGCTGCGCATAATAAATACACCAAAGCTAAATACCACAAAGTTAAGCAGGCTTGGCATGCCATCACTTGCAAGCCACAACGCCCAATATGTAGGCCATAATAGTAATAAAGTACCGATAGGCTTATCAGTGCGCATTAACTGCTTATAATAAGGTATATGAGCAGCGTGTAAGGCGGTGAGTTTCATAAATACAGGTAAGCCTCTGGTAAAAATATTTCAGCTACTAAAAAACGGCTTTGCGCCAACGAAAAAATACTCCGTCGCCCCCACAAGGGCTTTGCAACTGCATAGTATTGGCTAACAAGCTGCTGTACAGGGTGCTGACAATCAAAACGTGCTATTTCAATTTCGGTACGTTTTAAGTCTGGATGTTGAAAAATAACATCGCCTAAAGGCCGATTACCCAGTGCCAGCAACTGTTGTTGTTGCATATCATCGGTGGCAGGCAGCCAGCTTTGTGCATATACCATAGGAATGCCATCACAAAGCAACAAAACTTCACGATTAATGCCAATGCGCTGTGAACAATCCAATAATTGTTGTTGTGAAGTATTCAGTACGAACTCTTTCTCACTAAGCACTTTTACAGAGAATTCAACACACTGTGTTTTTAATTTAGCCGTCAATGAGTTGGGCTCAAGTAGCCAGTCTTGCTCGTTACCCGACAAAGAATTGATTGATGTACCTAACTGCCAATCCGCAGTTACAGAAACAGGAAATGTGATCACGATAACTCTATTTAATAATAACCCTTTAAATGATACCACTGCCTGCGTCGGGGAAAAAGTGATGATTAATGAATATAATAGCCGCATCAGCCTGTATCTTAGCTATTATTACGTATAGACTAATAACAATTAATTACAGGGCTCTCTTCTGAATATGAAAAAAACGCTTTACGTTGGTATATTAATTAGTACTTTGTTTATTAGCTTATTTAGCAGCTTTATAAGCCGTGCAGAATCAACCGTCGGCTACTTTGGTTTTGAACCCGATATCATTACCAACTACATTGGTCAGAATAATAAAAAGTTAGGTTATGTGCGTATTACTGTAGATTTAATGCTCAGTGATATGTCAAACATTGCAATTGTTGAGCATCACACTCCGTTACTTAGAGATGCATTGGTAGAGATTTTATCTAAAGAGCCCGAAGAAAAAATTAAATCACTCACCGGCCGTGAAGAGATCAGAAAGCGCTGCGCCGAAAAACTCAAAACCCTGTTAAAACAAGAAACAGGGCAAGAGATCATTCGCGAAATATTATTCACTAAATATTTATATCACTGAGTCTTTTAAGTTGTTTTATTAATAAACAATTGAGCGGTAAATGCATAAGCCATACCGCTTAATAACCCACCTAAGTGCGCCCAGTTAGCCATACTAACAAACAACATATCAGCAAAGCCTAATACCAGCCAAATCAGCATAAAACCAATAATACCATTAGTTACTAAAGCCGGTTGTTGCGGGTTCAATACCCGATGGATCCAACAAAACCCAAGTAAACCATAAACAACGCCACTTAAGCCGCCAAAGTTAGGGCCAACCATAATAAACTCAACCCAATTACTAAATAGCGCAGTCACTAAAAAAAGACCTACTAAAGTACTTTTACCACTGAGCTTTTCAATACCATCGCCTAGCATGATCCACCACATAATATTAAACACTAAGTGCACAGCAGTAAAATGCACAATTGCCGGTGTAAGCCAAGTTAATGGTTGATCGGGTTTAAATTGTAATACGCTATAAATTGACTCAAAGCCACCGAGTAAGAAGGCAATGTAAATACCCACACATAATACAGTGACCGTTTGGTTTAACCAGCTCAATGCTTTAAAACGTGCTTTCAAATTTAATTCTTGGCCTTGATAGCTCAACGGTGACTGCGTGCTTCCTACTTGCCAAGATGCCTCTTGATAGCGGGCATGATTGGGGTTTTCTACAAATGCTTGCCATAATGGCTGGGCTTGATGGAAATGCTCTGGGACAACACAAATAATCACCGTTTTTCCATCTTGCGATCGAAGCTCCCCTTGTAAGCCTTGGCTTTTTATATAATCAATAAAGCCTTGTGCTGCACGTGGATTATTTATACTACCCAGTTCGATCATCGTTCCACTTGCTCCGGCAATTGGGTTTCCCACTGGGTAAAACCCCCATCCATACTGTATACATCTTCAAAGCCTTGCTCAGCTAAGTAGTTGGCTGCGCCTTGTGAGCTCATACCATGATAACAAACAATAATAATTGGCTGATCAAATTCTTTGTTCATCATAAATTCGCCAATATTGGCATTTGATAAATGCTCTGATCCCGGAATATGCCCTGCTTGATACGAATTAGGATCGCGAATATCAGCAATCACGACATCATCTTGATTAAGTAGTGCTTGCGTCTGTGTAATTGAAATATGTTTAAATGCCATAATACTCTCTAAATATAAAAGGCGACCTAAGCCGCCCTTTTTTAAAATCTAAATTGAGCTAACCCCAATTTAAAATAACTTTTCCTGATTGGCCTGAAATCATCATATCAAAGCCAGCTTGGAAGTCATCTATTGAATATTGATGAGTGATGATTGGGTTTAGATCAAGTCCTGACTGAATAAGACTGGCCATTTTGTACCACGTCTCAAACATTTCACGGCCATAAATTCCTTTGATCACTAAGCCTTTAAAAATCACTTGGTTCCAATCAACCGCCATATCAGATGGTGGAATACCTAGCATGGCAATTTTACCACCGTGATTCATGTTATTTAACATGCTATTAAATGCAATCGGTACGCCTGACATTTCAAGACCGATATCAAAACCTTCGGTCATGCCTAGCTCTTTAATCACATCTTCAAGTTTTTCATTAGCCACATTAACTGCGCGAGTCGCGCCCATTTTACGGGCTAAATCTAGGCGGTATTCATTCACATCAGTAATGACAACGTGACGTGCGCCAACGTGTTTTGCAACTGCAGCAGCCATAATACCAATTGGGCCTGCACCTGTGATCAAGACATCTTCACCCACTAAATCGAATGACAGCGCAGTGTGTACTGCATTACCGAATGGGTCAAAAATAGAGGCTAATTCATCGCTGATATTATCTGGAATTTTAAATGCATTAAATGCTGGGATCACTAAATACTCAGCAAATGCCCCTTCGCGGTTTACACCCACACCGGTTGTATTTCGGCATAAATGAACTCGCCCAGCGCGACAGTTACGACAATGGCCACAAGTAATATGACCCTCGCCTGAGACTCTGTCACCAACGCTAAAACCACGTACTTCTTGACCCATATCAACCACTTCACCGACATATTCATGACCAACTACCATAGGCGTAGGAATGGTGTTTTGCGCCCACTCATCCCACTTATAAATATGTACGTCAGTACCACAAATAGCGGTTTTACGAATTTTGATTAATAAATCGTTATGCCCAACTTCCGGTTTTGGTGCATCCGTCATCCAAATACCTGGTTCTGCTTTTAATTTAGATAATGCTTTCATGAATCACACTCAATAAAAAAACCGCAGCCAAAGCCACGGTTTAAAATAAATTAATTAAATAACACCCATTTCTTTACCAATACGGGTAAAGGCGTCAATTGCAATATCTAATTGCTCAATGCTGTGCGCTGCAGAAATTTGTGTACGAATACGCGCTTGGCCTTTTGGCACCACTGGGAATGAAAAACCCGTGACGTAAATGCCTTCTGCTAATAACTTATCAGCCATTGCAGAGGCGACTTTAGCATCACCTAACATTACTGGAATAATCGCGTGATCTTTACCCGCGCAGGTAAATCCAGCCGCTTCCATTTGCTCACGGAAGTATTTAGCATTTGACCATAACTTAGCACGCAATTCACTGCCATTTTCGAGCATTTCTAATACTCTGATTGATGCTGTAACGATTGAAGGCGCTAATGAGTTTGAGAATAAATATGGGCGAGAGCGCTGGCGTAACCATTCAACAATTTCTTTTTTACCAGATGTATAACCACCCGATGCACCGCCAAGCGCCTTACCTAAAGTGCCGGTGATAATATCAACACGGTCTAGCACGTTGCAGTACTCAGGTGTGCCTTTGCCATTTTCACCAACAAAGCCAACGGCATGAGAGTCATCAACCATAACAAGTGCATCATATTTATCCGCAAGATCACAGACCGCTTCAAGATTACAAATAACCCCATCCATTGAGAACACACCATCGGTTGCGATAAGTTTGTTTTTAACACCGGCTTCATCGGCAGCAATCAATTGCTTTTCAAGATCAGCCATATCGTTATTAGCATAACGGAAACGCTTTGCTTTACATAAACGTACACCATCAATGATAGATGCATGATTTAACGAATCAGAGATAATCGCATCATCAGCGCCTAAAATTGTTTCAAATAAACCGGTATTGGCATCAAAACATGATGAATATAAAATCGTGTCTTCAGTTTCTAAAAACGCACTAATTTTTTGCTCTAAGGCTTTATGAATGTCTTGTGTACCACAAATAAAGCGAACTGACGCAACACCAAATCCATGGTCATTTAAACCATTTTTTGCAGCTTGAATAAGCTCAGAGCTATTTGCTAAGCCTAAATAATTATTAGCACAAAAGTTAATAACTTTATCCCCAGAAGCCACTTGAATTTGAGCTTGCTGTTGTGAAGTGATCACTCGCTCATTTTTGTACAAACCCTCGGCTTTTACTTCATCAATTTGCTGCTGAAGCTGGCTAAAAAACGCAGATGCTCTCATCTGAAATCTCCAATTTATTGAACGGGGCGAGCGAACATGAATTAACACGGCTCATCTTTGCCACTATTGTAAAAGTTTAGTCAAACAAATGCACTGTTTGTAGTTCATCGCATAAATAAGAAACTGACAACTTATGCTGCCAGCTTACATTGAACTCTATAGGAATATTGAGCTATAGCAGTATTGAAGGTAAGTCGGCTAACGAATCACACACATAATCTGCCGAGTCGATTGCTAGCGCATCAAACTCCTGCCCAGATCTCACAAGCACCCGAGTGCCAATAACCGCTTTACTTGCCGCTTGCATATCGCTTATTTTGTCTCCAACCATAATGCTGCCAGCTGGATTAATATCATGATCAGCGATACCTTGCAGTAACATACCCGGAGCTGGTTTACGACAATCACACTCTTTAAGGTATTCGGGTAATGCCTTTTTCGGGTGGTGTGGGCAAAAGTAAACATCGGTCACCTTTATTTGATGCGCAGCAAATTGGGCTATCATCCACTGTGTTAAAGCGTGAAAATCCGCCTCTGAATAGTAACCACGGCCAATACCCGATTGATTAGTTACTATGATCAGTTTATAGCCTGCATCAACAAACTCCTTACATGCAGTAAATACGCCTGGCACAAATTCAAATTTATCCGGCTCATAAACATAGCCATGATCGATATTAACCACGCCGTCACGGTCTAAAAACAGGGCTTTATTAATATTGTTCATAACTGCTCTTTCTCAATTACAAGGTCAAACATCAAAGTTACATCATCAACACTTATTTGTTCCATTAAGTCACTGCCTTTAATCCGCGTACCCCACGGTAATTGTTCAGCGGTTTTACCTGTTTGCTTGAGTAAGTTTTGGTGATACACCTCAACCACGTAATTTTGATATAAATAAGGACCCGTTCGCTTAGGGTTTGAATGCGCGTATAAACCAATCACCGGTGTACCCACTGTTACCGCCATATGCGCAGGACCAGTATCAGGTGCTAATACCAATGCAGCTCGCTTAAGTATGCAAAGCAACTCTTTGAGTTTGGTTTTACCCACTAAGTTAAGTATTGGCGTCGTTGTGGCTGCAATAATGTCATCACTGAGCGTCACTTCAAGCTCTGTCGGGCCACCCGTGATCACCACATGAAAACCTTGGCTATGTGCATGATCCGCAAGCTTGGCATAGCGTTCAGCCTGCCAATTGCGTTCTTTTTTACTGGCGGCAGGAGAAATCACAAAAATTCGCCCAGCTAATCGCTCCGTACCAAGTAATTCATCGGCATTACTTTGATCATGTTCGCTGACTGGCATTTGCCAGCTTGGTTGATAATCAGGTATGCCTATCGCCTGCGCAAAGCCTTTAAAGCCCTCTAACACATGAGCCTGCTGCTGTGGTGCAATGCGTTTATTAATAAATAAGCTATGTAATTCTTTTGAGCGCGCCCAATCAAAACCAATTTTAACTTTTGCAGGAATACAACGCGCCACTAAGTTAGCTCGAAGTGCCACTTGCATATGCAGCAAAACATCAAACTTACGCCCTTTAAATTGTTGTTTTAATTGCTGATAGGCTACTTTCCCTTGTTTTTTATCAAACACCACCAGCTCAACACCGGGTAAATCAGCTAGTAACATGGCTTCAATTTTGCCGACCACCCAGGTAACTTTTGCATTGGGGTGCGCTTTTTGAATTGCCTGCACTGCAGATACACCATGGCAAACATCACCAATTGCTGAGAGTCTTAAAATACAAATATCTGAATAGGTGGTTGAATCAGTCACAGGTGTCCTTTGCTTTATGCTGGATAATTATCATGATCTTAAATTAACCACTCACTATTGCAAGCACTTATGCTCGGCTTTAAAACAGGTTAAGATAGTAGTATCACCTGCAATAAAAATAAGTACGCCATGTTTAACCAGCAAACCATCAATGAACATATTATTTTAAGCCATCCTGAACATAGTGCCGAAATTAGCTTAAATTGGTTTGATAATGAATATTGGCAGCAGCAAGGAAAAATTGTCGGCGCCAAAAAAGGTCGCGCAACTGCATGGTTTTTCTGCCATAACGGGCTAACAGCAGTGCTACGGCATTATTGGCGTGGCGGTTTAGTGGGTAAAGTGCTAAGTGATCAATATGTGTTTTTTGGACTGGAAAAAACCCGTGTTTACCAAGAGTTTTCATTAATGATGAAACTGTGCGAGCTAGGCCTCAATGTACCAAAGCCGATTGCAGCTAAAATATCGCAAGCTGGCTTAATTTACCGTGGCGATATAATTACTCAAGCGGTTGCAGGCGCACAAAGTGTGCTTGATATATTAAAACAACGTCCCTTTAACGCACAAGAGTTAATTAAAGTAGCACACACGATTGCGGATTTTCATAATCATGGGGTGTATCACGCTGATTTGAATATTAACAACATTCTATTTGATGAAACGGGCGAGGTATATATTATTGACTTTGACCGCGGTGAACTAAAACTCCCTGCCAGTAATTGGCAACAAGCTAATATGACCCGCCTTGCTCGTTCGTTTCATAAAGAGCAAGGCCGAAATCAAGTAATGCATTGGCAAACCACAGACTGGCAGCAGTTACACACAGCATACCAGTCCACTCTTAAAATATAGTTGTTAAGCCTTTATTTTACTGATCACTTTTGACGTAGAGCAGCCATTTAAAAACTCAAGCACTTCAACTTTTCCGCCATGGCGAAGTACATGATCAGCGCCTGCAATTTGTTCGACAGTGTAATCTCCACCCTTTACTAAGATATCAGGGCTGATCAGCTCAATTAATTTAGCGGGTGTATCGTTTTCTTCAACTGCACCAAATGGAATTACCCAATCAACTGATGCCAAAGCGCTCAGCACCATGGCACGCTCATCAAGCGGGTTAATAGGGCGCTCAGGACCTTTTAAACGCGTAATTGATTCATCATTATTTAAACCGACGACGAGACGATCTCCACGTGCTTTGGCTTGTGCTAAGTAACGCACATGACCCGCATGTAGAATGTCAAAACAACCATTGGTGAACACAATTGTTTCACCATTTTGTTTTGCAAACTCAATATGCTGAAGCACATCATCAAATGGGATTTGGTAGTGCTCACCGGTTTTTTGTAAGTATTGACCTAGCTTACGACTTAACTCTTCAGGGGATACTGTAGCAGCCCCTAATTTACTTACTGCAATTCCAGCCGCAAGGTTAGCAATTTCCACCGCATCTTTAGGTTGCATTCCTGCACCTAACATCACCGCCAGAGTTGCAATAACCGTATCACCAGCACCGGTGACATCACTGACTTCAAGCTGTTGCGCTGCAAAATCGTGTTTTTCGTCGGCACTAATAAGTGACATACCTTGTTCTGAACGTGTTAAAAGCATTGCTGCAACACCAGCATCTTTAATTAATGCCCGCGCGCTATCAGTTAAGCTTTGTTCTGAATTCGTTTTACCACCAGCAAGCTTAAATTCATTTAAGTTAGGAGTAATAAAATCAGCACCGCGATATAAGTTTAAGTCTGAGGATTTAGGATCAATTAGAACTGTTTTTCCAGCACCTTTAGCAAGTTTTATCATTTGCTGGATCAAGCTTAATGAGCCTTTATTATAATCTGAGAACAAGACAAAGTCGTACTCATCTAATACTAATTCCAGACGGTTTAAAAGTAGTTGACTGTGTTGCTCAGTAAACGTCTCTTCTAAATCAAGGCGGACAACTTGTTGATGGCGGCTAATCACCCGCATTTTTGAAATCGTCGGTAAGTCGCATACGCTCACCAATTGTGAGTCAATGCGCTCATCGGCCAGAATATTCTCTAAAATTTGCCCGCTTTCATCTTCACCAATAAGGCCTAGTAAGCCTACTTTACCATCTAGCCGAGCAATATTTTTTGCCACGTTGGCAGCGCCACCCGCTTTATCTTCAAATTTACTGACTTTGACAATAGGCACAGGTGCTTCAGGAGATATACGTCCAGAGTCACCATGCCAATAGCGGTCAAGCATCACATCTCCAACCACTAATATTCTTGCCTTTGACAGATTTTTAAACAACCCTAGATCCATTAATTTTGCCCCGCTACGACCATATCGATGGCTTCACATAGCCAATGTCCAATAAACATATGCGCTTCTTGAATACGGGCAGTTTCGTCATTTTTAATAATTATGGATAGCTTAGCGATATCTTTTACTTTACCGCCATCGCGGCCTGTAAATGCAACTGTATAAGCACCTATTTCATTTGCAGCAGCTAGCGCTAAATTAATATTAGCGCTAGTACCAGAGGTAGTTAAACCGATCACTAAATCCTCAGGCTTACATAATGCAAGCACTTGACGCTCAAAAACTGTGTCAAAGTGATAGTCATTACTATGCGCAGTTAAGATGGAAGTGTCGGTTGTTAGCGCCATAGATGCTAATGGACCACGCTCTAATTTGTAGCGTACAACGAACTCTGCCGCTAAATGCTGAGCATCGGCTGCGCTGCCACCATTACCAAACCAAATTACTTTTCCACCCGCTTGCAAGGTACTGTAGCAAACCTCAAGCAATTGCATTACTTGAGGATGGTATGCCTCCATCGTTTCAAACAACACTTGGTGACGGGTTAAACTTTCAAGGTAGCTGCTCGCTACAGAATCAATATTAGACATAAGTAATCCTCTCAAAATTAGTCTGACTAGCTACTACCAAAAAAGTGCCACAGATAACCACGTATAGTTATCACCAAATACATCTTCGCCGTAAGTTAACGTGGTTTCAATATTATATTCTCGCCACTTGCGGTTATTACTAATTTGCAACTCGATAGCTTTTTCGTAATCTGCTGTTGTTTGACCCCACTCATTTAAATAGTTACTTTCATTTTCAATAGTGGTTACTTTTGCACGCCAAAGTGAGCTGAAATTATTATAAGCTAATTCTAAAGAATGAACTTGAGTCGGTGGCGCGTCAGCATATACGTTTAAAGGCCCTTCGGCATGCTTGTTTAAATACCGCTGATCAGCTGCAAAGTGACCGGTACTAAACCCGTCCTTAGTATTACCATACGCTGGGTAAACTTGATTTACGTACCATAAGCTATGCATATTGGTATATTCATACCTTAACGACAATTCTTTTGTTAATTGCGGTAAAAATAAGCCTACATTTGCAACCGTGTTACCAAACTGGTAATTTTTGTGGTTTTTAGTATCCTCGCCACCGTATTCAAAATAAAACTCGGTGGGCATACCCCAATCAAAATTAATACTACTGGTAATCGTGACATACTGATCACCTAATTCATTATCTCGACCACCTTCAACTATGCCTGCATTATCATTACCTGCTGGGTCAAAGAATGCTTTAACTACATCGCTAATGCCAACGTCGCGTGGCCCGCCACCAAATTGCATCATGCGATTAATGCCGATTTTCCACCCCTCTATAGGTTCTAAACTAATATGTGTACCGGCTAAGCGAGGTGTGCCATCATGCAATTCATCTTGATATAATATGCCTTTTTCAACATGCTCAAGCTCGGAGTAATAAAGCTCAAAATCAAAGTTCCACCAATTATGAGCCGGCGCCACCATGCCTAGCGAAATCGATGGTGAGGTACGCGCATTAGTCGAAATAATCTGCGCTGACTGTTTAAATGGTGAAAACCAGTGTTCTTTATAACCAATATTGAGCTGTAAATCATTGCCAGCAAAACTAACAAAACTATTATAATTAACGAATTTATTTTGCTTAGCGCGATAATCGACACCTACTTGCATCAAGGTATAGTCATTAGGACGCCAAATACCTTCGAAGAAGACTTGCCCCCATTCATCAGAGCTCACACCACGTTGATTGGCAAGTTTGGTTGCATTGTCGCCATCCGCACGCAACTTAACACCCACTCGAGTAATGTCATCGCTGCCTTGATAAGGCTTAATTTTAGCACGTATTGCCGCGACTAAACTTGGCTGTGCATTTTGCAATTTAGTAAGCGCCGCTTCAACTTCAGTTAAGCGATAAGGCTTTGTCATCGGTGTGCCTGACGTCAAGGCAAATAACGTATCGAGCTGATGATCAAGCTGTGCATCCATGCCTATTGGTAAGTAAGCAGTTGGTGTTGCAAGTGAAGGCAATGCGCAACTCATAAAACTGGTTAATACCACGGCTTTTATCAATTTGAATTTCATAACGACTGTATTTTTCATAAAGGTAGTTAAATATTACCAAATTAGCTGCAACTAAACACCCAAAACTCTCTGTTCTAACGATTTTTAACAATTTCGCATTTTGCTTAAAGGGTATCCGCGTTATCATTAATGTTTATAATTCGAGGCTGGAAAATGGCACGCTTTTTTTATTCACTGATTCTTTATTTGCTTAGTCCTCTCATAACCTTTTATTTATATATACTTAGAGGTAAAAAGAACGCAGGTTATCGCGCGCACTTTGCTGAACGATTTGGCTTCATTACAGTAAAAAACACCTCACAAGAAAGTACCGTATTAAAAGATGAGCTAATAGTGATCCATTGCGCTTCAGTGGGTGAAGTACTTGCCGCAACGCCTTTGCTCAAAGAGCTACAATACCAGCAGCCAAGTAACTCATTTATGATAACCTGTAATACCCCTACAGGCCGTGAACAAATACATAATAATTTTAAAGACTCGGTACAGTGCGCCTATTTACCTATTGATTACCCTTGTGCTACGGCGCGCTTTTTAAAGCGTGTTAAACCCACGTTAATGTGTATTTTAGAAACCGAACTTTGGCCTAATCTTATGGCGCAGTGCAAACAACAGAATATTCCTGTACTAGTACTCAATGCGCGGCTTTCAGCAAAATCACAACAGGGTTATCAAAAAGTAGCGCCATTAACTAAGGTTATAATGCAATCAATTACCGCTTTAGCTAGTCATAATCATGAAGACGCTAAACGCTTTATTGAGCTTGGCCTCAATGAGCAAAAAGTGCACATTACGGGGTCGATTAAATTTGATATAAAGCCAACTAGTGAGCAGTTAAACAAAGTAGATACCCTAAAAAGCCAATACAACAATAAGCGCTTTATCTGGGTTGCCGGTTCCACCCACCCTAATGAGCATGAGCTGGTATTAGCTGCTCATCAACAGCTGCTAAACCAGGTGCCAAATGCACTGCTAGTTATTGCGCCGCGCCACCCAGAACAATTTGATAAAGTCGCAACATTGCTTGAAGACTCGCCATTGAGTTTTAGCTGCCGCAGTAAAAATAACTATCAAAGCGAACAAGTACTCCTTGCTGATACTTTAGGTGAATTGCAATGTTTATATGGTATGGCCAACATCAGTTATATTGGCGGCAGTTTAATTGCACGTGGCGGGCATAACCCTCTCGAGTCGGCGGCATTTTCTGTCGGTGTTTTAACAGGCCCGCATACCTATAATTTTAACCATGTTTACCCTGAACTGATTGCATCAGGTGGGTGTATACAAGTAAGCGATACAAAAATGTTAGCGGAGCAACTATACGAGTTTCATCAACAACCAGCGTTTTGCCAGCAGCTAGGTCTACAGGCAGCACAATGTGTTGCTAACAACCAAGGTGCCATCGCGAAAACGATCGCCATCATTAACAAATTTTTAGAGCCACACAATGACTGAACAAACAAAACTAACTTTACCAGAACAACAAACCCGCTTATGGGTAGCTAATGTCATTGTTAAATATAACTTTTGCCCCTTTGCCCGCAAAGAAGTTGAAAATAATTGCATTCATTATCAAACCAGCCAAGCAACCAGCATTGATGATGCTGTGATGGAGATGATCGAACAATGTATTGAACTTGATCAACAACCGGCTCGAGAGACTACGTTATTGATGTTTGAACAAGGCTTTACTGACTTTGAGGAATTTTTAGATTTAGTGGATTTAGCCAATGCGCTATTAGTTGCCCAAGGCTTTGAAGGTAAATATCAAATAGCCAACTTTCATCCTGACTATGTGTTTGCCGATAGCGATGACAATGATGCAGCAAATTACACTAACCGTGCGCCTTTTCCTACCTTACATTTAATTCGTGAGGCTAGTATGAGTGCTGCCCTTGATGATTATAATGAACCTGAATCAATTCCAGATCACAACATCAATTTAGCTCGCCGAAAAGGCATCGACTTTTGGCAACAATTACTTGCTGGATGCAAAAAGCCGAGCGCTTAATCACTCAGCTTTTAGCAAAAAGAATGTTACTTTTTAACCCATTCTCCGTTTACTTCAACAAAGTGACCCGATTGGGTTTTCTCAATCGTTTTAGCAGCTGCCAGCGCTTCTACTTGAGAAAGCGACAAGTTGTTCTTTTTAGCGAGCTTTAAATATTGTGCTCTACGTTTTGCATTAATTTCATCAACAACCGCTTTTGCCTCTGCATTTTGCACCACAAGGCCTAAATAGCCCGAGCTATCTTCACCTACTAGCCCTTGATTTTTTGCATCATCTAACGAAATGGCCCAAGCCGAAAACGACAAACATACCGCACTTAATAAAGTAACAATGCTTAGTTTTTTATTTTTTACTATGTTCATACTTGCTCCTTAAAATAATTCGCTGTCATCACTAAATAAACTGTCGAGTTCTTTATCAACTTTTACGCGGATTTCATGATCGACCTTAACATTTAAGTTAATTGTAATAGGTTCCTTGGCGGCCACCTCAACACGATGCGTACATGCACTGAGTAATCCCAATGCGGTTAATATTACTAACCATTTAGTCATTATTACTTCCTTTGGTTGAATACTCTTGTTCAACTTTTTGCGTAATTTCATCACTTAAGCGCAGTGCTCGTAATAGTGTAAACACGTTCTCTTCATGATTATAGTTAAAATTAACTTGCTGTGCTTGCTGTTGATTATACCCTTGCAAATTAACGCCTAAGGTCATCCAGCCGTCAGGTTTTAAGTTAACACTACTTTTAATACTCTGAATATCTAAATTTTCAAGCAAGCCAAGTATAGGCCCTAACTCTTGTTGTTGAGCCTTTATCGAATTAAAAGCTGCATTATCAATGATAAGTAATTTAGCAGCACCTTGATTAACAAGCTGCCCACCTTTAACCTCAATACCCGCTTTTGTGAAATAAACAGGCAAGTGTCCAGCTACATTTCCAGTTAAGCTAATACCCGATTTAGCATCAAGGGTAATGACCTTGCTAGCATCTATATTGTCAAATGTAACTAATGCTTGTTGCGGCTCTTCTGTAAGGCGATATTTATCCAGCAAGAAATGCCCTCCCATAACCTTCCCTGTAAGCTCCGTAACAGCAAGTTCATTTGCCTGTACTTGCCAAACCCCTGTTAGCTGCTTCACCACAGCACCAGCTCGTAATTCATTTAGTTCAAATGTAGAAGGCACAACATTAAGCTGCCCTGAATCATAACGACCTGTAAATTGAGTATTAAAATGCTTAGCAAGGTAATCTGTATATAAACCACTTACACCGACTAGCTGTAAAGAGAGATCGGCCTGTTGCAGATTAATATCCCCAGCAATACGGCCACTGACTTTACCATCTGTTAAGGTTGCAAGCGGCACAAATTGATGAAGCAGTGGGTTAAGCTTAGTAACTAACTGCTCTGAAATTATCACCTCAAATGGATGAGCTGTGCTTGTTATATTATGCGTTGCTACAAGCTCTATCCCCTCTACATATATATGATGAGATGCTTGCAGAGCACGACTTTGTAAACCTGTTGAGCTTATGCGAATGTCGTTAAGTCGTAATTCTTCCGTTTGTAGTCTAGCTAACTTTGTTTCACTGGTTAAATCAAAAAACAATTCCCCTGCTGACAAACTTCCTGCAGCAGTTAGCTGATTCGTCAGCTGAGATAGTTTAATACTCCCCATATTAATAGTATCAATCTGGCTCGATAAGCTAGCGGTTAAGTATTGATTACTTTGTAGCTTCGCCTTAAAAGTTGCTTGGTAATTATCAATACCAATATCATTCACTTTTAATTGCCCCAGCGCTAATTGTGCTGACAATTCGAGAGCAGGCTGTGCTGCCAATATGCTATTTATTGAAAAATTCCCTTGTGCACTAATATGCTGCGCATCAACATCGATAAAATCAGGCAGCGTAGCCACTTTTAACTGATAGTTACCATCGATATCACTGCTAACAACACTTGCGGCTATATCTAATAATGCAATATCATCACTCGAAAACGACAACGCGAATTGTGCCAATAGGGTTTCTAAAGGATTCTTTATATCAACCGCTAACTGTTTAACATTCATTAGCAGTTGTGATCCTGCCTGAAATGTAAGCTGATCTAATGTCAATTGAGTGTCTTGCACAATGATCTTACTAGGTAAAACTAATCGCCAATTTAACGGTATTTGCCGAGTAACAAATTGCTGCTGCGCATCATCATCGATAACACCAGCTAAACTTTGTAAACACTCATTTTTGCCATTGAGTGTTGTTATTAATTGCTGAGCATCTAGGGTCAATGTTTTTGAATTTAAGTTATAGTGACTACTGACTTTGCCACTACTTTTAATTGTCATCGAGCAGGTATTTATGACGTAAGTGAAATCAGCACCTAGCTGAGTGTCTATATCGAGTGCAATACCATCAAAAGCGAACCTATGTTGGCTAGTTAAATTAAGTCCTGCAATCGAGTTTACAGTCGCGGCCTTAACTATAGAGAGCAGTCGCTCATCAAGCTCAATATTTCCTGCCAACTTGGTATTTTTAACGTCAACCTCAGCTTTTACATCACCAGTAACAACAAACTCATTTAACACCGGCTCATTTATGCTGATAATAAGTGGCTTTTTTAATTGAGACTGAGTGATCACTAAACGTTTTAGATGTAACAACGGGCGACTTTGCGGTAACGCCAAAGCAAGCTTTTTAGCCACACTAGGCTCAGTCGAAGAATCGGGGGTTACCAGTATTAAATTTGCACGGTTAACCGTGATGTTTTGAGTATTGGCCGTAATATCAGCTAATTCAAGCAACTGCCCCTGATAGCCAATACATGCCCGCTGTACATGGAGATCCAGATTGGTTGTTAACGACCAATCCAAACAATGCAGCTCAACTCCAGCTTGATGCAGTGAAGGAGCAACAAAATGCAAGGTGATCGGCATGCGAAAAATATAGCCAAGTGAAAGTACACTTAGCACTAGAATTAATACCCCCCAACCTACACGCTTAAACATATTATCCTTAAAATACCTTTGACCTTTGACCTTTGACCTTTGACCTTTGACCTTTGACCTTTGACCTTTGACCTTTGACCTTTGACCAGCATAAACAAAAAAGGCTGCACAGTGCAGCCTTTTATTCTAGTACTAGATAATGAATCTAATGTGTATAAATATAGTTTAACCTATATTTTTACGTGCATTGCGGAACATGCGCATCCATGGGCTATCTTCGCGCCACTCATCTGGGTGCCACGAGTTAGCAACCGCACGGAATACACGTTCAGGGTGTGGCATCATTACTGTAGCACGGCCATCAGCTGAAGTAATACCTGTGATACCTTCTGGCGAGCCGTTCGGGTTAGCAGGGTATTGTGTTGTAGGATTACCGTAGTTATCAACAAACTTAACCGCTACAGTACCTGACTCAAGCGCTGCTTTCACTGCTGCATCATTAGCAAACTCAGCATGACCTTCACCGTGAGACACAGCGATAGGCATACGAGAGCCCGCCATACCGTTGAAGAATACCGAAGGATTCTCTTGCACTTCAACTAAGCTAAAACGTGCTTCAAAACGCTCAGATTTATTAGTGACAAAGCGTGGCCAATGCTCAGTGCCAGGGATCAACTCTTTTAATGTTGATAACATCTGACAACCGTTACACACACCTAAACTAAATGAGTCTTGGCGCTCAAAGAAGCTTTGGAACTGCTCACGTGCCATATCATTAAATAAGATTGATTTAGCCCAACCTTCACCAGCACCTAACACGTCACCGTAAGAGAAGCCGCCACATGCCACTAAGCCTTTAAACTCTTCCAGACTTAAACGCCCTTCAAGAATATCGCTCATGTGTACATCAACTGCCGCAAAACCAGCACGGTTAAAAGCTGCTGCCATTTCTAAATGCGAGTTAACACCTTGCTCTCGTAAAATAGCCATTTTAGGCTTAGCGCCTGTCGCAATATACGGCGCTGCCACATCTTCATTTAAATCGAAGTTTAGTTTAACGTTAAGACCAGGGTCTTTAACATCAAACTTGGCATCAAATTCTTGCTTAGCACAATCAGGGTTATCACGACGTGCTTGCATTTGGTAGGTGGTTTCTGCCCAAATAGTACGTAATTCAGTACGCGTGTTACTAAGTATAGGGTTACCAGCGCGGTTAAATACCACACTGTCGTCACTGTTAAGTGTGCCAATTTCATGGCTGATTGCAGCAATGCCATGCTCAGCAAATACTGCGTTCACAGCCTCTAAATCACTATTAGCAACTTGGATTACCGCACCGAGCTCTTCATTATAAAGTGCTTCAATGTCAGAACCTGTTAAACCATCTAAATTAACAGTCACACCAGTATGACCCGCAAATGCCATTTCAGCCACTGTGGTAAATAAACCACCGTCTGAACGGTCATGATAAGCAAGTAACTTATTATCAGCGACTAACGCTTGCATTGCATTGTAGAAGCCTTTTAGTAATTCAGGGCTATCTACATCTGGCGTTACATCACCTAATTGCTTATAAACTTGCGCTAAACTTGATGCACCTAGTCGGTTTTTACCAGCACCTAAGTCAACCAAGATAAGTGAGGTTTCACCTTTATCTGTGCGTAGCTGCGGAGTAACCGTTTTACGTACATCGTCAACACGACCAAACGCGGTAATAATAAGGGATAATGGTGCGGTTACTGACTTCTGCTCGCCATTCTCATCCCACTGGGTTTTCATCGACATAGAGTCTTTACCCACAGGAATGGTTAAACCAAGCGCAGGGCAAAGCTCTTCACCCACCGCTTTAACTGCTTCGTAAAGACCCGCATCTTCGCCAGGATGACCAGCTGCTGCCATCCAGTTAGCAGACAACTTAATGTTTTCAAGCGGTCCAATGTTAGCACAAGCAATATTGGTTAATGATTCAGCTACAGCCAAACGTGCTGATGCACCGTAATTAAGCAATGCTGCTGGTGTACGCTCACCAAGAGACATTGCCTCACCGTGGTAAGTGTCATACGTTGCTGCAGTGACGGCACAGTTAGCAACTGGCACCTGCCAAGGACCCACCATTTGGTCTCGAGCAACTAGCCCTGTTACTGAGCGGTCACCAATGGTGATCAAGAAGGTCTTTTCAGCAATCGCAGGTAAACGTAATAAACGTGCTGCCGCTTCACTTACGTCAATATTTGCACTATCCAGCGCTTTACCAATAACTTGTTGAGATTGCGCTTCACGGTGCATTTTAGGTGCTTTGCCTAATAACACATCCAGTGGTAAATCAACGGGGTTGTTAGCAAAGTGACTATCAGCAACGGTTAAATGACGCTCTTCTGTCGCTTCCCCGATTACTGCATACTCAGCACGTTCACGCTTACAAATCGCTTCAAAACGGTCAAAGTCTTCAACCGCGACAGCAAGAACATAACGCTCTTGTGATTCATTACACCAAATTTCGTGTGGTGCCATGCCTGGCTCATCATTTGGAATATCGCGTAGTTGGAATTTACCACCACGGCCACCATCATTTACAAGCTCAGGGAAGGCGTTAGATAAACCACCTGCGCCCACATCGTGGATGAAGGCGATTGGATTGGCATCCCCTAACTGCCAACATTTATCGATGACTTCTTGGCAACGGCGCTCCATTTCTGGGTTTTCACGTTGCACTGAGGCAAAGTCTAAATCTTCGTTAGATTGACCTGATGCCATTGATGATGCAGCGCCGCCACCTAAACCAATGTTCATCGCAGGGCCACCTAACGCAATCAGCTTAGCGCCAACAGGAATTTCGCCTTTTTGTACATGGTCAGTACGAATATTACCTAAACCACCTGCAAGCATAATTGGCTTGTGGTAACCACGCACCTCAAGACCATTATGACTGGTTACTTGCTCTTCATAAGTGCGGAAGTAACCGACTAAGTTTGGACGACCAAACTCATTATTAAACGCAGCGCCACCCAATGGGCCCTCAGTCATAATATCTAATGCTGTAACGATACGAGCAGGCTTACCAAAATCAGTTTCCCACGGTTGCTCGTAACCAGGAATACGTAAGTTTGATACAGTAAAGCCAACTAAACCTGCCTTTGGCTTAGAGCCACGGCCTGTTGCACCTTCATCACGAATTTCACCACCTGAACCGGTAGCAGCACCAGAAAATGGTGCAATCGCAGTTGGGTGGTTATGGGTTTCAACTTTCATCAAGATTTCAATGTTCTCTTGATGATATGCATATTCACCTTCAGCATTTGGGAAGAAACGACCTGCTTTAGAGCCTTTCATTACTGCGGCATTATCTTTATAAGCTGATAATACGTTTTCAGGGTTTAGCTCGTAGGTATTTTTAATCATTTTGAACAGCGATTTAGGCTGAACTACACCATCGATGGTCCAATCTGCATTAAAGATTTTATGACGACAATGCTCTGAGTTTGCTTGTGCAAACATAAATAATTCGATGTCGTTCGGGTTACGCCCTAACTTTTGGAAGTTTTCTACCAAGTAATCAATTTCGTCATCTGCAAGGGCAAAACCTTGCTCAACGTTTGCAGTTGCTAACGCTTCACGACCGCCGGCTAAAATGTCAACTGATGACATTTGATTCGGTGTATCTGTACGGAATAACGTCGCAGCGTCGTCCATTGCGCTGTGCGTTGCTTCGGTCATGCGGTCATGTAATAAGGCTGCAACTTGATTTAATTGCTCAGCATTTAAGTCGCCTTCAACATAGTAAGCAATGCCACGCTCAACACGATGTACTTGAGTTAAACCACAATTATGTGCAATATCCGTCGCTTTTGAAGCCCATGGCGAGATTGTGCCAGGACGAGGCGTGACTAACACCAAAGTACCTGCAGGTGTATGTTCGGCAATCGTTGGACCATAGGTAAGTAACTTCTCAAGCTTAGTTTGCTCATCACTTGACAGCTGTGTAGTTAGATCTGCAAAGTGTGCATACTCAGCGTATACATTAGTGACTGGAAGTTGCGCCTGTTGGCAACGGGCTAAAATTTTCTGAACTCTAAAATCGGAAAGTGCTGGTGCACCACGAAGGATCAACATAGGTATTTTCATCCGGGGTTAGGGATTGAACGATATTTTAGGCGGGTATTATATACTCAAGTAACTCGGAAATACAGGTTAAGCAGGGAATTAAAATTGCGGCAAGAGCGCTATAAGTTAGCATCGTTTATTACTAATAATACCTAGTGGTAGATGAAATATAAAACACAGTAAAGTCATCTGTGACAAATCGCCAAGTGACGTCATCGCAAAGTTTTGATATAAGAGTGTAATAGCATTCAAGGGGCACAGTATGTTTAAACAAAAGCTAATAACAATCATTACGTTAGTAATGCTTTTGTGTGCCTGCGATATGCAACAGCAGCAATCTCAACTTAGCCAAATAAAAACTCAAAACAAAATCAGAGTAGGTACGTTAGCTGGCGCAAGTAATTATTATCAAGCAGTGCAAGGTGAGCAAGGATTTGAATATGAGTTAGCCCAAGAGTTTGCAGATCATCTTGGGGTTGAACTTGAGATGGTGCCCTTTTTTAACTTATCCGATATGTTTTCACGCTTAGATAGCGGCGATTTAGACTTAATCGCTTCTGGGCTAAGTTACGATAAAGTACGCGCTCAAAGCTACCGGTTTGGTCCAACTTATCGCATCATTAGTCAAAAACTTGTGTACAAACAAGGCCGAGTTCGCCCTCGTGATTTTGATGATTTAACAGGCAATTTAACTGTACTTGCCAAAAGCAGCCACTCTTTAGCCCTGCAACAAATTAAACAAACGCACCCCAATTTAAATTGGCGCGAAACAGAAGCTCTCGACGAGGAAGAGCTATTACAAGCAGTGATCGATGGTGAAATTGATTACACTCTTGCCGACTCGCATACTCTATCGCTGTTTCGTCGCTATCACCCTAATCTTAGTATTGGTTTTTCTGTCACTCGTAACGATCCCATTGCTTGGCTGCTGCGCAAAAATGGCGACGATTCGTTATATGCGTTAATGGTGCCGTTTTTTGGTGAAGTAAAACAAAGTAATCAGCTTTATGTACTTGAAGAGAAATATTTTGGCCATGTCCGCCAATTTAACTACGTTAATACCCTTGCCTATATTGAAGCAATTAAAGAAACACTGCCAAAATATCAACCTTGGTTTGAGCAATATGCAGGTAGCCTAGATTGGCGATTACTTGCCGCTTTAAGTTATCAAGAATCAATGTGGAATCCGCGAGCAAAATCTCCCACAGGAGTACGTGGTATTATGATGCTCACCCGTGATACAGCAAAGCAGGTAGGCGTAACTAATCGTCTTGCCCCTGAGCAAAATATCAAAGGCGGCGCAGAATATTTGACGAAGCTAGAAAAACGAATTCCCGACCGCGTTCCTCAGCCAGATCGTACTTGGCTGGCTTTAGCATCCTATAATATTGGTTGGGGTCATGTGAACGATGCTCGTATTATTACCGAGCAGCAAGGTGCCAGCCCTGATAAATGGGCTGATGTGAAAAAACGCTTACCGCTATTAATCAAAAAACGTTACTACCGTAAAACCAAGTATGGCTATTCGCGCGGTGACGTTGCAGTCAAGTATGTGGATAATATTCGTCGTTACTACGATGCACTAGTTTGGTTAGATGAAAATGACGCGATCAGCACACCGGCTACTGAACCCGATGAGGCTGAGCAAATAGATCAACCTACTACCCAAGCTGCTGAGATTAACAATCCAAAGCCTGCCACAATACAAACCACGGTCTCCCCAACAAAAGATGACAGTATCGATGAGCAAGCACCGCAAAAAAAAGATAACAGCGAACAATAAAAATAACTTTAAATGCGATAGGTACGCGCAAACTAAAATATTTATTTACTTGTCATCAAATGATCACTAATGTGTAGTATCAAGTATATAATTAACTTATATCTTTTCTCACTCTCACATTTTCAGGAGAAACCATGCTGAAACGTCGGCGTACACATTCGTTCAAACGAAATGTTATTTATTCATCATCTACCCGTCGCAGAATAATGCTGCGTAATTTACATAGAAAAGTAATTTGGCGTCGCAGAATGTTTGCAATGCAACAAATGGCAGAGTTAAGCATTGCAGCACCTGCAGGTTAAGCCTTTAGGTCACGCAAAGCTTTCTTTGCAGCTTTTATTTCTTGACGGCGGCGTTTAAAAAAATCAGAAATAGTTTGCCCACATAACTCACCTAGTATTCCGGCCTCAACTTCAACCTGATGGTTTAACCTAGGATCTTGTAATAGATTCATAATAGAGCCTGCTGATCCTGTTTTTTCATCCGCAGCACCAAACACTAAACGTTTGATACGACTGTGTACTAGCAAACCGGCGCACATAGAGCATGGCTCCAACGTGACGTATAAAGTACAATCAATCAAGCGGTAATTATTAACGACCTTGCCACCTTCGCGTATCGCAATCATCTCTGCATGAGCAGAAGGATCGTTATCGGTAATCGAACGATTGTAGCCAGCTGCAATCAACTGATTATCTTTGACCAGCACAGCACCGACTGGAATTTCATTCAACTGCTCCGCTTTTTTTGCATACTCTAAAGCTTGCGCCATCCAATATTGATCGTTCAATTGTTCACTCATTGACTTAATCTTTAACTAATTATTGTTTAATTATACTCACTTAGGCCATTAAAACGCTAAATATACTGATTAGTGATAAAAATAAAACAAATTAAAACAGCTTTAACATGGCTCACCCCGTGCGATTTACGATATAATCTCTCGCTTTTTTTATTTAGCTCACAACACACGGGTAGCAAATGAAATTTCCTGGACGCCGCAGGCATAAACATTATTTTCCAGTGGAAGCCAAAGATCCACTTACTAATCAACTCAACGCCAGTGATAAGTTGCAACGCAGCTACATCACAGGGATAGACCAAATCGTAGTTGATATAGAAGCTAAAGTCGATCAAGCTTTCCTTGACGAATTTCAACTGCGCCGAGGTATGTCGCAAGTTATTGATAGTGATATAACCAATGCATTGTATGACCGCTTAAAACTCAACGATATGATCGATTATGAGTTTGCAGGCGGTACTATCGGCAACACTATGCACAACTACTCAGTATTAGCGGATGACCGCTCTGTACTACTGGGTGTGATGAGTGAAAACATAAAAATTGGTAGCTACGCTTATCGCTTTTTATGTAACACCTCAAGTCGTGTCGATCTCGACTATTTACAACCAGTAGATGGTCCAATCGGTCGCTGCTTTACACTCATTGACGATACTGGTGAACGTACTTTTGCCATCAGCGCAGGACTGATGAACCACCTACGACCTGAATCAATCGATCAGGAGTTAATAGAGAACTCATCGGCATTAGTGATCAGTGCTTACTTAATGCGTACGCAAGGCTCTGAGACGATGACAGAAGCAACAATGCAAGCTGTCAAATATGCCAATGATGCAAGCGTCCCTGTCGTACTCACTCTAGGCACTAAGTTTTTAATCGAACAAGACCCTACTTGGTGGGCTAGTTTTGTCGAAAAACATGTTGATATTTTAGCAATGAATGAAGAAGAAGGTCTGGCAATCACTGGCTTTGAAGACCCTCTACTTGCTGCTGATAAAGCACTAGATTGGGTAGATTTAGTGATCTGTACCGCAGGTGAAAAAGGCTTGTTTATGGCAGGCTACATCGATGAGCAATTTAAACGAGAAACAGAATACCCATTGCTGCCTGGCGCAATACCAGATTTCAATCGTTATGAGTTCTCGCGCGCCATGCGCAAAATTGACTGTCAGCAGCCAATTCGTGCATACAGCCATACGGCGCCATTTATGGGTGGTCCAGACTCTATTAAGAACACCAATGGTGCCGGAGATTGTGCATTAGCAGCGGTACTACATGACTTATCGGCTAATGTGTACCATAAGCTCAATGTTGGTAATTCAGCTAAGCACCAGCAACCAGCAATGACCTACTCATCATTAGCACAAATTAGTAAGTATGCTAACCGTGCCAGTTTTGAAGTTTTAGTACAGCATTCACCGCGCTTGTCACGTGGTTTACCTGAGCGTGAAGATTGCCTCGAACAGGTTTATTGGGAGCAGTAACAACTCCCAATACATATTAGTTAAAAAATCGAGATATCAAGTTTTTTAGATAGCAGCTCAAGGGCTGCTATTCCTGCCACAGAGTTGCCAAATGAATTTAATCCAGGCGACCACACAGCCACTGTAAACTTATTAGGTAACACCGCTAATATAGTACCCGATACTCCTGATTTCCCCGGCATACCAACCCTATAACCAAAATCGCCCGCCGCATCATAAAGGCCGCTGGTAAATAATAATGAGTTGAGCTGTTTGTTTTGCAGACTTGAAAGTACGCGTCTATTAGACACATTATCTATCCCTTTATTGGCCAGAAAGTTATATGCTCTAGCCAATTCGACACAATTGAGTTCTATTGCACAAAAATTAAAATATGCCCATAACACATCATCAACTTCGTTTTTAAAGTTACCAAAGGACTTCATTAAATGCCCCATTGCAGCATTGCGATGACGAAATTCATACTCAGAATTAGCGACCTTTTTATCAATCACTATGCCCTTATTTCCAGACAATAACCTAAATGTTTCCAACATTGAATGCATAGGTGCAGACAAGCGGCTATATAACGCATCACAGGTAACAATAGCTCCAGCATTTATGAAAGGGTTACGCGGTATACCCTTTTCAAACTCAAGCTGAGTTAAAGAGTTAAACGCAGTACCTGACGGCTCTTTACCGACCCTTTGCCATAATTCATTACCATAGCGTTGCAGTGCTAACGTTAACGTCATCACTTTAGAAACCGATTGAATTGTAAAGCGTTGCGAGCAATCGCCTGCGCAAAATGTCTGGCCATCAGTCGTATATATAGCAATAGAAAATTGCTTTGCATCAACCTCAGCCAGTGCTGGAATATAATCCGCCACTTTACCTTGTGATAACAGTGGTTGCACTTCAGCAGTAATTTCATTTAAGACTTGTTGATAATCAGAGGTAGGCAAGGTAACCCTCATTGGCATTGAAAACAGAAATAAAATTCTACCATATTAGAAGAAAAGCAGGCTGATTTTATTACTGAGATCTACTTCTATATAAGAGATGAAATCAGGATCGCTAACATCAAAACTGCTAGGCATTGCAACAGAAGTTACGCGTGAAGATCCATCTATTCTCCGTCACTTACTTTTACGACACCTATTCATCACCGCAATTAGAGTAATGTCTATAAAACGGGCATATAGCAACACGGTTAACAGTATCCCATCTAAGATTTTGAGGGTATTTAAGTTATTTAATAGCGTCACTAAACCTTTATGTAAATACTTGCAAGCCAAAGTAGTGAGCTATGCCATTAAGTATATTTGTAACGGCAACCGATGAAAGGATCAAACCCATGATCCGACTAATAATGCTAGCCCCACTATCACCAATTAATTTATGCACCTGAGCTGCTAATAGTAATAAAACTAATACCACACCAAGTACAGCAATCATCATAGAGGATGTAATTAACTGCTCAACCCAACTGTATTCTGTATTGCGTGTCATTAAGACCGCACCTAGCATGGCACCTGGGCTTGCGATAGAAGGTATCGCTAGAGGAAAAATCGCCGTTTCAGTGCTATTTGGTAAACTTTTAATTTCACTTTCAGGCTTACTCTCGCCAAAAATCATCGACAGTGCAAATAACAATAAAACAATGCCTCCTGCAATCTGAAACGCAGACAATGGAATATTAATTGCATTAAGTAACAACTCACCCGCAACGACAAAAAATAACAACACCAGCACTGAAACTGCCACAGCTTTAAGAATGACTTTACGCTTAAACTTTTCATCATGTCCGCGGGTAACGGCAATAAAAACAGGCACAGTACCAATTGGATCAATAACCGCAAAAAAGAAAATAAATACCGCTAATAATTCATTCATTGTTAGACTTCCTATAATAAAACTGTCTAATAAAAACGCTGCAACTACAATACAGTATGTTAGTATATCACGGTAGCGTAAGGATAAGAGAAGATGAAAATAGAATCACTCGTTAGTAAAGCCAAACAAGTGTGTGACAATCGCGGTGCGCGATTCACTCCAATCCGTGAAAAAGTATTTCGCCTATTAGCAAGTGCGCAGGGAGGAGTTGGCGCTTATGATTTATTAGAGCAACTCAAACTCACTGAATCAGGAGCAAAACCAGCCACGATTTACCGTGCCTTAGACTTTTTAGCTGAATTAGGTTTTATTCACAAAATTGAAAGTACTAACGCATTTATGTTGTGCCATCATTTCGATCATATCCACCCTGTACAACTGTTGATATGCGATAGTTGTGGTTTTGTCAAAGAGCTCCACTCTAGCGTGATTTCGCATGAACTTAATAGTCTTGCTGCTGAGAGTGGCTTCGTTGTATCTGGACAAACTATTGAAGCCCATGGTAGATGTGGAAATTGTAAAGAATAATTAAGTGCAGAGCTAGAATAACTCACTACACTTTAATGTATAACCGCAGATAAACTGCTAAATTCGAGGGATAAACAATAATGAATGTAGAGTTCATCAATCCTTTTTTATCATCTTTATTAAATGTGCTCAGCACAATGGCGCATACCGAACTAAAGCCTGGAAAACCAAAAATTAAAAAAGATGAAGTTGCTTGTGGCGACGTTTCTGGATTAATTGGCATGGTAGGACCACAAACTAAAGGCTCATTTTCGATCACATTTGATGAGAGCCTTGCACTGACTATTATGGAAAGAATGCTTGGTGAACGCCCAGATTCGATCAATGAAGAAGTAACCGATATGGTTGGTGAGATTACCAATATGGTTACCGGTGGGGCAAAAAATCTACTTGGTGAAAAAGGCTATGACTTTGATATGGCAACCCCAATTGTTGTTTCTGGCAAAGGCCATACCATTACCCATAAAAGTGAAGGAGCTAAAATATTGATGCCATTTACCTCCGATGCCGGTAATGCCAACATAGAAGTTAGCTTCGACAAACTATGAGTTGGTTGCAAAAAATCATTCAATTAAAGCCTCGTTCAAGAGGCTTTCATATTATAGATAATGAAATAATTAGCCAGCTCCCCGAAGTAGCCCATTACCAAATTGGTTTATTACATCTTTTTATACAACATACCTCTGCCAGCTTAACGATTAATGAAAATGCCGATCCGACAGTACGTATGGATATGGAAAGCCACTTCAACAAATTTGTTCCAGAATGTCAGCCTTATTATCGTCATGATTATGAAGGCGATGATGATATGCCTGCTCACATAAAAACAAGTATTTTAGGTTGCGAACTCACCATTCCAATTATCCAAGGTCGCCTACAGCTAGGTACATGGCAAGGTATTTACTTGGGCGAGCATCGTGATCATGGTGGCGTAAGGCGTATTGTCGCAACGCTGCAAGGACAAGTTTAAAAAGCTATAAGCTATAAAAAAGCATTATTCCAACAGCAGAGTAAGTAGAACTATTATTTGCTTTAATTTACGGTAGTGGATTAATAGAGACTGGATGTTTACTTTGAAGAGATTGGAGCGGTACACGAGGCTCGAACTGCTTATGACTTAGTTCGACCTTAGCATATTTTTAGATTACTTAAAGAGATTGGAGCGGTACACGAGGCTCGAACTGCTTATGACTTAGTTCGACCTTAGCATATTTTTAGATTACTTAAAGAGATTGGAGCGGTACACGAGGCTCGAACTCGTGACCTCGACCTTGGCAAGGTCGCGCTCTACCAACTGAGCTAGTACCGCATAATATTTTTCACTTTAGGCTTACTCCAATTTCTTTGGTTAGAAATTGGAGCGGCACACGAGGCTCGAACTCGTGACCTCGACCTTGGCAAGGTCGCGCTCTACCAACTGAGCTAGTGCCGCATAATATTTTTCACTTTAGACTTACTCCAATTTCTTTGGTTAGAAATTGGAGCGGCACACGAGGCTCGAACTCGTGACCTCGACCTTGGCAAGGTCGCGCTCTACCAACTGAGCTAGTGCCGCATTCAAAATAGTCAGTAATTTTTAATTTGTTCCGCGACAAGTCGCGGCAAAACGTTCTGGCAACTGAGCTAGTGCCACATTTAAAATTGCTCAAGCACACTAACCCCGCAAGGGTTATCGTCTTAAGCGGGGCAGGATTCTACAATAATTAGATGTGTTTGCAAGTGTTTTTTACAAATTAAAGAATTTTTCTTGGTAGACTTTTAATTCCATGATGGAATCTTTAATATCGTCCAAAGCAAGATGTGAGCCTTTTTTGTTCACTTGCGCTAACACTTCTGGCTTCCAGCGTCGTGCAAGTTCTTTAATTGTGCTGACATCTAAATTACGATAATGGAAATAATCCTCAAGCTCACGCATGTATTTATTCATAAAGCGTCTATCTTGACCTATTGAATTACCACACATAGGCGAAGCGCCCGCAGGAACCCATTGCTTTAAAAATGTTAGAGTTTGCTCTACTGCATCTTGCTCTGTGAATGTACTTACTTTACAACGAGCTGTTAAGCCTGACTGACCATGTTGATTGGTACACCATTCATCCATACCATCAAGTAACTCATCTGCTTGATGAATAGCAATAGTTGGCCCTTCAGCCAAGATGTTTAACTCACTATCGGTGACAACAGTCGCAATTTCGAGTATTTTATCTGTGGCTGGTTCAAGACCTGTCATTTCAAGGTCGAGCCAGATAAGATTTGATTTATGAAAAGACATAATTACCTAAGCGGTACTTTCCTTTAGATCCAACGCATTTAGTTATATCATATTAGTATCATCAGTCGACCTAAAGCTTTTTTTTCAAAAAGCACGACATTTAACTAAGTTATGGGCCAAAAGTGGCAAAACAGAAGAAATTAAGTAAAGGCCAATCCCGCCGGATCAAGGCCAATCACCAAAAGCGCTTGTCTAATGCTGATCATGCCTCAACTAAAGGTACATCAGAGCAATGGCAAGCTGACAATTTAGGCGCTGCGGAAAATGCCGTAGTTATCAGTCGGTTTGGTCAACATGCTGACATCGAAACCGATAACGGCGATGTATTGCGTTGTAATATTCGCCGTACAGTTAAAGGCATTGTCTGCGGCGACGAAGTACAATTTCGTCGTGCCAAAGTCAGTGAAGGTGATTTAGCCGGTGTAATCGAAGCGATGCACGATCGTCGCTCACAACTAACACGTCCTGATTTTTACGATGGTGTAAAAGTCATTGCCGCTAACATTGATCAAATTCTGATGGTGTCGGCAGTATTACCAGAGTTTACACCAAGTATTATCGACCGTTATTTAATTGCCTGCGAAGACATGGGCATAGAGCCTATTTTAGTGCTTAATAAAATAGATTTAATTGACGAGCAAGGCTTAGCAGACATTAACCTAGTGCTCGATATTTACCGTGATCTTGGTTATCAGGTTTTATTAGTGAGTAATAAAACTGGTTATGGCATTGATGCACTTAAAGAAACCTTAGTTGATAAAAACAGTATTTTTGTTGGTCAAAGTGGTGTGGGTAAATCAACCTTAGTGAATACCGTTTTACCTGATGCTGAAATACTCACTAAAGAAGTTTCTGAAAACAGCGGTCTAGGTCAACATACCACCACGGTATCGCGATTGCACCACCTCCCCTCTGGTGGTAATTTAATTGACTCGCCAGGTATTCGTGAGTTTGGTTTATGGCACTTAGATGTTGAACGGGTTACTTGGTGCTTTAAAGAGTTTCGTAAGTTTATCGGCGGCTGTCGTTTTCGAGACTGCAAGCATTTAAACGATCCAGGTTGTATAGTTCGTCAAGCAATTGATGAGGGTGACATTTCGCAGCTACGTTTTGATAGTTACCACAGAATTTTAGAAACAATGGCCGATGGCCGTGCAGGGGCTCGTGCTCCGCGCGTATAAATTAGGAAGAAATCAGTGAATTTAAACAAATTCAAAATCGCAATGCAGTACGCAATGCCAAAACATTTTGTATCTCGCATGGTAGGCAAGTTAGCCGCAGCTAAAGCTGGCGCACTGACCACGACGTTGATCAAACTATTTATTAAACAATACAAGGTCAATATGAGTGAAGCTAAATACAGCGATCCCGCTCATTATAAAACCTTCAATGACTTTTTTACTCGCCCTTTAAAAGAAAGCGCTCGCCCATTAACCACTGACAAGGACATCATTGCTCACCCAGTAGATGGTGCAATTAGCCAATTAGGCCCCATTGTTGAAGGTCAGCTTATTCAAGCTAAAGGCCATAACTATAGCTTACAAGCATTACTAGGCGGCTCAGAGCAAGATACAGCGCCATTTTTAGGTGGCGACTTTGCAACAATTTACTTAGCCCCAAGCGATTATCATTGTATTCATATGCCAATTGATGGCACCTTGAAAAAAATGATTTACGTGCCCGGTGATTTATTTTCAGTAAACCCACTTACCGCGCAAAATGTGCCTAACTTGTTTGCTCGTAATGAACGTGTAGTGACAATTTTTGACACTGAAATTGGCCCACTTGCCATGGTATTAGTCGGTGCGACGATTGTAGCCAGCATTGAAACTATTTGGGCTGGTACAGTTACACCACCAGCGGGTAAAGACGTATTTAGCTGGAACTACCCCACCTCAGGCGAAAACGCAATTACCTTGAAAAAGGGTGAAGAGATGGGCCGCTTTAAACTAGGCTCTACCGTTATTTTAGCTTGGGGTGCAAATAAAGCAGACATCCTTGATGATCAAAAACCTGGCACCGTAACCCGTATGGGCACACCGTTCGCTAAGATTGATGATTAATTAACATGTAAAAACGCGGACAGACGGATCTAGTCATGCCGCGTTTTTTATTTAATTATTTTTCCCTGCACACTCCGAACACTCAGGCGCTTTAGTTAATTGAAACTGCTGCTGCGCTAAACTTAGCCCATCAAAACGAATAAACTGACCCCCGCAGTGATGGCCAAGCACTATGTTCACTGCCAATAATGCCTGCATAGAACCTATCACACCTAGCAACGGGCTTAGCACGCCAGCATTACTGCAATTAAGCGTTTGCTGTTGGGGTTGTTTACCAAACAAGCAGCCGTAGCAAGGGCTTTGAGACTGGCGAAAATCAAAACACATCAGCTGCCCTTCGCTCGCGATTGCCGCCCCCGACACCAGCGGTATACCCAATGCCAAACATTGCCTATTCACCACATAGCGCGTGCTAAAATTATCGCTGCAATCAAGCACTAAAGTAGCGCCTGAAAACATTTGCTGAGCGTTGTCAGCGGTTAGTTTGGCGCTGACTGTATTGATCTTGATTTGATTATTTAAGCTGACTAATACTTTTCCCGCCGCGCTGACCTTATCTTGCCCTAAGTGATTCACTTTATAGAGCACTTGGCGCTGTAAGTTTGAAAGCTCAACTTTGTCATCATCTAACAAGGTTAGCTCGCCAATGCCAGCCGCAGCTAAATACAACAAAGCAGGGCTACCTAAGCCACCCGCGCCAACTACTACTATATGGGCTGCTTTTAATTTTAACTGCCCTTCAAACCCCACTTCTTTGAGTATTAAATGACGGCTATAACGCAACTGTTCTTTATCTGATAACTCAACCATTATTTAATGGCCCAAAGCACTTTGTAAATCGACGATGGCTTGTTGGTAATCATCACTTTCTGTGATGGCTCTGACCACTGCCACACTGCCAACGCCAGTTGCAGCCACCTCACTGGCTCGCACTAAATCAATACCACCAATAGCAACGGTTGGGTAATTTTGCATTAACGGCACAAAGTGCTTTAGCTTTTCAAGCCCTTGAATTTGTCCTGTCATATCTTTGGTCGTGGTTGGGTAAATAGCGCCAAACGCCATATAACTCGGGCGGTAATTATGAGCACGTAGCATTTCATAAAAACCATGGGTCGAAATCCCCAAACGCATGCCCGACTTTTTAATGGCCACCAGATTAGCCTCAAGTAAATCTTCTTGACCTAAATGCACACCATAGGCGCCATGCTTGATCGCCAACTGCCAATGATCGTTGATATACACATTGCCATCGTACTTTTTACCAAGTGTGACCGCCGCAGCAATAGCGTGTTCAAGCTCTTCTTCGCTGGCGTTTTTCATTCTAAGTTGTACAGTTTTAACGCCTTGCGCTAAGCACTTTTCTAACCAATCGAGACTATCAACCACCGCATATAAACCAAGCTGTTTGTTTTCACACTCTGCAAAACCTGCCGCCATAGTAAATTCGTTTACTTGCTCAAAATCCAGTTCGTCACCAAGCCAACTGCCTGCCTCTATTACTTGTGGGTAATCGACAAGGTTTTCTGGAAAGCTCGTTTGTACCACAGGGCCAATTCCTTCACCATAACGAACCGCAGCTTTTAAGCCTTGATTGATATACGCTTTTGCTAAGATAAAAGCATCTTTTAATGGATAACCTTTCGCTAAACATGCCGCAATCACCGATGCCATACTACACCCTGTACCGTGGCTATGTGGCGTTTGAATTTTTTCGTTACCAAGCCAATACTCGTTCCCTTCATTGATGCAGCCATCTATACAATAATCAATGCAATAACCACTTGGGTAATCCCAATGACCACCTTTGATCAACACCGCTTTTGCGCCCCAGCTTTGCAGCTTAGCCGCCGCTTCTTTTACAGCACTGGGGCCAATTAAATATATCCCAGTGAGCAACTGCGTTTCATGGGTATTGGGGGTGATCACATCCACCAGCGGCAATAAGCATTCTTTAATTGCGCTAACGGTATCTTCTTCTGTGAGTAAGTCACCACTGCTAGCAATGGCCACCGGATCATATACAACCAAAGGCGCAACCGCCCAAGTGGCTTTATAATGTTTTAGATGCTCACTGATCAATTGAATTTGCTGCACATTGGCCAGCATACCAATTTTAATAACACGGGCTTTCATGTCGCTTTCAAGGGCGAGTAATTGCGACTCAATAACATCGGTTGAAATCGGGTTAAGTGCTTCAACGCCTAGGCTGTTTTGCGCAGTCAATGCGGTGATCGCTGTACAACCATGGACGCCAAAACTTTGCATCGCTTTAATATCCGCCTGAATACCTGCGCCACCACCAGAGTCAGAGCCAGCAATTGTCCAAACAACATGATTCATAGTTACGTATTTCCTAATTTTTTACTTCATTTATTACTGTTGATGCCAAAATGGCATACCCATAGTGGGCGTAGATGGCGCAGCGACGTCTTTTTCTGGCATCGCCTTCGCTCGGTAAGCAAAACGACCCGCATCAACGGCTGCTTTAAATGCATGACTCATAGTAACAGGGCAGCCCGCCCCTGCAATAGCCGAATTTAATAACACCGCATCATAACCTAATTCAAGCGCTTGGCAGGCGTGTGATGGTAAGCCAAGGCCAGCATCAACAATCAATGTGGTATCGGGTAGGCGCTCCCGAATGGTTTTTAAATTATATGGATTTAACAAGCCTTTGCCCGTGCCAATCGGTGCTCCCCACGGCATCAGTACTTCACACCCTGCATCAGCTAAACGCTGACATAACACTAAGTCGTCAGTACAATAAGGTAATACTTTAAAGCCTTCGGCGAATAAAATCTGTGTCGCTTCCAGTAATGCAAATGGATCTGGCTGTAGGTTATAGTCATCACCAATCAACTCAAGTTTTATCCAATCGGTAGCAAACACTTCGCGGCACATTTGTGCCAGTGTAATTGCTTCATTGACACTGTGACAGCCTGCAGTATTGGGTAGAATTTTTAAGCCCGTATCTTTGATCAATTGCCAAAAGTCATCTCCTGCGGCGGCACTTTGTTGACGTCGTAATGACACCGTAACAATCTGCGCGCCAGAGGCAACTATCGAATCGGCCATAACTGCAGGTGATGGATAAAGTGCTGAGCCAATTAATAACCGACTAGTGATCTGCTCACCATAAATACTGAAACTATCTGATATTACGCTACTCATATTAGCCACCTTGGATCGGTGACAGTAATTCAATGCTATCGCCTTCGTTAAGTAAGGTAGTATCACATTGACTACGCGGTATAAATTGACCATTAAGCGCCACTGCAAAAGGCTCTTTTGCTGCAAACTGCGTCAAACCTTGGGCTACATTGGCGTTATCTGCTAACTCAAAATGTTGACCATTAATTGTTATTTTCATACTTACTTTCATAATAAGCCTTATTTTATCCGTGCAATGGCATCGGCCACTAAACTCGGTGCGAGTAAATAACCATGACGATATAAGCCATTAATGCTGATCACATTTTGCTGCTGGGAAACCTGCGGGCGGTTATCACTAAATGCAGGACGCAGGCCGGTTTGAATATTCAACACTCGCGCCTCAGCAAAACCACTGTGTACTGTGTACGCTGCTGATAACAGCTCAAGAGTCGAACGCACAGTGGCAGCCCCCTTATCTTGTGATTCAATTTCTGTCGCGCCAATTACGTATTGATGATTTGGCTTCGGAGCAATATAAATAGGATAACGCGGGTGCATTAACCGCACTGGCCGCGTTAAATCAACCTCAGGGGCGTACAAACGCACTACTTCGCCACGTACTCCGCGTAGCTTACATGCTACGCTTTTAGCGCCAAGGCCACGGCAATCAATAATATAATCAAACGATTGCTGTAGATTTAGCGATGCTACATCAACCTGTTGTGCAAACTTAAAGCTCACATTACGCTGCTTTAGAGTGTTAAAACTGGCTTGATAAAAAGCCTGATTATCAATTTGCCCTTCGCAAGGTAAATACACACCTTGGTTAAAACGCCCTGTAAGCTCTGGCTCTAATTCGCTGATTTGCAAACCTGTTAACTGATGCCCTTGATGCTCAGCCAAAGGCTTTAAACGCTGTATAAAACTTTGTAAGTCACCTTTATCTTGCTGGTGTGCAACCACAAGTGTACCTTGTTGTTGGAAAAACACCGCTTCATCAAGTTGCGCTAAAATTCTCGGCCAACGCTTTATTGAATCCAGACCCATCAAGGCCAAGTCTTGCTCGCAGAATACAGATTCAGCCAGTGGCGCAAGCATCGCCGCTGCCACTCTTCCTGCACTATCAAGCGCTTGTTCGTCACCCGCTTCATAAACAGTGACATTATGCTTTAAGCTCAGTTCAAGCGCCGTTAAACGGCCCGTTAAACCAAACCCCACCACCGCAATATTGTAAGACATGAGAATCCTTAATTCAGTTTTCTAGCTACAAGAGTAAAGTTAGCGAGCTTTTCACTCGCCAACTCTCTAACTCGCTAACTAGTTTTTAAACCGCTTTATGATAAATCTCTGAGCCGCTTTGTTTAAATTCGGCTGATTTAGCTTGCATCTCGGCTTCAACATCGACCATTTTGATCTCAATAGCATCACCTACGTTGTTAGGATCTATGCCTCTGGCTTCTAGATCTTTAGCGTATTCTCGTACTTCTTGGGTGATTTTCATTGAGCAGAATTTTGGCCCACACATAGAGCAAAAATGTGCTACTTTGCCAGATTCTTGTGGCAGTGTTTCGTCATGGTATTCACGAGCACGAACAGGATCTAAACCAATATTAAATTGGTCATGCCAGCGGAACTCAAAACGCGCTTTTGATAACGCATTATCACGTTCTTGCGCACCTGGGTGACCTTTAGCTAAATCGGCGGCATGAGCGGCAATTTTATAGGTGATCAGCCCTTCTTTAACGTCTTCTTTATTTGGTAAGCCTAAATGCTCTTTTGGTGTGACATAACACAGCATTGCACAGCCATACCATGCAATTTGCGCCGCCCCAATACCAGAGGTGATATGGTCATAGCCTGGGGCGATGTCAGTTGTCAGCGGGCCAAGGGTGTAAAAAGGTGCTTCGTCGCAATGCTTAAGCTGCTCTTCCATATTGGCTTTGATCATATGCATTGGCACATGCCCTGGACCTTCAATAAACACTTGTACATCGTGTTTCCACGCGATTTTAGTCAGCTCACCTAACGTACGCAGTTCACTAAATTGCGCGTCATCGTTGGCATCTGCAATTGAACCAGGACGCAAGCCATCTCCTAATGAGAAACACACATCGTACTGTTTCAAAATCTCACAAATATCTTCAAAATGAGTATAAAGGAAGTTTTCTTTATGATGCGCTAAACACCATTTCGCCATAATTGAACCGCCGCGCGATACAATCCCAGTGACACGTTTTGCCGTCATTGGAACGTAGCGTAATAACACCCCAGCGTGAATAGTAAAGTAATCTACGCCCTGCTCGGCTTGTTCAATTAGAGTATCGCGGAAAATTTCCCACGTTAGATCTTCAGCAACCCCATTTACTTTTTCAAGCGCTTGATAAATAGGCACAGTACCAATTGGCACTGGTGAGTTACGTACTACCCATTCACGAGTTTCATGAATATAACGACCCGTTGATAAATCCATAACTGTGTCAGCGCCCCAGCGGGTTGACCAGACCATTTTTTCAACTTCTTCTTCAATTGATGAGCTAACTGATGAGTTACCAATATTAGCGTTCACTTTTACTAAAAAATTGCGCCCTACAATCATCGGCTCGGTTTCTGGGTGATTAATGTTGTTAGGTAAAATCGCACGACCACGGGCAATTTCATCACGCACAAATTCAGGAGTAATAAACTCAGGGATACTCGCACCAAACGACTCGCCTTGGTGCTGCTGTGCTAATAACTCTTTTTGAAGTTGCGCACGGCCCATGTTTTCACGAATTGCGACATATTCCATTTCCGGTGTAATAATACCTTGGCGAGCATAATGCATTTGCGTGACATTTTTACCGGCTTTAGCGCGGCGAATTTTTGGGAGATGCTCAAAACGAATATGATCAAGGCCTTCATCGGCCATGCGTTGTTGAGAAAACTGCGAGGTAACTGAGCTTAAAACTTCAGTATCTTCACGGCTTTTAATCCACTGTTCGCGGTACTTATCCAACCCTTTACGAACATCCAGAGTAAAATCAGGATCTGTGTATGGGCCTGACGTATCATAAACACGCAGTGGGGCATTTGATTCGTACACCGGGTTTTCATCGGTGCCACCGATAAAGGTATCACTCAAAGTAATTTCACGCATACCAACACGCACATTATCTTGCGTACCTTGTACATAAACTTTGTGTGAGCTTGGAAATGGTTGCCCAGTAAGGTTATAAATATAATCTGATGCAGCCGCACGAGTTTCGCGGCGAGACGGTTTATTTGATGTGTTTGACATGACTTACCTCATTGCTAAAAGGGTTGTCTTGTCAGATACTGCTGTGCGATAAAAAGCAACGCAATAGAGAGTAGCAAATGCTACATGGATCGTAGATTGGTGTTACAAAAAAGTACTACCAACCTTGGCAGCCACAGTGCTTATGCCAATCGTGTTAAGTTATTAGTCATTTATAGCGACAGATAAATAGAGTGATAACAAGGCATAAATTTTGACATGTAGTTATTCTACATAAGAAATTTATAACGCAGTTAACGCTTTATTTAGCACGCTAGAATGGCTAAATATTTAAGTCGATTGGTATTATACGCCAAACTGGCGCACAAGCACCCGTTTTAGGCAGCTTGTTCCCTACGCAGGTGTTAGCCTGATCAGGTTCACGGATCCCGCTTTCGCGATCTCAGCCTTTAAGTTAAAAACTCAAGGCACTCCGACAAGTAAAATTTTATATATTGTTCGCTGACGAGTGTACGTTAGATATTGCTAGCCTGCAAGAGATCAACTTGCGGGAATAAACGCAAATGTTTGCTCGCCATTTAAAACCAATTGTTGACCTTGAATTTGCAGGGGCACGCCTTGCTTTAACGCATTTAAAAACTGCTGTTCAAACTCGTCCAATTTATCTCCGCATGATTTACGGGTCATGCCTAATTTATTCACCGTTAAATGATTATCATCAAGTTGACCTTCACCAAAAAATTTATTACAACCAGCAAAACCATTGACTTGCAGAGCTTCAATAAAACTTAATGATGCTGAATATGATGCAGGGATCGCTAAACCATCAACCCGTGATAGTTGCCACTTAGTGTATTTTAATTGCTCACTGGTGACTGTCCCTGTCGATGAGCAGCCAATACATAAACCGATTATAAGCATCGGTATTGCTGCTAATTTCATGTAATTACTAACCTAAGACTCAATTGCAACATGATAACAATAAATAACCATTTATACCGTTAATAATGCATGTTTTTAATGTAAAAAAATGTTCTAAGATAGTAAAAAAGGTGGCGCCGGAAAACTACCTGACTTAATCAGACTTAAATAGTAGATCAACTTGCTCGGGAAAAAATGGCCGACCTCGCTCATTAACTGCGGTGCCAATCACCAGTGCCTTTAACATCACTTTTTCATCATGCTTTCGTACCACGGTTTGTCGAAAGCCAAACTTTAAGCGACTTATGCGCTCAGGCTCTACAGCGACATAAAACTCATCGCCCGGGACCAGTGACTGCTTGTAATCCATTTCGCTACGCATTACGACTAAATTAATTTTATCGCGGGCAAGCTGAGCAAAATCAACCCCGTTGGCATGCAAAAATTCATGGCGTGCGTGCTCTAGGTAGTTAAAGTACACGCTATTATTTACAATACCTTGCAGGTCACATTCATAATCGCGTACTTTAAAGTCAACTTTAAAGGTCATATTTGCATTCCTTATTATGTATACTGTGCGCGTTTATAGCACATAAATATAACTGGTATCACGACTTTAATGAGAATAGTTGCTATCATGTAAGTCCTTAAAATGGAGTTAAGTAATAGAATGAAACTACGCCTGTCTTTAATTACTGCCGCGCTTTTACCTTTGATAAGCGCCCCAGCTTTTGCTGAAGATACTGATCTTGAAAAAATACTCGTCACCGGAGACTTTCAAAAAGAAAGCATTCAAACCCTTAGTGCCAGTGCCAGTTTATTTAGCGAACGCGAAATTAATGACCGGGGCGCTAGTTTTCTAGACGAAATGCTTGCCAGTGCTGCCAACGTAAATTTTACCGCTGGTGCATCTCGTGGCCGTTACATCCAAATTCGTGGGGTTGGTTTACGCTCACAATTTGTTGACCCTATTAACCCTTCTGTTGGCTTAGTGATTGATGGCATTAATTATTCAGGCTTAGGCGGTAGTTCATTACTGTTTGATGTAAACCAAGTTGAGATTTATCGCGGTCCGCAAGGTACTCGCTTTGGTGCTGATGGTATGGCTGGTATGATCCAAATGGAATCAGCCGATCCAACTTTTGATCCAAGCCTCAAAGTGCAGCTAGGCGCAGGTAACTACAACAGTTATGAAGCGGGTGTTGCCGCAGGTATTGGTATTACAGACAGCACCGCAGTGCGCGCTAGTATTTATCAACGTGAGTCTGATGGTTATGTTGATAACCTATATTTAAACGAGTCAACACAACAACAAGATGAACTGGTTAGCCGTTTTAAACTACACAGCCAACTTACCGATCACTTGCGCACTGAATTAAGCGTTCATTATATTGATATCAATAACGGCTATGATGCATTTACGCTTGATAATAGCCGTAATAGTGTAGCCGATAGCCCAGGCCAAGATAACCAAGAAAGTATCGCGGTAGGTCTTGCCAACATCTACACTGGCTTTGATTGGTTTGATGTCAGTTTAAACTTATCAGGTATTGATAGTGATTTAGTTTATAGATTTGATGAAGACTGGGTATGTAACGATATTAATAAGCCGCAGTTATGTGGTGCAGGACTACACCCAAAGAGTTATAGCTACGAAGACGCTTATTATCGTGATCGCAAAGATAAAACTGCTGAATTACAATTCAATGGCAAGTCTCGCGATTGGGTGGCTGGAATTTATTACCAAGGAAAAGACGTAGATCTTGACCGCCAGCATCGAAAGTTTTCTGACCATGAAGCTTTTAACTCAACTTTTGAAGTGAGCAATGTCGCTATGTACGGTCAACTAGCAACCCCAATCAACTCGAAAACCACCTTAATCACTGGCTTGCGTGTTGAGCAATACCAAGGGGATTACACTGATAGCAATGGATTTATTGTTGACACTGATGATGTGATGGTCGGTGGTAAACTTGCCCTTGAGTATCAAGTCATTGACCGTACCATGATTTATACCAGCCTGACTCGTGGTTACAAAGCCGGTGGAATTAACTCAGAAGCGCTCGCAAAAGCACAAGAATTCGAGCTTGGCGCCGACTTTTTTAAACAACACACAACCTTTGAACCTGAGTATTTATGGAATGGTGAATTTGGCGTTAAAGGTAGCTCGTTAGATGAAAAATTCATCCTACGCTTAGCTGCTTTTTATATGTACCGTGAAGATATGCAATTAAAGTCATGGTTAGTAGAGGATCAAAACTTCACTAGTTACTTTGATAATGCTGGCTCAGGTGAAAACTACGGCCTTGAAATTGAGGGCAGTTATCAGTTAACTGATAACTTGTTTTTCACCGGTAGTGTTGGCTACTTAGATACTAAGATAAACGATTATGTTGCCAGAACAAGCCTCCACTCCCCCCCATTAGATCAAGATGGTCGCGAGCAATCACAAGCGCCTAAATACCAGTATGCATTCACGGCTCGCTATAACTTTACTGATGAGTTATTTGCTACAATCGGTATTGAAGGTAAAGATAATTATTACTTCTCAGATAGCCACAACTCGCAGGCACCGAACGTTAATTTAGTTAATTTAGCTGCTGGTTACGAGGCTGAGCAATGGTCAATTCGCGCTTGGGCACGTAACGTGTTTGATGAAGAAGTACCTACACGTGGTTTTGAATTTGGTAACGATCCACGCGAAGGGTATGCAACTCACACATACACTCAGCTTGGTGAACCAATGGTTGCCGGCGTCACATTTATCTACGAGTTATAATATATAGATTCTAGGTAACTAGGTTCTAGGGTCTCCTAGCTCCTAGTTGCCTAGCACCTCAATTAAGCCCTACCTACATCAAACGCGATGACTTCTTTTATCGTGTTTTTTTGCGTTGCTAACATCACTAACCTATCAACCCCTAATGCTACTCCTGCGCATTGTGGTAAACCATGCTCAAGAGCGGCGATTAAACGGGTGTCCATAGGCACTTGTGTTAAGTTATTCGCTTTGCGGTATGCATTATCTTCAGTAAAACGTTTAGCTTGCTCCTGTGCATTGGTGAGCTCATTAAAACCATTCGCCAGCTCCATGTTCTGATAATAAAGCTCAAACCGCCCAGCGACTCTAATATCATGCTCACAAATACTCGCCAGTGCGGCTTGCGATGCAGGAAAATGATAAATAAAACAAGGTTTTTGTTGGCCAATTGTTGGCTCAACTTTCATACAAAATAATAATTGTAGTAACGTATCACGGTGAGTTTCATGCTTAGCGATATCAGCAAACCCCTGTTCACAGGCAAGTTTTTGTAACTGTTCAATAGTGGCACTGAGCGGATCAAGTCCTAACGCTTGGGTAAAAGCATCTTGGTAGGTTAAACGCTCTGCAGATGGAACATTTAAGATAAGCTGCATTAATTCATCAATTTCATCCATCAGCGCAAACTCATCAAACCCAGGGCGATACCATTCCAACATGGTAAACTCAGGATTATGATGACTGCCCGCCTCTTCGTTACGAAACGCCTTACAAATTTGGTAAATAGCACCACTGCCTGCTGCCAATAATCGCTTCATGGAAAATTCTGGTGATGTTTGTAAGTACAGCGGTAAGCCTTTAGCGAAACCGGGGCCAATAAACTGCGTTTTAAAACTCGCTAAATGAACATCAGTAACACTCGCTGCACTTAAACTAGGCGTATCAACTTCCATAACGTGGCGTTGGTAGAAGAATTCCCGAATAGTGCGTAAAATTGCGGCTCGTTGTGCCAAAGTATTTACTTGTGCGCTTGGTTGCCAAAGATCTGCTGACATATTTTCTCCAAAAAAAATCCCAGCTTAAGCTGGGATTTATTAAGCTATATTAAAGTTACTTAACACGGCTTACATATTCACCGTTACGGGTGTCGACTTTAATTACTTCACCGATTTGTACGAATAATGGTACACGCACAACAGCACCAGTACTTAGCGTTGCTGGCTTACCACCAGTACCTGCTGTGTCGCCTTTAAGACCAGGATCTGTTTCAGTGATCTCAAGCTCTACAAAGTTAGGTGGTGCAACAGCTATTGGATTGCCGTTCCACAAAGTAATAGTACATACGTCATTTTCAACTAACCATTTACCAGCATCGCCAAGCGCTTTTTCATCAGCTGCGATTTGTTCAAATGTTTCGTTATTCATGAAATGCCAAAACTCACCATCAGTATAAAGATACGCAAGATCGGTATCCATTACATCAGCACCCTCTACTGACTCACCTGATTTAAAAGTTTTTTCAAGTACTTTGCCAGAGATAAGTTTACGAATACGAACACGGTTAAACGCTTGGCCTTTACCCGGTTTTACCATTTCATTTTCTAAAATACTACAAGGCTCGCCGTCCATCATAATTTTTAGGCCGCCCTTGAACTCGTTGGTGCTATAATTCGCCATCGTTTCCTCTATCTAATAATTTCGAGTAATCTACCTACCAATGATACAAAGAAATGAAGCAAATTTGCATATAAACTGGCAAAAAGAATTAGCTAATGTTGTTACTTGCCCACGCACCTTGCTAGAAATGCTAGGTTTATCAAGCATGGCCGACGAAAAAGACCTCAAAGCACGAGCTCTTTTCCCGGTACGTGTGCCTGTGCCTTTTATCAAAAAAATGCGTTATGGCGATATAAATGACCCATTACTGCTGCAAGTCATGCCGCGCCACCAAGAGTTTATCGCTAAAACAGGTTTTGATAAAGATCCATTAAAAGAGCAAAACAACGCTCAACCAGGATTATTACACAAATATAAATCCCGAGTTTTAGTGATGTTTAAAACTGGTTGCGCCGTTAATTGTCGGTATTGCTTTCGTCGCCATTTTCCATACCAAGAAAATCAGCTAAATAAACGCAGCTTAATTGCAGCGCTAGATTACATAAAATCGGATGCTAATATTAACGAGGTAATTTTAAGTGGTGGTGATCCGTTAATGGCCAAAGACGATGCTATTAGTTGGTTTATGGATGAGCTTGAACAATTACCACAAATTAAACGAATGCGAATTCATAGCCGCCTACCGGTGGTGATCCCATCTCGCGTTACTGACCAACTGTGCGAACGTTTTGCAAAATCTCCACTTAAAATTGTGTTTATTAATCACATTAACCATGGCAACGAGATTGATGATGATTTTAAAGTGGCAATGCAAAAACTCAAAAAGGTAGGTGTCACGTTGCTCAATCAAGCAGTGCTATTAAAGGATGTAAATGATACCAGTGAAGCGCAAGTCGCATTAAGCGAAGCGTTATTTGATGCCGACGTACTACCTTATTATTTATATTTACTTGATAAAGTTGAAGGAGCGAGTCATTTTGATATCGACGAATCACAGGCACGAAAAATCATGGCCGAAATGCTTATCGCATTGCCAGGATTTTTAGTACCAAAGCTGATGCGCGAAATCGGCGGTCAAAAAAGTAAAACGCCGATTGACCTCAAGCTTTTATAAATATAAGGCTTAAACATATACGTTAACGTTATTACCAAGCGAAGCTGTAACTGATTTTGCTGGCGTTTGTGCAGCGCTCGAACTAGCGGCACCTTCAATGAGTGCCAGTGCTGCTGCACCATCCGCTTTTTGCTGTTTTTTTGCCAAAACTGCACTGTATACTTCGCCACTTTGACCCGCGCCACTCATGGCCGGTAAATTTCCACCTGATATATTCATAGCTCATACCTGACTTTTTAGCTTATAACCCGTATTATATCGGCATTGCGGTCTAAAGCTTTAGGAAAAAAATGGATTCAATTATTGAACAACTCAATGCCAACTTAAAAATTGTTTATCGTCAGTCACTTGACGCAGATAAAAAATTAGATGAGTTGCAACAACAAGGCTTAGGTAAATTTACAGCGTTGTTTCCTGCCGATGCTGGTTTTACCTTTGAAGCAAAGCGCTTCAAACCTTATGTGTTAGATGTAGCTGCAGATGTAGAAAGTTTAAGTTCAGAAGGTTTTAGTGAAGAAAAACTAAAAACCACTGTTATTAAATTACAACAGTTACTGCAATTACTCGCAACGTTCAAGTAACTAAAAAAGCGCTAACATTAAACTGTAGCGCTTTTTACTGTTAATTTAGCTTGGGGTGACAACTGGCAGTAATTCTTTATCAAACCAATCAGTGATCAAACGTTTATCATAGTAAAACTGTTCATCACGGCCCATTTTAATTTTATCCATAAAGCCCATATCTTTTAATTCGACTTTATCGCTTTGACTAATCACGTTACCGTCTTTATCAGTAACCGAATATTGAAACTCAATGCGTGGAAAATAAATTGGTTTTACAATACGTAAATCATTCATACCGCCAAAGCGTACATCACCGGCTAAATCCAGCTCTGTCACTTCAACATTAAACTTATATCCTTCGGGCAACTTTTCTGCCAGTTTATTAAAGTGCTTTTCAAAACTGCTAGCTATATGTTTATGGAAGGAGCCCTTAGGTTCATTTGAAGGACGTACATCACGGTAGTCATTGAAGTCTTGCCATTTAACGACAGCTTCCCCTGCTTGAGCAAATACCGGCAGCATAACTAACATAGCCATCGCTACTTTTTTAAATGTATTCATTGTCTATCTCCAAAATGCCCGTGGGCTAATGTAGTTGAAATAATAGCATTAACAACTTAACTATAGCTTAATACTATTTAGTCTCATTGTTATCATTTATGTAAAATATGTAACCAGACACCAGTTAACTATGATTAATTGATACCGTAACATCATGGAACAACAAAAAGATCAGATAAAGCATGTATTGAAGTGCTATTTATGATGAAATTACAACTATACACCTTCACCTTATATATGGAGATTTCATGACAATTTTAGTAACAGGTGGCGCGGGATACATAGGCTCACACACTGTTGTTGAATTATTACAACAAGATAATGATGTTGTTATCATTGATAATTTAAGCAATTCAAGTGTGGAATCACTTGAGCGTGTAAAAAAAATCACTGGTAAAACTGTGAACTTTTATCAAGGTGACATCCTTGATAAAACATTTTTGGCCAGCGTGTTTGCAAAACATACGATTGAGAGTGTTATTCATTTTGCCGGTTTAAAGGCTGTCGGTGAATCAATGGTGAAACCCATTGAGTATTACCAAAATAACGTGCAAGGTACGCTGACTCTCGTTGATGCTATGCGCGATGCAGGTGTGTTTAAACTTGTATTTAGCTCATCGGCAACAGTATATGGTGATCCAGCAAGCCTGCCAATTCAAGAAGATTTTCCGGTAGGTGGCACTACTAATCCATACGGCACATCAAAACTGATGGTTGAAATGATGTTACAAGACATCGCTAAATCAGATGAGCGCTTTGCATTTGCAATTTTGCGTTACTTTAATCCCGTAGGTGCGCACGAGTCAGGCCTAATTGGTGAAGATCCCAATGGTATTCCAAACAACTTATTACCTTACATCGCGCAAGTGGCAGTGGGTAAATTAAAGCAGCTGGGTATCTTCGGCGATGACTATGATACGGTTGATGGTACTGGTGTGCGTGATTACATCCATGTTGTTGACTTAGCGCTTGGTCATTTAAAGGCACTTAATAAAATAAACCAAGATATCGGTGCCCATGTTTACAATCTTGGCACCGGTAATGGTTATTCGGTGCTACAAATGCTCAACGCATTTAGCAAAGCCTGTGGTAAAGATATTTCGTATCAGGTGTCACCTCGTCGTCCAGGTGATATTGCAGCTTGTTATGCAGCGCCTGAAAAAGCCCTTAGTGAACTTGATTGGCAAGCAGAGCGTGGTATCGATGTGATGATGCAAGATACATGGCGTTGGCAAAGTAACAACCCTAATGGGTATAAATAAAAAACCGCTACCTGAAGTGACCCCAATAGTTGGACATTCCAATTACTGGTTTTTTATGCCTAGAAAAAATGCGAGTGGCTAGTTGATCGAGATAAAATAAATCACTGTTCACGCTGACGACTCGAAGCTAATCGCTTTCCTGCAAACGTAAAAAAGCCCGACTATTGCTAGTCAGGCTTTCTCAATTTGGAGCCTGGCAATGGCGTAGTGCCCACAGCGGTAGAGAGCCACATAGCAAATGCTGCTGTATTGGTCGAATGGGATATTGATGGGTTTTGTTGTGATACCAATACTATTTATTAAGTGATCAAATTTGTCCATGCTCTAAAGCACATATGCTTAACGTTAGTAATATTTGAACGAAACGCATTCCAGGCTCTACTTACTTGCTC
>NZ_JAGPYN010000003.1 GCF_018069805.1 Pseudoalteromonas ostreae
AGCAAGTAAAAGTGATTGGTTTAGTAAACCAAGCGGTCGGAGGTTCACTCTTTGAAGATATGTCCTGCGCCCACCATCCTTTACTTATTAGTAAGAAACTCGAATTAGAGTATAAAAAAGTGGGCGCATAGCTCAGCTGGATAGAGTACTCGGCTACGAACCGAGCGGTCGGAGGTTCGAATCCTCCTGCGCCCACCACTTTTTATTTACTACTGAGAGTTATATTAGTTATTGCATACTAATATGTCAGATAAGACATTAAAATCGAAATAGAATGTGGGCGCATAGCTCAGCTGGATAGAGTACTCGGCTACGAACCGAGCGGTCGGAGGTTCGAATCCTCCTGCGCCCACCACTTTCTATTAGTGTTAATTTATAAAGAGCCCGACAGATGGTCGGTTTTTTTATCTTTAAAATTCGTAATAAGCTTTTTATTAATTAGCTTAATGCGTCAGTCAAAGTAAGACTTTAAAATCAAAATAGAATGTGGGCGCATAGCTCAGCTGGATAGAGTACTCGGCTACGAACCGAGCGGTCGGAGGTTCGAATCCTCCTGCGCCCACCACTTTCTATTACTATTTAAGTTAATAGAAGACAACCGACGATAGTCGGTTTTTTTATGCCTGAAATTTGTCCCGTACTTATAAAAGTATAAACCACCAACCGAGCGGTCAGAGGTTCACTCTTTGAAGATACATCCTGCGCCCACCACTTTCTATACATTTACAGAAAGATGTAAGAAAGCACCAACCGACGAGAGTCGGTTTTTTTCATGCCTGAAATTTGCTGTATTTGTAGGTTTAAGCATTGCTTTAATAGGCTGTCGCTCAACCAAAACAGAGCAACAGCAGTACCATGAGCTTCAAGATGGTATTTTTTATGGTGCTTATTATGGTGTATCTACTGCTAGCGTTGATACTCTAGCTTACACCTACAACACTGTGCAGGAGTTAAATGAAAGCGAAAATGAACTGCTTGAAAGTATTGATCCTGCTATAACTCATGCCACGTTAAGTTTTCTTATCGGCTTGGGAGTCAGTGCTGATTTTGCTGTTGCAGAAAGTGATTTGGCCTATAAAAAAGCAGATAATCCCAGAGCTAAATATTTAGCCTACTCGGCGCAGTCACTGGCATTTTATAGTCAGGGGTGGCGTGATTTAGCAAAACAACGGGCTGATATTATTAAACATGATCCTATGTTTAGTGCAGTGAAGAGCAGTTACCCAAAAGATCAATTAATTGCCTATTTGATTTTAGGTAGCAGCGCTGTGCATAACGGTGATTTAACTACAGCGGATGAAATGTTTACTATTATTGGTGAGCAGATTGATAAGCCGTGGCTACCGTCGGTGGCCAAAGCGGTAACGTTTGCGTTTAATGGCTCATTTTTTAACACTGTTGATATGTTGCAGGGGTTACTCAGTGACCCTAGTTTAACGCAATATGAGCGTGCAAAATTGGATGAACTTAAAGCAATAGCGCAAAGTAATTTATCAACAACGCAAAAACAACAGGCTATGGCTAATCTTGCTGATAACTTTGTGTTTGAAAAAATAAAAAGTGGTAGTAGTGGCTTATATCAGCAATATTTAACTGATTTACAAGGCTACACTAAAGGTATCATTTAGCTATTTGCTGCATCATCAGCTTTAACGTAATCAAAATACCAGCTATAAAGACTGTCACGCCTTTCACCTTACATAAGCCTGATCGCTTTAACACGCCAATTATAAACGTCATAGTAAGCAGCTCAGAGCATTTTTCGCCATCGCAACTGAATATGCGTTTGCCAATATGATGTACACGTAACGAAGACTGCCACGGATAAATTAAACCAAATTCTGCGCCATTACTTTGTACCTGTGAATCAACCATGGCATTTCCATGTCATTTCCTTATAAATAGGTTGAAGTGTTTATATTTAATACTAATGCGTTTTAAGGTGTTAATAGAATGGAAACATTTGCTTACTGTGGAGAATATGTTATTTTAAATAAAATATTCCAAAAGAGAATCGCTAGAGGAATTTAATCTTGGTTGTAACAAAACTGAAAAAAGCGGGGCCGAATGTTTTAAGCCAGAGCTTATTAATCGGGTTTCTAGGCTGTCATAGTCAGCAACAATAATGGGCTGTTACAATGTTACAAAAGCAATATGAGAAGTTCAATCAACAGGTCATGTTGGCTCATGTTTACTTACCGTTTATTCAAGGTGGACGCGAATTTACCTTAGCGGCACAAAATAGTGTGCCAGGTGCAAGTGAAAAAAACTTAGCCGTGGTTGGCTTAAAAATACAGGCGAATTTTACGCATGCATTTAAACAGTTACTGATACCGCAAAACCAATAATAAGTAGCACACAGCACGACTTACCAAGCAAATTGATAATAGGGATCCTACGAATGCGACATACATTTATCGCCCTGAGTATTTCATTAGCAAGTATTATGACCATGGCACCCGTCATTGCGGCGGCTAATACGTGGCAATCAGATGTTATAGGGGTCAATCAATCGCAATTAACACCGCAGCACTGGCTTAGCCAAGTGACTGATAAAACCATGATGAGTGCAGCGCAAATTGCAGCATTTAATAAACAATTGATTGCTGAGAATGAACATATTGTCGATCCACTCGATTTTGCCTCTCAGCTAACTGGTGAGCAGTTAAAGGCATATATACTCAGTATTAGTGCGGTACCAAAAAGCCCGCGTTTTTACCCGAATGGCGTGGCATTAAGTAATAAGCATTTTGCGAAATATCTAGCCAACTTGAATTTAGACGCTGTGGCAGATAATAATCAAGTTAGTTATGCCATGGTGGTAAAGCGCTCAGTCCTGCGTACTTTTCCAACGTCGGACCGAGTATTAAATAGTGGCTTAGATAATGACCTCGATCGTTTTCAAGAAAGCGGATTATTCCCCGGTGACGCAGTGGCTATTTTGCATCAAAGCGCCGATAAAAAGTGGCTACTTGTGCGTGCTTATAATTACCTAGCTTGGGCGCCAAAAGCGGATATTGCCGTGGCAGATAAAGCTACATTACGTGAGTTTAAAAATAATGAAGATTTTTTATTGGTAACGGGCGCTAAAGTTAATACTGCTTATGTACCTGATGATAAAACCACATCGCAAGTGCAGCTTGATATGGGCGTACGACTGCCTTTAGTTGATCCACAGCAAGTACCCAATTTATTACACGGGCAAAATACTTATGCAAGCTATGTTGTGCAACTGCCAACCCGCGATCAGCAAGGCCAGTTAATATTAAAGAGTGCACTTATTAGCCGCAGTAGTGATGTTAATCTGGGCTATTTACCTTACACCCAACAGCATTTAGTCAAGCAAGGGTTTAAGTTTTTAGGTGAACGTTATGGCTGGGGGCATGATTACAATGGCCGTGATTGCACCGGTTTTGTTGGCGAAATATATAAATCATTTGGTCTATTAATGCCGCGTAATTCAGGTCAGCAGGGTAAAGGCGAGTATGGCATAAATCATCGCTTTGATAACGAAAGCTCAGAGCAAGATAAACTTACCACAGTAAAGCAAATGCAGGTCGGCGACCTTATTTATATACCAGGCCATGTGATGATGTATTTAGGTGAACAAGACGGTCAACCGTATGTGATCCATGATGTTAAAGGGTTGGGTTATAACAAGGCTGATGGTCGTTTTTATTCAAGTTCACTTAATGGGGTATCGGTAACGCCTTTATTGCCACTGCGTTTATCGCAAACTCAGAGCTATTTAGACCGTACTTATAATATTAAGCGTATTCGCTAGGAATTAAAAATGAAGATTACGGCGATACGTTTTGCCAAACTTAAAGTGCCATTAGTTACGCCGTTCAAAACAGCGCTGCGTGAAGTGAGCTATATTGAAGACTTAGTGGTGTTAATTGAAACCGATAAAGGTGAAATTGGTTATGGTGCTGCGGCATCGACGCCGGTAATAACGGGCGATACTCACCAAAGTATCCTTAGCGTTATTAAACAATTTATAGCGCCAAAACTAATTGGTATGGAAATCGAAAACCTCAATCAAATTTGCCAAGTGATCCAATCAAGTGTGGTGGCAAACTACAGCGCAAAAGCTGCGCTCGAGCTGGCTGTGTATGACTTGTGGGGTAAATTATATCAAGCGCCGCTGTATAAATTGCTCGGCGGTGGTAGTCAAACATTACGTACTGATATCACTATTAGCGTTGATAATATTGATAAAATGCTCAGTGATTGTGCTGTGGCTGTAGCGCAAGGTTTTGATATTTTAAAAGTAAAAATTGGCAATGATTTACAGCAAGATATCGAACGAGTGAAAGCGATTTATCAAGGTTTTGGCCAGCAAACGCAAATTCGTTTGGATGTAAATCAGGGCTGGAATGCTAAACAAACGGTGTTTGCTTTACAGCAATTAGAAAGCCACAATGTTGAATTAGAACTTGTTGAACAGCCAGTGAAAAGTGATGATTTTAAAGGTTTAAAGTATATTACTGAGCGGGTAAATACGCCGATCATGGCTGACGAAAGTGCCTTTTCGCCCAAGCAAGTAATTCAATTATTAGAGCAAAATGCTGTTGATATTATCAATATCAAAGTCATGAAAACGGGTGGCTTAAGTCGTGCTATTGAAATTGCCAATATTACTGCGCAGTATCAAGCTGATTGTATGATCGGTTGCATGTTAGAAGGCAGTATTGCCGTTGCAGGTGCGGCGCATTTAGCGTCTGCAAAAGCCCCGCAGATCAGTAAAATAGACTTAGACGGTCCAGCGCTTGGCCAATATGATCCGGTGCAAGGCGGTGTGGAATTTAATGGCCCAGCGATCACGTTAAGTGATGGTCCTGGTTTGGGGATTAAAAGTATCGACACATTACAACCGATAAACGATGGAATTTGGCCGTTATGAAAAAAATAATAATAACATTAATCACCACTGCAGCCCTCAGCGGCTGTGCAAATAGTGCAAGTACATCAGCAGCTGCAAGTGCTGCAGTTATCCCACAGCAAAGCCAACAGTTAGTGGTGGTGGTTGCAGATGATTGGCAAGCCATTGCCGCACAATTGTATCGATTTGAGCGTGTTGCAGGACAATGGCAACAACAAGGCCAAGGTCACAGTGTGGTACTTGGGCGCACCGGTCTTGCGTGGGGTATTGGTTTACACCCAGCTCAAGCGGGCGAACAAAAACAAGAAGGCGATGGTAAAGCTCCCGCTGGTATTTTTGAACTCGGCACCGCGTTTGGTTATTTAGATTCATTAAAAACCAATATGACCTACCAAGGCATGACTGCTGACGACTATTGTGTTGATGTCAAAGGCTCGCCATTTTATAACCAGCTAGTTAATAAGTCAGTGGTAGGAGAGGCTGCTGTCAAAGACTCGTCAGAGTGGATGCGCCGTGATATTTACAGCCAAGATAACCTTTACAAAAAAGGCTTAGTGGTTAAGCACAATAGTCAAAATGTTGATGGTGCAGGCAGTTGTATCTTTATGCATTTATGGCGCGCAGAAAATAAACCAACTGCCGGTTGTACTGCAATGACTGAGCAGAATATGGATACCTTGTTAGCTTGGTTAGATGAACAGAAAAAACCATTGTTAGTGAGCTTGCCTAGCGAACAATATCAACAAAAACAATTGCTTTGGAAGTTACCAGCGATTAAATAATACGTGTACAGCCACGCGATCACGTGGCTTTACAAAGTAAATAATAAAATTGTTTTCTTTTTATTAATTTGGTGGAATAATATATTCCACCGATTGGTTTGAAATTGGGATAATAAATGAGTGCACAATACACCTTGCTTGATTGGCTCGTATTCGCAAGCTACGGAGCAATTTTATTACTCAGTGGTTGGTGGTTTAACCGTAAGCGCGCCAACTCAAGTAAAGACTTCTTTTTAGGCGGTAATAGTATGCCGACCTGGATGGTGGCTATTTCGGTATTAGCTACTTCACAGTCTGCTGCCACTTTTATTGGTGGACCTGATCAAGGTTATCAAGGTGATTTATCGTATTTAGCGACGAACATTGGCGCATTCATAGCTGCATTTATTGTTTCTATTTTTCTGATCCCTAAGTTTTATCAACAAAAAGTGTACACAGTTTATGAACTGCTTGAAAAGCGCATTGGGCCAAAAGCTAAACGCCGCAGCGGCTTAATGTATTTATTTGGCCGAGTGTTCGCCAGTGGCGCACGTCTATATATGGCCGCGATTGCAGTAGCGATGATTTTATATGGCAATATAAATGCCGACAGCGTCATTATTGCGACGTTACTGCTCGCGCTAGCAGGTTTGTTGTACACCGTATTTGGTGGCATTCGCAGTGTAATTTATTCTGATGTGCTGCAAAGTGTGGTGTATGTCAGTGCTGCGATTGCCGTTATTTGGTGTTTATTAACACTTATTCCTGCTGATTTTTCGACTATTTTAGCAACCTTAAATGAGCCAACCCCAGGTGCTGACCCAAAACTGGCTATTTTTAAGTTTGATTTAGACTTTGGCCCAAGTGGTGTATTTAACATGGCGTCGGTATTAACTGGTTTTGTGCTGCTTAATATCGCGGCTTTTGGCCTTGATCAGGACATGACGCAACGCTTACTTACCTGTAAAAGTGAGAAAGAAGGCAGTAAAGCATTGCTACTTTCTATCGTAATGGTTATTCCCGTGATGTTGATGTTTATCTTTATTGGCTTATTGCTGTACATCGTTTACCAACAGCCTACATTAATGAACAGTGATGGTGCGCAAGTCGTACAAGAATTTAATGGTGAAAAAATCACTATTTTTATGTACTACGTACTTAATGAGGCCCCTGCTGGTGTTAAAGGTTTAGTTAGCGTCGGTATCATTGCCGCGGCCATTTCAACATTAAACTCCGGTTTAAGCTCGATGTCGTCGGTCATTGTACAAGATTTATATCGACCTTATTTAGCAGCTAAAAATAAGCAAGTTGCCGATAACCATTTTGTTAAAGCTGGGCGTATTGGCATGGCGGTTGTGAGCTTATCATTAGCATTAATGGCCATAGTTTGTTATTTCTGGCAGCAATACAGTGATATGCCGCTTCTTAAGTTTGCGCTGAGTGTGATGGTGTTTTCGTACAGTGGTTTACTGGGCGTGTATTTTACAACACTCTTTACTAAACGTGGCAGTGAAGGCTCAGTATTGGCGGCGTTAATTGTCGGCTTTATGATCACTTTATTCATGCAACCATACATGATTGATTGGTTATTGCCGGCATCAGATCGCTTCTATTTAGGCTTTACTTGGCAGTTATGTATTGGTACAGCGTTGTCGACTTTAGTGTGTTGTTTAGGTAAACCTCAACTTGCCCAGCGCGGCCAGTCAGCTTTAGGAGCCCAATAGGTATGAACATTGACTCATTATATGGTGCAAATCTAGTAGGTCAGCCGATTGCAATATTAGCGTTTGGAACGGGGGCTGTAGCAGCAAGATTATCCGCTGATGGTGAAACCAAATTAATTGGCGGCTCTTTAATCTTTAGTTTAAAAACACGGTGTATAATAGCCTATTCGGTGCTTAGTGAGCTGTTCTATAAGGCGATAGATTAATTGAAAAATGTCGTGGGCAGAGCCAGTTAGCAGTCATAGTATTGGCGGTTTAGCGGACGTAACCATTGCATTATTAAATGAAAATACACAACTGAATTTATCTCCTCGCCAAGGGGATTCGTTAGCCGGTGCGGTGATTTTAGCCAGCGACCGTATTAAACAAATTGAATACACAAGGATTACACAATGAGCCCTGAGTCTAATTTTAATCAGCAGCGTGCACTTTTAGAAGAGCTGAACGGGATTGTGTCAGAAGGACAAAACTTAGATACTTTGGATATAGATTTACTTGATAGTCGCGAAATTTTAACCAAAATAAATTTGGAAGATCAAAAAGTTGCCGCTGCTGTAAAGTTAGTGATCCCAGAGATAGCCAAAGCGGTCGATCATATTGTAACGGCATTTAAGCAAGGCGGTCGTTTAATTTATATTGGTGCCGGCACCAGTGGTCGCTTAGGTATTTTAGATGCTGTGGAATGCGCGCCAACTTACAGTGTCAGCGATCAACAAGTAATGGGAATAATTGCTGGTGGCGAAACGGCTTTTAAAAAAGCAGTTGAAGGTGCCGAAGATAGCTTAAAATTAGGCGTAGAAGATCTTAAAGCCGTTAATCTACAAGCTAAAGATGTCGTGGTAGGGATTGCCGCTAGTGGCCGTACACCTTATGTGCGAGCAGCCATTGAGTATGCAAAATCAATAGGATGTACCACCGTTGGAGTAACCTGTAATCCTAACTCCGCGGTAATGAAACTACCTGATATTGGCATTTGCCCGGTAGTTGGCGCAGAAGCGGTAACTGGTTCAACACGTATGAAATCGGGTACTGCACAAAAGTTAGTATTAAATATGCTCAGCACAGCCAGTATGATCCGCACCGGTAAAGTCTATAAAAACTTGATGGTTGACGTAAATGCCAGCAATGAAAAGCTGCATGCCCGTGCCATTCGAATTGTAATGCAGGCGACAGATTGTTCGCATCAGCAAGCCGTTGATGCTTTAGCAAAAGCAAAGCAAAGCGCGAAACTTGCTATTTTGATTGTACTAACTGGTAAAGACGCTGATCAGGCAGAGCAAATGCTTAGCCAAGCAGATGGATTTTTACGAAAAGCGGTGGAGTTATAAATGTTAATTAGATTATTGGTTATATTACAATGTCTAATTTTGAGCGCATGTGCCCATAACAGCACTGACGATGCAATCTTAACTGATACACCGCAAGTAAATTTAAGTGTTGGCGCTTTACAATATCAGCAGTACCTACCACAACTTGAGGGCAAACGAGTTGGCTTAGTCGTTAATCAAACTTCACAAGTTAATGGCACTCATATAGTCGATTTACTGCGTGATAAAGGCGTGAATGTTACTAAAATATTTGCCCCTGAACATGGTTTTCGTGGCGACCACGATGCCGGCGCGCATGTAAAAAGTACGGTGGATGCAAAGACCGGTATTGATGTGGTGTCTATTTACGGCAGTAATAAAAAGCCAGATACCGCTGTATTAAGCGAATTAGACGTGATTATTTTTGATATTCAAGATGTTGGCGTGCGCTTTTACACCTATATCAGCTCAATGCATTACATGATGGAAGCTGCTGCTGAGAATAATATTGATTTTATTGTACTTGATAGGCCAAACCCGAATATCGCCTATGTTGATGGGCCAGTTTTAGATTTAAAATTTCAGTCTTTCGTTGGCATGCATGAAATTCCTGTATTACATGGCATGACAGTGGGCGAGCTGGCAAAAATGATCAAAGGTGAAGGGTGGATAAATAAAGCTTCGTCACTAAACTTGACGGTTGTGCCTGTGGCGCATTATCGCCGCGATATGACGTATAGTTTACCTGTTCAGCCAAGCCCTAATTTACCGAACGATCAAGCTATCGCACTTTACCCATCGCTGTGCTTTTTCGAAGCAACACCTATTAGCATAGGTCGGGGTACAGACTTTCCATTTCAAGTGATAGGTTATTCACCCGTTGCATTAGGCGAGTTTAGTTTCACTCCGCGTGCTATTGAGGGGGCATCAATGAACCCTAAACTTAAGGGGATTGAAGCACAAGGTCTTGACTTACGTGACAGTACAATTAATGGGCTAAATTTAAGTTTATTTATTACGGCCTACAAAACTTTAACGCAAAACGAGCAAATATTCTTTGAACGTGCAGGCTTTATGGATAAACTTGCAGGCACTGATAAGCTGCGTTTAGCTATCGAAGCCGGCCAAACAGAGCTGCAAATCAAACAAAGCTGGCAACAAGATCTAGCTCGCTTTAAACAGCAACGCGCAGCATATTTGTTATATCAATAAGACTATTTTTATTTATAAAACCTTAAAACGCAGCTTTGGCTGCGTTTTTTTATTGCGCTTAGAAAAGTTCAACTGTATGTTCTATAAATAAAATTTAAAGGAATAATAATGAAAAAAAGTGCATGGTATAAAAAACCAGAAATGATTGTGGCCCTATCAGCTTTACTTATCAGCGTAGTCACAACAATAATAGGTATTTACTCAACGATGATTGAACGCTCTTATGCAAGGGCTTCGGTTTGGCCGAGAGTTGAGTTGCATAGGAGTTTTTTACCTAAGGATGGGCTATTTAGTTACAATATAATGAATAACGGCACAGGTCCGGCAATTATTAAATATGCCAAAGTAACCTATAATGAGAAGCCCATTAAGAAATGGTCTGATTTTATAGCTGCAACGAACTTAGTTCAATCACATATCGGTACACGTATTCTACCAAGTCAAGCGAATTTTAGTGCGGTTACCATAAAAGATAAGGCTTATTTAACAGAAATTCTTAAAATGGATGAACAGATTGCAATCGAGCTGTGCTATTGCTCTATTTATGACGAGTGTTGGCTGGTTGATAGAAGTAATCAACCAATAGAAATAGCACAATGTGAAATTAGCGACGAACAGCGATTTATGCAGTAATACGCGTATTTTTGGAATGAAAAAGGCCACAATTGTGGCCTTACCATGGATGGGGAAATAAGCGCCCATTGAGCGCTTACTTTAATCCATAAGATTAAAACTTAAAGTTAACTGATAACTGCAAGCTACGTGGATTGTAGTAGCTACGCGATTCACCAAATTTCTCTTCAAGTACATACGGGTTTTTGTTATAACCTGTTTGACGATTAAATACGTTGAAGAGATCAGCACGAAATTGTAGTTCCATATCACCAGAGAACTTAAAGTCTTGCGTATAGTTTAAGTCAAGTTGCCAATGGCTAGCAGTGCGACGACTACCAGCAGACTCTGCATAGCGGCTAATATGGCTTGTAGGGTAGCCGTATGTTGTTCCATCCCATGCTTCCCATGCTTTACCTGATTGGAATACGAAGTACGCCCCTAAGTTAGCTTCCCAAGGAAGAGTATAGTAACCGTATACTTTCAATAAGTGCGGCTTATCGCCAGAAAGCGTACCGTAGCGGTTATCCCAAGAATAACGACCACGGCCATCACCATAGTAAGATGAGCCAATAAAGTTATTTGCATCATTGGTTGACGTAGTATTATCTTGGTCAAAGTTACCATAGTAATGGCTCCATACATACGAAGCATTTACGTAGCTGTTTTCGCCCATGTACTCTGCTTCGATACTGGCTTCCCAATATTTGGTTGCACCGCCATCAACTTCAGCAATAACATAAGATGAACCGCCAATTTCATCGCGGATCTCAGCTAGGTTATCTATGTATAATCCCTTATCTGCGATATGTTGCGGCACGCCATCAGCATCAACGTCTGAGTAATCAGTTAAGCGTGCTGTGTTTGGCATATCTTCCCAAAAGTGCATGCCTTTACGGTGGCGAACGTGTGCACGTAATACTAAGTCAGAACCAACATACTTAGTTGTACCAAGTGTGAACTCGTTAATACGACGAGGCTTCATACCGTCTTGGAATGCCTTACCTGATGAGCCTTTTCTTGGTGAAGACGAAAGAATATTACCTGATTGGTCCAAAAGTAGTTCGATTTCGGCTCGGGTATTACGATCCCAAGACGCTGCGCGTGCAAGTGAGCTTGCTTCAGGGTTATACATAGCGAAATTAGCAAATACAGAATCTTCACCAGAGTAAGTCCAAGTTGCACCTAACCGAGGCTGAATCATATCGGCCCAGTCAGTTTTATACATTTCATACTTGTGACCCGGCGCTAGTTCGTAACCGGAAAGAGTGCCTGATTTAGCTTTGAGGCCTTGCCCGTACCAAGTATCTTGGCTTATTAATAGACCTAAGTTATAGGTCCAGTCACCATGTTCAATCGTGTCGTTAATCTCAAAGTTTAAACTACGAGTTTCAGAGTTAATACTAGAAACAGGATTACCGCCTTCTGTTGCTAAACTCATCTGTTGTACACGGGCTCGGTAAATGGCATCAGCGGGGTCAAAACCTTCGGTGTCTGCATCTGCATCGACTAAACCACCTAGATAAGAAATACGTCCCCAACCATTAGATAAGCGCGTTAGCTGTTCTTCGCCTTTTTCCCATTTAGCACCAAAATGAAGTATATGATAAGTATCGCCCCAATCAAATTCATGCTCTAAGTTTACTTCAAAAGAATCTCTGTAGAAGTTTTGATTATCATAAGTTGCGAATGCACCAACACCACCACTGCCTTTCATCACACCGTCTTCAAGGTAGCCATAGGTATTAATTAATGCTGAAGCCCCTGCATTATATAGAGCAATTTGTTGCTCCGTGAAGCCTTCCTCTGGATCATAATTGCGTAAGCTAGGTACTGAAAAATAACCCATCTCAGTTAAATTATTGACATCGAGCTGGTTAGATAAAGAAGGTGTCACAGATAAAGGATTATCAGGTTGCGAGCCTGACTCTAATTCAAACTTACTGTATTGGAACGAAAGTGTGGTTGCTGAACCTAAAATCCAAGAACCATCTAATGTGAAAATATCCTGATCGGCTTTATCGCCTGCCGATACACTATCAGCCTCGTAAGCATCGACTGAGCGACCTTCAATTGTTTTATCTGAGGTACGCTGTGAAATGTTAAATAGTAAATCATCGGTTGGTGCCCAAGTTAACTTACCAAAATATTCATCACGAATGCTGTTATATTCTTTGACAGCTCCATAAGCGGAGTCTTTGTTATCACGCGTTACTTCAGGACGGTAGTAAGAAGTATAGAAATAGAGTTCATCTTCAATGAGCGGACCACCTAAACTAGCAGTTAACCAGCTTTTATCTTCTTCATAAGATTCTTCGCCTTCTTTAGTGGCCACGAAACTTTTTGGTTGGGCTTTGTATTCAACATTGCCATGGAACTCATCTGTCCCAGATTTTGATACTGTGTCAATTGAAAAGCCACCAGAACGGTTAAAGCCAACCGCTTTTGCACCACCTCTGTCCATAGTAACAAAGGCAACATCGTGTGTTGATGGCTCTGAAGCTAAGTTTCCATACATCGGCAATGACACATTAACACCATCAAAGCCATATGAGTTATCAACACCTGATCCACCCGCTGATGGGCCCAACGTTGAATTTGCCGAAAGTTCTATACCAGGGACAAGCTTTAAAAGGTCTCGGTAATCTTGACCCACAGGGACATTATTAATTCCCTCTTCACCTAATGAGTTTGTGAGTGCTGATTTACCTTGTCGAAATAGTTTACTGCCTGTCACTGTAATTACTTCAACATTATCTTTTTTACCGCTAAGAACAACATTAGCACTTGAGGTTTGCTCTAGCAGTACATCAACAGTTATTGTTTGTGTAACGCCGCTGCTGTCTTCAAAGGTCAGCTCATAAGTGCCTGGTTTTAGTTGCGGGAGATCATAACTACCATCTTCACGGGTTACCACCGTACGCGCTTTTGGCATGACGTTACTACGTGCAGTAATAGTAATACCCGCTAGTGGTTGGTTTGCTTGCTCGGTTTTTACCTTACCTTTAATGCTACCGTTTAAATTCGCGAATGCAGGAGCACTTGCTAGCGAGGCAGCTATTATAGCGGTGGTTATTGCAGTTTTTGGCACTCGCAGAGCGCGATGTGTGGCCTGCGCTAACGAGCTTATAGTGAAGGTTGGTGCCAGTTTTTTCATTGTTTTCCCCGTCCTTATTATAATTAACTTATAGCTCTGAACTTTGCTGATCCCCCAAACAGAGTTATAAACTTTGATCAATTGTTGCTATTCCATTAAACATGCGTTGCCATTAATGGTCAAGAATAAACTCTTCCTTACATTTGTTATGCCTATAAATAAAATATATAAAAACTGGTTTCGTTATATTTTTTGTCAATATAAGCACAAGGCTGGGGGAGTGTTTTCGCGATTTTTAGCGCAGTTGATTATATTTAATACCTTGAAATAACATGTTTTTGTGTTTTTCATTACTGAAGAAGGAGGATATTTGAGTGGGGTGGAGCAATACTGTTGTAGTTACAATAATAATTATTGTTTATGAACTAAAAAATTTTTGTTGGCATAGAATAAAGAAATAATTTATCAATTAGCAAACGAGAGATAGGTTATTATTGCATGGCTGTTGTTAAAGTGGTTTTTATAATAAGAAAGGCCACAATAGTGGCCTTAATTCTTTAGGATGACCTTGGTTAGTGATTTCTAAATTCACCAACAACGTCATTTGAATGCTCTAGTAATTTACGACCTTGACGACTCGATTGCGTTAAAGCGATAAATAGAATATCAATAACAAAGTCTTGCGCAGTACGGGCAAGTATCGATGATAAACGGACTGACTCTTCTTCTGCCACAGAGTAAAGCCTAACATTGGCTTGATCAGCAACAGGATTACTACCAAATTTAGTGACAGAGATCACGTAACTGTCGTTTTTCTTAGCCTGCTTTACCACTTCAGCAATTTCTCTGGTAACACCCGATTCACTGATCGCAATAACTAAGTCGCCTTTTGCAAAGGTTGATACATAGGCGAGCTGCGCATGACCATCAGGTTCAGCTATTGCAGGCATACCTAACTTTTGCAACTTATAGGAGAAGTCTTTAGCCACCAGAGCTGAGCCCCCTAAGCCACAAATTAAAATTCGCTTAGCTGATTTTAACAAGCTAACAGCCTGTTCAATGGCTAGCGCTTCATTGAGATTTTTTGTTTCAGTAAGCACAGCAAGTTTACTACTGAGTAGCTTTTCTGCTATTTGCTCTAGTGAATCACTTAAGGTGATTTTACCATGCAGTTTTGGTTCTGATGTTTCATCATTGAGTGCATCAATGACAGCCAGCTTAAATGCTGGAAAGCCTTTGTAGCCCAGTTTTTGCGAAAATTTTACAACGCTTGACTGGCTCACGCCGACAACTTTAGCCAGCTCTACAGACGAAAGATTACGAATAGCATTAGCTGAGTTCAATGTGAAGTCAGCTAGCTTAGCTTCGCTGCTCGATAGGGACTGACGTAAGGCTTTAATTTTTACAAATGTAGACATACTACCCGCTTATTTTTATATTTGGCGTATTTATAGCATCAATCGAAATAAATTTGTACTTATTCTAGGTTCAAATGTAGCCACCTTTGTTTTTACTCTTGTTTCTAGGCGTACAAAAAATAAATTATTCCCAATAGACGCAATTAAGTTTTGGAATATTGTTTAAGAATAATTGGAATAATATAGTTTTAATTATCTAATTTTACAACACCAATAGCACGAACTAACAGATTTATTTGCTAGTCGCTTGGGCACTGTTTTTATGGTGGGATAAAATATCTTTATTTAATTTACTTGTTGAAATAAATTATTTACAAATCATTTTGCTGTGATAGGGTTTGGTTTATACAACTCAAATCGAGTTGTCCAAACTATAATAACAATATGAGAACTGGGTTTATTTAATGTATTGTTTACTAAAAGCACATACCGCTAATCGTGGTTTTGGGATTGCGCTTATTTACTTTGATCAGCAATGAGAAGGCTATGACGTTTTTATCTTGGTTTAAAAAACTTTGTTTAGTTACAACTGCCGCACTTTTGACTAGTTGCGCTTCAACACCTTACGAGTTTACACAATCTGCCAATTACAGTCATCGTGTTAAGTTTTTAGTCATGCATTACACCGCTATTGATTATGAAAAATCGATGCGTGCTTTAGTCGATGAAGGTGGTTTAAGTGCTCATTATTTATTACCAGAGTTAAATGATCCTAGCTACCCTGAGGATGAATTAAAAGTAATTCAACTAGTTGACGAACATGATAGGGCGTGGCATGCCGGGACAAGCTTTTGGCAAGGCCGTGAAGATTTAAACGATCAATCAATTGGTATCGAAATTGTTAACGTACCAAGCTGTCACTATCCTGAAGTTAAATCTGATGAGCAAATGGAAAATGACGCCTCAAAACTGTGTATTTTCCCCGATTTTGACGCTAAACAAATAGCGTTATTGATTGAGCTCAGTAAAGGTATTTTAGCCCGTAACCCTGATATTGGCCCAACTCAAGTTGTAGGGCACTCCGATATAGCGCCTACACGAAAAAACGATCCAGGTCCGCGCTTTCCATGGTATCAATTGTACCAAGCTGGTATTGGTGCATGGTATGACAGTGACACGGTTGATAAATATTGGCAGCAATTTAATTTAGTTAAACCATCCATTAGTTTAATGCAAAAAGCGTTACGTGGTTATGGTTATGATGTACACGTGACTAATCAACTTGATCCACAAACCCTTGATACATTAAGTGCCTTTCAAATGCACTTTTTACCTTGGCATGTAAGCGGTAATTCAGATGCGCGCAGCGCTGCGGTATTGTTTGCTTTGATGCAGAAGTACTTCCCGAAAAAAGCAGCTAAGTTAATGTTGCAATATCAACAACAGCAACTTGCTCCAGAACCGATCATTAAGCCTTTAGCAAATGCGCAGGTTGTGTTGCAGGTACCAAATCCTAATCCAAGTTCTCGGGCACTGGTTAATGACCGTGGCACGTTTAAAGCTTATAAAGGCCGAGGCGAAATTATCATTGAAAATAACACCGCAACGAGCGCGGATATTTTTATCAATGGTGAAAAAATAAATATTGCTCAGCCACTTATGGCAAATAATAGCTACAAATACAGCTTATCTAAACGGACTCACAACGGCACAAATACGTTCAAGGTTGAAAATGTGCAGCCCGAAGAGGCTAATTTAACATTACGTTTTCCTTACCCAACTTTAGTAGCTAAGCCCGTAAAGTCAGTGCAGTTTAATAACGTGGATAAATTGATCAACGAAGAAGTCGCGGCAGGATTTCCCGGTGCCGTACTGGCAGTGATCAAAGATGGTAAGTTAATCAAATTAAGCCACTATGGAGATGCTAAAAAATACCTTGCTGATGGCTCATTATTAGCACAGCCACAGCAAATGAAAAGCGATACATTATTTGATGTTGCCTCTAATTCAAAAATGTTTGCTACTAATTTAGCGTTAATGAAATTAGCCAGTGAAGGCAAGCTCAATGTTGAAAAGCCCTTATTTTATTACCTACCCGAATTTAGAGGAGCGGGACGTGAGCAGCGCTTAGTTAAAGACTTGCTTACTCACAGCGCAGGCTACCCAGCTGTGGTTGATTTTCACCGTAAAGATAATAAGTTTGGTGAACGGTTTTTTTCACAAAATAGCTTACGTACTAAAAACTTATTACTGACGGGTGTGCCGTTTGTTGCAGGTCGTAGTGTTAAACATTTATATTCAGATATTGATTACATGTTACTCGGTGTATTAGTCGAGCGACTTTCCGGGCAGTCGCTGGATAATTATGTTGAAGGGCAAATTTATCAACCGCTTGGTTTAACCCACACCGTTTATAATCCATTGCAAAAGGGCTTTATAAAAAACCAAATAGCTGCCACTGAGTTAATGGGAAACACTCGTGACGGACGGATCAGCTTTGATAATGTTCGTACCGACGTTTTACAAGGACAAGTACATGACGAAAAAGCATTTTATGCGTTAGGTGGGGTCGCAGGTCACGCAGGACTTTTTAGTACAGGTCAAGATTTAGCTGTGCTTGCGCAGTTATTACTGAATCGCGGTGGCTATGGTGATAAGCAAATATTTACCCCGCAAGTATTAGAGCAATTTATTGCCCCGCAAGCCAGCGATGAAAGTTATGGTTTAGGTTGGCGTCGTGCCGGTAACGGTGCTTTACAATGGCATTTTGGCCCGTACGCGAGCCCACAAGCGTATGGTCACACTGGCTGGACGGGCACGGTTACTGTGATTGATCCCGCTTATGACTTGGCGATAATTTTACTTACCAATGCTCGCCATACACCGATTGAAGGGAATGAAACAGATTATGAATTTATGGGGAAAAAGTTTGAAACCGGTAAATATGGCTCAATTGTTTCGCTGATTTATGAAGCAATATTAAATAAGCATTGATCTAAATGGCAGTGTTCAGCTTATCGCTAATCGATTTAAGTTGTGTTTATTGACGAACCGATTAAGCTAATGAGTTTGTTCTAGCCTTTATAACAAAGGCCTGATAATAATTAGAGTGAGTCTTAGACTCACCACAAAAAAGGTTACAGTATGTCTTGGTATTCAATTTTACCGCCACTAATTGCGATTTTGATCGTATTTTGGCGCAAAGAAGTCATTATGGCGCTACTCGTCGCTGTTGTTTCTTCAGAGTTTTTGCTGGCCTTGCAAGGTAACGGTAATACACTTTTTAATACATTTATAAATACCATAGAGCGCGTGGTGAGCGTAGCAAGTTCGCCAGGTAATAGTCGTATCCTCATTTTTAGTATCTTAATCGGTGCATTACTTGCTTACATACGAGAATCGGGCGGTGTGGCTGCAACAGTAAATGTGTTGATGAACAAAGGTGTGGCAAAGAGTAAACGCCAAGTGGGTTATTTAACCATGTTTTCAGGCATTGCGGTATTTATAGAATCTAACTTAAGTGTACTGACTGCGGGTATTTTATCGCGGGGTTTATTCGATAAATTTAAAATGAGCCGTGCTCGCTTAGCGTACATTATCGATAGTACCAGTGCACCTGTGTGTATTTTGATTTTACTTAATGGCTGGGGGGCATACATACTTGGCTTGCTTGGTAATTATGAACTGTCAGAGTCGGCAGTCTCGGTGTTATGGGGCAGCATAGGTTATAACTTTTATGCCATCATCACCTTACTCATTGTGTTTTACACTATCTCGTTTGATAAAGTACACGGCTCGCTTAAAAAGGCTGAAGAGCAATTAGATCATCAACAAACAGAGCTACAAGAAGAAGTAAAGGGCACCAAAGCACGTTATATGCTGGTTCCTTTACTTACTTTAATAGGTAGCATGGTCGGCTTTATGTATTGGTCAGGTAATGGTGATATTGCCAGCGGCAGTGGCTCTAAGTCGGTATTGTATGCCACTATTTTAGCTTGCGTTGTCGCCTACTTATTAATGGTAAGCTCTCGTCAATTTACCCATCATAAACTGGTTGATATTGGTTTTAAAGGCATGGGAGAATTATTGCCATTAGTGGCTATCGTACTACTATCGCTTACTTTAGGTGCTAGCTTAAAAGATTTAGGCACGGGCGTATTTGTGGCAGGCTTAGTGGGCGATTACTTACCTATCTATTTAGTTGTGCCTGTGTTGTTTGTTACCGGTGGAGTGATCTCGTTCACTACAGGCACCTCATGGGGCACGTTTGCAATACTTATCCCGATTGGTGTGCCATTAATTCAAGCGCTTGGTTTACCGCCGTCATTAGTGATTGCGGCAATTTTAGGGGGCGGCGTATTTGGCGATCATTGCTCGCCAATATCAGATACCAGTGCGGTGTCAGCCATAGCCTCCGGCTGTGACTTACTCACTCACGTTAAAACACAAATGCCGTATGCATTATTCGCGGGTGGCTTAACCTTTGTGGCCTACCTCATTACCAGTATTATTGTGTTGTAGAGAGTTAGCGAGCTTGCGAGAGCAAAGTTAGCTAGTTAGCGAAAAGCCTGCAAATTTGCAGGCTTTTTTGTAGATTGCCATAAGCTAAATGCAATTGAGATTCAGCTATTTCGAATTATTTCACGAACGTGAGGTAATAAGCGGCGACTGACAGGTATTTTATGTTGCTGCACCAATAAATGTATTTGTTGTAGATTGTTGTTTGCTGTTTTGTTGCATGAAGAGTTAAGTTCATCAATATAATCCAAGTTAACAATATAAGAGCGATGAACTTTCATAAATGTATTGGGAAGTTCCTCTGCTAAGCCTTTTAAGCTGCCGCTATACAAGCGTTGTCTATTCTCCGTTAGGTGTATTTCTACGTAGTCCCCCGCAGCTTTACAAAAAATAATCTGCTCGGTTGCGAGGTGCTCTGTTTTGCCTGCGCTATTGAGTGTAAGTTTTGGTGGGCAGTGGCGTTGTTGTTTTTGTGCCAAGCTAAATTTTAACTTAGCCACTTCATCACGCTCACTGTTTAGTGCCACTTTGTAGGCCACTAACTCTTGCGCCTGTTTGATAAATAGCGCGATCATAAGTGCAGTGATAATGCAGTAAAATAATATATTATGGAATGTGGGTAACGTTAAAAGGGCGATAACATCGAACAGCACAAAAATAATAAAATAAGGTATTAATTCTGTTCTTTGTAGTTTGAAGCAATGCCAGCCAAGCAGCACTGTAATAATTGCGGCAGGTATTAAAACCGCTATGACGGTTTTAATATCATACCAAGGTAGTAACCAAACAATAAACAGAGTGATGGCAGTTGATAAAATTAAATAATAAGTAGGCTGTTTAATGTGAAGCTTTATGAAAAAAAACCATATTAAGCATGCTCCATAACCGAGCGCGCAAGTAACCACTAACAGCAGTCTAAGATCTTGAAATGGATAATAATAATTGAATAAACCTCTTGAAAGCTCTAAAGACAATTGAATTAAAACAAAAAACACCATTAGAAAAGTAATTCTAACCTCAGCCGAGTGAAGTCCGAGCGCTGCTAAGTAAACAATACCCACTAATAAAATGCCCAATATTAAAACTGAAAGCAGCATGTTTTGTTGGAAAAAGTGTGTGCTAGCGGCGTATTCACCAATACCAGCAAAATGCATTGGCGATGATAAGGTTAGGTAACCATGGTGGGAAGATAGGTTTATTACAATTTCATTATTCCCCAGTTTTAATAGATGCTCAGGCAGATAAAACTTAGCATCCATTTTCCCTACAAATTCTTGTTCAGGGATGTTGTGCGGCGTACCATTTTGACCGATTTTTATGCCATTAAAATAAACTTCACTAGAGGCTTTAGCGAAAAGAAAAAATGCGTTTGCTTGTTTTAAATCTAAATATTGTTGTTCAAGGCGTAAATTAGCTTTTATCCAAATATGCGAATTCTGTGGGTTCACCTGATAAAAATTAAGCGTCTCACATTGTGAATCATCAAAATCTACTGCAGCATAACTGACAATTTGTGTAGGGCAACTAATGACTGATTCAGTATCAATACTAATCCATTCTTTCGCGAATACGCCCGGTGCGGATAAAATTCCCGACAAAAAGCTGAGAAAAATATAAATTGTTATTCTAATACTTAAATGTTGCAAAACGTTTCCTACCGTTTATCGAAAATATGCTACCGTTTAACGATTTTATCTTAAAAATCAATGCCATTTGTCGGCTTTAAGATGCACTTATCATGTTAAATAAGTTTAATTGAATCTAAGTAAAACAACGAGGATTATTATTATGCTTAAAAATAGAGTCGCTAATACAGTAAAATTGACGGGCTGCATTTTTGTTTTAATTACAATGTCAGTGATGGCGAATGAGCAGTCACAAAAGCAGTATAGCTACAGTAATGAGGAAGCTATTGTTTTTGAAACAATGGATGGCATTCAAACAAATGCGTTTAGTGGTTATATAACTGTTCCAGAAAACCGTGCTAATCAGCAGAGCAGAAATATAAAAGTACACTATGTACGTTTTCCTGCAACTGCAAATAAGGTTGGTTCGCCAATAATTTATTTATCAGGGGGGCCTGGTGGATCTGGTATTGATACAGCTAAATACCCAAACTTTAGGTTTCCACTCTTTATGGCGCTTCGCGAGCATGGTGATGTGATCGCTTTGGATCAAAGAGGCACTGGGCAATCGAAAGACACACCTACCTGTTATTCAGATCAACATATGCCTTTTAATACTGCACATTCAATTGACGATATAGTCGCACTTTACAAACTGGCTGCAAAACAATGTCGTGCTTTTTGGCAGAGCAAGGGAATAGACTTATTAGGGTATAATTCTGTTGAAAGTGCTCATGACTTAAATGATTTACGTCAGCACCTTAAGGCTGAAAAAGTAACACTATGGGGTATTTCATATGGTAGTCATCTTGCTTTAACTGCGATGAAGCTATTCCCTGAAAAAATAGATAAAGTGGTGATCGCTAGTGCCGAAGGGCTGAATCAAACAGTTAAGCTGCCCGCGCAAACGGATGCATACTTTAGCCGATTACAAAATGCTATTGATACACAACCAGAAGCAGCTAAACACTATCCAGATATTAAAGGGTTAATTGCTCGTGTACATCAACGGCTACTCGATAACCCGATTCGAGTGACCCTACAAAGTAAAGCTGCATCGGGTAATACTATGTTATTTAAAAAGCATCATTTGCAAATGTTAGCCTCAGGTATGATTGCTGATCCGCAGCGTTATGTCAGTGTATTACTTAAGCTCTATAAAACACTTGATGAAGGGAATTTAGAAATACTTAATGACTTACTTGCACGAGGATATTTTGATGATAACCAAATTAGCTTTGAGGCCATGCCTTTTGCTATGGATATTGCATCAGGAATAACGGCAGATCGGCTAGCCTTAGTAGAAAAACAGGCGAAAACCAGTTTATTAGGTTTAATGCTTAACTTTCCTATGCCGCAGTTAAATAACCAAGTTAAGGGGCTAGATTTAGGGGATTCTTTTCGTGCTGATCCTGTCAACAATGTGCCAACGTTACTGCTTTCGGGCACATTGGACGGTCGCACCTATTTAGCCAGTCAATATGAAGCAACATCTGGTTTAAGTGCGCTGACAAAAGTAACAATTGAAAATGCTGGGCACAATTTATTTATGAGCTCACCGGAAGTGACAGACGTTATAAAACAGTTTTTAAATGAGCAGGCTATTAACGATAAAACTATCAACATAGGTTTACCTGATTTTATGAAGTAAACATGGCTCAGTTTTTAGCTTGTGCAAGGCTACGTTTATGGAAAATCCAGCACTATATTTAGTAACAGGACTGCATCAAAGGAAGTATTTTATAGATATTAATAGCATAGTTAACTATTTCACTGATGGATTAACTTTTTATATTTGGCTGGGGTTATTTGTAAAATAGCGTTGAACTCGTTGTTTAGGTGAGATTGATCGGCAAACCCACAATCAATGGCGAGTTGTGCCAAGCTTAGCTGTGGGTTTGCTTTGATAAGTTGTTTAGCCTGCCTGACTCTGTAAATGCGTGCTAGGTGTTTGGCAGTGATGCCACAGGTGTTTTTAACATAGCGCTCTAATTGCCGCTTACCTTTAGGGGTATGCTCATAAGCGGTATTGAGTGGGGTAAGATTGATTATTTTATGGATCAGTTTTTGTGTGTACTCAATTGCTTGGTGGTGAATTTTTGGTGCATTGAGGTGCGCCGACAATAAATCAATAAACGAATCTAAGTTAGCATATTGATCAAGCGCTTGTGCAATACCCGTTAAAGTGGCTGGGGCAACAAGGGAATGATTAACCTTTTCTAAGTGAGCAAGCCCTGCGGGCCTAAACCGGATCCCACAAAAAATGGAACCAGCGGTAAACGTTACTTTTTCTGATTGAGTAGAGGTGGTTTGCATTAAATAGGGGGGATTCAATGGTTTGCCAGCTAAGTTAAGCTGCCCAGAAATCAAAAATATAACGCCCTTAGCGCCATCGCAGGGGAGCCAATTCTCCCCTGAAAATTGGGCGCTAGCAAACCAAATTGCTTGTACATAATCAGCGATATCGCCCGTAGGACTGTAAAGCTCAAGTAATAGTTTATCGTTCATTAAACTCGACTGTCGGTTTAAACATTTTGACTATACGATTCCAACTATTTATAGCATTAATTGCTACGGTGAGGGTAACTAAACTTGGTTGATCAAATAATGCTGAAAGTGTTTGGTAAAAGCCATCATCAATGCTCTGCGACAGTGTCAATTTTTCGCAAAGCGCTAATGCAGCCCGCTCTTTATCATTATAAAGAGGCGCGTCTTGCCAAGCACTAAGGGCAATAATGCGGTTAATGCTCTCACCATACTCCAGTGCTTGTTTGCTATGCATGGACAAACAATACGCGCATTGGTTTAACTGTGACGCTCTTAACTTCACTAGCTCCCAAATTGTTAACCCAAAGCTTGCTTCGACCTTTTGTTTAATTAGAGTTTCTTGATTAATCAAGTAGCTAACTAGCTCAGGCTCAATATTATAATAATCCGCTCTTTTCATAATAGTTCCAAATCGATAAATAACTACTAGCTATTTTATTGACGAATAAATAAGAAGGATTGTAAAAAAGCGACTTTCGTAACCTGTGAACGACAACAAAAAAAGCCCTCAAAATATCAGGGCGTGGGTGTTTCGGAGTTTTTCAAGTTAGTTGTCGCCTCAAGTATATTAGAGGCGACAACTATCCTGACACCTGTCTCTTGATCACATCTCCTGTTGTTGCGCTTGCATGAATCGAGCGCCTTCTACATTTGGCTCAGTAAAAACCAACCTTTCCATAAAGCTTCCCAACCAACAACACCAGTTTGCTTGCTGTTGTGAGTTATTGTCAAATCCGGTGTATGAGCTCACCTTGATGCTCTGCTTGACTTTGTATTATTCTTTCTCCGTCTTTAAATTTAACACCTGTTATCACATCCGCTAACAACTTAAAGATGCGGTAACGATCTTACCTTGTATACGATACATAACAAAATGTTGACCATGTGTCGCTTGTGTGTTACTTGTGTGTTTCCTTTGTGTTGTTGCAACGTTGCAACTGTTCATCAACAAGTAGTTATGTACAAAAAATTATAACTAAAGCTGAATATTTAGCTAATTCATCTAATGCTGGGTTTGATGGAAATATTAATGTAATTAACCCAACAGATAATAAAATTCATTCGTTAAAGGTTAAATCGAAATGGATTTTTAAAGGTGGTCATGAGCCTTCTTTAAATACTCAAATATACTCTCATACACCATCGGCTCAACTAGTTAGTCAAGTTGGTGAACTTTCTAAGTTGAAAATTTTTGAACACTCCAGAATGGGTAAAAGGGGGATTGTTGTTCCAGAAAATAGTGGTTTTAAAAGCGCTTATGATATAGGGAGGAATGAAACAAACCGTGATTTATTCGATGATTGGTATCATGATAATTATTCAGTTAGTTATTGGGCAAGGATTGCTCTCGACACAGCCGGTCAGATTGGAGTTTCTCTTGATATATTTACAGGCATACAAGTTCAATTTGTTTTTTCTGACCAGTCAACAGCAAGATTTAAAGTTGAACGTTTTCAAATAGGAGATCTAAAGTTTTCTTATGTACCTAATTCTTCTAGAAATAAAGATGGTATTCCAATAGCTGATTTTGGTCGTAGCTTTAATGGGGAATATACATTTAATAATGAATTAGCTTCTCGAGGGATTGAAATTAGGGTTGTTAGAGTTGGTAGTACTGGCGGAAGAGTTAGAATTACTGAGATATCTACTTCAGTTGAATAATAGGAAAGTTATGAATATTTTTGAGATGGTAAGAAATGGTGAGTTAAATGTACTAAGCTTAGTTATTCCATTACAGATGATTATTCTTGTTACTTTATGTTATTTTTTTGCTAAAAGTAAAAATAAAAATACTTTACACGCAATTATATTTGGATTGATACCAGGGCTGAACTGTGTCATGTTGCTTTATTATATTGTAGTCCCAAAAGAAAAGGTATTAAAAACCTAGGTTCTCAATGTTTTATATAAAATGAACTGATTAATTAAGTTGGATGTGAAAATTTAACTTATTTTAGATATTCATTTTAAGCTGAGCACTTTTTTAAGGAATTCCTCGTGCCTGATATACAGCTATTTAAATATTTCGAGTCAATAGATGACCCTCGCGGCTGGAAAGATGCAAAGACAGTGGGAGTTATAGTTTCTTACAAAAAAGAAAAAGGTAAAATAAGCAATGAGTTATGTTATAGGTACTATATCAGTTCAGCGTATTTATCGGCGGAAGAGCTCGCGAGGTCAGCACGGCAACATTGGCAAATAGAGAATGGATTACATTGGCGTTTAGATGTCGGATTTAAAGAGGATGAGTGCCGAATAAGGTGTGAAGGCGCAGCCCCAGTATTTGCAGGACTGAGGCACATTGCATTTAATCAGCTAAAAGCAGAAACAAGTTTTAATAAAGGGATGCCTGCAAAACAGAATAAAGCTATGCGCAGTACAGCTTACCTTGAAAGACATTGAATTCATAGCCTTTTTTCATGCTCTTGCCCTGGTAAATATTCAGCTTGCCCCTACACATCTTAATCCTTCCCCCCTACATGTTTGAGCACGATGTCTAGCCTTGGCAGTTGTGAGCTAAATCGGTATGCCGCTTAACTCTCCCAAGACTTTCTGCAGGAGTTGGCTTTAGTTGGCTTTAGCCGCGAATGATTTAACACCAATGTTAGGGTTAACCACCATAGGGGCTTCCGCTGGCCACTCCTGGACTCTCTGTAGGAGCAGGCTTTAGCCGCGAATATTTTCCACCCGAGCATCACGCTTAATCCTTCAATGCGTAATTGATGTGAGTAAACGGCGAAGATAGGCCAACTTACACATCCACAACTTACACATCCATGTACGCTCCCCAGTTCGGCCATCCATGGCCTCTCGTTCAAAGCTACGCTTTTCACCCATGGCCTACATGGATGTAGGTACTTAGGATTTGTCGGGAACAAAATCCTGCCATGCGCGATATTACTCATCAACTACTTATTTTCAGGGCGTGATGACGGGGGAAGGGTGTTAAACGTGAGATTTGTGTTTGAGCTTGGCAAGATGCAAGACCTGAATCTATATATCTTTATTCCGATCAAGTATAAGTATATAAGCAGAGCCAGAGGGTTGACATAATGTATTGATAAAGATACGTTATTAATCATAAAAATGGATATTTTAATACAAGGAACTAAGTAATGTCTGACTCAAACCTTTCTATAACTCCCCAAGAAAGAGCTCTTTTTCTAGCCGAAAACTTAGAAGGCTTTTGGCTTAGCCGATTACGTAAAGGAGATCCGGTTGTATGCTTTATGGGTTTCAGATGTCGACAATTTGAAAAGAGAGATCCGTCAAGGTTCAGCAGTATTTTGGAATAACAAAGGTTTTGGTTATTGGGAGTTTATGGCCCGTTCAACAGTCGTAAATTTAGCTGTTGGATTAGAGCGAGGCGGATTTAGGGGGTCCTTCGTTGAAATGAGACAGATGATTAAAAAAGTTGGTTTAGAGGTTGCTAAGCAGCATATTAAATATGTACAGCATGATTATCAGGCTGGTAACATTGGCCAAATAAGAGGGTTACTTAGTTTAAAACAAATGGCTGATTATCATCATGATGCATTTAAGAGGTTTAATATTCCACCTAACTTTTATGGTGGCACTTGGCTAGATAGTGTACCAAATGATGCAGAATTCCAGCTATATGGTGATCTATATTGTCATGATTGTGATAATGCTAATAATTACCAGAGACCAGCCCAATGATTAAGCCTTTAGCCATACTTTTTTTTATACTGTTTCTCGCAGGGTGTACTGAGGATAAATTTAGCTGGCAAGGGTATTGTTTGCCAAACGTTCAATTGACACCGGCAACATTAGCTAGCGGGACTTCAAGCCTAGATAAAAACTTTGATAGTGCAACTGATTATGGACCAACGTTATTCTTTTCTGGGGAAACAGTAGCTAAAGAAGTGAGTGCATTTAAAGCGTTCACCCCTGACCCATTATTTGGTAAGTACCAACATAATATTCAAGTTAATTTGTCACATAATGAAATAACATTAAATCCAACCAATACAAATGAGTTGAGGGCTAGTGAGCTTGCTGGAATATATTTTGAAGACCTTAGTGAATACAATTGGAATGCATATCAAAAAGTAGGCAGCAATTATGAGTTCTGGGGAAGTTGCATGCTTGATGGTAGTGGGGAGCAGAATAAAGGCTACAGCTGTTTAAGACAGCTTAAAGTTAATAATACAGTCTTAAGCTTTGATTTGGACTATGTCAATATTCATATTCATAAGCAAGTAGATGAGTTTCTCGTTGAAAAACTTAACAACTGGCGCTGTGATTGACTTTGCTCGATATTTTAATGGCTATTTAAGTTTCTTTGCAGAAAAAAATCTTAATATTGTGAAGGGTGATTTCTGGTAAATATTCAGCTTGCCCCTACATATCTTAATCCCACCCCCTACATGTTTGAGCACGATGATCTAGCCTTGGCAGTTGTGAGCTAAATCGGTATGTCGCTTAACTCTCCCAAGACTTTCTGCAGGAGATGGCTTCAGCCACGAATGATTTAGCACCAGTGATAGAGTTAACCACGGTAGGCGCTGGGCTTGCTGGCGCATGTGATTGTAGGTTGGGTAGAGTGCAACGAAACCCAACGGGCTTGGTTTAAATTGTAGGAGGAGTAAAAGTGAATTTCACCACAAAGGGCACAGACTCGCTTCGCGCTGCACCGAGGTTAACATTTGTTGTAGGAGATGGCTTTAGCCACGAAGGGTTTTGCATCAGTGATAAGTTCACCGCCGAAGGCGCTAAGCTTGCTGGCGCGCGTGGCTATGGCTTCGTGCGGCGGGCGACGAACTACGGAACAATCCTAGTACCTAGTCACTTCCTAGAGCCTAGCCACTTTATATTTTAGGTCGCCCTTTAGGGCGAAAAAAGTGAATTTTCACCACTGAGAACACAGAGGCGCTGCGCTACACAGAGGTTAAATATTGGGGAAGTAGGAGATGGCTTTAGCCACCAAGGGTTTAACACCAGTGATAGAGTTAACTATCGTAGCAGCTAAGCTTGCTGGCGCGTGTAACTTTTGGTCATTGCTTGCTAACTTGTCGCTTTCAAACTCGCTAACTGTTTAAACAAACCTTATTCAAGGTTTGTCGCGCTGGCACGACAGCAAAATCGGGGGGCGCTGCTGCCTTTGGGCTTAACCTGCGACGGGAATCACGCTATTTCCTTCAAAGCATAATTGATGTGAATGTAAGCGCCGTTTTTTCGCCAACTTTCACATCCATGTACGCTCTCCAGTTTGACTATCCATGGTCTCTCGTTCATAGCTGCGCTTTTGACCTATGGCGAAGTCACGCTTTATCGCGCATTGCCTACATGGATGTAGGTACTTAGGATTTGTCGGGAACAAAATCCTGCCATGCGCGATATTACTCATCAATTATTTATTTTCAGGGCGTGATGACGGGGTGGGTGTGTTAAATGTGAGATTTGTATTTGAGCTTGGAAAAAAGACAGATTTTATAAATGTATTATAGCCCTAGGTGTATTTAGTTAAAAGAGAAATAGCTATGAAATGCAGGTAACAATTTGAAATATTGGTGAAATGTAGTTTTTCAAGGTGAGGTTGTTTAATTTATGGTTTGGATTTCAGTATAGCAAAGAGCTTTATTATCCCAAAGTCAAAACCTTGTCCCATTCAGCCCTGTACCAATTAAATGTATTAGATAGTACGAGTATAAAGTGAAAAAATTATGGTTTTTCTATCACTTTGATTATACAGGTAATTTCTTTTGGGTTTGCTTTCCATAAATGGGTAAATCCACTAGAAATCATTACTTCAAGAGTACCTTGAGGTGACTCAATTAGTAGATACCTGTCATGCGAACCATGATATAACGGGCTTACGGAGATAGACCATTGCTCATGAATCTCCTGAACGAAGTCATTAGTCATTTTACTGCTATTCTTTACAGCATTAATTGAATCTGGTGTTTCTACATACTCTATTTTTAATGAATGCTTAGGTAATATTGATATGAATAGGCTTTGCGTAGATTCCCACCCTTCAGCAAAATAGTTATCACAAATAGTCACTTTTGTTGCGTTAGAACACAGTAGTTGTAAATATTTTCTAACCTGTTCTCTGCTTTCTGTGGGAGTGAGATTTATGGTTAACTGATTTGAAAGGAATGGAGAACGATAATATACATAAGGAAGTGTTACATTTTCTTCCTCAGTTAATATAACTTTAAATTGGGTGTTTGTGGCTAGTATGTCTAGAGAGTAGTCTCTGTCAGCTGCATGCTGTAACTGAGGCAACAAACGTTGATAAGTATTGTCGTTTAATCCTTGAACTTTGGCTTCAATTAATTGCTTTTTATTCGTTTTATATGGAAGTGAAAGTACTTTCATCAGTCGCTTGTATTTTTTATGATACAGGCGAGGATTTGAAGCCATATTTTCGTAAGCAATAAGTAAAGATGTACTGAGAACCATTTTTTCAGACATCGCTTATCTCATTTTCATTAAGTCAAATAAAGTGGCGTCAAAAAAGCCTGTGGGGAAGGTAATAATATTTCCAAAAGAATCGTTAAATTCACCATTCGAATCAAAAAGAATTGTTTCAAAATCCTCATCAACATTACTTTTATAATGTATAACTACATCTTCACTATTTATTTTGTCTTCATAAATTTCATACGCAACTTTGTTTATTAAATGTTCACAGTGAGTTTCAACAATTAATTGAGCACCTTTACTGGCTATAAATGATATGAACACACCTAGTTTTGCTTGCGCCTTTGGGTGAAGTTGAACCTCTGGGTTTTCAAGTAGTACCAGGTCGCCTTTTTTAGCTACAAGGCAAATGATGATTACTTTAGCGAGGTAACTCATTCCCGCGCCTAAATTAAAAGGAGATAAATTACTATCTAAATCTTTTACCTTAAATGACACTTTTACTTGGTCACTAACTTTTTCAGTTATCAGTTCCGTAGTTGAGTCTGTAATGTAAGTTAACCACATCCCAACTTGATAGGAAATAGTTTTTGAGCCATCGAACTTGAGTAGAGCTTCAGGAAGTATGTAACCTTTTACTTTATCAAATGTAGAAAAAAGGAATTCTCCTAAATAGCCGACCTTTCTTTCGGATAAGGGTACGAAGTCTTGTGCCCCAACTCTATTCGCACTCAAGTAAAATAGTTCTTTTTCATCATTTATAGATGGTAATTCATATTGATAAGTAAGTTGACTGGAAGTTTTAATGCCATCAGCTGTAATATTGATAAAATGCTGCTTTTCATTGGAGTCAATAGCATTGATATTTATAAACTTTGCATTATTTTTTTTATTTCGTATAGCTGAGAAGTCATTAAGGTAACGAGTTAAATCCTCCATACTGTAACGGTTACTAATTATACTGTTTTTGATTAGCAGCATGATTCCTTGGATTATAGTCGATTTACCTGAGGAGTTAGTTCCAGTTAGAATTGTTAAAGGTGCTAATTTTAATTTGGAATCATTTATACTTTTTAAGTTTTTTACTTGTATTTCTTTAAGCATGATTAAGACCTTTTGCGATGTCTCTAGCGGTGTCAAATCGTATTCGAATAAAATCTAATGTATCCATAGAACCTGAAAAATATCCTTCACTATCAATATCTTTTTTGTATTTTTTAACAAGTTCAAGAGCTTCATATCTATTTATTTTGTTAGGATCTACATAACAAAATGCATATGTTAGCATTTCAAATAATCCCATATTTATTGGACGACGATTACCGCCTTTAGATTTAGGTTCGAACCTATATGCCTCAGGACCTATGACCTCATTTACTCTCTGCATTCCGGTTAAACACCACTTTCTAACCTCATCAATTAAATTATCTGACTGGGTGGAATTAATAAACTTCATTACTGATGCTAAAAAAGAGTCTATATCAGAACGAAATTGAACTTTTTCGGGCAACTTCCCTTGAATATAAAGGTAAAAAGCTACAAAACGAAGAACTAGATATCGATCTCTCATCCTATCGTTATTTACTCCCCCACCTGTTGCAGATTTAAATTCTATAGATTCAGCAAGATTTTTAATCAGCGTTGTTGACTTACCTTGATATAGAGCGTGCCGCATTTCTTGTTTATTAAGATTCATTCCACCACGGTTTACTCTTTCAAAAATATTAAACTTTACATACTCTGGTGTTGGTGGCTGAATAATGTAGACATTAATTTGATAGTCTTCTAGTTTAGCCTGTAATACTGGCTCAATATCTCTAAAATATTTACCATTTAGTTTAGGTAACATACTGAGGTGCTTTAACGCATATTTATTTTGAATAAAACGTTTTAGCGCGGTGGTACGCTGTTTTCCATCAATAATTTGACGTACACCATTTTCATTTTCGAATAAATAAATAACGGGTATAGGAATTCCCATTAAAATAGATTCAATTAACTCTGATTGTCGCTGTTCATTCCAAACTTCTTTACGCTGGAAATCAGGTGAAAGTACTAATAATCCTTTATCTTCTCTACGTAGTAATTCAAACACACTGTAATTATCCTTTGCAATGCGGACCTCAGTATCAGTTCCCATTGGGTGCGGGTGAAAGTTTAACTCAAGATCATCTTGGTTTTCACTATCAACTACATCATATGCTTCAATCATCTGTAATGCCTTGAACCTTTATTTTACGTCACTCGGATATTAGTGTGCTTGAATATTATAATTTGCGTACAGTGGCTTAGATATTATTGGACTATCCCTGAGCTTGCAAAGCAGCCTAAGAACTCTTATCAATTTTTCCGTATACATCCATATTGTAAAGTAATAAAGAGATAATTGCAGTTATTTAGTAAATTAAACTTTTGTACTGAGGGCGTCTAAGTATTTATATCCAAGTGCATAAATTGTATTTATCCATCCATAAATACTTTGACTGATTGTACATAGGCTGCTAATGCAAAATATTATTACCCCCTACAAACCTTAACCCCATCTCCTGCATGTTTAAGCGCTATGATCTGGCCTTGGCTGTTGTGGGCCATGGCGAGCATGTCGCCTTTTACAATATCGCTCGCTACGGCGTGTTTGGTTTTTAAGTTATTTAATAGCGAGTCTTTTATTTGAATGAGTACTTCGCTGTGACAGCTGGCGATGTACCAGTCGTTATCTACTTTGACTAATTGGCCGTATTCAATATAGCGCTGTTGGTGTAGGCGCAGGTCGGCGGCGAGTTTGTCATCGAGTTGTTGTTTTTGGCGGGTGATCTCACTTGAATAACTGCCTGCATTATCTACTTGGTGAACCTCAATAAAGTGGTAATTGCTTTGCTGTGCGGCAAAGGTGTTGTTAAGTGTGTCTTGTTGTTCTGTGGTGTTATTTGTTGTGGTAAACACGGTAAAGCCCAGTACCGCTAAAGCGCAGGCGAGGCCGGTCATTTGCAGGGGTAATAAAAATCGAGTCGGCTTTTTGTTTGCTGCGCTATCTGAAAGTTGCATTAAAAAGCGGTTAAAGGCTTAGTAATCAAAGCTTTGCTGAGTATTAGGTGCTGCAATTGCAGTATCGTCTGCTAATTCTACAAAACGCTGTTGTTTACGAAACTCATCGATTAACGCATTACGGGCGAGGCGGAACAACCAGGCTTTCGGGTTGTCTTGCGGTTGATAATAATGGCGTTTTTCCATCACTTTTAACCATGTTTGTTGGCTTATATCAAAGGCGAGTTGCTCATTACTTTGCGTGACTAAGTAATGATACAAATCGTTGCCAAACAAGGTAACGAGTTTAGTTAAGTGGCGATTGTCGCCACTTTTTGCGTAGTCAGCCAAGTAGTCGTTACTGGGCTGACTAATAAACCATGACTTTAAGCTTGTAAGCATAGGCAACCTTATCCGTTAATGAGCTTTTATTGCGTTTGGTCTAACTTAAAATCAAGTTGTACGCTTTGCCCCGTTTGCATTTGTGCTACGCCATCAATCACTTTTGGGCGGTATTTCCAGCGTTTAATTGCCCGTAGTGCTTCACGGTCGAAAATGCGTTTTGGTTCTGCGTCAGTAACTTGTGCATCTATTACTTCACCGGTTTGAGATACATTAAAGCTTAATTGTACCCAGCCTTCAATGCCTTCTCGTGCGGCAATGGGCGGGTATTTAGGATTTATACGTACTATTGGGGTCGCATCACCGGTTGGTCGCTGTAAGTTAGCTTTTATATCGCCACCTATTTTATCAATATTTATATCTGGCGTTATTGCGGTTGTTACTATATTAGTATCAGTACTTGGCGGTGTACGCGGCGGCACTTTAGGCGGCGTTTGCATTTTAGGTGGCGGCGGCAAGGTTTGCTTGTGCTGCACTTTAGAATCTTCTGGTGCTTGGAATATTTCTACAATGATGCTGTCATCAATAAAGCTTGGCGCGCGTTGCTCGCCACTAATTAAGTACTGCATAAATGCAAATGCCGCAAAGGTCATGGCTGCACCGCCAACAATGGCCGTTGATGTTTTTAAAGCATGATTAGTGTGTGGTAAAGCTACTGTTTGCATAAGCAAATCCTCGATAAGTTAAGTGGTATTCATCACTAAAACGTGCGCTAGATTAAAAAGGGGTGAAATATTTTTAAAAAGTTTCGTGTTTGCTTATGGGCATTGGTTACAATGGCGGCTGAGAATTTTGGTTTTTATTTTATTAGGTAGTTATGCAACTTATTCAAATTGATAAAGCTCGTTATCGTAAGCATTTAAACCGCGTTATTATTGGCTGCGGCTTGGCGTTGGCTATTGGCAGTTTAGCAATCTCACAACTACTAATCGCGTTATTCCCTGATGAAAGTGGCAGTCATTTTCATTGGAATTTAATTGGTGTAGTTATTACTAGCCTAACAATTGGCTGGGCGCTGAATAAATACCGCACGCATGATTATATGACCGAAGTGGTGTATGTGTGGGATCTGAAACAAGCATTGAATAAAATCACCCGTAAAATGGCAAAATTAAAAGCGGCGGGGCGAGAAGGAAATCCTCAGGCATTGTTAGCAATTCATTATAGTTATGCGGGCTCGCGGTTATTATGGCAACTAGACGATAACACCATCACTATGGATGAGTTGGCAATCAAGCAAACGGAGCTTGATAATGTGGCGGCGCAGTTTAATGTCGCGCTGAATGCAGATGACTATAAAGAGACTATTTTGAAGCAATTTTAGTTGCTTTTCTATTTCTAAAGTGTGTAAAGTGGCGTTTGCTTAATAACCAATAACTTTACAGGAACTTCAATGACATTAAGTAAGCTTTGTTTAGGTGCTTTATTAACAGTATGTACTTTTACATCTAATGCAAACGATGTTAATTTTTCAATCGGTGGGGGTTACCCTTATTTTGTTATACCTGAGGTATCATTATCAGCAGCGCAAGGCACACAGCGCTGGTATGCAAACTATAACATAGGCTTAGATGATGGTTTTTCTGTCGGGTTTGAACATGCGCTAACGAACAACAAAAAGCATGCATTAGGTTTGGTTGTTGGCGCCATAGGTGTGAGACATTATGATCGTGAGTGTCCGAATACTGATGATGACAGTCTTAGTGGCGAATTGGGTAATATTCTAGCCTGTGCACTAGTAGCTCCGTTTGATCAAGAAACGATCAATGGTGTAGGCGTGAGCTATAGTTACCTTTTTCGTGGTTTAAATGAAGGCGGTTGGCGCGTTCGTTTTGAATTAGGTTATGGCGAAGGCAGCGATAGTAATGAAAAACGCGCTGATGGTGGTGTGAGTATTAGTTACGAATTTTAATAATTGCATATAGCTTAAATAGGCTTTAGTGATAAATTAAAGCCTACCTCTACCTTGTAATACATGTTAAGTTATTCGATGTAACTGGCTATTTAATCCCTCTTATAGCACCGCTAATTGGTTACAAGGTTGGAAATAGTAATATTGTTGGTAATTTGAAAAACCACCAATACTACCCATGGTGGTTTATTCAGCTTTAGAACATTATGATTTTTAGCGTGATTAACTCACATTGATATATATGTACATTTATCATTAAATATCCGATCTTTCGAGGTTACTTACGGTTTCGCGAAAGTAATCTACTTTCCCTGCTTGTTCATGAGAAACAATATAAGTGCGGCTTTTAACGTGCTGCTCTTCTTCACCATACCAAAATAATTGGTCAAAGATGGTTATATACCAATCGTTTCCTAAAGCCTGAGATTCTAGCCCCATGATGTGAGTTCCTTTGGGAAAGATATCAGTACCTAAACGGGTTAATACAGTGATAAAACCTGCTTTATCACAGCATTGTTGCCAATCGATATCAGTATCATCTTTATAGTGATCTATTCGTAGATTAATATCGTCAGCGATTAAATCTAGTAATGCCATATCTTCTTTTTCGAATAAGTTTAAAAGTTTATGAATTGCAATATCACTATAGCGTTCAATCATTTTTTTAGTCCTTGTGATTAATTGTATTGTCTTCTTAACTGAAATTAGCAAATTTATTGTTATAGGTATAATATTGTTTATATTATTAATCTATAGGTAAATTGTGTGATAGAGGTTAGGCCATTAAATTACTTTATTGCTGCATATGAAGAAGGGTCGATTACTGCTGCTGCATCGCGATGTTTCATTGCTCAGCCTTCAGTTACTCATGCGATTAAAACACTGGAAATAAGTTTGGGGGTTAAGTTATTTGAACGAAGTAAGCGTGGAATAAGTCCTACAGCTGATGGCCATAAACTTTACAAGCTTGCGAGTGACTTACTATTACAAAACAGGCAGTTACAGGAAGCTTTTATACCTAACAATATGCATGAATTATATCTTTATGTGCAGCCTGATATAAATATCGAACGTTACGCTTGTATTCTAGAGCGGATAAAAAATACACCTATAGATGTTAATTTATTCATCGTTGATGTTATTGAACAAGCGCAAATAGCAATTGTTGATGAGCAATTGTTATCACCACAGTTTAAGTTTAGAAGGCTAAATCAAGAAGGTTATAAACTGATTGTACGTAAAGATCACCCCTTAGCGAAAAATAAAACAGTGAGCTTGAATGAGTTACAAGGGCTAGCCTTTATTGAAAGGCCTTACTGCACTAATCGAAAAGCATTTGAAAGGCTTATAAGTGATGAGAACATATTGATCACTTACCAAGGTAAAGCTATTCATGACTCTCAGCTGCAAAGCCTTGTAAAATTAGGTTTTGGTGTAGCAGTTATACCTGAATCATACATTCAAAAAGAGTGTGATTTAAAGTATATCCCTATCAGCTTAAATAACCCTATAACGCGCTCGATTGTATTTGCTTATCGTAAGTTACCAAATAGTATAGTAGCAGCTATCGAAGATACTTAATTGATTTAAAGCTTTTACTTAAGTAGAAAAGTAAATATCAAGGTTAGCTGAGGTTCAATTGGCAATGTAGCCAATCAAGTATCTCATGTATAATACTTGAATTGTTGGCTATCGCCTCAATGTAGTGATCACTTATTGCGATATTGCATTATTTTCAACGCTGATTTATTTGTGATAATATCACAATTCAATGCATCGCATTACTTTTTAAAATTTGGATTTGTCGTGGCGCAAGTAAGAGCTAGAGTCCAGCTAAATGTTGGCAAAAACAGTGGTATACCCGCAGAGATCGTATCATTCAGCGGTTTAAAAGATGGCCAAGAGCATGTTGCTTTGGTATTTAATAATGCGGATAGTGAGCAGTCTGTGCCGCTTATTCGTATGCATTCTGAATGTTTAACCGGTGATGTATTTCATTCATCACGGTGTGATTGTGGTGAACAACTCAACGAATGTATTGAAATGATGCATCAACAAGGTGGTATTTTACTTTATTTACGCCAAGAAGGGCGTGGTATTGGTTTATACAATAAAATTGACGCCTATGTATTGCAATCGCAAGGTATGAATACCTATGAAGCAAATAATCATTTGGGCTTTGCTGATGACTTACGTGACTTTTCTGACGCGGTATTAATGCTAGAAGCGATGGGGTTGGCTCATGTAAAGCTGATGACCAATAATCCTAAAAAGCTTAATGCCTTGAAAGATGCAGGTATTGAAGTTGAATCAGTGGTTGGCACGCATGCACACATTAAAGCTGGTTTAGCGGGCAATAAAGCATACCTAGAGACGAAAATTAAGCATGGTGCGCATATGTTAGATATAAAGAAGATTAAAAAACCGTAATTTTAAGCTGTCGTCTATGTAATCCCATCCAACGCCGAGTTATACTCGGCGTGTTTTGTTGTTAATTTAAGAGCAAGTATGTCAATTGAATTACGAGTATTTAAGGCCGATGCAGGGCTAAAATGGTTTAAAGCAGGGTGGCTTATTTTTAAAACTCAGCCTTTTACCTTTATTTTTATGCACTTATTTATAGGTATTATTGGTTTACTATCGCTATTTTTACCTTTTTTACAAATTATAGCAGCCATCGCCACGCCATTTTTAACTGCAGGGTTTTATCAAGCGGTGATCACCAAACAGCAAGGCGGCAAAATTATGTTAGCCGATATCCTAAAGCCGTTTACCGCCAAGGGTAATCGTATGGGGCTGTTACGTTTAGCGCTTTATCAAATGGCGGCAGGTGTGCTAATGGCCTTGTTAGCAGGTGGCTTATTTACTGAAGCTGTTGAAATTATGAGTAACCCGAGTGTCGACCCTAACATTGCTTTGCAGCAAGTTATAGATAGCATCTCGATGGCAAATGTTGTGCTGTTTTTAATTGCGTTATCTGTTTATTTAACGGCTTTTTCTTATGCTGTGCCATTGGTTTATTTTAATCAGCAAAAACGCATTTTTGAGGTGCTTAAAAGCTCACTGTTGGTGTTTTACCACAACATGGCACCATTGAGTATATATGGGGCAATTGCAGCAGGTTTGATGATGCTTTCAATGTTCTTATCATTCTTGCCGCTGTTGGTTTTAATGCCAATTTGTTACATTAGCTTTTTTGTTTCTTATCAAGCTATTTTTATGCCGATCGTGCCGCCTGCAGGGGCAGAGCCTGTTGCGCCGCAGCATAATGATCAAAGCGGTCGTTTTGACGCATAATGGCTGAAGAAATGGATGAAGCATTACAAAAGAAGTTAAAAAATTATGTACTTTGGTTACTCGGGCGCCAAGAATATTCGCGTCGAGAGTTAACCCAAAAATTACAGCAAAAAGAGGCGACGCCTGAATTTATCGAAGCTTTATTAGATTGGTGTGAAGAACACAATTTTATAAATGAGCAGCGTTATGTTGAAGGTTTTGTACGTCGCCACATTGCTAAAAAACATGGCTTAAAACGTATTCAAAGCGAAGCCATGGGCAAAAGGATTGACCGAGCACTGTTAGAAAGTGTGATTGAATCATTCGAAATTGATTGGTTTGGGTTAGCGCAGGATGCGTATTTAAAGAAGTATTCAAATTCACAGGACGACTTCGATCACAAAGAAAAAGCTAAGCGCGTGCGCTACTTAATGTATCGAGGGTTCAGTTACGAACAAATAGATTTTGCAATGCAAGCACAGTAAAAATGGGTGAGACGTTCACATGCAGCACATGACTACCGCACAGATCAGGCAACAGTTTTTAGATTTTTTTGCCTCTAAACAACACCAAATTGTTCCATCAAGCTCGCTTATTCCGGGTAACGATGCGACGTTATTATTTAATAACGCCGGCATGGTGCAATTTAAAGATGTATTTTTAGGCGGCGAAAGCCGCCCTTATAACCGCGCAACTAGCTCACAACGTTGTGTGCGTGCCGGTGGTAAGCATAACGATTTAGAAAATGTAGGCTACACAGCACGCCACCATACATTTTTCGAAATGTTAGGTAACTTCAGCTTTGGTGATTACTTTAAGCAAGACGCGATTAAGTTTGCGTGGGAGTTTTTGACTGACGTTGTAAAACTGCCGAAAGAAAAACTGCTCGTTACTATCTATCATGATGATGAAGAAGCATTTGGTTATTGGGCTAACGAAATTGGTTTGCCTGAAGATCGCATTATTCGTATTGCTACTTCAGATAACTTCTGGTCAATGGGTGATACTGGCCCGTGTGGTCCATGTTCTGAAATTTTTTATGATCATGGCGAACAGATTTGGGGTGGACCTCCAGGCTCACCTGAAGAAGATGGCGACCGTTTCATTGAAATTTGGAACTTGGTATTTATGCAGTATAACCGTCAAAGCGACGGTACGATGGAGCCACTTCCTAAGCAGTCTGTTGATACTGGTATGGGTCTTGAGCGCATTGCTGCAATTTTACAAGGCGTGCATTCAAACTACGAAATCGATTTATTCCAAGGCTTAATTAAAGCAGCTGCAGAAGTTACCAATGCACAAGATATGGATGATAAATCACTGCGCGTCGTGGCGGATCATATTCGTTCATGTGCGTTTTTAATTTCTGATGGGGTGATGCCATCAAACGAAGGCCGTGGTTATGTACTGCGCCGTATCATTCGTCGCGCAGTTCGCCATGGTAACAAGCTTGGCGCACAAGGTTCGTTCTTCTATAAGTTAGTTGCTGCGCTAATCGAACAAATGGGTCAAGCGTATCCAGAGCTTGCAAAACAGCAAGAAATCATCGAAAAAGTACTGCGTATTGAAGAAGAGCAGTTTGGCAAAACTCTTGAGCGTGGTTTAGCTATTTTAGAAGAAAGCCTAACTGATTTAACTGGCGATGTGATCCCAGGTGAATTGGTATTCAAATTATATGACACCTATGGTTTCCCAGCTGATTTAACCGCAGATGTAGCGCGTGAGCGCTTTATGACGATTGATGAGCAAGGTTTCCAAGAGTGCATGGCTGTGCAGCGTAAAACAGCACAACAAGCTGGTAAATTTGGTGCTGATTATAACCAGCAATTAAAGTCTGACAAACACACTGACTTTAAAGGCTATGACGCAACGCACTATAGCGGCACTGTGATTGAAATGTTCGCGCAAGGTGAAGCTGTATCAGTACTTGAAGATGGCCAACAAGGCATTGTGGTACTAGATCGCACACCGTTTTACGCTGAATCTGGTGGCCAAGTTGGCGACACCGGCACATTAACGGTAGCTGGTGGTGAGTTTAAAGTTACTAACACCACTAAACTTGGTAATGCATTCGCGCACCACGGAACAGTGATGGGCCGCATTGGTGTGAATGATAAAGTTGACGCAAACATTGATGATGCGCGCCGTGATCGTGTTAAAAAGAATCATACAGCGACGCATATTTTACACGAAGCACTACGTCAGTTATTGGGCGATCATGTGTCGCAAAAAGGTTCACTCGTAGACCCTGAACGTTTACGTTTTGACTTCTCGCATTTTGAAGCAGTCACGAAAGCTGAACTACGTGAAATTGAGCGAGTTGTGAATGACGAGATCCGTCGTAACTTTGCACTAAATACTGAGCTGATGGCAATCGATGCCGCCAAAGAAAAAGGCGCAATGGCGTTATTTGGTGAGAAGTACGATGATGAAGTTCGCGTAGTGACTATTGGTGATTACTCTATAGAGCTGTGCGGTGGTACTCACGTAAATCGTGCTGGTGATATCGGTTTATTTAAAATAGTTTCTGAGAGCGGTATTGCTGCCGGTGTGCGTCGTATTGAAGCGGTAACGGGTGCTGATGCAATTGCTTATGTAAGTGAGCAAGAGCAACACCTAAACGACGTAGCGGCTCTTGTTAAAGGCGACAGCGCATCAGTACTTGAAAAAGTAACTGCTTTGCTTGAGAAGTCAAAAGGTCTTGAAAAACAAATAGCACAGCTAAGCGACAAGCTAGCCAGTGCTGCGGGTGCATCATTAATTGATTCAATTGTTGAAATTAACGGTGTTAAATTACTTGTGGCAAACGTTGAAGGCACTGAATCAAAAGCCTTACGCGGTATGGTTGATGACCTTAAAAACAAGATTGGCTCAGGTGTTATTGCACTTGGTGTTGCTGATGGCGACAAAGTAAGCTTAATTGCTGGTGTGACTAAAGACTTAACTGGCAAAGTGAAAGCCGGTGAGCTGGTAAATCACATGGCATCACAAGTTGGTGGTAAAGGCGGCGGTCGTCCTGATATGGCGCAAGCTGGTGGCTCTGAGCCGCAAAACTTAACTACAGCACTTGATAGCGTAACCGCTTGGTTAACTGAGCGTACTTAAGAGCGCAGTACGTAAAGTTGATTTAACACGTTAGGAGGCTCAATTGAGTCTCCTAAAGTGTTTATTCTAAATCTACTTTAACAGCTAAGCCACGTCCTAAATTTATAGCTAAAACGGCATACCTTACTAAATACACACTACCGCATTTTTATTGCCACTGGATTTACCGAATTACGAAAAAACTCTGAACCATCCCAATTAATTCTCTACAGCGATGATAAAACTAATTTTTATTGAAACTTTTTCTTTATAACTGCGTCCAAATAGTTAAGATCAATCATAACTTTGAAAAAATAGGCTATGCTTATATCGACTATCGTTATAGTGCACAGAAAAGATTTTAGTAACTACTTGAAGTATTAAATGACAACCACCATTATATTAATAGTAAAGAAATTTCTGTTGGTTGCTCAGTTGCTAAAGTCGCCATTGAGGCTGTGACTATGAAATCATATCCTCGTGTAGTAAGTTTGTTTTTATAGATTAACGTAAACACGTATCAAGATCTGATATTAAAATATCAGTTTGAATAGATGAAACATACTTAGAATTGGCAATAAGCGCATTATAAAGAGTTTTTTTAACAGAAAATGAATCGATTTAGAGTTTTTACTTACTATTAAGGCTTATTTTCTTTAATATACAGACGCGGAATCTTTTAATTTATTGGAATACGGGAGCAAGAGAATGCTAATACTAACTCGTCGAGTAGGTGAAACCCTAATGATTGGTGACGAAGTAACTGTCACTGTACTAGGTGTTAAAGGAAATCAAGTACGTATTGGTGTTAATGCACCTAAAGACGTTTCGGTACACCGTGAAGAAATTTACATGCGTATTCAAGCTGAAAAGTCTAACCCGAACCCGGGTAATGCTTAATCAATTAAATTGATGTGAAAGAGCCACTATTTAGTGGCTCTTTTTTTTATGTATTCAATAATCTCATCATTGAGTACGCTGTTTGATACGTACTGCATACCGCGACGACTTTTTAAAATAATACCGCGAACAGTAAAAATTACTTCATCAATATCTTGCCATGCTAGCTGATAGCTTTTATGCGGGTTTTCGCTTTTAAAACCGCTTTCATCAATAGTTAGCCTTGCCTCAGAGCCAGATGCGCGACTAAGCATTTGCCGAGTTACCCACCAAGGCCTGCGATAATAAAAAGCAACACACTCGAGCACTGCTGCTAAAATTAAGAAATTACCTAAATAATGTTTATTCATCGCATAGATTGCGATCAGTCCTAAACTTATCAACAATACCAACAGTGCATACTTGGGTTTTGCTTGGGCACTATAAGGTAGAGATTCATCAAAACATTCGTAAAAATAAGGTTTATCTAATGTATAAGTGGTACTAAATGACATGATTTACAAATTCAGGATTACTGTGCGGTTATTTTAGCAAGCTTAACCACAAAAAGCCGTTCTTTTAAATGTTCATTTGTTTGTTACTATGAGGGCTTAAGATCTATTTGCGCAACAGGGGATGGTGATGTTTAGTTTAATTGGTTTGACTTTGGCGCTGTCCAGTAATGCGTTTTTGGTGATGGGGGATATGCCATATACCCCATTTGATGAAGTAAATTTAGCGCCAACAGGGGCTTTGGGTAAAAAAATAAAAACGACTGAGCATGCTTTTTTGATCCATGTTGGCGATATGAAATCTGGTTCTGAGCCTTGCAAAAATGAGTTGCTTGAGAAGAATAAACAGTTACTAACGTCTTTAACTACGCAGCCATTTATTTACACCCCCGGCGACAATGAATGGACTGATTGCGACCGAAAAAATCTAACCCCTCGTTATGATGAATTAGAGCGCTTGGTATTTTTAAAAACCTTGATGTTTGACGATAAATACCTTGAAAAAGCGAATACTTTAGTTGATTTTCAACAACAGCCTAGCATGCGTGAAAATGCGCGTTGGCGGTTCGCTGATGTAGAGTTTATAACGCTGCATATTGCAGGCACTCACAATGGCCGTCGAGAGGTGTTAAAAAGTGATAAACAATTTGCTTATCAACAAGCTGATACAAGAGACGCCAACAATCTTAACTGGCTAGCGCAAGCAGATCCAACAGCCAAAGGTTATGTGATTGCTTTTCAGGCTGATATTTACACCCATCAAACAGCACAACCGGCATGCAGCAAAACTCAGCCAGAACGGTGTGATGGTTTTAAAGTGTATCGCGATGCTTTGGCGGAGTTTGCAAATACAGTAAAAAAGCCAGTATTAGTGATCCACGGTGATACAGGCCCTTATTGTCAGCAACCATTATCACACAATTTAACACGGCTTAATGTACCCGGGGATTTTATGTATAGTGATATTGCGCGAGTTGAGATTGATAAGAGTAAAGGTAGCGACGAAATTAAATGGCAAATAGGCAGCCTTAAAACGAACAAACCCATACAACGAATATGTAAATAAGCAAATAAGTAACACAGAACAAGGTTATATTTTGAATATTATTTTAGCTTATTGGTCAATACTTAGGGGGTCAAGGCTAAATAAAATAGTTTCATTCGTGTGTTTTTTTGCAAGTAATTTTATTCTTACAGCTAACTCTTCAAGTGCAAGTGGCTTGGTTAAATAATCAAGTGCCCCTGCTGCAAATGCAGCGAGTTTATCTTCAAGCGCACTGCTCAGCAAGCGCTAAGCCATTGCCATCAGGTAAGTTTATATCAAGTATACTCGCGTCATAATGTTGTCCAACACTGATCCCTTTTGCTTGCGCCAAAGAGCGGGCATAGTCCACTTCAATACCTTCATTTTCTAAAAAGGTAATGGCTGGCTAGGCTAGGATTGCATCGTCCTCCACTAATAAAATAATCATGATGTTCTACACTGTTACCTTAAGTTACCATTACTTTGCTAGTGTAGCGTTAAATCTTTGGAGACAACAATGAGTATAATTAAAATGAATTTAGCAACTAGCGTATTTTCCCTTAGCTGTATACTCTTGGGCTGTGGTGATACAGCATCACATGCGCCCAGCGGAGAATATAACAACCGCTAGAGTGATGATAACGCTACTAAATGGTAAGCAGGTTTATCAACGTTAGTTCAGGTCAAATATTCCAAGTTACATGGTTGGAGCTCGGGCGAAATATTTAACGCTATATCATTTCGAGTTCATTTTTATGAAAACTAGTCACTTTTTAAACCTGCGTCGGTCATCAGGTTTTCAAGTTCGTCTTGTAGCTCAAAAAGCTCAGGCTCAATATAACTTAAATTACAATCGCCTTTTAATGCAGTTTCCAGTGCTTCAGCGAGTGCTTTAAGTTTGGGTACGCCCGTGTAGCAGCAAGCACCGTGAAATTTATGAATAATACTGAGCACATGTTCGCAATCTTGGCTACTGATTGCTTCTTCAAGTAAGCGCAAGGTTTCTGGCACACTGAGTAGCAACATATTAAGCATTTCAAGCGCCAGTTCATTTTTACCGCCAGCACGTTGCAGTGCTAATGGCCAATCCAGCGAGGAGCTTACAAAAGGAGGATCAATCACAATCAGGTCATTACGGTTTTTGTCACGTCGCAGCGGTGATTGTGGACTATGATCACTGATTATTTGTTTCAGCATATCCTCATCAATAGGTTTAGTTAAATACCCTTTAAAGCCATCGGTAATTAGTTGCTCTTTCTCGCCCGCTAAGGCGTGGGCTGTGACTGCAATAATAGGGGTATCTTCGTTTAAGGATGATTCTAGGATCAGTTTACAGGCGGTAATACCGTCCATAATTGGCATTTGAATATCCATAAAGATAATGTCGTATTTATGGCTTTTGCTCAAACTATAGGCTTGCGAGCCATTATGAGCAGTATCGATAGTTTCAATCTGCTCCTCCAGTAAAGTACAAATTAACTTTAAATTGGCATCGTTATCATCAACGACTAATACTTTTAGCGGTAATAACTTCTCGTCATTTTCTTCAATATTATGCACGGGATGATCGAGCCGGTACGGTGCAGCAAGCACTTCGCAAAGCTTGCGGTGATTGAGTGGTTTACTCAAACACGCATCTGCACCACAGCCAATATACGCTTCGCGCATATTATGAGACACCGAGTTGAGCATTAAGTACAGGTAGTCAGTCGATTCACGGACTGCTTTGATATAACTTTTTAAGCGTTGCATTTCGTCAACTGAGGCAACGTGGCCAATAATACAAATATCGTAATTAAACTCTTTGTTTAACTCTTGCAAAAAGGTTTCTTGGTCAAAACACGCAGTGACCTGAGTTTGCCACTCGGTTAATAAAGAGAACACCGCATGATGAGTATGTTCATGAGGTTCAAGGTATAAAATACGTTTATTCGCCAGCGATTTACTTGGCAAGTCGCTGTTGTAGCTATGGCTTGGTAGTCTAAATACGCCATTAAAAGTAAAGCAGGTGCCATTACCAGGCGCTGAGTTTAAAGTAATACGGCCACCCATGGTTTCAACTATGTGCTTGGTAATAATTAAACCAAGGCCTGTGCCACCAAACTTACGCGTAATGCTTGAATCTGCTTGGCCAAAGGGAGTGAATAAGGCATCTTGTTTATCCATTGGGATGCCAACGCCAGTATCGGTTACCGAGACTAATACAGAGGTACGTTCTTCATCAAGTAAACGATGGCCAACATCAATTTTAATTGAGCCTTTTTCAGTAAACTTAACAGCATTACTGATCAAGTTGATCAAAATTTGTTTAAATCGGGTTGGATCACCAGTAATATTATCAGGCACTTGCGCGTTGATATAAATCGATAGTTCTAATTGCTTTTCATGCGCACTGGGCGCTAGTAGCGTAAGTACTTCGTTTACTGTATCACGTAGTTGAAATTGAATTGACTCAAGCTCCATCGCGCCTGCTTCAAGCTTCGAAAAATCTAAAATATCGCTGATGATAGTCATTAAACTATTTGCTGAGAGCTCAATGGTGTCGAGGTAATCTTTTTGGTGTTTATTAAGCGGTGTTTTATGTAATTGACGAGTAAAGCCAATGACACCATTAAGTGGTGTGCGCAGCTCGTGGCTCATTTTTGCTAAAAAGTCAGACTTTACGCGATTGGCGTCTTGGGCATCGGTTTTAGCAATACTGAGCTGAATATTTTGTGTTTCGTATAACTCTAACGACTCGCGCAAGTCACTGGTTGCTTGATCAATGTGCTTTTGCATTTCATCTTTTTGCATCACCATAGTATCAGAAATGGTGTTTAGCCCTTGGCGTAATAACTCAAATTCGCCCATCATCGGAGCAGTTAGGCCGGTTTCTCTTTTCCCTTCGATTAATTTGTCGGTAGCAAGTACTAACTTATTTAATGGGGTCATAAACATATGACTAAGTCTGATGGCTAAAATAGCCGCCAACACTAAGGCTAAAATAATCACAATACCGCTGACTAATAATGCTTGTTGCTGACCAATTATCGCTTGATCTTTGTTGAGCTGAATAACCACAGTACCAAGTGATGTTTGAAATGCTGCATTATTCCACTGTGCGTCTGGGGTCGAGTGATTAATGATTGGCGTGAAAAAGGTAAGCAGATGCTCACTGCTGAGTACTTTGGTATTTTTTCCAACTTGTAAGTGTTCATTATGCAGTAAATTGTCAAAGTCACGATGATAGTTACTGGTGAGTATCAGTTTATTATACTCATCAAAAATGGCGATGGTTTTAATTGTTGGAGAGTGTTTGTTGTGTGCGTGGCTTATCAAACGGTTTAGCAGCAGCTTATTTTTTGCTAATAATGGTTGTTCAATGGCGATTGAAAGTGGCTCCGAAATGGTCGCTCCTTGTTGATATAAAATTTCATCAAGCTCAATGTAACGATTTATTGTAAAATAGCCGCCAAGTAGTAATCCAATAATCACTGTGGGAATGAGTGTTAGCGTTAAAACTGAGTCGCGCAAACCAAGTTTAGTCATAAGTGAACGTTGTTATCATTATTAGTTAGTTAAAGAGTATATACTTATAAGCTAGTAATCAATCACCCTCGTTGAATCAATATTTAAGGTGTTGCCCGATGGCGCAGTTTTTCCAAGCAAAAAAGAAAACCCTTTCAGGGCAATCGTTAACGTTAGTCATTACCGGTATGGATCACCAAGGTCGGGGCATTGCCAAACATAATAATAAAGTGTGCTTTGTCAGTGGTGCACTAACGGGTGAAACAGTAAAAGCCAAATTAACCGAAGATAAAGCCCGTTACAGCGCAGCCAAAACAGTAAAAGTTGAACACCCCAGTGATGCCAGAGTAAAACCATTTTGCGAGTACTATCAACAATGTGGAGGTTGCCAACTGCAACACTTGCGTCTTGATCAGCAATTAGTTGAAAAGCAATTGGCGGTGAGCCAGTTGTTTGCCAAGTTTGCTAAGCTTGATGCAATGAACTGGCAAACTCCGTTATTGAGCGAGTCAACACATTATCGTCGCAGTGCCCGTTTAGCCGTGATGTTTGATAAAACCGCAAAAAAAATGCGTGTAGGCTATCGTGCGCAAGGCTCTAAGCAAATTGTTAGCGTGCAGCACTGTGCTGTACTTAGTGATGATTTTTCGGCAATTTTTACTGTTTTTGATCCGTTACTAAATCAGCATGGTGAACTTCGCAGTGTCAGCCATCTACAATTATGTCAGGCGGATGAACAAAATTTTGTGGTGGTCCGCCACACTAAAACGATTAGTGATAAATTAAAAAATACAATTACAGCACTAGGATTAACTCACCACTGGCAAATAATATGGCAGGGTGAAACGCAACATATTAACCATGACCATTTAGCGATGCCATTTTATCAGTTACCTGAGCTTGGTTTAAAGTTTGAATTTGGTTTGGAAAACTTTATTCAAGTGAATGCACAAGTTAATCAGGCTATGTTATCTCAAGCGGTTGATTGGCTTAACTTAAATGGGGACGAGCAAGTGCTCGACCTCTTTTGTGGCATCGGCAACTTCTCGTTAGCGCTGGCAAACAACGCAAAAACTGTCGTTGGTGTCGAAGGAGTTGCTTCTGCGGTTGCAATGGCAACGCAAAATGCGCAAACTAACCAGATAGCCAATGCTCATTTTCATTGTTTTGATTTAACACAAAACATGCAGCAAGCGCCGTGGTTTAGTAAAGAATTGGATATATTAGTACTCGATCCTTCACGTACTGGCGCACTCGCTATTTTAGAGCAACTGCCTCTTAAGCAATTTAAAACGATTTTATATGTTTCTTGCGATCCTGTGACTTTAGCCCGTGACAGCGCAATTATAACGCAAGCAGCATTTTCACTTGAAAAAATTGGGCTAATGAATATGTTCCCACATACTGGGCATATTGAAACAATGGCGTTATTTCAAAGGAGGTAGAGCGCATTATGGTAGCTACTCGGCAATCACACCAGCACGACAAACCGGGTGATTTCAGCACACGACTTGGTTTACTAAACTTAACGCAAGAGAAATGCGAGTTATTAACTAAAGCGAATACCCTTTGCGCTGAGCTGCACAATTATCAGCAACAAAATATTGCCATGGAAATGGTCGAAATTTTGGTGGAAATGAATCTCGATGCAGACACCCTCGCTACCGCATATATTACGCCGAGTTTTTTGGCTAATCTAATCGACATCGATACAGTAAGCGATGTGATGGGTAGCCATGTGGCAACCCTATTAACGGGTGTTGCGCAAATGGCGACTATTAGCACCTTGGCTCATCAAGGCACAGGCAGCGTTCAAGTAGATAATATCCGCCGGATGTTATTAGCTATGGTCGAGGATGTGCGTGCAGTTGTGATCAAACTTGCAGAGCAAGTATGCCATTTACGAGAGGTTAAAAACGCCAGTGAAGAAGAGCGCGTTATTGCGGCAAAAGAAACCGCCGATATTTTTGCCCCCCTCGCTAACCGTTTAGGAATTGGTCAATTAAAGTGGGAGTTGGAAGATTTAGCGTTTCGTTACCTCCACCCAGATGTTTATAAAAACATTGCCAAGCAGTTAGATGACAAGCGACTCGGTCGTGAAGCCTATATGGTCGATATGGTTGAACAAGTTAAAAATAAACTTGCTCAAGCAGGTATCAAAGGTGAGGTCTATGGCCGACCAAAGCATATCTACAGCATTTATAAAAAAATGGCGCAAAAAAATTACGAATTTGATCAGCTGTTTGATATTCGTGCCATGCGTATTGTGGTAGATGAATTGCAAGATTGTTACGGTGCGCTGGGGATCGTGCACACCAATTGGCGTCATCTAAATAAAGAATTTGATGATTATATTGCCACCCCAAAACAAAATGGCTATCAATCGATTCACACAGTAGTGTTTGGTCCAGAAGGTAAAACCGTTGAGATTCAAATTCGAACTCATGCCATGCACCAAGACGCAGAGCTCGGTGTTGCTGCGCACTGGATGTATAAAGAAGGAGCGTTACCTGGGCGTGGCTCTGGCTACGAGCAAAAAATTAGCTGGTTGCGTAAATTATTGCAATGGCAGGAAGAAGTGGTTGATGGCAGCGACTTAGCTGATGAACTTAAAAACCAAGTGGTTGAAGATCGCGTGTATATATTTACGCCGCGCGGCGACATCTTTGATTTGCCACTGGGCGCAACGCCACTGGACTTTGCCTATTACATTCACTCAAATGTGGGGCACCGTTGTATTGGCGCTAAAGTATTTGGCAAAATAGTGCCATTTACCCATCAACTGCATACTGGTGATCAGGTTGAAATTTTAACCCAAAAACAGCCTAACCCGAGTCGTGATTGGCTGAATCCATCATTGGGCTATATCAAATCATCTCGAGCTAGAGCGAAAATACATCATTGGTTTAAACAACTCGACCGTGATAAAAACCTCAGTGCTGGGAAAGAAATCCTTGATAACGAACTACAGAAACTAGATCTTACCTACAAAAATTTAGCACCGGCTATTTCGCGTTATAACTTTAAAGAATTAGATGACTTAATGGTTGCGATTGGGGCTGGTGATGTGCGTTTAAATCAGCTGCTGAATTTTATAACGGATCGCTCTGATGACGAGCCCGTTATTCGCTTTAAGAACCCGACTAAAATCAGTGGTGATAAAAATGGTATCGTGGTTGATGGGGTTGGTAGTTTAATGAGCCATGTGGCTAAATGTTGCCGCCCAGTTCCTGGTGAGGCAATAATCGGTTATATCACCCAAGGCCGTGGCATAGGTGTGCATAGGACTGATTGTGATTCTTTTAATAATCTAAGAACACAACACCCTGAGCGTGTAATTGCGGTTAGTTGGTCAGACGAAATTAACGGCTCGTATGCGTTAGCGATTAAAATCGAAGCCAGTGATAGAGCAGGGCTTATTCGCGATATTAGTTCGGTACTGGCCAATGAAAAAGTTAATGTGCTGAATATGAATATGGAAACTGTGGACGACCGTCAATTAGCGCTATTTACTATGCAAGTTGAAGTGCATGATTTATCAAGTACGAATCGATTACTATCAAAATTAGATCAAATCGAAGGCGTGCATGAAGCAAAACGTAGTCACTAGGAATGTAAATGAACCAGACAACTAATACCTCGACGAATACCTTAACAGAGTTATTAGCCATTATGGCTAAATTACGTGATCCAGCAACAGGCTGCCCGTGGGATTTAAAGCAAGACTTTACATCCATCGTACCGCATACCTTAGAAGAAGCATACGAGGTAGCCGACTGCATTGAAAAAGGTGATTTCGGTGAGCTTAAAAATGAACTGGGTGATTTACTCTTTCAAGTGATTTTTTATGCGCAATTGGCACAAGAGCAAGGGTTATTTGATTTTAATGATGTAATGGCTGGGCTAAATAATAAGTTAGTGCGTCGCCATCCACATGTATTTGCCGAACAGCAAGGGCTGACTGAACAACAACTCAGTCAGCAGTGGCAAACCATAAAAGCACAGGAGCGGGCAGCAAAAAAAACTGAACCGCAGAGCAACACATTATGGCAAGATATACCCGCTAATCTGCCAAGTTTGAGCAAAGCCAAAAAAATTCAGCAGCGGGTTGCAGGATTAGGCTTTGATTGGCCAAGTTATCATGGCGCATTAGATAAAGTGGCCGAAGAAGTTGATGAAGTTAAAGAAGCACTCGCAGTTGATCCATATTCTACACACAGTGCCGAGGAAGTGGGCGATCTATTATTTGCGACGGTTAATGTGGCGCGGCATATTAAACGTGATCCAGAGCAACTATTACGAGCCGCAAATGATAAGTTTTCAGTACGTTTTGAAAAAGTTCAAGCGTATTTAGCCGAGCGAGGACAGTCACTTGATACGGCAACGCTCGAACAAATGGATGCCGCATGGGAAGCCATAAAAAAGCGCGTGTAAATCAAGATAGACTTTGAGTGCGTTTTTTGTGCAGAGAATTGCTAACTTTCACTGGATTGATGGCAGTGCCTTTGCTATAATTTCGCCCCGTCTTGATTCTATATTTTTCCTTTTAATTCCTGATATTCTAGGGTTCGCATGAGTACAAAATTTATCTTCGTTACCGGCGGGGTTGTTTCCTCGTTGGGTAAAGGTATTGCAGCAGCATCGTTGGCAGCTATTTTAGAGGCCCGTGGTTTAAATGTTACCATTTTAAAGCTGGATCCTTATATCAACGTTGACCCAGGCACAATGAGCCCAATTCAACATGGTGAAGTATTTGTCACCGAAGACGGTGCTGAAACCGACCTTGATTTAGGTCACTATGAACGTTTCATCCGTACCAAAATGACAAGCCGTAACAACTTCACACAAGGTCGTGTATATGAAGATGTGCTACGTCGTGAGCGTCGTGGTGAGTACCTTGGTGCAACAATTCAGGTAATTCCACATATTACCAACGATATTAAGCAACGTGTATATGACGGTGCTGAAGGCCATGATGTGGCAATCGTTGAAATTGGTGGCACGGTTGGTGATATTGAGTCACAACCATTTTTAGAAGCAATTCGTCAGCTTGGCACAGAGATTGGCCGTGAGCGCGCATTGTTTATTCACTTAACCTTAGTGCCATTCTTAGGCCCTGCGGGTGAAGTGAAAACTAAACCAACTCAGCATTCTGTAAAAGAATTACGCTCAATTGGGATTCAGCCAGATATTCTTATTTGTCGTTCAGATCGTAAATTACCAAACAACGAACGTGCGAAGATTGCTCTTTTCACTAACGTTGAAGAAAAAGCGGTTATTTCATTACCAGATGTAGACAGCATTTATAAAATTCCAGCGCTATTAAAATCGCAAGAGCTAGATAACTTTGTATGTCGTCGTTTCCACCTTGACGCTCCAGAAGCCGATTTAGTTGAATGGGAACAAGTGTTATACCAAGAGTCAAACCCTACGGGCGAAGTGACCATTGGTATGGTTGGTAAATACATTGAATTACCAGATGCGTATAAATCTGTAAACGAAGCACTTAAACATGCAGGTCTTAAAAACCGTTTAACAGTTAATATTCAATATGTTGATTCGCAAGATGTAGAAAGCAAAGGCACAGAACTACTTGCTAACCTTGATGCTATTTTAGTACCTGGTGGTTTTGGTGGTCGCGGTGTTGAAGGTAAAATTTTAGCTGCTCAATATGCTCGCGAGAATAAAGTACCTTACCTTGGAATTTGTTTAGGTATGCAAGTAGCGCTAATTGAGTACGCACGTAATGTTGCTGGTCTGACTGATGCAAATTCAACTGAGTTTAATGCTAATTCAGCAAGCCCTGTTGTTGGTTTGATCACTGAATGGTTAGATGCTGAAGGTAATATTGAAACACGCAGTGAGAAATCTGATTTAGGTGGCACAATGCGTTTAGGCGCACAAAAATGTCATTTAACACCAGGCTCTAAAGTACGTGAAGTATACGGTAGTGATGAAATTGTTGAACGTCATCGTCACCGTTACGAAGTAAACAATAATTTTGTTGAAAAGCTTGAGCAAGCAGGCTTGAGTTTCACTGGTTTATCAGAAGATAAAAAGCTAGTTGAAATCATCGAAAATAAAGATCACCCGTGGTTTATTGCGGCTCAATTCCACCCGGAATTCACCTCAACCCCGCGTGATGGTCATCCGTTATTTGAAGGGTTTGTTGCCGCAGCACACACCCATCAAAAAGCGTCATCGTAATGTGAATAAGCCGTGCTCTATGCACGGCTTATTTGTTTTTAAAGCGGCGGTATTAAGGAAAATTAATAAAGCCAAAGTAGACTCACCATTTTGGGAAAAGAGGAATCAAGATGTCAAATATCGTAAAAGTGATCGGTCGCGAAATTATGGACTCGCGTGGTAACCCAACTGTAGAAGCTGATGTACATTTAGCTGACGGTTCTTGGGGGCGCGCTGCCGCACCATCAGGTGCATCAACAGGTACTCGCGAAGCACTCGAATTACGTGATGGTGATAAAGCACGTTATTTAGGTAAAGGTGTATTAAAGGCAGTTGGCTTTATTAATAAAGAAATTGCTGCGGCGTTAGAAGGCCAAAACGCATTAGAACAAAGCACTGTTGACCAAGTAATGCTAGATTTAGACGGCACTGAAAATAAAGAAAAATTAGGTGCTAACGCAATCTTAGCTGTATCACTTGCGACTGCAAAAGCTGCTGCTCAATCGAAAAAAGTTGAGCTATATGAGCACATTGCTGATTTAAATGGTACGCCAGGTGTTTACTCTATGCCGTTACCAATGATGAACATCATCAATGGTGGTGAGCATGCTGATAACTCTGTTGATATTCAAGAGTTTATGATCCAGCCAGTTGGCGCTGCTAACTTCCGTGAAGCGCTACGCATGGGTGCTGAAATATTCCACAGCCTTGCCAAAGTACTTAAAGCTGATGGTCATTCAACCGCAGTAGGTGATGAAGGTGGCTTTGCACCAAACCTTGCCTCTAACGAAGCGGCACTTGCAGCAATTAAAGTTGCTGTTGCTAATGCAGGTTACGAGTTAGGCAAAGACATTACTCTAGCGCTTGATTGTGCTGCGTCTGAGTTTTATGACAAAGAAGCAAATATCTACGACCTTAAAGGCGAAGGTAAAAAATTCACTTCAGAAGAGTTTAACTACTTCTTAAAAGATCTAACTGAACAGTACCCAATCGTGTCTATCGAAGATGGCCTTGATGAGTCTGATTGGGACGGCTTTGCACACCAAACTAAGCTACTTGGCGATAAGATCCAATTAGTAGGTGACGATTTATTCGTAACAAATACTAAGATTTTAAAGCGTGGTATCGACAACGGTATTGCTAATTCAATCTTAATCAAGTTTAACCAAATTGGTTCACTAACTGAAACATTAGCTGCAATCAAAATGGCTAAAGACGCTGGTTTCACAGTTGTTATTTCTCATCGCTCAGGTGAAACTGAAGATTCAACAATTGCGGACCTTGCTGTAGGTACTGCTGCGGGTCAAATCAAAACAGGTTCATTGAGCCGCTCTGACCGTGTAGCCAAGTACAACCAATTGCTACGTATCGAAGAGCAACTAGGCGCTAAAGCACCTTTTAATGGTCTTAAAGAAGTTAAAGGTCAGTAATTCTTTTTAAGAATATGATTTAAGCTTTAAAAAATCCTCGCCACGGCGGGGATTTTTTGTTTTAAGAGGGCGATGGCAAGCCACTCGGCTACAGTTAAATTCAGCATTTAATGTTAAGTGTCCTGCAGGCGATAAGCTTGCGCGTTTTTCTGACGCTCTAGAAAATCAAAGCTGAAACTGTTGCTTCAAAATCTGCCCTGTAAAGCTAGTTTTTAAATAAAAACCACGGGGTAGGGTTTTAATAATTTGTCCATTCGGGCCAATGGCGTCGGTGACGATTCGGCTATTGGCAGCTTTAGGGCGAATTTGCATCGCATCCCCTAAATGCCCGGAAATCTCATCAACACGTCCCAGTGCAATCAGCTCCATTTGCTCTTCCCAGTCTCGCTGTAACTGCGCATCTTGCTCCGCTGAGGGTTGCCATAAAAAGCCACTGCCAATAGTCCTATCAAACGGTACGATGTCTCGCTCGCCAAGTATGGGCAGCCACAAAACATGATTGAGTTTTTTACGCACATTACTGAGCTGCCATGTCATACCTGTGACATTTAATAGTGGTGTTACAGAAACAAAAGTAGTCTCTAGTGGTTTGCCTTTATATGAAATAGGTAACGTTTTAAGTTCAATCCCGAGCTCTTCAAAATCAGGGGTTGGTTTGGATCCCGCTGTTGCCCCTAATGCATATTCAATCAACTGCCCAGTCCAGCCTTTTTCCTTTAATAAATGCTCTGGTGTTTTAAATTGATACTGACTTGCTAGTTGGCCTAATGTCAGTCCTGCAATGTTGCTAACACGTTGCATTAATTCGTTGATTGAATGTGGTTTTATTGGTTTCATAGGGGATTATTTGGTTGTATAAATTCACCACTAATGATAGCAAAAGAGTATAACCGTGGATATCTTTGTGTTTGGGTGTTTTTTGTTCAGGGACGGTTTGCTGTGTTTTTAGGCTAACTGAAACTTGCTATATTTGTACTTAACTTTTTGAATTTAATGATATTAAACTTTTTTATCTACAAGGGGGGTAGGCTGTGTTGAGAACTTGTTGGGATAAATACATAACTATGAACAATGTTATCCACAGAAACTGTGGAAAAGGCAAGTTATTAGATCTGTTATTGTGGATTTGTTTGCAAAATGAGCGGCGCAAACTGAAGTTATGCACAAGCTGTGGGTAAGATGCGTAAAACTCTGAATATTGTTTGCCGTATTGCAGGTAATGTGGAACAATCATTAAAAATCGACTTACAAATGAGGCACTAAGGTGATTGATGCCGAAGGTTTTCGTGCCAATGTCGGAATTGTAATTTGCAATAATCAGGGACAGGTCTTTTGGGCCAGACGTTATGGTCAGCATTCTTGGCAGTTTCCTCAAGGTGGTGTTGATAGTGGCGAAACAGCAGAGCAGACTATGTTTCGTGAGTTACACGAAGAAGTCGGCTTGCGCCCTGAAGATGTAGAAATTGTCGCAAGTTCAAAACATTGGTTACGTTATAAATTGCCCAAGCGTTTGATCCGCCGAGACTCCAGTCCGGTGTGTATTGGGCAAAAGCAAAAATGGTTTTTATTGAAACTGCGTTGTAAAGACGAAGACGTCAACTTACTAAAAACACATCATCCGGAATTTGATGATTGGCGATGGGTAAGTTATTGGTATCCGGTAAGGCAAGTTGTATCGTTTAAGCGCGATGTTTATCGCCGTGTTATGAAAGAATTTGCACCTTTTGCGATGCCTTTTAATAAACGTGAACAGTCCAAAGATACGTGGCGCCATAAAGGTAAATAATATAAAGGAGCAGTATTATGCTGGCTACACTCAGAGCTATTGCCGAGTCCGTTTCGCAACAAGCGAGTTTGGATAGTGCGCTAGCATGTTTTGTTGAAATGGTGAAAGATGCCATGAAAACTGAGTGCTGCTCCATTTATTTTGCTGATTACAGTCAGGATAACTTTGTATTAATGGCCACCAGAGGGCTTAATCCCGCAGCTGTGGGTAAATTTAGAATCGGTTTTACCGAAGGTTTAGTTGGCTTAGTAGCACAACGAGAAGAACCTATTAATATCGCCTTTGCCAAATCTCACCCGCGCTTTAAACTCTCTCCTGAAGTGAATGAAGACGGCTTCAACGCATTTTTATCTGTGCCTGTAGTTCATCAAAAAAAAGTGCTGGGCGTAATTGTTGTACAACAAAAAATGGCTCGTGTATTTAGTCAAGATGAAGAGTCCTTCTTAATTACGTTATCTGCGCAACTCGCGTCGCAATTAGCGCATGCAGAAATCAAAGAAGTACTACGCCAAGATGAGTTTTCCCATCAAACCTCGGTGCTAAAAGGGGTTTCAAGTGCACCAGGAATTGCGATAGGGCAGGCATTTGTTATTCTGCCGAAACTTGACTTTAAATCGATAGAATTAAAAAAAGACGATAACTGTACTGAACAACGCCGCTTATTTACTCAAGCTGTAGCTGCAACCCGCAAAGAATTTAACACCTTGTCGATGACTCTTAGCGACTCTATCCCTAAAGAAGCGTTGGCAGTGTTTGAGGTGTATCAGCAACTACTGGATGCAAAAAGTTTAGGGCAGAATGTTGAAGCACAGCTGCAAGAGGGCTGGTGTGCAAAAAGTGCATTGAAAATGGTGATCGAACGATTGATCTCGCAATTCAATGCCATGCAAGACCCTTACATTAAAGAGCGTGCTGTTGATGTAAAAGATATTGGCCTGCGCGTACTGCATCACCTCGTCAATACTGAGCACGCAGTAAAGAGTTACCCTAAAGATACGGTACTGATCGCTGATGTCTTAACTCCGTCAATGCTTGCAGAAGTGCCGAAAGGCCACTTAGTTGGCGTAGTGAGTGTTAATGGGGCTGCAAATAGTCATGCGTCAATTTTAACCCGTGCCATGGGGATCCCAGCTATTTGGGGCATTGAAGATTTACCGCTACTACAGTTTGATGGTAAACCAATGATTTTAGATGCATATGCTGGGCGGTTATATATTTCGCCTTCGCAAATGCTACAAGATGAATATTTACAATTACAGCATCAAGAAAGTTTATTAAACGACAAGTTTGTGGCTGAGCAAGAGTGTGATGCAGTGACTTTAGATGGTGAGCATATAAGTTTGTTGCTCAATGCTGGTTTGGAGCTCAATTCTGAAAAAGCTAACACCAAAGTGTGTGATGGTGTCGGCTTATATCGAACTGAAGCCTGGTTTATGCAAAAAGGCCAGTTTCCATCACAAATAGAACAAGAGAATTGGTATCGCGAAGTACTAGCCAGTTTTCATCCGGAACCAGTGGTGATGCGTACGCTTGATATTGGTGGTGATAAAGCACTTGATTACTTTGATATTACAGAAGAAAATCCATTTTTAGGCTGGCGTGGTATACGTGTTACCTTGGATCACCCTGAGTTATTTTTAGATCAACTAAAAGCCATGGTTAAAGCAAACATTGGTTTAGGTAATTTAAAAATTATGCTGCCAATGATAAGCGGTACCGAAGAGGTTGATGAATCTTTAGCATTGTTAGAGCAAGCCTATTTTGAACTGGAAGAAAAATACCCAGAGCAAGCCATTGAGCGCCCTGAAATTGGCGTGATGTTAGAAGTCCCTTCAAGTGTATTTATGCTCCCTGAGTGGTCTAAAAAAGTAGATTTTTGCTCTGTAGGGAGTAATGATTTGACGCAATACTTACTTGCCGTCGATCGTTCTAATGCGCGTGTTGCTGATTTATTTAATCCCTATCACCCAGCTGTATTAAGAGTATTGCAAAAAGTAGCCACTGAGTGTCAGCAATATGAAATGTCATTTAGTCTGTGTGGTGAATTAGGTGGCGATCCTGAAGGTGCAATACTGCTGATTGCGATGGGGTATCGACGCTTGAGTATGAACTACTCATCATTAAGTAAAGTTAAATGGGTATTAAGACGTTTAAAAGCCAGTGATATGGAAGCCTTGTTGGCTGAGTGTTTAGCACAATCTAATGCAAAACAAGTGCTTAGGCTTACGCGTAATTTTATGATTGAGCACCAACTCGGTGAATTATTTTATACCCCAAACCAAGCCTCTTAGTAGCTTAAACGAGTGCTGTAAAGATTCGATATAATCGATTAGTATATGCATATAATGAATCTAATTTATAAGAGTGTACGATGCATGATTTAGTCATCCTGATTATCAGCTGCGCGTTATTAGGGTGTGTGGTTGGCTTTTTAGCTGGGTTATTAGGTATTGGCGGTGGGTTGATTATTGTGCCAGTGCTGAGTTCATTGTTAGTGCATTTTAATGTTGTTGCGGTTGATCATGTATTGGTTATTGCTATTGCTACCTCCCTTGCTTCTATTTTATTCACTTCAACGTCATCTGCATTAGCGCACCATAAGAATCAAAATGTGCCATGGGAAATTGCGCCTTGGGTTATGTCTGGTGTGGGGCTTGGTGCTTTGATCAGCGGCTTTGCAGCGAGCTTAATTCCTGAACAATTATTACGTATTGTATTTGCTGTCAGCGTAGTCTTTATTGCTGCCCGTATGGTGTTGTCTGCTCGTAATAAACCTGTCGCGGTCAAATCGATGCCAAGTGGCCCGATAATTGGCGCTATTAGTGCCGTTATGGGCGGATTATCCGGTTTGATTGGTATTGGTGGTGGTGCACTGATTGTGCCGCTACTGCATTATTTTTCGGTGGATATTAAAAAAGCGATCGGTTGTGCTGCGGCGTGTGGAATAGTGATAGCGCTATTTGGCTCGGTGGGATATATCAGCGCCGGTTGGCAAGTAACCGATTTACAACATGGCTTTGCAGGTTTTGTGTATTTACCGGCATTATTAGGTATAGTAATAACCTCGTGGTTTATGGCGCCAGTTGGGGCTAAAGCAACGCATTACTTACCTGTTTCAACGATAAAAAAAGTGTTCGCGGTGTTACTGATTATTATCGCGCTTCAAATGGTTTTTAGTTAAGGTTTAATTTTATGGCACTTGAATTTCCAGAGATCGATCCGATCATTTTCACTGTTGGTCCTCTGAGCGTACGGTGGTACGGTTTGATGTATTTAATTGGTTTTGCTTTTGCCATGTGGTGGGCAAATAGGCAAGCAGCTAAACCAGGCTCGGGTTGGACAAAAGAACAAGTCAGTGATTTACTTTTTTACGGCATGCTCGGGGTTATTCTGGGTGGGCGGATTGGCTATGTACTGTTTTATCAATTTAGTTACTTTTTAGAAAATCCACTGTATTTATTTAGAATCGATCAAGGTGGTATGTCTTTCCACGGTGGCACTTTAGGGGTGATAACCGCTATTTGTGTGTTTGCCTGGACACGTAAAAAACAGTTACTTGCAGTGGGTGATTTTGTTGCACCGCTAGTGCCGGTTGGTCTTTTAGCTGGACGTATTGGTAACTTTATTAACGGCGAATTATGGGGCAGAACTACCGATGTGCCGTGGGCTATGGTATTCCCAAATGGTGGGCCACTGGCGCGTCATCCTTCACAGTTGTATGAAGCCTTTTTAGAAGGCTTCGTGCTGTTTATTATTTTGTATGTGTTTACTAAAAAGCCGCGTCCGGCGGGAAGTGTCGGCGGATTATTTTTACTATGCTATGGGGTATTTAGATTCTGCGTTGAATATGTGCGTGAACCAGATGCACAATTAGGATTGTTTGCTGATTTTATATCAATGGGTCAAATATTGTCATTGCCAATGGTCATTGCTGGTCTTGGTTTGATAATATGGGCATATAAAAAGCCACAGCCTGCTGTGGCAAGTAAAGCATAAAAAAGAAGCGAATAATGAAACAATATTTAGAGTTATGTCAGCGCATTGTTGATGAAGGTATCTGGGTTGAGAATAAACGTACAGGAACGCGTTGTTTAACAGTCATTAATGCAGAGCTTGAATACGACGTTGCGAACAACAAGTTCCCAATGATCACCACTCGAAAAAGTTATTACAAAGCTGCCATTGCAGAGCTATTGGGTTATCTTAGAGGTTATAGTAGCGCAGCGCAATTTCGCGACATAGGTTGTATGACATGGGATGCCAACGCTAATGAAAACCAAGCATGGTTAAATAATCCAAACCGTAAAGGTGAGGACGACATGGGCCGCGTGTATGGTGTACAAGCCCGAGATTGGCAGCGCCCTGATGGCACACCGTTAGATCAGCTAAAAAAGGTCATTGAAAATTTAAAAAATGGTGTGGATGACAGAGGTGAGATCATCACTTTTTACAATCCCGGTGAGTTTGAGTTAGGGTGTTTACGACCATGCATGCATACGCATACTTTTTCGCTTCTTGGCGATACGCTTTATTTAACCTCGTATCAGCGTAGTTGTGATGTACCGCTTGGTTTGAACTTTAATCAAATTCAATGTTTTGTATTGCTTGCACTGGTTGCGCAGATCACCGGTCACAAAGCCGGTAAGGCCTATCATAAAATCGTTAATGCCCATATTTATGAGAACCAACTGGAATTAATGCGTGATGTGCAGTTACAGCGAGAGCCATTTGCATCACCTACGCTTACGATTAATCCAAAGATTAAATCACTCGAAGATATCGAAACGTGGGTCACCCGTGATGACTTTGAGGTAAATGGCTATCAATGCCACGACGCAATTAAATACCCATTTTCAGTGTAACAATTAATAAGCATTATAGTTTTAAGGAGAGAATAATGAAAGCAGTGATCCCAGTCGCAGGACTTGGCACCCGTATGTTGCCAGCGACTAAAGCTATTCCAAAAGAGATGTTACCAGTTGTAGATAAGCCCTTGATTCAATATGTAGTTAATGAAGCGGTTGCTGCGGGTATTAAAGAAATTGTATTAGTGACTCACTCGAGTAAAAACTCGATTGAAAACCATTTTGATACCAGCTTTGAGTTAGAAGCAACGCTAGAGAAGCGGGTAAAGCGTCAGTTACTTGCTGAAGTACAAGCTATTTGCCCTAAAGACGTGACAATTATTCACGTTCGCCAAGGTGAAGCAAAAGGCTTAGGGCACGCAATTAACTGCGCAGCGCCAATTATTGGTAACGAACCGTTTGTGGTTATTTTACCTGATGTGATCATAGATGATGTTGAAAGTAATCTTAAAAAAGATAATTTAGCTGAAATGATTACTCGCTTTAATACAAACGGCGAAAGCCAAATAATGGTTGAGCCTGTGCCAATGGAGGATGTTGATAAGTTTGGTGTGGTCGATTTAGGCGACGTAAAGCTTGAACAAGGGCAAAGCGCAGCGATCCTCAATATGGTTGAAAAACCTCCAGTGCATAGCGCACCATCAAATTTGGCTGTGGTAGGTCGTTATGTGCTAAGTAAAAATATTTGGCCATTACTTGCAAAAACTCCCGCAGGCGCCGGCGACGAAATTCAGTTAACAGACGCAATTGCGATGCTAATGGAAAAAGAATCTGTTGCTGCTTATGCGATAAAAGGACGCAGTCATGATTGTGGTAGCAAGCTTGGTTATTTAAAAGCGACTATTGAGTTTGCACTGCGTCGTGATGAATTTAAAGATGAACTAAGTGATTTTATTAAAACCTTAGTTTAAGCTCCTTTATTGAGCCTAACTTATAAAAGTGCCTTAGTGGCACTTTTTTATTGCTTAAAATCCTGAAACTGGCACTGACTTTGCTTATAATACGGCATTATTTATTTTGTGATGCTAACAGATGATGTGTTTTAAAAAGCAAGCTTGGTATACCACAGTGTTGATTACAGCAACTGTCTGGCTTAGTGGGTGCAGTAGTATTAATGCTAACTCTGTGGAACAGCAGCCTGCATTAATTTCTGATCAACAAGTCAAAGAGTATGTTCAGCAATGGCACTCGCAACAAGAGAGTATAACTCGTTTAGCTGCGATGGAGGAAGACTTGCAACTGTTAATAATGGCACTTTCCTCTCAAACTGATATTGCAGAAAATCCAGCAGTGCTTCGCGAAGATAATGTTACTGTTGCTCATTATGCTGAAAAAATACAGACCCCTGATACTGCTAACTCCTCAAAAACTATCGAAAACCGCCCTTTGCCACTGTATGGCAACTCACTGCCAGGCGCGCAACTTGGGCTGTATTTAAAACCACAGAGAGTGAGAACGCAAATAGCAAGGTTGCAGCAACAATATCCGCAGGCATTTAGCCAATTAGATTTTGTAATGACAGAGCGTCACAATAAAGGCGTTACCTTGTATGGACTGCGTGTTGGGCCATTTCAAAATTATACCGAGGCCAATCTATTTTGTTCATTAGCACAAAATTTAGGCCAAAAATGCCTGAGTGCCCCATTTGTTGGTCAGCCTTTGTAATTAAATAAGCTATTTATCTGATTTTTCAGTAATTAATCTTAAAGTAATTGTTCTAATTGCCGATAAATCTTATGATAGGGATCTATATGGTAATACCCCATTTTTATAAGGATTTTACATGAGATTATCTTCAACTCTTCTGGCAGCAGCAGCGACAGCAAGCTCATTTGCTAGTTATGCTACTACCGAAAGCTTTGATGCGAAAGTTAAAGTGCAAAATACTGTCGTTTTAGCCAAAGGAAATGACTTAGATTTTGGTACAATTCGAGCGGTTGCAGATCCAGACGGTAATAATCAAGCTACATTGGTTATCAACCCTGAGCCTACAGCAAGTCCTGTATCGTCTAGAACTGATAACGTACCTGCTATTATTTCAATAATAGAGCAAGGTTCGCCTGCATCTTTTACAGTATCGGAAGTTGTGCCAAATGCTCGTTTATCAATTACTAACCCAACAGCAACAACCCTGAGCTCTAATGGTCAAGGTTTGAATGAGCCAAACTTTACAGTTGGTACTTGGACATACTTTATCACTAGCGGTCCAAATGCAAACACTTATTATTCATCGGTAGCGCCTAATTTAACTGCTGACGGTGATGGCAGTGTATCGTTTAATATTGGTGCAACTCTTTCGACAGCATCAATAACTTCTACAGAAGCGTACCGAGATACTGAGTACACAGGCACTTTTCTATTAGAAGTTGCTTATTAATTTAATCATGCGTTTTTTGTTGTTATTTACGATGCTTTCAATACTGTATTCACAGTCAACAAGAGCCGCGAGTATAGAACAACAAGCGCTTGATTTTGGCACCTTAGTTATTCTTAAAAGTGATCAAATAGGTTCTGTAATTATCAAGGATGATGGTTCGATTAGCACCTCTGGCGAAATTTATATCCTTAAAGAAGGTCGCCCAGCAGAGCTGATACTCACTGATATCGCCCCAGGCACTCGAGTTTCTATGAATTTAGTGGCACCTGCAACTATGCAACATAATACTAAGGGAAGTAGTAGTGCCGACTTTAGAGTGACCTTAAATGGCTTTCCTAAAGACGCAACAAGCGATGAGTTTAGCGAAGTGCATGTATTTATTGGTGGTAAATTAGAAATAAATACAAGCAGCAAACAATATGTTGACGGCGACTATTCAACAACCACAAACTTAGAAATTTCAGTGGATTATTAAGGATTTAAATGTTTAATAAATTAACCGTGATACTGCTTTTAAGCTTTTGTTTTTTTAGCCAGGCGGTAATGGCGAATTTACTTATTTCTCCTACTCGTATTAGTTTTGATGAGCGTCAACGTACTGCAAAGGTCACAGTGATCAACACCAGTGACGAGTACAAAACTTACCGAGTGCAGTGGAGCGAAAAGCAATCCACATCAACCGGAGGGTATGTAACCTTACTTGAGCCGACGGCGACAAGTTTAAGCCCGATGACGCGCTTATCACCAAAGCAAATGCGTTTGGCGCCTGGTGAAAAGCAAACCGTTAAAATTGCAATTCGAAAACCAAAACAGTTAGCAGATGGTGAATATCGTTCGCATTTATTATTTCAGGCGTTGCCAAATGAAAACCCAAATAGTACGAGTTCAATAAAAATTAATATGATCATGAGCTACAGTATTCCAGTTATCCTTCGTGAACATGCTGAAGTACCAAAAGTACTCATTGAGCAAGCGCAAGTGATTAAAAACCAGAGCAACCAACGACTACAATTTAAATTAAAACTCAATCGTGAAACTCACTTTAGCAGTTATGGTAAATTAACCGCGTTTTATCAACAAAATGCTAATGCTAAGCTGGAAGCTATCGCTGAAATTGGCAATTTAAGTATTTACTCGGATGTAAAAAATGCCGAGGTAATGTTGAGTTTATTTAGTGATAAAACCCTAGATAAGCCTGGTACTGTTATTTTTAAATATATCGGTGCAGATGAGTATCAAGACATAAATTTTGCCGAGTATACTTTAGCGATTAGTCCAAGAATGCTGCAACTTTAACTCTTCATGACCAAGAATACAGGGCTAAAGTGCATTACACTATGGCTAAGTTTATGCCTTAGTAACAATGCATTCGCGACTAATAACGTAACTGTGAATGATGCATTAAAAACACTTCGCAAGATTGAAGCTAAACTAACCGACTTACCAATAGCTTCTCAGCCTAACGTTAACAGCCCTGTTGCGTCAAACCAACCGCGGATCGCAAGCGGTGAGTTTTTATTATTTTCGTTGTCTTTAAATGATTACTACTTAGGCGAAGTGTTCGCTTTAAAAAGTGATCAGGGTATTCAACTTGGCCTTAGTAGCCTAGCTGATATATTGCAATTTGGAATAGAAGTTGATCTTGCAACTCGTTCTGCTCAAGGCTGGTATCGAGAGCAACAGCCTTTCATTTTAGATGCCAGCACCCTGCCTGCAACACTGATAACTTACGCAGGTATGTTTGAACTAACGGCTGCTGATATTAGCATTGATGATGACATGTATATTGAAATGGCGCAGTTAAAAGAGGTTTTTGGGCTGCAATTTACAGTCGATTATGGTGATTTAGAAATAGAGTTAAGTTCGGCCATCTTATTACCAATTGAACAACAGCGAGAACGCCATGCTAGAAGGCTTAACCCCTCGAATCGTAATGCCAACCCACCTTGCCTTGGAAAGCCAGCCCGTATCAAGCGCTTTCATCACCTGTTGCTGATTTACAATTAAACTACAGTGCTGATAAAAATCAAAATAGAACAAGTTACTCATTATTAGGTGCACAAGACTTTGCTTATTTATCTGCCGAATACTTTTTATCTGGTCGCGAGGGCGATTTACTCAGCGACTCGCGTTTAACATTTACTAAGCAAGACCCGCAAAGCTCATTACTGGGAGTGTTAGCTGCCAGTGAAGTTGAGTTTGGTGATGTAACGGCCACACAAGTTGACAGCCGTTACAACAGTCAATATGGCCGTGGTATTAAGTTTTCAAACCGCGGACTGATTCAACAATTTGATAGTAACCGTATTAATTTAAGTGGTCCGATTCAGTTAGGCTGGGACGTTGAGCTTTATCGTAACGGCGTATTGATTGCGCAGCAATTAAGCTTATCAGATGGTCGTTATATTTTTGATAATGTTGATTTGTTTTATGGTGAGAATAACTTCGAGCTTATTTTTTATGGTCCTCAAGGGCAGGTCGAGCGAAAAAGCGAATACTATTTTATTGATAGTAACCAATTAGCACAAGGTGAAGGATTTTATGAACTATCAGTCTCTGAGCAGGGTAAAAAATTGCTTGGCAATACAGCCTTCAATAATGACAGCACAGGCTGGCAAATAGCCGGGCGCTACGAGCAAGGTATTACAGACGACTTCTCGATATATACCGCTGCACTGGCACAAAAAAGATCGCATGACGACCTACAACACATGCTACTGGGGACTAACCTTAGCTTATTTAGCCGCCTGTTATTAAACTTAGATTACCAGAAAAATAATCAACATGAACAAGAGCTTGAGCTTACAGCACGCACGCAATTTGCTGATCAATCTTTACTTTTCAGCGCAACGAATCGAACCGATGAATTAAAACAAAAATACGACAGTTATCAGTTTGATATGGCTGGCGAGTTGATGCAAAACAGTTACGGGCGGCTAAACTACCAAAACAATTTATTGTATCAAACATCAGATAACCGAGGCATCTATAAGCAAGCACAAAACCGTTTGAATTATGCGATTGCTGGCTTAGCGTTGAGCAACCAATTACAATGGCAACAAAGTAATAATGTTGGATCAGTGTATGGCTCAACACGTTTGCAAGGGCGTTTGGGTCGTATTTATAGCCGTTTTAGTGTTGATTACACATTATCTCCTATCAATGAAGTCACCAGCTACGAGGCTGAGTTTAACCGTAGTATTACCAATCAACTGCAAGCAGAAGTCACCTTACGTGATTCTCGTATTAATGATATTCAATCGGCTGATTTAGGCTTAAGTTGGCAAAGCAATAAATTTAGTCTCACTAGTAATCTAAACTACGACAGTGAAGATAACTGGCAGCTTAGCGTATATAGCCGATTCAGCCTTGGTTATGACACACAAAACAATCACTATTTTGTGTCCAAGCAAAGCTTAACAACGACCGGCACATTAATGTTACGGGTATTTTTAGATCAAAATAACAACGGCATTATGGATCCTGACGAGCAAGGTGTTGCTGGTATAAAAGTAAAAGGGCTGCAAAATTATCGCCAAGCAATAACCGATGAAAATGGCATTGCATTGTTAACCTCAATGCCAGCTAATCGCACCACAGATATTGTGCTCGATAGAGATAGCTTCCCCGATCCGTTTTTTGTGCCTGCCCATGAGGGCTTTTCAATCACGCCAAGAGCAGGATTTATTGAATACATGGATTACCCGCTAAATAACGCCAGCGAAATTGAAGGGGTGGTGTATCAGCAGCAAGGGGAGCACACTTATGTGCAGCCTTATGCAAAAATAACCTTGTTAGATCAAAATGATAAAGAAGTTGCCAACACCCAAGCGGCTTATGATGGTTATTATTTGTTTACCGACCTACGGCCAGGGCAGTATCGGGCTGTGGTTGACGATAGCTTTAAAGAACGTAAAGCATTAAAAAACACCCAGCAAGTAACTGTTGATTTATCAGCAAAAGGGGATGTGTTGGTTGGGGTTGATTTTACTTTGAAATCACTTGAAGAAGTGTCAGGGACTATTGTTAATGCGGGGGATTTTTCATCGTTAATGATGTTAAAGGCATACTTACGCTTGATAAGCCCACGCTTAAAATTACAACCGCAAGACGTGTTTTACATTCATGATCAACAGCAAAATAAGTATATACTCGCCTTTGGGTATGCAGAGCAAGCAAAACCTGAATTTGCAACTATGTGCCAATCACTGATAGCGCAGGGCTTAAACTGTGAGCTTGAGCAACGAACAATACGTCATTAAATAAATAGCAAAAAAACGCCTAAGCTGATTGTGATAAATTAAAGCTACAACAGCTCAACTGCATGGTGACTCACTACACCGATAACCCAATAAAATTATAAATAGGCATAATACTTGCTTTGTTATTGCCATGTTTAGTGAGGATGGCAATTATGCGCCTTTTGTTATGTTTATTATTGCTGAGTCTAACTGCGTGTAGTTTAACGCAAGAAAAACCGCCAGCACCAAGTACCAATGCCCCAAAAGCAACAATGGCACCTTATACTGTGCATCAGTATGTGAGTGATTTGAGTAGTCAATTGAGCCATGTGCAAGGGCCGTTTAAAAGCTCTGCACGGATTGCCGTTACTAGCTTTTACTTAGCCAACGCGCTAGACAGTGAGCTGGCACAAGGGCAGGGCGCAGGGCTGAGTCAGCAAATTCAAGAAAGCTTACTTACTCAGTTTACCCAACTTGGCTATAACACCATTGAATATCGCCTTGAAAAACACCTTAATTTAGCCAGCAACGCAGATGGCATGTTAAGTCGTGATATTAGTAAGTTACGCCAACGTCAGAATATTGACTTTGTTATCACGGGTACCTTAACACGGCAACAACATGCCTATATAGTTAACGCCCGTATGGTAAATACACAAGATAGCCGCGTTGTATCTGCCGCCAGTACAGAGATCCCTATCAATGTGATGTGGGGCGATGAAAAAATACAACAGCGCGACGGTTATATTTACCGCAGCGAATACTAATTAGGAGCTCTCATGAAACGCTTAATATTAACTTTATGTTTGCCACTGGGTTTTGGTTGCGCGCAAATGATGGAACCGAGCAAAGCAGCACAAACAGATTACTCTACACAGCTAGAGGATGATCAAAGAATGGTTGCAGCTCCTGGGCAAAGTAATACATTTTATCAAAATAATATTCCAGTGATGAACGATAGCAGCCAAGTCACAGTCCCAACACGTAAAAATATTAATCATTATGTACGTGGCATAATGCAAGATATGGCTGAAAATTTACAATACGTAAATACCAAAACGCCGCTGGCCGTATCAAGCTTTATCTTTTTAGATGATGATTACAATGACGGCACATTGTTAGGTAATCAAATCGCCGAAAGTTTTATGCATGAACTACACAGTTTTGGTGTACCGGTGATCGACTTTAAAACCACCGACTACATGCGTGTTACTCCCTCTGGCGACTTTGTATTTAGTCGCGACTATTTAGAGCTTAGCCAAGATCAAAACTTTAACTATGTACTGGCCGGCACTATGGTAAATCATCAAGGTGGTGTACTAGTCAATGCCCGAATTATTGGTTTAGCTAGTAAGGCTGTGGTTGGCTCTGCACAAGGGTTTATTCCGCAATCCGTTGTTGATGCACTCGACAGCAGCTATCGCACTGATGGCATAATGCTAAAACAAGCGAGTAAGTGAGGCCAATGATGAGTAAGCTAATCCACAGCGCTAAGTTATTAACTGTAGGGGGGATGATCAGCATCCTCAGCGCATGCAGTATGACTAATGATGCAGCCCCAGTCGAGCCTGTACAAAGTACGACTAGCCGATATGATCTTACTCAAATGCTAAAACAAGTACAAATGAATAGTGCCGAGCCACTCGATAACTCAGCGCAGTTTAGTCCTAACAAGCATCATAAAACACTGGTTAATTACGTAGAGCAAATGGCGTTAGACTTAGTCGACACAATGCAAACAGAGCTTGATACTTCGATTGCCGTTACTTCATTTGTAGATTTAGATGCCAGCCTTAATAACAGTAGCCAATTAGGCAACCAGTTATCAGAGAGTTTTATTCATCAACTGCAAAAATTTGGTTATGGTATTGTTGACTTTAAAACCACCGACCAAATAACTATGAACCCACGCGGTGACTTTGTATTTTCACGCGATATAGAGCAGTTAGCGGATCAACGCATCGCCAGTCATGTGTTATCAGGCACCTTGATCTACCGCAGCAACGGTGTTGAAGTAAACGCCCGTATTATTGATATCACCAGCAAACGCGTCGTTGCCAGCAGCAACAAAATACTGCCTTATTACGTACTCAACAACGCCGATATTCACCTACAACGCGCAAGTATTAACTAGTATCGTTATAAAATCCATTTAACTGCTTGATTGTAAATAGGATAAACCGTTATAATTTTGCTATCAGCTATCAGCTATCAGCTATCAGCTATCAGCTATCAGCTATCAGCTATCAGAGTGGCCTCTTAGTTAAATGGATATAACGGCCCCCTCCTAAGGGGCAGTTGCAGGTTCGATTCCTGCAGGGGCTACCAATTAAATCAATGAGTTACATGGTTTGTTTTTTCTTCCACTTATTTTTTATAGCACATTTATAGCATCGTAAATTGAAATATAAAAAATTTAGCGCTGTCCTTTTATTTAAGTACCCAAATTACATTCAGGCTGCTTTGTGCCAATAGCCGCCGTTAAGAACGATTTTATGCCTCACCTTAAGACAAACTAATTTTCCTAATGCGTTAATGACTAGCTTCTTTAAAAGAAAGCTGATGAGCTATATAGAACTAGTTATCCCAATATCATCCACGATGATAGATACATCTCGCTTCGGTGCAAAAATCAAGACAAGCTCTAATTCGCTTTCGGCACTGATTGGCTTATTCAATTCAATAGGGAGCGTAAAGGTTTGCAATACTGGCTCTGTCGGCGCATATTTCATATCACCTTTTTCCAATTCAGAGAAGTCAGAAATTAATAAAGGGGAGACACTGCCTGATGCGCCCAAACTTTTTTTAAATACTACACCAGACTTATCAAGTAGCTCTACCCTGGTATCAGATAACAAATTGTATGATCCACATCCTTCGCTTTCTCCTGAATCAGCTCGAGCCAGTGAGAAACTTAGGTAGGATTTTCCTTTGCGATTTTGATGTAACAGCTCAGCTTCTGAAAGCTTAATGCTCAACCGTGTTTCAACTTGTTTCTTAAGTTGAACCTTTAATACATTATTAGAAGTTTTAGTTCCGTTTCTTAGGCGCTCTGAGTCTATACTGATTGGCACTGCTGTTAACGTTTTATCGGATAGGGCTTTAACGGTACTTTCCTTTTTAGCTACATTTTCAAAATCTTCTATAACTTTGAAATCAGATGCCATATGGCGACTGATATAAATATCGTCAGGAAGACCAAACTCACCAGCCACAGGTTGTCTAAAAATTTTTCGATACTCTTTTGTGTTCGCCAATGTAGCTTCCAAAAAAGCAGAAACATACACTTTAGTTAAATTCTCCTGTTGTTTGGGTGTTAATAGCTTAGAATAAAAATCTTTGCTGCTTCCCCAATGGAAATCATCAGACATATCTTGATTAAAGTTTATGTGGTTAGCACGATAAATATAAATGGACTGCTTTAAGTAGTTTTTATCATCATCGAAGTGAGTTCGATGCCATTGTTGGCTACCAAGAAACTGATAAACATCCGCATCATGACCTCCTTGTAACACTAAATAGTTAACATTTTTCAGGATGTTTCTACCATCAGCATGTTGATATTGCCCGTCCATTGGGGCTAATGCGACAATGGATTTAATATTAAAACCAAACTCTGTTGATTCACTACTATTTGGTAAGGTCTTCCATTGATTAAATGATGCAGCTAAAGCAACAGCCTCCCCTCCTCTAGACATCCCTATTAAAGCGATATTCTCTAAATCTAGTTTGTTATAAAAAGCGTGACCTTGCTCAGCATTCCATTTTTGCAGCAGCTTAATATGTTCAAGTAGTATCCAGCCACGGGCACCATTTTCTCCCCATAAATCATTCAAATAAGTTTGATTTACTTGCACAACAAAGTGCCCTCGGCTGGCGAGTAATTCACCTAGATAATCAAACCCTGGAGCAGAGTTTCCATGGACTAATAATACTAACGGTAGTGGTTGGGCTCCCAACGGAAGCCAAACTTTAGCCTCCAAAGGTAAATTACTACTTTTAAATTTGTGGTAAGCATTGTCCTCATATCCTTGGTTGCGTGAATAGTCGGAAAGAAAGCTAGGTAAGCTCACATTTGGAGCAATTACATCAGGTTTTGATATAGCAAATAAAAATGGTCGTTCGCCATAGTTCATTACTGTGTATTTATGTTCGCCCTGTTCGGCAGGATTAGGTAAACCCGTATACGGGCTATTTGGCTGACTATATCTCTCAATAACACAATCTAAAACATCTGAAGCTAATGTCGAAAACGAGGTGGTAACTATGGATAGAATGGTACAAAAGTACGAAAAACGAGTAAGCATCAAAATTGTCCCTAATGTCAAAATTTAGCACGTGGTATTGTATAGCAAATCGATCTTGCTATTAAAAAATACAATTTTTTTATAATTATGCTCCTTGAGACGCAAGTAACTCAATAAAGGTTTAAATCAGTTGTTGAATGAAAGCCTGAAGGTTGCACTTAAAGTAAAACATTAATTCTGCTCTTATGACTAGCAACTAGCCGAGTAACGCAAGTTAAATTAGCTTCTGAGGTAGTTTTAACAACTTCCGCTTCTCGCTCAAAACTGACTGTGAAAGCGAGAATGGTTGTTATTTTATTCAGTACAGTTATTTACAGAACTCCAAGTAAGACCTTTTTTGCTATTCTGGCAAGTGGCTAGCTAAGGTTGGTTTATGGCTTTGTGCTGGTGTTTTTTGTGGGCTGAAGCTTAGTTTAGAGCTTTAGCTATTTGAAATGTTGTATTTAACGGCAATTTTATTTAAAAGTGATAGCTTTAGCTCTTTTTAGATTATAGGGAGCTTTAGCTAACTCGTTTCAGCTTTAGGTTATGCCTTTTCTACCTTCCATGAATAGTGCCTAGTGCTAGTGCCTATTAAAAAACGGCTTTATCAGCGAATCACTGACCTTTTACTTTTTAGTATGAGTTCAGCATCTTAATTCACGCCATCTTACGCTCAACATATTTTCGATCAGTTTTACTAAGTGGTTACTAAAATTGCCATCATGATTTGTAATCATTAATATAGGCCATCAATTCTATAAATTCATGGTTCAGCAATGTTACTTGATGGCATCGAAACTATGCTTGTTCTTGCGCAAGAAAAAACGATGAGCAAGACGGGCAGTGCTCTTTATATTAGTCAATCGGCAGTGAGTAAACGCATTGCAAACCTTGAGCGTCATTTAGGCAAAAAACTCATTGAACCTAAGGGGCGCTATGTCGCATTGACAGCTGATGGCCTGGCTTTGATTCGAAATGTAGGGCCTGTTTTCGACCAGTTACGAGGGCAATTAAGTGAGCAAAAAAATTATGAATCTACTGATACTATTTTACCGATAGATTGTTCCGAAACGCTGGTTGCGGGGTATTTCAGTAAAGTACTTGCAAGTTGCTTTGCTCTAGACTCAAAAATACGACTTTCAACTAATCACACACCACGAATTATAGAAAACGTGAAGTCAGGAAAAGCTGTGATCGGACTTTGCGCAGGCCATCTTACACCACATCACGGCTTGCTTACTTTTCACTTATTCGATGAACCCTTCTATGTTGTGAGCGCTAGTTCTTTAAAGTCACTTCCAGATGAGCTAATTACCACTGACTTGCGTAACAATGCAAATTCATATCAAGCCGGTATTCTAGCAGGTTTAAATATTACACCGCTGATGGAGATCGATTCCTATAGTGCAGCAGTGCAACTTGCATTAAGCGGCGCTACTCCGGCTTTGGCACCTCTATCAATTATTCGTACCCTTAAGGTGCCAACAAAAAACTTTTTTACATTCGATGAGCTACAACCGATTTGTCGGCCGATTTACTTGTGTGTGCGAAAGAACAATTCTAGGTTACCCCGTATCAATACTGTTATAGAAGCAGTGCAAACATCCATAGAACATTTACGACTGGATTCGCATGTCATTTAATTATGCGGACTCAGCACACGGCTATACAGTCAATTTCTATCTGAAACCCAAAATGTAAATCTCTTGTTGGGACGATTGTCCTGACTGGTTTGTGCTCTATAAAGAACTCCCCACATACCGTGTTAATATCATCCCATAACGCAACATCAGAAATATAAATGACAAGTTTGAGCACTTTACTAGTATTAGTTCCAGCTTCTTTAAGGATTAGCCCTATATTTGTAAATATTTGTCTTGCTTGTTCTATAGCTGTTCCTAAAATTTTCTCTCCCGTTTCTGGATGCAGCGGTAGTTGGCCAGATAGATAAAGTAAATCATTGTGAATGATAGCCTGACTATAATGTCCTGCTGGTTTAAGTGCATTTTGTGTTTGTATTATCTTCATTAAATAACTCCTCATACGCCGGTGTTTAAGTTAAGTAGGCCTATCAGTTTTTCTGTGGCTTTAAGGCCATTTCCAGTTATCACACCAACTGTCTTCTCTGAACTATGTATATCGCCATTTTCAATAAGTTTTCGAATCCCTGCAAAGGCGGTTGCAGACGTTGGCTCAATGAAAAAACCTTGCTCAGACATTGCTTTGAGAGCAGCTGAGATTTCAATCTCACTCACATCAATAAATCGGCCAGAAGAGCTCCTTACAAACTTGTCTATTTCAACTAAACGGGAAGAACGGGTGATTCTAATGCCTTCAGCCATAGTGTGGGTTGGCGCTAAACTTATTTTTCCTGTGTTAAAATACTGCACAAAGGGATTAACGGCTTTGGACTGAATACCAAACAATCTAGGGATTTTATGAATCTCTCCCGCTCTAAGTAATTCGGAGAAACCTAAAAATGCAGCTGCCAACAAACTTCCGTTACCAGCAGGAACCACAAAGTTATCTGGCGCTGCATAGCCGCATTGCTCCCATAGTTCGTATGCTATTGATTTAACACCCTCAATAAATAATGGGTGCCAGTTATGGCCTACATAGGATGTGTTTAAATTTGAAGCGCTATTGATAGCGGCCATTGCTACGTCCTCTCGCGTGCCATCTACCTCAATGCAATTAGCCCCATACGCTTTAGTTTGTGCGGTTTTGCCTAAAGATGTTCCTCTGGGCACATAGATGTCGCACTTTAAACCACCTTTAGCCGCGTAACCTGCATATGCTGAACCACCATTGCCACTCGAATCTTCAGAAATTCTTGAAATACCTTGGTTGGCCAGATAATTAACCACCATTGCTGCACCTCGGTCTTTAAAAGAACCTGTAGGCATCAGCGAGTCCATTTTCACTAATATAGATGATTTACCTATGCGGGCTGTTGCTAGCGGTGTGATAGATTCATTGAAAGAAATGGATATATCTTCACGTTTCAGTGGGTAAGCTTTAGCGTACCGCCAAATCGAAAAGTCGGTTAGAACTAGATCAGACCGTGTTAATAAATTTTTTGCTTTTACCCAAAGAGCATTGCCGCAGTCGCATTTAATCCGTTGGACATTAGGTTCATACTCAGTGCCACAACTCATACAAAAATATTTCATCATTTGTCTCCAAATTTTAATGATTCATTATCGGTGAGTATACGTGTCAATTTATCGAGTAATTAGTGAAAATGGAGTATATAAACTATTCCTATTTGGCATGAATTATATTGTAATTTAAAGCCAAGTTATTATATTGAAATGTGAGGCCTTGTACTTAGAAAATAATATACCTTACAGCAAGACGCGTTGCTGACACTCGCTCTAACCTGACAATGGGAGTAAGTGACGCAGTTTTTGCAATTTTGGAAAGGAGTTAGTGAGATGTTTTTTGCTTTGTGATAGTTTTTATTCTGGGTTTAAGTTTAATAGAGAACTTTAGTTTTAGGCTATACCTTTTCTACCTTCCATGAATAGTGCCTTGTGCGAATACCTTATATGAACGGCTTTAACCGCGAATCACTGACCTTTTACTTTGAGTATGACCTCACCATAGTAATAGCTCTGTAAGCACTCGCCAGTTTCCTCAACGATGTTTAAATTGGTGTGTAATTTAATAGGTCTATCTTTTATCAATTCATCAGCCTCAGGTGTTTGCTTACTGCATATTCACTGTAGTAGAGCGGGAGGACAATATACTCCTTTTCCAGTGGTGATGAGCCTTGCGTGCCTGTGAGTTTAATTGTTTTGATGGGCTGGCATTTATTTATGTACGATTGTAGTGATTTTGCTTTGGTGCGTTTACCACTTTTTACTTCGATAGGCAGTATGTTGCCTTCGTCATCAGAGACCACAAATTCGATCTCCGCTCTTGCATCTCCCCATGAATATGTTGGGTCAATACCTTGCGCAGCGAGCTCTTGTTGTACAAAATTTTCGGCCACAAAGCCTTTGTATTCATAGCCTTGTTGTTTTATTTCTTTATACCCAATGTTTAGCATATGATTTAATAAGCCCACATCAAAAAGAAATAATTTAACGATATTGTCTTTTTTATATGCTGCTAATGGGCTTTTAGGTGTACCGTCAATAGGGTGGTTTTTGAGTATCAAGCGGCACTTATTTAACCAAGAAATAGCGCTTTCAAAATCACTATAGCGAGATTTTTTATCGTGCATCCCTTTAAATTTAAAGCGATTAACCGATTCATCCATCACTGATGATAGCTGTGCTGGAACATTATTAAATACAGCTTCGATTAAACCTGCATCTACTTTTCCTGAGTATTTGCCGAAGTCTCGTTGATAGCCCAGTACTAAATTTTTATGAATGTCTGTTACAGCTTGAACGCGGTCAATGATACTGTGATCAGATAAATCGAACCATGTACTTACAGCCTCTGGCATACCACCCGTAAAGTAATAATCAGTGAGTTTTGAGAATAATTTACTATGTGCTGCACTTGAGTTTGTTTGTGCTGCAAATGCCTTAATTAGAGCGGTTTCTTTCGAGGCGATCAGAAACTCACGAAATGTGAGAGGGCGCAGATTATGTTGCTCCACTTTACCTACAGGAAAGGAGTTTAATAAACCGATATTAGAACCACTGGCGGCAATATGCATATGCGGCGCTTGTTCAGCAAAGTATTTGAGGGACGTGACTGCTTTAGGGCATTCGCCTATTTCATCAAGGATCAGTAGATCTGTATTAGGGTCAAACGTTTTTCCTGTAAGTAGCTCTATATTAGATAGTACGTTTTCGGGGGATAATGAATCTGCGAATGCTTCACTCATTTGCGGGGACTCTAAAAAATCGATTCGAATCACGTTTGCAAAGGTACTGCCTAATAGAGTTTGTAATAAATAAGTTTTACCTGTTTGGCGAGCGCCATCAATTAATAAGGGTTTTCGTGCTGGCTTAGATTTCCAATCTAATAACTTTTCTAAAATTAATCGTTGCATGGCAGGTCTCGTATTACTCACTAGATGATTAATTACACTTTATTGCGCGAATAAATGCAAGTTTTTACACTTTTACGCGCGAATAAATGTGTTTTTTCACACTTTAATGCGCGAATAAGTGTGGTTTCCTTGTATAAATTAAATTGACTACTATTTTAAACGGTGATGTTTTACTTTGTTGTGCAGTAGCTTTTAAGGGATAGCAAAGATATGGCAATGCCTATTTCAGTCGATAACGCTGAACATTATAACTGGGGGCATAAGGGTGATAATTGTGATGGTTGGCATTTAGTGAAGAGTAGTGCATTGAATGTGATCCAAGAGCGAGTGCCGACGGGGAGCAGTCGCATAAGCATGAGTTTGCAGAGCCGTTCTTTTTTGTACTTAATGGGCAGGCGACTTTGTTAGCGATATAAAACCCGCAACAAGGCCTACATGTGCCAGCGGGGTTAGTGCATTAGTTATGCAACTACGCTGCGGACGAGCTGGTTTTATTGTTACCTCAACGCCGCCAAGTCATGGTGATAAAGTTGTTGCGAAGTAAGCTATATGTGTGGGCGAGAATGTGAAATAAGGTTATTAAAAAAGTGCTTAAGTATGCTTCTAGATTAGGTTGACCGCTACATTTTGGAGTGGTTTATAATATGTGTAATTATAAAATGGCTTGCGTTTTAAGGAGGGCTATATTAGATTCACCATATTGAAATAATGGACTATTTTACTATGCAATTACAAAAAACGTACCCTAGACCCGAACGTCCTTCAGATCCATCTCCGCTAGCAATGGCTATTTATAACTTCGAATTAAAAGCAAAGAAGTATCATGACGAGGCTAACAAGCAAAACTCCGATACTGAGAAGTTAAAAAACTAGTTAAAGATTATGATCATCTACAAACAGAAAAAAAGCGTATCGAATCTGTATCTATTGCGCAAATAGCACTTAAAGAATACCGAGAATTAAACTCATCGGCTGCGCAGTTTGAACTTGCTGAAGAACAGCATCATCCAACAAATACACTTGCACGTTACTTATTTTCAGTTGGTGAGCCCAAGCCTACAAAAGAGCATGAAGCACATCATATTATTTCAGGTAAAGGGCGATACAATCAACAAGCTATATTACGAGCAAGATTAAACCTTCATATGGCAGGTATAGGAATTAACGATCCACACAATGGCATTTGGCTTATTAATTTTGTTAAAAATAAAGCTCATGACTGGCTACAAAGGATGCACCACCACACAGGAAAATACATAGATACAATTATGAATCATGGATAGGTGGTAGCCTAGGTGGGGACATGAATGAAAATAAAGCTTTATTTACGAATAAACTTCGAAATGTAAAAGTTGCAATTAGGACTGGTACGTTGCCAAGTAAAATATTTGAGAAAATAGATAAGCAGTGGAAAGGCATATGAATGTATATCAATTAAGAAAGCCAACAAATGCTTACGATGTAATTAACCTTGATATAATGGAAATGTCAAAACAGATAGTTAAGAACTCGAATAAGCCTTTGAGCGATAATATTATTCAAATCGTTATGAATGATGTACCTAAAGGAAAAGCTACATTATCAGAGCTATCTCCTAATGGTTTTGAATGTAAGCATGAACCAAGGGCAAAAAAGCAAAATTATGACGTTAATTTATACGGCTCATTTTTAGTGCTGAATGAACCTGCTTATGAGTGCTTAAATGCCTCTTTAAGTGAATTTGGTGAGTTCATTGATTTAAAGACTAATGGTGATAACTTATATTTGTTCAATCCATTAATATTTGCTCAAGAGGATTTGAGCCTAACAGAAAGAGCATACCTAGATGGCTTTGAAGATGGGTTAAAGTCACTTGTTTTTGATGATGAGGATATAAGCAATAAGCTTATTTTTAAATCGAAAATGCAATCAGGTCTGTCACTTTACTGCACCGACGATTTCAAAAAATTAGTTAACGATAATAATTTGACTGGGTTAGTTTTTAATACTGACTTACTCACATATTTTTAAAAACTAACGCTCTTGTAGAATACGCTCAAATTCTTTCATCGCTAATTGCTCTGCCTCGTTACGGCTGACAATCATTGTTTCATAATCTGTTTCAATAGTTGCTAAAACAGCGGGCGGATTCATGCGTTTAATGCGTGAAAATTGCTCGTATTCAGTTTCATCGTAAGCGAGTATGGCAAGCGTGATTGAGTTTCGCTCTACACCTTCTGAAAATATACCTTCGTTATCTAAGCGAATTAAAACACGCTCTAAGGTTGATAACCATGCTTGCCAATATTTTTGGGTTTCTTCATCACTGACTATTTCATAGCTATCGTCATTGTCGAGTGCTTGTAGAATTTCACTACTGTGTTCAAAATATTCAGAGTAATCTTCTAATGATGGAAAGTCACTGACGTTCCATTTAGCGAGTAAACGGTCATCTTCTTCGCAGTCATATTCGTCTTCAAATGTGCTTTGAAAATCAGTATGGGTATTGAACATAGGTAAAAATGAACAGCTACCAGAGTGATAAAAACCGATTACATAAATATCATCACCCAAGTCAGCTAAAATTTGCTTGAATGCTTTTTTACTATCTAAATATAACGCTTGTTCAAAAGTAGAAAAGTCAGTTTTCATGTAATCATTCCTTGTAAAATATTAATAATTTGGCAGTTTATCATATGTAATAAAGCCAATTAATTAAATTAACTGGCTTTTTATTATTTATGCCCCTGGGCCACATTCCATACATTGGTTAATGATATCTGGGCCAAATTTAAGCTTGGCGTTTAAATCGCGCAGTGCGGTACGTAGGCCTTCTTCTATCACTGGGTGATAAAATGGCATGTCGAGCATTTGTGGTACAGTCATTTTGTTTTGTACAGCCCATGCCAGTAGGTGGGCGATATGCTCAGCTTGCGGGCCAATAAACTCTGCACCTAAAAACAAGCCTGTGCCTTGCTCTGCGTATAAACGCATATGGCCTTTGTTTTTCAACATTACGCGGCTGCGGCCTTGGTTTTCAAAGCTGACTTCGCCAATTTCAAAACAACCACATTCACCTAATCGCTGTGTTATTTGTTTATAGCTTTCACCTACCATGGCAATTTGAGGGTCGCTAAATACAGCGGCAATTGCAGCGCGGCGCAGGCCATTACGCACATCAGGGAATCGCCCTGCGTTTTGCCCTGCAATAGTACCTTGATCGCTTGCTTCGTGTAGTAGTGGGATCATGTTACTGGCGTCTCCGGCGATAAATATATTGGAGTCGCCACATTGCATAGTGTGTTTATCAGCGATTGGTACGCCACGTTCATCAAGCTCAATGCCGATGTTTTCAAGGCCGAGTTTGTCGGTGTTTGGTACGCGGCCCGTCGCGGCAAGTACGTAATCAAATTGCTCGGTTTGTTTTTGACCGTTTTTGTCGACATAGGTAAGCTGCGCTTTATCGTCTACTTGTTTCATATCGGATACGTTTGAATCAGTATCGACAAAAAACTCTTCAGCAAATACGGTATTTGCGTAGTCTTTTATAACTGGGTCGGTAATTGGGCCAATCGCGCCACCCACACCAAATAGTTTTACCTTAACACCTAAGCGATGCAACGCTTGGCCAATTTCAAGGCCAATAACACCAGGGCCAAATACAGCGACTGACTCTGGCAAGTCTTGCCAATCGAAAACGTCATCGTTAATGATGAGTCTGTCGCCAAAGTTATTAAATACGCCAGGGTAAGCAGGGCGCGAGCCAGTGGCAATTACAAAGCGCTTAGCGGTAATAATGGTATGGTCGTCAATTTGTACTCGGTTAGCATCTAAAAACTTAGCATAACCTACAATTTTGTCATCAGCGGGTAACTCGTCTACGGCCTCAACCACAAAGCCTGCAAAGCGGTCGCGCTCGTTACGTACGCGTGCCATTACTTCAACACCGTTTATAGTTGGTTTTGAGCTGTGCACACCAAATGCAGGGGCCACTTCAATTGAGTGAGCGGCTTCTGCGGCGGCAATCAGTAATTTACTTGGCATACAACCAACACGTGCACAGGTTGTACCGTATGGGCCTGCTTCAATCATTAATACGTTAGACGTGTGTTGTTTTGCATTGCGGTAAGCGCTTAAACCTGCGGTGCCAGCACCTATTACAACAACGTCTGTGTTTAGTTCTTTCATGGTGATGTCCTCAATACCAATTTTATTAAAAAACTGGTTTCAAAATAAGTTAATAAAATAGGTATTTAAAATGGGTATTTAAAAAGGGTATGGATAGGGGCATTGCTGCCCCTTATTATTTGCTTAAGGTATTACTTAATTAAGCAAAGTATTTTTCTAAATCGTCAGAGCCACCAATGTGCTTACCGCCGATAAATACTTGTGGTACGGTCTCACGGCCTGAAATAGCTTTTAGGCTAGTCAGTGATGCGCCGGCACCCATAGTGATCTCTTCGTATACTAGGCCTTTCTCTGTTAATAATGCTTTCGCTTTTTTACAGAAAGGGCAGCCAGGTTTAGTGAAAATGCTCACCGGCTCTGGTTTAACTTGTTTAGGGTTGATGTAATCAAGCATAGTGTCTGCATCTGATACTTCAAACGGGTCGCCAGGTAAATCTGGTTCGATGAACATTTTTTCAATTACGCCATCTTTAACCAGCATAGAGTATCTCCAGCTGCGTTTGCCAAAACCTAAATCGTTTTTATCAACTAACATGCCCATGCCGTCAGTGAATTCGCCGTTACCGTCTGGTAATAAGGTAATGTTTTGTGCTTCTTGATGCTCAGCCCATGCATTCATTACAAAGGTATCGTTTACTGATACACACACAATGTCGTCAACGCCGTTTTGTTTAAGTACACCAGCTAATTCGTTGTAGCGTGGTAAGTGAGTTGATGAACAGGTTGGTGTAAATGCACCGGGTAGTGAAAACACAACCACTGTTTTACCTTTAAAAATGTCATCGGTAGTTACTGATTTCCATTCGTCATTTTGACGTGTTGCAAATGTAACCTGTGGAATTGTTTGACCTTCAATATTCTTTAACATGTTTTTTAGTTCCTCTTGATTTGTTGATAGCCATTATGTCGTGAAAGTTGTAATAGCTCCAATCGTTTGTTTGTATTAGTATGATAGGTATTACCGATTAATTGTGAGTTTGCAGTGAATTTAAAAGATCTTGAATACGTAAAAGCGATTGCGCACTTTAAGCATTTTCGTAAAGCCGCCGATGCATGTTTTGTCAGTCAACCCACTCTCAGTGGCCAAGTTAAAAAATTAGAGCAGGAGCTAGGAGTAACCTTATTTGACCGCTCTACTAAGCAGGTTACTTTAACGGCTCAAGGTGAACGTTTGTTGACACAGATCAAAGTGATCTTAGAGCAAACCCAAATATTAAAAGAGCTAGCAGCAACATCGAGTGCGCCACTACAAGGTAAAGTAAGAATAGGCATTATTCCAACGATTGCACCGTATTTATTACCCACCTTACTCACCTCGATGAAAGAAGCGTTTGCTGATAGCCAATTCGCTTTTGTTGAGATGCAAACCGCGACTATATTAAGCGCACTGGATAACGGTGAGTTAGATATTGCTATATTAGCAGATGTGCCTGAACTTAAACTTTATCATACAGTTAAATTATATAAAGAAGACTTTTTGGTCGCTATGTCAGCGCAAAATAGTTTAGCAAAACGCAGTAAAATAGCGTTAGATGAGCTACAAGAGTGCAGTTTATTAATGCTCAGCGATGGTCATTGTTTTAAAGATCAAGCCCAGCAATTTTGTTTTGCCGCTGGGGTTGATGTGTCCAATGAGTACCGAGGTAATAGCTTAGAAACCTTATTAGCATTGGTGGCTATGGATGATGGGGTAACCTTCGTGCCTAAGCTTGCGTGCACAGAGCGCGCAGGTATTAGCTACTTGCCAATTTTTCCAACTCAACAGCGAAGTGTGGTGTTGGCCTGTCGTAAACATTACCCGCATTTAGCGGGCATTGAATTACTTGCTAATTGGCTTGTTGAGCATCCAAGCTTACATCAGCAATTAACTAAGGCTCTAAATTAGTCAGGTCTACTACATCATTTATTTGAATATTAGGCAGTGGTTGTTGGTCAATACTGACGGCAACCGCACTTTGTTGATAGACCTGTTCTACTTGTATTTGGTTGAGCGTGGTGATCAGGTGTGGCATTTTATTTCCCGCCGCATCCGTTAAATAGTTATGATGTGCAATATTCAAACGTTGGCCTTTTTCAATACCATGAGCTTTGCCTAAATTTATAATTAACTTATTGTTTTCGATATGTAGTATTTTACCTTGGGTTTCAAGGCAAGCCATAGCGGCTTGTAAGTCGTAACTAACGGTTTGGTTTATGTCGGCTATATTTTGACCGTAATCTGAACTCCAAAATTTATCACTAAACACGTCAATAATTGCAGTTTTTTTAAATGGCCAGATAGCTTGGCTACGATAACTTTTTTGCCATAGTCGCTCGTAAGTAGTGCCATCAAACAAGGCAAAATCTATTTTATATGAACGTTGGTAGGTTTCGTCCTGCCAAAAAGCATAACTGTTATTGAGTTTATCGCCATTAGATATATCCACAATTTGACTTAACAATACATACTGAGAATTACTGCGGCTCGATATTTCTTCTAATAGGGCATTACTGTAATCGTATTGTTGATTAAAAAATTCGCCAACGCGGATCGGAAAATTAAAATAAGCCGTTGGTTTAGCATTCATAGCTGATTGATTTAACGTTTTGTAGAGTGCTTCGCTGGTGGCTTTGTTAATGTCAAAAATTTGACCCATCTTCGCTTGTTCGCGATTATTTAATTGTGTTTGGGTGATCGCAACAAATTTAGTAAATTGGTTCGCAGGGCAGTGTTCTTGTTGAGGGAAGATATCCAAGCGCAAAGTAATTGCAAGTTGATCGGCTTTACGATCTTCGCTGATCATTTCTATCTTTTGAATTTCGGCATGGCTTTTTATTTTTAGTAGATCTTGGGTTAACACCCCATCTACTAAGGTTTGCATTGAGCTGACGCGTGCCCCTGAGAACACTAAAGCTTGGGTAATAGCATCCTTTATTGCCGCCGATTTTGCCGCACTTATATCATTATTTTTAATGCTTGCATGGCCGGTTGACTCATACCATTGGGCAACTGTATTAGAGGAGAATAGACTAATACTCAGCCAACAGGTGGCGATTACTATCGCTGATAAAATTCGCTTCATTATCCTAACCCCATGAACATATATTTTCTATTAGAAGTAATAGAGCAAGGAATGTACCAATTATTTTGCAAGCTTGCTTTAAAATCGTTAGAGGAGTTAATTATGGCATTGATCGTGCATTGATTTAGTTATTAATGACACTTTTAAAGCGTGAGAGAAGCTATGCGTATTGTGATTTCAATTTGTATATTAGCAAGCTTAGGTTTAGCTGGCTGTAGCAGTATTTTTGATAAACATGTTGAATATAAGTATATAGAGCCAGATAACTACCCGGTTTTAAAAGCGGTCGGTTATGCGCCAATTAGTGCGCAGCCAGGTGATAATCAATCACAACGCTCATTAATGGCGATTAAAGCATCAAAATTAGAAGCGTATCGTGAGCTTGCTGAGCAAGTATATGGACAAAAAATTACCGCAGGCACCACAGTGCAAGGCAGTATTGCACAAAACGATCACTTGCAAGGGCAAGTACAAGGAGTTATTAGAGGTGCACAAGTGATTAAAACCTATGCTGTAGGTGATACCTATGCCACAGAATTGCAACTGGATATGAAGCGGGTGCATGACTTATACATAGGTGAAATTAAACCACGCGAAGTTAAAAAAGTAACTTATTACTAAAACGCTTGATCTAATAAATTCGTTGTTATTTATGTGAGTAACTAACAAAATACACGCTAAAATATCTCACAGTGAATACTTCAGTATTATGCTTTATTTAATGTTTTTTAAACTAATTAACCAATATTTAAGCTTACGCGCATAGCTGTAGTAGGTAATTGGCAAACGAAGTCGATTCTGTTATAGAATAAAACGAGTAACAGAAAATCTATTTGAAAAGTAACTACAGATCAAGCGGAAAGCAATTAATCAGAAGTGGGCAGAGATGAAACTCAAAGGAGGGGTTATGCTTTTAAGTTATGGACAATTTTACTGTTACCGTGAACAACACTCCCGCCTTGGTCATATGTTGTAGAAGTTGGCACGCCAATTAAAATGTCTTTTAGTTGTTTTACAGTTAATTGTGCATGGTGGGCTGCATGAGCATTAACATCATTCTTCTTTTTACATGACTCTAGTAACTTATGCACATCACTCGTTAAACTTGTTACTTCGTCAGAGGTAACGTCATTATCTAAAAATAAGGCTTTTAGCTCTTTATCTAACGTTTGAATTTGACTCAAAAAGGCAAGTTTTTGTTTGGCTATATCTTTTAAGCCCTCACCACGACGAGAGGCTATAGCGGTTAACTCATCTTCTAAGATATCAGCAAGGGATGTTAAGCAATTTAGCTGCATAACAAGTTTAGAACTGATCAAATTGGTGTGATCAGCCATACACATCAAACTCAAATGCAGCAATGTTCTTAGCTAGCTTTTCAGCATCGATTTGATATTTACCTTCAGTAATTGCTTTTTTTAGCTCAGCTACCTTATTGCTATCAAAACCAGAAGATTGCTGTGCTTTATCTTGCAAAGATTTTAATTGTTGCGCTTGTGGCGTTAAGCTTACTGAATCTGCAGCTGCCTTTGGCGTAGTTGCTTGCGCAGTATTAGCATTATTGTTTTGTAAATCAACTTTTTGCTGTTTAGCATTGGCCAACACATTAGCCTGTTGCTGACCTTTATTTACTTGGCTTACCATGATTTTAACCTATACATTATCTAACATATGCCTTGTTATCGGCAACCATGTTAGAAACTTTAGCACAAATACGAAAATTTAAATAATTACCTGTACAGACTCAACACCATCAACACGGGCATTTAAAACTTTCCCTGACTTTGCATTTTTAACCTTTACTTGCTCTCCTAAAGTACCATCTTCTAGGGCGAAACCGGAAGTTTTTATTTTCAATCCTCGAATTATTGCAAAAATAGTGACATTATCCCCTTTGCAGACCATACAGATTTGATTTAAAGCAACAGGGTAACCACTGCGAATATTACGTTTGCTGCGGCTACCAATTAGCAGCTCTTCATCTTGTAAGTACTGCGCTCTTACGAAATGCTTTGGTTTCATAATCAAACGTAAATGATGAGGTTCGATAACTTCGCCTCGGCTTAGATTTTCACTCGCAACGATCACAGGGGATAGTTCAATCATACGTACATGAACATATTGACTCCAGCCATTGATGTCATCACATTTTATTTGTACGGTTATTTGGCGATTAAACGGCGGCTCGGTAGGAATATTAAATACAAGCTCGGTGTTGCAGCCACGATCTGGGATCCGACTATCTAATGTTAAGGCGTTGAGTTCTTTATTATCAGCAGTATTAGGGTCTAATTGATCATAGACATGGGATACAGCAAGTTCTTGCAATTGTTCTTTGCTATATGTTTGTCCATACAGAGGAGTTACTAGGCATAAGCTAGTAAGAAAATAAAAAACACTGTATCTTCGGCTTTTTTTTAACAAACTCATAATGTTTCGACTATGCTTATGGTTGAAAACAGGGTATAAATATTTAGCGTCAATAAACAGACGCTCCCGTGTAGTTATGTAGCTTTACAGAAAGAAAGCAATTATTGTTCCGTTCTTATTCGCTTTCTTCAGGAGATTGAAATGGCAGGCATTTTAGACTCAGTTAACCAACGTACTCAATTGGTTGGTCAAAACCGTCTTGAATTATTATTGTTCAAGCTAAGAGGGCGGCAGCGCTTTGGCATCAATGTATTTAAAGTGAGAGAAGTACTACAATGCCCTCCTTTGACAAATATGCCAAAGTCGAATGCCTATATAAGAGGTGTTGCACATATACGTGGGCAAACTATTTCTGTTATTGATTTATCAATGGCTGTAGGTGGCCCTGCGATCGAAAATATTAAAGATAGTTTTATCATTATTGCTGAATATAACCGCTCCGTACAAGGTTTTTTGGTTGGCGGCGTTGAACGAATTGTTAATATGAATTGGGAAAAAATAATGCCGCCACCGTCTGGGGCTGGCAGATATTCGTATTTAACAGCAGTGACAGAAATTGAAAATGAGCTAATCGAAATTCTCGACGTAGAAAAGATCTTAAATGAAATTTGCCCGGTTAATACCGAAGTCAGTGAATCAATAGCCAATGATGGTGAAATTCAAAAAGACTTAGGCGAGCGCATCGTGTTTATTGCCGATGACTCTGCCGTTGCTCGTAATCAAGTTAAACGTGCTTTAGAGCCGCTAGGCGTGCAAACAGAGCTGGCTAAAAATGGGAAAGAAGCATTAATACGCCTTCGTGAAATTGCTGAGCTTGACTGTAAGCATGATATTACTGAGCGAGTAGGGTTGTTGATCTCTGATGTTGAAATGCCAGAAATGGATGGTTATACCCTCACGGCTGAAATAAAAGCAGATCCAAAGTTAGCCCCCTTACATGTTATTTTACACACATCGCTCAGTGGTGTATTCAATCAAGCGATGATTGAAAAAGTGGGGGCTGATGATTTTATAGCTAAGTTCAATCCGGATGAATTAGCTACAGCAGTGAAAAAATGGGTTCATTGTGACTAATTTTAAAAGGCGGTGTTACTTTGGAAAATAAGCATTTACAGCAAAGCGAGTACGATCAGTTTCGCTCTTTTTTAGAGCAACAATGTGGCATTGTTCTGGGAGATAATAAGCTTTATTTAGTTAAAAGTAGGCTTGCTCCATTAATGGTTCGTTTTAATGTTGCATCATTGTCACAATTGGTTAGTAAAACACTGAGTCCGCATGAGCGGCAGTTACGTGCCGCAGTCGTTGATGCTATGACGACAAATGAAACTTTATGGTTTCGGGATCAATACCCGTTTGAACTATTGCAAAGTAAGTTATTTTTGGAACATAAAGAGTTACGTCGGCCGTTGAAAATTTGGTCAGCGGCAAGTTCTTCAGGACAAGAGCCATATTCTATTGCCATGTCGGTCGCTGAGTTTCAAGCTAAACAGCCAGGTGTATTAAAAATGGGCGCGCAGATCATCGGCACTGATATTTCTAATACTATGTTGGATATGTGTAAACATGCAGAATATGATTCCCTTGCTCTAGCTCGAGGGCTGTCGGTAGATCGCAGGAAAAAGTTCTTTAAAGATAGCGGCAATGGGATGGCGCAAGTAAACGACTCAATAAAAAAATTAGTGAGTTTTCGACACCTTAACTTATTAGATTCATACGCGCTAATGGGAAAATTTGATATTATTTTTTGCCGTAACGTGCTGATTTATTTTGCTCCAGAGGTGAAAGCTAAAATTATTGCTCAGTTTGCTCAAGCACTTAACCCTAAAGGGTATTTATTTTTAGGCGCATCAGAGTCTATGTCAGGATTAAGTGACGAATTTGAGATGGTACGCTGTAATCCAGGTATTATTTATCAAAAGAAATAGTTCACTCTTATAGATAGCTTGCTAATACTAATGTTTTTCAAATTTTATTGAAAATTTGACTCTGTCCCCTATAAACGATGTGTTTCCACATCGTTTTCTTTTTTAATCAATAAATTAAACACATCATAAAACACTAATCTAGTTGGCTCACCTTTTGCATTAATCACTTTAAGTCAATTTTTTGGAGATGGTTATGGCTATCAGTTTTGATAAAGCATTTGGGGTTCACCCTCATGCAATGTTGATCCGTTCGCAACGTGCTGAATTATTAGCAACCAATATCGCTAATGCTGATACGCCGGGCTATAAAGCGAAAGACATCGACTTTGCCTCAGCATTGAAAGCGGCAAAAAGCCACCAACAAGGCGGCAATAACATGGTAACAACTAACCCAAACCACATTGCCGGTGGCAGTCGTTATGTTGGTAATAGTGAAATGTTTCGCTCGCCAAATCAAGCAGATACAGGTGATGGAAACTCGGTTGATATACAAGTGGAACGAAACTTGTATACAAAGAACTCATTAGAGTATCAGGCAAGCCTGCAATTTATGAGTAGTAAAATTAAAGGCCTTAAAAAAGCCCTCGGTAGTCAAGGAGCCTAAGCATGAGTTTATATAACGTTTTTGATATTTCAGGTAGTGGCATGAGTGCGCAAAATGTGCGTTTGAACACAACCGCAAGTAATATTTCAAATGCTAATAGCATTAGCTCAAGCCAAGACAAAACTTATCGAGCGCGTCACCCTGTTTTTGCAGCTGAGCTGATGAAAGCATCAGAATCAAATAGTAATACGCAGGGGTCGTCTGTTGGCGTTAAAGTACTAGGCATTGTAGAGAGTAATAAACCTCTACAAATTGAATATAATCCAAATCACCCCAGCGCGGATGAAAACGGTTATATCTATAAACCTAACGTTAATGTCGTTGAAGAAATGGCTAATATGATTTCTGCCTCACGCTCTTATCAAACCAATGTGCAAGTTGCTGATGCAGCGAAGCAAATGTTAAGTAAAACACTGTTGCTTGGGCAGCGGTAATTGAGGGTTAGATTATGAGTAACGACATAAATACTGCATCGTCAAGCTATATAGATTCGCTTCGTGGGCAGGATAAACAAGTTACAAATGAAAAGAAAAGTGATGCCTTAACACAAGAGGATTTCTTTTCATTATTAACGCAACAACTGTCGTTTCAAGATCCCAGCAAACCTGCTGATAACGATCAAATGATTGCACAAATGACGAGCTTTACCATGGCAGAAGGTATTTCAAATTTAAATTCAAAATTTGAGTCTTTGGCGGCTTCAATGACCTCCAATTCTGCACTGCAGGCATCAACCCTAGTTGGCAAGAAGGCTTTAGTAGGGGCTGATACATTAGATCTTAACAGCAGCGGTGAAGCCTCAGGCATAATAGCTGTTGAAAGTCCTGTTAAAGATTTAAAGCTCAGTATTACAGATTCTTCTGGGCAGCTTGTGAGAACTATTAATTTAGATACTCAACCAGCAGGTGGTTTACGCTTTAACTGGGATGGGAAAAATGAAGCGGGTGAGAGACTTCCTGCAGGAGAATACAGTATAAAAGCTGAGGGCAGCATGGGCGAGGAATTTACCAGCTTACCTGTGGCTACATATAAAAACATTGAAAGTGTCAGTATTAATGGTGCGAATGGCATTATTATCAACACTAAAGCCGGTGCGATTAAGCTGACTGATGTCGCAGAAATTGCATAAAACATTTAAAAGTATATTTCTAGCCTAAGGCTAAATATTAACAATTTAGAGGTCACTTATGAGCTTCAATATTGCGTTAACAGGCATTGCTGCCGCACAAAAAGATTTAGATGTTACTGCTAATAACATTGCTAATGTAAATACCACTGGTTTTAAAGAATCGAGAGCTGAATTTGCTGATGTGTATGCATCATCAGTTTTTACTTCGGGTAAAACTAAAAATGGTGATGGTGTGCAAACAACATCTGTATCCCAACAGTTTCATCAGGGTTCAACACGGGGTACGCAAAACTCGCTTGATCTAGCCATCGGGGGCGAAGGCTATTTTGCGCTTAGCTCTGAGCTTGGTTCACAAGATCAAACGTTTACTCGTGCTGGGGCGTTTAAATTAAATAAAGATAACTTTATCGTTGACTCGCAAGGTAGCTTTTTGCAAGGTTTTCCCGTTGATCCATCAAGCGGAGATGCAACATCAGTGAGTTTGAGCACATCTACGGCGATTCAAATTCCGGACTCTTCAGGCTCTCCGCGCTCGACCACAAATGTATATTCGTCTTTTCGGTTGGATTCGACCAAAGCTGCACCGTCTATTACACCATTTGATCCAACTCAATCAGGGTCATTTACTCACTCTACCTCAACCAATGTTTATGATTCGTTGGGAGAGTCGCATACTATGCAATTGTATTTCGTGAAAACAGATGTTGCTGTTACAGGTAATGATAACGAATGGCAAACCTACGCCACGTTAGACGGTCAAGCATTCAACCCTGATGGTAGTTCGCAAGGTTCTACTGGGCCGTATAACCCAATTTCAACATTTCAGTTTAACGCCAACGGTTTACCACTTAACACCGATGGTACTGCAAATACGGGGAATACATTTAACCCTGTTGTGTTAGATAGCGCTAATATAACAGGGCTTTTAAGCAATGGTGCTAGCTTTCCTAATAATGTAACTATCAATTGGCGCGACGAAGCAGGTACTTCTTCTAAAATACCGACACAACATGCGGGAGCTTTTGAAAATAAAGTACTAGACCAAGATGGTGCTGCCGTAGGACGGTTAGCAAATATTGATATTGGTGTTGATGGAAAAATTGTTGCTTCTTATAGTAATGGCGATTCTAACTATTTAGGTCAAGTTGCGTTAACCCGTTTTTCAAATTCTCAGGGCTTACAACAAGTAGGTAATACGTCATGGAAGAAAAGTTTAACCTCAGGTGAGCCGATAGCAGGAGAAGCGAATTCGGGCGCATTTGGTAAAATTAGCTCATCAGCATTAGAGCAATCGAATGTAAACTTAACCAATGAGCTTGTTGATTTGATTAGCGCACAACGTAACTTCCAAGCTAACTCGCGTGCACTTGAAGTGAATTCAACGTTACAGCAAGCTATTTTGCAGATCCGCTAATCTCGTTTTAATATTTTCTACAATCCGACACCTAGGCTGCTATTTATTAGCAGCCTTTTTTATTTGCGCTTGATTATTTTTTGTAACTTATTACGTCAGTTTATTGTGGCACTTATCTTGCATTTATCACGTTATAGATTTTTAACGTGAGTCGATGTTATGGACAAGATGGTCTACATTGCAGCGTCAGGAGCTAAGCAAAGTTTGCGGGGCCTTGCGCTTAAAGCAAATAATTTAGCAAATGCCAATACCACTGGCTTTAAAGCTGACTTTTCACAAGCGCGTTCGATGCAAGCGTTTGGCGAAGGCTTGCCAACCCGTGTTTTTACTATGCAGGAGCGCCCAGGTTCGAATATGACTTCTGGCGGTATAGTTGAGACTGGACGTGATCTTGATATTGCTATGAGCGATAAAGGATGGCTTACAGTTCAAGATGCTTCAGGTAATGAGGCATATACAAAAGTTGGTACGTTAAATATCACCCCTGATGGCGCTTTGATCACCAGTCATGGACGTCAAGTTATTGGCGAAGGTGGACCGATTATTTTGCCTGTGCCAGTGGAGAAAATTGAATTTAGTGACGATGGCTCAATCCAAGTTCGTCCACAAGGAGCCCCAGCTAACTTTTTAGAAGTTGTTGATCGTTTGAAGGTGATCAAGGCAAATAATTCAGAGCTTGAAAAAGGCAATGATGGCTTGTTTCGGCCAAAGCCTGAATTACTGGATAATGATATATGTGGATTTTGTGACATTTCTAATGATGTAAAAGTGTTGAGTGGCACTTTGGAAATGTCAAATGTAAACCCGGTACACGAGATGGTGGATATGATCAACCATCAACGCCAATTTGAATTACAAGTTAAGTTAATGAAAACGGCTGAAGAAATTGACGAACGTCAAACTCAATTGCTGCGTATTGTTTAACTTTATTGAGAGGATATTAATATGAATCCTGCATTGTGGATAAGTAAAACAGGGCTTGATGCTCAACAAACCGATATTTCGGTTATCTCAAATAATTTAGCCAATGCCAGTACCGTTGGTTATAAGAAAAGCCGTGCTGTGTTTGAAGATTTACTTTATCAAAATATTAATCAGCCGGGGGGACGTTCATCGCAAGATACTGAAATGCCTTCTGGGTTAATGCTTGGTGCTGGTACCAAAGTGGTTGCTAATCAGAAAAACTTTTCTCAAGGTAATATGTTAACCACAGAAAATTCATTGGATTGGATGATATCAGGACCTGGTTTTTTTGAAGTTCTACAGCCTGATGGCAATATCGCTTACTCTCGAAATGGCCAATTTACCACAGATGAAGACGGCCGTATTGTTACTGCCGGTGCTGGTTTTCCCGTACAGCCAGAAATGAATGTACCTGATGATGCGCAGTCTATTACTGTATCGCAAGATGGTGAGGTATCAGTACGTATCTCAGGGCAGCCAGAGAATGTGGTGATAGGTCAGTTAACGATCAGTGACTTTATCAATCCATCAGGTCTAGAGCCGGTAGGCCAAAATTTATATACCGAAACGGCAGTCAGTGGCGCACCAGTGCAAGGGAACCCTGGTTTAGAAGGGCTCGGTACTGTTGTGCAAGGTGCACTTGAAACTTCTAACGTAAATGTAACTGAAGAATTAGTTAACCTGATTGAAACTCAACGGATCTATGAAATGAATTCAAAAGTGATTTCAGCGGTTGATGAAATGATGAGTTATATCAGTCAGCAACTTTAATTAATTCGGAGCAAGGTTATGCGTAATTTATCTATAGTATTAACGGGTGCATTTATTTTGAGTGGCTGTATGACAACCCAAAACCACAGCGTGGTTCAAGATGATCCATACTATGCTCCAATGTATCCAGAGCCTGCCGCAGAGCAAGTTGTGCCAACAGGCTCATTGTTTGATAGCCATTTATCAAATGATTTGTATTCAGACAAAAAAGCCTTGCGTACTGGAGATATTATTACAGTTAAGCTGCAAGAATCGACGCAGTCATCAAAAGCAGCGAAAACTGAAACGGATAAACAAAGTGATGCCAGCTTAGACCCTGTCATTGGGTTAGGCGGACTACCGGTTAATATTGGTGGCGATAGCATTCAGTTTGGTGTTGGTAGTGGTGCAAAATTTAAAGGGGATACTAAATCAAATCAATCTAATAGTTTATTTGGTGATATTTCTGTGAACGTTATGCGGGTATTACCTAATGGTAATTTAGTGATCCGTGGTGAAAAATGGCTGACTTTAAACACCGGTGAAGAGTTTATTCGTCTTGAAGGACTTGTTCGCCCGCAAGATGTTACGGCAGATAATACGGTGACCTCTAACCGAATCGCTAACGCTCGGATCCAGTATTCTGGAAAAGGGCAAATGCAAGAGACTCAAACAGCTGGGTGGTTAACTCGATTCTTCACTAGTGCTCTGTTCCCTTTTTAAAGGATGTTGATATGAATAGCTTGAAAGCGTTGCTGTGTATATGTTTATTAGCTTGGCATTTTAGTGCTAGCGCTGAACGTATCAAAGATGTCTCAATGGTTGAAGGCGTTCGCTCAAACCAGCTGGTTGGTTATGGTCTCGTGGTAGGTTTACCTGGCACTGGTGAGCAAAGTCGTTTTACTGAACAAAGCTTTAAAGCCATGCTCAATAGTTTTGGTATAACTATGGCTGCGAACTTAAAACCCAAAATTAAAAATGTGGCAGCGGTTGCTGTCCATGCTGAGTTACCTGCATTTAGAAAACCAGGGCAAGCAATCGATATTACTGTATCGTCAATTGGTAGTGCGGGCAGCTTGCGTGGTGGAACATTACTACAAACCTTTCTGAAAGGGGTTGATGGAAATACTTATGCCATCGCACAAGGTAGCTTAATTGTCGGTGGATTAGGTGTAGAAGGAGCAGATGGCAGCAGAGTCGTAATGAACACGCCTACTGTGGGGCGTATTCCAAATGGTGCAACAGTTGAGCGCGCAATTAAAAGCCCTTTTATGCAAGGTGATTACATAACTTTTAATTTAAATCGCCCAGATTTCACTACCGCTAAACGTTTAGAGCAAACCATTAATGAACTTATCGGCCCAGACAGTGCGCATGCACTTGATGCCGCATCAATTCGTGTTATTGCTCCGCGGGATGCGTCACAGCGCGTTGCTTATTTATCTACGCTTGAAAACTTAGAGTTTAAACCTGCCGATACCTCGGCAAAAATTATTGTAAATTCACGCACTGGCACCATAGTGATCGGAAAAAACGTGCGGTTACAAGCGGCGGCAATTACCCATGGAGGTCTGACTGTTACGATCGCAGAACAACAAAATGTATCGCAGCCTAATGCATTAAGTGAAGGAGAAACGGCCGTTACTAATCAAACTATTATTGATGTTAACGAAGATGATTCACGGGCCTTTGTATTTAATCCAGGTGTTAGCCTTGACGATTTAGTACGCGCAATTAACGAGGTTGGCGCAGCGCCTGGTGATTTAATGGCGATACTAGAAGCATTAAAAGAAGCGGGCGCCATTAGCGGTCAACTTGTAGTAATTTAAACTATATATATCCCCTTAAGTTTATGATTAAACTTTAAGGGGATGTTATTTGTATCACGAACTTTTTTTATCATCTTGGCAAACTCGCACTCCTTATAAGTAATCTGCAAACTCTCCTTGGCTCAATTATTGCATTATTAATACTATTATTAATCACTGTGTCAAATTGCTGATGGATACTAATCATCTCGATAAACAAAACTTCTTTGATTTAGGCAATCTTAATACGTTACGTCAAGATGCATTAAAAAGTGGTGCCTCGCCTGAAGCATCAAAAGAAGCGCTAAAAAAAGCAGCGGCACAATTTGAATCTATTTTTACGCAAATGCTTTTAAAAAGCATGCGTAAAGCAAACGAAGCGTTTGAAGACGAAGACAGCCCTTTTAACTCCAGTGGTGTCAAGTTTTTTGAAGAAATGCATGATCAACAGTTATCGGTTGATTTATCTTCAAAAGGCTCATTGGGTTTAGCCGATCTCATAGTGCAACAACTCTCACCTGACGGAAAAAGCTTTACCCCCAGTTCAGTGCTGCGCACTGTTGATGATTTTACCAGTGATCAACGTGTAACTGGCAAAAATGCTGATAATACGGCTGACTCGAAGGCTGTTAATAGCAGTTCATCAACAGTGCAAAAACTGCAGTTTGAAAATGCCGAAGATTTTATCAGTAGTGTTTGGGAACATGCCAAAACAGCCGCTGAAAAAATAGGTTTGAATCCCGCAGTGATGGTTGCTCAAGCGGCACTCGAAACGGGTTGGGGCAAGCATATTATTAATAAAAGTGATGGTAATAGCAGCTTTAATTTATTCAATATTAAATCAGATAAAAGCTGGCGAGGCGATAAAGCCAACAAAATGACACTCGAATTTGAGCAAGGTATGCCAGTTAAAAAACAAGCTAGTTTTCGTGCATATGATTCTATTAAAGACAGTGTGAATGACTTTGTGCAGTTTTTGACAGAAAACCCACGTTACCAAGAAGCGCTACAAAATACCGCAAAACCGACTGCCTTTTTAGATTCGTTACAAAAAGCTGGTTATGCCACAGACCCCAATTACGCTGACAAAATTAAGCAAGTACTTAATCGTACTGAACTTAAGACATTGGCGACATCATTGGTTCGCCAAGGAGTAAATTAACATGTCGTTTAATCTATTAGACATTGCAAATTCAGGCGTTCGCGCTAATTCAGAATTGCTACAAACGACCAGTAGAAACATTGCCAATATAAATACAGTTGGTTATGTACGCGAGCGTACAGAGCATATGACCATGATCGACAATCAAGTTGGTCGTGGTGAAACATATCGATTATTGAATGAATTTGCTCAAAAGCAGCTCAATCGCGACACTTCAAATAAAACCTTTTTTGATCAATTTGTGATAGAGGCTGGCCGAGTTGATAGCTTGTTTTCTCAAGAATCCAATAGTTTATCGACTAGTATGAATTCGTTGTTCAATAATGTGCAGGAAAGCTTAAATCAGCCATCATCATCAGTTGCGCGATCGCTCGTAATGACGGATGCAAAAAATTTGATTGATCAAATGGATCGCTTATCAGGCATTGTATTTAATCAAAAAAATATCGTGAATGATCAGTTAGAAATATTTTCTGATGAAGCGAATACATTAATTCAAAATATTAGCAGCTTGAATAAGCAAATAGCTACCGTAAATGGTACGCGTAACGAGGCAAACTCAAGCACCACGTACAACGAACGAGACCTTGCTATTCGTAAGTTATCGGAATTAATAGATGTCGAGACACTTGATGGCCCCAACGGTGAAAAGCTCGTGTTTATGGGCACTGGCGAATCATTAGTAATGCAAGATGGCGCATTTAATTTATTTTCGATGGCGGGCGATCCAGATCCTAATTTTAAAGAATTACATTTAGATATAGATGGCGGCAAAGCTGTGCCGCTTGATGTTGATGTGACTAAGCTTAAAGGTAAAATTGGCGGATTATTAGCATTTCGTGATGACATTTTAGTGCCAGCACAAAACCAACTTGGCCAAATGGGGCTTGCGATTGCTGATGCTTTTAATCAACAAAATCGTTTAGGAATGGACGGTAATGGTGAGCTCGGTGGTGATATTTTTACAATTCCAACGATTGGCGGTCACGCTTATCAAGCCAATACAGGCAATTCAAGTATAACGGCTACCTTAGAGCCAGGTAAAGGCAGTGAAATTCCAGCCAGTGACTTTATTATTACTTATACCAGTGGCACAACGGTAGAAATACAACCTGTAGATAATAAAGGTGAACCATTAGGCTCTCCCTCAACCGCCAATATAGTTGCTGGCGTTATTGATTCATCAACTATCACCGGTGGGGAATCTTTTGGTTTACAATTAAACGTTACAGGGACTGGTAATGTTGGCGATACATTTGCAGTAAAACTGAATGCTGAGGCTGCATCGAGTTTAACACTGGCTACCGATAGACCAGAAGCGCTAGCGCTGGCTTCTCCAATTCGTACAGCAGATAATATAAACAATACAGGTAATGGCAATATATCAGCAGGGACTGTTACTAGTGTGACTTCGGGTGGCTTTACAGCCACGACGCCACCGGCTCTAGCGAATGGCGATATTACTCTAGTGAAAACCGCAAACGCAAATGAATACACACTTACAGATGGCAACGGAACAACAACATTTACTGTAACTCCCCCTGCTGAGAATATGCTTGCTCAAGCTGGCGCTCCGTATGACAGCTATGGTTTTGATTTTAACATTGAAGGAACACCAGCTATAGGTGATAGCTTTACATTAGAATTTAATGAAGGCGGCTTTGATGATAACCGCAATGGCTTAATGTTGGCTGGGCTACAAAGTGGCGAGCTAGTGCGGCAAAATGTTACCACAACCGCATCGGCTGATAATCATAAAACATTTAATCAAGCCTATGCCGGGTTAGTTACTGATATTGGTGTTGTTACCAATCAAGCGAAGACCAATGGCGCTGCTTTTGAAGCATTAGCTCAACAATCTGAAGCCTGGTATGAATCACTCTCGGGAGTTAACCTTGATGAAGAAGCTGCCAACTTATTGCGGTTTCAACAATCTTATGCGGCGTCTGCACAAGTGCTTTCAACCGCCCGCTCTATCTTTGACACTTTACTTAATGCTGCGAGGTAATTATGCGTTTATCTAATAATTTAATGTATCAAAATAGTGTCAATTCGATTTTAAATAATCAGCAAAATGTTAATAAAGCACAAGAGCAAGTTAATACCCAAAAACGAGTGCTTACAGCTTCAGATGACCCATCGGCAACAGCACGGGCTTTATTATATACCGATCGTATTCAAGCGAATGAACAATACAGTAAAAACATTACCATGTTAACGAGTCGATTAAAGACTCAAGAAAGTGTACTTGAAAATATTAAAGGCTCACTTGATAGAGTATATGTATTAACTGTTCAAGCTGGTAATGGTATTTATGCTGATATCGATCGTGAAGGTATTGCTGAAGAAATCAAATCGATACAAAGTAGTGTGCTTGATTTAATGAATGCTAAAACTGAAGATGGTAAGTATATATTTTCAGGCTATCAAGATAACACCCAAACCTATTCTCTAGATTCTTCAACAGGCAAGTATGTTTATGGTGGCGACCAAGGCCAACATAAAATTAAAGTAGCGGAAGGGGTTGAAATTAAATCCAGTGATAATGGGGTTGATACGTTTGAAAAGGTCAATGCCAGGTTGAATGTAGCCTCTAATGACGGCGTTGTTTCAGGAGGGATCACTGGTGCAAAAGTGTATGTACGTGAGCAGGCTCAGTTTGATGCTTTTCATAAAACAAATTATAACGCTGATCCTGCAGCCGCTGCCGGAGCAAATACGTTTAATATTATAACGACCGCAGGTACACCTAATACATATCAGCTCGAACAAGGTGGGAATATTGTCAGTACGGGCAGTTTTGAGGGATCAAAAATTAAAATTGCTGGGATGGAAATTGATATTAGCCCCGTGGCAAACGGGCAGGTAGATTTTACTTTAGAAGCACCGCAAAAAGAAAACATTTTAAACACCCTAAGCGGCTTAATAGCAGGTTTAACTGACCCAACAATTAGTCAAGAAGATTATGACCAAGTATTGGCATCGGCCATGATCCAAATAGGTAACAGTAAAAATCAGGTTTCTTTAACACAGGCTGGTTTAGGTGCGCGCTCAAAAACAGCTGAAAAAATCACGCAATCTAATAGTGATCTTGATGTAAATAATAAATCCTCCCGTGCTGATTTGGTTGAACTTGATATGGCTGAGGCTATTACTGAACTCACGAAACAAGAAACTGCATTGCAAGCTTCGCAGGCAACTTTTGGCCGCTTAGCTAAATTATCACTGTTCGATTACTTATAACTAAGTAAAGGAGTAAGGCAATATATTGCCTTACTCCTGTATTTCTCCAGTCTTTTAAGATCATCTCCTTACTATTTAACAGCTTAATAATTTCCTGAAGAAAAAGACCTGTACAATAATCCTTATAGTTTTTTAATGATCTTTATTAATTTAGCAACTATAAAATTTATTAAATTACATGAACTTATAAAATAATGGAAAAAAAATAAAAAAAAAGCTAAAGGATTTTTTTGCTAGACCGATAACTTAATTAACCAAGCAAAGCGTTGTAAATAACAACCACTGCTTAATCTAGTAAGTTTGAGAGTAAATGATAAGTTTACTTCTGGAGAGATATCATGGCTTTATATGTAAATACAAATGTTAGCGCGTTAAACGCACAAAGACAATTAAATAATTCTGGTAATGCACTAGATACATCATTCCAACGTTTATCATCAGGTTTTCGTATTAACAGCGCGAAAGATGATGCGGCAGGTCTACAAATTTCTGACCGTTTAACTTCACAAATTAACGGTTTGAACCAAGGTAACCGTAACGCAAACGATGGTATTTCATTAGCACAAACAGCTGAGGGTGCATTAGATGAAGTAACATCAATGTTCCAACGTATTCGTACGTTAGCACAGCAAGCAGCAAATGGTTCAAATACTGATGAAGACCGTTTAGCGATTCAAGAAGAGATTCAATCTTTATCTTCAGAGGCAAATCGTGTTGCAGCAGATACAACGTTCGGTGGCCAAAACTTACTTGATGGCTCTTATAAAGCTAGCTTTCAGGTTGGTGCTGATGCAGTTCAAACCATCGGCTTTAGTATGAAAGACGTTGGTACAACTGCTAATGGTGCTAATTCTATCTCAGCAAATGGCGGCTTTACTTTATCTGGTATCGCAAGTGTAGCGAGTTCTGTTTCTGGTACAGCGGGTTCATCTTTAGCATCACTGGGTAATTTAAGTTCAGTTGGTAGCAGTACTGTAGTAGGGTCATCGTTTTCTTACACCGCTGATTTTAGAGCTGATACTATCTCAGTTTCTAGCCAGTCAAATGCGCAAAAAATCTTTGCAGGTATGGATTCATTAATTGCTGTTGTTGACAAAAAACGTGCTGAATTAGGTGCTGTACAAAACCGTTTCCAATCGACGATTCGAAACCAATCGAATATCTCTGAAAACTTAAGTGCTGCGAAATCACGAATTAAAGATACTGATTTTGCTCAAGAAACTGCTAACTTAACTAAAATGCAGATATTACAACAGGCAAGCCAAACAATTCTTAGTCAGGCTAACCAGCGTCCACAGGCTGCACTAAGTCTTCTAGGTTAATAATTAGCATAGAGTCAATTTATTGACTAGCAATAAAAAGCGCCTTTGTCTAATGGGGTATTAACAAAGGCGCTATTGAAGGATTGTAAAGCGGAGGCGCTAAAAATCCATTCGTACCGTTCTAACATTTGTAGAACATGAAATTAAAAGCACGAATTATGCCATAGTTTTTGCTTTGTTAACTCACTCTCAAACTTATCTTTCAAAGGCCCCTTTTAGGGGCCTTTTCTCATTCCAAAAAATATTGGCCTGAACCTTGCTGTTACTTTGGTAAGTTTATTAACTAACCTGCAAAGTGGCAGTTTTTTGCCCCAGGCAACTTTAAGGTTTGCCTCTGTGATGAGTCACTTTGTCAATAGTCACTCGCTAAGTGATTAAATTTTGACAGATAGAAAGAGAGATTATTATGGCTTTATTTGTAAATACGAATGTAAGTGCTTTAAATGCACAAAGACAGCTCGAAAGAACTGGAAACGACTTAGATACTTCATTTAAGCGCTTGTCGTCTGGATTACGCATTAATAGTGCCGCAGATGATGCCGCTGGTTTGCAAATTTCGGACCGCTTACAATCACAGATTCTAGGATTAAACCAAGGGAATCGGAATGCAAATGATGGTATCTCATTAGCTCAAACAGCTGAAGGTGCAATGGAAGAAATTACCAATTCATTTCAGCGTATTAGAACTCTCTCTCAACAGGCTGCAAATGGGTCAAATACCGATGAAGACCGTCTTGCCATTCAAGAAGAAATTCGCCAACTATCCGCTGAAGTTAATCGTATCGCAAGTGATACAACCTTTGGTGGTCAAAACTTGCTGGACGGTACATATAAAGCGAGCTTTCAGGTGGGTGCTGACGCAGTACAGACGATTGCTTTTAGTATGGAAGAAGTTGGTGGCAACTCTGCTTTAAGTGATAATGATGGCTTTACGCTTTCAGGTATAGCAAGTGTTGCTAGTTCTGTCTCTGGAACTGCTGGGTCTTCTTTAGCTTCATTGAATAACCTCAGCTCTGTTGGCAGTAGTGCAACTGTTGGAAGTTCATTTTCTTACACTACAGATTTTAGAGCTGAAACTATTTCAGTTTCAACTCAATCTAATGCCCAAAAAGTCTTTGCAGGTATGGACGCAATGATTGCTGTTGTTGATAAGAAACGAGCAGAACTAGGTGCTGTACAAAATCGTTTTCAATCAACTATACGAAACCAGGCAAATATATCTGAAAATTTAGCTGCAGCTAAATCGCGAATTAAAGATGCAGATTTCGCTATGGAAACAGCAAATTTAACAAAAAATCAAATTCTTCAACAAGCCAGCCAAACTATTTTAGGTCAAGCAAATCAAAGACCTCAGGCTGCATTAAGCTTACTGCAAGGTTAAAGTTTAGAATTAAGTTAAAATTAATTACAAATAAAGCTAAAGCTTTCGTTTTATCAGGCGATAACAGATTTAGAGAACTACAAATCTAGGACTCTAAGTCTGGGGCTATAACAGGGTAGGGGTATCCCGTTACAGCTCTTCAAATATGATAAAGCGGAGGCTATTATGGCTTTATATGTAAATACTAATGTGAGTTCATTGAACGCACAAAGACAGTTAAGTAAATCAGGCAATTCACTCGATACTTCGTTTCAGCGTTTATCATCAGGTTTTCGTATTAACAGTGCGAAAGATGATGCTGCTGGTATGCAAATATCTAATCGTTTGACATCACAAATTAGCGGTCTAGATCAGGGTAATCGAAATGCTAACGATGGTATTTCACTTGCGCAAACAGCTGAAGGTGCGCTTGATGAAGTTACATCAATGTTTCAGCGTATTCGTACGTTAGCGCAACAAGCATCAAATGGTTCAAACACTGATGAAGACCGGTTGGCTTTGCAAGAAGAAATCCAATCATTATCATCAGAGGTAAACCGTGTTGCAGCAGATACTACCTTTGGTGGGCAAAACCTTTTAGATGGCAGCTATAAAGCAAGTTTTCAGGTTGGTGCTGATGCAGTACAAACAATCGGCTTCAGTATGAAAGATGTTGGTACAACTGCAAATGGTGCTAATACTATCTCAGCAAATGGTGGTTTTACTTTATCAGGTATCGCAAGCGTAGCAAGTGCAGTTTCTGGTACTGCAGGCTCATCTATATCTTCATTAAATGATCTAAGTTCCGTTGGTAGTAGTACCGTAGTGGGTTCATCTTTTTCTTATACAGCAGATTTTAGAGCAGAAACTATTTCTGTTTCTAGTCAATCAAATGCGCAAAAAGTATTTGCGGGTATGGATGCGATGATTGCCGTAGTAGATAAGAAGCGAGCTGAGCTAGGTGCTGTGCAAAACCGTTTTCAATCAACGATTCGAAACCAGTCTAATATTTCAGAGAACTTAAGCGCTGCAAAATCACGTATCAAAGACACTGACTTTGCTGCAGAAACAGCTAATTTGACTAAATCACAAATATTACAACAAGCAAGCCAATCTATTTTGAGTCAAGCAAACCAGCGTCCGCAAGTCGCATTATCGTTACTTGGCTAGACGGTTAATTAGGTCATTATTGAGATATTGTCTCGATAATGACTTATACTTTGTTTGTATTTTGAAGGAGAGCTACTATGGCTGACTTAGGTGGAATAATTAAATCGAGTGAAAACTTCACCGCTAATTCATCTTTTACAAATAAAAATGAGTTAAATGAAACAAGTAAAAAAGCAACTGTTGAACAAGCTGGTACAAAAATTGCTGGTAGAGAGCCCGCACTTGTTGATAATAGTCAGCAACTTGATTCTGAAAGTGAAAGAAAAGCACTGATTGATGAAGTAAAAGAAAATTTAGAGAAATTAAATAAATATATTCCTGTGACGGCAACAAATTTAAAATTTGAATTTGATGAGCAGGGTGATCCACCAATAATTAAAGTGTTTGATAAAACAAGCGAAGAAGTTATTCGTGAAATTCCAACTGAAGAGTTTAGAGAAGTTGCTAAAGCTTTAGATGAGTTTGCCGATAAATTAACCAGTAAAGGTTTGTTATTAAATCAAACCGCATAATTTTTTTGGAACAGATAGTAGGAGAGAAGTATGCCACTTATAACATCCGCAGGTATTGGATCTGGGTTGAATCTCGAAAATATCATTGAAGCATCTGTTGATGCCGAAAATGCTCCAAAAATGAAAGCCTTTGCAACAAAGGACAAGTCGTTAGAAGTTGAATTATCTTCAATCGGAGAGATCAAGTCTGCGTTATCCAAACTACAAGACACAATAAAAAAGCTAGCAGATCCTGATAATTTCAATAAACGCATTGCTAATATCACTCAACCAATAAGTGATGACGGTGACCTCGTCTCAGTTACCCCAACAAAAGATATCACTCCTGGCAACTTTAAAATTGAAGTTGTAGCACTTGCTCAAGGTAGTCGCGCGACATCAAAGACGGGTTTTACGTCAACGGATGATGTGGTTACTGCTTCTGGAGGCACCTTGTCATTTGCTGCTGGAGGCAAAAGCTTTGATCTAACCCTCGATGCAGGTGCGACATTAGCTGATTTACGTAACGCAATTAATGACTCGGATGATAATTTTGGTGTAACGGCAAATATTATAAACACTGGCACGGAGTCAAAATTAGTACTAACGTCAAGTGTGAGTGGTGCTGGTAATGACTTGGTAATCACCAATGATAATGCTGAGCTTGATAATGTATCTACTGATGCTAATGGTGGACCTCCTGATAGCGGTGGTATTGGTATATCTGATGATAACAAAGCAAAAAGCGCAGTAATTAAAGTTGATGGTATTGAGATTACCAATGACACCAATACCTTTAAAGATGCAGTGCAAGATATGACGATCACTGCTAAACGACAAAGCGTTGATGGAGAGACGGCAAAGTTGGCTGTGAGCTATGACCGTGAGAATGTTACAAAATTAATTGATGAATTTATTGCTAATTATAACAATGCTATTGGGCAGTTAGGCCTGCAATCGAGAGTCGGTAAACCTTTAAATAGCGATGCAACTGTGCGTACTTTGAGTTCGCAAATGGTCAATATGCTTTCTACTAACTTAACGGATGCTGGGCCTTTTACGAGTATTTTTGATATTGGCCTAGGCGTTGATAAGAAAGGTTACCTAGAAAAATCAACTTTAGTCCGTAGCTTAAATACAGCAATGGATGAAAATTTTGATGATATTGGCAAGGCTTTTGCTGGTGAGAATGGTGTTGCTAAGCAATTTGAATCTTTCTTAGATAATTACGTAAGTTCAAAAGGTATCTTAAAGCAACGAGAAGACAATTTAAATACACAGGTCACTGACTTAGAAGATGATGTACTAAAGCATAAATTTAGAATGACCGAATTAGAAAGTAGGCTTAGAAAGCAATATGCGGGGTTAGATGTGTTACTGGCACAAATGCAGTCAACACAGCAGTACTTAGGAGCGCAGCTTGCAAGCTTGCCTGGATTTACAAGAAACAAATCATAAATAAATTTTGATTTAAAAGGGTTTTAATATGTATAACGCCAAAGTAAAAAATTATCAGAAAGAAGCACTTAAAACTCGAGTTGCTGGTGCTGATCGCTATGAAATAATTCAAATGTTAATGGCGGGTGCGATTGAAAAAATGGTTCTAGCGAAAGTAGCAATTGAAAAAAAACATCTTGAGGCAAAAAGTGAGCATTTATCAAAAGCGACTGCTATTATTGAAGCCTTAAGAGGTTGTTTAGATTTTAAAGTTGGTGGTGAAGTGACTGATAATTTATATGCACTTTATTCTTATATGATAGATCGCTTAGTTGATGCAGCAATAAAAAATGATCCTGCAATTGTTGAAGAAGTATCTAATTTATTAAAAGAAATAAAGTCTGCTTGGGATGCTATTCCTCATGATGTTAAAGAAAAAACATTAAGTGAAAATGGCTTAGATGCGCATGCAGGATAGTGTTAAAGAGCTTCACGAGACGCTTGATGCGCTAATAGAAGCTGTCGAGAGTAGTAATTATGAGTTGGCGAAAGAGAAAGACTTAGCCTTTAAGAGCCAATTTGACTCTATAATAAAAAACTTGAGCGACGATATAGAAAATGAACAGTTAGCTAGTATTTTTAATGATTACAGTAAAGTAATTGAAAATATAGAACTTAAAAAGAAAGATACGAATAAAGAAATAGTAGAATTTAATACTAATCAAAAAAAACTTCAGAAGTATAAGCATGGATAAAAATAGCCTAAAAGATTTAGAACAACTCGATAGCAAAATTACTTCAATTATGGAGCAGGGTGAAAAAGAAGCTTTGTTCACTGATTCGGCTAATAAGCTTTTTGAGCTTAATATTCGTGCATTTCAAAAGTACTTTCCTGATATAGCTGAAAAATTTTTATCTCATCAACCAAGTGAAAAGTTTAATTTATTTTTAAATGAAAATGGTCAGGCTAATATTATCGATTACAACACGGGAGTACCTTTTTACCGTGATGATATTGAAAAGCAGGTTGAAGAGCAAGTTCAAAGATCGATAGATAATCCTATATTCTCTAAAATAAATTACAGCTACCTTGAGAGCCTAGATAACCCTTATGATTTCATGCATGTTGATTTAATTAAAGATGCCGGTGCAGCTTATAATCAGGCAAAAAATAATCTAGAGGGAAACAGTTGTTTAGATTCAAAGTTGCCTAGCGTGGTGATTTTTGGTGTTGGCCTTGGGTATCATCTTGATAAACTATTAAAGGAATTTCCTTGCGCTTACTTAAACATCTTTGAACCAGAAGAAGATTATTTCTTTGCTAGCCTGTTTACTTTTAACTGGCATGACTACTTAACGTTAATAGATAACTCTGGTGCGTCACTTTATATTAGTATAGGCGTAAGTGAAGAAGAGACTTACAGCCAATTATTTACACGGGCACAAGAGATTGGTCCTTTTACAATATCTAATTCACTGTTTTATCAGCACTATCCATCGACCTCAATTGATAATCTTATCTTTAAAATTAAAGACAATTTCCATGAATTCTTTATGGGCTGGGGGTTTATAGATGACGCCTTCATGAGCTTAGCCCATAGTGTCGAAAACGTTAAAAATAAGATGCCATTTTTTCATGCTCATAGTGCATTGGAGAATAAGTTTAAAGATTTCCCTGTATTTATACTTGCAAATGGTCCCTCGCTCGATCGCGATATTGAAACAATTAAGTCTTTGCAAGGGAAAGTTATTGTAGTTTCATGCAACTCGGCGACAACGGCCTTACTTCAGCATGGGATTATACCGGATTTTCATGCAGCGCTAGAGCGTTCAAGAGCGACCTACGACTTTTTAAAGGCATTCATTCCCGAAGAATATAGAAAAAATATGGGGCTGCTTACCGTAAATGTGATGCATCAAGATGTTGCGAGTTTATTTGGTTGGGCGGGTGCAGCTTTAAAAGGTCGCGAAGCCGGTACGAGCCTTCATCAGGTTGCAGAGATCTTCTCTAAAAAGAAATCAAGTGCAACCATTCCATATTGTAACCCTCTTGTTGGAAATATGGCGCTAAGCTATGTGGTGTCATTAGGGTTTAAAAATGTTTATTTGTTTGGTGTTGACAATGGCTATATAGATCCAAAACATCATCACTCTAAATCGAGTATGTATTATAACGACAAAGGCGATACAGTTTACGAGCCTTTGCAAATAGGTTCGAAGTTGTTTGTCGAGGGGAATTTTGGGGAAACAGTGATTGCTGATCACTTCTTATACTCTGGAAAAGTCCAGATGGAGAGATTATTACAAACTTCTAGAGCACACGGTCTCAGTTGTTTCAATTGTAGTAATGGTGCAAAAATTAATGGCGCAACTCCACTATTGTCAGAAGATATTATTTTACAGGAAACACAAATAACAAAATCTCAAGTGTCATCTTACGTAAAAGATGAGTTGTTCTATATCCCAGATGAGGATTTTGATTTAGAAGACTTTTTAGATTTTGAAGGGTTTGAAAAGTTGTGCACCACTTTAATTGAGATACTTGAACCCGAAGTCTCAAATCGCTCAGAGGCGTTTGACCAAGTGCTGAGGCACATTCAATTGTTAGTTTCAATAAAAGAAACGCAGTTTAGCCATCATTATATGGTGTTAGAGGGGGAGGCGCTGTACCTCAATTCTATAATCATAAATATGTTATATAATTATGGTAGTGAAACTGAGATCTTACCCTACTATCAAAATATTAAAGGTGTGTGGTGTGATTTCTTGAGAAAGGCACCAGAGCTCTATCGTCAAAATTGGAACAAGGCGAGTGACCATGTATTTGAAGTTTAAATAGACGAAATATTATGGAAAAAAAGAAATATATTATTGTCGGCGGAGGCCTTGCAGGTCTCTTTGCTGCAAATGCGTTGTTAAGCGAAGCCAATGTTGATGTCACCTTAGTTGAATCTGATGATAGGTGTGGAGGGCTCCTAAGGGCTTTTAAGTCTGAGCGTGGAATTAAATACGATCAGGGTACACACTTAGCGTCAAAAACAGGTGTTACTGAAATTGATGAAATTTTGTTTGGCACAAAAAACTTTTCAACAGAATGGTCTAGATTTCCATTTTTGAACGCAGGTAATTATTTTGCAGGGGTGTGGAATACAAAAACTCAAGTCGCAGATATCCGTCATCTACCAAAGCCGCTTTATGCACAATCAGTTGCCGCCATCATGAGCAGAGCAACACCTGAGACTAGCAGTTTTACAAATTATGTTAAAAGTAATTTTGGACTTCCTGTTTTTGAACACTTGTTTTTGCCTGTAGTCCATAAGCTATATGGTAAAGACGCTAACCTAAATGACCTAAAAAGCGACGTTGGTTATTTTGGCTTAAACAGAGTTGTAGCTTTCGATACTGAACTTACTGAGAAACTGAAAGAGATAAGTGATTTTGATGATAAAATCGCGTTTGAAACTGTCAGCGATTATGCTACGAAGTCCACAACCGACACTTCATTTTATTACCCTAAGCACCCGGATGGAATACAACATTGGGTCGGTAATTTAACTGAACGCGCAGTGTCCAATGGATTAAAATTGTTATTAAACCGAAGAACTGAGCGGCTTGAGACGACTGAAGGTGCCGTAAGTTCAATCACATTAGATGATGGTACTCGTTTAGAGTGTGATGAGGTTGTATGGACAATTCCAATACCGTTAGCACTTAAGCAAGCACATATCGAATATACGAGTAGCTTTAAGCCAAAACTCATGACTGCAAACCTATTTCATTTTATGTTTGATAAACCTGTTTTAAATACAGATAACCAATATGTCTGGAATTGGGATGCAGAATTTAAAACGTTTAGAATAACTCTATATGATAATTTTGCTGAACCCCTTCCTCAGGGGTATCGAGTTACGATGGAGATTTTAACCGGCCCAGGTGATGATATTGAAGTAAATATTGAGAGTGCTCTTAGCGAATTAAAGGCGATGAACCTAATCGCTTCAAATCATAAAGTTTTAGATAGCTCACATCAAATAATTAAAAATACGTTTCCTGAACCTACCAAGCAATTATCGTTAAGTAATCAGGCTCTTTTGAGAGTTTTAAATGACAGTCTCAGTAATATAATTGTTGCTGGTCGCCACAGCGCTAAAGTGTGGTCACAGTCCGATGTGTTACAGGATATCTACCAACAGTTAAATTTGAGTACTTTAAAGGTGTAGAAGATGAGTTTTTCTAATGAATGGGATGAACAATACAGAAATAATAATCATATGTCCGTTTGGCCTTGGAGCCAGCTAGTTAGTTTATGCTTAAGGCACACTCAACTTGGCAATCGCGATCCTGATTTTTATGTATTAGAAGTTGGCTGTGGGGCAGGTGCAAACATTCCCTTCTTTTTGTCTTATACGGACAATGTATTTGCATTAGATGGCAGTACTTTTATTATAGATGCTTTAAAAAAACGTTTTTCAGGTATAGAAAGCAATTTTTTAGTGTCTGATTTTACAAAAGAGATTCCATTTCAAAAGACGTTCGATCTGATTGTTGATCGAGGTGCATCGGTTCACAATGACACATATTCAATTGAGCAATACTTAGAACTTGCTTATCACAAGCTCAAGCCTGGTGGTAACCTCGTAATTACAGACTGGTTTAGCACGGAGCATGGGTACTTTGAAAAGGGCCTGACAAGTGAAACAAGTGAGTATACCAAATCAGGTTATACATCCGGTCCCTTTGCTAATGTTGGTAATGTACATTTTTTTGATAAAAAAGAGATTCAAAGGCTTACAGCTAAATTTAAAATATGTCACCTGGAGCACTCAATCACAAAGGTTGATGGCATTGAAGAGCAAGGAGCTGCTTGGCATCTAGTATTGGAAAAAATAGATGCATAAGCACAAAGATGCTTTTTTATTAGAAACTGAGCGTTTTAAGCTTGTCGAATTAGAAAAGAAAGATGCAAGCGATCGCTATCTTTCTTGGCTTTCTAGTAAAGCGGGTGAGTTTTTATCGTTTAAAGCTTGTGAAAAAGAAAGCTTAGAAAACTATATCCGTTCGCAAAGAGTAAATGAAAATGTCCTTTTGCTAGGAATATATACGCTGCTTGATGATGAGCATATAGGTAATATTAAATTTGAGTTCATTGATAAAGCTAAAAAAATAGTTGAAATGGGTATTTTAATTGGTGAGCAAAGTCATCAAGGCGTTGGCGTTGCTAGTGAAGTTATAAAAGCGTTTGCTGAGTATAGTTTAGTAAACTATGGATCAGAATTAATGGTGCTTGGGGTGAGTAAGCACAATACACACGCCATAGCTGTATACAAGAAAATTGGATTTGATTATGAATATCGTCCACTTTCAGCTATTGATAGTGAAGATGGTATACTCATGTCGTGGAGTTTTAAGAGTGAAAAATGAATGGCCAAACTATACTGTTCTTGGTGAAACGATGCATAAATGGGCGTCTGATTTATTCCCTATTTGCAGAAGCTTAACAGGGGCAGGTGTCAGAGAAAGCCTTCATTACTTATCCTCGCATCTTGATGGTTTAGAGGTTAACAGTGTGCCATCCGGAAAAGATGTGTTTGATTGGACAATACCTCTTGAGTGGTCTATTGAAGACGCCTACGTTTTAGATTCAGCTGGTAATAAAGTCATTGACTTTAAAAGCTCTAACTTACATGTTTTAAACTATTCAACTGCAGTCGATATAGAGCTGCCTCTATCTGAATTAAATGAACATTTGTATTCGCTTCCCGATATGCCAAGCGCAATCCCTTATGTAACTTCTTATTATGCTCCTAGGTGGGGGTTTTGCCTAGCACAAGAAGAGCGTAATAAATTAAAAGATGGGCTTTATAGAGCTGTTATTAAAAGTAAACACTATGATGGTTTTTTGAACTATGGGGAGTATTTCTTAGCAGGTGAGACCGAAGAAGAAATTTTAATTTCTACGTATATTTGCCACCCTTCAATGGCCAACAATGAGCTTTCTGGACCTGTCGTCACCACAGCTTTAGCGAACTTAATTAAACAGCTACCGTCTCGTAAATATAGCTACCGATTTGTGTTTGTGCCTGAAACAATAGGGGCAATTACATTTATTTCTGAAAATTTAGCGCACTTAAAATCAAAGGTTGTAGGTGGGTTTGTTCTTACATGTATTGGAGATGAAAGAAATTATTCTTATTTGCAATCCAAACAAGAGGGTACTCTTTCTGATAGAGCTGCAATGCATACAATGAAATCTATTGTAGGCGACTATAAGCTATATGACTTTCTTTCGAGAGGGAGTGATGAACGTCAGTACTGCGCGCCTGGTATTGATTTACCGATAGGCTCAATTATGAGAACGCGATACGGTGATTATCCCGAGTACCACACATCACTGGATGATTTGTCACTAGTTACAGCATCAGGTTTAGCTGGTGGTTTAGAGGTTTGTTTTGAAACTATTAAATTAATTGAGGCAAATGAAACCTACAAAGTAACCGTTTATTGCGAGCCACAGTTAGGTAAAAGAGGGCTATATCCAACTATCAGCAGTATGGCTTTGGATTATACTGATGTGCGTACATTAACTAACCTAATTGCCTATTGTGATGGTAAACATGATTTGATTGCTATTGCTGAAAAAATAAATGTGAATGCAAGAGAGCTGATCCCTGTCGTTAAAAGATTAGTAGATGAGGGTCTACTTGAAAGGTATAAAAAAGATGTCAAAGCTTACCAAGTATAAAATGGTACCTACTGAGCTGGATTCTAAGTGGGATAATTACGTTCATGAGTCTAAAACATCAACTCCATTTCTACTTTCTACTTACGTTTGCGCTTTGGATGGCAATTTTAGAGCATACTATTGTTTAAAAGGTAATGAAATCATTGCTGGTTTGCTAGTTGCAGTTGATGACTCAGGTCGTAATGTAATAGGTCATGAGCTGATGGTTCATGATGGTCTTTTTTATGTAAACTTCCCAGCTTTAAATCGTTCTCAAACGCTTTCGGAAGAACATAAAGTTGCGCAATTCATTGCTGAGTTTTTAGCTGAAAATTATAAAAGTATTATTCTTTCTTTCTCCCCTAAAATAGTCGATATAAGAGCGTTTCAGTGGGTTAACTACCATAATGACTTACCTAAGTATTCTGAGAGTATTCGCTATACGAGCTATGTGGATATTGCGGAATTCGCTGATGATGATATTGACTTTAAAGATTATAAACTCTACAAAAATGCATCTGTTTCTAGGCGACAAGAAATACGATATGGCTATGCTAAAAATGTTGTTGTTGAATACACGGAAAATATTGAAGAGTTTCTCTATTTGTATGAAAAAACATTTGAACGCCAAAATATCACTTTGCAACAAAATTTACTTCCCCAGATGAGGGGGTTGTTAAGTAGTTTAAATGCTTCAGGTGATATTAAAATTTATACTGCAAAGAATGAAAAAGGACATGTTGGTAGTATTGCTATTTTTCTTTTATTAAATGACTCCGCCTATTATTTGTTTGGTGCCAATAATTATGCATTACGAGCTGAACATACTGGCACAGCTGTGCTTTGGCGAGCTTTCAAATTGCTATCAAAGTTGGGTGTAACAACCGTTGATCTTGAAGGTGTTAATAGTCCTGAACGAGGGTGGTTTAAACTTAGTTTTGGTGGTGCGATAGTTCCCTATTTCAATGTTAATTATGTAGCTTAATGAGTTTAGCTATGTGCTTAGTTATTTCGTGGCATGCGCTACCACTGGTCAATTCTATTTGCTGATTATAGGGTGTTAGCTGTTTTGTTAAGAGGTTTTTTATTACAGCCGTTAGCTTATATCTTTTACGAATAGCCTCTGTTTTATTTAATTGTTCAAGTAGGTAGGTGCTTTTTTTATTCGATCCTAGATGTAAGCTGAGAGTTGGTTTATTAAAAATAGTAGCTTCTAAGAGGACTGTCGATGACATACCGAAAACTATATCGCTGTGTTTAAATGAATCCAAAACGGACCTTTCTTTACATATTAAAGTAAAGTCAAATTTTGCTAAAAATTCAGAATACCGTTTTGATGACTCTCTCGGATGGGGTTTTATTATTAGTTTTATTTTTCTCTTTTTGTCTAACGCTTGAATATGTTCACATAGCACCCTTAAGATAGTCTTTTCTGTGTACCCATGAATATTTCTGCCTAATTTATTTCCGTAGATTTTTGTTATGGGTTCAGACGCAAATAAGATGTTCACAGTATCTCGCTTTATTAATTTATTTCTTTTTGCTTTTTGTTTAAGGTTGTCAAAATATGGGCAGCCTAGCGGATGGATAATATTATGTGGTAGCCCCTCTTGAACCATGGCAAGTTTGGCGCTCTCATCCATCACGATTATTGATGATGGTAATATGTACTCATCAAGAGCATATTCATTTTTATGCTGGTGTAAATAATGCTGCTTTAAAAAGCGTAATGAATAGTTCATCCATTGATCTAATATGGCGACTGTGGGGACATTTAATTTATTCCCAACAAGCCAAGTTGTTCGTTCTATAAAGTCTCTTCCTGTGGTACTTGTCACCAATAAACTTGGGTCATATGGACTTATAAGAGATTCAATACTTTGAATATCGTACTGATTTATATTGTCATCAAGAAGGGTTACATTTTTGTATCCCTTATTCTTTAAGTGCTTTAAAGTAATATCTCGAGCGAATAAGACAGTATTGTAGTTTTGTTTTTGTAAATAGTTAGATAAAACAGCAATAGAATTAGCCCCGCCAGGATCTGCTGCGAATAGCATGATAGTTTGTTCATTTTTTTTCATTTCAATGGCTCCAATACTGCTTTTAACAACGCGTAAATCTGGTGTCTTTTTTCTTGTGTCAGCTTTATATTTCATTAAAAGTAATTTCCTTTGGCGAGGAAATGGCCAAATTATTACGGCTGGCCATCTAATCTGAGAAATTGCACTTTTTATCTGAATTCAGGGTTTAATATTTTGCTACAATAGCCGATAAATAGTTTGTATGTTTTTATTTAGTGATTAAAGAGGCTATCTCATGTCAAGTATAGAATTAGGTCAGCGTTTGTGGGAAAAAGCAAAAAAAATTATACCAGGTGGTAATCAGTTACTTTCTAAAAGAGCTGAAATGTTCCTACCCGATAACTGGCCTGCGTATTATAAAAAGGCTAACGGCTGTGAAATTTGGGATTTAGATAATAACCATTATTATGACTTTTCTATTATGGGTATTGGAACATGCTCGCTAGGGTATGCTCATCCACAAGTATCAGAGGCTGTTATTAACGCGATAACTCAAGGTTCAATGAGTAGTTTAAATTGTTATGAAGAAGTTGAATTAGCAGAAAAATTACTAGAAATTCATCCTTGGGCTGGTGGTGCTAGGTTTACTCGGGCTGGTGGTGAAAGTTGTGCACTTGCTATAAGAATTGCGCGCTCTTATTCCCAAAAGGATAGAATAGCATTTTGTGGCTATCATGGTTGGCATGATTGGTATTTAGCAACAAATTTAGCATCCAAAGGTAATCTAGATGAGCAGCTATTACCGGGCCTAGCGCCCAGTGGTGTACCACGGCTGTTAGCTGAAACAGCCTTGCCCTTCAAAGAAGGTGACCTTGTAGGCTTTGATAAGCTACTAGCTGAAAATGATGGCACATTGGGTGTTGTAATAATGGAAGTATTTAGGCATGGCATGCCTGATGTTGGATTTTTAAAAGCGATAAAAAAGCGTTGTAAAGAGAACGGCATAGTCTTAATTTTTGATGAAATATCTTCTGGGTTCAGGCTCAATACTGGTGGTTCTCATTTGTTATTTGATATAGAACCGGATATTTGCGTATTGGGTAAAGCAATGGGGAATGGGCATCCTATTGGTGCCGTGATTGGTACTGATGAAGTAATGGATGCCGCTCAAAAATCGTTTATCAGTAGCTCTTATTGGACTGAAAGAGTTGGCTTTGTAGCTGCATTGGAAACTCTTAAAGTATTTAACGAGCAAAGTGTTTGTAACACATTACTTGAAACTGGTCGATACCTTAAGTCTAGAATGGATGAGATTGTAAAAGAAATTGGGTTCAATTTAAAAATTATTGGCATAGACAGTGTACCTATCCTTGTTTTCCCAACTGAAGCATCACTGGTTTTGAAAACTCTTTACACCCAAGAGATGTTAAAGCGTGGATTTTTGGCTTCCAACGTTATTTATATTTCTTTAGCACATGAAAGACACTTATGTGATCAATTTTTGGCTGCATTTGAAATAGTAATTAAAATATTGAAAGACGCAGAAGTTAATGAAACATATAATGTTCTGCTCGAAGGCCCTGTCTGTCATAGTGGGTTTCAGAGGCTAAATTGATGAATAAAACCATTGCTTTTGTCCAAGCAAGGATGTCCTCAACGAGATTGCCGAAAAAAGTACTAAGGAAAATTAATGGTATCCCAGTGATTGAGCACCTTATTTGCCGTTTAGAGAAATCAGCCTATATCGATGAAGTCGTGGTTTTAACCTCTAATAATAGTGCCAATGATCAGTTAGTCAGTTTTCTTGAAAGAAGAAAAATAGCGTATTTCAGAGGCAGCGAAAATAATGTGTTATCTCGTTTTGTTGACGCTTTAAATATATATGAAACTGACAACGTGGTGCGAATAACAGGGGATTCCCCCTTTATATGTCCAGAAATTTGTGATGCACTCATAAAAAAGTTTTTTGACACCGGTGCCGATTATGCGTATTTGGATGAGCGTTTTGCTGAAGGCGTTGATTGTGAAGTGATAAAAGCATCAATACTTCATAATATTGACACTTTAGCTACGCTGTCATCTGAACGTGAGCATGTAACACTTTATCTTTTTAATAATCCCGTAGGCTTTAAAATTGAATTACTTGAAAATGCATCCGATGACAGCCAATTTAGGTTTACACTTGATACAATTGAAGATTGGTTAGCAATCGAAAAAATTGGGAAGCATTTTTCCGATAGAAGTCTAGACGTAAACTATCAAGAAATTAAAACGTTCATTGCTAGTAATGAAGACGTTTTCAATTTAAATAAGCATATAGTCCGTAACGAGGGGCTTTTAATTTCATTAGAAGAAGAGCGATATGCCGGTGAATAATGACTTTGCTATTTATATAAATGATAAAAAAATAGGGATAGATACGCCCACTTATATTATCGCTGAAATTTCAGCGAATCACTGCGGAAGCTTAGACAAAGCAATCGAAATGATCCGAAAGGCTAAAATGGCTGGTGCAGATGCTGTTAAGTTACAAACATATACGGCAGATACTATCACGCTTAATTGTAATAAAAGCGATTTTATATTACCCACTGATAATCCATGGGAAGCTCACAATACACTTCATGCACTTTACTCAAAGGCCTATACGCCGTGGGAGTGGCACGAAACTTTATTTGATGAGGCAAAGTCAGTCGGAATTGATATTTTCTCAAGTCCATTTGATAGTACTGCTGTCGATTTATTAGAAGCATTAAACACCCCTGTATATAAAATTGCCTCGCCAGAGATCACCGATATAGCTCTATTAGCTCAGGTTGCACAGACTAAGAAGCCGGTTATTTTGTCTACAGGAATTGCTGAATATGAAGATATAGTATTAGCTGTTGATACCCTACGCGAAAACGGTTGTGAACACCTAGTTATATTAAAATGCACAACGGCGTACCCAACACCTTTCGAAGAATGTAATTTAATGACGATTCCTGATATCAGCAGAAAGTTTAAATGCCTTTCGGGATTATCTGATCATACAAGAGGTATTGTTGTTCCAGTTGCTTCTGTAGCACTTGGTGCAAGAGTTGTAGAAAAACACTTTGTCTTAGATAAAAGTGACGAGTCTGTTGATGCTTTTTTTTCATTAGATTATGCCGAATTTTACGAAATGGTAAACAGTATTAGGCAGTGCGAAAAAGCATTAGGTCAGGTAAATTACGCGATAACAGGCTCAGCCCAGAAAAACTTGTTGGCTAAACGTTCTTTGTATTTTTGTCGTGATATAGCTGCAGGTCAAGTTATTAAAAGAGGTGATATACGTTCTGTCAGGCCAGGGTTTGGCGCCCATCCTAAGTATTTAGAACAGTATATCGGTAAGATGATGAGTAAATCGATGACCATGGGTGACCGAGTGTTACCCGATGTGATTGTGGGTTCCATTGAGGATTGAAAATGAGTAAATGTGTAGTCGTTGGTGGTGGTGTAGCCGGGTTAGTGGCTGCATATTTATTGAATAAGCAGGGAAGAAAAGTTGTATTAATTGAGCAGTCAGATCAGTGTGGTGGTTTGCTTAATTCAGTTACGGACGATGATGAAAATTATTTTGATCAGGGAACACATATCCCAAATTTAACCGGTATTGATGAGTTAGATAATTTTTTATTTGGTTCAGAGGTTGAGCAAAAAGAAAATTGGCTCTGCATTCCCCAATTAAAAACAGGAAACTATTTTGCTAAAAAATGGGACTATGAAACCCAGACCATAGACACAAGGAAACTTCCTTTAGCTCTTTATGAACAAGGAGTTGGCCAGCTTCTTAGCCGCAATTCAGACTCAAGTGCAACTAATATTCAAGATTACTCAGAAGATACGTTGGGGCCAATATTTTTTGAAAGCTTAGTTAAACCTGTTATCGATAAGCTTTATGGTGAGCAGCGCGATTATACAACATTAACAGCCAAGAATAGTGTTAATTATTTTGGTGCCACTCGTGTTATCGCGTTGGATGAGGCTGCTACTGAAAAATTAAAAGAGTTACCAGTATATGACGCTAAGCTTGGCTATCATAAACACAAAAACTACCAAGAACGCTTATATAAAGATGGGATCAAAGAACCCTCATATTTGTACCCGAAATCCTCAAAAGGGATGCAGGCTTGGGTCGACGACTTAGTAAATAAAGTAAAACAATGTGGGGTAGAAATAAAAACACAGTGCATAATTTCAAGTTTACATAAAAATAAAAGTAGGATTACAGAGGTAAGGCTAAATAGTGGCGAGGTAATTAGCTGTGACTTACTCTATTGGAGCGCGCCACCATTTATTGCTTTGAAGGCAATGAACATGCAAACAGACTCTGTAAGCGTGACTTTTAGAACTGCTCACATTTACCACTTTTGTTTAGATAAACCGCTTAAAGATAAACATTCCCATTACCTTTGGAATTGGGACGAAAGTTCGCGTGTTTTTAGGATCACACTGTATGGAAACTTTAACAGCCGTAAGCAAAATCAAATTACAGCAGAGGCTCTAGCAGATAAGTCAGACAAAGAAGTGCCACCTAAGCAAATATTAGAAGATTTAATTAAAATGGGTTTAATCGACGCTAATTCGAACCTTCTAAGTTATAAACATCAGGTAATACATAATACGTTTCCAGTACCTACATTTGAGTTTGAACAAAGTGTTATCAAAAATTACGATATGCTTAAAGAAAGCGCTGACAATATCATAATTTCAGGCCGTTTTAGTGGGAAGTATTGGCTACTTGGTGATGTATTAGTGGACACATATAACGCGATTAGTCATACGCTAAGTGATAGTCATTAATGTCAGATTTTTTCTTCTATTGTAATGCTTCAAAAAATACTGGGTATGGGCATTTATCACGATGTTTAAATATTGCTAGAGAGATAAGTAAGTTTCCAAGTAAAAGTACAGTGTGTTTCATTGGGGAGTTTGATCGTTTCTCCAAAGTTCGCATTAATAATCTAGGTTTCGGGATTTTATCAGATATACCTCAGTTAAAGAAAACATCAGTATTCATATTTGATGACTATATCATCGATAAAGATATCTTTATTAATGTGAAAGAGATGGGACATAAAGTGTGTATTATCGACGACTTTGACCAGTATAATTTTGATTTTGCAGATTTGATTATTAACTTTAGGTTCAATGCCCATAAGTTTTGCATGCAGACGCCTGCACATAGATTGGGATTAGGATTCTTTTCTTTTTCTGAAGAGCTTACCCAATTACGCACAAAAAAAATGATGCAATTGCAGAGAAGTAAATTAGATACTTTCTTAATTTTCATAGGTGGGGATGATCGTTTTGATGTTGCTAGTAAAGTCGTTAAAGCAATAGATAAACTATTTAAAGGCAAAAAAATCGTCTTGCTGAGTAAACAAAGTAACCACATAAATATGAATAATAATACGATTGAGATAGTCAATTTTGTAGAAAATATGTCTAATCTCTATGAGCAAGTTGATCTAGTAATTAACGGTGGCGGGCTGACTAAATATGAGTCAGGTTATTGTTTGTTGCCAAATTGTGCAGTATCTCAAACGAGTGAACAGCATTTAGACACAATTGAATTAGCCAGTGCAAATTTAACATTCGATCTTGGGTTAGCCAATGGGGTAGAAATTGCTGAGCTAGTTTATAAAATTAAGCTTTTTATAGATGAAAAAGTTGATCTTCAATACGAGGCTATGAAGGCAGCATATATTTTAAACTCTACTAACTGCTTAGCAAAAGAGATTATAAAGGTTTCAAAATGAGTGAATTTAATTTTAAGCAAGCTGAGTGGGATCAAATCGTCCGTGAGAATCAGGACTTTAAAGCACAAGTTGGCAGACCCTTTGACGATGAGCTCTGGCAAGCACTTATTGATGACGTTGAAAAAAAACTTGCTTTCTCAATGCAAGGCAATAAAGTTTTAGATGTTGGGTGTGGGAATGGCCTATTGTTATCAAAGTTATTGAGTAATTGTAGTGAGTATTCAGGGGTAGATTACTCTGAAGCCATGATTGAAGAAGCGAAGAAGCTATTACCCATTGGTTTTTTTTATCAATCTCAGGCTAATAAGCTTCCATTCGATACAGACCAGTTTGATCGAGTCTTGAGTTACAGTATTTTTCATTATTTTCCTAGTTATGATTATGCACTTTCGGCAATCAAAGAAATGATACGTGTGTGCAAGCCTGGAGGCGTTATTCTAATTGGTGATGTTTTAGACAGCCAGTTTGAAAAAGAAATAAAAGGGACAAGTAATTTAGAATATGAAAAAACAATTCCATTAATTCACCGTTACTCCAAGTGGCGCTTTTTTAATTTTGAAAAATTACTGGCATATTTAGCTCCTCATGTTGATAGAATAGAGGTATTGAGCCAGCCTGAAGTCTTCCCGTTATCGGATTATAGAAAGGACATTAGGTTGTGGGTATAAACCTATTAGAGCAGCAGCTCAGTGCGTATTTTGAACGAGATTACGTCACTCTAACTCGCTCTGGTAGTTTTGCTATTGTAACAGCATTGCACGGCGCAGGAATTGAGCTTGGTAGTGACGTTATTATACCAGCCAGTTGTTGCCCTATTGTATTATTTGCTGTGCAGATGGCAGGCTTTAATGTTGTGCTTGCAGACGTCTCGCTTCTATCACTTTCAATGGAAGTAGAACATATTGATGCTGTTATGAACCAAGATGTTAAGGCTATAGTTGCTGTGCATGGTTATGGACATTATTGTGAGATAGACAAAATAGCGAATTATGCAAAATGTCATGCATTACTTTTAATAGAAGATGCCTGCCTTGCTTACGGTGGACAATATAAGGGAAAGCCAATAGGCAGTTTTGGCGACTTTTCAGTTGTTAGCTTTGGCTATGATAAGCCAATAGCTGCGAACTATGGTGGTGCGCTAATGACAAATAATGAACAGTTTAGTGCCAAGTCGCAGGCATTTTTAAGTAATAACCAATTGGCTCAATTTACAGCAATAGAAAAGCTTAAAAGTATTTCATCGAGTATGACTCAGCTTGATATATTGACTAAAGCTAGGCAGAAAAATATTGCTTTTATTGAACAAAACGTAACTAACCTTGCTTTTAAAAAACTTCCCTATAGCGATGATATCAATTATTGGCGTTATCCTTTATTTGTTGAGCAACGGAACATGTTTTTGCACAAAGCAAAAGAGAATAATATTGTTTTTACTACTCACTACAAGTCATTAGGTGAGTTGCAAACACAAGGACACTTTGTGAATGCAACAAAAATAAGTAATCAAATAATTAATTTATTTGTTCAGCCTTTTACTAAGCAAGAGCAATTAACTGACATGGTTGAGTTTATTAATGACTACAGATAGCCATCAAGCTTTAAAAGCATACTATCAAAAGCTTTATCAGCAACATGGTGATTGTCATCATGCCGTACAGCATGTTTCTAAGGCGGCACAAAATGTGCGATTTAAGATATTTTTAGAACAAATACCGCTTGATAGCAATGTTATTGATTTAGGTTGTGGGCTTGGTGATATGCTTGCCTATTTTAGATTACATGGTTTCACTGGTGGCTATCTTGGTTATGATTTTGTCCCTGAGTTCATTAATTCAGCTAAAAATAAATTTGTAGATGATACCAAGGCTCAGTTTGAGGTTTTTGATATTTTTAAAAACTCAATGTCAAAACAGTACGATTATATACTCATTAGCGGCGTTTTTAATAATAAACTAGATGATAATCTAACATTTATAATGCAAACTTTGCATAAAAGCTTTTTAAGTTGCAAGAAATCTGTGATCTTTAATGCACTTTCAAGCTATGTAGAATACGAAGATCCAACTTTATTTTATATTAACCCGATTAATTTATTTGATGAATGTAAGCAAAACTTAACCCCTTTTATAGACTTGAAACATGATTATGTAATAAAAAAAGGTGGCTTTCCTTATGAGTTTACAATGAAGCTGAGTAAAGAGGCTAATTTATGATATTGAGTGTTATGCAGCCGACTTATTTACCTTGGCTTGGTTATTTTTCTTTAATAGATAGCGCTGATAAGTTTATTTTTTTAGATAATGTAAAACTTGAAAAAAGTGACTGGCATATTCGTAACAGAATTAAAACAAAAAATCAGGCACTCATGTTAAGTTGCCACGTTACAACGCCAGATGGGCGTATGGGGGCGACTATTGAAAATACGCCATATATAAATGCAGCTTCTTGGAAGAAGAAGCACTTAAAGAGTATTTACGAAAACTACAATAAAACAGCGTATTTCGCTGAACTATTTTCCCGCCTTTCAGAGGTATTTGAAAAAGATAACTTAAATACTGTCGCAAAATTTAATATTGCATTGATTAAAATGCTTATGAAATATATGGAGATAGCAACACCTATGAGCAGTTCATCACAATTACTTGGTGTCTCAGGTATTAAAGATGAGCGTTTAGTATCCTTGTGTGAGGTTATGTGCTGTGATATCTATTTATCTCCGCTAGGAGCTAAAGATTATATTGAAGCAAACACACCGGGTGGTGAGCTGGTAAGCAATGGGATTAATGTGTTTTATCAAAACTTTGAACATCCAAATTATATTCAGCAAAAAGGAGAATTTATTTCTCACCTGAGTGCTATAGATTGCTTATTTAATATAGGTCCAGAGAATACGTTAGCATTGATCAGGGAATCGACAAAAGCACCTATCAATTATATGGATCTCTAGCTTATTTGCCAGTTTGCAGGGTTAATAAAACGCTCATCCTGTAAGCTGATTTCTTCAAAGTCGATATCGTAATTTTGGTTATCTATATTTATTAAGATGTCTTCAAGCTGCGCTAAATTATTTATACCGACAACGACTTTATCGATTTGGCTAATATTCATCACGTAATTTAGTGCTAACGAGAGAGGGGAGATGTTTAGTTTTTTTGCTAATTGGTGGAATTGTTCTAGTTGAGGCTTTATCGGGTTAAAATATGCAGGCCAGTCTCCCTCACTCATCAGAAGTAGTCCTTGTAAAAAAGCGGAGCGGGTATGGACTTCAATGCTTTTGCTCTTTAGCCGATCTAAAGCCCCTGTTTTGATAAACCGCTGATCAAATATGTTTACAGGTATTTGCACCAAATCTGCAAAACAAAGCATTTCATCCGATACTTGTGTCGGCGAGTATAAAGATAAACCTATTTTTTCTACCAGTCCCTGCGCTTTTTTGTTCTTTAAAATAGCAGTTAATTCCGGATAATGATTAAAGTCTTGTGCGTTATGTAATAGCAAACCATAGATAGCTGGCAGCTGGAGATCTTTAAGCGTTTTATCTAAGTCGTTTGTGACGCAATCATTTACATTACTTTGCGATGTTATCGGCTTTATTTTACTCACAACTTTAAAAGACGAAAGACCACATAGGCCTAATCTAGCCTCCGCATCTCCATATGCAGAAGCGGTATCAATTGTTGTGATTGATGCTGTTTTTGCAAGTTCAATTATCTGTTGAATTTGATTCTGAGAGGTTTGGCCTGAGGTATTACTCACACCGTAATTTATGCCAAATTGGACAGTTCCTAAAGCAATTTTCATAAAAACTCTATGATTGTTTTTATTATGTAATCCTGCTCCAAATTTGTTAGTTTTGGATGCAGTGGAATGGTAAGCGCAGAATGATAATATTCAATCGCATTTGGAAAGTCAGATTTTTTGAAACCAAGTGCTTGATAGTAAGGCTGTATATGGATAGGTATGTAGTGCAAATGGCTTGTAATATTGTGCTCTCTTAAAGAACAAATGAGCTCTTTATGCTTTTTAACGGCATCCCCAGTTAATCGAATAATATACAAATGGTAACTTGAATAGCTTTGTGAAGATTGATGTAAGTGTGAAATTGGTAAGTTTTTAAATTCGTTAGTATAAATATTAGCTAGTTTATTTCGCTCAGCGACAAATTGATCAAGCTTTTTAAGCTGACTTAGTCCTAGTGCAGCTTGTAGTTCAGTCATTCTATAATTAAAGCCAAGGTCAATTTGTTGGTAATACCAAGGGCCATGACTCGGCTCTGTCATTTCATCAGGATTACTTGTTATGCCGTGACTGCGTAAGCGTTTCATGCTTTTATCAAGCGTTTGACTATTTGTGACAGCCATTCCACCTTCGGCTGAGGTTATGATCTTGACTGGATGAAAACTAAAAACAGTAATATCAGAGTAATCACAATTTCCAACTGATTTATCTAAATATTTAGCACCAATAGCGTGGGAAGCATCTTCGATAATTTTAAAACCATATTTTGTCGCAAGCTCATAAATTGCCTTCATATCACATGATTGGCCTGCCAAATGTACTGGGATAACTACTTTGGGGAGGGAGTCTATTTTTTTTGCACTAATTAATTTTTGTTCTAATTCGCCAGGTGACATATTCCCTGTATCTAGATCTATATCAACAAAGTCGACTTTGGCACCACAATATAAGGCGCAGTTTGCCGAGGCTACAAAAGAGATCGGAGAAGTCCAAACTATATCACTTTCCCCAACGCCTAACGCTAAGCAAGCTATATGTAGAGCTGATGTGGCGCTATTAGTCGCACAGGCAAAATTTACATCACAGTAATCAGCAATCGCTTGCTCAAAAGCGGGTACTTTAGGGCCTTGTGTAAGCCAGTCAGACTTTAATACATCAACAACGGCATCTATATCGTGTTGTGAAATATTTTGTTTGCCGTAAGGAATTACTTTATTTGTCATAGTCATAGTAGTGCTTGCACATTAAAGTTTTTTATTTCTTCAAGAGTCATATAGTGTGGGTTGCTTAAAGAGTTATATTCAAAGCCTTGTTTTACTTTTTTACCTTTTTCGCCAATTGCATTCACGGTAAAGTCATTGCTGCGGCTGCTGAACTTAATTCCAGGAGCAATAACAAAATGATCCTTATATTCATAGGTTTCAAAACATAGATCTGCAGGGCACATTACTTCATGAAGCTTTTCACCTGGACGAATACCGATTATTTTAATAGGTAAATTGGGTGCCATAGCTTTGGCTAAATCAGTAATACGGATTGACGGTATTTTTGGCACGAAAATTTCACCACCCAGCATTCTTTCAAAATTGGTTAATACAAAATCTACACCTTGTTGCAGGCTTATCCAAAAGCGGGTCATTTCGTCATGGGTAATAGGGATATGCTCACAACCTTGATCAATGAACCTTTGAAAAATAGGAACAACTGAACCACGAGAACACACTACATTGCCATAACGTACAACGGAAAAAGTGGTTTTATGGCCTCCCGCAATATTGTTAGCGGCAACGAACAGTTTATCGGATGCTAATTTTGTGGCGCCATATAAATTAATTGGGTTGGCTGCTTTATCAGTAGAAAGCGCAATGACTTTTTCAACATTATTATCAAGTGCAGCATCAATAACATTTTCAGCACCATTGATATTAGTTTTAATACATTCCATCGGATTGTATTCTGCGGCGGGTACTTGCTTTAAAGCTGCTGCGTGAATAACATAATTAACGCCACGCATCGCTCTGCGTAACCTGTCTTTATCGCGTACATCACCGATAAAGTAACGCATACAGGGTTGATCAAAGTCTTGCTGCATTTCAAATTGTTTCAGTTCATCACGTGAAAAAATAATAATCTTTTTAGGCTTGTATCGTTCAAGCAAGGTTTTTACGTATTTCTTACCGAATGATCCGGTACCACCGGTAATTAGAATTGTTTTGTTATCGAACATAGTGTTCCCCAAGTTGTTTATCATTGGCGTAGCTATTTATAAAAGTGAAGTACGCATAGTGAGAATTTTGACTCATTTCTCAGTAATTTAACTATTAACAAGGTGACTAGCAAGCTCGATGCCAAGTTAATTTAATTAAACAATGGTACAAAGTGCAAAATTTGGCAAATTAAGCTATAATTTAACCAATCAGCGTGTCGGAGCCTGTTATGAAAATTCAATCACCAGCAACTAGTTTTTTAAACCAAACACAGCAAACCAGTAACAAGCTTGCAGAGCAACTTGCTACGGGTAAAAAAATCAACTCTGCGGCAGATGATGCCGCAGCATTGCAAATTATAAACCGCTTAACCTCCCAACAAGACGGTTACAGTCAAGCGGTGAATAATGCCTATGATGGTATTTCTTATTCGCAAGCGACTGAGTCAAACTTGTCGGGTGTCAACGATGCTGTCTCGCGTATTCGAGAATTGTCCATCCAAGCAGGTAATGGCGCATTAAATGATAATGATCGCGCTGCTTTGCAAGAAGAAGTGGTGCAGTTACAAAGTCAAATTACAGAGACGTTTGAAAATGCTAATTTTGCAGGAAAACCTTTGTTTGATGGTCAGTCGGTGTCGTTTCAAGTAGGGCCTGATGCGAATACAAATCAAACGGTTACTCCTTCGGACGGTAGTTTTTCATCGGTAATATCAACTATCGACATTTCAACTCAAGCAGGAGCTCAAACAGCCATTGATATTAGTGACCAAGCGGCTGACGAAATTAATGCACAACGAGCTGAACTTGGCGCTTTTCAAAATACATTGGCAAGTACCATTAAAGGCTTAGGGACTCAGCAAGAAAATATTGCCGCGAGCCAAAGTCGAATTCAAGATACCGATTATGCTCAGGCGGTTTCACAGCAAGTATCAAATGATATTTTAGCACAAGCGTCAATAGCACTGCGTGGCCAAGCTAACCAATCGGCTGAATCTATTTTAGGGTTATTATAACGGCTATGATAAAACAGTAATTCTTAAGTATTACTTGTAATTAGCCTAGTGTCTGTTTTTTGGCATCTATGTCAAAAAACTGCCGCTTTGTGCTTGCATCCCTGTCAAACTCGCTTACAATTTAAATTATTAATAGCTTGTAGTAACTGTGGTTCGCTAAATAATGATCTTGATTTTAGACAATAATAATAATCGTGCGATTGGTTTACATGCTGCGCTTACCTTTATTGGTGAGGCAGTGCAACTGCTTGACGATGCAAGCCTTGAACAAGAGTGTAAAAAATACCAAAAGCAATCATGTATGGTGATCCTCGGTGCATTGCAAAGCTTAGATCATGAAAGCGTGATCAAGCGCCATCCAACAATACCATTTCTATTAATTGGTGAAACCCTTAAACCACTGTTGAGCATTGCCAATGTAGTTGGACTTATCTGTGAACCTTTTAACCATGATGTAACGACTCAATTACTGCATGATTGCCAGCAGTATCAACGGATGTTACCAAATGAGCATAAACACGCAAAACCGCACAAAACCTTTGATGGCTTAGTGGGTGAAACTGAAGCGGTTAAAGATGTACGCTTTTTAATTGAACAAGTTGCTAAAACGGACGCTAATGTATTAATTTTAGGCGAATCAGGTACTGGTAAAGAAGTGGTTGCTCGTAATGTTCATTTACTATCAAAACGTAATACTGGGCCATTTGTACCCGTTAACTGTGGGGCGATACCTGCGGAGCTGTTAGAAAGTGAGTTGTTTGGCCATGAAAAAGGCGCGTTTACCGGTGCTATTTCAGCGCGCAAAGGTCGCTTTGAACTAGCCCAAGCTGGGACGCTGTTTTTAGATGAAATTGGCGATATGCCGCTGCAAATGCAAGTAAAGTTATTGCGAGTGTTACAAGAGCGCAGCTATGAGCGGGTTGGTGGTACAAAACCAATTCAAGCCGATGTGCGGGTGATTGCTGCAACACATCGTGATCTTGAACAAATGATAGAGCAAGGAAGTTTCCGCGAAGATTTATACTATCGGCTCAATGTTTTTCCTATCGAAAACCCATCTCTTGCAGAACGTGCTGATGATATTCCATTATTATTAAAAGAGTTAATGCGCCGTATTAATGAGCAAAGTGGTACTACCGCTAAGTTTACTGAGCGGGCAATTGATAGTTTAAAAGAGCATACATGGCCGGGCAATATTCGCGAGTTAGCGAATTTAGTTGAGCGTATGGTGATCATGTTGCCAGATAAAGTGGTTGATATCCCCGACTTACCAGCAAAATATCGTTATATTGAAGTTGATGCTTATGAACCACAATACCCAGAAGAACTGCTGGAGCGTGATGCGTTTAACGATATTTTTAGTTCGGGCTTTAGTGATTATGAAGATGAGCCTGACGATGAAGCAATTCAGCCATCAGCAGACCTTTTACCCGACGAAGGGATTGAGCTAAAAGATTATTTGGCTGAATTAGAGATCAGTTTGATCACCCAAGCATTAGAGCGTTATGATTATGTTGTTGCGCGTGCTGCAGAGATTCTGGGTGTACGCCGCACGACCTTAGTTGAAAAAATGAAAAAATATAACTTATCACGAGATTAATAATCCGGGTAAGTTATGCTGAGCAACACCTAGTATTTCTCAATAATCTCTGCTTTACGAAAACAATCATTACTGTGATCATTCACCATACCACAGGCCTGCATATGTGCGTATACGGTGGTTGGGCCTAAAAACTTAAACCCCCGTTTTTTTAAATCTTTTGCAAATGCAGTTGAGGCCTCGGTAATTGCAGGGTAGTCACTCAGTTTATCTAACTCATTCACTAACGGCTTACCACCTACAAATTGCCATTGATAGTTACTAAAGCTGCCAAACTCTTGTTGGATATCAATGAAGCGCTTTGCATTATTAATAGTCGCTGCAATTTTTAAGCGGTTGCGAACGATCCCTTCATCCAGCATTAATCGCTCAACATCGTGCTCGTTCATTTTTGCGACTTTTTTTACATCAAAATTCAAAAATGCACGGCGGTAACCATCACGTTTCTTTAAAATCGTATACCAACTTAATCCCGCTTGCGCTGACTCCAGAGTAATAAATTCAAAAAGTGTTTGGTCATCATATACAGGTATTCCCCATTCATCATCGTGATAGGCAACATAGTCATCTTTACTGGTATCGAGCCAAGGGCAGCGACATAAATTTGTTGAACTCATAGTGTCTCCTCGCTTTGTTTATTTTACTTGTCATTTTTTTGTCGCGTTATTTAAACGCTAAGAGGTTGAAATTAATCGGCTTAATTGTTGGTACAATTTGTGCATTTAGCTAATTAGATCCTGTAAACGAGAATGTATGATGGCCTTAGCTAATGTTTTAAAACCACAATTTATCACAGCGGCCCAGTATAACCCATGCTTACTGCAAGAAGAGTACATTGGTGAGCTAAGTGAATTACGCCAGCAAGCCAGTTGGTTAAGTCATTTAGTAGATACAATGCCCGCAGGTGTTGTGGTGCTTGATGGTCGAGGTTTGATCGCTAAAGCCAATCAAATTGCAACAGACATGCTAGGGGAACCACTCGAAGGTGAGAAGTGGTTTAGTGTGATCCAGCGCTCGTTTCGCCCCCAACAAGATGATGGTCATGAAGTATCGCTCAAAGATGGTCGCTTAATTAAGTTAGAAATAACGGCATTAGCGCCAGAGCCTGGGCAATTAATCTTAATGACTGACTTAACCGAAACGCGTCGTTTACAAACACGCGTTGCACATATGCAACGTTTAAGTGCACTGGGTAAAATGGTGGCATCTTTGGCGCATCAAGTACGAACGCCACTGTCGGCTGCGATTTTGTATGCCGCTAATTTAGGTTCAAAGCGGTTGCCCGAAAGCTCACGAGGCAATTTTCATACTAAGTTGATGTCGCGTTTAAAAGATCTTGAAACTCAAGTAAACGATATGTTGTTGTTCGCTAAAAGTGGCGATCAGCAAGTCGTTGAACATGTTTCCATGCAGCAATTATTAACTGAAGTGAAAACTGGCGCTGATGCTATGGTTGCACTTAATAATAGTGAACTTGAAGTTAGTTTACCTGAGCCTGATATCGAGATAATGGGCAATAAAACTGCGCTTGCCAGTGCCATTCAAAACCTTATTCATAACAGTATTCAAGTCATTGGCAGTAATGCTCTCGTTCAATTAAGTGCGCAACGGGATGTGAGTGACCCCGAGCTAGTGCGTATTACTGTAAGTGATAACGGTCCAGGGGTCGATTTAAGCTTACTTGATAAATTATTTGAACCATTTTTTACTACGCGAAGTCAAGGCACTGGTTTAGGTTTAGCGGTGGTAAGCTCAGTCGCAAATGCACACCAAGGACGCGTTGCAGTAACAAACAATACTCAAGGCGGAGCCTGCTTTAGTTTACTGTTACCTATTTGTACAAAGTCAACATCGGCGGAGGCAATATGAACAACACGATTTTAGTGGTTGAAGATGATGCAGGGCTACGTGAAGCCTTGATTGATACGCTTGAAATGTCTGGAATAGATTGCGTTGCAGCTGACAGCGCCGAGCAAGCTATGGTGCGACTTAAAAAAGACAGCTTTTCGCTAGTTGTAAGCGATGTGCAAATGGGCGCGATGAGTGGCCTTGATTTACTGCGCAGCATTAATCTTAATTACCCTGATCTACCGGTTTTAATGATGACAGCGTATGCGACTATTGATGATGCTGTTGAGGCTATGCGGTTAGGGGCAATTGACTATATGGCCAAACCGTTTGCGCCCGAAGTGCTACTTAATATGGTAAGCCGCTATCTACCTGAGCCAGAAAAAGAAACAGATGGCCCGATTGTTGCTGATCCGAGTAGTATTCAGCTATTAGAACTTGCAAGTCGGGTTGCTAAATCGGATGCCAGTGTGATGGTGCTTGGTCCTAGTGGCTCAGGTAAAGAAGTACTCGCACGCTTTATCCATGATAAGTCTGATCGTGCAGAGCAGCCATTCGTGGCAATAAACTGTGCTGCGATCCCTGAAAATATGCTCGAAGCTACATTATTTGGCTATGAGAAAGGCGCGTTTACTGGTGCGATTCAAGCTTGCCCAGGTAAATTTGAGCAAGCACAAGGTGGTACAATTTTACTTGATGAAATCACTGAGATGGAGTTAGGCCTACAGGCTAAGTTACTACGTGTATTACAAGAACGTGAAGTTGAACGTTTAGGTGGTCGCAAAACTATTAAGCTAGATGTGCGTATTTTGGCTACCAGTAACCGTGATTTAAAAGAGGCTGTGGCTAAGCACCAGTTTAGAGAAGATTTATATTATCGATTAAATGTATTTCCATTGATGTGGCGTCCACTTTGTCAACGCCCTGGCGATATTGTCGTGTTGGCAAAGCATTTAATTGAACGTCATCTTAATAAAAGCAAAGAGCCTATCGCCGTACTTAGTGAAGCGGCTGAGAGAAAACTATTAGCTCATGCTTGGCCGGGTAATGTACGTGAACTGGATAATGTGATCCAGCGTGCGCTGATATTACGCCACGGTGATATGATTGATGAAAGTGCTATTTTTATTGAGAACTTAACCCAAACACCTTTAACTACGGCTTTATCAGCAAGTTTAGTATCGGTCAATTCTGCAGCAGAAAGTACTACTTCGGCGGTTACAAGTTCATCGACGAATGATGCTTATTATGATCTGCAAGTGCCAGCAATAAAAGCGACAGCAGAGCGCAATCCGCTATCTGAAGAATTACCAAGCCTGGACTCAGGAAGTTATAAAGATGAACTCAAAGATAAAGAGCATAGAATTATTTTAGACACCCTAAATCGTTGTCAAGGCAAGCGTAAAGATGTAGCTGAAACATTAGGGATCAGCCCACGAACATTGCGTTATAAATTGGCACAAATGCGCGACTTGGGGATCACCTTACCTGCTTAAGCCTCTATAATTCTGTTTTCCTTCGCTATTTGATTTACGCTCAGCCTTGCTGGGCGTAAACTTGTCAAAACTCTGACAACTAGAGTTAACTCCAAATCATTGATATTAATAAATTTATTAGTTGGCATGTTTTGTGCTTTATTAAGATATTAGTAAACGGCATCGTCAGAGACAATTATGAAAATTCAAAACAGCGCATTATTTCAAGAAATGCAATCTATGGCTCTTGAAGCTGGTCGTAGTAATCAAGTAAACAAATTACCGACGCAGGCGCAGCCTACTTCGAGCGCTCAATTTGGCGATTTGTTAAGTGATGCACTCAATACCGTGAATGGCCTTCAAGCTGATGCGAAGCAAAAAGTCGTAGCGGTTGAAATGGGCGACCGAAATGTGTCATTAGCGGATGCGATGATCGCATCACAAAAATCGTCGGTTGCCTTTGAAGCCACTGTGCAAGTTCGTAACAAACTTGTAGAAGCCTATAAAGAAATCATGAATATGCCTGTTTAACTAGGTAGTGGAGAATTATTGTGGCGCAATCTAACCAATCAACAGATCTTGCTTTGGCCGGCGGCGGTATAGAGCAAACTGATAATGACGATCAACAAGAACAAAAGTCAGGCTATTTAAGTGCATTAAACGGCGTTGATGTATTGCGCCAGGTCACTCTAATTATTGCATTAGCGATCTGTTTAGCGATTGCTATTTTTGTGATTATTTGGGCACGTCAACCAGATATGCGCCCACTTGGAAAAATGCCAACGGAAGAGCTAATTCAAACGCTCGATTTTTTAGATGCACAAAAAATTGACTATCAACTTGATGGCAATGTGGTTTCTGTTGCTGAAAATGAATATCAAAATATTAAATTGTTAATGACCCGCGAAGGTATTGAGCAAGCGCCGAACTCGGGTACTGATATAATCATGCAAGATATGGGTTTTGGTGTTAGTCAGCGTTTAGAGCGTGAACGTTTAAAGCATGGTCGTGAACAACAACTAGCGCGCACGATTGAGGAACTACAAAATGTCACGCGTGCAAAAGTATTATTGGCAATCCCGAAAGAAAATGTTTTTGCTCGTCGTGAGAAAAAACCATCCGCAACAGTAGTATTAACTTTAAAACGTGGTCGTATGCTCGGTAGTGAAGAAGTGGATGCGATTGTTGATATTATTGGTTCAGCAGTGCAAGGTTTAGAGCCGTCACGAGTAACGGTAACAGACCAAAATGGCCGATTACTTAATTCAGGATCGCAAAGTGCGTTAGCTGCTCGCTCACGTAAAGAATATGATATTGAACGTAAGCGTGAACAAGAATATTTAGATAAAATCGATGGTATCTTAATGCCTGTTATTGGCATGGGTAACTACACTGCACAAGTCGATTTAAGTATGGACTTTAGCGCGATTGAAGAAACTCAAAAACGCTACAACCCTGATTTACCAGCGGTGCGCAGCGAAACTACTTTTGAAGAAAATAATATCGGTGGTTTAGCTATCGGTATTCCTGGCGCGCTGACAAATCAGCCTCCAATGGATTCGAATATTCCTGAAGTTGCAGGCCAAGGTGGTGCAGGCTCTGGTTCATCACCAAGTCGTACTCATAAAGAAGCGACACGAAACTATGAGCTTGACACCACTATTTCTCATACACGTCAGCAAAGTGGTGTTATTCGCCGAATTAGTGTTTCAGTGGCGGTAGATTATCTAGCGACCGTGGGTGAAAATGGTGAAACAACTATGCAGCCTCGCTCAGTTGAAGCGTTGTCAAATATTCGTCGCTTACTGCAAGGCGGTGTGGGTTTTGACTTACAGCGCGGTGATGCATTAGAAGTTGTGACTGTGCCGTTTGCACGTGAACCTATGGACTTGGCGATTGAAGTGCCATTGTGGGAACAAAATTGGTTTATGAAAGTTGTGCGCTTAGTGCTTGGTGCGTTGGTTATCATAGTGCTAATTATGGCGGTAGTTAAACCTATGCTGAAACGTTTGATTTACCCAGATGATACGCTTGAAGAGTATGATGATGATGCGCTTAGTTCTGGTGTAGATATTGGCGATAACACCCTAGATATGCTAAATAAAGATTTTGATTCTGCTTCGGTTGGCTTCTCAAGTGATGGTACACTACAGTTACCAGACCTACATGGCGATGAAGACTTATTAAAAGCTGTTCGTGCCTTGGTAGCAAATGAGCCAGAACTCTCCTCACAAGTTGTGAAAGCGTGGTTAACTGAAGATGACTGATGAAGAACAAAAACAACTGCCAGCAGCGTTTGATGTTGATAAATTAGACGGTGTAGATAAAGCTGCAATTTTATTGTTAAGCTTATCCGAAGAAGATGCAGCGCAAATATTAAAGCACCTTGAGCCTAAACAGGTGCAAAAAGTGGGTATGGCAATGGCGGCGATAGATGATCTATCGCAAGCCAAAATTAGTGCCGTGCATAACTTGTTTATAGAGCAAATACAAAGTTTTAGTACGATTGGCTTCCAATCAGAAGATTTTATCAAAAAAGCCCTTACTGCGGCACTTGGTGAAGATAAAGCGGCAAGCCTGATAGATCAAATTGTTATGGGATCAGGAGCCAAAGGCCTTGATTCATTGAAATGGATGGACTCAAAGCAAGTTGCCAATATTATTCGCAATGAGCATCCGCAAATACAAACGATTGTTTTATCGTATTTGGAGCCTGAACAATCAGCTGAAATTTTAGCGCAATTTCCTGAAAAAGTGCGCTTAGATTTAACCATGCGAATCGCCAACCTTGAAGAAGTACAACCTGCGGCTTTACAAGAATTGAACGAGATCATGGAAAAACAATTTGCCGGACAAGCCGGTGCGCAAGCTGCGAAAATGGGCGGCTTGAAAGCGGCAGCAGATATCATGAACTACCTCGATACCAATATTGAAGGTCAGTTGATGGATTCAATTCGTGAGCATGACGAAGAGATGTCGCAACAAATTCAAGATTTAATGTTCGTATTTGAAAACTTAATGGATGTTGAAGATCGTGGTATTCAAGCTATCTTGCGTGAAGTCCAACAAGATGTACTGATGAAGGCCATCAAAGGCACTGACGATGCATTGAAAGAGAAAATCCTTCGCAATATGTCAAAACGGGCTGCCGAAATGCTGGCTGATGATTTAGAAGCAATGGCACCTGTGCGGATCAGCGAAGTTGAAGCTGCGCAAAAAGAAATCTTATCTACGGCACGTCGTCTCGCTGATTCAGGTGAAATTATGCTGGGTGGTGGTGGTGGTGAGGAGTTCTTGTAAACCATGAGCAAATCTACCCAATATCAAGGTCGGCCTTTACGTGCCAGTGAAGCGGTTGATGAATTATTAGAAAACTGGCCCATTCCAGATGTCACGCAAGACACTCGCCAATTCGACGGTCGTTCAACGGCGTTTGGTACACCGCTGGCCGATTTATATCGCAAAGAGCTTGAAGAAAGTGAACAAGCACAAGAGCCCGAAGAGCCAGAGCTGCCTTCGTTAACGATGGCAGAGCTGGAACGAATCCGTCAAGATGCCTACGAAGAAGGCTTAAAACAAGGCCATGAGCAGGGGTATATTGATGGTTTTGAAAAAGGCGTAGGCGAGGGAAAAGAAGCCGGTTATAAAGAAGGCATTGAGCTTGGGAAAACGCAAGGTCAAGAAGAAGTCAAACCTTTGATTGAAGAACAGCTAACTAGTCTAAAAGCATTGTTAGATAGTTTGTCAGCGCCATTAGCTAAAGTCGATGATTATGCTGAAAAACAGCTTGTACAGTTAACCGTTATGTTAACCGAAGCGTTAGTTTATCAAGAAATTAAAACCTCCCCTGAAATCATTTTGCAAAGTTTAAAGCAGTGTATTGATGCGTTAGCCAATGAGCAGCAAAGTGTGCGTATTCATTTACATCCTGAAGACATTGAACTGGTTAAAAATAGTTATGGTGAAACTGCACTCGCTGAAAACCACTGGCAGTTAGTTGCAGAGCCGACTTTAGAACGCGGTGGTTGCCAAGTAAAAACACCACAATCATCTATTGATATGACTATAAAAACCCGCGTCAAAGAAACGTTGGATAGCTTTTTGCATAGTAGTGGTATCTAACCCCATTTTTGGTTTGCAATGAGTTCTCAACCTCGCCCATTAAGTGAACGTTTACAACAGTATCAAAAACATATCCATAGTCCAACGCCTGCTGTTGCGGGAATTTTAACCCGTGTTGTAGGGTTAACATTAGAGGCGAAAGGATTACGCGCGCCAGTTGGCAGCCAATGTAAAATTGAAACCATGCATGGTTTTGTTGATGCTGAAATTGTTGGTTTTAATGATCAGACGCTTTACTTGATGCCAAATGACCATATTTCTGGCGTATTACCTGGTGCGCGCGTGATCCCACAAGTAAACGATACCGGACTGCCTGTTGGTATGTGTTTACTTGGCCGTGTTGTTGATGGCTTAGGGCGCCCGTTGGATGGACTTGGAGCTATTAAAGCAGAGCATTACTTAAAGTTTGCACAAAATTCCATTAACCCATTATCTCGACGACCAATTACGCAGCCTATGGATGTTGGCGTACGGGCAATTAATTCAGTGATAACTGTTGGTCAAGGTCAGCGTATGGGCCTATTTGCAGGCTCCGGTGTGGGTAAGTCGGTATTACTGGGTATGATGACGCGAGGCTCAGAAGCTGATGTAATAGTTGTTGGTTTAGTGGGGGAGCGTGGCCGCGAAGTAAAAGAGTTTATTGAAGAAATACTCGGTGTGGAAGGGCGTAAACGTTCTGTCGTAGTCGCCGCGCCTGCCGACGCCTCGCCATTAATGCGCTTAAAAGGCTGTGAAAGTGCGGTAACTATCGCGGAGTACTTTCGCGATCAAGGTTTAAATGTTTTATTGTTACTTGACTCTGTAACGCGTTATGCAATGGCGCAGCGCGAAATAGCGCTTGCGGTTGGCGAACCACCAGCGACTAAAGGTTATCCGCCTTCTGTATTTGCAAAGCTCCCTGCGCTGGTGGAGCGTGCTGGTAATGGCGGCGAAGGGCAAGGCTCTATCACAGCATTTTTTACAGTACTGAGTGAGGGGGATGATATGCAAGATCCGATTGCTGATGCGGCGCGAGCCATTTTAGACGGTCATATCGTGTTATCCAGAGAGCTCGCTGATAGTGGTCATTATCCAGCCATTGATATAGAAAAATCGATCTCACGGGTGATGCCACAAGTTGTCTCAGAAGCACACATGCAACAAGCGCGAGTGTTAAAACAAGTGTATTCAATGTTCCAGCAAAATAAAGATATGATTACTTTAGGTGCTTATCAGAAAGGCACTGACCAAATGCTTGATCAGGCCATTAATATGATGCCAAGAGTGAATGCATTTTTACAACAAGGCATGAAGGATGTGATCAGCTATGATGATGGCCTACAAGGGCTTGCGCAATTATTAGGACAAGCATAATGGCAACAAATAAGCTCAGTTTATTGCTGAAAATAGAAAATGATAAAGAAGAAGCTTTACGGATAAATTATTTACAAGCGCAGCAAAACTTGCAAGGTAATCAACAAAAATTGCAAGGCTTGAATAACTTCCGTTTAGAATATACTCAGCAATTACATGTAAAAGGAAAGTCTGGTTTAAGTAGTGCCGGGTTTAGTCAATATCATGCTTTTATTGCTAAAATTGAAGAAGCTATTCGTCAGCAAGCGAATACTGTCAGTACCGCTAAACAGGTTGTTTCACAACGCCAAAGTTTATGGCTTAAACAGCAAATTAAGGCTAAAGCGGTTGCTAAATTAATAGAAAAACAGCAGCTTAAAGCGAATGTGATTGCACAAAAAAATGAACAAAAAATGCTTGATGAATTTTCTGCAAATCAATTTTATCAAAGACGTCGCGTTTTATAGTCTATTGCCTAAAATAGGGTTTTTATTAATTTAAACTAGCTTAGGCATATTATTTGCTTGTTCAATGTAATAAGTATTTATTCTGGCAAACTGCGGCGGCAAATTGCCACTTTTATTCTAGGTGAATTATGGCTATTAGTGATCTTTCAGTGTTTATCTCAACTGAGCAGGATGTTCAGTTAAATAAAAAAGACAGTGCCAAAGGTGGTGCGGCAGCAGATAAAGAAAGCACAGATAGTGACTTTTTTAGCCAATTACAAAGTGCAAATAATGTTGTGGAAACATCTGCGAAAGTCAATTCAACTGGTGTTGAGCCACCTAGAACTGAAGCCGTAATTACTGCTGAAAAAGCACAAGAAACGCCTGCTGACAACGGTGATGAGGATACGATGTCGGGTGATGTAATGCTTGCTCAGATCACGGCAGCTAACAATATGGACACTCGAGTAAATAATACACCAACTGTTGCAAATACCTCATTACTTTCAAAGTTGGGTAAATACAGCGAAGAGAAAATAGATCCCAAGCTTATTAAAGGCACTGGAGCTCGTCCAATTGATGATGTTACGCCCATTATTGATACAGACCCATTAATTACTGATGAGCCTATTGCACAATTAGTTGATAAACAGCTAAAACCATCGTTACTTACTGAAAAAACGGTGCTGGCAGAGGCAATTGATAAACAACTTCAGCTGAAGGGACATACCCCACCTGATGATGCGGTGACTCCTATTATTGATGATATTCAAGTCGCAAAAGAGACATTGCAAAGTAAAGAAATGGCAATGCAGTCAACAATTCAACAAGCTACTACAACTATGTTACAAAACGGGAGAGTTGACAATGCTGCTGCAAATATAAGCCAAGATAAAGCTCCACAGAACGCAGGATTAACCACAGATGCTAAAGCGGTTAAAGTTGTTGCTTCAAGCTCTCAAACTGATGTATCAGAAAAAGTAGCTGAACAGTCAAGGCATAGTAATAGTGCTGCATTAGAGCTACTTAATTCAATGACGACTGTACAAAAGAATGAAAATCCATTATTGGCGAGCTTAACACCAGAGCAGCAAAAACAGCTGGCTGAATTTGTAGATCTTAATAGTAAGGACGTTGCAAAACCTAGCACGGTCGTTGCGACTATGAATACGGCAGAGCTAACTCAATTAAGTAAAGATATTTCGCTGTTAAGCCCTGCGCAAAAGCAGGCATTAAGCCAGCAGTTACAAAATTTTGTGACTACTGAGCAGCCCAAAGGGGCTTTATTAACTCAGATCAATAAGGCCATTGCTGAATTAGCCCGGTCAGAGAGTACTGAAAAACTGATTGAATCAAAAGCTCAATTGACCGTTCAGTCAATGACAGATAATTTAGCCACCACAGCGACTACAACAAGCCGTAACACGACTTCAGATACAAATAAAGTATCTGGCTCACAAGATGCAATTTTAAAGGCTGTGAGCAAAGAGCAGGAAATGACACAGGCAGTGCAAGATAGTGCTCTAAAAAGCGAACAATTTGCTGAAAATATTAAAGCAGAGCAAAACCAAGTGCGAGATAACTCACTGACTCGTGTAAATCAATTATTTGGCCAGATCACCGGATTAACCACTGCAGTAACTACAGCCCCTGATGTAGAGAGGAATGAGCAACGTTATCAACAAGCTTTGGCTGATATGCAAGTAATGCATGCTCAGCAAGCGAGCCCTGCATCACAGACCAGACAAGTAAATATTGATCCAACTACGCTGCAAGCGTTGAATATTATGAAAAGTGATGCAGCCAAGTTACTACAAGAACGAGTGAGTGCATTATTAAGTATTAATAATAAAGAAGCAGAAATACGCCTTGATCCGCCAGAAATGGGCAGTATGCAAATTCGTATTCGTAGCGATGCAGAACAAGCTCAAATTAACTTTGTGGTGCAAAATCAGCAAGCCAAAGAAGCCCTTGAGCAATCAATGCCGAGATTACGAGAAATGCTAGCACAGCAGGGAATTGAACTGGGTGAAAGTAGTATTCAGCAAGGGAGTAGTCAAAGTGGTACAGGTGGTGACGGGCAACAAAATGGCCGTGGTCAGCAGGCAAATCAGCAACAAAATGAAGAAGAAAGTGGATTAACTCAGCAACCAATTCCAGGCTCTGGGCAACAATCTTCATCATCAATAGATTACTATGCCTAACACCTGCTATTATATGAGGTATAAGACTATAAAAATAAATAACTTGATGGTGTGCGGTGACACTCGTAATATCGCTATTATCAAGATATAAAGGAAAGCGGCATGGCTGAAGAAGCAAATTTAGAAATTGAAGACGGCAGTAAAAGTAAAAAAAAGCTGATCATAATTATTATTGCTGCGGTATTGGTAATTGGTGGTGCAGTTGGCTTTTTCTTGATGTCAGGCTCGGACGCTGCTCCTGAAACACTTGCAGATGAATCGGTTGCGCCAGCAACGGAAATTGCAGAGGAAAGTGGCAGTGGCGCAAAGGTTGGCAGTGCTTTATATGTTGCAATGCCTCGACCTTTTATTTTTAACGTACCAGGCGCAAGTCGTGACCGTATTGTGCAAATAAAAGTGCAATTATTAGTGCGCGGTGATGTGAACGAAGAAACGGCTAAAAAGCATATTCCACTTATTGAAGGTACATTGCTTGGGGTGTTTTCAACTACCACCGCAGATGAACTTGGCACTAGCGAAGGCAAAGAAACTCTCCGAATTGCAGCGCTTGATAAAGTACAAGCTGCGTTGACGGACGTAGAGGGAAGTAAAGTAATCGAGCGGGTGTTGTTTACCGGCTTTGTAATGCAATAAGGGGTCAGCGTGAGCGATTTATTATCCCAAGATGAAATCGATGCCCTGTTGCATGGTGTCGATGAAGTCGAAGAGGAGGATCTACAGGGCGGTGATGATGGCAGCGGTAATACGCTACAATACGACTTTTCATCACAAGATCGTATTGTTCGTGGTCGCATGCCAACTCTGGAAATTGTGAACGAACGTTTTGCCCGTCACATGCGGATCAGCTTATTTAATATGATGCGCCGCACTGCGGAAGTGTCGATTAATGGCGTGCAAATGCTTAAATTTGGCGAATACATTCACACCTTATTTGTACCCACTAGTTTAAACATGGTTCGTTTTCGTCCCTTAAAAGGCACTGGTCTAATTACTATGGAAGCGCGTTTAGTGTTTATCTTGGTAGATAACTTTTTTGGTGCTGATGGACGTTATCACGCCAAAATAGAGGGGCGTGAGTTTACCCCTACAGAGCGCCGTATTGTACAAATGCTGTTAAAAATAATCTTTGAAGATTATAAAGAAGCTTGGGCGCCCGTGATGGATGTCTCTTTTGAATATCTGGATTCAGAAGTTAATCCAGCAATGGCAAATATAGTGAGCCCAACCGAAGTCGTTGTTATTAGCTCTTTTCATATAGAGCTTGATGGGGGGGGCGGGGATTTTCATGTTGCTCTACCGTACTCTATGCTTGAACCTATTCGTGAGCTTCTTGATGCCGGTGTGCAATCAGATACAGAAGATACCGATTTACGTTGGAGCAAAGCCTTACGTGATGAAATTATGGATGTTGAAGTTGGAATATCAACACAACTTCTTGAAGTTGATTTAAGCTTAGCGCAAATCATGGAGCTTAAGGCTGGGGATATTATTCCGGTTGAAATGCCTGAGCACATAACGGTATTTGTCGAAGAATTGCCGACCTTTAGGGCGAAAATGGGACGTTCTCGTGATAACGTCGCGCTACAAATTAGTGAAAAAATTAAACGTCCTGAATCAGTTAAATCAGAGTTGCATGTCTTTACAAAAGGTGGCAAAAAGCTTGATTCAGATGCGGAATTAGCAGAACTAGAAGATGATTTACACCTTTCAGATGGCGTAGATTTAGACTGGTAAGAGAATTAAAAGGTTTAATAGTATGAGTGATGACCAAGATACAATGGACGAATGGGCAGCTGCTTTAGCCGAAGCTGAAGGAACCGACAGTTCGGACGATGCCAAAGTAACTGAACTTGACGAGTTAAGTGATACTAGACATGAAATGAGTGGCGAAGAAAAACGCAAACTCGATACAATTTTAGATATCCCGGTAACTATTTCGATGGAAGTTGGGCGTTCAAAAATCAATATTCGTAACTTACTCCAGCTTAACCAAGGCTCAGTTGTAGAACTTGATCGTGTTGCCGGTGAGCCACTGGATGTATTAGTTAATGGTACATTGATAGCGCACGGTGAAGTGGTCGTAGTTAATGATAAATTTGGTATCCGCCTGACTGACGTGATCAGCCAAGTTGAACGGATCAAAAAGCTGCGATGAGCAGTTGGTTTTTTTTATCGACTGCAGCTAGCGCAGCGACACCTATGGGTGACTTACTCTCAATGGTCATGTCTTTAATCATGGTGCTAGTACTGATTGTGGTACTGGCATTTTTGGTTAAAAAACTAAACCCCAATTTAGCAAATACCGACGAATTTAAAGTGGTACGTAGTTTACCGTTAAGTGCGCGAGAGCGATTAATGGTCGTCGAAATTGATAATTGTCAGCATTTATTAGGTGTCACGCCGCACAGTATTAACTACCTGCATAAATTAGAAACCCCGTTGACAGAAACAGAGTTGCCAGCCCTTGCACAACGTTTTGGCAAACTATTAAACCCACAAACTAACCACATTAAAAAGAATTAATAATATGACTAAGTGGCTGCTTATACTTTTTGCATTCGTTTTTATTCCCTCAGTTAACGCCGAAGGCATTGAAGCGTTAAGTATTACAACCAACCCTGATGGCTCGCAAGATTACTCTGTAACCTTGCAAGTACTGGCGATTATGACCGCGTTGAGTTTTATTCCCGCAGCGGTGATCATGATGACCTCATTTACTCGTATTATTGTAGTACTGGCTATTTTACGCCAAGCAATTGGCTTGCAGCAAACACCATCAAATCAAATATTGTTAGGTATGTCGCTATTTTTAAGTATTTTTATAATGGCGCCGGTTTATCAGAAAGTGAATCAGCAAGCCATTGAGCCATATTTAAATGAGCAGGTGACCTCGATTCAAGCGCTTGAACTAGCTAAAGAGCCTATGAAGGAATTCATGCTTTCACAAGTGCGCATTAAAGATTTAGAAACTTTCGCTAAAATTGCCGGTTATGACACGTTAGACTCACCTGAAGCGACGCCATTAATTGTCTTGATCCCCGCATTTATAACCAGTGAATTACAAACCGCATTTATAATTGGTTTTATGTTTTTTATTCCATTTTTGATAGTCGATTTAGTTGTGGCTTCAGTATTGATGGCCATGGGTATGATGATGCTCTCGCCGATGATTGTGTCTATGCCATTTAAAATTATGCTATTTGTATTGGTCGATGGCTGGAGTTTAGTGATGGGGACTTTAGCTAAAAGTTTTGGCTTAGGCACTTAATGTGGCAATACAATGCTTTGCCTACAAAGGCTAGGAGGACACCATGGAACCAGAAATCTTCGTCGATATTCTCAGTAATGCATTATTTTTAGTTATTAAATTGGTATCGGCAATTGTGGTGCCAGGCTTATTAGTGGGTTTAGTTGTAGCCGTATTTCAGGCCGCAACGTCAATCAATGAACAAACATTAAGCTTTTTGCCGCGGCTATTAATTACTATCGGCGCCTTGATTGTCGGAGGGCATTGGTTAACCCAAGAATTAATGGATTTCTTTAGTCGAATAGTGTTAATTATTCCTGAAATTGCAGGCTAATATGGAATTCCCATTTTCGGTTATTATTCAGTGGCTGAGTGATTTTTTGTTACCACTAGTACGGATCAGCTCGATGATTATGATCATGGCGGGGCTGGGCGCCAAAAATGTGCCTACGCGGATCAAGATGGGTCTAGCGGTCATGATTACCTTTTTAGCTGTACCAGTACTTCCGCCTGCGACATTTAATAACTTATTCTCTTTTGAAATGATCTTGGTGGTTATTCAACAAATGCTAATCGGTGTTGCGATAGGTTTTGCGTCTGTACTGATGTTGAATACTTTTGTGTTAGCAGGGCAAATATTAGCAATGCAAACAGGCCTTGGTTTTGCTTCAGTCGTTGATCCTTCAAATGGTATGAGTGTGCCTGCTGTTGGGCAATTTTATTTGATTCTAGCAACGCTATTATTTTTTGTATTTAATGGCCATTTAATGATGATCCAAATGGTAGTGCATAGTTTTGACGTTTTGCCGATTGACGGTAATTGGTGGGCAGTGGATCATTATTGGGACATAGTGACGTGGGGTGGCTGGATGTTTACTACCGCCTTGGTGTTATCTTTGGCGCCTTTAACGGCAATGCTGGTGATTAATATGTCGTTTGGTGTAATGACACGCGCAGCACCACAGTTAAATATTTTTTCAATCGGTTTTCCATTTACCTTGGTTGCAGGTTTAGTCATTATTTGGGCAACCTTAGGTAACTTTGTTACTCAATTTGAATTTCAATGGTTAAAGATGATTGAATTAATGTGCACTTTAGTTGGTTGTTCCCCATAGGAGAGCGTGATGGCTGAAGATTCAGGTCAAGAAAAAACCGAAGAACCCACCGGGAAAAAAGTAAGCGACGCGAAAAAGAAAGGCCAAGTTGCACGCTCAAAAGAGCTCGGCACAATGTTTGTACTTATTTTTTCAGCTATTTCATTGCTTATGTACGGACCTGAGATTGGCAAGGGACTGTATAATATAATGGGTCGCATGCTGAGCTTAAACCGCAATGAAACATACGATACCACTAAAATGTTTTCTGTGTGGGGAGCGGTAGCTGATGCGCTGGTATTTCCGATGGCGATGTTCGTGTTTATTATTGTGCTGGCGGGTATCATAGGTAATACCTTGTTAGGTGGTTTTAACTTTAGTTGGGAGGCGGCCGCACCTAAAGCGAGTAAAATGTCACCAGCAAAAGGCATCAAGCGGATGTTAGGTCCACAAGCGGGCGTCGAGCTGGTAAAATCGATTTTAAAGTTTGTGGTCGTCGCGGGCTTTGCTATCTTTTTAATTAACACCTTCTTTGATGAAATTCTTCATCTGAGTATTGAAAGTGCGCCGGGCAATATCATTCATGCCTTAGAGATACTCGCATGGATGTTTTTAGGGCTAACCTGCACCTTAACCATTATTGCTGCGATTGATGCACCATATCAAAGCCATAAACATCACAAAGAATTAAAAATGACTCTGCAAGAAGTCAAAGATGAATATAAAAATTCTGAAGGTGATCCGCAAATTAAAGCGCGTATAAGACAAACGCAAAGACAAATGTCTCAGCGACGCATGATGCAGGATGTACCGGATGCCGATGTAGTTGTTACCAACCCTACTCATTACTCAGTGGCATTAAAGTACGATACAGAGCGCGCTGGTGCGCCTATATTAGTTGCAAAAGGCGTTGATGAGATGGCGATGCAAATTAGAAAAATAGCCATAGGTAACGAAGTACCGATTGTAGAATCCCCTATGTTGACGCGGGCACTGTATCATACGGCTGAGGTGGGCGAGCAAATTCCTGACCAATTATTTACAGCGGTCGCACAAGTTTTAGCTTATGTATTTCAGCTTAAACGCTTTCAAAAAGGCCGCGGTAAACGCCCTACAAAATTGAATAAAACCCTGCCAATCCCCGATGCCTACAAATACTAAATAAGCCAAATTAATAACTTGGAATAGTTATTGCAAATTCCGTGTAGTGTCAATTTTTTGAAATTGTAGAATTATGGAATTTAAAGCTGTATTACAACAACTTAACAAAGATAAAAAAGAGTATTTGAAAGGCGTTGGTACGCCTTTACTGGTACTCGCAGCGCTGGGGATGGTGATATTACCGTTACCGCCATTTTTACTCGATATTCTTTTTTCGTTTAATATAGCTTTAGCCTTGGTGGTTTTGTTGGTCACCGTATATACCATGAAACCGGTAGAATTTGGGATGTTTCCTGCTGTACTGTTGATTGCAACCATTATGCGTTTAGCACTTAACGTTGCCAGCACCCGAGTGGTATTGCTAGAAGGTCATAACGGTGGGGACTCTGCCGGTAAAGTAATTGAAGCGTTTGGCTCAGTGGTGATCGGTGGTAATTATGCTGTTGGTCTCGTGGTATTTTTAATCTTGATAATCATTAACTTTGTGGTAATCACCAAAGGCGCAGGCCGGATCTCTGAAGTATCAGCGCGTTTTACCTTAGATGCAATGCCTGGTAAGCAAATGGCGATTGATGCTGATTTAAATGCGGGTTTTATTAGTGCCGAGCAAGCACGAGATCGTCGTGAAGAAGTTACCCGCGAAGCCGACTTTTATGGCTCTATGGATGGTGCGAGTAAGTTTGTAAAAGGCGATGCAATCGCCGGTATCGTTATTTTGATCATCAATATTGTTGGTGGCTTATTTGTTGGTATGATCCAACACGATTTAAGCTTTGGCAACGCTATGGAAGTGTATACCTTACTAACCATTGGTGATGGCTTAGTCGCGCAATTACCGTCATTACTATTATCAATCGGCACAGCAATCGTTGTAACCCGTCAAAATGAATCGCTCAATATGGGTGACCAATTTAAGAAACAACTCGGTAACGAAAAATCACTATTTATCGCTTCAGGTATTTTAATCGTAATGGGCTTAGTGCCGGGTATGCCACATTTTGCATTTTTAAGCTTAGGTGCGTTACTTGGTTATCTCGCCTATTACGCGCAACAAAGTAAACTTAAAGAAGCTGCAGCAAAAGAAGCGGAAGCTGCCAATGGTGGCTCTGCAGGCACCGGTGTAGCAAATAAACAAGAGCAAAAAGAGCTTGGCTGGGATGATGTTCAGCAAGTGGATGTCATTGGTTTGGAAGTTGGTTATCGGTTAATTCCATTGGTTGATCAATCACAAGGTGGCGAGCTGTTAAATCGGATCAAAGGAGTACGTAAAAAACTATCTCAAGAGCTAGGATTCTTAGTACCACCGGTGCATATTCGCGATAACTTAGAGTTAGACCCAAATGCATACAGAATTACCATGATGGGTGTTTCAAGTGGTGAGGGCGAGCTTAAGCACGGTGACGAGTTGGCTATTAATCCAGGTCAAGTATTTGGTCCAATAAAAGGGATTGCCACCAAAGATCCAGCCTTTGGTTTAGACGCCATTTGGATCAAACCAGATCAAAAAGATGAGGCACAATCACTCGGTTATACAGTGGTTGATGCAGCGACTGTGGTAGCAACCCATATTAGTCAGTTACTAACTAACAGCGCGGCCTTGTTACTCGGCCATGAAGAAGTACAAAACCTATTAGATATGCTGGCAAAAAGTCATCCTCGTTTAGTTGAAGGGCTAGTGCCAGATATTTTGCCACTAACAGCAATTGTTAAAGTATTACAAAATTTATTAAATGAAGGCGTTGCTATTCGCGATATGCGTTCAATTGTACAAACTCTTGTTGAGTATGGCCCTCGAAGTCAAGACCCAGATGTTTTAACGGCTGCAGTGCGAATTTCATTGCGCAGATTAATCGTTCAAGATGCGGTTGGTATGTCTTCGGAAATCCCTGTCATAACCTTGGCGCCTGAGTTGGAACAGATGTTGCATCAGTCATTACAAAATGCAGGCGATGAAGGTGCCGGAATAGAACCAGGACTTGCAGAGCGACTTCAACAATCATTAAATGAAGCGCATCAAAATCAAGAAATGGCTGGTGAACCTTCGATATTGCTAACGTCAGGAATGTTACGCACTGTGTTATCTCGTTTTGTTAAGTACACCATTCCGGGGTTGCGAGTGATGTCTTATCAAGAGGTGCCAGACGAAAGACAGATCAAGATTGTCAGCTCAGTAGGCCAATAATCGGATTTTAAAGGGGTTGAACCATGAAAATAAAACGTTTTTTTGCTAAAGATATGCGCACCGCACTGAAAGAAGTTAAAGATGAGCTCGGTGTAGATGCTGTAATCATGTCCAATAAAAAATTAGCCAATGGGGTCGAGATTGTTGCCGCCGTTGATTATGAAAAAGCAGCCCCGAAAGCACCTGCACAGCCACATGTTACTACGGCACAACCGCAAACAAATGCTAACTTTGTTAAACCTGCGCCACAACGTACACAGCCTGAGCCGCAAGCTGCAGTAGCTGATAGCTTACAAGCATTATTAGAGCGCCAATCACCGCGTCCACGCTCACCTGAGCTTGCGTCTATGTTTAGCCAGTCGGGGATTGATACATCAACTCAGTATCAACCACAGCAAACTCGCCATGCACCACAAGCACAGAATGATTTTGCCCGTCGCGATACGACACCGCGTCCACAGACGCAAGCTCATAGCTTAGGTTTTGATGATGATCTAGAAAGTGGTTTTGACGATTTAGATACTCCGATGCCAACAAAAAGTGCAGCTAAGACAGATGAAATCACCGCTATGCGTGATGAAATGGCTGCAATGCGTCAATTACTTGAGTATCAAGTATCGGGTTTGATGCAACAAGATTTAGCGCGTCGCGATCCAACTCGCGCATGTATGATCGATCGTTTAGTCGGAATGGGTATCGACAGTGAAGTTGCAGAGCAAATGGCCTGTTTTATTCCCGATGATGTGTCACGCCAGCAAGCATGGCAAGCGCTTCTGCAAATGGTTGAAAACCAAATGCATACTACAAATAATGAAATACTTCGCCAAGGCGGCGTATATGCACTTGTTGGCCCTACAGGGGTTGGTAAAACTACAACCGTGGCAAAACTTGCAGCCCTTGGTGCACAAAAATATGGCGCAGATAAAGTTGCGCTTATTACCACTGATACGTACCGTATTGGCGCTTATGAGCAGCTTGCTACTTATGGCCGAATCATCGGTTGTGGTGTAAAGCAAGTTAAAGATGCCAATGAATTAGCAGAAGTTTTATATCATTTACGAAATAAGCGTCTAGTATTAATAGATACAGCGGGAATGAGCCAACGTGATTTACGTTTAACTGAGCAGTTAAATACACTAATGCGTAATCAACGTGTCGATATTCGTAATTACTTGGTACTCAGCGCGACCGCACAAATTAATGTATTACAAGAAACGGTAAGACACTTTAAGAAAGTGCAATTAAGTGGCTGTATTTTCACTAAGTTAGATGAATCATTAAGTTTAGGTGAGATTATTAGTATAGCGATTCAAAATCGCCTTCCAATAGGGTATCTTACCAACGGTCAGCGCGTCCCAGAGGACATTCGGGTCGCCAATGCAGAGAAATTAGTAAAAAAAGCTGAACAATTGTATTTAAAAAGAACAAAAGCACAACATTCACGACGTCAAGCAGTAGCGTCAAGCACAGTAGGGATGTATGATTAACACAGTATTAGATCAAGCAAGTGGCCTGCGTAAAATGAGTCAAAACAATAATAACGGCGTTAAAGTTATCGCTGTAACAGGTGGTAAAGGTGGCGTAGGAAAAACTAATGTCTCACTTAACACTGCGATTGCGTTGGGTCAGCTCGGAAATAGAGTGTTAGTACTGGATGCTGATTTGGGTTTAGCAAATTGTGATGTGATGTTAGGGCTACGGGTTGAACGTAATCTATCTCATGTATTGTCAGGTGAATGCGAGCTTGATGAAATTTTAGTTGAAGGACCTGCTGGAATTAAAATAGTGCCAGCGACGTCAGGATCGCAAAGTATGGTCGAACTTTCACCATCAGAGCATGCAGGGTTAATTCGCGCTTTTAGTGAATTAAATACCGAATTTGATATATTAATTGTTGATACTGCTGCTGGTATTTCTGACATGGTATTAAGTTTTTCGCGCGCAGCGCAAGATGTCATGGTAGTAGTATGTGATGAACCGACCTCGATCACTGATGCTTATGCATTAATCAAAGTATTGAGTCGTGAGCACGGCGTGTATAAATTTAAAATCGTTGCTAATATGGTGCGTAGTATGCGCGAAGGCCACGAACTATTTGCTAAGTTATCAAAAGTAACGGATCGCTTCTTGGATGTCTCAATGGAGCTAGTTGCAACTGTACCTTATGATGAAAATATGCGTAAAGCAACGCGCCGTCAGAAAGTGATTGTTGATTTATTTCCAAATTCTCCAGCGGCAATTGCATTTAAAACATTAGCGACAAAAGCAGTTAAATGGCCTATACCTAATCAACCATCTGGTCATTTAGAATTTTTCATAGAAAAATTAGTAAACGGCTAACAATGACGGCATCGGTGAATAAAGCGATGGGATATCAATCGACACAAAGTTTAAATGTGATTGTTGAGAGACATGCTTCTTTAGTCAAAAAAGTGGCTTGTCATTTAATTGCTCGTTTACCCGCGAGTGTGCAACTCGATGATTTGATTCAATCGGGGATGATAGGGTTAATTGAAGCATCAAAGAATTTTGATGCGACTAAAGGCGCAAGCTTTGAAACCTTTGCGGGCATACGTATTCGTGGTGCGATGCTCGATGAAATGCGCCGAGGTGATTGGGCTCCTCGTTCAGTACATCGTAATAGCCGCAAGGTGGCGGAAGCGATTAGTGAACTTGAAAGTAGCTTGAATCGAGAACCTAAAGATAGTGAAGTTGCTGAAAAACTTGATATTACGCTAGATGAGTACCATCATATTCTTAGTGATGTAAATTCAAGTAAAGTGTTAGGTATAGAAGACTTAGGGGTTGATGAAGATGTCATCACACCAGTGGGACATGATTTAGCACTAGACAAGCCCTTTAATAACGTTAAAAATGAACGTTTTAATCAATCATTATTAACAGCAATACAATCTTTGCCAGAACGAGATGGGTTAGTATTGTCGCTGTATTATAACGATGAAATGAATTTAAAAGAGATTGGACATATACTCGATGTAAGCGAATCGCGTGTGAGTCAGATACATGGTCAGGCGATGATTAAGCTCAAAGCAAAAATCAATGACTGGATTAATTAGTAGTAAGTAAATATAGGTTCAGACCTCACCGGAGGATGTTTTGGATAAAAACATGAAAATTCTTGTTGTTGATGATTTTTCGACGATGAGACGTATTATCAAAAATCTGTTAAGAGATTTGGGTTTTACAAATGTACAAGAAGCTGATGATGGCTCAACAGCTTTACCGATGTTGCAGAATCAAGAATTTGATTTTGTGGTAACAGATTGGAACATGCCTGGCATGCAAGGAATCGATCTCTTGCGCGCTATCAGGGCTGACGACAGCCTGAAACACATTCCTGTTTTAATGGTAACAGCAGAAGCCAAAAAAGAACAAATTGTTGCTGCTGCACAAGCTGGTGTTAACGGTTATATCGTTAAACCATTTACAGCTGCTACACTTAAAACCAAATTGGAAAAAGTGTTTGAGCGTTTAGGTTAAATAAATAGGAGAGGCTTATGTCAGCACCTGCTGCGCCTCAAATCAGTTTAGAACAAGCTCGGCAGCTTGTGGTTTACCTTGAAAATGGTGAACAAGAGAAAGCTGATCAGTTAATTATTGATGCGGCGTCAAAAGAGCAATCAGAATTATTTGCCGAAGTAGGCAAACTTACGCGTCAGCTTCATGATGCGTTGAAAAATTTTGAGCTTGATACACGTTTAGCTGATTTGACCAAAGATGCACTACCCGATGCTAAGCAGCGTCTTAACTATGTTATGGAAATGACAGAAAACGCAGCAAATAAAACCATGGATGCTGTGGAAGCAAGTTTACCTATTGCTCAGCAGCTCGCAGATGATATTTCGGACATTAAACCTACTTGGGATCGTTTAATGAATCGTGAAATTGAGCTGGGTGAATTTAAAACATTATGCCACAGCTTAGATAAGTTCATGAATAGCTCACAAACCAAAACGGATGAGTTGCAAGGACTCATGACCAATGTCTTGATGGCACAAGATTTTCAAGATTTAACAGGTCAAGTTATCCGCCGAGTGATCGAACTTGTTAGAGAAGTTGAAGACAGCTTGATCCACTTGTTGACAGCATTTGGTAGCCAAGATGATAGCGAAACAAAAATAATAGCACCAGTCATTGAAAAACCGCCTGCTGAAAATACACTTGCAGGCCCTGAAGGGCCAATTATTGATAAAGAATCTCGAGATGATGTTGTCTCAGGACAAGATGATGTTGATGATTTATTATCAAGTTTGGGCTTCTAAGAGGAGAAAACTGCATGAGCTTTGAAGTCGATGAAGATATTTTACAAGATTTTCTAGTAGAGGCTGGAGAAATTCTTGAGCTTTTGTCAGAACAGCTGGTGGAGCTTGAAAATAACCCAGATGATACCGAATTACTCAATGCAATTTTCCGTGGCTTTCATACGGTAAAAGGCGGTGCAGGCTTTTTAAGCATGACTGAACTAGTTGATGCTTGCCATGGTGCAGAGAATGTTTTTGATTTACTGCGCCAAGGTGTCCGTAAGGTTAATTCTGAGCTGATGGATGTGATCTTGCAAGCACTCGATACTATTAACGAAATGTTTGCCACTATCCAAAGCAGAGAAAAGCCAGAACCTGCAAATCCAGAATTACTCGCTGTTTTACATAAATTGGGATTGCCACCAACTGCTGAAGAATTAACTGGCAGTGATGAGCCTGTAGACGATACCCCAGTTGTTGATGCTGATACTATCTTAGATGATTCTGACGATCCATTTGCGTTAGACTCATTATTTGATGGTCAAATTGACAGTGATCAAAAAGATGTTCAAATCGATGAGATATCAGAAGATGAATTTGAAAGTCTGCTTGATGAGCTTCACGGTAAAGGACAAAGTCCTATAACCTCAACTGCAGCTGTCAGCAATGAGTCATCAAATAGTGATATCACTGATGACGAGTTTGATAATTTATTAGATGAATTACATGGTGTTGGTAGTTTTGGTTCGGTCAGCAATAAAGAAACTGCAGATAATGAGAATACTGCAGATAAACCGGTTTCAACGCCGCCAGAACCGGTTAAAAGTAATGGCCCAGATGAAATCAGCGATGATGAATTTGAAGCTTTACTTGATGAATTACACGGTAAAGGCAGTGCACCACAAGTTGATACTGAATCAACACCAGCTCAAAAACCATTACCACCCTCAGCTCCTGTTGCTGCAGTTAAACCTGCCCCCAAACCGGCAGTGACTGAGCCTGTGAAAGTGGCTGAAAAGCCAGCTCCAGCAGCTGCGAAAAAACCAGCCCCCCCACAAGCTGATACGACAGTGCGTGTTGATACAAAGCGACTTGATCAGATAATGAATATGGTCGGGGAGCTTGTGCTAGTGCGCAATCGTTTAGTTAGTTTAGCGACCAATACAGAAAGTGAAGCGATGGGGAAAGCCATTTCAAACCTTGATGTAGTAACTGCGGACTTGCAAGGTGCGGTGATGAAAACGCGGATGCAACCGATCAAGAAAGTGTTTGGTCGCTTCCCTCGCGTTGTACGTGATTTAGCCCGCAGTTTGAAAAAAGACATCAATTTATTGCTTGTGGGTGAAGAAACTGATTTAGATAAAAACTTAGTTGAGGCACTGGCAGATCCTTTAGTTCACTTGGTGCGTAACTCTGTAGACCATGGTATTGAAATGCCTGATGTACGTGAAGCAGCAGGTAAAACAAGAGCAGGGACTGTAACTTTATCAGCATCTCAAGAAGGTGATCATATTTTGCTTACCATTCGTGATGATGGTGCAGGTATGGACCCAGAAAAGCTGAAAAAAATAGCAATTAGTAAAGGAGTGCTTGATCACGAGCAAGCAGCTCGGTTATCGGATACAGAAGCCTATAACCTTATCTTTGCGCCAGGCTTTTCAACCAAAGAACAGATATCTGATATTTCGGGTCGTGGTGTGGGTATGGATGTTGTGAAAACCAAAATCACCCAACTAAATGGTTCTGTAAGTATTCAATCTGAGCTTGGTGTAGGCACCATTTTAGAAATTAAAGTGCCGTTAACGTTGGCTATATTGCCGACACTGATGGTTGTTGTCGGCGAGCAAACATTTGCATTACCACTGGCTGGTGTTAATGAAATATTCCATTTGGATCTAACTAAAACGAATGTAGTTGATGGTCAATTAACTATAATTGTCCGTAAGAAAGCATTACCTTTATTTTACTTAGAGCATTGGTTGGTTAAGGGGGCCGACAGATCATTGCGCAAAGCTCAAGGCCATGTTGTGATTGTACAAATCGGTACGCAGCAAGTTGGTTTTGTAGTAGATTCATTAATTGGTCAAGAAGAAGTTGTTATCAAACCGCTTGATGCGTTATTACAAGGGACCCCAGGTATGGCAGGCGCAACAATCACGTCTGATGGTGGTATAGCGCTGATCTTAGATGTTCCAAACCTGTTAAAGAATTACGCAGGTTAGTCCAATCTTTATCCTAATGTGAGAGTTTGATACGGCTCTCACAGAAAAATTTAACATAGAGTATGCCAATGGCAGTTAAAGTTTTAGTTGTTGATGATTCAAGTTTCTTTCGCCGCAGAGTAAGCGAAATACTCGAGCAAGATAAAGATATTGAAGTAATTGGTTTTGCAGTAAATGGCAGAGAAGCGGTAGACAAAACCAATCAACTACGTCCTGATGTAATCACTATGGATGTTGAAATGCCTGTGCTTGATGGTATTAGCGCTGTAAAAGAAATCATGGCAGCCAATCCAACCCCAATTCTGATGTTTTCTTCCTTGACTCGTGATGGTGCAACAGCAACCTTAGACGCACTTGATGCTGGCGCTTTAGATTTTTTACCGAAAAAATTTGAAGATATTGCTCGTAATAATGAAGATGCGATTAAGTTATTACAAAATAAAGTAAAAGAAATAGGACGCAAACGTCTATCAAGCTTTAACAGGCCGATACCTTCACCGCCAGTGGCGCCAACTTCTACAGCAACCAGCTCTCGGCCTGCAATTACTCAGCCGGATAGAAGTTTTAACCGCAGCGTTGCCCCCTCTACAGGTACGGCGGCGACTGTTCGCGCCTCAGGGAAAAAATATCAAATTGTTGCCATTGGCACCTCTACCGGTGGGCCGGTTGCACTACAGACTATTTTGACTCAGTTACCAGCTAATTTCCCACACCCTATTTTGTTAATCCAGCATATGCCAGCAGCGTTTACTCCTGCATTTGCAGCTCGTTTAAATGGTTTGTGTAAAATAAAAGTAAAAGAAGCACAACAAGGCGATCGATTAATGCCTGGCGTCGCTTACCTTGCTCCGGGGGGGCAACAAATGCTGGTTGAGGGACGAGGCGGAAATCGTACTTTACGTGTTTTTGAAGACGACAGTGCTCGGATCACTTATAAGCCGAGTGTTGACATTACGTTTGCTAGTACAGCTAAATCGTTCCAAGGTGATGTATTAGCTGTGGTACTTACTGGGATGGGGGCTGATGGGCGAGATGGCGCAAGAATGCTCAAACAAGCTGGCGCCACTATTTGGGCGCAAGATGAAAAAACCTGTGTGGTATACGGTATGCCACAGGCGGTAGCTAACGCAGGGTTATCGTCTGCAAGTATAGCACTTGAAGAGGTTGCTAATCGGTTAGTTCGAGAGATTGGTTGTGGATAAATTGTCATTTCTAGGCCTGTTCGTTGCACTTTTGGCGATTGGGTATGGTTACTCACTAGAAGGTGGAATTGTAAGCGCGTTATTTAACGGTCCGGCATTAATTATTGTATTGGGTGGTACGTTAGGTGCTGTAATGCTACAAACATCAGCAAATACGTTTAATAAAGCACTAAGGATCAGTCATTGGGTGTTTTTCCCGCCAAGTTATGATATCGACAGAGCAATTGAGCAAGTTAAAAGTTGGTCACAAAAAGCTCGCCAAGAAGGGTATTTAGCGCTTGAAGAAGTAGCATTAACGCATTTAGACCCATACGTTGCCAAAGGGTTGAGTTTACTGATTGATGGCAATAGTGAGCAAAAACTCAGAGACACACTAGAAATTGATTTGTTGCTAGAAAGAGAGCGGCTGCTTGAAGCCAGTCGAGTGTATGAGGCGTTAGGCGGTTACAGTCCTACTATCGGTATATTAGGCGCAGTGCTTGGTCTGATCCAGGCGATGTCATTTATTACTGAGCCTGAAAAGCTAGGTGCAGGGGTTGCGACAGCTTTTCTTGCAACCATTTATGGGGTTGGTTTAGCAAACTTACTGTTTTTACCCATGGCTAATAAGCTAAAACAACAAGTAGAACAAAAGATGCTGTTTCATGAGTTATTAGCTGAAGGAATTATTGCCATGAGCCAAGGTGATAGCCCTGTCAATATTGAGCTGAAACTTGAAGCGTATCGTGTTGAGCGTCCAAGTCAGCTACAAGAATAACTATTATGATGCGCCGTCGACTTCGTCATCCATCGATCAAAAATCAGCATACTGAACGTTGGCTAGTGTCATACGCTGATTACATGACGATTATGTTTGCATTTTTTGTAGTGATGTATGCCATTGCGATTAATAAAGAAGAAAGCTTCCAAATCTTATCGGACTCGTTAGAGCAGGTTTTTGACAAATCGGCTCGTCAGTATAGCCAAGAAGGTCAAGGTGTGACGGGTACTGGTTTATTAACTGATAGAGTAACCCCAGAAAAAGAACTGCTGTTTGGTGAGAGTATTCAAAAGCAAGAAGCAGGCCCTGAGTTACTGGATGGGCAAAGTGATACCAGTCACATAAAACAAAAACACTTAGGCAAACCTTTAGATAGCTTATTAACTAAATTACAATCAGCCTTGCTTGATGAAATACGCGATGGCGAAGCAAGTTTAGAGTTGCATCAAGACTGGTTGATCATTGAATTAAGCTCAGGAATGTTATTTTCTAGTGGCAGTGCGGTGGCGCATCAACGTGCGAAAGCAGTGATAAAATTAGTGAACGATATCATTGCCCCTGTAGATAACTATGTCAGAGTGCGTGGCTATACAGATAATAAAACGATTAGAAATGAAATGTTTCGTTCCAATTGGGAGCTGTCAGTAGCCCGAGCAACCTCGATGTTAGTGGAGCTTGAGGCCTTGGGAATTAATCCAGCTCGCATGGCTATAGAAGGTTATGGGCAATATTCTCCATTTGCAGATAATAGCACCGAACAAGGTCGAGCAGAGAATCGTAAAGTGGTGGTGGCGTTATCTAAATATGGTTTACCGCCAGAGCCAGAAGTAAGTGCTGACTCTGATATACAGCAACTAATATCAGAGCCGCAACCAATTGAGTTGCCAAGTGATGATAACACCATTAAAGTGATCCAACTCCCACACGGTGGTATACGAATTACAACGCGCAACGAACAAGAATAAGGTGTGATGTGAAAGTTTGGACAGTAGCAAATCAAAAAGGTGGTGTAGGGAAAACGACCACGGCGGTGAGCTTAGCTGGTATATTAGCGCTGCAAGGAAAGCGAGTATTACTGATTGATACCGATCCTCATGCATCATTAACGTATTATTTTGGCATTGATTCAGAAGATTTAGAAGTCAGTGTGTATGATATATTTGCCCGTGGAAACAGCATGGCAAGTGAAGAAATATTGCAAGCTTTGTGTCCATCGAACATAGATAACTTAGATATTCTTCCTGCAACGATGGCAATCGCAACACTTGACCGCAGTATGGGTAATAAAACCGGAATGGGGCTGATCTTAAAAAAAGCCTTAGCAAAAATTAGTGAGCATTATGATTACGCTATTTTAGACTGTCCGCCAGTGTTAGGTGTCTTAATGGTTAACGCATTGGCAGCAAGTGAGCGTATTTTAGTGCCAGTACAAACTGAGTTTTTAGCACTGAAAGGGCTTGACCGAATGATGCGGACCATGGAATTAATGCAAAGCTCGCAATCAAAGCAATATCAATATACCATAATCCCTACAATGTATGATAAGCGCACCAATGCATCCCTTGAAGCATATAAGACATTACAGCAAACGTACCAAGAAAAAGTATGGCCAGGGGTAATACCCGTAGACACTAAGTTCCGTGATGCAAGTTTAGCTCAACAAGTACCGATTCAGTATTGTCCACGCTCAAGAGGTGTTTATGCTTATCGCGCATTACTCGATTATTTGATTGAACAAGGTTAATAAATGAGTAAGCAATTATTTGCTAATGAAAAAGTAATGACCCAGTACTTGGGGGCTTTACTGTGCGAAGACGATGAGTCAACAGACTTACACCCAGTTGCAAAATTACTCGAACAAGTTCCATCCACAGAAAGTAGTAATAAAATGCCACTCAAGGCGTCGCAGCAAACCATTGTACAGCCAAACGCACTTGATGAGCCAAAGACTAGTATTGAGGAAGAAATACCCGCGCTCCTTGAGAAACCACAGATCCAAGCTAATATCAAAGATATAGCTAAAGTAAACGAGCAGTTAAATACGGCTGAAGACAAAACACCTTTACAACGCCAAGACGATTATTTTGATGGCGAGTTTCAGGCGTTATTCTTTGAAGTTGCAGGGCTTACCCTCGCTGTACCATTAAAAGCACTAGGTGGTATTCATCAATTAGGTGAAGTCAATCAGCTTTTTGGGAAACCGAAGTGGTTTAAAGGGGTGATGCTAAATCGTGATGAAAATCTTAATGTAGTAGATACTGCTCGCTGGGTGATGCCAGAAAAGTATACCCAAGAGTTAGAAGACAAACTAAACTACCAATATTTAATTACTTTAGGTAATAGCCAATGGGGATTGTTGGCTGAAAAGCTAGTTAATAACATTACACTATGCAGTGAAGATGTAAAATGGCGAGCTAAAAGTGGCAAGCGGCCTTGGCTTGCAGGTGTGATTAAAGAAAAAATGTGTGCCTTAATTGATGTGCAAAGCTTAGGTCAATTATTAGAGCAAGGGTTAGATAGCCGCGACCAGTAACGATATTTGGAGTAATAACATGAGTGAACAAAGATTATTATCAAGCAGTAAAAATACCGATGGCAATGATGAAGTGTTGCAATGGGTAACTTTTAAGCTTGAATCAGAAACCTATGGTGTGAATGTAATGCAAGTGCAAGAGATTTTGCGTTACACAGAAATTGCTCCAGTACCAGGTGCTCCAAGCTATGTTTTAGGAATTATTAACTTACGTGGCAACGTTGTAACAGTGATAGATACGCGTGCACGATTTGGCTTGATGTCTGCAGAAGCAACTGATAATTCTCGCGTATTGATCATTGAAGCTGAAGAGCAAGTTATTGGTATCTTAGCTGATAGTGTAGCTGAAGTGGTTTATTTACGTAGCTCAGAAATTGACAGTGCACCTAATATTGGTACTGAAGAGAGTGCTAAATTTATTCAAGGTGTGAGTAATCGTGATGGTGAATTATTGATTTTAGTTGATTTAAATAAACTACTAAACGATGAAGAGTGGGATGAATTGAGCGGTTTATAACGCTTACGGAAAAACTATGTTGTTATACTCGTTGCTTGGAGTCTCAATTGTACTGGTATTAGTATGCTTGGGATTAATTTTTATCAATAATAATAAGCACGCTGCAGCATTAAAAAGTAAAATACTGCAACTGCAAGAAACTCAACAACAACTCAGTATTTTACGCAGTGAAGTCGCAGAAATGCGCACCGGTATGCTCAGTATTGGTAAGCGCTTAGTTGCTGTAGAGCAGAAAAATAAAGAGTTAGCGCAATTACAAGATGCGCAAAAGTATGACGATCCAGATGCGAAGATTTATTCTCGAGCAGTGAAAATGGTTGAGTTAGGTGCAGATATTGAAGAGATCATTCGAGAGTGTGAACTTCCGCGTGCCGAAGCAGAATTATTAATGTCGTTACATCATCAAAAGGGCGCGAATTAGCGCCTTTTACTTTTTACGCCTGAATATTTAACTTGCCTTGAAAGTCTTGCCAGCCTGGTGGAAATTTACCTCGCAGTACATATGAAAAAGCAATCAGTTCGGCAATCACATAATACAGTTCTCTTGGGATCTCTTCGCCAAGCTCTAAATGCGATAACGTTTTAGCCAAAGCTTCATCTTTGTGGATCAAAATTCCTTTTTCTTCTGCGGCTTTAATGATCTCTTCTGCGAGCTCACCAAACCCTTTACTACTGACTGTAGGAGTGCGACCGGCTTCGTAAACTAAACCAATTGCAGACTTATGTTTTGGTATCTCACTCATGGTTTAAACCTTAATATTAATAATGGCATGGGACTGATAAAAAGCTTGGTGTTGCGGCGCACCTTGGCTTAGCTTCATTTCACCAACTTGTAAGCCATGAGCTGTTAATTTATGGCGCAAACTCTCAAGATGCGGATGAGCCATTGCGGTGATATCTTGGCTTGAGGCAAGTAATTGACAATCTAGTGCTTTATCCATCAATTCAGCGGTGATCTGTAATTGGCCTAGCTCTGCGTAATCAAAATTAAGTCGCACAAACCAAACATTTTTATCTTCGAGTTTATTTTGGCTTGGTTTTTTATATTGTCCTAATGAAATTTCGGTCTGTGCGGTTTCCGGTGGCAGTCGCATCGGCAGTAAAAATTGTACTAAAGGATTATTATCAGGCTGCTGATTGATGGGGGTACTGTTAATTTGGCTAATTGCAGTTTTTATTTGGCTCAGCTCAGCCGCTAAGGCTTGTGATTGTGGCTGTAGTAATTGTTCTTGCAGTTTCTGTGGGTTAGTTGCTTTAAAGTTAGGCACTAATATTTGTAGTAAAGCATCAAGTGAGCTTTGATTATTAAAATTCAATGCGCTGATATTTGCTAAGTTTGGAGCCGCTAAAATAGCCACTGCCAAATGCTCAATCGATTGGCTAAAACTATTTTGCAGGGCACTAGTGGTTAAGCTTTCTGGACGCAAAACACTGAGTATTTCTCGTTGAATGGTTAACGGTTGCAACGATTGGCTGTCAATCATGCGGCTAAAAGCTTGATTGACTAGCCGATTTAAATCGACATTATCACTTACTTTAGTCGCTGCTAGTTTATTAATTTGTGAAGCGATACGCTGTTTATCGTAGTTTACTGCTGATTTAAAATTAGGTAGCGGCTTTTCGCTAGGCGTTTTTAGCAGTGATGCCAATAAGTTGGCTTCAAGTGGTAAGCTTAGCTGGCTTGCTGGTAAGGCGCTATTTATCGGCCCTTTTAATGGTGGTTCTATATGTAAGTGGGTATTTGCTTTTAGATTGTCGTTGTTTAACTGTGCTTTTAGGGATGTTACTTTGGTATCTAATCCAGCAGTAATAGGTGGTGTTGTTTTTATTTTTTGCTGAGCATCGGCTGCAATTGTTTTGGCTACAGCGTTAGGTTCTTTGTTTAGTTGAGCTGGTTGAGCGTGAATATCAGCGGCTGCGTGTTTTTGATTCACTGTTACCTGCGGTATTTTATTTTGCGCTACTGCTGTTTGCCCATGGGATTGAATCGCGGTAGCAGTATTGTTATTTTTAACCGCTATAGGTTCTGTAATGCTTGCTAAACTGGCTTTTAATCGCTGAAATAATTGTACCAAGGGAGGCGACTGGTGATAATACTTAGGTAGCGCGCTGCCTTGACTGATATCTGCTAGTAATGGTTGGGTGTTGCTTGTCGCCATTGCTACTAGGTTTATTTTCCTGAGTGATTTAGGTAATAAGGTTTGAGCAGTTTGATTTGTGGGTGTTACAGCTGATTTATTGCTGAGCATGGCTAATTGACTAAATGGTTTGCTTTCAAAGTAGCGTACAGCGTCATTGATCCGAGTTTTTAAGTCAGCAAAACTGTCTTGCAACCACGAGCTTATTGGGCTGCTACTGGCCAATGAGGGGCTGCTAGGCGTGACACTTGTTTGCGTATTAAACTGCCCTGATACATGGCTTTTTTGTATTAATGAATTAAAAGTGTGGGCTAATGAATTTTTTAAATGCAGAGTCATTTTTGGCAGCTGCGTTTTTATTATTAATTGTTCATTAAGCGCATTTAATTGTACTTTTTGAATTACTCCGCCAGACAGATCTGAGAGTGTGTTGTGGCTATTTAACGGCTGCTGCAGTGCGAGCTTAATAGTGCCATTATAATTACTAAAGCTCAGTATTGTGGTGTTTTTATCTTGCTGTAGCTGCCCATTCGGTACTAGTTTACTGAGCCAAAGAGCAAGTTTTGCTTGGCTAATTGGCTGTTGGTGAAGTGTATCAGCAAAGCGATTAACAACACTTAAGGTAAAATTATTGCGGTTTGGGGTAATGATTGCCTTTAGGTCTTGTTCACTGTGCAGTAGTTGGGCAACGTCTTTATTGATAGGAATACTGGCTTGTAACTGGTTTAACAGTAATTTTGCTGCAGGCTGTAAAATTACTTGCAATGACAAAGGGTTATTCTCGATTTGAATACCACTGCTAATAACATTTAAAACACTTTGCAGCTGGTTTGTTTGACGCAAGCTGATCTCAGTTTGTTTCGGTAGAATAGTGAGTTGTTTACCATTGTTACTAAGTTGAATATCGGCACTGGCAATTTTTTGAGAGTTTGTTTCAGTGCCAGTCGTAGCTAAGCGTAATGTTTGCCAATGTTTATCAACGTAGACTTCCATCTGCACAGAGCCTTTGGCGAACACTATGTTTTTAGCGCTGAGTGTTTGCTCGCTGAAAACAGGTAATTGCTGTGCAACGCCATTGTGCGATGAATGACTGACAGGAAGCGAATTCGCTAATGTTATCTGTGTAGGTTTGTTCATTATTTTAAATCAAGTTTTCGTTAATCGGTGCAAAGCATTATTCGTATTACCCTATCATTATGATAGACTAACGCCTAATTTTGGGTATAGAGAATCATCATCTTGTTACACATTAAGTCCGTCACCTGCATCAAGCAAGAACGTTGTTTGTTTGCGGATCTTAATTTCAGCTTGAAATCAGGTCAAATCATGCAATTAGCTGGCCCAAATGGGGCAGGTAAAACATCACTGCTGCGTATAATTGCGGGTTTTTCTACGCCCGATGAGGGGCAGGTTATGTGGCAAGGTGAATCAATTGCAAAAAATTATGATGAATTTGCCCGTCAGTTGCTATTTATCGGCCATAAAACAGGGGTGAATAGTCAACTTAGTGCGATCGAAAACCTACAGTTTTGGTTACAAATCCAAGGCTACAACACAGATCAAGACCTGTATTCCTTACTGGCTAAAATCGGTTTAGTAGGTCTTGAGGATGTACCTGTGCGTACTTTATCTGCAGGTCAACAACGTCGTGTTGCGTTGATCAGGCTTTGGCTTAATGATGCGAAGTTATGGGTGCTGGATGAGCCATTTACAGCCTTAGATAAAGCCGGTATCGCATTTTTGCAGCAACGCTTTTTAGCTCACTTAGAACAAGGTGGATCGATTTTATTAACCACCCACCAAGACTTAACGACCCACTTTAATGAGTTGCAAACTGTTACTCTGGAGTACCGACATTGATGTTACGCCAGCATTCATATTGGCAGCTATTTAGTGCCGTTTGTAAAAAAGATTTACAGTTAGCATTTCGCCAACGTGCTGAAATCGTAAACCCTATTTTGTTCTTCTTAATTGTTATTACATTATTTCCGTTAGCAATTGGTCCTGAGCCCGGTCTACTTAGCCGTATGGCACCGGGTATTATCTGGGTCGCCGCGTTACTTTCAACCATGTTAGGCTTAGATAAACTATTTCGTGATGATTATCATGATGGTAGTTTAGAGCAATTGATTGCTTCGTCGTACCCGCTACCGTTAACGGTGCTTGGCAAAGTCGTTGCCCATTGGATTATTACAGGCTTGCCGTTGGTGCTAATGACGCCGCTGTTCGCCTTGTTATTAAATTTAGACAATCAAGCATTGATTGCAACGGTGCTTACCTTGCTATTGGGGACACCATTACTTAGTTTTATCGGCGCTATTGGCGCTGGGCTAACTGTGGGATTACAAAAAGGCGGTATTTTGATGAGTCTATTAGTCTTGCCTTTGTATATCCCCGTATTAATTTTTGCAACGTCTGCTATCGATACCAGCACAATGTCGCTGGATTATAGTGGCCAGCTTGCCATCCTTGGTGCGATGCTTGTCATTGCAATTATCAGCGCACCAATCGCCATATCGTCAGCATTGAAAGTGAGTGTAAGTTAATATGTGGAAGTGGTTACATCCCTACGCTAAAGCAGATCGTGCATATCAATTATGCAATACGTTACTGCCCTATTTTGCCGTGATAACGGTTGTCTTTATGATTATTGGTTGGATCTGGGGGTTAGCCTATGCACCAGCCGACTATCAACAAAAAGACAGTTATCGCATTATTTTTATCCATGTACCGTCAGCTATTTTGTCGATGGGGGCTTATTCATCAATGGCTATTGCGGCAGTGATCGCTTTGGTATGGCAACTTCGTAATGCCGAGTTAGCAGTGATTGCCATCGCACCTGTTGGTGCATGTGTAACTGCAATTGCACTTATTACTGGCGCCGCTTGGGGAAAACCTATGTGGGGGGCTTGGTGGGTATGGGATGCACGACTTACGTCTGAGCTCATTTTATTATTTTTATACTTAGGTGTGTTATCTCTATACCATGCCTTTGAAGATAAAAAAGCAGCGGGTAGAGCTGCATCTATTTTGGCTATTGTGGGGGTCATTAACCTACCCATTATCCATTTTTCGGTTGAGTGGTGGAACACCTTGCATCAAGGCGCCACTATTACCAAGTTTGATACGAAAGCCATTGATTCAAGTATGTTTTGGCCATTAATGGTAAATATAGTCGCGTTTGCTGGTTTTGTTGGCATGGTGACTTTGATGCGTCTTAAAAATGAAATTTTACAACGTGAAAAGCATCGCCCTTGGGTGCGTCAGTTGTTAAATAGGGGCTAGTTATGCAGTTTGATTCTTTTTCTGATTTTATTGCCATGGGCGGTTACGGCTTTTATGTGTGGCTTTCTTTTGGTTCATGTGCACTGATTTTATTAGGTATTTTAGTAAGCTCTTTTAATGATACTAAGCGCATTATGGCTTCTGTGCAGCAACAAGCTGAACGAGAGGCTCGCATTAAACACGCTCAACAGGAGAATCAAGCATGAACCCAAGACGTAAGAAACGTTTGCTTGGCGTCGTCGCTATTGTATTTGGTATTGGTGCCGCCATCGGTTTAGTACTTTATGCGCTGCAAGAAAATATTAACTTATTTTATACTCCAAGTGAGTTAATTGAAGGTAAAGGCCCGAATAAAGAAAAGCCGCACATTGGTCAAAAGTTGCGTATTGGCGGTATGGTGGTCCCTGGATCAGTGATTCGAGATGAAACCAGCCTACAAGTAAGCTTTACCTTGATTGATACGGGCCCCTTAGTAACGATTAAATACCAAGGTATTTTGCCTGACTTATTTCGCGAGGGGCAAGGGATTGTTGCTCAAGGTGTGTTGATTGAACCTAATGTAATCGAAGCATTTGAAGTATTGGCTAAGCATGATGAAGAATATATGCCTGCTGAAGTTGCAGAAGCGGTGAAGGGGATCAAACACGAAAAACCTAAATATAACTTAGAAAGTGGCAATTAAGATGATCCCAGAACTCGGTTATTTTTCCCTAACACTTGCTATGGTGCTAAGTGTTTTATTGTGTATTTTTCCTTTATGGGGCGCACATACTGGTAATTTACGGTTAATGCGAGCAGCGCCTTCATTAGCTGTTGGTCAATTTGTATTTGTATTAGTATCATTCGCAGCCTTAATTTATGCCAGTTTAACCGATGATTTTACCGTCGCGTATGTAGCTTATCATTCTAGCAGTACCTTGCCTTGGTATTATAAAATCACTTCAACCTGGGGTGGGCACGAAGGTGCTATTTTATTGTGGCTCGTAATGCAAGCTGGTTGGACAGCCGTAGTAGCACTGCGCTCTAACTCACTGCCTTGGATACTGCGTGCTCGCGTATTAGGTGTGTTAGGCTTTTTAGGGGTTGGCTTTATGCTTTACACCCTGTGGATGTCAAATCCGTTTGAATTATTACTGCCGTATTTCCCAGTCGAAGGGCGCGACTTGAATCCGCTATTACAAGATCCAGGGATGATCATTCATCCACCTTTATTGTATATGGGTTATGTTGGTCTATCGGTTTCTTTTGCATTCGCAATTGCTGCGTTATTAACTGGCAAACTTGATAATACGTGGGCTAAATGGTCACGTCCTTGGACAATGACTGCATGGGGTTTTTTAACACTAGGTATAACTATCGGAAGCTGGTGGGCTTATTCTGAGCTTGGCTGGGGTGGCTGGTGGTTTTGGGATCCCGTTGAAAACGCATCGCTCATGCCTTGGTTAGTCGCTACAGCACTATTACATTCGTTGTCGGTAACTGAAAAACGAGGTGTGTTTAAATCATGGACCGTATTGCTTGCTATTGCAGCATTTTCATTAAGTTTACTGGGCACCTTTATTGTTCGCTCTGGGATTATTGTGTCAGTGCATGCGTTCGCTACCGATCCTGATCGTGGTTTATTTATCTTAGCGTTTTTAGCGATAGTGGTTGGTGGTGCGTTAACCTTATATGCATTTAGGGTATCGCAAGTACGTAGCGAAGGTCGTTACAAACTGGTATCTCGGGAAGTGGCGTTATGGCTCAATAATATATTTCTAGTGGTTGCTACTTTTATTGTATTACTGGGTACTCTATTACCTATGGTCCATAAAGAAATGGGCTTAGGCAGTATTTCAATTGGCGAACCATTCTTTAATAAAATGTTTGCTATTATTTTGGTGCCGTTTGCCATCTTAATGGGCATTGGCCCTCTGTTACGTTGGAAGCAAAATAAGTGGTCTTTTTTACAAAATAAATTACTTATTGCTGCGCTAATGAGCATAGTTATCACAGCTGCTTGGTTGTATTCAAGCTATGCAGTTGTTGCACCTTTAACTTTATTGGCAACCACACTTGCGGTATGGATTGTCATGACTACGGCTGCTGACCTTTACATAAAAGCGACCGTACAAACTAATTTTAGCCAAGGGCTGAAACGTTTAGGGCTAAGCTATTGGGCAATGGTGTTAGGGCACGTTGGTATCGCTTTTGTGATTGCGGGTGTTACGTTAACTTCTGCGTATTCGGTTGAACGTGATGTTTCGATGAAGCCGGGCGAAATTGTGCAGTTAAATCAATATCAGTATCGTTTTGAAGGAGTAAATACTATTCGTGGTGCAAACTACAGTGGTCATGCAGGAGAAGTGAGTGTCCTGAAAAATGATAAATTGGTCACAGTACTGCATGCTGAAAAGCGTCGTTACGATATTGGTATGCAATTTATGACCGAAGCTGCAATTGATGCTGGCTTTACCCGTGATTTATACCTTGCCCTTGGTGAGCAATTAAATAACGGCGGTTGGTCACTGCGTATTTACCATAAGCCATTTGTACGTTGGATGTGGATTGGTGGTGTATTGATCTCACTTGCCGGTTTTATGATTTTAGGTGACAAACGTTACCGTACTAGCAAGAAAAATACCGATAAGTCACAGGAGAAGCTGGTATGAACCGCAAGTTGTTAGCGCTGATACCTCTGCTGGCATTTGTTTTAGTGTGCGTGTTTTTATTTCAAGGTTTGTTTTCAAATCCACGAGAAATTCAAACCGGTCGTTTAGGTCAGCCAATGCCTGCCTTTGATTTACCTGATTTAATGCAGGATTCAAAGCGTTGGCAAGATAGCCAATTAAAAGGCGATGTATATCTACTCAATGTATGGGGCACTTGGTGTCCTACCTGTTTAGCTGAATTAGATTATTTAACCCAACTGCGAGAGCAAGGCGTTAAAATTATCGGGCTTTACTATGTACAAAGTTATGATGCTGATTTTGATGGTGAATTTGATATGCCAGCGCTACGTGAAGAAGTGACGTCGATGTTAAGTCGTGCTGGTGATCCGTATCAGTTTAATATTCTTGACTTACACCGTACTCTTTCGCTTGATTTAGGTGTATCAGGTGCACCTGAAACATTTTTAGTGGATAGCAAAGGCACCATTTTATTGCACCATACTGGCGATATAAATCCGCGAGTTTGGCGTGCTAAATTTGCACCTCTAATGCAGGAATTACAGCCATGAAATATTTTTTAATTGCTTTAATGATACTAGCCAGTGGCATTGCTATGGCAGAGCAAGATCGTTACCAATTTGATAACAACGAACAAGCGCAACGCTTTACTGAGTTAACTAAAGAATTACGTTGCCCTAAATGTCAAAATCAAAATATCGCTGATTCAGATGCTGTGGTTGCGAAAGATTTACGCGAAAAAGTATTGGCGTTAGTCAAAGAAGGCAAATCGAAAGACGATGTGATTGAATATATGATTGATCGCTATGGCTATTTTGTTCACTACGATCCGCCAGTAACGCCAGCAACATTAGTGTTATGGGTATTACCTATTTTGATTGTGGTATTTGGCTTTGGCTTTATTATTTTTCGTCAACGTAAGGCTGCGGTTAAGCAAACATGGAGTGAGCAAGATGAGGCGTTGTTAGCCAAGCTCATTGCGAAAAATGAACGTCAGGAGCAGATTTAAATGATACTAATGTGGGTTTCTTTTGCATTATTAACCTTATTAGCTGTGGCGTTTGTGGCCTTGCCTTTTTTGAGTAAAGAGCGCGTACAAAGTCTCACTTACAATGCAAACTCAGAGCTTATTGCCATCTATCATCAGCGCCTTAGCGAGTTGGCCAATGATTTAGCAAATCAACGTATTGATCAAGTTAACTATGATGAATCTGTGATTGAGCTCAAACGTCGTTTATTAAACGAGTTATCACCTGAAAAATCACTAATGAGTCGAGGCAATAACCGTATTTTTGCATTAACAGGCAGTGCATTTTTAATGGCTTTCACAGCTGTATTTTATACCGCAACCGGCTCTCAGCAGCAATTGCAGAGCTGGCACAGCGCTATGGATAATTTAGCAGCTTATGGTGAACGAGCTGTGATGCAACAAGGTGAGCCTTTAACACAAAATGAATTACAAGCGTTTGCGTTAGGATTACGCACTAAACTTGCGCAAAGTGGTGATGATCAAGTGGCTTGGATGCTGCTCGGTCGCGTTGCAATGTCACTGAATGAATACGACATGGCGCAACAGTCATTTGATAAAGTGCTGCGCATGGATCCTGACAATATGTCTGTGCTGATCAGTTACAGTCAAGTACTATTACTGGAAGGCAGTGATGCAAATATGACGCGCGCTGCGGGCATGCTCTCTAAAGTGCTTAAAGACGATCCAACTAACCTTGATGCTATTTCATTGTTAGCGTTAATTGCTTATGAGCGTCATGATTGGTTGCAAGCAAAAGCAGCATTCGAAGTACTTTTAAATAGTATGGACAAGCAAGATTCTCGCTATGACATGATTGCTCAGCGAATTACTGAAATTGAACAAAATATTACAGCTGAAAACACACAACTAGCATCTGCGTTGCAGTCACAAGCTGAGCAGGGCAGTGGCGAGGATAATAACGCAGCTAAAATGAGTGCTATCAAAGTTACCGTTAATCTTGCGCCACAGCTTATAGACAAGCTTCCAACGCAAAGTACTTTATTTGTTTTTGCAAAAGCTGCCACTGGTTCACCAATGCCACTAGCAGTGGTAAAGTTAACCGATTATAGTTTTCCAATTGAAGTACAGTTAAGTGATAGTAATGCTATGGTTGCAGGTTTAACGCTTTCAAGCGTTGATAAAATTATTTTAACTGCACGTATTTCAAAGGATGCATCAGTAATGCCTTCAACGGGTGAGTTGGAAGGTCGTTCAGATGTGTTAGAACGTAGCAAAACTCAGGCTTACGAGTTACTTATTAATGAATTAATGCCTTAAAAGGATCAAAGATGTTAAGACAGAGTTTAGTTTTATTAGGGTTACTTGTGCTTGCAGGATGCGCGCAAGTGCCTGATGAAAAAATAGATGAGCGAGATCCGCTGCAATCATTTAACCGGCCAATGTACGATTTTAATATGGATGTACTCGATGCATATGTGTTGCGTCCAGTTGCAGTTGGTTATGTAGCTGTTACACCAACACCGGTGCGCCGTAGTATTGTCAATTTTACTGGTAATATTAGTGCGCCAACTGATGCCATTAATGCCACGTTGCAAGGCAAAGCGGGTAATGCTGGTGTGAGCTTAGCGCGGTTTTTAGTTAATTCAACAGTGGGTATTCTTGGCTTATTTGATGTTGCTACATCACTTGGTTTGAATATTGTTGATGAAGACTTTGGTCAAACTTTGGGAGTCTGGGGGATAGGTGACGGTGCTTATTTGATGCTACCAGGAATGGGACCGTCAACAGCGCGTAACCTAACGGGTGATGTGGTTGATAGGTTTGTGCTACCGAAAATTGCCTTAACCACGCCACAAACTGTATTGGTGTTTGCGTTAAGGGTTGTAGAAGCCAGGGCTTCTTTAATACCACAAGAAAGCTTATTGAATGAGTCACTCGACCCGTATATTTTTATGAAAGACATTTACTTTCAACGTCAGTTATATGAGCTGTACGATGGTAATCCACCAGTTGAAAAAGAACCCGAAGATTTTGATGAAGACTTTTTAGAAAGCCTTTAATGGGTATTTTCAGGTTAAATAAAAATGCCAGCATCTAAGCTGGCATTTTTATTTACGGTATTATTTATTATCCTGCTAGTACTTTCATTTGCTCATTCGCCCAGTTAACGGCATCATGATATGCATCAGGTACTTTATCAGCACCAAGACCTAACTCATCTTGAATCGCATTCGCGCCTTGCCAGTTAGCCTGTTCATACTGCTTTACTAATATAAGGTATTTCGCCAGCAAACCTTCATCATTTAATAAAGCTAACTTGATGTCGTTGGACAATGGCAGTTTTTTCATCACGCTCTGCATATCTTCATCTAATATGGCATCCATTAATGACATCATTCCTGTTAAAAAAGCCATTCCCGTATCTTTGAGTTTATTATGGCTTATAGCTAGCAATTCAGTAAAGCGTGCTCTGGTTAACGATAAACGTATTAGCTCAGCGGGTTTATCACCAGCGACTTGCGCTGCAAATAATAGCGATAAAAACTTTTTAATTTCTGCCGCTCCTAACACAATCAGTGCTTGTTTGATGGTGCTGATCTCAGCTCTGCGCTTAAATGCTGCTGAATTACTATAACGTAATAACTTATATGAGAGGTTTACATCTCGCTCAAATACGTCGGTAATTTTCTTTAAATTGACTTCAACAGTTGATGTTTCATAAAGCAGCTCGGCAAGGGCTATTTCCGATGGCGGCAAGGTTTTGCTTTGCACCATTTCTGGTTTGGAAAAGAAAAATCCTTGAAAGTATGCAAAACCAAGATCTAATGCTAATTGATATTTTTCGTAGGTTTCGACCTTTTCAGCCAATAATTTTATATGCGGATATGGTTTAATTTCTTCTATTATGGTGCGGATATTCGCTACTTCACAATTGATAAAATCTATTTTAATAATATCAATAAAAGGGTAGAAATGACGCCATACAGGCTGATGAATATAATCATCCAACGCGAGCGTATAACCTTTTTGTTTTAAATCTTTGACGATCGCGAGTAAACGTTTTCCTGGTTGGATAGTCTCAAGTATTTCTACAATAACCTGATCTTTACCAAGCAGTGTTGGGTAGCCCTTTTGTAGTGTTTCAAGTGTAAAGTTGATATACGCTGGTTTATTATCGGTGAGATCTTCTAAACCAAAATTGAATTGGCTGCCTTCAATTAGTCGAGTGGTCGCCTCGTCACCATCAATGTCAGGGAACACATTATCCACGCCATCACGAAAGAGTAGCTCATACCCTACAAGTTGTTTGTTTCGATCTAAAATTGGTTGGCGTGCAGCATAAAAATACATAAACAGCGGATCCACATCAGTTAAGCGATTACTTGGGCAATATAGGATAAAACAGTATAAATAGCATTAATTATATTTAAAATGTCAATACTATAGTATTGATTAATTGCGAAACCATCGATCTAAGCCTAGGGTAATTAAGTATTAATTACCATGTTCTGTAGTTAAAAAATTAACCTTCAGGTAAAACAGCTTAACCCTATATCATTGTAAGGTTACCTTATGGATTGGAGTTATTCACCCTTAGCATGATATAGTCGAACACTAGGATGGTTTTTACACCAATAATGACTTTGTATCGTATTGATTTAATATTGGTTTGTGAGTCATTATTAGGATTAAAAGCCAGATTTTAACTTCAAAGTTGGAGGCGAATTTGGAAACTGGAATGATTATTTCTTTAGCTGCGTATTTTATCGTAATGCTAGGTATTGGCTTGTACGCTTATAAGCAGTCTACCGCCGATGTGTCGGGTTATATGTTGGGTGGAAGAAGTTTATCACCTGCCGTAGCTGCATTATCTGCTGGTGCATCAGACATGAGTGGCTGGCTACTTATGGGTTTACCCGGAGCCATGTATTTATTTGGCTTAAGTAAAGTTTGGATTGCTATAGGTTTAGTGCTTGGCGCTTGGGCAAACTACTTCTTAGTCGCACCACGTCTGCGTATTTATACTGAAAAAGCGAATGATTCGATTACCATTCCTGATTACTTTGCTAACCGTTTTGCTGATAATAAAAATATATTACGTGTCATTTCGGCAATCGTGATCATCGTATTCTTTACACTTTATACTTCGTCTGGTGTTGTCGCTGGCGGTAAATTATTCGAAAATTCATTTCAGATGAGTTATGAAATGGGGCTGTACGTAACCACTGGGGTCGTTGTGCTATATACCTTATTTGGGGGCTTTTTAGCGGTTAGTTTGACTGACTTTGTTCAAGGCTGCATCATGTTTATTTCGTTGCTAGCAGTTCCAGTTGCAACGTATATGATGTTAGATCAGCCAGTGTTAGACACACTTGCTAATGCCAGCTATGACTTGCTGTTAAGCGCTCCGAAAGAGAGCGAACTCCACACTCTTAATATGCTTGATTGGTTTGCTGGTGGTTCAACCATCGCGATTATTTCTGCAATGGCATGGGGCTTAGGTTATTTCGGTCAGCCACATATTATCGTTCGCTTTATGTCAGTACGCTCTGTTAAAGATATGCCAACTATGCGTCGTATTGGTATGTCGTGGATGACCTTATCAGCAATTGGTGCAGTATTAACGGGGTTATTTGGTGCTGCATATATGATTGAAAACCAAATGTTAATTGATGATAAAGAAACAATTTTCTTAGTGTTATCGGAATTAATATTTCATCCGTTAATTGCAGGTTTTTTACTTGCTGCTATTTTAGCTACAATCATGAGTACTATCTCGTCTCAGCTATTAGTATGTTCAAGTTCACTAACTGAAGATTTTTACAAAATTTATTTGAACCGCAGTGCCTCACAAATTGAACTGGTTTTAGTTGGTCGAATTAGTGTGTTACTCGTTGCATTATTTGCTATTTACTTGGCTTATGATCGCAATAGTTCGATTTTAGATTTGGTCAGTAATGCGTGGGCTGGTTTTGGTGCTGCATTTGGCCCGTTAGTATTACTTAGCTTGTATTGGAAGCGAATGAATCTACAAGGTGCGATCAGTGGCATGGTTGTGGGTGCAGGGACAGTGTTGATCTGGATATACGCGCCAATCACTATAAATGGTGAGAGCCTCAGCAGTATCATTTATGAAATTATACCGGGCTTTATACTTGCAACAATTGCAATCATTACAGTGAGCTTATCAACAGCGCCACCAAATAAAGAGATCACCGAATTATTTGATGAAGTTGAACAAGGGCTATAACGGGTAGTCGTTTTTATAACTAAAAAAGGGCAATTAATTGCCCTTTTTTAGTTAGTTAACTTGTAAGTTTTTAGCTTGCTTCTTTATCAGCGCTGGCTTTTATCGGCGCTACATTTTCTTTTTTTACTTTCGCCGCAGGTGCTTTCTGTATTGCCTCTTTGCCGCCTTTAAGTACATTCATAAAGTCGTCTTTACTTTTAGCAATCTCAAGTGCGAGCGATTCGATTTGTTGTTCGCTTAGTGGCACATCAACTTTTTCAAGCATAACCTCAAGCGACTCTGCTATATCAAGCATTTTGTCATACGCGTCAGCTTCTTTTTTAGTAGTAAACGTCATACGCTCGACTCCGTTTTTCTCTACAACATATTTAACAACAACAGCCATGATTTCTCCTGCCAATTTGCTTGGTGAATAACAAGTTCACCTTGATTGATTACTGTTTTTATGTACAGTAATTGTTTATTAGTCTTTTTGCAAGTGAACATTTTTATTTTTTGCTACTAGGATTTGACAAAGAGGTACAACTTTACTTTATTTAGATAGTCGCACTTTTTCAGTATGACTTTATTTGGGTGTAGTCCAAAAGTGAGGGCATTAAAATCAACTATTAACTGAGTCCACGTATGGATATCATGGAGGAGAAACATGAAGTTTTTAACTTTAATAGTAGTAGTGTTTGGTCTCGCTTTTTCATTGCCCAGTAGCGCCGCAGTGACTAAAACCAAAGCAACTGAAAGTAGTATAAGTAAAGTTCAGTTAGTCAATGTGAATCAAGCCACTGTTGAGCAACTTATTAGTCTGCCGGGTATTGGTAAATCAAAAGCGCAAGCGATAATAGATTACCGTACCGAGCAAGGGCACTTTAAGTCTGTTGCAGATCTAGCACAGGTAAAAGGTATTGGCGATAAATTAGTCGCTAAACTGGATGGCAAAGTTACATTCTAAAAATGAACAGGGCGAATTATTCGCCCTGCTCAAATTGCTTAATAGCGTCGCTTAAATAGCGTTTAGAAAATTGAATCTCGACAGGAGTGGTTAACAACGGGTAACTTAACCCAGCCACTAGTAATACAGGAAGTAATAGCCAACCTTCAACATACGCTAATGATAGAAATACAGGGATCAATAGAACTAATTTTATAATACGTAAATTGATTTTTTGCATTGGAGTTAACATACTCAGTGCAATCGCAATTATTTGTTGACGCTGACGTATTTTAAATGGTTTTAATTGTGTTACTTGGCTTGAAAAGAATGCCATCGTTATAGCGACTTTTTGATTATTAAACGACTTGCTACAACGCCGATTAATAGCAAAGTAAATGCGGCAAAAATGATCTCCATCCACGCCGGCATACTTAGTCCTGCGAATTGCCAATCGATGTTGCCGCAGTCACCTGTTGCAGCAAAAAAATGTGGTATCCATTCGTGTAATGGTAATGGGAAATTTGGTTCGAATTCACAGCTAAACGCAAAAGGATCAGTGGTAGTTTGCATGTCGATATGTTCGCGTGCAATTAAATAACCCCAAATACTGGCAACTGCCCATGCAGAAAATGCTGTTAGACGGCATATTACATTCGTGGGTTTAATTGCACCGAGTAACCCTGCGGCTAATAATCCCAGCATGGCAGTACGTTGGTAAATACACATAATGCATGGCTCTAAGCCCATTTGATATTGAAAAAACAATGCGATTACTTCAAAAATAAAAGCGCTAAAAGCGAGCAGTAACCAAGCACTGCGCTGTTGGGCTAACTTTGCTAACCAAGTCATAAAATATCCAATCTATAATTTGTAGATGAATTATGACTTAGTCATTAAACTAGGCGCAAGGATAAAGATGATTTGTAACAATAAAAAAGCCGCCAAAGCAGCTTTTATTATTAAACCTAAATGTAGGTTAAGGAATTTACTGTCAAGAATTCGGATATTTAGTGCCCTGAACTTCCCATACCTTGTAAGCTTAAACTATGATGCTCTATCCAACCCCATTGATAGAGTAAATCAGTTACCTCACTGAGGCCAATATATGTGCAGCTTAAACCAACAATCGTAAGTACAATGGTATAGGGGAGTGCCATATACACCATACGACCGTAGGACAAGCGTAATACGGGAGCAAGAGTTGATGTTAGTAAGAATAAAAAAGCAGCTTGTCCATTCGGTGTCGCTACACTTGGTAAGTTAGTGCCAGTATTAATTGCTACTGCTAATAAATCAAATTGGTCGCGGCTAATTTGTCCTGCTTTTAAAGCCGCCGCCACTTCATTAATGTAGACAGTGCCAACAAACACATTATCACTGACCATAGAGAGTAGGCCATTAGCGACAAAAAACATAACTAACTGTAATTGGCCTTCGAATGTAAGTACCCAAGTTATTACTGGAGTAAATAAATGTTGGTCAATAATTACGGCAACGATTGAGAAAAATACACATAACAGTGCAGTAAACGGCAATGCTTCTTCAAATGCCTTTCCTAGTTGGTGTTCTTCGATTATACCTGCGGACGCAGTTGCAAAAATAATGACGGATAAGCCAATTAAGCCAACGGTAGCAAAGTGTAAAGCTAATGCAATGATCAACCACACAGCAATAAATGACTGAAACATCAGATTAACTTTATCGCGTTTAGTGCGTTTGTTATCGAGCTCTTTGGCGTGATCAGCAAGTATTTGATGAATCGGTTCTGGTAACTTTGCGCCATAACCGAAGGTTTTTGTTTTTTCGAGTAATATTGTAGTAACAATACCAGCGATGAATACAGGCATAGTAACAGGCAACATACGCAAGAAAAACTCCCCAAATTGCCAACTTGCTCGCTCTGCAATAATAAGATTTTGTGGTTCACCCACCATAGTGCAGACCCCACCAAGCGCGGTACCAATTGAAGCATGCATTAATAGGTTACGTAAGAAAGCCCGAAATTCTTCAAGTTCCTGACGATTAACTGGGCGCACTTGGTTATCATCGTTAATATCATGTTCGCTAGTGGAGTCTTTCCCTGAGGCGACTTTATGGTAAATACTGTAAAAGCCCATGGCGACAGCAATGACCACCGCCATTACTGTAAGTGCGTCTAAAAATGCAGAAAGAAATGCTGCCGCAATAGTAAATGCCAAGGAAAGCACTGTTTTGCTACGTACTGATACCACCAAGCGGGTAAAAATATAGAGCAATAAATCTTTCATAAAGTAGATACCAGCGACCATAAAGATCAACAGTAAGATAACATCTACATTTTGAACAATTTCATGCTCTACTTGTCCAGCAGTTGTCATGCCGATAAACAGTGCTTCAATTGCAAGTAAACCACCTGGCTGTAGTGGATAACATTTCAGTGCCATCGCGAGAGTAAAAATAAACTCTAAAACTAATGCCCAGCCAGCCATGTAGGGATTGATATGAAATAATACGGGGTTAATTGCTAAAAAAGCAATAATCGTGTATTTATACCAATGTGGGGCAGAGCCTAAAAAATTTTTAAAAATTGCATTGAAAACACTCTGTTGCATAGGTGTTCCTTATTATTGTACATTTAAGTATAACTGTTGTTGGTTAAGTTAATTCGTCTAATCGTGGTGTAATTAAAAAGCTATTAACAACATCGCTACCTTTTATCCATTTAATATGCAGCGTTATATAAAAGTGTAGTTGAAATAGCTAACTGGGTGTTTTTATCCAGTTCATATAGTGTGCATAATGATGTTAAATGTCTATTACTCTTTATGGTTAATCTTCTCAACTTAGTCGCAAAAAAAGCGACATGAAAGAGTGATAAATTAGTTTGTATCCATTTAAAGATGTGGCTAGGGTAGAGGCTTAAGCCTGTCGCTGTGGGTGAATTAATGGCATGACTTTACTTGTTAGTTTGGCTTCATCTGGTACAATCAGTCAGTTAATCGTTTAAAGTAATGTTATGTGGTAACTCAAGTGGGAATTGAATGAGAATTTTTAAAGCGAAAAGCCCAGCAGGGTTTGCCGAAGAGTACATTGTTGAGTCAATTTGGAATGGTGATTTTCCACCAGGTTCTATTCTTCCCGCTGAGCGAGAGTTATCAGAATTAATCGGTGTTACTCGTACTACCTTACGTGAAGTATTGCAACGTTTAGCCCGTGATGGCTGGCTAACCATTCAACATGGCAAGCCGACACGCGTAAATAACTTTTGGGAAACGTCAGGACTTAATATTCTTGAAACATTAGCCCGTCTTGATGAAGACAAAATGCCCGAGTTAACCGACCAGTTACTTTCTGCGCGTACTAATATTAGCGCTATTTATACTCGTGCAGCCATTAAATTAGCACCTGACCGCGTGATAGAAATTCTTTCACAAAGTGATGAACTTGAAGATAGTGCACAAGCTTTTGCTGATTATGATTACAAAGTACATCATGAGTTAGCTGTTGCAGGTAATAACCGTATTTATGTACTTATTCTTAATGGTTTTAAAGGTTTTTACTCTAAAATTGGTTGTCATTACTTTTCAGATCCAGGCACGCGTCAGTTAGCGCGTCAATTCTATAAAGACTTAACCGTACTTGCTGAGAAACGCGAACATGATGGCGCAATTTCAATGATGCGTAAATACGGTCATCAAACGGGTGAAATTTGGCAAAAAATCCGCGGTGATATGCCGGAAAATATCATGGATTAACTCTGCATTTACTACGTAGTTATACCGATAACAAGCCTGCACCTGCAGGCTTTTTTGTCGCTGTTATTAATGACAAACAGCTAGTGATACACAGCCGTTCGTATTTTTCGATGAGTAACATCGAAAAATACGATTGTTCTTTTAAGTCTTTAGTCTCTAAAATATTTTGACAATTATGCATGTCAGCCCTTGGTATTTAGTTTTTAGATCCCATATTAAAGGCAAGCATTGCGTAAGCAATTAAAAGCAAACTCAAATATTTGGAGAACAAAATGGGTGTATTAGTAGGCCGCCAGGCACCAGACTTTACCGCTGCAGCAGTACTAGGTAACGGCGAGATCGTAGATAGCTACAATCTTCACGAAAAAATCAAAGGCAAAAAAGCAGTCATCTTCTTTTACCCACTTGATTTCACTTTCGTATGTCCTTCTGAACTAATTGCTTTTGACAAGCGTTATGAAGAATTCCAAAAGCGTGGCGTAGAAGTAATTGGTGTTTCAATCGATTCACAATTTTCACACAACGCATGGCGTAACACTGCTGTTGCAGACGGTGGTATTGGCGCAGTTAAATATGCACTAGTTGCAGACGTTAAACACGAAATCTGTAAAGCGTATGATGTTGAGCATCCAGAAGCGGGCGTTGCATTTCGTGGTTCATTCTTAATTGATGAAGAAGGTAATGTACGTCATCAAGTAGTAAATGACTTACCACTAGGTCGTAACATTGACGAAATGCTTCGTATGGTTGACGCGCTAGCGTTCCACAGCGAGCACGGTGAAGTATGTCCTGCTGGTTGGACTGAAGGCAAAAAAGGTATGGATGCAAGCCCTGCAGGCGTTGCTAAATTCCTTTCTGAAAACGAAGGCGACCTATAATATAGGCTCTTGTTTTTAATAAAAACCCGTCAAATGGCGGGTTTTTTTGTTAGTGAGTAAAACTAGAAAGAAAACGACACTTTAGTATAAATATAGCGTCCGCGCGGATTATGTACCGCCGATACATAGCCATATATGTCACTATCGCCATCACCGATAGCAAATGGTGGTTCTTCATCAAATAAGTTATTAACCCCAATTGATACTTTGGTTGATTCAGTAATGCGATAAGCCGTTTGTAAATCAACCAGCACTTGTGAGTCTATTGTGCGTGATTTGTGCGCAGTATCATTAGTAAAATCCAGTTGAGGAGTATCTGTAAACTCCCCCACATAACTAATATTCATATTGGTATTAAAATCGCCATATGCCCAGTTAGTTATGAAAATCCAGCGATGCTCTGGGTATCCATACTTACCGGTATAATCGCGGCCACCTTTTTCGAATTTATCTTGGTAAGCCCACTCTAAATTGAATTTCAATAAACCTAAATCATCCAATGAATGATTGTAGTTTGCTGAAAAGTCGATGCCGGATACTTCTTGCGATGATATATTCTGGAAAGTGCTGAAGATTTTTTGAATTGTACCCAAGCTTTCACCATTAGTAGGGGGTAAGCGTACACAAATGGTACTACTTTGATTGTCACACTCTGCAGCGTAAATTGGCTCAAATTCTTGTTCGTCAATTTTATTATCCTGTGTAATGCTCCACACATCAATACTTAGACCAAATTCAGCAGTGGGTGCCCAAATAAAGCCAACGTTCCATGATTCAGACTCTTCAGGTTGCAAGTCTGTATTACCAGAAAATTGAATGTTGTAATCAAGTGAGTCACAATCTAAGCCTGTTTGTTGACAACGGTAGGTATCAGTAAAGAACTGACTTTTTTCTGATGGACCCAGACCAACTTGTGCTAAAGAAGGAGCTCTAAAACCTTGTGCCCACGAACCACGGACCGTGATTTCATCAGTAGGTGCCCAACGTAACGCGACTTTAGGATTAGTGGTAGTACCAAAGTCACTGTAGTCATCGTGACGACCCGCAAGTTGTAGCTCTAAGTTCTCAGCTAGTGGAATTGAAAACTCTACATAAGCTGCGTATTGGTCGCGCTCTGCGGCAGCTGAAACAGCTTCAGTACCAAAAATTAGCCCGCGTTGGAATTGATCATCAGGGATATCACTGACGTCCTCTTCGCGGTACTCAATACCAGCAGCCATCATGACTACATTGTCACCGAAACTAAATGCTTCACCTGTAATATTGGCATCAAATGAGGTTATGTGTGACTCACCTTGGCGAACCAAGCTCGTAGTAATTCTATCGATTACTGCAGGATCGTTGTAAGTGCCGCCAAATGGGTTGTAGTTACCAGCATCTATCTCTTGCTGTAAAAAGTCGGTGCGCACCCAACCTTGTGAGCGATCTCCTGTTTGTAATGACTTACTACGCCCTTTTTGTACCGCTGTCTCCCAGCTCCAGTCGTTAAATTCGCCTCGTAAACCAGCTACAAAACGCATCGTATCAGATTCAATATCCCATTGACGGGCACCGGCATCTACTGTTCTGTAACGGCCTATTTTTATATCTTGGCCAAAAGGATTGTTTGGGTGACTACTTGGTACGGTTAAGCCTGCCTCTTCATCTAAAGGCGTTGGAGCACCTGCGGCAATTGAATTGTTGTGTTGAACAGCCATTTCCATAAAGGCAGTAATACCATTATCAAAATTATACTCAAACTGGGAAATAGCACCAATGCGTTCAGATGCTGGTGCAATATAGCCGTATGGGCCGTAATCGAATGCACAGTTGCCATTGGCAGTTATGCGATCTGCTGGACATGCAGGGTCAATGGTTTTTACACCATCAACATAAAAGTAACCAGGGAAGCCACGTGATGAACGTAAATCATCACCACCATATGGGGCTTGATTTGCGGTGCCTAAACTGCCCATTTCACTTGACGATAAAGAGGTGTTTTTAAAATAATCAACGATCACTGACGCACTGCTTTTTTCGTTTGAGGTACCCCAAACTATGTTTGCTAAAGTTTCTTCGTAGTTAGGGCCATCAGTGCCGCCATAACCTAAATTCACTTCTAAACCATCAATGTCTTTTTTCAAAATAATATTAACTACACCGGCAACGGCATCGGAACCATAAATTGCAGAGGCACCATCTTTAAGAATATCAATACGTTCGATAGCAGACACAGGGATGCTGTTGATATCAACAAATGAGTTAGTGATACTCTCAGCAAATGCGCTGATAGCGACTCGACGGCCATTAATTAACACAAGCGTTGCATCTGCGCCAAGACCACGCAACGATACTGCCGCAGAGCCATTGGCTGTAGAGTCTTGGTTGTTGCCGCGGGTAGAAAATGTGCCATTACCGGCAACAGGCATTCTTTCTAGTAATTGTTGTAGGTTGTCATAGCCCATATTATCAATATCAGCGCGACTAATTGATTGTACTGGGGAAGGACCTTCAATATCAGTACGTTTAATTCGAGAGCCCGTTACTTCAATGCGCTCAACTTTTGTTGCTTCGTCCGCAGCAAATGATTGAGAAGTATAACCCGCTGTTGAAAGTGCAAGTGTTACACAAGCGATTAGCTTAGGTTTAAATGGGAGTATGTTCTTCATCCTTAAATCCTTGTTATAATGTTAATTTTATATGGTCTAATGAACCATACGTATCAATATCATGTAACGGGTTTGTTATCAAATTGAATTATAAAGAGATGTACTATATTTGATACAGTTAGAAGGATTTAAGGGATATAAATAAAAACGCCTAACTGAATTAGGCGTTTTTGAAGTTGTTTAGATAGATTAAACTTTGTGTTTCATTAACCGTTCTTTTTCGCGAGACCAGTCTTTGTTTTTACCGTCTTCACGTTTGTCATGCATTTTTTTACCTTTACCTAAGTGAAACTCTAGTTTCACCCAGCATTTTTTCCAATACATGGCAGTGGCGATTAATGAATAGCCATCACGCTCAGTTGCACCAACTAAACGGTCTAGCTCGCGTCTGCTTAATAATAATTTGCGATAACGTAATGGATCGCAAATAACATGGGTTGAAGCACTATTGAGAGGTTGTATTTGACTACCAAGCAAAAACGCTTCGCCATTTTTAAGGTGAATGTATGTTTCAGAGATGTTTACTTTACCAGCTCGGATACTTTTTACTTCCCAGCCTTGTAGTTCAACACCAGCCTCAAACTTGTCGTGTAAAAAATACTCATGACGCGCCTTTTTATTTAGCGCGATAGTATTACTTGTCGATTTAGATGAATTTTTCTTAGCCATAGTGGCCCATATTATACGTAAAGCTCTGCTTTTTACATCGATTTTTTATTTTTGCTAATAAAAAAGTGTTTGTAAATAAAGCGCCATGAAAGTTTGGGGAAAAACGCAAAGCTTGCTAAAATTCGCCCACACAGTTGGGAGTGAGTATGCCACAAATAGAAAAAAGTGCGCTAGTAATGTATAGCAGCAAAGAAATGTTTGATTTAGTCAATGATGTGGATGCTTATCCTGAATTTTTACCCCATTGCTCGGATGCAAAAATTATTGCACAGCACGATAATACCATGACAGCAAGTTTGGAAATTTCTAAAGCGGGTATAAAAAAATGGTTTACTACTGAAAACACCTTTGTAGATGATAATACAGTAACATTGCGCTTAATTGATGGGCCATTTAAAGCCTTACAAGGGCGTTGGCATTTTCAAGTGTTGGATGACAATGCATGTAAAGTTCAGCTACAGCTTGAGTTTGAATTTGCGAGTAAATTAATTGAACTTGCGTTTGGGCGAGTATTTAACGATGTTGCAAAAAACATGGTGAATGCATTTACTCAACGCGCTAAACAGGTATATGGACTGCGATGATGATAAAAGTTGAAGTTGTGTATGCATTACCTACCACGGCAACGTGTTTACTTGTTGAAGTACCCGTTGGTACAACGGCAGAAAATGCCGTGATGCAATCAGGTATCCTCGCTAAGTGCCCTGAAATTGATGGCTTAGCATTGACCTTAGGAATATGGAACCGTACCTGCAAGCTTACGCAAGTGCTTGAGGATGGCGATAGAATTGAAATTTACCGTCCTTTAATTGCTGACCCTAAAGACGCACGACGAAAACGTGCAGAAAAAGCCAAAGACGAAGGTCGTGCTAATAAAATTACAGGTGGGCGACCGCTTGATAAAGCTAAACAATAGCTCAAACAAAAAAGGTTAGCTGTTGCTAACCTTTTAGTAATTAACCTTTTAGTAATCTACTGGCAGGGGTTATTGCTCAAGTGGTGTATTAAACTCTGTGGGTTGCTCATAGTCACCACTGAGCGATACCAATTTTTCATTTTCAAAATTAATAATAAGTGATTTACGTTGTTCGTTATCACGGCCAAGATTAAAAGAATATAAGTAATGCCACGTGTTTTTATCGAAAGCGTCTTCTGCAACAGGTTTACCTAATACATAAAGAACTTGCTCACGGGTCATATTGATACGAAGTTTGTCAACATCGGTTTGCTCTAAAAAGTTACCTTGTGGGATGTTGATACGATAAACCCAGCTAGAACAACCTGCGGTTGCGCTTAAGGTCAGAGCAACGATAAACCAAAGTGAAAAAGTTTTTAACGACTGCATTGTTTGTTTGGATCCTTATTTTTTATAAACTGCATGATACCGATTAGTCAGCTAAGGTAAAACCCTTTTGAGTAATTGTTTGTGACTTAATTTTTACTATCAATGTTTGGAGCGTAATTTTGACCTCAGAGTCCGCTAAAAGTTTAACTACCACTGAAAATACTACGACAATTAATATCTCCACTTGGTCTCTTTATATTGTACAAACACGTTTAGGGCATTGGTACACTGGGATCAGCACTGATGTGGCAAAACGATTTGCAGCACATCAAGCGGGCAAAGGGGCTAAAAACTTAAAGGGCAAGGGGCCACTGACTTTAATATATCAATGTGAAGTTGGTTCTCGCAGTGAAGCTAGCAAACTTGAGATAAAAATTAAACGCTTGAGCAAGGCACAAAAGCGAGCATTTGTTTGCTCTGGGATATTGCTAACCTGAATTAAGTTTAAAATAGATTTACTATCCATAACTCAGCTCAAAGAGTGCTTATATCAAGTTGGCTAATAAATGCACCAATATAATTAACTGCGTCAATATAAAGTGCTTGGTCAATATTACTTAGTAGGTCGGAACTTTTATGATGATGGGGATCATGGCCCATACCAAAGTAAATATAGGCAATTCCCGCTTTAGCAAACGCATAATGGTCGCTTGCTCGGCGCCAATCAATATTATCTCCCTGAGTCATTCTGTTCATTGTGGTTGAGGAACTTGCTACTTTAATTTTTAAATTATGCTCAGACACCTGCTGTAGTTGTGCATATAAAGCACGGCGTTGTGCATGTGAAACAAAGGCATATAAGATTTTTTTTGGCGGCCTTACTGCTAACATATCCAAATTAATATTTAGCACAGTTACGCTGTCGTCGATTTGCAATTGACTAACAAAATATTCAGCCCCATGTAAACCATTTTCCTCTGCGTCAGTAGCAACAAAACTGAGTTGGAAAGGCAGGTTGGTGTGTGCGAAGCGTTGCGCTAGGAATAACAAGGCACTTACGCCACTGGCATTATCGTTTGCGCCTGCATATAAGGTGTTACCGCGCATACCTAAGTGATCATAATGAGCGGTAATTACCAAATGAGTCTTGACTAAGTGTGATGGTTTTAAAGTAGCAACGACATTTTGCCCCGTTGCTTTTGAAGACCAGCCATGGCTGTAACTAAACGGCTGTAATTGCGTATTGTAACCAAGCGTTTGCAGTCGAGTACTAATATATTGGGCACTGGAGTGTGCGCCATCGGTATTGGTTTTTCTACCGCTTAGAGCCGTAGAGCTTAGATACCTCAAATCATCGATCAGTTGTTGCTGCGCGCTACTATTACTTTGGCACAATGTTGAAAAGCCCATAAGACTCAGTAACAAAATAACATAGTTAATCATTAATCACCCGCGCGGTCATGTTACTTAGTGCCTGTAATTTATTTTGATAACGTTGCTTATCATGGTCAAAATCGGCATGTTTATCAGCTAAGCGTAATTGGCGGTACGCTTGTTTAAAATCACCTAATTTATAATAGGTACGAGCCAAGCCAAAGTAGCTATCATGAATATGTCTATCAATAAGCTTAGCTTTATTAAAGTGTTTAATAGCGTCTTGGTAGTTTTTAATTAGGTAAGCATCGTTACCTAAAGCAACATGGTAATATGGGTTACTTTGGCGTTTTAAGTCCAGTTTAGCTAAAATTTCATTTGCTAGCTCAGTTCGTTCAGTGAGTTGGTAAAGTAGAGCTAAATTACCCAGTGCGGTGTTATTGTCAGGGTTTAGTGCTATTGCGTAGTTATAGGCTAGTTCGGCGTTTGCGTATTGTGAATGGAGGCGCAGCAATACCGCTAAGTTACCCCATGCAGCAGAATAATGTTCATCGGCTTTTGTGGCAGCTAAAAAGTAGCTATAGGCTAAGTCGTGCTGCCCATTCAGCATCGCTGTTGCACCTTTATTGTTATAAAACATGGCGGTAATTCGTTGTTTGCTGATTGGTGTTGTTTTAAATTTTTCACCACGCGAATTGGGATCAAAATCAATCACTAATGAAGTTTTTGTGTCATATACATAGGACACGTTAGCGTTGTTATTTCGACGCTGTGTAACAACTAAATTTATATGCCCAGTTAATAAACTATAGCCGTTACTTACCGCCCAATATTCAGGAATATGTACTGTTTGAAACTGCCCGTGCAGGCCTAAATATTCTGCCATGCTATAAGCTAAAATCGACAAAGATAAACAATTGGCATTTAAATCGGTGTAAGCTTGATTCGCTGTGAGGGTCGCTCCTGCTTGATATGATAAAGATGCATCGCCATTTTCTAACAAAAAGTTTAATAATTTTTTGGTGTTATTTAAATTGCGTTTATTGCTTGGGAAGGCTGCATCGAGTTGTTGTGTTATTGCACCGCTTAAAGTAAATATCTGTTCTCTACTCTCTACAGGATAAAGCGTGAAAGATTGGTTTTCAGTGACTGCTGGAGGGGTGAGCAGCGGTTGATTACTCACACTGGTACAGGCAGACACACTACCAAGCAGCACAATGACTGCTAACTTACAAAGTCGTGTTAATATTGTCATAATCATACCCCAATTAATAACTGACTTAGTAAGTTTAGTCTGTTTTTTAGTCGGGGTAGATGTTAACTGTTACAAACTGTGTCAGCGCTTTTCAAAGGTGGCAACTAAACTCGCTAAGGTTTGTGCGCTGGTGGCAAGTCCCTTGATCGCCTGCTCGGTATCAATTTGCTCTCGCATTGCCATATCGCTGATCTCACTAATTTGTTCAATATTAAGGCCTACGTCAGCAACCACGCTACTTTGCTCTTCGGTAGCCGTTGCAATCAAGGTCGCCATATCATTAATTTCATTAGCGGTATTGGTAATGGCATCAAGCAACTGCACAGAGCTTTGCATTGTTGCTACGCTGTGCTGAGCCTTATCTTTGGATTGGGCAATATGTTCAACCACATTGGCAGCCGTTTTCGCAAGTTCTTCAATCATTGCCTGAATTTCAGTCGTTGATTGTGATGTACGGTTGGCTAGTGCTCTTACTTCATCCGCAACCACGGCAAAGCTGCGGCCGTGTTCCCCAGCACGTGCTGATTCAATTGCTGCATTTAGTGCTAATAAATTAGTTTGCTCTGAAATACCACGAATAGAGTCAACAATACTGGCAATAGTCTGGGTTTTATTGGCAAGCTCAGTCACTTGTCCCGCAATTGTGTCAATATCATCGGCTAATGCCGTAATACTCTGTTGGCTTTGTACTACTTGCTGGTGGCTCTGTAATGTATTTTCTTTACTATCTTCGGTCAGTTTTGCGGCTGTCGCGGCGCTGTGGGCAATTTCTTGCACTGTCGCGCCCATTTCGTTGATTGCTGCTGCAACAGAGATAGTCTGCTCTTTTTGGTTGTCCATTGCCTGTGAATTACGCTTAGCTTGAGCAAATACCTGATCTGAGCTTTGACGAATTTCTAAACTTTCGTGGGAGACTTGTGCAATGGCGGTTTCAATTTTATCAATGAATTGGTTAAAACCATTCGTTAATGCTAATAGCTCAGGCTGGTCACTGTGAGGCAAACGGTAAGCGAGATTGGCATCACCAGACCCTAAACGAGTAAATAATTCTGCCATTTTTGATAGCGGTGAAGATAGCGAACGAGCCAGTAAAAAACTGACGATACACGCCAACAGCGCAATAGCGATAGCAAAACTTAAAATTTGCCATTGTAATGTAGTGATCCCAGCAAAAACTTCTGTTTTTGGTACTTGTGCAACCACATAGAGTTGGGTGTTTTTAATCGGACTCGCCGCTAGGAAAAAAGTGTCGCCATTGAGTTTGACTTCTTGCAAGTTAAATTCATTGCTTGTTAATAATTGATCACTTACTTGATGACCATACAAGCTACCCAGGTTTGTTCTCTCTACTTTATTAGCGTCACTATGGAGCTTAATTACGCCTTTATCGTCAGTAATAAATACAAAACCGGTTTGCTCGATGGTAAATTTATTCAGTAGTGCTTGCATATCATCAATACTTTTTGCCAGTCCAGTTAAGCCGGTGCCATTGAGCTGTTGATGATTAACAAACATTTTTGTGTCGCCATTAGGCTCTTGATATAAGCTAATAGAATAAGCTTGGTTGGCGTTTTTAAAATCAAAAAACCAGCTATCTTGCTGCTGATCTAATACTCTTAAAAAGCCATCTTGATTCCAGTATTGCGCGGTATCACGATTTGCCCATGACGCAGTTGCTAGGCCGTATTGTTTTACCAGACGATTTAATTCCTTTATTAAAAGGCCATCATTGTTATTACGACTATTTGCCCATGCGAGTATAAAATGATTACTTGATACTTGTTCGGCCGCACTGAGTAATTCATTGATCTCTAAGCTGATGTAGTTATTAATAGCGTGTAGTTTGCTGGGCAACTCCGATTGGATCATCCGTTGTTCGATAATGGTTTTGGCGGATAACAGTGCGGTAATGCCAATCAGGCTGGCGACTGATAAGGCTATAGCGATCCCTAAAATAGTGATCTTACGTGTGATACTAAGATTTTTAAACGGCATTGTGGGTACTGACTTTACAAATTATGGCGCATTTTAGCATGTTTTTTTCATGCAGTTCATCATCTAATAGAGTAAGTACTCAGTTTGTAATTTACTCTAAGACGTATTTTGATAAAGTAAATAAATGAAAAAGCCCACTGCGTTGAGCATGTGGGCTTGGTTTCTAACAAGCGAAATTGTTACTTTCCAGGGTTAAACAATTTTCTTCATTGCTGACATGTAGCCACGCAATTTGGTGCCAATGATTTCAACAGGGTGCTCACGCAGTGACTTGTTGATTGCAATTAGTGTTTGGTTATCAACATGATTACAGCGCTCGCCTAAGCCTCTACCAATCACATCAGTATCGATGTTTTGCATAAAGTCTTGTAACAGTGGCAAACATGCGTGGTTGTATAAGTAACAACCATACTCTGCTGTATCAGAGATCGTGCGGTTCATTTCGAATAATTTTTTACGTGCAATAGTATTGGCAATTAATGGCGTTTCATGTAGCGATTCATAATATGCTGACTCAGCGATAATACCAGCAGCAGTCATGGTCTCAAACGCTAATTCCACACCAGCTTTAACCATCGCAACCATCAAGATACCGTTATCAAAAAACTCTTGTTCGGTGATTTCAATATCACCAGCGGGGGTTTTTTCAAAATTTGTTTCAGCTGTTTCTGCACGCCATTTCAAAAGGTTTGCATCATCATTCGCCCAATCTTCCATCATTACACGAGAGAACGTGCCATCGATGATGTCGTCTTGGTGTTTATTGTAAAGCGGGCGCATGATTACTTTTAATTCTTCACTTAATTCAAACGCTTTTACTTTCGCTGGGTTTGATAAACGGTCAAGCATATTGGTAACGCCGCCGTATTTAAGTGCTTCAGTAACCACTTCCCAACCGTATTGAATTAGTTTTGATGCGTAACCTGCGTCTATACCTTTTTCGATCATCTTATCAAAACATAAGATTGAACCGGTTTGTAACATGCCGCAAAGAATCGTTTGCTCACCCATTAAGTCAGACTTAACTTCAGCAATAAATGAAGACTTTAATACCCCAGCGCGATGACCGCCAGTACCCGCTGCATAAGCTTTCGCTTGCGCCAAACCATGGCCTTGAGGATCATTTTCTGGGTGAACAGCTATAAGGGTTGGTACACCAAAACCGCGTTTATACTCCTCACGAACTTCAGAACCAGGGCACTTAGGTGCAACCATGATCACAGTGATATCATCACGCACTTGCATACCTTCTTCAACAATGTTGAAGCCATGTGAATAAGCAAGCGTAGAGCCTTGTTTCATCATCGGCATGATTGCGTTTACAACCGCAGTATGCTGTTTATCAGGTGTTAGGTTTAACACAACATCAGCAGTTGGGATCAATTCTTCGTAAGTACCTACAGTAAAACCATTTTCTGACGCATTAAGAAATGATTGACGACGTTCGCTGATTGCAGAATCACGCAATGTGTAGGCGACATCTAAGCCTGAATCGCGTAAGTTAAGGCCTTGGTTTAAGCCTTGTGCACCACAACCAACAATAACAAGTTTTTTGCCTTTAAGTGCATCAACACCATCGGCAAACTCAGCCGGATCCATAAATTCACATTGTGCTAGTTGTGCTAACTGCTCGCGTAACGGAAGAGTATTAAAATAATTCGCCATTGTTAGTATCCTATAAATTTCGTATTTGTTAGATGCAAGCGCTTATTGTCTTGCTTAAAGTCACCATAAGGAATTTTTACCCTTGCGTAAAATGATATATTTGCATTAAAGTATTTCAAAAAATGAAACACCCTAATTAATAACCGCTAACGGTTGGGATCACTATGGACCATAAACGATTACATTATTTCCTGGCACTTGCCAAAACCTTACATTTTGCCCGCGCTAGCGAGTTATGCCACATAAGTGCTCCCACCTTAAGTCGCAATATTAAGCAGTTAGAGGATGAAGTGGGAGTCGCATTATTCAGTCGCGATAATCGCAGTGTAAAGCTAACAGCTGAAGGAGAATCGTTTATCGACTATGCAACGGCTACGTTAGCTAATTGGCAGCGTTTTCGAGCAAATGTACAAAATCCTGAGCAAACTATTTACGGTAAAGTAAGCATTTACTGTTCAGTAACGGCCTCTTATAGTTTTTTGCATCAACTACTAGAGCAACTGCGTTTGCAACATCAACATATTGAAATAAAGCTTAATACTGGCGACCCCGCAGTGGCAATAAACCGTGTGCTTGACGGACACGAAGCCATGGCAATTGCCGCAAAGCCTGATAAATTACCGACGCAAATTGCATTTGCCAGTATTGGTTATTCATCTTTGGTATTTATCGCGCCACGTATTCCATCCTTGCTCACTGAAAAACTGGCCCAGTTTGGCGATAAAATAGATTGGTCTGAGCTTGAGTTTATAGTGCCAGAGCAAGGTTTTACTCGCCAAAGATTAGAGCTGTGGTGGCGTAAGCACAGTATTAATGCAAAGATCTATGCGCAAGTAGCGGGGCATGAAGCTATGGTGTCAATGGTGAGTTTAGGGTTAGGCATTGCTATGGTGCCAAAAATTGTTTTAGATAATAGTCCATTAAAAGATCGCGTTCAGGTGATCAGTGACCAAAAAGAAGCCCCACCAGGGTTTGAGATTGGTTTGGCAGTATTACGTAAAGAGTTACCGGATGCCGCGTTAAATGCATTATGGGAAATTGCTCAATCACTGAAAAACCTTAATAGTTTAGCTCCTTAGCTGAGTTTAATACGCAGATGTAAAGTTTATTTACCTTGAATCGTTCCATATGTATCAAAAGTGTAAATGATTGTAATCGTCTAGGGATTAGTTATTAATACCTTGCTATGATGACGACATTGGGTTGTCTTTTTTGGCATAAATAACAACAATGAAGTCGATAGTTAATATTCTTACTGCGCTTTGCATCTTTGTATGGCTTACAGTGCCTTATTTTGCACAGTCATCAGAAGTTAAGCCTGTGCAGGATATAAAAACAGGGCAGTGGCACTTGAGGCTTAACATGGGTTTAGGGGTCATAACAAACCCATTAGCAGGTGGAGGTGATTTACCATTAGTATTGATCCCCGATGTAGCTTATTACGGTGAACAGTTCTTTTTTGACAATGGTCGCTTAGGCTATAGCTTAATACAAGACTCCCCACATACCTTCAATCTAGTCACTGAGTTTAATTCGGAAACGCGTTTTTTTGTTGATTGGCATCCAAGTAACATTTTTGCATTAAGATCAGAAAGTTCATTTACGAGCAGTGAAAATGAATTACAAATCCAACAACCTCGTTTAGATATCACTGAGCTTGATAAACGTAGATGGGCACTTGATGCCGGCCTGAGTTACCATTATAGCTATCAGCAGCATTTATTTTCCGTGCAGGCATTAGCTGATGTATCTGGCGTGTACGATGGATGGCTAAGTGCACTGCAGTGGCAAATGTACAATAACATTGGTGAGTTACAGGTTAAACCAACTATTGGCATCTGGTATAAATCGGCAGCGCTGAATACATACTTTTATGGTATAACAGAAAAAGAGTCTCCAGATCGTACAATGGAGGTTGGCAGTAGTTGGCAGCCTTATGCTAAAATAGATGCCCGCTGGCCCTTAAATGGGGCTAACTCGTTACGTTTTCATATGGCTTATTATGATTATTCCGCCTTAGCTGACGATAGTCCGCTGTTTGAACAAACGTATTCCCTGACTGCCTTTATAGGGTTTGATCATATTTTTTAATATGAAGTATTTACAACTTGGTACGTGCGTCGTTTTTTTATTGCTATGGCCAAAGTTAGCTGTCGCAGAAAAAGATATATTAACAGTTACTCCAAAAGTCTGTGTGGTTTCCGAACAACAAGACTTTTGCGATGTCGATGTAAAATTTGCTTTAAAGATGCCCCATAAAATGGACGTTTGTTTATACAGCAAAGATCAACAACTGCAATGTTGGCAACAGGTTACCTTAGAGGAATTCAATCATAAAGCGCGTGTTCAGGTTGAAACCATATACTCCCTAGTCAATCCTCACACGGATGAATTACTGGCGACAACACGCATTGAAGTGCAGAGCACTCGCGCTAAAACAACTCGGCGCCGATTACGTTCTCCGTGGAGCTTTTTTTAATCTTGGAGCTGCAAATGGCAAAGATCTTACTTGTAGAAGATGATTTAGGGTTACAGCAATTAACCCGTGATTATCTTGAAAATAATGGCCTTGAAGTGGCGGTGCTAGACCGTGGCGATGAAGTGTTTAGTTACCTTGAAAACAACCCAGTTGATTTGATGATCCTCGATGTGATGCTGCCAGGTAAAGATGGCTTTAGTGTTTGTCGTCAAGTGAGAGACAAATTTAGTTTACCAATATTAATGTTGACCGCCAAAGGTGAAGACTTTGATCAAGTCATTGGTTTGGAACTTGGTGCCGATGATTATGTTATTAAGCCTGCTGAGCCAAGAGTATTGCTTGCCCGAATTAATGCGCTATTACGCCGTGGCCAAGCATCAGTAAAGGCACCAGAAGAATTGCAATTTGGCGATTTATGCATTGATAAAACCAGCCGTATTGTTCGCTTGAAGAATAACGAAATCACCCTTACTTCCCATGAATTCGAATTACTGTGGCTATTAGCTTCAAATTCCGGTGAAGTACTCAGTCGTGAACATGTTCATCAACATATGATCGGTCGCCAATATGATGGATTAGACCGCACCGTAGATGTACGTGTATCGCGCATTCGTAAAAAATTAGGTGATAACAGCGATAAACCATACCGTATTAAAACTGTTTGGGGACAAGGCTACTTATTTGTCTCCGATGCATGGGGTATGTAACTATTAATGGGGAAACTATTCGCAAGTTTATATTTGTACATTATAGTTTCCCTGTTTTTAGTCAGTGGGGTAATTGAGCAACTGTGGCCCTACGAAGATAGCCAACAACAAATTGCGCTCGATGATGAGTTTGGCCACTCGCTGTGGTTATTAGCGCAAACCCCACAAGGGCTAACGAAAATAGCCTCGCGCTTTCAAAGTGAAATAGTACAAAAACAAGACTTAATGTTGCCCGCGCAACAACAACAAGATCTTAACCTACATAATTATATTTACCTCTTTGATCAACAACAGCGAGCTGTTTGGTATATCGCTGTTGATAATAAACACTTATTGCAAGTGGGTCCTATTTCCGTTTCTTCGCCAGTATTTTCATCCGTTTGGCCTTATCTATTGTTATTGTGTGTCGTTGGGATCCCTGTTGGCTTATGGAGTTTTTTACTGTGGCGGGACTTTGCTAAGTTGCGACTGGCCTGTGAAGCTGTTGATGGATCACAAGACTTTGAGCTGAGTGCTACCTCTAAATCATTCTTTTTGCCAATTACCGACACCTTAAGCGCTATGCAGCAGCGTATTCAGCATTTATTAACGGCGCAACAAGAGCTTACCTCGTCGGTATCACATGAGTTTAGAACACCATTGGCGCGTTTAAAATTTGCCTTAGCAATGCTTGAGGATAAAGTAACTGACGAAAAAGCATTTGAATATATTGATATCATGCAATTGGATATTGTGGAGTTAGAGTCGTTAGTTAAAGAAATGCTTGATTATGCTCGTCTTGACAGCCAACAACCTAATCTTACGGTGCAAACATGTAACCTAGTGCAGCTAGTTGAAAATGTTGTCACTAAACTCGATTTTGCTACGCAAATAAAACTCAATATGCAATTACCAGCTTTGTACAGTTACACTTGTGATAGTCACTTTATCGCCCGCAGTATTCAAAACTTAGTAGGTAACGCGTTGAAGTATGCTCGTCACGAGGTGCGAATTAGCTTAGTTGAAAATACTGAACAGGTAATTTTATCCGTCGAAGACGATGGTCCTGGTATTGAACAATCACAATGGGATACAGTGTTTAAACCTTTTGCCCGACTTGATAAAAGCCGCGATAAAAAGACTGGAGGCTTTGGGCTTGGCTTAGCCATTGTGGCAAAAATAGTGTCTTGGCACCAAGGCCGTTGTGCGATATCGAATTCAGAATTAGGTGGCGCTAAATTTACGATCTACTTGCCTAAGTAACTCCTTTTCCATTGCAATATCTGTTGCTCAATCCATCCTCAAAAAAAAAGCGCCAAATAGGCGCTTTTCTGCGGTTAAAACCAAAATCAACAAGTAGCAAAAGAGTAGACTTCACTTTACTAAGTAAGTTCCATTATTTATCACTTTTTTTATTTATTTATGCGTCTTTAAAAGTGGCATGAGCATCTGCTCTAAGCCATTGAGTTTAACTTCATACATCATCGCTAATTGAGCACCGAGTGTGCCATGAGGAAATCCTTGCTGCTTAAACCAGACTAAGTATGGTTCAGGTAATAACAGCAAAGGCCGCCCTGCGTATTTACCAAATGGCATTTTGGTATTGATCGCTGTTTTTAAAAGCTCTGGATCCATGGTTAACTTAATTTGCTAAATTATGTGTGAAGTGTATTACAAAAGTGGGGAAGAAAATAGGCTGTGACGGGCAAGAAACAGCCTATTTAATGAGGGAGTAGGCCCTCATAATTTACTAATGGATCTGATGTTGATGCTTTTTGGTAAACCCAAGTTGTTTAAGTTTTTTTATAATTGATGGATCATCGATGCGGTTTGGTGTTTCGCTATCACGCAAGAAATGATTTTCCGGAACTTGATATATATCGAGCATTTTTTGAAATAACATTGCACGCATTGCTAACGCTGTCATTCCAGTTCTTTGTATTTCATCAAGGCGATTTTGAAGTTCAACCAGTTTTGGGTTATTTCCGTCATCCGTCCTTGTTTGAAACTGTGTAGCAAACTTATTTTTCATCTAAAAACCTTATTTAATAGCAAAAGACAAAGTGCTGATGAATACGCATGCACAAACACGAGAAGACTTTTTTGTGTTAAAAATAGATACTTACGTATTAACCAACAAAAGCAGTTTACTCTTTTTCTATGGGGAAATGCTAACCTAGATGTAAAGTTTTGTAAACGCGCTTGACTCTTATTTAGGGACTGCTTGCGGCGTTGTTTTAGAGATGAATATATAACAACATGAAAATAAAATGTAAAATGTTCTCAGTACCTTTTGTGATACTAAGAACCTTTTTATATTATGGAAATAACTTTTGTTTTACATGCTCAGCGAAGCCGCTACCGGCCTCTAAATAGAAGTTATAAGTAGAGTCCACACCCATATCTTCTAATTCTTTTTGCTGATCGGGATAGTTAGCAATAGCTGTAACTTGACCTTGGTAACCTGATGCACGCAATTGCTCTAGAGCAAAAATATTCTGCATATGTTTCGGCATTGCGAGCATGATCATCTCTACATGGGAATGATTTACCCGTTGCCAAAAATCTGGATCGGTTGCATCTGCTAAGAGTGTTTTTCGGCCTCGTGTAACATGCTTTTCGACCACTTCAGGTTTAATATCTACGCCCGCTACGACGCCAGGATGGGTGATGTTAATTGTTTCATACGCACCAGTACCAATACGGCCCATACCAAAAATAACAATCTTGGTGTCATTTAAGTTCACAGGAAGTTCTTCCGCTAAGCGAGTAGGGCTTTCAAAACGCATGAGCCAAGCTTCTATTTTTACATAAATTTCGTTTGACCGTTTATTGAGTGGGGATGCAATGATAAAGGTCATTGATACCGCAATAGCCATAACAGCCAACCATTCTGGCGTGATTAACCCGCTACTGGCAGCAACCATGCAAACTATCAAGCCAAACTCGCTGTAGTTAGCAAGACTAAAAGCACTTAACAAAGAAGTACGAGCGCGTAACTTAAAGGCATTCGTTAGCATATAATACAAGGCAACTTTGACTGGTAGCACTAATACAATTATAAGCGCTATAAGCAATGAGTTTAGCGTCAGGTCAGCGCCTAAACCAATTGTTAAGAAAAACCCAACTAAGAGGATTTCCTTTAGGTTTAGTAATGATTTAGCAAGCTCACTGGCTTTTTTGTGAGGAGCAAAGATCATACCGATGATCAACGCGCCTAAATCACCTTTCAAGCCCGCAAATTCAAATGCATGATAGCCAACGACAAGTGCAAAGAAAAAGCCAAATAAAGGTAGTAGCTCACCATGTTTAGAACGATTTAACACCCAAAACATCGCTGGTCGTAACAATGGCAAGGCAACTAATAACGCAAAAGCCCAACCATTGGGTGTTTTACCTGTGCTGATGGCTAAAAATATTACTGCAAAGATATCTTGCATAACCAAAATACCAATGGCTATTTTGCCGTGAAGACTTGCCATTTCACCACGTTCTTCAAGCACTTTTACAGCAAATACTGTGCTTGAAAAGCTAAAAGCAAAACCAACTAGTAACGCACTTTGCCAACTAAGATCAGCAAATAATGGCAAAGAAAGTGCGCCTAAAAGCAGCATTAAACTGCAAAAAATAGCGCTGCTAATAATAATATGTAAAGAGGCTGGGGCCCACACTTGTGGCTTAATAAGATGACTAACCTTGAGTTTTAGGCCAATACTAAATAGTAATAACGTGATCCCTAAATTAGCAATCGTATTAAGTAGCTCTGTGGTCTTAAAGCCAGATAAGTTCAGTATAAAGCCTGCAATCAAAAAACCGATTAGCGGAGGAAGTTTAAGTTGGTATACGGCAAAGCCACACACAAATGCGACAGCAAAATATAATAGTTCCATAATTCTTAATATCACTTCATTTGGTTACCTAGTGTAGCGAAATATCAGCATGTTTGAAAATCATTCGTGTATATTATGCATATAAATTGTGCGCATAGAGATATACCAGTGTATGAAAAATACTCGTTTAGTTAGGTATTCTGCTAAAAACTCAAAAAATAGTTATTTTTTCACTGACAGCAGCTTTTAAATATGGTTAAGATGCAGTAACAAAGGAATTTAAGCGTGATTCAGGTTTAGATGAGTTAGGCTTAAGGAGAGATAGATGTTTAAAAAAATTCTTGCATCAGTCGGTATTGGTGCAGCAACAGTAGATACCGTGCTTGAAACTGAGCATTTACAACCTGGGCAACTATTTAATGCCCAAATAATGATCACCGCAGGAGATGTTAGCCAAGCAATTACAGGTCTTGATTTAGCATTAATGACGCGCGTAAAAGTCGAAGGTGAAGACGGTGCTTATTTTACCAATCATATTATTGATAAGTGGCGTATAACCGACATTGGTACAATTGAACCGGGTCAGCAAAAACACATTCCATTTGAGGCACGCTTACATTCTGAAACACCGATCACCGAAATCAATGCCGGTTATAATCAGTCACATGTTTGGCTTGAAACTGGACTTGATATTGATTTAGCGCTCGATCCTAAAGATAAAGACCAGCTGCATATTTATCCAAATGATGCTGTAACTACGTTTATGCAAGCCATGGATAGACTCGGCTTTAGTTTGGTTAAAGCGGATGTTGAAAAAGGCTTTTTACGCGCCAGCACATTTAATTCTGTCTCAGGTTGTTACCAAGAACTAGAATATAAGCCAAATAGCCGCAGCTTATTTGGCATCCAGGAAATTGAACTGTCATTTGTACCAGAAGCTCATAAAACCCATGTTTTAATTGAACTTGACCGTGGTTTTCGTGGCGATGGTTATGTTGATTTAACGATTGAACATGACCACGTAAACTTGTCGCATTTATGTGATCAGTTAGAACGTTTATTTGCCTAGCGACTATTAAGGGTCGTCAGCTAAGCGTGATAAATAGCCCAGCATTGGCTGGGCTTTTTTATGTAAGGAGTTTTTATGCAATTAACAGTAAAACCATTTTCTCAACTGTCAGCGCAAGTACTATTTACTATCATGCGCACGCGGGTCGATGTATTTGTAGTAGAGCAGCAATGCCCATATCCTGAATTAGATGATATCGATTGCAGTACAACAACTCAGCACCTCTATTGCCTCGAGGCTGAACAATTAGCTGCATACGCACGTTGTTATGAGAAAAATGAGCAGTACAGCGCTATTGGCCGCGTAGTGGTTGAAAAATCACAAAGAGGTAAGGGGTTAGCAGCGTTATTGGTTAAAGAGGCGATCCAGTGTTGTTTTACGCACTGGCCGAACAAGGATATATACATCGGCGCGCAAACTTATTTACTCGCGTTTTATCAGTCGCTGGGTTTTCAGTGTATTGGCGAGTCTTATTTAGAAGATGGTATTGCACATCAAGATATGATTTTAAAAAACCGCTCAATGTAAAGAGCGGTTTTTATTGAGGGTAGGTTAGTTAGCCTAATAACGAACTGACAAACACTAAACCAATTGCAATTGGGCAAATGAATCTAATGTACCATGGCCATATTTTCCAAAATAGGCTGGTAGCAACTTCTGGACAACCTTGTTGTATTTCGTTTAATAGTGAATTGCGATACCAGATCCAGCCGACAAATAAGCAACACATTAAACCAAGAATAGGTTGACCAAATTTAGTTGTGAGCGTAATAACAAAACCAAATAACGCATTAAAGTTCAGGACTATTGTAAAGCTCACCAATGCTATAATCGTTCCTATTAACCAAGTGGCTTTTATACGGCCCAGATCAAAGCGCTCTACAGCATACGAAACTGGCGCTTCAAGCATTGAAATAGATGATGTCAGAGCTGCGATACTCATCAATGCAAAAAAGGCAAAGCCAACGAATAAGCCAATGGTGCCCATGCCATCAAAAAGAGCCGGTAATACTTGAAATACTAACGTGTCTTCAGAAAGCAACTTTCCTGTAGCTGAGAATATTTCTACCCCTTGTGCTTGCGCAACGTACATTGCAGGGATGATTAGTAATCCTGCAACAAAAGCAATAAATACATCAATAAGGGTAACGTAGGCGCCAAGCGAGACTAAATTTTCTTTTTTACTAATGTAAGAACCATAAATGATCATCACACTGGTGCCTAATGACAATGAAAAGAACGCTTGTCCCAGTGCACTAACAAGTAATTCAGGGTCTAAAATAGAGCTAAAATCAGGCACTAAGTAGGCTTTCAGGCCTGTCATAGCACCTTCTTGCATCATCACATAAACAATCAGCGCAAATAAAATAGTCAGCAATGCGGGCATTAAGCGTTTTGACCATTTTTCAATGCCATTTTCTACTCCGCGACTAATGATTGCGACAGTAAGAATAATAAATCCAGCAGTAAATATAAGGTTTCGAGAGAGTGACTGCTCACTTAACCAAGCTGAAGAGCTCTCACTACCCACTAAAGTCGCAATGGGCTCTAGAGTGGCACTGACCATCCAACCGGCGACAATGGCATAAAAGCTGAGGATCAGTCCTGCACATATGATACCGCCAAAACCGACCACAAACGCAAAGCGTTTTTGGAGCGGGTTATTTGAAATCTTCCGCAATGAACTAACCGCATTGGCCTGACCATGACGACCAATTGTTAGCTCAGCCATCAGTGCTGGATAAGCTAAACAAAATGCTAACACAAGGTAAGCAATTAAAAAGGCTGCGCCTCCATTGCTGGCTGTTTGTGTAGGGAAACCCCAGATATTACCAAGACCCACAGCAGATCCTGCTGCGGCCATAATGAATCCAAAACGGGAGCTAAACTCCCCTCTTACTGCGCTCATAATTATTTTTTCTTCTCTATATAGTGACGGCGCTGACAATCTACTGTAAATGTTAAAAAATAAAAAGCTCTTATTTTTAGCTGCAGCCGTTAATAATTAACGCCTGGCTGTATTTACAAAATTTAGAATACCAATGCTGTTAACATTACTTGTTTAAATTGTTGTTATCTAATCATAATGCGGTGGTTTATGATGTTGTAAATTGTAACATAAAAATTACAACTTTTCTGGGTTATGTATTTTAAGGGTAAGGCATGCACCCGTTAGGTACTTACTGCGATTTACGCTTACACTGCCATGATGCCAATCAGCTACTTTAGCAACAATGGCAAGCCCTAGGCCATAACTTTGATCGGCTCGACTGCGATGACTCTGTTCTTGAAAAAAAGGGCTAAAAACTTTGTTCCAATTTTTCTTTTCGATACCAGGGCCATCATCCTCAACAGTGATTATAAGTGTTTGCTCTTTCATTGATGCTGTGAGAATAATTTTTTGTCTGGCAAAGTCACAGGCATTGTTGAGCAGATTAGTGATTGCGCGAGCTAACCAATGTAAATCTGCATAAATTTGAGAATTATCACGGCAGATAAATTGTAAATCAAGTTGTTGCTGTACTAATTTCGGCTCTAGTTGTTGTATTAGGGTATTTAGGTAGCTTTTTAACTCAGTGTGTGAGTAAGTCAATTGGTTGGCTTTTTGCTCAAGAGTGGCAAACGCTAAATAACTTTTCAGCATTGATTCCATTTGATCTAAATCGGCTTCCATACGATTTAGGTAATGTTTTATTTTTTCTTCGCTATGACTGTCAAGTGCCGCATCTAAGCCAAACCGCAGACAGGCAATGGGGGTGCGTATGTCATGAGATAAACTTGAGGCCATCAGCTTATTTTCATCGAGTAACTTTTCAATCTGGCTTGCCATGCGGTTAAAAGTAAGCTCAACATCTTTAATATAAGTGAAATGCGATACCCGAATGCGGGCATGTAAGTCGCCACTGGCAAACTTTTTAGCTGCATCATTAACCACACCTAGTCTTTTAGCTAATGGCGCAATAATAAACCCCATAAACACACATAGCCCAGCGTAAAACAGCAAAGTAAGTAACATGTCATTTTGTTGATCTTGTTCGTGGGGTTTTTCTAAACGTAATTTAAGATGAAAAGGCGCGAGCAAATCATTACTGTAGAGTAGATAAAATCCCTCTTGATCTTCTAAAATCAATCCGCCTTCAGCATTGATCTCTTTCAGCAGTGATGGTGGCAGCGCTAAAGATTGCGTGGCACGATAGCTTAATCCCAGCGAAAACTGTTGAGCAAGTAAGGCGGTGTAGTCTGCTCTTTGCATGAAGGGTTGGCTGGTAATTTGCTGGCTGAAGCCCATTAGCAGCTTACTTTGTAAGGCAAATTCATCCTGCGCTGTATGGGTTTGCTGACTAAAAGTATCAATTAGCCAACCTAATATAACGATCGAGAGCAGGGCACTGGCTAACAAGGAGAGATAAAACTTTTTCATAGCATTCGCCAGTATGCCTTAGCGGTGATCACCAAGCGCTTGCGACGAGTAAATAGCCTCGCCCCCAAATTGTTTTAATTTTTTCAGGTTGTTGGGGATCATCATTAAATTTTTTACGCAGCGCAGAAATGAGCACATCGACACTGCGATCTAGGCCATCGTATTCACGGCCCTTAGTGGCTTTAAATACCGCATCGCGGGAGACAACTTGCCCTGCGTTACAGGCTAAATAATGCAGTAATAAGTACTCAGCACTAGAAACCCCTTGATCAATATCATTGATAAAGACATTACGGGATTGTGTATCAATCTTTAAAGAGCCAACTTGAACAATGGTATTGGCAGTTTTTGACTCAGAGTTGTCGTTACTGACGCGCAGTGCCGCTTTGATCCGCGCAAGTAATGCACGTGGCCTGACTGGTTTCATTATATAATCACTGGCACCAACTTCGAGACCAATGACTTCGTCCATTTCTTCGTCCCGGGCGGTTAGCATAATAATAGGGCTTTGGTAAAATTGACGCAGTTCACGACAGACGCTAATACCGTCTTGGCCTGGTAGCATTATATCGAGTAAAATTAAGTCAGGCTTGAGCTTTTTTACATGACCGACAACTTGGTCGCCACGTTCACAAATATGCGTTATGTAGCCTTGCTCAGTTAAATACTCTGCCACCCATTGGGCTAAAGAACCGTCATCTTCAACAAGTAATATTGTACCGTAATTATCCATGGTTTATCTCGTTTTAAAAAAGTCGCCAGCGGCGTTTCTTTTGGCGATTTTGATAAACCCATTGCAACTGTACTTGTGTTGACGCAATGATCTTACCAGTATCGCTGTTTATTAACTCAAATGAAATGCTTTCAACAGAATCAAAAGCATAATTTAACTTTCCGCTACTTTGTCTAAGCCAGCATTGCATAATATGCTTCGATGTAGCATCACGTAAGCAGTAATTCCCTATGCTACTTTGTTGCCAGCTTAACTCAATATCAGCATAGCAGCTGCGTCCTTCGCGCAGTGCAACGCAGGTATCGGGCAATGCGATTAAACGACTGTCATAGAATTTTTTGTCATTGGCCAATAATTGTTTTGCGTTTAGTAACAGTAATAAAATTACTGTGGTTTTAAAATACATAGCGCACGCCTGCCATGGCTTTATGCTGATATCCCTGAGACACAATGGGGCTGTTGGAAATTTCATTTGAAAACCAGGTTGACAGCCAGCCACCTAAAAATACCCAGTGTTGATTGAGTGGATACTCGGCGTGGAATTCAAAAATCATACTCATTGCTGTGTCGGTTTGATAGGCCGTACGAGTTGCGGTGGCTTCCTCTGTACTAATACCAAAATAGTAATTGGTGAAGTCAGCTGAGTAAGCATTTATGCCTAAGCCAGTGCGAAATTCCCAGTTTTGCCACGGTAATATATGACTAAAAAAACTATTTACGACCCAACCATTATGGGCATTGGAAATATCATGTAAGTATTCAAAGGAGATTTGTGAGTTTTCAAAACGGCGGGTAAGACGTAAGCCGGTATCGAAGTCACTTTTTCGGGTTCGTATACCTTCAAGTTCTAGGATGACTCCACTATTATAAAAGTCGAGTCCTGTTTCATCAAACCCAGCTTGCATATTAGTGGCAAGAATATCAAGATCCCAATCATACTTATTGATGATGCTATAACCAATAATAATACCGCCACTGAGTTGGCTATGATCAATATCTAAATAAAAGCGTTCATAAGAAACTGCAATGTTAATATCTAGTTCCAAGCCGTCACTGTAAGAATCCATACCCACGAGATAAGAATCTTCAATATAATAACCAGCGCCAGCACTCCAATCCCACGCAAAACCCGAGGTTGGCTCTAGGGTGTTATCAGCATAATAGCGATTGCTGGCATTGCACGAGGTGCTCCATAAACCCACACAGATCAATAATAATAGTAGTTTCTGTAGAGTGTGTTGTTTACGTTGCATCCATGATCCAAATAAATTAAGCAGTTATTAAGTGTATTATATTGTCAAAGAGTTGCTTTGGTCTGTAAAAAATTGTAGCCAGTAGTCATTCTGCATACATTGACTTAATGTACTTTAATTTTATCGATCAAAATACTACTCAGATAATAGTGCATCATCGGTGTTAGGGCGCTCACTTCAGTGCGATTACATGGCCCTTGAAGTTTAGTTAAACTGGTCATTTTAGAAATGGTTTTATAGCGTGGTATGCTGACCTCTTGATTGGCACGGGCAAGACGTGCTTGATCAGTATTTTGCTGATGGATAAAAGTGGCAACTTCAAGCTCATTACTGATCACTTGTTCATCACTGAAGCTGTAAATAAGTGGTTCGCGATGGAAGCTCGCGCTGTCGATTGAGGATTTTCCAAACCAGACCACATCACCCGATGCACGATGGATAAGGCGCATGCTAACTTCTGCATTGATGGTCGCGCATTGTTGGAGTGGATACAACTGAGTTATTTGCGTAAATAAAGGATACGCTTTATTCGGGGGTTGTATTTGATATTCGGTATCGTCAATAAAGTTGAGCTCTAGCTGGTGTATAGCTAGGGTATAATCACTATTGCCTTGATCAACGACACGTAAGTTCATGGTCGTTAATGCATCAGTAATTTGTTTAAACAGGGTATCCGTGACACTTGCTTTGTCGGCAATAACTTGCACAGTTTGGTTACGAGTAATTTTATGCGCAGGTAGTTGCACTGATTTTACTTTCGGGGAAGCATGTTCGGTTTCATAGGCTACTTGATAGCTTTGGCTTTTTAATTGTGGCTTGAGTGGCATTTCTAAAGGTGCAGCAGGTGGCTGTACAGTGACGCAAGCTGTTGTAATAAAAGTTAAAAAAACTATTGGTAAGTAACGTATAAACACTGTAAAACCCTTTGAAAACTCGATAATCGTAATATTGTACGTTAGTCTTAATAAAACTTCATGGTATTATAAAGCTAAGAATGTCTAACTCTAGATAAAAATAATAAAAAATGAAATCCTTAGTGTCGTTAATCAACTCTTTTTTTTTAGTTACTATTTTGGTGTTATTTCAGTCGCAGGTTTATGCCAGTGATCAACAATGGCAAAAATTTATTAATGATTATACACGACATCTCGAACATAAATTAAAAAGCAAAGGGATCCCAGGGGCTGCGTTATCGATCGTTAATGGCTTTGATGATACGCATATACAAGGGTTTGGAGTAACAAAGCTGAGTAAGGGCTTAGCAGTCAATGTACATACTCGGTTTCGCCTAGCGTCGGTATCTAAAACGTTTGCAGGCTCACTCAGTGCAAAGTTAGCCAATGAGGGAAAATTTTCTTTAGACGACCCCGTGAGTAAATTTATTCCAGCCTTTGCCAATACGGATTACAAAAATAATCTAAAAGTTTTTCACTTACTCAGTCATTCCAGCGGTTTAGTACCAAATGCGTATGATAACTTGATTGAATCAAGAATGAATTACCCTGATATAGTGCAAAAGTTGCTCAGTGTTAAGCCTATTTGCCAGCCAGGGCAATGTTATGGTTATCAAAATGTGATGTTTAGCTTAATTGCTGAAGTGATCAAAAGCAGTACTAAATTGGATTACTCTCGGTGGATGAATGAGTTTATATTTTCCCCATTAAGTATGAATGATGCTAGCTTGGGTTATACAGCGATGGTAACGGATGATAATTATGCTCATCCCCATGTAAGAGGGCGCAAACGTTGGCACACTGCTAAATTGAAAAAAAACTACTATAAGGTTCTTCCCGCAGCGGGTGTAAATGCCAGTGCCAGTGATATGGCTATTTGGTTAAAAGCGCAGCTGGGGTATTACCCAACCGTATTATCAAGCAATGAGCTAGCCAGTCAGACTCGACCTTATACACATACAAAAAAAGAGTTACGCCGTAGGGTGTGGAAAAAACACTTAACAAAAGCTTATTACGGCTTGGGCTGGCGAGTATACGACTATGATAATGAAACGCTTTATTACCACAGTGGCTGGGTGCAAGGATATCGCAGTGACCTTGTAGTAATACCGCACTTAAACATAGGCTTCAGTCTGATCCTTAACGCCGAAACCGGTATCATTAATGAATTAACCACAGAATTTATTGATCGCGTGTTGCTATTCAAACGCTCACAACAACTGACAATGTATAAAGAGAAAGGCAAATGAAATATGTTTTAGCGAGTTTAATATTACTGTTTACTGCGAATTTAACAGCAGCACCGCAAAGTATTTTTTTGTTTCGCCATAGTGAAAAATTAACAGGTAACGATCCCCATCTTACGGATGCCGGCAAGCAACGGGCGCAGCAGTTAGTGGGTCTGCTTAGTAAAGTCCAGCCAACAGCTGTCTTTAGTACTGACTATAATCGCACCATAGAGACTGCAACTCCTATCGCTGAACATTTTAATATTACAATACAAAGCTACGACCCTCGTGACTTAGCCGCATTTAAACACATTGTTTTATCGCAAAGTGGCGCAGTGGTAATTGTAGGGCATAGTAATACCACGCCAGAGTTGGCAAAATTAATAGCACGAATAGATGTTGAAAAGATGCCTGAGAGTGAATTTAACCGCTATTTTATCTTACAAAGCGAAGCGCAAGGCTATCAGTTTAGTGATATGAAGATGAATTTTTGAGCTGTGTGATATATTTATTTACAATTTATTGCTGTTGCGTCGCAGACATAAAAAAACCAGCAACAGCTGGTTTTTATAAAGAGAAGAAGTAATTAATTACGTGGTAATTGAATTTTCTTTTCTTCACTTTGACGGTAAAGTACAAGCGTGTGACCGATTGATTGTAATTTCTCTGCACCAGTCTCACGAATAATAGCTTCAAAAATCAATGCTTTAGTTTCACGATCATCAGTAGGTACTTTTACTTTGATAAGTTCGTGAATTTCTAAAGCGCTTTGAATTTCAACTAATACACCTTCTGTTAAACCGTTAGAACCTAGTAGTACTACAGGCTTTAGAGAGTGTGCTTGACCTTTTAAAAACTGCTTTTGTTTGTTCGATAATTTCATGTTGTTACAAATTTTGCTGAATATGGCTTGAATTAAGGGTATTCTAACGCCATCTAGAGAATATTACTAATTAGTTGCGTGATAATTTATGACGAATAAAAAACTTTCGGCCAGTTCACAGCGATGGTTGAAGGAACATTTTGATGATCCTTATGTTCACGAGGCACAAAAGAAAGGTTGGCGTTCTCGTGCGATTTTTAAACTCGACGAGATCCAAAATAAAGATAAATTACTACGCCCAGCCATGACCGTGGTTGATTTGGGAGCTGCACCGGGAAGCTGGTCACAGTATTTAGCAGAAAAAGTAGGTGGTAAAGGACAAGTCATTGCTTGTGATATATTACCTATGGATTCGCTGGCCGGCGTTGATTTTTTACAAGGAGATTTCCGAGAAGAAGCTGTTTTAGATGCGTTATTAAATCGCATTAATGGTAAAAATGTTGATGTGGTGCTCTCTGATATGGCACCAAACATGAGTGGTAATAGCTCTGTTGACCAAGCTGGTAGCATGTATTTAGTGGAATTAGCACTAGATATGTGTAGCCAAGTTTTAAAGAAAAATGGTGCATTTGTGGTTAAAGTATTCCAAGGTGAAGGCTTTGATGAGTTCTTAAAAACAGTGCGTGATAGCTTTAAAACTGTAAAAATCCGTAAACCCGACGCCTCACGTGCGCGATCACGTGAAGTATATATAGTAGCGACAGGCTACAAACTGTAGTACAGTTGTCAGGCGTTTAGTTGAATTTAAATTAATTGGATACAAGAGGTTAACCCCTTGAGCGATATGGCGAAAAATCTAATACTCTGGCTGGTCATTGCAGTTGTGCTAATGTCAGTATTTCAGAGCTTTAATGGTGGCGATCAAGTAGATCGTCAAACAAGTTACAGTCAATTTGTAAAAGATGCCCGTAGTGGCGCTATACAAGAAGTGGCAATAGAAAGCACCAGCGGTACAATTACTGGTACTAAAACCAATGGCGAACGTTTTCAAACGATCATGCCTATTTATGATAAAGATATTCTTAATGACTTATTAAAAAGTGATGTGAATGTCAAAGGTGTTAAGCCTGAAGAACAATCGTTCTTAGCGAGCATCTTAATATCATGGTTCCCAATGTTATTACTGATTGGGGTATGGATTTTCTTCATGCGTCAAATGCAAGGTGGCGGTGGCAAAGGTGCGATGTCGTTTGGTAAAAGTAAAGCACGCTTAATGAGCGAAGACCAAATTAAAACCACCTTTGCTGATGTTGCAGGTTGTGATGAAGCAAAAGAAGATGTCACAGAGCTAGTGGATTTCTTACGAGATCCTTCTAAGTTCCAAAAACTCGGTGGTAGTATACCTAAAGGCGTACTAATGGTAGGACCTCCAGGTACGGGTAAAACCTTGCTAGCTAAAGCGGTTGCCGGTGAAGCTAAAGTACCGTTCTTTACTATCTCTGGCTCGGATTTCGTAGAAATGTTTGTCGGTGTGGGTGCTTCGCGTGTTCGTGATATGTTTGAACAAGCGAAGAAAGCAGCGCCGTGCATTATCTTTATCGATGAGATTGATGCCGTAGGTCGTAAACGTGGCGCTGGCATGGGTGGTGGTCACGATGAGCGTGAGCAAACACTTAACCAAATGCTCGTTGAGATGGATGGCTTTGAAGGTAACGAAGGGATTATCGTGATTGCCGCGACTAACCGCCCTGATGTACTTGATCCAGCATTACTTCGTCCAGGTCGTTTTGACCGTCAAGTAGTGGTTGGCTTACCTGATATTCGTGGTCGAGAGCAAATTCTTAAAGTACACATGCGTAAAGTCCCCTTAGGTGACAACGTTGAAGCGTCAGTTATTGCGCGCGGTACGCCTGGTTTCTCTGGTGCTGATTTAGCAAACTTAGTCAATGAAGCTGCACTTTATGCTGCACGTGGTAATAAACGTGTGGTGAGCATGGCTGAATTTGATGCCGCTAAAGATAAAATCATGATGGGCGCAGAGCGCAAGACCATGGTGATGAGCGAGAAAGAAAAAGAAATGACCGCGTACCACGAAGCGGGTCACGCAATTGTTGGTCGTATTGTGCCTGAGCATGATCCTGTTTATAAAGTATCGATTATTCCACGCGGCCGTGCCCTTGGTGTAACTATGTACTTACCTGAACAAGACCGTGTTAGCCACTCTAAAGAGTTACTGGAATCAATGATTTCAAGCTTATATGGTGGTCGTATCGCTGAGGCACTTATTTACGGCGAAGATAAAGTGACGACAGGTGCAAGTAACGACATTGAACGAGCAACAGATATTGCCCGTAAAATGGTTACTCAGTGGGGTCTAAGTGAGAAATTAGGTCCACTAATGTACACTGAAGATCAAAATGAGATGTACATGGGTGGTGGCGGTGGCCGTGCTATGAGCATGTCAGATGAAACGGCTAAAGTTATTGATGCAGAAGTTCGTTCGTTATCAGATCGTAACTATCAACGTGCTGAGCAAATCTTAAAAGATCATATTGATATTTTGCATTCAATGAAAGATGCATTAATGAAATATGAAACCATTGATGCAAAGCAAATTGATGACTTAATGGCGCGTCAGCCAGTGCGTGAGCCTCGTGATGCACATGACCGTCGTGATAACACAGACAAGAAAACAGCGCCTGCGGAAACAAAAGCAGAGCCAATTGTTGATAAAGACGACAAACCAGCGCAAAAAGATGAAACAAATCTTGATGACAAAGCTGAATAACCGTTAAAATAGCAATACAAAAGCCCCGATTGTCGGGGCTTTTTTGTAGCTGAATAAATAAAGTAGAAATATCAATGCAATGGATGTATTGAAGGTGATAGATGACCACAGTTGATTTACCCAGAGGTCGCAGTTTACACCTCGACACCCCAGTGATAATGGGGATTTTGAATGTCACTCCTGATTCTTTCTCAGACGGCGGACGCTACTATCAAACAGACAGCGCTGTCATAAAAGCTCAAGCCTTATTAGCCGATGGCGCTACCATACTCGATATTGGTGGTGAATCAACGCGTCCAGGCGCGCCTGACGTCAGCCTTGAAGATGAATTAGCTAGAGTCATACCCGCAATCGAGGCAATTCGGGCTCACAGTGATAGTGCCGTTAATGATTGTATTATTTCGATTGATACCAGTAAAAGTGAAGTTATGCGTCAAGCTATTCTAGCTGGAGCTGATATTGTTAATGATGTCCGTGCTTTACAAGAACCAAATACACTGGCAACAGTTGCACAGTTTCCAGATGTCGCAGTGTGCTTAATGCACATGCAAGGTCAGCCCCGTAGTATGCAAACTTCTCCGTATTACGATGATTTATTTAGTGAAATAAATGATTTTTTTGTGCAGCGCTTAAGCGCTTGTGAAACAGCGGGGATTCAGCGAAAGCAGCTTATTCTAGATCCTGGGTTTGGCTTTGGCAAAACCCTTAGCCACAATTTTCAAATACTGGCGCGGTTTAATGAATTTAACCACTTTGGTTTACCTGTTTTAGCAGGACTCTCGCGCAAGTCAATGCTTGGCAACTTACTAAATAGACAAACAAATGAGCGCCTTGCTGGTAGTTTAGCTGGGGCATTAATTGCAGCGCAAAATGGCGCAAAGATTATCCGTGTACATGATGTAAAAGAAACCGCAGATGTGCTTGGCGTATGGCAAGCCTGTGAACAAGGAATTAAAAATGAATAAAAGAAAATATTTTGGCACCGATGGTGTACGTGGCATGGTGGGTGAGTACCCAATTACTCCTGAATTTGCGCTTAAGCTAGGTTGGGCTGCAGGTAAAGTGCTATCAAAAAACGGCACTAAAAAAGTTATCATAGGTAAAGATACCCGTATTTCAGGTTATATGTTAGAAACATCTCTTGAAGCTGGTTTAATTGCCGCTGGTATTGATGTGGTGTTACTTGGCCCGATGCCAACCCCCGCTGTTGCGTATTTAACACAGACGTTTCGAGCTGAAGCGGGTATTGTGATCAGCGCATCCCATAATCCATATCACGATAACGGGATTAAGTTTTTTTGTGGCCGAGGTTTGAAGTTAGCTGATGAAGTAGAGCTACAAATTGAAGCGATGCTTGATGAACCAATGACCTGTGTAGCATCTGATAAGCTAGGTAAAGCCCGCCGTTTAGAAAGCGCAGATGGCCGTTATATTGAGTTTTGTAAAAGCCAATTCCCACAAGGCCTGTCGTTAGAAGGTTTAAAAATTGTATTAGATTGTGCTAACGGTGCTACTTATCATATTGCGCCTTCAGTTATGCGCGAGCTTGGCGCTGAGATAATTAGCCATGCTTGTGAACCCAATGGTGTAAATATCAATCTTGAATGTGGTGCAACCCATGTTGATGCACTAAAGCGTAAAGTATTAGAGCATAATGCGGATGTAGGTATTGCCTATGATGGCGATGGTGACCGTGTAATGATGGTCGATCACAATGGCCGTGTCTTTGATGGCGACGATATTGTCTATATTATTGCTTGTCAAGCAGCGAATGATGACATGCTTGGCGGTGGTGTTGTGGGTACTGTAATGTCTAACATGGGCCTTGAAAATGCACTTAAAGGCAAAGGCATCGAGTTTGCCCGCAGTAAAGTGGGTGACCGTTATGTAATGGAATTACTACAAGAAAAAGGCTGGAAAATCGGTGGTGAAAGCTCAGGCCACGTATTAAACCTTGACTTGATCAGCACCGGGGATGGCATTATTTCAAGCCTGCAAGTGCTTGCCGCAATGGTTGCTCAAAACCGCACCCTAAAAGATTTAGGGGCAGGCTTTGTTAAATACCCAATGAAGATGATTAATGTACGTTACAAAGCGGGCACTGATCCAACGCAAGCGCTAGAAGTAATTGAAGCCGTTGCCAAAGTTGAAGAGCAATTAGCTGGAAAAGGCCGAGTGTTATTACGTAAATCAGGTACGGAACCGGTTGTCCGTGTTATGGTTGAAGCTGAAGAAGAGAGAATCGTACTCGATAGTGCACAAAAAATTGCTGCAGTTGTCGAATCTATGAGCAAACAAACTGATTAAGAACAATAACCTCTTGTAACTTTGGGCGAGTCGAGTTATTATCTCGCCCGCTTTCTAATGTGGAGTGGAAAAATGGCAATACGCAAGCCGATGGTCGCAGGCAATTGGAAAATGAACGGCTCGAAAGAGTTAGTGCAGCAGTTATCTGACGCAATCAACAACGTAAAATCAGCAGAGATAGACGTTGTGGTGTTTCCACCTTGCCCATTGTTACCTATGCTAACTGCAACAGGTGTAACAACTGGGTCACAAACGGTTTCTGAAAATAAACCGGGTGCATTTACTGGTGAAGTTGATGCGCAATTAATTAAAGATTTAGGTTGCCAATATACCTTAGTTGGCCATTCTGAACGCCGTAGTATTTATGGTGAAAGCAATGACACTGTTGCAGCTAAGTTTGCTCGTGCCCAACAAGTGGGGTTAACACCTATCTTATGTGTTGGTGAAAGTGAACAACAGCGCGAACAGGGTCAAACTGAATTAGTGGTTGCTGCACAAATTGACGCAGTAATTGATAAATTAGGTCTAGCAGCACTGAAAGATTCTGTGATAGCATACGAGCCCGTTTGGGCCATTGGCACAGGTAAGACTGCATCGCCTGAACAAGCACAACATGTGCACAAATTTATTCGTGATAAAATTGCTGCTAACAGCAGTGATTTAGCACAAGGGCTGACCATTCTTTACGGTGGCAGCGTAAATGAAAAAAATAGCGAATTATTATTTGCACAACCAGATATAGACGGCGGCCTGATTGGTGGCGCTAGTCTAAAAGCAGATTTATTTACTGCAATCTGTGAAAGTGCAAAAGGGACCGTATAAGATGTACGAAATTTTATTAGTAGTTTATTTAGTTGTTGCTTTAGCGCTTGTTGGTATGGTTTTAATTCAACAAGGCAAAGGCGCAGATATGGGGTCATCATTTGGTGCTGGCGCTTCTGGAACTGTTTTTGGTTCATCAGGCGCAGGTAACTTTATGACTAAAACAACTACAGTCTTAGCGAGTATTTTCTTTGTGCTAAGTATTGTACTAGGTAACTTAACTGCAGGTCAGATCAAAAAGACTGACGAGTGGGAAAACCTAGAAGCAGCACCAGTAGTTGAAACAATTACTCCTGCAGCTGATGATGTTCCAGTAACATCAACGAAAGAGAAATCTGACGTACCAAATTAATACTTTCAACAAGTATTGTTAGACGATTTATTCTCCTCAAGTAAATCATTGAGTTTAACACCTAAAGCGAAAGCTTTAACAATGCGGTTGTGGTGGAATTGGTAGACACGCTACCTTGAGGGGGTAGTGCTTTCGGGCGTGGGGGTTCAAGTCCCCCCAACCGCACCATCTTATAAAAACCAGTAACAGCGATGTTACTGGTTTTTTGCTTTTTCATATGCAGTCGATAGAGATTTTCATCTCATACCAATCGTGTTAAGTTACTGACCATTTATAGCGACAGATAAATGGAGTGATAACAAGGCGTAAATTTTGACATGTAGTTGTTCTACTTGAAAAAATTATAACGCAGTTAGCGCTTTATTTAGCTCGCTAGAATGGTTAAATATTTAAGTCGATTGGTATCAGTTCGTTATCCCCATTTATTAAATTATTTATCTAGACTCAAATGCTAATGATTTCTTAAAAATTATACGCCAGTAGATCTGTTTTTTGGCCAAACACAGTCTTTTAAGGTGGGATTAATTGGTAATAAGGGCATACTAGAGACCACGTTTGGGCTTGAAAAAATTAAGCGCTGTTTATTTATAAAGTCGATGGTCTAAAAGTTCAAACCGTGCGCTGCGAACAGATCTATTTCGAACAACTGGACTGCAAGGTTGTAGAGCTGAATGTAAAATAGATCACATACATTTAGTGGTAAAAGTACCGGCAAAGCTGTCAATATCAAAGTTAGCGGATCTTTATTGATGAGTTCAGCATAGCTCGCTTATATTCAACTCTTTTAACGATAAGTTCTGCTATATTGAACAGAGTAGATATTGTTAATATTAGTTCAGTAACGGTGTGCTTAAATAATAGCCTATTAAGTAAAAGACAATCGGTTTCTTTAGTTCTCTAGTATTTTATCCGGTTTGTGAACTTTTATGGTAATAAAGCTAGATAAATTAAAAATATAGTTAACACTTATAACTAATAGGCCGATAATACACATAGTTAAATAATAAGGTAGATCGCATGGCTTCAAGTTTGTCTTTTCAAAACCTAAGTATAAGTAAAAAAATTCACGCTATCACGAGTATTGCTGTTATCGCTTTTGTGGTTATTGTATTAATCAATTATATTTCGATGGTGGACAATCGGGGCTCATTAGACGAACTTGAAAAAACATCTTATCAAGTGGTAAAACTAACATCAGCGAACGTCGGATTACTTGAAAAATTAGATGAGCTTTATACACAAGCAGTTACATTTGGTGAGCAAGACATTGTTGATAAAGCAAAAGAGACACTGACAGCGTTAACTGAGAATCTTGATGCAATAAATAATATTAATAGTACCTACATTGATAGACAAACACGCACACAGCTAACAGAGTATGCTGCTATATCATCAAAAATTGCCAACGATATGATCAGTGGAACCGCCGATTTTAGTAAAATTCAGCAGCAAGCTCAATCTAAAACCAAGATGTATAACTCGGTGTTGCAAAGTCTTAAAGCGGCTCAGCAACGCGCCGATGCGCGTTTTTTTGAGTTGGTAAATAACACCAAGTCACGATCTGATCATGCATTAACGTTAATGCTGGTTGTGTCATCAGTTTCATTATTATTATTGTTATTTATGGCTATTTGGATTGCTCGTGGAATTGCTGCTGCCGCCAGTGATGCGGCTGGAAATTTGCGTTTACTAGGTGAAGGCAAAGGATCTCTCAGTACACAACTGACAGTACGTAGTGAAGATGAAATCGGCCAAGTTGCTATTAACTTCAATACATTTATAGCCTTGTTAAGGGAGTCGGTACTCGAAGTAATGGCAGTGTGTGAACCCTTGATGGAAAACTCGACACGCTTAGTGCAGGGCATGGAGCAAGCCGAAAGTGCGACCAGCAAGCAAACCGCAGATGCTGAAATAGTTAAACAGTCGATGGAAGAAATGAAACAAAGTGTAGGAGACATTTCACACTCGGCAGCAAGTGCTTCTCGTGCTGCGCAAACGGCTGAGCAAGAAGTGGAACAAAGCCGTTCACAGATCCGAACATCAGTCACTGAATCTCAGACCTTAAGCGCGGAAATCAATCGTGCCGCTTCGACGATTAACAAGCTTGCGGATGATACAAAAAATGTAACTCAAATACTTAATGTGATCACCTCGATTGCAGAGCAAACCAATTTATTAGCACTTAATGCTGCTATAGAAGCTGCGCGAGCAGGTGAACAAGGGCGTGGTTTCGCTGTGGTTGCTGATGAAGTCAGAGAGCTGGCATCGCGTACGGCTAAATCAACCAATGAAATACGTGAACTATTAAGCACTTTAAGTAGTGCCGCAAACGAGTCGGTTAGTGCTATGACATCGGCGCGTGATATGGCCAGTAATAATGCAACAGCGGCAGAAAATACAGGTATTTCAATTGAAAAAATTGCAGAGCAAATGCTTGAAATTAATGGTATGAACTCACAAATTGCAGCAGCCACTGAAGAGCAAACATCAGTGGCGGCAATGGTGGTTGAAAATGTATCTAATATGCATACATCATTCGAAGATACTATGGCTTCGCTTACTGCGGTTCGTGATGTGGCGAAGAACTTACATTATCTGTCTGATAATCTATTGGATGCGACAGCTAAATTTAAAGTCGAATAACCTTGTAGTTATAATAAAAAACGCCTTGTGGTTAGATACCACAAGGCGTTTTTATTTAAGTTAACACAGCTAGAAAGTTGCAATTACTTTCACCGCATCACTCACTTTACTGCTATCAATATAGCCAATAGCATCGGCATTACTCGAAACAAAGTTGATCACCGCCTGGTCATTATCTAGTTTTTCTGGCGGTGTACCTTTACCAGTAAAAACCAATTTTGACCAATAGGCATTAAGTTGGCTACTTGATTTACCAATTACTTTGTCATTGAATTCATCTGTTATACTGTTACCGTTTTGATTTACTGGATTTACTTTCACTCCATCCGCAAATGACTTGCTTTTACCAAGGTAGATTTTTTTGATTTCATCTTGGTCTATCGTATTGGCATTACCTGTATTTACGATCACAGTAACGCCTGCAAACGCACTAAATGAACAGGCAGACATCAGGCCCGCTAAAATTAGTTTTTTCATAACCATCCCCTTAAAAAACCAAATCAACAGCAACGGCAATAACATCCGTTTCAGTATCTGAGATATCATCATTAAAACGGCTAAAATCAACTTTTAGTGCCGCAGATGAGTGAAAGTCGTAACGAGTTCCAATAGTGTATACATCACTTTGTGCACGAACACCATTGAGTGCCTGATTAATCCCATTATTGAGAGGAGGCACTTGGGTTACTTGATCAAAGCGAGATTTATCATGTTTGTCGTCATTATCTTCATAAGTAAAATGAATGATCCACTCATCCATACGATACCCAATCGACGCATAATATTGAGATTGTTTTGCTAAGATACTTTTTTCAACTTCAAACTGTGTGTATTCGGCATCAAATAATATGTTGTTATAGTCAATCGAAAAACCCACACCAATAAATGTACCGTCATCTTCATTTATAGCAATATCATCAGCTTGAGTTATTAGGCCGTTGTCGCGCAGTAATTGTTCAAGGCCATTAATAGCTTGTCCGCCAGCTTCACCATTACTTAAATTAATAGAGGTTTCAGCAACTAAGTAAGCGGCGCGAACACTAAACCAATCATACGATAGAGTCCAGTTCACTCCGGCGATGTCGTTTAGTTTGGCTTCATCATTATTTGTAACTGCGACAATGTCACCATCAAAGCCACCATAAATAACTTGTAAGGTTGAATCCCAATCTCCTATTTGTGAAGTGTGCAGTAGGCTCAAGCCTTCATAGGTAGAAAATGGAATACTATAAACAGACTGTGGTGGTCTTACCCAGCGATAAGCATAACCAACATCTAAGAAGTCAGAGTAGCGGTAAAAAGGCACACGCATTTTACCCGCACTGAGTTGCAGCTCATCGGTAAATTCGTATGTTAAATAAGCCCATTCAAACTCGGCATCAAAATCATTTTCACCACGGGCTACAATTTGTGCAGTTGCACTGAGCTTATCTTGTAAATCAGCCGATAATTGTAAAGCAAAAACACTTTCATTTTTAAATGAAATGTCGTTGTCGTACCCATATCGACTGGTATTATCATCTAATGTTTTGCCACCAACAATAGAGGCAAAACCATTAATACGTACTTCTGCAAATGAGCTTGCAGATGCGCATACAGCACATAAAGCAATTGCGAGAGGAAGTTTTTTCATTGTGTATCCTAAGTATATAAAAAATATTGATTTCAAAGACATTCTAGTAGTTAAAGATCAGCTTTGCGATGTAATAAAGGAAAATTTTTAACATATTGAGGAGTGTTGTGAGCTTGTTTTAGCAAACCTGTAAGGAATGGGTTAATTTATTTTATTGGCTGACTAATTAATGAGCGTTTACTTTTGTTTTTTGAATTAACGTGAAATTATTATACCGAATTTAACAGAAATAACATATAATACCCCTCCAAAGGTAAGATGCTTATGTTAAGCATCTTTTTTTATGCCTAAAATTAATTAGGCTGTTCACATATGTTACCCTTTGGAGAAAATATTGAAAATACGTCACCTATCCCAGTTAAGCATTGCAATTCTTAGCGCTTTTGCAACATCAAGCTACGCTCAAGAAGAAAAAACCACCGCTAAGCAGGATGCTTTTGAAAAAATAGAGGTGACTGCACGTAAGCGAACAGAAAGTATTTTTGAATCTCCAACAGCAATTACTTCTATTGGTGAAAACCTGATTGATAAAGCTAATATGAGTAACCTTGAAGATATTGGTAAGTATGTTCCTAACTTAAACATTACTCGTTACGGAGTTGGCAATGCCGCCCATGCATCGGTATTTATTCGCGGTATAGGGTTGCAAGATCATGTTATTACAACGGATCCTGGTGTTGGTGTTTACTTAGATGGTGTTTATTTAGGTCGCCAAATGGGCTCTAACTTGTCACTACCAAACGTTGAGCGTGTTGAAGTATTACGAGGCCCTCAGGGCACTTTATATGGACGTAATACATTAGGTGGCGCAGTAAACATCATTACAAAACAACCAGGCGACGAAGGTATTTTAACAACCACGGCTAAGGTTGGTTCTCGTGGGCGTATCGCGGGTGATGTGTATTTTAATAATGCTTTGACTGATGAATTAAGCATGTCTGCAAGTGCATCTTACAAACAGCGTGATGGTGTGGGTAAAGCTATTAATTTAGAAAACCCAGAGCAAAAAATTGGTGAAGAACAAGAAACGAGTGGCCGTGTTGCTATAAAGTGGCAACCTGACACAGACTTTTCCCTGGTTTTTGCATTGGATGCAGTTGATAACGAATCAGGTCAATCACCGTATACAATTGAACTTACACAAGCACTTGATGCAAATAACTCTGCCAATGGTGATTTCCCACTACTTACTAGCGATATGCTACCAGCAGATCCGGATGATTTAGCGTCAACGGTTGCAGGTATTGAGTCAACCTCATATTCAGGTTGGGGTAGTTCATTAAGCCTTGATTGGGCATTAAATAATAGTTATACCGCAAAGTTTATCTCAAGCTACCGTACCTCAGAGTATGAAGGCGGTCTTGATGATGATGCTGTCGCTCTTAATTTATCTGAGTTTCCAGAACAAGGTGGAGCCGACCAATATTCATTTGAAATTCAATTAAATGGCTCATTTTCTGAGATGGATTTTGTATCGGGTCTTTACTATTTTAATGAAGATGGCTTTACCCGTTCAGGCCCATTTGTTTTTAGCCCGTGGAATACACCTAATGGTTTATTAAACGATGGCACAACAGCGTCATTCGGTGATTATGGTAACTTCAATATAAATCAAGAAACTAACTCATATGCTGCTTATATTAACGCTAGTTACGATTTAACAAATGAGTTAACAGTTGGTGGCGGTCTTCGTTATTCAAAAGATAAAAAAGTAGCGGATGCACTTTTTCCAAGCTTTCCTGAGCGCAAGTACGTATCAGCCGATTTTGATGCTGTAACCTGGGACGTCAATGCGTCGTATCAGTTAAGTAATAACATGAACGTGTATGGACAAATTCAAAAAGGTTATCAAACGGGTGGATTCCCGCCACGTCCATTTGGTGGTCCAGATCAATTTGTATCTTTTGAAGAAACAAAAGCAATCAACTATGAGTTAGGCCTCAAAGGTCAGGTACATGAAAATGTATCAATGATGTTGGCTGTTTTTGTAACTGATTACACAGACTTGGCATTACCCTTCTCAGATCCAACCGCAGGCGGTGGCTTTGTGACTATTGTTGAAAATGCAGGTGCATCTAAAGCACAAGGTATTGAGCTTGAAACCACTGTTGCAGTGACAGACGATTTTACAATTCGTAGTGCTGTGGGTTACTTAGATTCAGAGATCACGGAGGTTGATGCTGGTGTGCAAGGTATTGGTAAAGGAGACTCACCAGCATTGACCCCACGCTGGACTGTAATGGTTGCACCTTCATACTTTATTGATTTAAATAACGGTGCAACAGTTGCGCTCAATGCTAACTACTCTTATCGAAGTGATATGCAAGGTCAGTCAGTTTATAATCAAAGTGAGCATATCGATTCACGAGAGTTAGTTGGTTTTAATATCTCTTACCTAAACGCGTATGGTGATATGGAAGTAACGCTATATGGTGAAAACGTATTAAATGAAGTATACGATGTGGGTCGCTTGCAGCAATCAGGATTTGTAGGTGTAATGCGTAGTAACGATCGTAGCGAGTTTGGTATTAAATTTAAAAAAGACTTTGAATTGTAAACTTACAAACTTAAAAAAGGGGCAGACACTGCCCCTTTTTAAGTTTTGTATAGATAAATCTGTATACTTAGGTATAAAAATAGCCAAAAGGCTAGCAAATATAACTAAGCTTTAAAGCCAACTAGTTATTACTTTCTTTGTCATGTTCTTCACGTGCAGCTTGTAATTCGTCAACGAGCTGTTGGGCTTTTTGCTTGGTTTTTTCTGTTAACTCGCCTGCTGCTTCTTTACTTTCAATCCAGGCATCAAGGGCAACTTCTTTGCCATCATCATACATATCAAGGCCAAGTTTTTTACTTTCTTGTAGTAGCTCATCAAGTGATTCACCTTTAAATTGATTGCTGGTTTCTTTTACTTCATCCCATGCATCATTAAGTGCTTTTTTAACCTCAGTTTTAGCTTCAGCGGCATCTTTTTTTGCTTCGCTGGCGTCTTCGCAACCGGTTAGTGCTACACAGCCTAATAAAACTAAACTTGTTAATTTGTTCATATTCGTTCCTTTGTATAATAATTATGTCCCGAGGAATATTTCCTCTGGTACAGTATTGATGGCAATCTTAAAACAAGCAATATACAGGCAAGAAAATGAATATACCTCGAACAGCACGACTTAATTTTAAATTAATGGATGAAAATGACAGTGCGCTACTGTTTGAACTCGATAACGACCCACAAGTTATGGAGTACCTTACTCGTGGCAAGACGACGACCATGAGCACTATCAAAGACGTTTTTATTCCGCGCATGCAAGCCTACCGCAATCCACAACAGGGCTGGGGGCTTTGGCAAGTTAACCTTAATGATAATGACAGCTTTATTGGTTGGATATTAATTCGGCCAATGGGTTTTTTTACTGCAGAGCCTGATTTTAGTGATATTGAAATTGGCTGGCGCTTTAAACGCACAAGTTGGGGTAAAGGTTACGCCAGTGAAGCCGCGCAAGCCGTTGCCGATGTGATCATCGCCAATGCTGAGATCAAGGCACTTAGCGCCACTGCACTAAAAGACAATAACGGCTCGATTAAAGTGATGGAAAAGCTGGGTATGCAGTTTATTGAATACTATACCCATAGCGACGAGTTCGGCGAGTTACCAGCCGTGCTATATCGAAAATTTGTGTAAAGTTATTCATTGTAGTTTGACCCTTGTTAACTGAATGTGTATTAATGGGGTTAATAAAATAATCAAAAAATAAAATCAACAAGGAATTAAATATGTTTGCAGGTGTAAAACATTTACTGATTTTTAGTGTCATTGTAATGCAGTTACACATAACGGCATTGGCAGCTAGTGGCAAAACAGCCCAAGCAGCAGTAGCTATGCCCGATAATTACAGTAGTGACGTAGCAAGAGCCATTTTGGAGCAGGGCGGTAACGCGGTTGATGCAGCCATTGCTGCGCAGTTTGTATTAGCCGTTACTTTGCCTGAAGCGGGAAACATTGGCGGTGGTGGTTTTATGCTGATCCAAAAAGACGGGCAAGGCGACTTTATAGATTACCGCGAAACAGCTCCAATTGCCGCCCATCGCGATATGTATTTGGATGACAAAGGTAATGTGGTTGCCAATAAATCGGTATACGGCATTCACGCCAGTGGTGTACCCGGTAGTGTGGCTGGCATGTGGCTTGCTCATCAAAAACACGGCACACTTGATTGGAAAACCCTTGTTGAGCCTGCAGTAAAGTTAGCCGAGCAGGGTTTTATTGTTCACCCTAAATTAGCCAGCAGTATTGAGCGCTACATTGCCCGCATGGCTAAAAAAGACGTAACAATTAACTTTGCTGATTATTTTGCCAGCGCTAAAGCGAATCAAAACTTTAAGCAACCTGAGCTTGCAGCCACGTTAAAACGTATTCGCGAGCAAGGTAAGGCAGGATTCTATGAAGGCGAAACTGCTAAAATCATTGCCGATTTTATGGCTGAACATGGCGGGATCATTACGCAAGCGGATTTAAAAGCCTATCAAGCAAAATCACGTACCCCAATGAAAGCAGCTTGGAACGCTTACCAAGTACTCACATCACCACCACCAAGCTCCGGCGGTATTGCAATAATACAATGGTTAAAAATGTACGAGCTGACTAAACCCAAAGCAGGGCTTGAGCATAACTCCACTCCATATATTCATTTATTAGCAGAAATTGGCAAACGCGTATTTGCTGATAGAGCAGAGTATTTAGGTGATCCAGACTTTTTTGACGTGCCAAAGAGCGAACTAATCGCCATGGATTATCTTAAAAAGCGCAGTAGCACCATCACACTCGATAAAATATCGACGACTGAAAACATTAAACCTGGGTTATATGAAAGCGAACAAACCACGCATTTTTCTATAGTTGATAAATGGGGTAATGCAGTATCGAATACCACCACCATTAATTTAGGTTATGGCAGTGGTGTAGTCGTTGCTGGCGCGGGCTTTTTGCTTAACGATGAAATGGATGACTTTAGTGCCAAACCAGGGGTGATGAATGTATTTGGCGCGCTCGGTGGTAAAGCCAATGAAATCCAGCCGCATAAGCGTATGCTTAGTTCAATGACGCCAACTATCTTACTCAAAGGCAATAAAGTTAAAATGGTTACCGGCTCACCTGGCGGCACCACCATAATAAGCTCGGTGTACGAATCTATTTTAAACGCGGTTGAATTTAATATGAGCGCCGATGAAGTGGTAAATAGCCCGCGTTTTCATCATCAACTTTGGCCTAAAAATGTGATCCGTCATCATGCAGGGTTAGATGCAAGCGTTGTTAAAGCACTAGAGAAAATGGGCTACACCTTAGACGAGCGCCATTTTGGTGATATGCATGTGATTATCGAACGTGATGGCAAACTAGATGCCGGCTCAGAAGCGTCAGGGCGCGGTAAGGCGATGGTGTTTTGATCGCAGCTTTAAGCGGTAAGTCATAAGTTGTAAGATTGTTCGGTGTTAAATTAGGCGATTGTAGTTGGGGGGAGGGTAACGAAGCCCAATTACAAAAAGGTTTCAGGGGCTAGGTAACTAGGTGTTAGGGGAGTGACTCGTAGGCGCGAGTTTACCTCGTGCAGTACGCAGTTTAATGAAATTGGGTGTTAGTGAACGACTCGCCATAGCATTTGGTATCACCAGCACCAAAAGTAGGCGGTTGGAAGCGAAGGCCCTTGTCGAAGCTCAAAAACAAAAGTAATTAATATTGCGCTAGGCAATGACTATTTAGCGTCACAAGGTTTAGTGTCATTGAGAGATATTTGGATCAATATTCATTACGGGAGATGAACCGACCATAGCACTTTCTGCTAATGAAAAGCGCATGATGGGTGGTGTGGGGGCCGGAGGAGACCTCCTGCTACCCGATTAGGTTTAATGTGTTTGCGTTGAGACAAACTTAGCTGCGTTAAAGAACAGTTTCTTCTTAATAAATTTATTACTATCAATATCTTGAAAGGTTAGCTCTAGAGTAAACTTCATTTTTGGATCAGGCGTTTCTGAATCAAAAACGAGCAAATACTCAACCCAACCTGATTTCATGCACTTTTCATTCTGGTTTCTTAACCTATCTTTGACCAAATGAAATGAATCTAGCTTTAGAATATCCCAGTCAATATATTCATAATCACAGGTTGGCTTGGGATCTCGCCATTTCACCATTTGCACTTTAACATCATCGTTTAAATCTGATTTAAAAGGAAAAAAGTTAATCTTATTCAATTCTCCTTTTACACTTACGCTAATCTGAAATAGGGTTTCACCAACTGAGCCCATATATGAGCCTTGCCTTTCAACTGGGATAAAAAATAACTCAAAATGGCTATCTGTTCTCACCGAGTTATAGGGTATAACTAGAACCTCAAAATCTTCAAACTTTAACTCTTTTGAAACCGCATCATCATAATATGTGTATGTTTTATTTGGATCAAAAGTTGGTTCGGCTGTTATGCTGCCTACACTACCAATGTGATAGCTTATATTGGCACAACTAAATAGAAAAATTGTACATATCGAAATTAAGAAGCTCTTTGCCAGTTCCATTTTAAACCTAACGCTCAAAGCAGCCGCGCGGTGTTAAGCGTCGGCTGCCTTTGCTTGTGTACGCCCGACATGGGCATTGACTTATGAGGTGAAAGTCCTCTGTAGGAAGATCACCGTTTAAATAACATACTGTTATTAAACGATAGACACTCGCGAATGGCAAGGGCTAAATCGCGAGAGATAGTCTGGAGTAAGAGGTGCTAAGAAGAAAGAGGTGCTAAGAAGACACCCACTTTATGATTTGCAATGTATCAGTTACGTACTAATTTTATTATTAGCACAATAAATGAGCAGGTTGTCACATGGCTATTGCGAGAAAGCGTCAGATAAGTTTGGCTGATACAAAGTACTATCATTGTATTTCTAGGTGCGTACGTCGAGCCTATCTATGTGGCGAAGATCGTTTTACTGGCCAATCATATGAGCATCGCAGGTGTTGGGTTGAAGAGAAGCTATTGGCTCTTTCTAACGTGTTTTGTATTGATGTTTGCGCATATGCAGTGATGAGTAATCATACGCATTTAGTGTTGTATGTTGATGATAAAAAAGCGAAACGACTGAACGATAAAGCCATTATTATCCGTTGGCATAAATTATGTAAAGGCACCATGCTGACAAATAAATATGTTCAAGGGGGCAAGCTAACGAAAGCTGAATGCTTTTTTTTAAATGAGACCGTTGATGAGTACCGTGAGCGTTTATCAAGTATTAGCTGGTTTATGCGATTATTAAATGAAGATATAGCTCGCAGGGCGAATAAAGAAGATGGATGTACAGGGCGATTTTGGGAAGGCCGTTTCAAATCACAAGCACTGTTAGATGAAGCCGCATTGGCTGCATGTATGGCGTATGTTGATTTAAACCCAATCAGAGCGAAGATAGCTCACACACCAGAAACATCGGATTACACGAGCGTACAAAAACGGATTGAAAGTGCAACCGACGGTAAACAACCAATACAATTACTACGCTTTGCAGGTATGCCAAGGCAGCACATGCCAAAGGGCTTACCATTTGAGTTAAAATCTTATTTAGAACTTGTAGAGTTAACAGGTCGTTGTATACGAGAAGATAAGCGCGGTTATATAGATAATACTCATTCACGGTTATTGGAGCGGGTAAATATCTCAGCAGATAATTGGTTAAAACTCACGAGGCACTTTACACGGGTGTTTCATGGCGCAGTCGGGAGGCCAACATCGCAGGAAGGATACTGTGAACATTTAAATAGAAAGCGGCGAGCAAACGTGAGAAATTGTGAAAAGCTATTAGCATAAAATAGAGCGATATAGTAAACCATCTAAAGCAATTCAAAAACTGCGAATTTGCAGCCTTTTGATATCTAAAATTCAGTATTCAGCGGACATTAGTCACGTTATTTATTACAAACAACATTTCCTCGAAGAGTAATTGCGGGCAGGCAGTTGTTTGCACGGTTAAGTTTGATGACTTCAGCATTTATTTATAATGGGTGTCAATTATTTTAATTATTTTGTTCTTTTTATTAGCATAAAATAGAGCGATATAGTAAACCATCTAAAGCAATTCAAAAACTGCGAATTTGCAGCCTTTTGATATCTAAAATTCAGTATTCAGCGGACATTAGTCACGTTATTTATTACAAACAACATTTCCTCGAAGAGTAATTGCGGGCAGGCAGTTGTTTGAACGGTTAAGTTTGATGACTTCAGCATTTATTTATAATGGGTGTCAATTTTGTTCTTTTTTCAATTTTGTTCTTTTTCTCAAGTTGAGTCGTTTCGTATGCAAACGCGAAATAACCTAGAAAAAATTATTGTAATAATAGCATTTATTGCGGTAAGACTTCTTCAGTTACGTGAATTTGTTGGTGATAAAGATGAGGCAAAGTCAATTAGTTGCGAACAATTTTTAACTCTATTGAATGGAAGCTGCTCTGGTCAAAGACCGAAACTAAAAAAATGTCTAGCACAACGCCTTCATTACATTGGGCTTATTATGCACTTGCCAAATTAGGCGGGTGGCACAACAGCAAGCAAACTGGTGTTGTTGGTTGGGAAGCTTTATGGAAAGGTTGGTTTTCACTGAGCCAAATGCTAGAAGGCGCTCGATTCATGCAAGCGCAACAACAGAAGATGTGATCAAGAGACAGGTGTCAGGATAGTTGTCGCCTCTAATATTTAGTAGAGGCAAATAAAATGAGACGTCGATTTACACAAGAATTTAAAGTTCATGCTGTTGAAAAAGCATTATCTCAATGTGATGATGTTCACCTAGAAGATATTGAACGTGATTTAGGGGTAGGTTATTCAACATTACAACGTTGGATTACACTCGCTAAAAAGCATGAACTTGAGACTCAACATACAGGCCTCCAAATGACATCAGAAAAGCGACCACAAGATTGGGGTTAGAAGAAAGGCTCAACGCGGTTATTGAGTGTGGAAGTTTAGATGAGGTTGCTATGAGTGAATACTGCCGTAATAAAGGGCTTTACCCGCATCATATTCAGCAATGGAAGAAAGACTTTTTTGACCATTACACACCTGACGCATGATTACTCCTTAGATAAAAATGGAAGGACAGAAACGAAAAAGCCCATCGGAAGGATGGGCTTGGTTTTTAGGGGGATTAAGGATTTTTTATCAGATCCCAAATTTACAAAAAGTGAAAATCAAAAACTCTGTCCCCTTGAACAAAAAAAATAGCGTATTAAAACTCCATTTAGATAAAATTTAGGGAAGCTTCACTCTCCCCAAAATTCATCTGCCAAGACTATATAACCTTTAGTAATGATGGAGTTTCAACTGTTGTTTTCCCATCAGGGAATTCTGAATGTATGAAATAGTCAACCTCAAAAGATAATGCATTGGATACTGTTGAATTATCATCTCTTTTAACAACTAGACTATAAGAAATAGCCCAAACTGCTTGAGCTTTATTAGGTGGCACTGAGATCGACCGCGTTATCGATTTTTCAGTAAATTCAGTAATGCCAGTCGATCTTGTCCAACCAAGTTCAACTGAAACTGTTGCAGAGACCTTACCGCCCGTACCTAAAAAGCTCACTCCACCTTCAGCGGTCACAGAGACACCTGTTTTCGTACTAAAGGAACTACTTTGCGTAGTGGACACTCCTGTTGAAATGGTTTCATCCACATGCTGAATAACAGATGTTTGATTGTAGTCATAAAGCTCAGTTTTATAACTTATGTATCGATCTACTTTGTAAAAAGGCGAGTTGCTGACTTTCCAGGCCAAATCTTTGAAATCATCTTTAACTGCAGTGAATGGAACATAGACAGTACGATCTAAAGATGGTGTAGTAGTTGACGCTGGAGGGTCATAACTGGTTAAAGTTGGATAAGGAGGATTCTCGGCACTTTCTGTTGGTAATAACAAGTTTAAGCAATGAAGAACACTGGCACCGACAGGTGGATTATAATTATTATTCCCAACAAATGACCCAACAGATATCAGCCCTTTTTCAGTGTCATAATATTCTGCTGGAACATTGATTTCAAAAGAGCCGAAATCAGCACTTGCACCGGACCCATGATCAGCCCAGATTCCATTCCCAACAACCGCACCATAAGCTAAATCAGCTCTTACGCAAGTAATATCCTCTAAAGAAGGTGAGTTATAACCTTTTACAAACACATCACCCAAAGCGACATAACCATCAGGGGCCACCGGCCGCCAACAAGAGCCATCTTTATGCGCACCAGACCCAGAATCCTTCCATATCATATCAAATTTAACTGGAGATCTTAGAGCAGGAGCACCCTCCTTTATCGAAGCCTCTTTGACGCACAAAGCAGCCACAGTACCATTTATACCTCCATAATGATTTACACCGACGGAACCTAATGCTTTAAAGCCGCTTGGTGGAAGAGGATGCCAATATGCGCCATCTTTTGATGCGCCACTCCCAGAATCATCCCAACGAAAATCGAATTTATCAGTAAACGTTATAACTAACTCACCAAACTGCTTAGCTTTTTCTGCACTCATGATAATTATCCTTTAATTAAATCAACAAAAAACATCCACTTCCAACTATAAAAAACTAACATCAGCCTTCAAAATCAAAATTAGCGTTTTAATTTAAACATTTCAATTACACGGCATTACACGAACTAAAAAAGCCCACGCTCGGTGGGCTTTTTGTTTTTGTTACTTATGCTTAGGCATTGCCAGTCGTCTAGGAAGGTGCGGTTGGTGTATTCCTTGATGTGGTCGACGTTGTCGTTTACCCAGTCTAGTGTGCGTAGCTGTGCGATTTGCTGTTGGTACATGCGGATGGCTTGTACTATGTCGTTTAGGTCGCTGGCGGGGAGGACGACGGGGTTGCTTTACAGTTTTATGGAGGTGACGATGTTGTTGATCAATTACTTTCCTCGGAGGTAATCACTCTCGGCTTCCAGCGCGGCGGTGTCGGCTGAGGGGGCGGGAAGGTGTTTTTGTTCGTCTAGGCGCTATTTTTTATCTGACCCCAAACTCTAATCCAAAATGTTAAGTTTACATTTTAGTATTTATGCGACACGCAGTTTGTGTTGCATAATCGCTTGTTGGACTGAGGCGCTACCTGCTCGGTGTGTCAGAGTTGGTGTTGTTTATGCTATGGACTTTACATATATAGAAAGGCTTTTTATGACCTAAGCGATATCAAGCTAGTTTCATTGCCGTGACTGTCGTATCTAAGCTGTCCCTGCGTTACTCAGCGTTTATTATCTATCCATTACACCTAAATTCTGCTCGATAAGCAATTATATTTTTTGCACACAAACCTTGACTTCAGACATCAAAATTCGTAACTGTCCGCTCCAAGCTCTTCGAAAGAAATATAGCCAGCAGTTTATGTGCGTGCCCTGAGTATTCGTTAGCGAGCCGTGGAGCACTTGCTGGCTCGAAAGAAAAGCGGTAATCATCAAATGATTTTCACTCATTATTCGTAGCCAGTAAGCACATACCCTAAACCACTTTAAAGTGTAGTTCTTAGGTGTGAATGACTATATCACGCTTAATCCCGCCGCTCAGATCGTCACGGACAACTAATTAAATACCACTACATACGACTAAGTACCACACACCATAAAACCGGGATTCCCCCCACGGCAATTTTTACTTTGAATTTAAGTGCTTTTTGTATAGCTTTGAGTTTTTCGCGGTCGTCGCCTTGTATTTCGATGATGCCGTATTTTATTGCTCCGCATTAGCTACTTTGGCTTTCCTGCTATCTATTATTAGTTTATTTTGACCTGAATTTAGCACCGCATTTATGGCAGAGTTTAGGTCTGATTTCTACGCCTTCACTACCTGATGCAAATGGAATGGAGTTACATTTTGGACACCTGTAATACAACCAAATACCAATGTTAAATACGAGCACTCCGATTAATGCACCATAAAAAGGATTTAGAAACTCAATATCAAAATATTGAAGAATAAAGCCACTTGAAAAGCATACAAGAGTTAATAGCAATATGAGATAAAACCGTTTTTTTACTGGTTTAAATTGCTCCGATACATCATCCATAATTGAGTGTTGCTCCAGTTAAATTAACGCTGCCGTTGGCGGTAAAATGAGAGTGGCTAAATCGCGAGGAACAAGCGAAGCAAGTTACCACGCTACTTTATTACTTTGTTTTATTGTAAGAAAAGCACCTTAGGTATTCGTCTTCACACAGCTCTATATCCAAAGCTGCACTAGCTTTTAGAGCAGAGACTAGTTTTTTATTGGGTAGATTATCTAATATCATTTAAGCTCTCTTTGTGTGGGAGTAGACAATTTTATCTCCGATGTTTTTCTTTGTATTACAATATATTGATCATAAATTAAGAAAGTACATATATGCAATTAGGTCATCAAGTCTCTGCTTTTTATAGGCAAGCCGGCGGCTCATCACCCTCCGGCAATTTTTACTTTGAATTTGAGTGCTTCTAGGATGGCTTTGAGTTTTTCGCGGTCGTCGCCTTGTACTTCTATGATGCCGTCTTTTACCGCGCCGCCTTGGCCCATTTTACTTTTAATGGTTTTGGCGAGTTTTTTTAAATCGTGTTGCTCGCTGTCAATACCAGTTACTAACATAACACCTTTACCTTTACGGCCTTTGGTTTGGCGTTCGATGCGCAGGGCGCCGTCTTTAAATACTTTACTAGCCACTTCTATGCTTGGTTTTGGTTGGCTGATACGGCCTGTTTCGGTTGAATAAACGAGATTACTATCACTCATGCTTAACCTGCATTTAAAAAGTTAAATAAACAATGGGCAAGATAATATCAAATCTAATAACAAATTTGTGCATAGGGAGTTTTATTTTTGGTGATTTTTCATTAACAAGTTATATTTAATACTAATTAAGAATGGATAATCTGAGCAGGAGTTACCTAATGAGTCTAAGTAAGAGTGCATCAGCAGATGGTGCGACACTGACTATTCAAATTAAAGGGAAGTTCGACTTTAATTTAGTGCAGTCATTTCGACAGTCGTATTCTGATATCAATGAAAAAACCGCTAAGGTCGTAATTGACTTGCGAGAAACCGATTATATGGATAGCTCCGCCCTTGGTATGTTGCTGAATATGAAAAAAACCTTAGGGACCTCGGTCGATGCAATTCAAATCAGTAATTGTCAGCCGCAACTGAAAAAAATTCTGCAAATTTCACGTTTTGATAAAAAGTTTGATATTGATTAATGCATATTCTCGTTGTTGATGATCTGCCACTTAATTGTACGCTTTTGAAAGTAATGATGGAGCAACAAAATTACGAGGTATCAACTGCTGCTAATGGCGTTGAAGCATTAGCAATATTAGCACAGCAAAATATTGATATTGTGCTACTTGATGTAATCATGCCAGTGATGGATGGCTATGAAACAGCGACAAAAATTAAGCAGTTATACAACGATGTTTACTTACCAATTATTTTTATAACCTCTTTGGAAGATCAAAGTAGTTTTGAACGTTGTTTAGAGGCTGGTGGTGATGACTTTATCCATAAACCGTTTGATAAAGTAATTTTAACTGCGAAAGTAAAAGCCCACAGCCGTACCCGTAAGCTGAGCTTAAAAACCCACGAACAAAATAAGTTATTAGAATATCATTACAATCAAACTGAGCGCGAGCACGAAATAGTTGAACATATTTTTAATAACGCCTTAGAAAACCAGCATAAATTTTCCGAGAACATTGATTTTCATCTTTCACCAGCTTCTATGTTTAATGGTGATATGTGTTTGGTTGGGCAAAGTCCAATTGGTAGTTTGTATTGTATGCTTGGCGATTTTACGGGCCATGGTTTAGCGGCTGCGGTAGGAGCATTGCCAGCATCGAAAGTCTTTTACACTATGGTAAATAAAGGCATGGCAGTCAGTGATATTGCCGCTGAAGTGAATGCTGTATTAGCGCAATTGCTGCCCGGACATATGTTTTGTGCCGCGACAATTATTGAGCTAAGTAGCTCCGGGAAAAGTGTTTCAGCTTGGCTTGGCGGCTTGCCCGATGCCTATTTAATTGATCAGCAAGGAAGCGTATTAAAAATCTTAGAGTCACAGCATATGGCTTTAGGGATTTTAGAAAACGACGAATTTGAACGTGAATTAATTCATTTTGAAGTCGATACCAGTATGCGCTTAGCGCTAGCAACCGACGGTATTATAGAAACTACCAATGCAAACGATGAATTTTTTGCAGAGCAACGCTTTATAAAGGCACTTGCGAGCAAGCCTAAAGTGACCAGTCAAGATGTGATCGCGCAAGTGACTAAGTTTGCTCATGGTAGCAAACAACAGGACGACCTTAGTCTAGTACTTTTTAATTGTATAGCGGTTCCTCCTGCGATAGAAGAGCAGGCTACTTATTCTCGTTTACCGTTTAATTTTTCTTTAACGCTTAATTCTCGGCAAATAAAACAAACTGATCCAGTGCTTGAAATCGTTGAAGTACTTACGCAAGTTGGCGGTTTAAAAGAACATCGCTCTGATATTTTCTTACTGCTCTCTGAGGCATATAACAATGCACTTGATCACGGTGTATTAGGGCTCGATTCAGATATTAAAAATAAAGAAGATGGTTTTATTGAGTATTATCAACTTCGAGAGGCGGCATTAGCCAAACTCGTTGATGCATTGATCATTATCGATATACGTTATTGCCCTGATACATTGAGCCTGTATTTTATAATTTGCGATTCTGGCAATGGTTTTTCAAACACTGATAGTAATGCAAGCAGTAATAATCGCGAACATGGTCGCGGGCTATCGATACTAGAAGAAATCGCAGAGCAGGTGACTTATAACTCATCGGGTAATCAAATTGAAATGTGTTATCGATTGGTGCAATAACAAAGCTAGTCGTGATTGTTTAGCCATGCTATGATTTGTTTTTTAGATGTTTGGATGGCTAAATGATTTGTTCTTATTTATCTCTTGCGCAGTTAGATGTACCTGCTCAGTTAGTCGCTGCTGAGCTTGCTAAGCTCGAAAGCTATTTATCAAATCAGTCGCTTCCTGCGGTACGCTGGCAATATCAAATACCAGAACTGGGTGAAGGCGGGGCGTGCAGTTTATTTGGTTACTTACAAGATGAGCCGTTTAAACTTACTGATTTTTTACCACAAGATCAGCACACCACGCAAAAGCTTGCTCAATTACAGCTGGTTGTTGATTACGTTGTAGCGCAAACTAAGGTTGATTGGTACGGTATTTACCAAAGCACATTAACACCTGAGGGTGGGCAATTACTTAAACTGGCTTACTTTGGCGCACCAAGTCGAGCGCTTTTTCCACTTACCGACGCCTTTGCTGCTGGGAGTAATAATGTACAGGTGGCACTGAGTAGCAAAGGGCGAGTGATCAACAATGTTGAGCAGTATTTGGCCGCGGGTGGTGAATATTATACCTGTGACCCTAAAGTGAAATCAGAAGCTTGTTTGCCGCTTTTTGACAGTGCACATCGCTGCGTTGGTATCGTAGATGGCGAAGCCTTTAATAACGATTTTTTCAACCAGCAAACATTAGCGCTATTAATTGCATGCTGTATTAAAATTCCTCACTTTTTAGTGTAAATAACACTAGCCAATCTAGTGAGCTTTTATGTTAAGCTAAGTACAACAGCTAACCCCTAAATAATGAAAGAGATAGTCAATGTTCTCAGTATTAAAACCATTACCCACTGATCCTATTCTTGGCCTTATGGCGGCCTATAAGCAAGATACTAACCCAAATAAGATTGACTTAGGGGTTGGTGTTTATAAAGACGAATTCGGTAATACGCCGGTATTAAAAGCAGTTAAAAAAGCTGAAGCGTTCCGACTTGAAAACGAAACTAGCAAATCATACATTGGTTTGGCGGGTAACTTAGATTACTGCCAAAAAATGGAAAACCTATTATTAGGTGAGCACCAAGCGTTATTAGCTAATCGTGTTCGTACAGCACAAGCACCAGGCGGTACAGGTGCACTGCGTGTTGCAGCTGAATTTATCGTTCGCTGTAATCCAGGTGCGACAGTATGGGTTACTAATCCTACTTGGGCAAACCACATTAGCTTGTTTGAAGCCGCTGGCCTAACAGTTAAAGAATACCCGTACTACGATTATGAAAACAAAGACTTATTATTTGATGAAATGATCGAAACCCTTACCCAAGTGCCCAAAGGTGATGTGGTATTACTGCACGCATGTTGTCATAACCCAAGTGGTATGGACTTAAACGAAACGCAGTGGAACACAGTTGCAGAACTGGCAAAAGATGTTGGCTTTACCCCACTGGTTGATATTGCATATCAAGGTTTTGGTTCAAGCCTGGAAGAAGATGCAAATGGTTTACGTATTTTAGCCAATGCAGTTGATGAGCTGATCATTTGTTCGTCATGTTCGAAAAACTTTGGTTTATACCGTGAGCGTATTGGTGCATGTTCAATCATTGCGAAAGACAGCGCAACAGCTGATATTTCAAACTCAGTATTGTTAAGTGTGGTACGTAGTATCTATTCAATGCCACCAGCCCACGGTGCTGATATTGTGAACACTATTTTAAGCAGCACTGAACTGACACAGCAGTGGCACAGTGAACTTGATGAAATGCGTAACCGTATCAATAGCCTACGTACTTTGATCAAAGACAGCCTAGCGGCAAAAGAGATTGCTCAAGATTTCTCATTTATTGACCGTCAACACGGTATGTTTTCTTTCTTAGGTATTAATAAAGAGCAAATTGAGCGCCTGCAAAAAGAATACGGTATCTACATTGTTGGTTCAAGCCGCGTTAACGTAGCAGGTATCAGTCAAGCTAATATCGATTACTTTGCAAATGCTGTTGCAGACGTTTGTAAGTAATTTTACTTAAATAGCGTTTATTAAAATAAAAAAACCGCACTAACTTATTGTTGTGCGGTTTTATTTTTTAACCTAGAAGTACGCGTCAATTAAATTGCATTGCCGTGATAATAACGACAATGCAAAGGGAAGGTTAATTTAACCAGCGGATCGCACCATTGATACGATCATTGTAATTTTCTAATGGCGCACCAAGACTTGCTACTAAAATAGTATCTGCGTCAGCGCCACGATTAATATGGCCTTCAAAACGATCGTCTTGAAAATCATTGTCGCCGATGCCAAACGATTGCTGTTTTGATGGCACTATAAATACCGTCATCGGGCCATAATCTGATTCAAAAACTAGGTGCAATCCCTTTTGGCCTTTAAAGTCACAAAACATTAAGTAAGTCACTTTACCTGGCAATTCATCTAAATGGCCACCTAACACAGCAAATTTTTCATTTACCGTTGCTAAGCTGATTGCTTCGGTCTTTTGCAGCGAATTAATTTCATAGTAAACATGAGCAAGTGCATGTTCGCCAGCTGCGTACGCGACATTTTGTTCGCTGCTAAATAAAAATGCCCCCACAGCCACCAATACTGAGGCTGCCATGGCAAGTGGTAAACGTGCACGTTTAAAACGTGTACTTGCCTCAATTAGATTATCTTTTTGTTGTGGCGGTGTTTGTGCGCTGGTATCAGCTGGTGCTTGGTTGACTTGCTCAGTTGTGAGCGACTCGTTTTGTGCATGCGCTGCGGTGTTTGCCAAAATACGCTCGGCAAGACCTGCTGGCACCGGTACGTCAAGTGCATTGGCAAGATCTAAATCAAAGGCCTGCATATCATTAATAAATTCTTGTCGCTCAGAGTGTTGCTCTGCAAACTCCACAAGCTCCTTATCTGTGCTGTTTGGCTGTGCGCTAATTCGGCGACGAAACTCGAGATCATCCATTAATTTGATGCCCCTTTAAGTTGTTCATCATCACGGCTCAATGCCTCTTTTAACTGGTTTCTGGCGCGGTATAAACGCGTCATAACCGTGTTTTTATTTAAATCTAATATTTCTGCTATCTCTTCACCGGAGCAGCCCATAACGACTTGTAATAATAATGGCTCGCGGTATTCATCAGGTAACTTAGCGATTTGACGTTGGATCACTGTTTGTTCCATTTCGTCATCCAAGGTGACGCTTTTTTCGTCAACTAAGGTGTCGTTTTCAACATCGCTATAATCAAATTGTTTGCGTTCAAAACGACGGGCATTTTCCCGGCGTAAAATCGTCAATAGCCATGGCTTAGCTGCTTTTTGATCTAATAATGAATCCAGAGATCGCCAAGCACGTAAAAATGTTTCTTGGACAAGATCTTCGGCAATATTAGGGTCGCGGCAGAGCCAATAAGCAAAGCGATATAATTCGCTATGATAAATATGAACAAGTTTTTCATAGCGTGTTTTTTTCTCTGCCATATCAACTAAGACCTGACTTTTAGAGTTTTCATTTCCAAGCATAAGCACTTTTATTATTTATTTTAAGTTATTTACTATTTGAGCGCGGGGATTGCTCCCCGTCACTTAAACTCTATTTATATAGTCCTTTTAATACAGCTTGTTGTGATTTGTTTTGTACTTTACGTTGCTCTTCTAACATGCCGACTATCGCCATCAAATCAACATCTGTATCATTAGGACTATAGAGTGCAGCCCGTAGTTTAGCAATATGTTGACTAAGCTGTGCATTATCAGCTAGTTGTTCAAGCTTATCTATTGCACCGCTCGATTGTTTTGTTAAGTGCATTGCGTAACGATTTAGCGCCTGATAAAAGGCACTTACATTATTGCTTTTAGCGTGTTTTTTTAATTCATCTAATGAAATTGATGAATCACTATGGGTTACCGTCGGCTTTGCTTGCATCAAGCTGCGCTGAGATTGACTGCGCCACCATAAAATCAAGGTAATAAACCATAATAAATAACCAATCACACTGACAATAATTAACCATAGCGGATACTGATTTATCGGCGTTGCTTGATAACCGATTGCTGCAGTATCTGTTGTTACGTTTTGTGATGGCGTAAGTGGCTGCGCAGCAACCGCTGCTGGAGTGCTTGCGCTACTAGGTATTACTGTAATAGTACGAGCTGGTAATGTTGCATAACTGATCCGGTTAATCTTGGTGTTATACCAAGGCACACTTACCTCTGGCAGTGTATAAGTGCCTGGCATTTGCGGTAACAAAGCGTACGAGGCTGTTTGTTGTGATATTACCCGACCATCGCGAACCAAGTGATTATTTTCTTTTTCATCTGGGTAACTGCGAATACCTTTGATTTCAGGCAGTTCAATATCAGGTAGTTGCTCTTTGGTGATACCAAGTGCAGTTAAGGTCAGCGTTCGCGTAATAGGTGTACCCACTTCTACTGTGTCGTCAGCGGGTTGCCATTGCTCATCTAAATTAACTAATTCACTAGGTAGCCATGCACCTTGGTAGTCACTTGGTATCGGTTTAATTTCAATATCGACATTATCACCCAGTGCAGATACATCTAATTGGCGATAGTCTTGGCGAATTCGACCTTGAAAAGTTGGTGCTTGAATCGTGTAACTACCACTTTTTTGGGGCTGTACTAAATACTCGCGAGTGATCACTAAGTAACGCTTACCATCAACAAGTTCATAGTTTTCAGTCTGCTTGCCGATTTGACTTAGCTGTGCATCGGGCATAGCGGGGGCACTTAAATTACCATCAAGTAACTCTTTGGCAAGATATAGCTTTACCGTGTAAAGCCCTGCCTCTTGAACAAATAGGCTGTCACTTGAAAGCGATGCTTTAATAAAAATATCGTTGTTTTGCTGCGCATCTTTACTACGTTCAGCCACTTTTAATGCAATGGGCGCAGAGCTAACACCAGCTACACTAAATGCTGGGATTGTATAATCCCCGGCAGTGCGGGTCATAAGTTTAATAGACCAGGTGGTTTCTTTTGAAATACTACCATTAATAATGTTTGTGCGAGTGCTGACACTGGTGCGGCCAACCACGAAGTCTTTTAACAGGACTGAAGTATCAGGTTGATCATTTTTTATAGTGTCATCTGCACTGATATTGAGCATAAAAAATTCACCCGCTAGTACCGGGTTTTTATCAACACTGGCTTGTAATTGCGTAACAGCCCACGAGGGCATAGCGCTGATAAGCAATAAACAACAGATTAATCGCATTACCATGATTTTTCGACTCCTTGTGGACGGCGTTGATTGTTTCGTTTTTGGGCTTCTAATTGCATTTTGTTACGTAACAGGATTGCGGGATCATCGGGTACTTTTCGCAATAACTGACTAAGCTGCTGCGCTTTCTCTTTTTCTTCGTTGGTAAGCTCTGCGGTTTGTGCTTGCATAGCTTGCCGCTTTGCCGCTTCTTCAGCTTGTTGCTGTTGCTCAGGAGTCATTTGTGGCTGCGGCTGCTTATCATCGTTTGCAGAGTCATCTTTGGGCTCGGTTTGCGCATCTTGTTGCTGTTGCTCATCAGTTTTATCACCTTGCTGAGGTTCAGCCTCCATTTGTGGATCGTTTTGCTTGTCAGTTTGTTGATCAGATGGTTTGCCATCTTGCTGTTTATCATCAGTCTGCTGTTCATCACTTTGCTCAGATTCATCGCCTTGTTGAGATTGCTGATCCTGATTTGGCTGCTCACCTTGCTGTGACTTGTCTTTATTTTGCTGATCTTGACCTTGTTCACCATCTTGGCTTTTTTGGTCTTGATCTTGGTTTTGTTCGCCGTCTTGGCCTTGTTGATTTTGCTGCTGTTGCTGTTGATTTTTCAACTGCTCAACAAGTGCCTGATTTTCTTTTGCTTGGGTAAAGTCGTCTTGCAAAGTTTGTGCTTGCTGATAGGCGGCAATTGCTTCGTCGAGCTTGCCTGCCTTTGCTAGTGCATTACCGTAATTATATAAACCAGTGGCGCTTTTATCTTGGCTAAATTGTGCCAATGCAGCATCAAAATTACCTTGCTGGTAAAGCGCAGCGCCTTTTAGTTGACTAGAATCTGCTGTGGCAGCTTGCTCATATTCACCTTGTTGATAAGCGTCCAGCGCACGTTGATCTTGATTTTTAAATACCGAAGGCAGCTCTACTGCATAAGCATTGTGTTGCGGTAAAAAGCTCACCACTAAAAATGCAGCTGCAAAAGCTCCTCGGCGAAAAATCCACAGCATCATTGGCAGTAAAATAAACAAGCCATAAATCCCCGCATCAATACGCCAGAGCGCTTGACTTTGTTTTTCATTTTTCAGCATTTCACTATTTGCACTGGGTGCAAAAATTTGAATATCGCGGGCACTCGGTTGATAAGTCGCAAATTTACCGCCACTGTTTCTTGCTAGACTATTAAGCATACTGATGTTGATGGTGGGCACCACAATTTGCCCGTAACTATCTTTTAAAAACCCACCTTCAGGAAGTTTAATTGGGGCGCCTTGCTCTGTTCCGATACCATAAATGTTTAATCGATAAGGGTTAGCGTCTGTAAATTGGCTGATATCTTGTTGCTCACTTTGTTCAATACCATCTGTTACTAAGATAATCTCGCCTTCGAGGTATCCGGCTTGTGTTAATAACTCTTTTGCAGCATCAAGCCCAGCAAGTACGTTGGAGCCTTTATCAGGCATGATATCTGGGCTTAAACTTGGGATCAGGTTTTCAAGCGTGGCGGCATCATTGGTTAGCGGCGAAATGGTATAAGCAGTGCCTGCATAGGCCACTAACGCAGTATCGCCTTCTTTAAATAGTTTGATCATATCCAGCGCTTTGAAGCGCGCTTGCACTAAACGACTGGGCGCAATATCCGTGCTGTACATCGATAGCGACATATCCATCACAATTACGCGGGCATTTTTGCTTTGAAATACCGGCACTTGTTTTTCTTCAAAACTGGGCCCTGCGCTAAAAATGACGGCTAACACTGCAAAGAGGGCAATTAGCCACATGGGTTGCGTGTTTTTTTGGTTGTTGGTGTTGATCACAAATTTTGCTAAGTGAGCTGCTATTAATTCACCTTGGCTGGTTTTCTTGTGCTTTATCATTGCAATAGTAAACACTAAACACACAGGAACTAATAACCACAATACGGTCGGGCGGATAAATTCAAAGTCCATTAGGCCTCCTGTCTTAATGCTTTTGCACTGATAAACATAACGCGCAGACCAATCAAAGTCAGTGCAATTAATAAAGGGAAGTAAAATAACGCACTTTGTGGGCGAAAGGTTTGCTCATCAGCGCTGATCGGCTCAAGTTTATCAAGTTCTTGATAAATTTGTTGTAAGCCGGCAACGTCTTTTGCGCGAAAATAAAGGCCGCCAGTTTGTTCGGCAATGCGTTTTAGCAGGGTTTCATCTAAACTACCTCCGCTCATACCACCCATATTAAATAAGCTAAAGCCACGCGGATTATCAGAGCCTACGCCGATGGTATACACTTTAATGCCTTCTTCGCGGGCAAGCAGTAGGGCTTCTTCTGGATCTAAGTTACCAGCGGTGTTTTGACCATCTGTTAATAACACCACAATGCGATTGCTTTCATCTTTACTGGCAAAACGTTTTACTGATAAGCCCAGCGCATCGCCAATGGCGGTGGCACGGCCAACCAAGCCTATTTGCGCTTCTGATAGCATTTGGCTTACGGTTTTAACGTCTCGCGTTAGTGGTGTTTGTAAAAATGCCGTATCACCAAATAAAATCAGCCCTAAACGGTCGCCTTGACGTTGTTCAATAAAGTCACTTAATACCGCTTTTACCATAGTTAAACGGTCAACATATTGGCCCTGATAAGCCATATCTTGCTCGGTCATTGAGCCTGACAAATCCACAGCTAGCATGATATCGCGGCCTTCGTTAGGTAAGGTAATTGGCTCATCAAGCCAGGTTGGGTTAGCTAAAGCGATGACTAAAAGCAACCAAACCAACCATTCAAATATACTAATACCACGCGCCTGTTGCTGGACAACTTGCGCGCCTAAATTGTGTTTGGCGAAGCTTGGAATACGTAAGCGGGTATTGCCTTCACTGTGCACTGGCTTAAATAAGCGCAACAACCAAGGCAGCGGTAATAATACAAATAACCAAGGCCAGCTAAATTCAAACATTCAGCGGCTCCTTTAATTTAAATTGCACAATGGCGAGTTTTAATTTCTGTGCCAGCGCAGTTTGATTGCTTTGTGATTGATAAAGGCTCATTAGTTCGTGTTCAGTAAATTGTTGTCCGGTCAGCTTATTTAGAGTAATACACCATTGTTTTGTGCCTTGTGATGCAGCACTTTGCTGATAATAGTGTAAAACTAGGCGTTTAATTAAAATATGTAGTTGCTGGGCATCTTCTGCGTGTTGTTCACTGAGGGAAATAGCTTGGCGTTTAGCTTTTTTAAACTGCCGTGCCCGGTACAACTGGTAACTTATAAAGCTTACAGTTACGAGTAACACCACAATGATGAGCCACCAAATAGGTGCTAAAGGCCACCAAGAAACATGGCTTGGCACAATCACATCATGGAGGCCAGCTAATGGAGAGGTTTGCATATTACTTTCTCACTAATTGCAGCTCAAGAGGTGTGGCTGCATTGAATGATATTAAATTAAGGCCCGATTTAGTTAAGCGTTGCATTCGTGTGGTAAATGCTTGCTCAGCAGTTTTAGCAAATTTATCACGAAAACTTTTATCCATCAGCGGTAACGCAAAGTCACTGCCGTTGGCGCTAACCGTGATTGTTTGTTTAAACGCCGGTAGCTGATGCTCAAATGGGTCGCTAATATGGCAGCCGATCAGTTCACAATGTCGACTCAGTATTTCGAGTTGTTTAAAACTGGCATCATCAAGGGCGCTAAAATCAGACACTAAATAGACTAAGCTGCCAGGCTTGGCTAAATGATTCAAACGTTTTAGGTTATCACTGAGTTTATTGTCTGCGGGTTCATCAATCTGCGCGAGTGCTTGCTGGTGGTTATTACACAAATTGTGGCATAGTTTTAACACTGCTTTTTCGCGGGCGCTGGGCTTGAGCTCTAAATGACCGTGTTGATTAAACACTATGCCACCGATGCGATCGCCGCGTTGGCACGCTGACCACGCAACCAAGGCACTGATATGCGCTGCTTGCACAGATTTAAGTAATAGCTTTGAGCCAAACAGCATTGAATTAGAAAAGTCAGTAAACACAAACACTGGCCGTTCTTTTTCCTCTTGAAACAACTTAGTGTGTGTTTCGCCAGTACGTGCTGTAACGCGCCAATCAATTGAGCGAATATCATCGCCTTGTTGATAATGGCGTACTTCAGCAAACTCCATACCACGGCCTTTATGAGGCGCGAGATATTGGCCGGTCAGGCTATTTCTAATTTTAACTTTTGGCGCAAGCTCTAATAAGCGAGCTTTCGCTTTATAATACATCAGCTCTTTCAAGCCTAAGTCGACCCCATGGCTATGACTTAGGCTGAGCCACTGTTGGTTATCTAATTGGCTTTGCATGGTTTATGGCACGGCAACAAGTTCTAAAATACGGCTAATGACTTGATCTTTAGTAACGCCATCGGCTTGTGCTTCATAACTTAAAATAATGCGATGACGCAGAACATTATGTAACACAGCTTGAATATCATCTGGAGCAACAAAGTCACGACCTTGTAACCATGCATGAGCACGGGCACATTTATCTAATGCGATGGTGGCACGCGGACTTGCGCCATATTCAATCCAGCTGCCTAATTGGGCGTCTAGTTTTGCGCCTTCACGCGTTGCAATAATAAGTTGCACTAAATATTGCTCAAGTGGCTCGGCTAAATACAGCCCTAAAATTGCTTTGCGAGAGGCAAATAAATCGCTTTGACTAATTTGTTGTGCTGGTGCTTGATGCTCGCTCAACGCTTCGCCACGGGTAAGGCGTAAAATATCAAGCTCATGCTCGGCGCCTGGATAATCGATGCTTAGGTGGAGTAAAAAACGGTCTAATTGCGCCTCAGGTAGCGGGTAAGTTCCTTCTTGCTCCAGTGGATTTTGGGTTGCCATCACCATAAATAAATCCGACAACGGATAAGTGTTTTTACCAACCGTGACTTGGCGCTCAGCCATGGCTTCTAATAAGGCTGATTGCACTTTAGCTGGGGCACGGTTAATTTCGTCGGCTAAAATAAGGTTATGAAATAGCGGGCCTTTTTCAAAAACGAATTCGCTGGTCTGTTGGCGATAAATATCAGTACCAGTTACGTCAGCAGGTAATAGATCGGGGGTAAACTGTACGCGTTGGAATGAGCCTTCAACGCCTTTGGCTAATGCATTTACTGCGCGAGTTTTAGCAAGCCCTGGAGGGCCTTCCACTAATAAGTGACCATCGGCTAAAATAGCAATAAGTAGTGCTTGCGTTAATTCTGGCTGGCCAATAATTTGGCTATCTAAATAAGTTTTTAATTGTGAAAATACGTTAGTGGCCATAGTAAAAAAACTGTCCTGATTTGCAAGGTTTATAAAAAGCTTTAATGGTTATTGGGATTATTGTTCTATAACACAAGTGTTAGACTCAAGTTTTCAAAATAGTTCGTTATTTTTTAACGATTTTTACCCTAGCATAGAAAGCGCAGTATTTTTTGTAAATAGGTTAGAAAAAGCCTATGGTTGGTAACTAATTATACTATTTTCAATTTCGCTATTGGCTTTAGTACACGGGTTGTTTAGAATCGAGGAAAATAAACAGGTCAGACCTGTCAGCGGGAGAGCATTAATGTCTGAGCAAAATATACTAAAAACAGCAAAGGGCGATCGTATTGCCATCGTCAGTGGTCTACGTACGCCATTTGCTAAACAAGCAACTGCATTTCATCATGTACCAGCCCTTGATATGGGGAAGTTAGTCGTTAACGAAATGCTTGAACGCCTTAACTTTGATAAATCTGAAATTGATCAATTAGTGTTTGGTCAAGTAGTACAAATGCCAGAAGCGCCAAACATTGCCCGCGAAATCGTATTGGGTACTGGCATGCCAGTATCTGTTGATGCGTACTCCGTATCACGTGCTTGCGCTACTAGTTTTCAGGCGATTGCTAATGTGGCTGAATCAATCATGGCAGGTTCGGTGCAAGTGGGTATTGCTGGTGGTGCAGACTCGTCATCGGTATTGCCAATCGGCGTAAGTAAAAAATTAGCCGGTAGCCTTGTTGATCTTAATAAAGCACGTACCTTAGGTCAGCGCTTAAAAATATTCTCTAAGCTGCGTTTAAAAGATTTATTACCAGTACCGCCTGCGGTTGCAGAATATTCAACTGGTTTATCTATGGGTCAAACTGCCGAGCAGATGGCAAAAACTCACAGTATTAGCCGTGAAGATCAAGATGCCTTAGCTCATCGTTCACATACACTTGCCAGTCAAGCATGGGCAGATGGTAAACTTGCTGATGAAGTGATGACTGCACATTTACCGCCGTATAAAAGTTTTATCGAGCAAGATAATAATATTCGCCATAATTCAACGGTTGAAGGGTACGCTAAATTAAAACCAGCGTTTGACCGTCAGCATGGCTCAGTCACTGCTGCAAACTCAACACCGCTAACCGATGGTGCAGCAGCGGTATTAATGATGAGCGAAAGTAAAGCCAAAGCATTAGGCTATAACATTTTAGGTTATGTACGTAGCTTTGCATTCTCTGCCATTGGTGTGAATGAAGACATGCTAATGGGGCCGGCTCATTCAACGCCAGTTGCCTTAGCGAGAGCTGGCATAACGCTTGCCGATCTTGATTTAATTGAAATGCACGAAGCCTTTGCAGCGCAAACGCTAGCGAACATGAAAATGTTTGCCTCAGATAAGTTTGCGCAAGAAAAACTCGGTCGCAGCAAAGCGATTGGTGAAATTAACATGGATAAGTTTAACGTTTTAGGCGGTTCGCTTGCATATGGTCATCCATTTGCAGCCACTGGCGCACGACTTATCACCCAAAGTTTACATGAACTCAACCGCCGTGGCGGTGGCTTAGCACTGACAACTGCGTGTGCCGCAGGTGGCTTAGGTGCAGCCTTTGTATTGGAGAGTGCGTAATGACACAGTCAGTATTTAATTTAGACGTTGATGATAGCGGTATTGCCGTTGTCACCATTGATGTGCCGGGCGAAAAAATGAATACCCTGCGCGACACTTTTGCCGATGATTTAAAAGCACTGCTTGATGACGCAAAACAGCAGTCAGTGAAGGGCATGGTATTCATTAGTGGTAAAAGCGATAACTTTATTGCTGGTGCTGATGTAAAAATGCTTGATAACGTGCAAAGTCGTGATGATGCACTGGCGATCAGCGAATTATGCCACCGTGCATTTTTTGATATGAAAAAACTGCCATTTCCAACTGTTAGTGCCATTCATGGTGCGGCATTGGGTGGTGGTTTAGAATTTGCCTTGGCGTGCGATTATCGCGTATGTACAGACAGTGATATCACTAAACTTGGCTTACCTGAAGTACAACTTGGTTTATTACCCGGTGGTGGTGGAACGCAACGCTTACCTAAACTGGTTGGTTTGCAAAAAGCCCTTGAGTGGACGTTAACGGGTAAACAAATTCGCGCTAAACAAGCTAAAAAATCGGGTTTGGTAGATGATTGTGTACCACAGACCGTATTGCTAAAAGTAGCAAAAGAATTTGCTTCAAAAGGCAAAGCTAAAGCGGCCAAGCCTAAGCTTGATCGTATTAGCCAATTATTAGAATCGAATCCGTTTGGCCGAAACTTGATCTTTAAAAAAGCACAAGAAAATGTACTGAAAAAAACCGGTGGTCATTATCCTGCGCCGTTGGCTATTATCAAAGCAATACGCGCAAGTGTTGAGCTGGATGAACTAAAAGCTTATAAAACAGAAGCGGAAGGTTTTGCTACTTTAGTAATGAGCAGCGAATCAAAGTCATTACGTGGGATATTTTTTGCCACCACTGAAATGAAAAAAGAGTGGCGCAACGACGACGCTCCAGCAATCACTAAAACAGCCGTACTAGGCGGTGGTTTAATGGGCGCAGGTATTGCCCATGTGAGTGCTGTAAAAGCCGGTGTATCAGTTCGTATCAAAGATGTTGCAGAGCAAGGCATAAGTAATGCCATGAATTACAGCTATAAAATTTTAGATAAAAAGCAAAAGCGCCGTATTTTATCTAAGGCTGAACAGCAACAAACTATGAACCGAATTACTGGTACAACTAACTACAGTGGTTTTAAACACATTGATTTAGTGATTGAAGCGGTATTTGAAGACCTAAGTCTTAAGCAAGGTATGGTGGCAGATGTAGAACGTGAATGCCAAGCAAACACAATTTTTGCTAGTAACACGTCATCATTGCCTATCTCACAAATTGCGGCAGAAGCTGCCCGTCCAGAGAATGTAATTGGCTTACATTATTTCTCACCAGTTGAGAAAATGCCATTGGTTGAAATTATTCCACACCAAGGCACCTCAGAAGAGACCATCGCGCGGATTGTAAACTTTGCCCGTAAGCAAGGTAAAACCCCAATCGTTGTTAAAGATAGCGCAGGCTTTTACGTTAACCGTATTTTAGCGCCTTATGTGAATGAAGCGGCTAACTTATTACTGGCAGGTGAGCCAATTGAAAAGATTGATGCGGCACTCGTTGAGTTTGGTTTCCCTGTTGGACCATTAGCATTATTAGACGAAGTCGGCATTGATATCGGCTCTAAGATTGCGCCAATTCTTGAAAAAGAACTCGGTGATCGTTTTAAAGCACCCGATGCGTTTTCACGTTTAATTGATGCCAAACGCTTAGGCCGTAAGACTGGCCGTGGTTTTTATCTTCATGATAAGAAAGCTAAAAAAGTAGACGAATCAGTTTACGAATTACTCGGCGTGAGCCCATCACCGCGTTTAAATAAAAGCGAAATTGCTAAACGTTGTGTGGCACAAATGCTTAACGAAGCTGCCCGCTGTTTAGACGAAGGCATTATTGCCAGTCCTCGTGATGGTGATATTGGCGCAATCTTTGGTATTGGCTTCCCGCCATTTTTAGGTGGTCCATTCAGCTATATGGATAAACTTGGCGCAAACAAAGTAAGCTCAGAAATGGCTACTTTTGCTAATTTTAATCCGGTATTTGCGCCGTGTGCAGCTTTAGTTGCGATGGCTGATGCTGGTGCAAGCTTTTATCAGCTAACACCTGTGCAACAGGCTAAACCTGCAGCAGAGCTTGATGAGCAAGAGGAAGTAACCGCCGCGCAAAGCATAACGATCGCAACCAGTGACACTGATAGCGAACAGTTTGAAGAGCAAAATACGCACGAGTCAGCAACTGAGACTGAAAAAGTTGCAGTAACTGATACTGTTGAGAGTACAAAAGAAAATAAATAGTCATTTGACTTTATTTTTGATAAAACGCACTTATTACAGTGCGTTTTTTTATACTTATTGCTTTTATAGACACCATACTCACGATTAAAAAACGGACGACTAAGGAAGGTTATTATGATACTCACAACAGCTAGACTTACCCTGAGGTTACTCACGGCTGCTGACTGGCCGCTGTTCTTTACATTGCATAATGACTCTCAAGTGATCGAGAAGTGTTTTGATAAGCCATCTGAGGCGCAAATACGTGCAAAATTTAATGAGCGTTTAAAGCCGTGGCAGCCAAATTCAAATCAACCTTTATGTATGGTTATTAGCGAGAGTGGTAGCGGCAAGCAAGTTGGCGTAACGGGCTTTACCGCATCGCAATTGGCAGATACACAAGAAGTAGGTTACTTATTATTGCCTGAGTTTTATGGCCGTGGCTATGCTACGGAATCACTCGATGCATTTTTAACATGGTCGAGAAGGAAGTTTAATATTCAGTTAATAAAGGCGGTGGTTAGCGCAGGTAATATTGGCTCTGAAAAAGTACTCGCAAAATGTGGTTTTAAGTTAGTCAGGGTTGAACCATTAGCTTACGAAATTGGTGGAGTGTTGTTTGATGATCATCATTTTTTACTAACGTGTACTGAGTAAGGCTAAGTTGTACTGAGCAAGTAGCTTGAGCAGTACAACATTAAAACTTTGACTTACATATGAATTTCAATTGCTTTACGATCTTTTTCCGGCATATTGGCAACCACTAAATTAAATGAATTATCAATCATACGTTCAATTTCACCTTGCGGGATTGAGCCATCTAGAATAACAGTATTCCATAACCGCTTATTCATATGATAGCCTGGGATCACTGAAGGAAAAATATCACGCAGTGATTGCGCCTCATCAGGGTCGCATTTTAAATTCATCCACCAAATTGGGTTACCGTCTTCGTCAGTTTCTCCTTCGTTGCCGACCGATAAAGTGGCAAACATTTTATGGTTTACTTTATATACATCAACTTCTTGGCCGAAGGGTTGGGTAACCATAACCAGAGGTTTTTTTGCTAAATACTCATGTGCCGTGTGCTGATCCATGATCCAGTCCTTGAAGTCATTTTTGGGTAGTTTAACCATAGCAGCTTTTTCGTAGTTTAGTCATGAAAAATCGATTAATAGGTAAAATTTATGAGTAAATACAGGCCCTACGAGAAAAACAGCGGTATGTGATATTTTCTTATTGAAGAAAACCCAGTTCGTGGTATGTTTCTGGGGATTTATAAATTATAGGAAATACACTGATGCCAAAGGCAAGTGAAGTTAAAAAAGGTACTGCGATTGAGTTTAATGGCCGCGTTTTAGTGGTTAAAGATATTGTTCGTTCTGTACCACAAGGCCGTGCTGGTGGAAGCTTATATCGTATGCGCTTGTACGATGTAGTAACTGGTAGCAAAGTAGATGAAACATTCAAAGATAGCGACATGTTAAAACTAGCTGACTTAACTCGTCGTGAAGCAATGTTCTCGTATTTAGATGGTGAAGAATACGTATTTATGGATAACGAAGATTACACGCCATATAATCTTAATAAAGAAGCGATCAGCGAAGAAATTTTATTCGTCAACGAAGAAACTCAAGGCGTGCATGTCATTGTAATTGACGGCTCACCAGTGGGATTAGATTTACCATCAAGTGTAGAGCTTGTGGTTGAAGAAACAGACCCTTCAATTAAAGGTGCATCAGCGAGTGCTCGCTCTAAACCTGCACGTTTGTCAACAGGTTTAACGATTCAAGTACCTGAGCATATTTCTACAGGTGACCGCATCCGTATTAATACCGCAGAGCATAAATTTATGGGCCGTGCTGAAAAGTAAGTACCATCTTGATAAAAACCGACATTGTTGTCGGTTTTTATATTATTATAATTTATGCTCATTATTTGCCCACAACACTTTAAATTAGAGCATGCTTTAGTTACACTGCGCGCTCATTTTTCAAACAGAAAAAACGAGACTGCTTTTGTACTTTTTGCTCAGCGTAGTATCTATTATCGTTATGTATTCACAGGCAATTAAAAAAGGTATGCCGGTAAAGCGCTGGTTGTTGCTAGCAGGGCTGTTAGGCCCTGTTGCATGGTGCTTGTTTAACTTACATTATCGTCGTGCACTAGTGCGCTGCGTGGGTATACAAGCCTGCTCATGGCGACCTTAGGCTGTCATTTATGCATGTTGCACTAAACTAAGTGCCGTTTGGTTTTGTTGTTTTTTCAAAAATTCTGTAAATTCAGCGCGCGATAAAGGTTTTGAATAATAGTAGCCTTGCATCGTTTCGCAATTAAGCTCTTTTAAGATTACAATTTGCTCTGCTTGCTCAACCCCTTCAGCTACCACATGTAAGTCTAAGTTATGTGCAATAGTAACTATTGAGTCAACCATATTACGGCCTCGCTCTGTTTGCATATCATCAATAAACGCTTTATCAACTTTTAGGGTATTAAGTGGAAACTGCTTTAAATAGGCAAGTGATGAGTAGCCAGTGCCAAAGTCATCCATGGCTAAATGAATACCACGGGCACTGAGAGAGCGCATAATCGAAATAGCATCTTGTGGGTCGTCCATTACCGTACCTTCAGTAATTTCAAGTTCTAAAAAGTACGATGGCAAAGCATGATTTTGTAAAATCACATCAATACGAGTCGTTAGATCTGGTAGGCTAAATTGTTTAGCAGACAAGTTAACCGCAACTCGCCCATTAAATAAGCCAGCATCCAGCCAGGCTTTAACATCACGGCATGCTTTATGAAGTACCACTTCACCAATTTCGATGATTTGCCCAGTTTCTTCGGCGATGGGAATAAACACGCCAGGGCTAATAATGCCTTTTTTCGGAGTAATAAAACGCACTAAGGCTTCCATTCCAGTGAATTTACCGGTGCGGATATTCATCTTGGGTTGATAGTAAACTTCAAAATGATCTTCTTTTAAACCAAATCGCATTAAGTTTTCAATTTGCAGGCGTTTTACTGCCTGGCGATTCATTGTGTCATTAAAGAATAAGTAGCTATTACCTTTCTTTTTCGCATGATACATCGCAGTGTCGGCATTTTTAAGTAGTAGTTCGGGGGTATTGCCATCTTCAGGGAATAATACAATGCCGAGACTTGAGGTTATCACTAATTCGTGACCGGCCATTTTAAATGGCGTGGCGATGGCGGCTAAAAACTGTTTTGCCATTCTGGTAATGGTGTGAATATCGTTGGTGCCAGACATCACTAAGGCAAACTCATCGCCACCTAAACGGTAAAACACATCTTTTTCACGGGTGAGTTTACTCAATCGCATTGCTAGTTTCGCCAGTAAACTGTCTCCTAGTTGATGGCCTAATGAGTCATTAATTTTTTTAAAGTTATCTAAATCGAATACCAATAATGCATGATGGCTGTCTTGTTTTGCCAGTTTTTTTAGATCGGTAAAAAAGAGATTTCGGTTAGGTAAGCCGGTAGTGCGATCGCGATTTGATAAGTTATGTAGTTGTGATTCGGCTTTTTTACGCTCGGTTAAATCTGAATATACAATGACATAGTTACAAATTTGATTATGTTCATTCTTAATTTCATCGATTGAAATTTCAATCGGTAGTAGTTTTCGCTCACTGTTTCGCAGTTTAACTTCTTGTTGCCAATGATCGGTAAGACGAACAGTATTTTTAATATCATCAATATAACTTTGCTCGTAACCTGGCAAGGTAAATGGCTTGTTTAAATAGTTATCTCGGTTCCCACCAAACTGCGATAAAAAGCTGGGATTAAGATCAACCAGCTTAAAGTTTTTATCGTAAATGGCTAATGCATCAGTGAGTGATTCAACACATTTAGCGAATAAGTTAAGGCGTGCCTCGGTTGATTTTAATTGCGTGATATCGCGTACCGTGCCAGTCATTCTTAGCGGGTTTAAGTTGGTGTCTTTTTCAATGATTTTACCTCTGTCGAGTACCCAATGCCAGCGATCAAAGCTGTCTTTAATGCGATAGCTGGCTTCAAAGAAAGCGGTTTGCTCAGCAAAGTGTTGCTTTAATAGTAATTCAACTTGCGTTATATCATTAGGGTGAATAAGGGCTTTATTAGGTGGAACATCAATGATGGTATTTCTCTCCATCATGTATTTATCGTTAATGCGCAGCACTTTACCTGTTTTGATATTCCAATCCCAAAGGGTGTCACCACTGCCTTCAACCGTGCTTTTTAAGCGCCGTTCAGAACTACATAATTGGCGTCGTGAGCGGCGCAATTTGTAGATTGTGAATAATAAGTAAGGCAGCACTAACGTAACAAATACACTCGGTAAATAAAGCATTAAAGTTTGCTGATCGACAAATTGCTCGCTATAGCCCAATGGGCTAAAGCAGAGTAATAATGAGGTGAATATGAATGTGTTGGCTATTATTTTTATTCTTATCATAGGGCACGTCTGTATTTTGCACTTGATAATCTAATTGAAGCACGGTGTTGTGTCAAAGAGAATGAGAAGAAATCAGCTTTTTTGACGTTTTGTTTGTCTTAGGCATGCTTAGTAGCTCATATCTTGGTCTATGTTCTGCAAAGGTCTCGCGAATATAAGTAACTATCTGCGCAAGACTAAGGTCTTCCAATGCTTCTAACAACTTTTGTTGCATATGAAAGTGATGATCTTGATTACCAATGGCAAGCCACAAGCGTTGTGAACGCAGCCGGAGGTTTTTATCTTTTTCTGCAATGTGGGTGGTTAAGCCATGTTTTTGTTGCTGCCATTGCTCTTCATTTAATTGCTGTAATGAATCAAGGTACTGCTCAATAAACGCATTATGATGCTCAAAAATTGCGGTTGCACTGTAGTTAGGTGACTGTACGTAGAAGGCGATGCCGGCACGAGTATTAAAGGGCGCATAACCTGCGCCCACTAAGTAGCCTAACTGTTGTTTGGTACGAAGTTCATTAAAGTAATCTTGATTAATAAGATGGTTTAGCGCCATCATTTTTACTTTTTCAACAACGTCATCGGTTTGTGCTTGGTAATAAATAACCATCGCATTATCGCTACAATTTAGAGGCAGTTGCGAGCGGGTTATTTGGTCTATTTCAAATAACGGACGGGTTAGATCTTCAATCGTGGCTGATTTAGCTAAGTGGTGAGCAATCTTTTTTTGAAACTCAATGGCATCTCTTTCTCGCCAATTACCGTGCAGAAAAGACTCTACATGCAAGGCGTTAAAAAATTCGCGGCGAAAACAATTAAACTGATGAAAGCTGGTATCTTTAAGTGCCACAGCAAGCTGCTCTGGTTCTGGATTCCATGGCATTATTTTTGCACCCAGCACGCTAAATAATTCACCAACGGGTTTATTTTGATTGCTGTTACGCCAATGGCGGACTAACTGTTTTTTATACTCTGCAAAACGTTTGGCGCAAATATCGACGTTAAATAACGCTTGGAGTAATTCATCAACCAATTCTAATTGGCTAGAAGAGAGCCCCGCAGTATGCAGGGTCAAGCCACCTTGGTGTGAGGTTAAGTGATAACTTAACCCCGCTAATTCTGCTGGGTAAAATTGTTCTGCAACACTGTCCATAAATAAGTCGGCAAATAGACGAGTAAGTGCCATGTGTTTGATATCTTTAACTGCAAAGTCAGAATCCATCGCCAAATAAAAGTGCCCTTTGGCAACTCGAAAAGTGTTGTCTTGTTTAAACCAAAAATCAAAGCCAGGTTCTTTTACTAATAGTTGAGGGTGATTTTGTGGTTGCTCAATATCATACAACGATACTTCTTTGGTTAAATAAGGGTTTGCTGTAGGTAAGAGCATTTCTGGTAATGGGGTATTAATTTCGCACAGTGCTTCCAGCCAACAGCTAGAAATACTTTCGATCCGATAGGGCGTGTGATACCACTGCGTAGTATGCTCAGGCTCAACATCAGGGTGGATCAATACTAAGCGCATATTATGCGGCGTTAACCATTGCATTGCAGTTTCATGAGCCGCTTGATTAAAACCATCCATGAGGTAGTCTCCTTGCACATAATTGGCTTCATCGTAGTGCTGCATGTTAATGCTTAAATTACTGACCCAATCGATTAAGCGGGCTTTTTCTTGATTATCAAAGGCGATTTGTAATAGGTTTTTTTTATCTTGATATAAGCGAGGTAATTTATCGATGTTTTGGTTAATTAAACAAATATATTCAAACACCATTTCAACGATGTCTTCATAGTATTCAATTCCTTCATCGGTCAGTGCCATGCTGATATTAAAATCTTTAAAGTTGCTACCGTTAATGCCACCTCCAGCAGACAGGGCATTGATCCAACCTTGCGCTTTTAAAATAGAGTAAAGTGACCCTTGCCCTTCATACCCTAATAAATGCGCAATAAAACTAACGGTTTTATGGCGATAAAAATCATCAATATTAGGCATCGCAAAACTGACTATGAGTTTTTGCATATGCTTATGCGGCTCTATATGCAGCACTTTACAAAGATCTTGTGCGCGATAAAGTGATGCCTCGATCACGGGTTTTGGTTGCTGCTGACCTTTAATATCATTAAATAATGTAGTTACCCATTGCACCATAATGTCAATTTCTGCATCAGCGCAGATCACTAAGCTCATCCACTGGGCTTGATAATGGGCGTTAAAAAAATCTCGCAATTCTTTGCTTACACAGCCATTACGATCCGCTAAGGTTTGCTGATTACCCACTGAAAATTTAGCAAATGGATGAGCAGGATTAACGGTTTCTTTGTGCGCTTGATAGATGCGTCGGCCATCGTCTTTTATTTTTAATTTAAACTCTGCATCAATGGCATTACGTTCTTTTTCAGTTTCGTCAGGGTTGAGAGAAGGAGCAATAAAAAACCGACTAAATTGGCTCAGTGCTTGTGCAAACTCTTGATTGTTTATATCGAAGAAATAACACGTGTGTTCGGTGCCGGTCCATGCGTTGGTGTTGCCACCGGATTGGGAAACAAAATTACCAAACCCACCGGATTCCGGAAATTGGTCTGTGCCTAAAAAAAGCATATGCTCTAAAAAGTGTGCGAGCCCTTGTCTATCAACAGGATCGTCAAAGTGACCAGCATTGACGGCCATCGATGCAGCGGCTTTAGTTGAATCTTTATCTTGCACTAACAGGACTTTTAGACCATTGTCCAGTGTGAGGGTACGGTATGTTCTGTTATCATTGCGGCTGATATTCAAATGATGCTCCTGAAACGTTAAGTTTACTCGTTAACAACAATGATAACTTCAGGGTTGCGATTAAATTGCTTGGCGATTTTTACCTGAATGTCATAAGCGAAAATATGTTACGTTATTTTAATATAGCGGACAAACAGGCAAACTGGCTACTGTTTTATATTCTTTAATCGGTTGGTTTTTATGAAAACAATCTTAATAATGCGCCACGGCGAAGCAACACCGATGCAAGCTGACGATGCAAGTAGAAATTTGACCTCGGTTGGCCAACAACAGGCCGAAAAAATGGGTTTATGGTTGCAAGCAACCCATGCACCAAGTGCTCTATTGGTGAGTCCTTACATTCGTGCTCAGCAAACAGCTGATGGGGTGAAAAAGCATAATGCATTTTTATTTGAAGAAACCTGCACGGATATAGTCCCAGAGGGTAATCCACAAATTGCAGGGGATTATTTAGAAACCTTGATAGCGATGTATCCACAATGTGATACCTGGTTGGTGGTGGCACATATGCCTATTGTGAGTTACTTAGTGGATCAACTAAGTATCGGTAATATGCCAATTTTTAATACTGGGGCTGTTGCAGTGATAAGCTATGATGAAAGCAATCAAAAAAGCCAATATTTAAGTATTCACGCTCCCAACAATGTCGAAATTTAGCCTCATACCCAAACGACCTCAAGATACAGAATTCAGCGTTTCACAGGGGCTTAATATCAAGGCGTTACTTTGCAACAATGGCAGTCCCTTTTAAGAAGTAACAACGACGAGAGGAAGTGCCTATGAAATGCCCAACTGAAACTCGCATCTTGAGGTGACTTGGGGATGTAACCTTGTGTTCAGAACCAAATTTGCTAAATTAGCGACACACTAATTTAGCAAAGATAATTTTATGACAATTGAACGTATTCAAACCGCAACCCGTATGAGTCGTATCGTTAAGCACAATGGTACGGTGTACTTATGTGGCCAAGTATGTGCTGACGCAGAAAAAAACATCACCGAACAAACACAGACCATGCTTGATAAAGTCGAGCTATTACTTAACGAAGCGGGTAGTTCTAAAGAGCATATGCTCAGTGCCACTATTTACGTAAAAAGTATGGAATATTTTGCTGATATGAATGCAGTATGGGATGCCTGGGTGCCTGAGGGGTATGCACCAGCTCGCGCTTGCGTTGAAGCTAAAATGGCACGTGATGCCTTATTAGTTGAGATTTCAGTTGTCGCAGCCGTTAAGTAATAGACAGCGTATTACAGATCTGATTGCTCGCTTTAATCAGCAATCAGGGCGCGCACTGGTTGACCTACCTGCTTGGTATTTTTGTGATAACGAGCAGGATGCTAATGAGTGCGCTATGCTGGTTTTAAATGGCATAAAGCAAGCGACCACATCTTCGCTTTATTGGTTTAAAGCCAATAACGAAATCCTTCCACAAGTGGGTGACTTAGCTATTTTTAGCGATTGGCATGGAAAGCCTTTAGGTATCATTGAAAACATTGCCGTGACCATTACCGCATTCAATCAAATCACAGAAGAATATGCCGCGTTAGAAGGTGAGGGCGACAAAAGCCTTGAATATTGGCAGCGCGTGCATTGGGATTATTATCAGCGAGAGCTCGAAGGCAGTGGTTATCAATGTCATCCTGAGATGCCTTTGGTGTGTGAGCAGTTTAAGTTAATTTTTAAGGGGTCTGAATGAGTTCTAATCCTGTAGTCCTTATTACGGGGGGCGGGCGAGGCATAGGTGCCGCAACGGCGAAGTTATTTGCCAAACACGGTTATGATGTGTGCATTAATTATAAAGCGGATCAAGTCAGCGCTCAGCAGGTTGCGCAAGATATAAAAGCACTTGGTGTGAATGCATATTTACTAAAAGCAGATGTTGCAGATGAGCAGCAAGTGTTGGCTTTGTTTGCAAAAGTGGACGAGTTATGTGGCAAATTAGATGTGCTGATAAATAATGCAGGTATTTTAAAACCGCAAATGCCATTACTTGAGATGGATGCCACGCGTATAAATGAAGTGCTAGCCACCAATGTACCAAGCGCTTTTTTATGCAGTCGTGAAGCGATTAAGCGCATGACTAATGGCGGCAGTATCGTAAATATTTCATCTGGGGCGGCTAAAACAGGCTCGCCGAATGAATATATAGATTATGCTGCTTCAAAAGGGGCGATGGACACCTTAACAATTGGCTTAGCTAAAGAAGTCGCTAAGCGTAATATTCGCGTTAACTCAGTGCGCCCAGGATTAATCTACACTGAAATGCACCGCGATGGTGGTGAAGCTAATCGGGTAGATCGTCTTAAAGATAAGTTGCCATTGGGCCGAGGTGGCCAACCTGAGGAAGTTGCCGCTGCAATTTACTTTTTAGCCTCTGAGCAGGCATCATTTACCACAGGTAGCTTTGTTGATGTAGCTGGTGGTTTGTAAAGGTTAAAGCAATACCGACAGCCAAAAAGTAAAACTTATAACACTTAAAACAGTTGATATAACCACCGTGCTGGCCAGCGTCGCTTGGTGTTGTTTTATTTGACAAGCTATTAAGTATGCATTTACCCCTAAAGGAGAAGCGCTTAATAACACTAATATTTTTAAAAGTTCAGAATCGAGCTCAAATACTAACTTGCCCATTATCAGTACCAGACTCGGCAATAAAAATAACTTAACGAGGGAAGCTATCAAAGCTGCTTGCCAATTTTCTGAAACTTTATAAAATGCTAAATTTGCGCCCAACACAAATAAGGCACAAGGCAGTGCAGGTTGCCCAAGTAAGGTCAGGCCAGAATTAAGACTGGCAATTAGTGTAATGCCACTTAGGTTAAAAATTATTCCACTGCTGATACTTAATACAACAGGATTTAGTAGCATATTTTTGGCAAATTCAGGCCACGAAAACGCTTTTCTACTACCCTTAGCGCTAATAAAAAAAGTTAAGGTAAACAGTAAAGTACTATGAAAGGTGATTATCATAAATACAATACCTATCATTTGCTCGCCCAGAGCAGCAATAATAATAGGTAAACCTACTAAAACCGTATTTGAATAACTACTACCTAAAGCAAATACGCTATGGCGTTCGTAGCTACTTTTTTTAGATAAACAAAAACGGTCTATCGTAAGAGCGAATACAAAGGTAAGTAAGACCGGAATATAAAAGCTTAAAAACCCATTTAAACTCACACTACTTTGCAAATTAGCGTTCGACATATTTAGAAATAAAAATGCAGGAACACTAATGTAAAAGGTAAACTTACTCAGCCCAGCAACATGTGACTCTGATAAAAAGGCACTGCGGCTGCAAATGAAGCCACACAACACAACAAAGATCAGCGGAAAAATAATCGAAAATATATGCACAGCTTTATTGCCTTAAACTATTTAAAAATAGCAAAGTTCAAATTGCAGTAATTAACGCCGGAACTCATCACTTTGCGGTAAGTTAATTAATATTAACACTGCACCTTTACCACCGTATTCAAGTGGCGCTTGGTGTATTGCTATGACATCTGGATGCTGTACTAAATATTGCGGCACTTTGTGTCTGAGTATATGTCCACCAATACCATGTACTACACACGCACAGTAGTAATGCTTCTTTTTACACTCATGGATCAGTCCTGCGAGTTCATCTTTTGCCAACTCCTTATTTAAACCATGTAAATCAAGGGTTAAATCAGGTACAAAGTCACCTCGGCGTAACTGCTTTGCTAAAAAACGATCTTGACCGTCTTGCACATAATTAACCGTTCCGTTGGTATCAATATCTGGCACATATTCATCAGAAAAGAAAAATTCTGCCTGATGTTGCTTTTTTTGCTGGGCAAACAGCTTAGCTTGTGAGATTTTAGGTTTGTTAGCAAAGCGGTGCGTGTCTTGTTTAAATACACGGGCACCATTAATACTTTGACGAAACATATCGATGTCGTCAGGGCTAATATCTGCGTTTGAGAGAGGATCTTTTTTCATAGCGGCAGTCTAAACAAAAAAACGCTAGAAATCGAGTGAAAACAGAGTAAAAACTGTGTAAAAAAGCGTTACAATAGGGCAATCATGGGGCCTTAATTGCGCCTCGATTGAATTGATATTTTCTAAAGCAGCAGGTAGATAACGAATATGAGCGAATTATTAATAGAAGAAGCAACCTTAGATGAAGCTGTAGCAGAACTGTCAACGTTACACGATTGGCTACGGTGGACCACGAGTCAATTTGCCAGCAGTGGTATTTTCTTTGGTCATGGAACTGATAACGCATGGGATGAAGCAGTCAACTTGTTACTGCCTGCGTTAAGCTTACCCATTGATGCACCAAAAGAATTAATGCATGCCCGGTTAACTAGCACCGAAAAAAACCGCCTTGCAGGATTAATTGCAGAACGTATAAATGATTTCACGCCAGTACCTTATCTGACTAATATTGCATGGTTTGCTAATATGCCATTTTATGTTGATGAGCGCGTACTGATCCCACGTTCACCTTTTGCAGAGTTAATACATAATCGCTTTTCACCTTGGCTAGCTGAGCCTGAATCGGTAAATCGTATTTTAGATTTATGTACCGGTTCTGCTTGTATCGCGATTGCATTAGCACAAACTTTTGCAGAAGCGCAGGTTGATGCCGTTGATATTTCTTATGAAGCACTCGAAGTTGCTGATATCAATATCACTGATTATCAGTTAAGTGACCGTGTATTACCTATTCAATCCGACGTATTCAGCGGTGTACCAGGGCAGAAATATGACCTGATCGTGGCAAATCCACCGTATGTAGACGCCGAAGATATGGCTGATTTACCGCGTGAGTTCCACCATGAGCCAGAGCTTGGCTTAGCATCAGGCCACGATGGCTTAGATGTAACCCGTACAATTTTAAGTGAAGCGAGCGATCATCTAACTGATAACGGTTTGTTATTTGTCGAAGTTGGTAATTCTATGGTGCACATGGATGCCCTTTATCCAAATGCGCCTTTTGAATGGGTTGAGTTTGAGCAAGGTGGGTTTGGCGTATTTGTGATCAGCAAAAAGCAGCTAGTTGAATATTTCGCTGACTGAGCAGCATAAAAAATTAAAGCCGAGCCTTAGGCTCGGTACTTAGTAGTCATTAGGAATGAGGAAAGTTAATGGCAGGTAATAGCATAGGGCAATTATTTAAAGTGTCCACCTTTGGCGAAAGCCACGGCGTCGCCTTAGGCGGTGTTGTGGATGGTACGCCCGCAGGTCTTGAAATCACAGAGGCCGACTTACAAATAGATTTAGACCGTCGTAAACCAGGGCAAAGCCGCTATACAACGCAGCGCCGTGAAGAGGATCAAATTAAAATTTTATCGGGCGTCTTTGAAGGTAAAACCACAGGTACCAGCATTGGTTTATTAATTGAAAATACCGATCAACGTTCAAAAGATTACGGTAAAATTAAAGATGTATTTCGCCCTGGGCACGGCGATTATACCTATTGGCATAAATACGGCTTGCGTGATTATCGCGGTGGGGGTCGTTCATCTGCGCGTGAAACCGCAATACGCGTAGCGGCAGGCAGCATTGCTAAAAAATACCTAAAACAGTTTCATGATATTGAAGTCCGTGCCTGTTTAAGCCAACTTGGGCCAATTAAGGCTGAAAATTACGACTGGAATGAAGTTGAAAACAACCTATTCTTTTTTCCTGATGCTAGCAAACTCGACGCACTCGATGAATACATGCGTGACCTTAAAAAACAAGGTGACTCAGTGGGTGCAAAAGTAAAAGTAGTGGCTAAGAATGTACCTGTTGGGTTAGGTGAGCCGGTATTTGACCGCCTTGACGCTGAACTTGCACATTCACTGATGAGCATTAACGCAGTAAAAGGTGTTGAAATTGGTGATGGTTTTGATGTGGTAGAGCAAAAAGGCTCGCAGCATCGTGATGAGCTAACACCTGATGGTTTTACCTCAAATCATGCCGGTGGTGTATTGGCAGGTATTTCAACAGGGCAAGATATTATCGCCTCAATCGCGCTAAAACCAACATCAAGTATAACTATTCCTGGTAATAGTATTAATACTGAAAACGAAGCGGTGGAAATGATCACTAAGGGTCGTCACGATCCCTGTGTGGGCATTCGCGCTATTCCCATTGCTGAGGCTATGATGGCGATTACTTTAATGGACCATTTATTGCGCCAACGCGGTCAAAACCCGCATGTAAACCACGAACATGGGCCAATTAAAGGCTCAATTTAAGCGCCTTTAATTAAAATAAACGCGGCTGATAGTTGACGCCGCGTTATTATAACTTGCTATAGTTAAATACGGTCAATAGCCTGTTTAGCAACCATATAGAGCTTTTTAATCATTAAACCTAATACCCAGCGAATAAACTGCGTTGTGAGCTCTACTACCTCGTATGACGCTTTGCCAACAAAAGCAAGCATATGGCCAATTAAACCCTTTAACTCTTCAGTGAGCTCGACAAATTTAACCACAGATTCATATAAGCAGCGCGCTAAAATATCATAAAAAGTTAACCAACGCTAAGACCTGCTTGTGCAGAAATAAAGGCATATTGGCCTGTTTTCTTTAAAAAGGTAATTAAGCCATCAGTAATAATTCGCTGCCATCTAAGTGAGAACGTCACGTTATAGCGCAGAGCATATTTTAAAACCGTATGATTATAGTGCGGGGTTTTTAGCGAGCTTTCCATGCTTCCATAATCTTTGTATGCAGCCACAGTATTAACATAACCGGGTGTGTCTTCTTCCATTGAGTGTGCACCAATATTAAAAAAAGACCCTTCATTCATCGCCGTTTGGTATTCGCTTGAGGTATGACTAAACGGCCAAGCTGGTACACAAGGTACAGGATCTGCACCGTGCGTTACACGGTATTGGCCAATATTATGCGCTGCAGAATGAACAAACTGGTTTAATACAACCCTCGGCGCACCAAACGTATATAAATTAGTTGGAATACCTTTAGCACTAGCCCAAATTGCAGTGAGCTGTGCTATAGCACCACCTAAGCTATGGCCAACAAGGTGCAAACACGTAGGTTTATGACTTTTTATATAAGCCTCAAACATCGGCTTCATGCTGGTAAAGGCTTTCTCAAAACCAGAGTGCACCTCTAAGTTTTTAGGGCCATGGGTAATGGCTACGTTTAGGTTTGTTAGCCAATCGGCGCAGGAGGTAAATACGGTGCCACGTATACCAATAATATGGTGGCCTTCAAATTGCGGGGAGATTCCTTGCGCTGTTAAAGCAAAACCTGTGGTACGGTTTAGGAGTTGATTGATTAAGCCACCACTAACGCCTCTTATTTGGTTGTTGGTGATTTTAAAGTTCTTTATAAATGTTGGGTTGAACTCACCGCTAAAACTTGTTGAGCTTCTAATATCGTAAACCCTTGCTGCGGCACTCGCTGCAATGCTAGGCGGTAATACTGCTTGGACTTTTTCCATGTTAATCTTCCTTGATGTTACGTTCAGTTAAGTTATTAAAATCACCATTATTAATTATAAACTGTCTATCTCCGTCATATAACAAAAATGGCATATAGTCGGTTTCCCAACGACAAATACTCGATGCTACATAATTTAAATGTTTGTTATTATTTTTTTTAAATTCAAAAGCAACGCGTTTATTAGTTAATTCACACTCTAGGAATGCTAATTTTTTACTATACTCGGGAATTTCTTTAATTCCTGATTGGTTTGCAACCCATAATGGAATTAAAGTGCTGCCTTTTTCAATAAAAATTTCTTGGGAAATACGGTTTTCAACGATAAGTTTATTCGGAATTGAGGAAAAAATTGTTTTTTTTGGAAAATGAAAGCGCCCATCTTCATCTGTAGTTGCTATATCTCTGCGGACTTTTTCATCTATATAGATTAATGAGCGAATGATTTCTAAGTTGGCAATTGGTGTGCCATTTTCTGTAACAACCCCATTGACTTCTGGGCTTAAAAATACTTCTTTTTTCTTTCTGAACCAGCTAAACATATCTGCTCCTTGACTAATGGCTGGGAAAATAATCACACAAGCAAGAATGGATAAAATAATCAATCGAGGACTATAGCTAGATTTACTCATAGGCAATCCTTGCATATTTTTTAAGCATTTTAATTAAAAATAAAAAAATGTAAAGTTTAACTATCCTTTTTAGCCTATCAAAGGATTTGGAATAAATAGCGGTTTAGGAGTTGATTGATTAAGCCACCACTAACACCTTTAATTTGGTTGTTGGTGATTTTAAAGTTGTCTCTAAATGTTGGGTGGAAAACACCGCTAAAACTTGTTGAGCTTCTAATATCATAAACCCTTGCTGCGGCACTCGCTGCAATGCTTGGCGGTAATACTGCTTGGACTTTTTCCATGTTAATCTTCCTTGATGTTACGTTCAGTTAAGTTATTAAAATCACCATTATTAATTCTATACTCTCTATCTCCGTCATATAACCAAAATGGCATATAGTCGGTTTCCCAACGACAAATACTCGATGCTACATAATTTAAATGTTTGTTATTATTTTTTTTAAATTCAAAATCAACACGTTTATTAGTTAATTCACACTCTAGGAATGCTAATTTTTTACTATACTCGGGAATTTCTTTAATTGATGATTGGTTTGCAACCCACAATGGAATTAAAGTGCTGCCTTTTTCAATAAAAATTTCTTGGGAAATACGATGTTCAACTATTAGCTTATTGGGTATTGAGGAAAAAATTGTTTTTTTAGGAAAATGAAAGCGCCCATCTTCATCTGTAGTTGCTATATCTCTGCGGACTTTTTCATCTATATAGATTAATGAGCGAATGATTTCTAAGTTGGCAATTGGTGTGCCATTTTCTGTAACAACACCGTTGACTTCAGGGCTTAAAAATACTTCTTTTTTCTTTTTGAACCAGCTAAACATATCTCTTCCTTGGTTAAAATTACAGTTTAATTTAGCAATCGACCATACTCGTATCTGATTTTCCGATATGCCAATATTAATAGTTTTCTGCTATCAGTTTGACTAGTTCTTGTTTTACTGGGTTATGGTTATGCACTGAATGTAATAATACGATATCAATAACTGGGAGAGATGGCAGGGTTAAGTCATTAATTACTTCCAGCGCACTGCTTTTACTCACTTCAGCCATGACGCCTAAGGCTAATTTAGCGTTAATTAACGCAGTTAAAGCACTGACTGAACCGCAGCAAGCGATAATATTAAATGGGCGTTCGGTTTTGAGTAATCCTTCAACAGCCGCTTGATGGAATTTACAATCGCGTTGAAATATTGCAACCGGCAGGGTCATAGCGGATTGATAGTTAAATTCGGCACTTTTAACCCACACACCTTTGCTTGATTGTAAAAAATAACCTTCTTCAGAGCTGGGCGAGCGCGTCGCAATCACCATATCAAGCAAGCCTTGGTCGAGCTGTGCTTTGAGCTGGTTGGTCGGCGCGCAACTGATTTGCAAATTAAGTTGCGGTATATATTTGTGTAATAAAGCCACAACTTTAGGTAATACTTCATCCGCATAATCATCAGGGCAAGCTAAGCGCACGCGAGTTTTCCCACCACCGGTTTTAAGCTGCTTATAGGCTTCATCATGCAAAGCTAATAGTTGTTTAGCGTAGCTAGCTAGATGGACGCCACTTGACGATAGTACAAGCTGCCTGCCTTGTTTGAGAAATAATGGATTACCCAGCTCTTGTTCGAGCTTTTTCATTTGCATGCTCACTGCCGATTGGGTGCGGCATACTTGTTGTGCAGCACGAGTAAAACTGCCTGTTTCAACAAAGGCGTAGAAAGTACGTAGGGCGTCTAAATCCATAGTTAACTCACCTATCAATTTTGCTTATGTATTGTATAAAAACTATTGGTAAGTAATTAGTTTACTACTGCTCTATATTAGGGATATTAAACACTACTAAGGAACGCAAATGCAACTATTCATCGGTAATAAAAACTATTCGACATGGTCGCTTAGAGCATGGTATTTAATGAGTAAATTCAATGTCATTTTTACTGAAAAACAACTCGTATTAGACACCCCAGAGTTTTATGAAACGCTTAAAAACAGTTTTTCAGTACAGAAAGTACCCGCCTTAGTCGATGGCGACTTGCAGGTATGGGATTCATTAGCAATTTGTGAATACATCAATGATGCTTATTTATCTAATGCAGCCTGGCCTACTGATAGTGCGCAGCGAGCAATTGCTCGTAGTTTAAGCGCAGAGATGCACTCAAGCTTTATAGCGCTGCGTAATGAAATGCCAATGAATATTCGTGCGACTCGCAACATTGATCTCTCTGATGCAGCAAAAAAAGACCTTGCCCGCATTGATGAAATATTTTCCGCGCAACAAACACGTTACCCGAACGGCTGGCTATTTGGCCAGTTTAGTATAGCTGATGCCATGTTTGCGCCTGTTGTTTTACGCTTAAAAACATATCAAATTAGTTTATCTGCGTTAGCACAGCAATACTGTGACAAAGTAATGGCTTGCCCTATACTACAGCGCTGGATAAATGAATCAATGAGCGAAACGGATATAGTTGCGAGTGATGAAGCAGGCGTTGATGTTATTAACATAAATTAAAATAAATTAAAATAAATTAAAATAAATTAAAATAAATTAAAATAAATTAAAATATTATGGGGGCTGAGCCCCCTATATTTGGTTTAAAATTTGATTAGCGGTAATGCGCTATTTTTTTGATCCGTCCAATGTACTAACTGAGTGTTTAGGTAGGGTTTTATTGGCGATAATTCACTGATTTCTATGGCATCTAAAAACCGTTGATTGCTGGTTAATACAACCCATTCAGAGCCTAATGCAGTTAACTTTGTTGCACTATTATGCTTAAACTTTATTAATGCTTTATCAAAGTAAGTACTATGCGCTTGGATCACTGGCAGTAAATCTATATGGTTATTTGATATATGGATGATTAAAATGCCATTTTTACTTAATCGTTGCCAGTAAAGCTCAAACGCTTGTTGAGTTAATAGGTGGGCGGGAATAACATCACTTGAAAATGCATCAATAACCAAAGCATTCATTAAAGGAGCGTTTTCTTTAAGCTCATTTAGCAATGCGACTCTGCCATCACCAATGGTGACATTTACTTTGGCAGGGCTGTTTTTAAGGTAATCAAAATACCTATTTGCCATTGTATATACCGCGGGGTTCAGCTCATAAAAATGCACTGTATCGTGCTTATCAGCGAGACTAGCTAATACCCCTGCACCTAACCCTACCACGCCCATCTTGAGCTTTTCTTGGCTTTTAAGTATCGCCAGCGACTTAGCGACGCCTGTATGCTGATGATAGTAACTGCTAGTGAGTTCATCTTGACCATGTAAGGGTTGTGAACCATGCACCGTGGTGCCATCAATTAAGCGCCTTTGCGCAAGATCGGCCGTATTGATATCTTTTACTGTTAGGTAACCATAAAAATTCCTCTGCGATGCAACGTTATATTGATTAAAACTAGAATAAAGCACTAAATAGCAGCCACACCACAAAGCTGTCGCACCGAGCAATATCGTATTTATTTTTTTAATTTGAGTTAGATGAATGTAACTAATGAGAATAAGCAGTACTGCTAAAGCGACGATATACTCGGTGATTTGTTTAAACAGCAGCGGAGCAAGTAATGTTGTAAATAAACTGCCAAGTGCGCCACCTAAAGCAATATACAAATAAAAGTGTGTTAGTAATGTACCTTGTGGTGCGAGTTGCCTAAGTTCACCGTGGCAAATCATGCAGCCACTCAATAATATAAAACTGTAAATAATAATTTGCGCAATTGCATTAAACTGACTTCCTAAGAAGTACATTATTAAACCTGCAAATGCGCTGAATATAAAAGCATAACCCCAAACAGAACGGTTATAGTTGTTTTTATTGGCAAACGTATAACTAAAACTACCTAAATAGATAGCGAGAGGCACCACCCATACAAGTGGCATTGGTGGGATGTTGGTGCTGATCATTTGTGTGGTTGCAATTAGCAAAATTGAGCTTGTTGCGGATAAAATAAGCCAAAGCATATTGGGCTTTTTTAGAATGGTTTGTACGTGCGGTAGCGATGAGTTATTTTCTTTGCTGCTTTTGCCTAATAGTTTATAAGCTAAACAAATTAATAGTATGCAGTAGGTAAGCAGCCCTATTTGCCAGTAATGTTTTTGTTGTGGCAGTGAAAAAAACACCTCAAATGCGAGTGGGTAGCTTATCAAGGCTAATAAAGAGCCAAGATTAGAAACCGAATACCAATGATAAGGCACTGCATTTTTACCACGCTCTATGTACCATCGTTGCATAAGCACACTTGTGGCGCTTAGCAACATAAACACTAAGCCAATTTGATTTAGTAAGTTTGCCATAACTGACCAGTTAGGGGCTAAATCTAAATTAACGTGGAATTTATTTAGGCTAATTAAGCTTGCTAAAACAACAAGCGAAATATGGATTACCATTTGTTTTTTTAGTGAATAGCGACTTAAAAAGTGTGCGTAAAAGTAACCAAGTAATAAAACAGTTTGATAAAAAAATAGACTAGCTGACCACACTGATGCACCGCCTCCAAATTGTGGTAACAGCTCTTTAGATAGCATAGGTTGAATTTGAAATAGCAAAAAGGCGCTAACAAAAATGGTTAATAAGAATAAGATACGAAGCATGGATTTTAATTATTAATGAATCATGTAAGTAGCATTGCGGGTAACAGATCAAGCAGCAATGGAATTAGCCTAGAGTTTCTCTTAAGAAAATCTTAATATATGATTTATAATAATTTATTGGAGTAGCCAGTGGGCAAGTTTGTAATAGGGGAATTCGCTATAGATGTCAGTCGATGTAAAATATCATCAGCTGATACAGAGCAAGTCGTTGAACCTAAAGTCATGGATGTACTGCAATATTTGTATTCTCATCGGGGTACTGTGGTTAGCCAGGAACAAATTTTTTCAGCCGTATGGCCAAATGCGACATTCAGCCCAAGCTATGTGCAGCGCTGTATTGCATTGCTTAGAAAAGCATTGAATGAAGATTCAAAAAATCCACGTTTTATTATTACTCACCCAAAGCGCGGGTACAGCCTCGAAGTAGCCGAGCAACAGTTAAATAAGCCCAAACGTCTATACTTACCAGCGTTGGCTATTTTAATCGTCATGTTGATTGGGGTTGTAAGTTGGTTTTACCCTGATACACCGCAAGTAAAAACACACTTTACTAAATTGATGCCTATTTCTTCGAGTGAAGAAAATGAATCTAGTATTTCTTTATCACATAATGGTGAATATGTAGCCTTTGTGCGTGGTGATAAGTCAAACCAAGCTATCTGGTTAAAAAACTTACGCTCAGGAAAAGAAATTAGGTTAACCCAAAAACAGTCAACGTATCACAGCCTTGGATGGAGCAGCGACGACAGTGAAATTGTATTTGTGCACCAGCAAGATACCCAAACATTGGGGTATTTCACCTTAGACAAACTGACATTACAACCTGCAAACTACAGAGAAATCTATACTTTTAAAGACTTTAAAGTGACGAGCCAGCAGTTAGAGTGGGCCCATGACAACCATATTTATTTTATTGAAAAACGTCAAAGCGATAACCATACTCAGCTAAGTTCAATCGATTTAACAACCCAAGAAAAAAGAGTCATTAAGTCATCCGCTGGGCAAGATTGGATGAAGTTGCAGGCACTATCACCAAGTCAGCAGTCTATTGCGCTTGCCTCTGAGGCTGGGCAAAATAAATACAGAATTGATTTGTTCGACATTAAAGCAAGCACAACAAAAACATTAGCCATTGTTGAAGACTCAGTGCAAGGTTTGAGCTGGCACCCCGATGAAAAACAATTATTGATTAGTAATAAACATGAACTCCAGTTATTAAACTTACAGGGGCAACTAAAAAAGTTGGCGTTTAATAATTACCACATTATTAGAGACGCGCATTTCTCGTTGTCAGGTAACGATATTTTAATGGAATTAGTTAAGGTTGATGTGGATATCATCCGTTCAACTCGTCAAGCGCCAACGCAATTTGAAACACTTGTAGATACCTCATCGGTCGACTTTTTACCTGTTTACTCCCCTGATTCGTCTAAATTTGTATTTGAATCTCATCGGTTTGGTATAAAGCAATTGTTTTTGTATGAAAATGGGGCGCAAACGCTGATTTTTACTAACCCAAACAACGAAGAATTATTTGGCATAGTCTGGTCAAAAGACGGTAAAGAAGTGATCACTGCCAGTAAAAATACTCTTTTTAGAGTTAATATAAAAGAAGGGAGTTTTGAAAGTATTCCTCACTCCTACCACTCTTTTTACCTGCGAGAAATGTATCACCACGAAGACGCTATTTTAGTTTCTTATCGCGCTGCAGACGGTGTTACTTTTCATCCCGCTAAATTTGACTTAGAGACGCTTGAGCTAACACCTTATACAGGCTCAGGAGAACGTTTGGCATGTTACGCAATGGATATTGATGAACAAGATCAGGTTTACTTTTCCAATGAAAAGCAAGTGTTTAGATTGAACAAAAACAAAGCGCTTGAAACTGTTTGGCAATCACGTACAAAAGAGATCATCGGTTTGAGCGCCGGAGCTACAATGATGACAGTCACCCTTGCAGATAAAGACGGTTATGAGATGAATGAAATAGATTTTAAATCAGGGAGTAATAAAACCATATTTAATGGCAAAGATGATGGAAAAATGCTGATAAATGCATCCCATGATTTTCAGCAGTTTCTTTATTTAACCGAGCCGAAAAGAACACGTACCTTAGTGCGCTTAAATTAACAGTTCTGGTAAATGAGTAAGCGTTAAGCTTTTGACTTTAAAGTGAGGCATCATGAATAAAAACACGCAGCACCAAGCAACGTTAAAACGCTTAGAAAGGTTTAGCCGGTTTACCGACAGCAGTATAGGTATACCTTTTACAAAGTTTAAGTTTGGGATAGAAGCACTGATAGGAATTTTGCCAGTCGTAGGGGACTTAGCGGGCTTAGCCTTATCAACTTATGTGCTTTTTGAAGCGCAGCGCTTAGGTGTTGGTTGGGGTGTTAAGCTGCGAATAATTATAAATATGCTGATTGATTTTACGGTTGGTTTAATCCCGTTTTTTGGTGATATTTTTGATGCTTACTTTAAAGCGAATACCCGCAATACTCAGCTGTTAAAGCGTTATCTTCATGAGCGAAGTAAGAAAGAAGATTTATAAATTTGTAACTTTGTACTAGCTCATATCTGAGCTTACAGATTAAGTGAATAGGTTTAGACTTCATCTGACAGACAGCTATGAGCGATAACCGGACATTGAGATTTGATTAATATCGTCGTTAATTGATTTGTTAAACTGCTCTTTGCGCATATATTCATGAAAATGAGCTGCACGCGCATATTGGTTCATTTAACTTTACTCAAAAGTTTTAGAAAACTTAGTGATAGTAATACCTTAGGTTATTTGTTAAAACTATATAAAGTAGATAAGTGAGCGTTAAGTCGGCAGAAATATGCACGCTGAGCGCCTATTAAATTGTTATGTTCAATGTGGAGTTTTAAGTGGATTTTTTATCTTCAATTTATTCTGAAAAAGCTCAGCAAGCACAACTGATATCGATTGGTGTTTCGGCTTTTGTAGCGTTGATCGTTGTATTCTTCAATCAGTGGTTTCTTAGCAGGCGCGCTAGAAAGGAAGTGTACATAAAAAAAATTGAAGAGTTGTATCTTGCAATTGATGAATATGAAGAAAGAGCTTATGGCTTTATTTCTCTATTATACCAACATGAACAAAATGTTGATGAAGTCACTATTCGAAAGAATTTTAATCAAGTATCAACATCTTTACAAAAAGTAGAAATGTATATGCAATTACACTTTGACACTGTTGTTTTTGATCGTAAAAAATATGATGAGTTACATCATAAAGCATATGAACGTTTATATAAAAAAGGCTTTAACCAAGCACAAAAATCTTATTTGGCTAGTGTAAGCGATGATTATAGAGAAGCTATAGAGCAACAGAATCAGACCTTTCAAGAAATTCGTAAAAATGCACAAGAAGTTAAAGCTCTTGCCAAATCTCTAATGAAAAAATATAAACATTGAATTTGAACGTGGCGGTGTCCACTTTATCGGGTGAAGATCAACTAAAACAGTTGGTTAGGTTTCGCTTCGCTACACATTATAACCAACAACTTTAGTCCGCTTATTGCGGCGTTAGATTTACCGAGGGAATCAAATGACAGTTAAATTTAATTGGACCTGTCCATACTGCAGCAGGGAAGCAACGATAATGGGGGCTAACTACAGTGTTAGTTTTCACCATTTTGATTTGGATAATAAAGATGGTGAATCTGGTATCTTGACCGAAATTATTTCGTGTCCGAACGACGAATGCAGAGAGTATGAAATAACAGCATCACTTCATGCATCACATTACCAATCAGGGTACAGAGTGAAAACTCCTGATACCCAAAGGCTAGAGTGGAGCCTGAAGCCAAGTTCTGTCGCAAAACAGTTTCCTTCATATATCCCCGAAGCAATTCTGGCTGATTATCAAGAGTCCTGCCTAATTAAAGCCTTAAGTCCCAAGGCTTCTGCAACCTTATCTCGCAGGTGTTTACAGGGGATAATCAGAGATTTTTGGGGAGTTAAGAAGGGGCGTTTAGTTGATGAGATTAATGCTATAAAAGATACGGTTGATCCTATCACTTGGCAAGCCATTGATTCTGTGCGTAGCATCGGGAATATTGGTGCCCATATGGAAAAAGACATCAATTTAATAATTGATGTCGAGCCGGCAGAAGCCCTATTACTAATAGGCTTGATTGAAATACTAATTGCAGATTGGTATGTAGCAAAATATGAACGTCAAAAACACTTAGAAAGTATTATCGGTGTCGCGGGATCAAAGGCTGACGCGAAGAAACCTAACAAATCAAGTAACGCGGACGGCGATAAAGCTGCCGCCGGTTGAGGCTTTACCACTGTCTGCAATTGGCACTTTGGCGAAGGCCACCTCGAGCGAGAACCAGTTATTGAGATTGGCTAAATATAATAGTTAATTGATTGGTCAAACTACTGTTTGCGCATATATCCATGAAAATTAGCGGCGTGCGCATATTGTTCTATTTAACTTTACTTAAAATTTTTAGAAAACTTAGTGATAGTAATACCTTAGGTTATTTGTTAAAACTATATAAAGTAGATAAATGAGCGTTAAGTCGGCAGAAATATGCGCGATGAGCGCACTATTAAAATAATTAGCCGTGCATTTTTGAGTAAGGATTTAAACTAATGAAAAAGTACTTAGCAAGTTTATCTGTAGCTATGGCATTGTTCGGATGTGCAACAGATCCAAATTCGCCAGATTACCCGATATCTCAATCAGACGTGCAGGCGGAAACTTTTACATATATCGGTCTTGGGAGTGATAAAGCTGAATTATGGAAGAGGGCTAGAAACTATATTGCTACCGCTTATGGTGATAGTAAAGCTGTTCTACGAGTGGAGGACGAATCTGGGGGAACCTTAATTGGTAAAGGGCTTATTCGGTGGAAAATGTTAACCACGCCGCTAAGCTCTTATTGTTACTCCGAATATGACATTAGATTTGTTGCAAAAGATAGCAAAGCTCGCCTACAGCTTGAACTTCTTCCAGGAGTACCTGCTATATCTGAATGTCTAGGTTGGAGACTGCCGTCTAAATATGGTTATGAACAAATTTTAAGTAGCTTTTCGGTGATGTCTGAACAGCTTGAATCCAACTTGCGTGGCGAAGGCAAGTTAGACACGATGAAGAACTTTTAACTTACTCAGGCAAGTGCTCCACGCTCATAAACACTTTGAAAATAGTTTAGTCTTTGCGTTATGTTATGAGGAAAAAAATGTTCAGAAGTTTAAGGAAAGGTTCAAGACCAGTTTATTTTCAGCAAGAAAATACATCGGTAAAAATAAGGGCCAAATGCTTCGAATCTGAAATTAACGGAAGCACGGCTATTTTACGGCTTACTTTAAAGCCAGTTAACGCTAACCAATCGCAAGATGAAAAACTTCTTCACAAAGAAGCCATTATATTTGCCTCTTTAGCTGATGAAACGATCATTGAGGGCTTTTTGGCTCATAAAAAAATAAGTCCGAATAAAATCCTTGAGTACAAATTGGAAATCTTAAGCCGAGAGAAAAAACTCAACTTAGATGTAATACCGAAAATTGAGATTTTGAGTAGCGTAAGATATTTATATCTGAATGTGAAAAATGGCTAACAAGCCAAGGGGGCATGCGGCCCTGACGCGCATGTTCGGAGCGTTACCACTCTTCGCTATTGGCACTTTGGCGATGTTCGGCTGTGAGCGAGAAACTGATCTTCGCCTTCTCTATTTTCGGTTGTGTATTAACAAGTTTCTCGTATAGTCAGGAAAACGAGTTTCTTGCTAGTTTTCATCCCAAGATAAGATCACTATTTGAATGTAAAATACTGTGATAGCAATCAGTTAGAATAAGTGGTAAAAATATATAATGTACAAAAACGAGGCGACTTAGGGTAAAAAACCAATCGCTCGTGTTTTAAGATTATTAATTTTACAAGGAGAATCAGGTGGCATCCTCTTGGTTAGATATTGTTGATACCGCGGTCAAAATAGGGCTTGGAGCAACTATTAGTGGTATAGCTACGTATTCAGTAACAAAATTAAAGCGCAATTCGGATAAACACCTTTCTGCAACTCAAAGGAAGCGAGAATCTATAGACTCTGTAGCAGAACAGGTAGAGGAGTTTTCGCATATTTGCCTAAACTACTGGGCCAGAATCCTTGATTGGACTAGGAAAAAGAACGCCGGCAACAAAAAAAGTGAAACATTGGAAAGTGAACTAAAGGCTGTTCGTGTCGAACTATTCAACTCATATAAAATATTGGCTAGTGCAGAATCAAAATTACTATTGATTGGAGAAAATAAAGCTCAGGAGTTACTTCGCTCTTATGGTGAAGAATTAACAAAATTTTATGCAACTGTTTATATTGGTGATCACGGAGTAACTATTGACGATATTCAGCTGTGGCGTGTAACTATATTGGGTAAAAGGGCGGAGCTTTTTAAGGAGTTATCTAGCATATATGCAAAAATGTAAACTTAACAAACTCTTCAACAAGGACGCAAAAAGCTTGGCTTGCGTCATTTTTTTCAAAATTTTTTAGCGCCTATTAAGCGGGTTTTATAGTGCAGGTGAACTTTGGGATTTCGTTTGAATAAAGATATTGAAAAAAAGATCTATCAAATTCGAGAGATTCTAGATCAATTTGAGAAGGCTGACTTTCATAGTATGACTAGCTTTTATTTTTCATCAGGCTTTCCTGCTGGCTGCTGTGGAGATGCTACTGATTTACTTGGCTTATATTTATTGAAGTATCATAGTCTAGAAAGTAACTATGTTTGTGGACACGGGTTAGGAGATAACTCAAACCAGACTCACGCATGGATAGTATGCCAAGATTACATTATTGATATTACAGCTGATCAGTTTAACGATGATGGCTATGAACTACCTTCAGTCATCATTGATAAACAAAGCCCATTTCATGAACTATTCGATAAAACGACCAGTCGTCCAACAAGTGTTGAATATCTCAAAGGTACTGGTATTCCAAGTGTAATGGCAAAAGTAATGTCAGTAATGCAAGCGCGGGAAAATGCATTATAAAGGAACTCTGTAAAGGAACTCTGTAAAGGAACTTGGGGTCGCGTCTTGCAATGCGCATGATAAAGATGCTCACCGTCTGCTATTGGCACGTATGCGACTGTCAGATTGATCAAAATCTAAAAGTCAAACCTGACAGATTAAGTTAAGACTTATTCACTTAGTCTATGCGTAACGCTTTTTACTTTCCCTTTAAAAGCCCGTACAATTCGCCTCGTTTTTAGCATGTACTTATTACAGTTTATTCAGGCGAATTATTAAACCTTATGCACCAAATAGTCGATCTAATTTCTATTTTTGAGTCAACGTTTTATCAAAGCCATAATACGCGCTTAGTAAAAGGTGAGCATGAGCCTATTTATATTCCTGCTAGTGATGAAACAAACTTTCACCAAATTATATTTGCTCATGGTTTTTATGCCAGTGCTCTGCATGAAATTGCTCATTGGTTAGTCGCTGGCGATAAACGACGATTATTAGAAGATTACGGTTATTGGTATTGCCCTGATGGCCGTGATAAAGCGCAGCAAGCTGAGTTTGAAAGCGTTGAAATTAAACCACAAGCCATTGAATGGGCACTTAGTGTTGCCGCTGGTTTTGACTTTAAAGTGTCGGTTGATAACTTAAACGGCGAGCAAACTTGCCGATTTGCTTTTCAAGCACGCGTATACCAGCAGGTTTTACATTTGCTACAAGTAGGCTTCAATGAGCGTACTAATCGGTTATTACATGCGTTAAGTTCATTTTATAAAACACCGTGGCCTATCAGTGCTACGCAATTTGAATGGCAGCCCCCTGAGGAGCTAAAGAATGCAGTTTAAATTAGGCTTAATTGTAAACCCTGTTGCGGGTTTAGGTGGCAGTGTTGCATTGAAGGGCAGCGATGGTATTGATACTGCAGCAAAAGCCATTAAATTAGGCGCCCAGCCTAAAGCTAATTTACGTACTAAAGCTGCTCTTGAGGTGTTGTTGCCTTATAAAGAGCAATTAACAATATTCACGGTTAATGATGCTATGGGTGAAAACACGGCTAAGGAACTTGGTTTTTCAACGCAGGTTATTTATCGCAGCGAGCACTCTACAACAAGTGATGATACAGAGCTTGCTGCAAAAGCCTTGCAGCAACTTGGTGTTGATTTAATTTTATTTGCTGGTGGCGATGGCACTGCACGCAATATTTGTCATGCGGTGGATGACAGCGTACCAGTGCTTGGTATTCCTGCCGGTTGCAAAATTCATTCAGGAGTTTATGCCATTACCCCCAAAGCCGCGGGTCGGGTTGTGGAGATGCTGGTTAAAGGCGAGCTCGTTACATTAGCAGATGCAGATGTCATGGATATTGATGAAGATGCTTTTCGCCAAGGCACAGTAAAAGCCAAGCGTTACGGTGAAATGCAAGTACCCAGTGAAGTACGTTATGTACAAGCCGTTAAAAACGGCGGTAAAGAAACTGATGAATTAGTACTTGCTGATATTGCAGCTTACGTGGTGTCAGAAATGGAAGAAGATACCCAGTACATTATGGGCAGTGGCTCAACCGTTGAGGCAATAATGGAAGAAATGGGCCTTAGTAACACCTTGCTCGGGGTTGATTTAGTGCAAGATCAAAGCCTTGTACAGCAAGATTTAACCGCTCAACAATTAATTGATTTAACGAAAGGTGTGCCAACAAAGTTGGTGATCACTTTAATTGGTGGCCAAGGCCATATTTTTGGCCGTGGTAATCAACAGTTAAGCCCAGCACTTATTCGTGCAATCGGTAAAGACAATATTATCGTTGTGGCAACCAAAACAAAATTACAGGCCTTAAATGGCCGCCCGCTCATTGCTGATACTGGCGATAGCGAACTAGATGATGAATTAAGTGGTTATATGCGGGTTACAACCGGATTTAACGACCATGTTATGTATGCTGTGGGTCACCAAGACACCCTGCAAGTACAGGAGAATTAAATGAGTTTAGTAAGTTACATTGATGCAGCGCAGCAATATTTTGACGATTTAGTAGTAAAAGCCACTGATGATGAGCTTTTTGCAGGTGGTTATCTACGTGGTCATTTTGATTTAGCCGTAGGCTATGCGCAAGTAGAAGAGCTTAATCTTGAAATAGATGAGCTCAATGAAACCGTTGAAAAAAGCTTAGTTAAAGCTTATCGCAATGGCGAACTAAACGAAGATGATAAAGCACTTGTAGTGCGTATCTGGGAAGAAGTAAAAGCACTCGCTTAAATGTGATTTATTGTTGTACAAATAAAAACGGCTGAATGGCCGTTTTTTTGTGCACTTACAAATGTTTGTTCCTAATTTGCAGCTTTATTGTTTACTTAAAATTTACCTACCGCAGCATTTACGGTAATGTATGCTGGTTAAAATTCTAAGGAACAAGCAAAATGAACAACAATAATGATGCGACCATGCCGACTGGGCTAGTTGCACGATTTTTAAACTTTGTAGAAAGGGTCGGGAATAAGCTTCCAGACCCCGCAATTATCTTTCTATTTGCCATGCTACTCATTTGGGTTTTGTCGTGGTGGTTTTCAGGCGTGACTTTTGACGCTATCGACCCTCGTACCGGTGAAGCTATTATTATTAATAATATGTTAGCAAGCGACTCATTAGCGACCTTTTTATCGTCAATGGTAAAGACCTTTACTGGCTTTGCGCCATTGGGTGTGGTGTTAGTTGCTATGCTGGGTGTTGGTGTGGCTGAACATTCTGGTTTTATTAATACTGGCCTTAAGTTAATGTTAAAGGTGACACCTAAAAAACTATTAACGCCGTCAATTATTTTAGTCGCCATCGTTAGCCATACAGCAACCGATGCAGGTTATGTGTTAGTCATTCCGTTAGCAGGTGTTATATTTTATGCCGCAGGGCGTCATCCACTTGCAGGTATTGCCGCCGCCTTTGCTGGAGTAAGTGGTGGCTTTGGTGCTAACTTTATTCCGTCGGGGATTGACCCATTATTGCAAAGTTTTACCCAAAGTGCGGCGCAAATTATTAACCCCGCGATGTCGATTAACCCTTTAAATAACTGGGCGTTCACTTCAGCTTCTAGCTTATTTATTGTTTTATTAGGCTGGTATATCACCGATAAAATTATTGAACCACGGTTAAAAAATACCGATTTGGATGGCAACAAAGAAGACTTACCTGCGTTTGAAGATGCCCGTAGCGATGAAAAGCGAGCTTTCTTTATTGCAAGTGCAGTAATGGTGGCGGGACTTGCTTTATTGGCATTTGTTTCTGCACCAGCGGATTCAGCAATGCGAAGCGAAGATGGCTCTTTAACTAATTTTCGCTCGCCTTTAATGCAATCTATCGTACCGCTAATTTTCCTACTGTTTTGGATACCTGGTGCAGTATATGGTTTTACCGTTGGCACCTTTAAAAGCTCTAAAGACATGATAGATGCAATGAGTAAAGCAATGGGCGGCATGGCGTATTATATTGTAATGGCGTTCTTTTGTGCCTTGTTTATTGCAGCCTTTAGTAAATCTAACTTAGGTGCTCTTTTGGCTATTGAGGGAGCACAGCTGTTAAAAGCGATGGAACTACCCAGCGCAGTAACCGTTGTAGGAATAATCTTCTTAACTGGGTTTGTTAACTTATTTGTTGGTTCAAGTTCTGCAAAATGGGCGCTACTAGGCCCAGTGTTTGTGCCTATGTTAATGCAACTGGGTATTTCACCTGATTTAACTCAAGCTGCTTATCGCGTAGGTGATTCAAGCTCTAATATTATTACGCCATTAATGCCTTACTTCCCGCTCGTGGTTGTGTACTGCCAAAAATACGTTAAAGGCACGGGCATTGGCACGCTTATCGCGATGATGCTGCCGTATTCAATCGCTTTTTTAATTGGTTGGAGCTTATTTTTACTCGGTTACTGGGCACTGGGTATACCGCTAGGTTTAGATGCAAGTTACATCTACCCAGCAGTTGTACCGTAATAGAGTATAAATGATAAGTTCTAATACCAGCCCTACCGCGAAAGTGGTAGGGCTTTTTCGAATCTTAAATTAAGAATAATTTATTTAATCGGATTAAATAATGACTTTTACCTTGAATGTGTACTGAAGGACTTAAAGTATATGAATAACAATAAAAAGATTAGTAGTGTGTTCACATATTCATATTTTTGGATAGCCATAATTATACCGGTTAGCTTATCTTCTTTACTGATGAGTTTTATTTTTATAAACGATGGACTATCAATTGAGTGGCCGAGTAAAGAAACATTATCTGTTTTCTTAGAGTATATGAATGTTCCTTTATGGATTTTAGGTTCAGCATTACCTCTTGCTACTTTAGCAACCGCTAACTTTCGAGCATTACAGTTTCAATCTAATTTGAATTACCAGGAAAGAACAATAGAAAGGCAAGAATTTGAGCATAAAATAGATCTCTATCATAAAGAGTTAACTCTATTTAAAGAAAAATTCTCTGCAGTTATATTCAATGGTAACTTTAAATTCATTCGACCTGAAGATGCCACAATAATTTTTACACGTTTTTATCCAAAACCAACAAAAAAAGAAGATCCATATTTCGAGATAGATATTGAAAAAATAGAGTATATATATGAATTTATGAAACTATTCGAGGCTAAGGTTTTTGAGTTAGGGAAAATAGCAAACACTAAACGAAATAAGCTGAAGTTTATAAACTTATTGTTTCCAGACTTTTCGGAAGAGCAAAAAATAGAACAAGAGAATTCTATAAATATATATAGCTTAAAAATAATATATCTTTTAGGGGTTATGGACGCGACTCTTTTACAAGTTTGCCATGCTATAGGTATTCGCCACTTTTCAATTCAAAAAGAGCCTATTACTTTAATTATAAAATTAATTATAGATATTTACGCATTACAAACTAGCTTTCTTGACGATGGAGAATCTAAATATAGCTTTTATTTCTCTCAAAAAAGACAAAGTGCCTTAGTCGATATTTTAAATTTATGGATAAAATACAGTTCAATTTCTAATGTTAAGGCAGATGAATATACCGCTGACGATTTTCGACATGAGTGCTTTATAACAGAAGTATTGAGAAGTCAGCCCAGATAAAAATTAATAATAATTACAAACACATAAAATTTGAATTTCTTTTTAAAGAGTTATTTTTAATAAAGGTTAAATTATATTTTACGGTTAATTTTCCAAGTTTAATATGTAGT
>NZ_JAGPYN010000004.1 GCF_018069805.1 Pseudoalteromonas ostreae
CACATTACCCCGTAAGGGGCTTTGGGATTAAAATAGAAAATAGAGTTTTTATTTAATTCGCCTTATACAAATCATGAAGACCTATTTTATCCGGGTCGTTTAAAACTTTCTCTTGCTGTTTTTTATGAGTCAAAATCAGCTTACCTTTGTTTTCCCCATCTTCGATAGCTCTAGCACCATCAATTACAGAAAGGAGGCCAAATAGAGCTTCATCTACTGCATCTGCAATAATACTCTCTACATTTATTCTAGAATCAGAAGATAAACTATTAAACCAGTCAGAACGATGCCTCTCATTTTCTGAAACTCGCCTCCCAGGAGGATCTTCTAAGTTTTCGATAGTATCTTCAATTGCGCTTTCTCTAACTACTTTTTTTATAATTGAGATAAACTGTTCACTATTCATATTACTTACCTTTTATAAATGCACTAGGGTAACTTTCTTTATTCAAACGAATCAAATTTTGTAATGCACTATTGGGTGCATTTGTATGTTGTCGTAAATCTTTAATATCCTTAGCCAGTAACCCTCTTGCATTTCCTTCATAGCCGCCTTTTATAGTAGGTATACGTCTATGCTCCCGGGCAGGAACAGCGATTGACGGTGCAGTTTTAGGGTCATACCCATCAATAACTTGACTTGCTGGGTGCTTTTGAGCGGCATGATGTATATCCAGTTTGTCGCCAACAGCTGATCGTTTACTTAAATCATTAAAAGCACCAACCTCATACTTTGAGACAGCTTCAGCACCTTGCCTTGAAGCACTAATTGCCATTCCGGCACCACCCGGTACAATTGGAAGAGCAAGCGCTACACCATCAGCAGCAACCCCTAGTGCGTCAATGCCTGCGGCTCCGAAATTACCATTCCATAAGTTATTTCCTAATGAATATAAACCAACACTTAAACTTGCAGCATCCCACGCAGACTCAACGTACTGGCCAGTAGGATCAACATATTTATAAGGATTATTATTAGCGTAAGCATAGCGATTAAAGCTGTGAACATCACGGAATCCTATCGGATCATTCGAATAAAACCGCCCAATAACTGGATCATAATATCGTGCCTGCATATAACTCAACCCTAAGTCAGTGTCGAATTTATGTCCTGTGTACCCTACATCATCTTTGGGAGCTTCTATTGTTTCACCAAATGGGCGACTGTGTTGACGACTTTTATCTACACTTTGCGGTGTAACGTTACCGTACTTGGCAATCAGTTTTTTACCTAAGTAAATATAGTTAGTACCGTTGCCTGTTATGGTGCTTCCTTTTTCTCTATATAGCAGCATACCATCTTGGCTATACATTGAATAACTGGTGCCACTGGCATCAGTTTGTTTTACTCGGCGGTTATGGCCATCGTAGAGATAACTATTGCCTTTTGCAGTGGTAAGTTGGTTGGCCGCATTAAAATCTAAACTGTATACACCATTATATTCTATATTTCCGCGGCCATCATACCGAATAGAGCCATAACGACCACTTACGCCTGTTACTTTAGATAAACGGTTTTTAGCGTAGTCATACGTATAGTTAAGTGTTTTCCCCTTATTTTTATAATAAGTGATATTGCCAAAACCGTCATAACGTAAGCTACTTGAACCAATTCCTGAGCCTCCTGTGGTACTGGTTAAACGGTCTAGGCCATCATACTGTAAATCCGTTAAACTATATGCGCTGTTTTGCCCATCATTAATTGAAGTTACATTTGCATTATTATCGTAATCATAAGTCAATGACATAACTGTACTAGGTAGGTTACTGCCACTTGGGCCTGTATCTTTTAGCTGCTTAGGTAGTAAGCTATCGCTATGTATTGTTGTTTCATGTTTTACGCCGTTACCATATGTAAATGAGTTCAACAAACCATTTGCATAATATGTAGCACTTTTGGCAAAGCTTAATGCAACGATTGTACCGTTATAAGTTTGGGCTTCTGTTGGTTCACCGAAACTATTAGGTTTGAAATTTACGACCGTGCCATCAGGGTAGCTAATCATGCTACGTTGCTGTAGGTCATTATAGGTATACTTCAACGTTAATGGTAATTGAGTGTCAATGTATAGCTGCTCTTCTTCCAACAGGTTCTGGTTATTATACTCGTAGCGATGAATTACATTACCCGCAGTTAGCGTTTTAACATTACCATTATTGTCTCGCTCATAAGTCACATCGCCTGAATTATCTGGATAGTTAATTGTTTGAAGTTCGCCTAAATTATCGTAGCTAAAAGAGGTGCTCAAAGCTGGTTGAGTTGCGCTACATTTGGTGTTTGTGACACCTGCTTTGCTCCAAACTAGCTTACCTAAAGCATTATGCTTATAAAGTGTATTACCCACATCTGGACGGGTTGTTAAACATAATTGCTTGTAGTCATCGTAATAGCGATTTTCTGTGATTGTTTTAAATGCCCCAGCTTTAGTTAACCCTTGTTGCGCAATCGAGTGAGTTAAGCCAAATACATCAATCTCAATTGTTGTAGTTACACTCTCGGGAGATTTAATGTCAATTGCACGTTCATAACTTGGTGAACCAAATGCTTGATATTTTGTGGTGGTAGTATTATGTTCAGCGTCAGTAAGCTGTATTTTATTACCTGCTAGATATTTATAATTAACAGTCCCCAGCCCACTTGTTGATATTGTTGTAAGTCGATTGATAAAATCAAACGTTTTATTGATTCCTTTTGTTTGACTGTTACAACTGCTTAAACTGTCACTCCAATAAGATGAACAAATTTGTTGATTATTTTTATCATAGCCATAGCTTTGGTAATACGTATTAGCACCATCTGATTTAGATAAACTGGTTAAACGTAGAAGGCCATCATAAGTTTCAGTCTGTGTGAATCTCACATCACCTGCGCAAGTTTCACCGTCATCGCTGAGTTCACACGACTGTACAGTGCGAGTTAGAGTGCCATTAGCGTTAGTAGCCCAAGTATAAAGTGTATCTGCCCAGCTTTTCGTGTCTCCTGTATCGTTTTCTAAATCAATCGATTTAATATTACCCTGAGCATCGTATAGATAATGAGTAGTAACATCGTTATAGTCTGTACTACTTTTTATCCAGCCGTTATTATCTACAGCCTGACTCATGCTTATTGTAGTACCTTTATAACGAGATGGAACTGTAATTAATTGAGGTTGCCCACGGTTATAATCTTTATACTCGATGAAGCGGTTTCCAACGCCTGCAGTTTTTAGAGAGTTAAATTCTACTCTCTCTAATTCTCCGTGATCGGTATATTTCGTAAAGCGTTTTTTCCAAACACCAAAGCTCTTCTGCTCATAAGGAAGGCCTAAGTTATTGTATAGACCAGCTGATGTATAAGCGTTGTGGTAACTAATCTCAGAAACTACTTGATATTTTTCATCTACATCTGTCTCTGACACAGAAGTGATTTTAGGTAATCCTATTAGCCAGTTAGATAAATTGTTATAATAACTTAATTTTGTAAACTTAGTTTTCCCTGCAAATACTTCTTTTATTTTTTTGGGCTTTCCATAAATATCATGCTCTAAATAATCTGTTGTGTAAGTATTTCCATCTTGAATGATCTCCTTTTTAACCAATTTTACTTTTGTTGTTAAAGAATCAGGTATATCTTTCGGATAATCCAGAAATGTGAATTCACCGATCTCTGCTAATTTCTCATAAGTATAATTAATTTTTTTCGAGTCAGTATTACGTTTAAATTCTTGACTAATTAACTGCCCATGTTGAAATGATTTATCATTTTTATAAATATGAGACTCTGAATCCAAGCCCTTTGTAACGGTAACTTTAACAGTATTATTTGAATGATTCTGATAATTAAATACCCAATTATCAACTGTTTTTACGGCATTTTTAGTTAGACGGGTATGAAGGCGAATATTTGTGTCGTAAGGATCATTTTTAAGCTTATTAAACACTTTATACGCATAATCAATTGTCCCTCCCGAAGGAAGTTTTACTTGAGTTAATAAGTTAGGGCCTTCAAATTGAGGAACAATACCTGGGTCTTCATCTCTATATGATTTTTCACCTTCATATTTATATTTCCAAGTAGTGCCATCAGGATTAATAACTTCCTCTAGATAATGTTCTAGCTTTCCAACATGGTCATCCAATTTATACTTATAATTCCACTCCCGACCATTGATACTAATAGTATCAATTGAACCTCCAAAACCAGCACTATCTTTATAATCAAAATTAACTATTTGTTCCCCAGCAGCATCATTACGAGTAATTTTAGTTAGTTTTGTCGAGTATACTGGTAGTTTATATTTCGTTCTTAAGTAACCATTTCTGTCCCTAATTTCATAAAAACCATTACCAGTTTCATAACTGTAAGTTATTTTATTGTTATGTAGGTCTTCAATTTTCGATGCAAATAACGTGTTATTTCCAGGTTCATTCCATTGATATAAAAGCCCTGTATAATTATAAAATGCACGCATTACATCCATTGTGTAAGTAATCCCTTGAGGTGACTTTACAATAAAACCTTCGCCATTAGAGGTACATGAAACTACCCAGTCAGAAGTTGTTACCCACTTTGTATTAGCTGGATATCGAGAACTAGTATCTGTATTTTTTAGTAAATTTTGAGCTGGTTGTCCTGGAATTTTCAATTGCATTCCAGCCCAATATTTTTTGGCTATTGGCATACCAGTATTTTTTTGCGAGGCCCGTCCATCTCCTGGATAAGGATCATTACAAATACCCGTGCGAGTAGTTCTAGTAACGTCAATGATATTATCAAACTCTTCTGGCTGCCAACCCGAAGTAATTCCCCACGGAGTGGTAGGAATAACAATGCGTGGAATTTCAAAATGCCAATTAACCATAGAACCTACAGTAGCTTGGTAACCTAAAACACGTTCATTTAAGTTGTGACTTCGAGAAATAATAATATCCATACCACGACTTCCTGGTATAACTGCATCAACCGTTTCATAACTTAACTTACCACTGAGATAATTAATTATTTCACCAGTTGACTGTTGCTGCACCGTTTTGGAGTAAATATCTTTTGAGCCTTGATAATCTTTCTCTGAAGCTATTGAGTATTGATTTATAAAAAGCAATGTAAACAAGATTAAATTACTTTTTCTAATGCAGTTCATAATGAGTTCCTTTACGATTTGCTGTAACTGAGTAGAGCCATTTTCCATTAAATTATTCTCCTTTTGTCTCAACAACTGGACTACCAAGCAAATCCGTGTGTATAAATATTATTTGTTTTTTCAAAGCCACGCTATTACTCCAAAGCCCACTGTTATTACAAGAGGTATAGCTACACGCCATAATCCTAATGCTCGAAATACCAACTGGTAGAGGCGAAAATGTGACTGAATTAGAATCAACTTCCCTTAGCAAAACCCAATTACCGTTACTATCTAATCCTTCAACACGATATTTACTTGCATGCTGAATATCATTCCAAGTTATGGTGACACCATTTGAAAGTTTCACTAGAGTCACATTACTCGGTTGGTTATATTTTTCACTAGGAATAAACGGAATTATGATAAAATTACCGCCATTACTAATCGGTATCCATGTAGTTCCTGCTTTTAATGTTCCTGTAAAAAGTAACATTAGCATTAATATTTTTTTCATAGTCCCTCACGGATAAATTTTGGGTGTTTCATAGTTAATCCTTAAAACATTATTCGCGTTATTTTTCTGTAAACATTTGGAGTGGCACCCCAAGCATCACAATTATCAACTTCACTGTATGCTATTGATGCTGGTACACCCGCCATTTTTGCAGCTAATAAAGTGCTATACATTCTATTACGAGACTCTTCTGTGTATGAGGCTGGTATTATAAAGTGTTCTTTATTACTACAGGCAGCTACAGGGGCTCCATTGTTACCTTTTAATTTCACTAAAATTTGGTTTTGGTTATACAAAGTCAGCGTTTCAATTTCGCCAGTTGAATTAAGCCATGCAGCTTTAACTGTACTTGGAAGTAAAAAAAGAAAACTTACTAGTAATAATTTACTTAAAATATTCATTATAAAAATCTCTTTATGATAATTTATTTAGGGCTATCAGTTTTAATACTGAAGGAGGTAATTGGTAAAAAATTTTTGTTACCGCACCAATTGCTTAGTGGATCACCAGGAAAAAATTGCGCTGTTTTACTACCTGTTGCCATTGAAAACATCGCCATAGATAAAAAATGATCCTGCTTCTTTTCACCCACGACCGATTTTAGTACTACATACCAATTTCCTGCATCTGTATGAATTGCAAAATCATCACCACAATAAAATATTTGGTCAACAGTTTGCCCTACTGTTGCTACAGCCTGAGTACTAAAAAAAGTGAGTGTCATCAAAATCGCAATTATGTTTTTTATCATTTATTCATCTACCTTATTATTAGTTAACTGACCTCCGGCAAAGCCGGAGGCTTATTTGATTACGCCCTCAAAGGGCTAAAGAAAACGCCCAAGGCGTACTACACTTGAAACTTTAATTGATCTCGGTGTTCATCATCCTTTTCTTGGTTTCGAATATAATCTATAACCATATTTTCATCTAAACCAACTGTCGATACAAAATAACCTCGAGCCCAAAAGTTTTCCCCATTGAAATTTCGTTGTCGCCCTCGGAAGTTTTTTGCTATCGAAATTGCGCTTTTTCCTTTCAAATAACCGACAACATTAGAAACTGCAAATTTTGGAGGTATACTCAAACACATATGAACGTGATCTTTCATTAAATGCCCTTCTTCAATTATTACCCCTTTCCTTTTAGCTAATTCATGAAACGTCTCACCTAAGTGCTTCCTAATCGCTCCGTAAATCAACTTTTGTCTCTTTTTGGGAATAAATACAATATGGTATTTACAATCCCAACGAGTATGAGGCAAACTCTTATAGTCTCGCATAGGTTATTTCCTCTTTACTTTTGGTCGAGCAAAGAAGATACCCCTACCGTTGTCACGGTCAAACCTATGCGAGTCACCCCAGCTGAGCTGGGGGTTTATCAATGTTTAATTAATCACCTAGCTTAAAATGATAGAGGCCATGGTTTTTATATAGATTGACCCAATCACCTTTACTACAACTTTTATCTGTGTCGATATCAAACCAAAAGGTTACGTTTTACTGTGTAGTTTGTGCTAAAGCAAGCTGCTATATAACGCTTTACAAAATTGAGATTAGAAGTGGCAAGATAATTCTAAATTTCATTCGATAATTTCCTTTTTAATTAATACTTTAATCATTTACCCATATACTGGTAATTCTTTTACTACTTTGATTTTGCCCTGAACAACCCGTAACATAAAAAGAAACACTTTTATTAGCAGCATACGCAAGCATTAACGTACTGGTAATAATTTCGTACCCTAGTTCAGATGGTGTTATAGCAACCCAACTAGAACTTGCACATTGTTCAGGGAAGTTATTACCATTAAGCATTGTTATATCAACTTCAGCCATAACCCAACTTCCATTCACATAAAGTTATTTTACTTGATGACGTTTCCCCTGCAGCTACAGTAAATGTAGCGAATATTAAAGTGATACAAATTAAAATTTTCATAAGTATCCTTTTAGTTTATATTTTTGATAAGTAATCATTGAGAGTAGAGATGATTAGCTCGTCAGTTACATGGTTTTTTGTTTTAAGGTTTTCTAAAGGTAGAGAGATGTTATTTTCAGTTTTTGTATTTTCAAATACGTGAATTTCACCGTTAATAAAAGTAATACTGCCATCAATTATGACTACTGTTGGGTCTTTTTCTCCAGAAACTGATTGAAACTTGAGTTTATTAATTTTCAATAATTGAATTTTTTTGTTTTGTAATTGAAGGGTATTATGCTGAATGATTAATGATGCAAACCGACTTTCAAGGTTTTGATAATTAATAGTTGATTGAATTTTTTTCCCAATACCAATATCGATAGCTACCCCAATAGCTAAACCTGAAGGTCCCATTGCAGACATAAGTGCGATTCCTGCACCAGCTCCTTTACCGGAAAAAGTAACTTCTTGCGATATATTTACCTCAATTGGTGTTGTGTTAAGGGTTTGACACCCTAAAAGCATTAGAAGAGATAAAATTATTATTTTTTTTAAAAAACTCACCTTTATTCGATCCGTGAACTATATTGGAAATCATGCCTATTGAAGGATGAGTCTAACAAAGCGACGGAATTATAAAGAAAGAAATACGATTTGTAAATATTCCAATTTACAATACAGCATTAAGCACTAGTTCATAGTCCGCTTTTTCGAACATCCTTTTATATTTAACACTTTCCCCAGCATAAAAATAATAAATTAAAGTATTAGAATAAAGGAGTCAGGTAGTTAGCCCACTCCTTTTTATTATCTGCTTCACAGATCCCGCTTTCGCCAGAGCAAATACACTGCGGGTAGCACTATCAAGGTTAACACAATCGCACTAAACATACCGCCGACCATCGGCGCGGCAATGCGGCTCATTACTTCACTGCCGGTGCCTGTGCCGTAAAGCACGGGGAGCAAACCGATAATAATAGTGGCGACTGTCATCATCACTGGGCGTACTCGCAGGCCTGCACCTTCGATTATGGCTTGTTTAAGCTCTGCAAAACTAAGCGTTGTACCTGCTAGCTTGGCTTGAGCACACTTTTCTTGGTAGGCTTGATTTAAGTACACCAGCATAATGACGCCAATTTCCACCGCGACCCCAGCAAGGGCAATAAAGCCCACTCCCACGGCAACTGAGAGGTTAAAGCCTTCTAAGTACATGAGCCAGATGCCGCCGATCATCGCCAGCGGTAAGGTTGCTATTATAATTGCCACTTCTACAAAGCTTCGAAAGTTGAGGTACAACAACACAATAATAATCGCTAACGTGAGTGGCAACACATAGGCGAGCTTGGCTTTCGCACGTTCCATGTATTCATATTGCCCTGTCCAGGTTATTGAATAACCTGCTGGTAGCACTAGTTTTTCGTCAAGCACTTTGCGCGCATTGTCGACATAACTACCAATATCAATGCCATCAATATCAATAAAGCTCCAGCCGTTTAAGCGGGCATTTTCGCTTTTTATGCCCGGCGGACCATCTTCAATAAATACGTCAGCCACATCGGCAAGAGCAATGCGTTGCCCTGCTGGGGTGACTATTGGCAATAGCATCAGTTCTTCGGGCGAATCCCGATAGTCTTGCGGATAACGTAAGTTTACCGGGTAACGCTCTTGACCTTCGACCGTTTCGGTTACATTCATGCCGCCAATTGCGGTGGCAACCACTTGCTGCACATCGGCAATATTTAAGCTGTAACGGGCGGCTTTTTCACGGTTGATATCGACCTTTATATAACGCCCACCCGCTACTCGCTCAGAGTAAACGGAAGCCGTGCCGGGTACATCTTTAAGTAACACTTCAATCTGCTGGCCAATTTTTTGAATCTCGCTCAAATTTGGTCCCGCAACTTTAATGCCCACAGGGGTTTTAATCCCAGTTGCCAGCATATCAATACGAGTTTTGATCGGCATCACCCATGCATTAGTCAGGCCTGGAAACTTCACTAAGCCGTCGAGTTGTTTTTTCAATTTGTCTAAGGTCATGCCTTCGCGCCACTGATCTTTTGGCTTGAGCTGAATAAAGGTTTCAATCATGGTCAGTGGCGCAGGATCGGTTGCTGTTTCTGCCCGGCCGACTTTACCAAATACGGTTAACACCTCTGGCACTGTGGCGATGAGTTTATCGGTTTGTTGTAAAATCTCTCGTGCTTTCCCAATCGATAAACCAGGATAAGTCGTCGGCATATACATTAAATCGCCTTCATCCAGCGGTGGAATAAACTCACTGCCAATTTTATTGACCGGATAAAAGCCTATCACCGCCACCACCACAGCCAGTGCTAAAGTCATTTTAGGGAACCGCAAAACCGTGTTCAGCAGCGGCTTGTAAGCATTCACTAGCAAGCGGTTTACTGGGTTGTTTTGCTCAGAAATAACTTTGCCGCGTATAAAGTAACCCATTAATACAGGTACTAAAGTGATAGCTAATCCTGCAGATGCGGCCATGGCATAGGTTTTAGTGTACGCTAACGGAGCAAACATCCGGCCTTCTTGGGCTTCTAAAATAAACACTGGCATAAAGCTCACGGTAATAATCAGCAAGCTAAAAAACAGCGCTGGGCCAACTTCACTGGCAGCATCGGTGACCACTTGCCAGCGGTTTTCATCGGTTAGTGGCGTTTTTTCCATGTGTTTATGCATGTTTTCGATCATTACAATCGCGCCGTCGGTCATCGCGCCAATGGCGATTGCAATACCACCCAGCGACATTATATTGGCGTTTATGCCTTGCCAATACATGATGATAAATGCCGTTAATATTCCCAGCGGTAAAGTGATAATTGCCACTAAGGATGAGCGCACATGAAACAAAAACACAATACAAATAAGCGCCACCACCACTAACTCTTCAAGCAGTTTGCTGGTGAGGTTATCCACGGCATTTTTGATCAAATTAGAGCGGTCATACACAGGCACAATTTCTACCCCATCGGGTAAGCCTTTGCTGAGTGATTCAAGTTTTGCTTTCACCAGCTCTATGGTTTTTTGTGCGTTTTCGCCATAGCGCATCACCACTACGCCACCAGCTACTTCGCCCTCGCCGTTTAGCTCAGCAATGCCACGGCGCATTTGTGGCCCAAGGCGAATATCGGCTACATCGCGTAATTGCAGCGGTGTGCCGTTGGCATTCACCCCAAGTGGAATTGCCTCTAAATCAGCGACGCTTTTTATATAACCGGTGCTGGTTACCATGTATTCGGCTTCGGCCATTTCCACCACCGAAGCGCCCATTTCTTGGTTACCTTGCTTAATTGCGGTTTGAATTAAACTCAGTGGTATGCCATAAGCACGCAGCTTATCTGGCTCTACATTGACTTGATATTGCTTAACCATGCCGCCCACAGAAGCAACCTCTGACACGCCAGGTACGGTTTGCAATTCAAACTTTAAAAACCAATCTTGCAAGCTGCGTAACTGGCTAATGTCGTGCTGGTTGGTTTTATCCACCAGCGCGTATAAATAAATCCAACCAACACCGGTGGCATCGGGGCCCAGCTCTGCGGTTGCGCTGTCGGGCAAGCGGCTTGCTACTTGACTTAAATACTCTTGCACTCGGCTTCGTGCCCAGTAAAGATCGGTGTTTTCATCAAAGATGACATATACGTAGGAATCACCAAAAAATGAAAAACCACGTACCGTTTGCGCCCCGGGTACTGAGAGCATCGCGGTGGTAAGTGGGAAAGTAACCTGATCTTGCACCACCTGTGGCGCTTGCCCTGGGTATGAGGTTTTTACAATCACCTGCACATCGGATAAATCAGGTAAGGCATCAACTGGGGTATTTTTTACCGCAAATAAACCACTGCCAATGAGTATTGCTGTTAGCAATAATACAAAAAAGCGATTGGTAACGGACCAACGAATAACTGCTGCTATCATAAAGCCTCCTAATGTCCGTTATGCGATGACATGGCGCTATTGTCACTAGTTCGCATGCTTGATTCAGTATCGATACGCTGGATCACGAACTCACCATCTTGCACACTAAAAGTAAATGTCAGCTGTTGCTTCGGCTCAAGGCTACTTAAATCAATATGTTCAGCAAACATAAAGTCCATAGTGGCCGGATCCCGGTGCCATTTTTCAATTGCCCCACGGCTAATATTGGCAGTGCGCTGGGCTTTATCAATGCTGTTGATAGTACCGGTTACGGTCGCCATATTTTGTGCTTCGCTCATCATATGGGTGGAATCCATAATATGAATACCGCTAATCATGTAACTGCTATCGGCTTTTTTAGTCAACTCAAAATGCAGTGTTTGCCCAGCTTGTAGCGCTTGAAAATCAACGCTATCGGCAACCGTAAAGTCCATTTTCATACTAGGCCAATCGAGCTCTTCAATTGGGTCATGGCTGATATTCACCATACGGTGACCTGTCATTACACTATTAACGACTCCTTTGCCCCACACACTAGTGATAGCTTCTGGTGTTTGCATGCGCTTAAAATCAGAGCTTTTGCTGGATTCTGAATCTAACAAGAATTGCGCTGACGTCACCACTTCATCATCGGCTTCAACGCCCGCTAAAATAACGGCGTTATGGCTATCACTGCGGCCCAGTTCGACTGCCACCGATTTAAAGCGTCCTTCGCCTAAAGCGATAACAACACGGTCTTGGGAACCGGTGCGGATCACCGCTTCTTTAGGTACTATAAGTTGTTGCTCAGCAGCTTTTGCATGAATGCTTACTTGCGCAAACATATTCGGTTTTAGTTGGTGATCTTGGTTATTAAAGCGTAAACGCACCCGTAAAGTACGGTTTTTGGCATCCAATGTTGGGTAAATATAATCGACCTTACCGCGCCAGCTTTGTCCGGCAATATAATCAAGGGTCATAGTAACCGGTAAACCCACTTCAATTAGTTGTGCTTGGCGTTCGAATACCTCGGCTTCTACCCAAACTTCATCAAGTTGAGCAATACTCATCATTGAGGTGCCTGGCTTGACATAAAAACCTTCGCGCACATTAAGTTCATCAACCACACCACTTTGGCGAGCATAGAAGGTAATATTTTGCATCACCTTTTTATTAACTTGTAGGCGCTCGACAAAACCATCCGACACATTCAATGCTTTTAAGCGCGCTTTGGCTGCACGAATAAGCACGGTGTTATTACGATCAACAGCCAGTACAAATTCTTCTTGAGCATTTACCAGTTGCGGAGAATATAAGGTATACAGCGGTTCCCCTTGTTTTACCTGATCGCCAGCGGCTTTAACGTACAGCGTTTCTATCCAGCCTTCTACACGCGGGTGAATATGCACTAACTGATCTTGATTGTATTGTACGTAGCCCACCGTTTTCACTTCACTTTGCAGTGCCTTGAGCTGTACTTTAGCCGTTCTAACCCCTAAATTATTAACAACAGCAGGGGAAATTGTCACTGCACCGGGACCATCTTGATTGTTGTCAGCTCCTTCACTATACACAGGTACTAAGTCCATCCCCATTGGTGAAAGCCCTGGTGCATCACGGCGATAATTACTATCCATAGGCGCAACCCAATATAATGGTTTTTTCTCTGCGCTGATCACCTCAGGCTCTGTACTATTACCGAAAAAATACAAGCCACTAGCAGATATTCCTGCACCTATAAGTACGGCGATAAGCAATTTTAAATTAGTGTTCACTGTGCTTTCCTGCTAATTGCTCAACCATCACAGCAGCATCTTTGCTACTAGCGTAATAATTCAGGCGAGCAATAATAATTTGTTGATCAATCTCTATGTTTAACGCATCAATTTTGGCATTCAGTTCGCTGATTCGGGCGCGCATTACTTCTGAAAAGTCACCGTCATCACGGGTATAAGCATTTAATGTGGCTTGTGCTTGCTCTGCCATTTGTGGCAATAATTTAGTTTGATAAAGTGCATCACGCTTTGCTAATTGGGGCAACTGACTAAACTCTTTAAAATACATCCCTTTTAGCTTTTGTAATGCAATTAGTTTTTGAGTTTTCACCGCCTCAGCCATAGCTATCGCCGCATTAACTTGTTGGTCTTGGCGGTTATCAGTAAATAGTGGTAAATCAACACTCACACCAACTGAAAACAGATCCGCTCGGGAATCCCCCATTGGCGTATCATCGCGATAACCATAGCCCACATTTACCCCAAACTGCGGTTTATAGCCTTGTTTTGCCACCTCAACTTCTGTTTGTTTAGCCGCTACGGTTTTATCAATCGCGACAATCGCTGGGTGCGCCATTAATAATGGCATCAACTGTGCAAATTCAAGCTGCGCAAAATCAACTAAAGGCGCTATATCATGACGTTTTGCGCTAACAGGCTGAGTTAACATGTTGATTGGTAACCATTGCGATAAACGCTTTTTCGCGCTTTCGAACTGCTGCTCTAACACCACTAATTTATCTTCAAGGCGGGTTAACTCTAGCTGTGCTCGAATAATATCTTGTTGGCGGGTGTTACCTACTGAGCTGGCATAACTCGATTCAGTAATATCAATAAGTTGCGAGAACAATGCTTTATCTTGCTCAATTAACGCAATACTTTGCTGGGCACGATATGCATTGAGCCAAGATTCAATAACAATGGTTTTTACTTGAGCGAGTCTGTCGGCTCGTAGCCAAGGATATTGCTGCGCCGACTGCGCTAACGCATGCTGCTTAAGCGCTAAGCTATCGCCACGGCTAAACATTTGGCTCACGCCAACTTTTAATTGGGTCATGCCTTCTTGGTCAAAAGCAAAACCGTCGGTGGGTAAATTCATTAAGCCCACCGTTAATACTGGATCCGGCAGTGTGCCTGCCGCTAAACTTTGTGCTTGTATAGCAGCTTGTTGATATTTGCTGGCGGTTAGCCATGGCTCATTATCAAGTGCATAGCTGAGCGCTTCGTCAAGGCTTAATTCATTACTGTGTGCTGGAATTGCAGTTGTTAGCATAAGCGCTAAAAAACTGCTTTTAAGTACTGCGAAGTGATTCATCACTTACTCCACTAAAATTAAAAGACAACTAAATTTAGGGGCAGAAAAGGTGATTTAGGTAAATTTTAGACGCACCTATCCTGCAATTAAGCAGGCATAGGAGGGCGATACAGTGAACTGGCTATACGATGTTGATTTTGCGGGATATAAAGTTGTACTTTTTCAGACGTTGTCAGTATAACGGTAACTAACACACTCATGTTTAACATTGAGTGAGTACTGCAGGCGCTCATTGGACAACCACACTCTTGATTAGCGCTTGCGTCATCGTCATCGTCACAACAATCCATGTTCATCATACCCGCAGACATGTCGTGATGCATATCACTACTATCAGCCATAGTTGCATGTGGTTGACTCATGTGTGGCATATCACAACTCATAGTTACAGACGCAACCGCTTGACCCACTAAAGTGAGCAATAAAACGACTGTGAATAAACTAATATAAATGCGTTGCAAAAAAGTGCCTTTTATAAATTAGGTTCTAGGTTCTATTCTAGCGGAGTTTATGATAACGATTTAGTTAACACAAACATTTAACTATTTTTTGGCGTAACTTTAATTAAGCTGCTGGCGGCGATGGCAAATAAGCAATAACCGGTAAAGTACCAAAAACCTGTACCAAATTCGGCATGCATGTTGATCAGTTCCCCCATCTGGCTATCGGCGTTACCAGCAAGGTAAGCCACAATCAAAGCAATCACAAATACATCTACCATGCTCCATTTACTCAAGCCTTGTATAACTTGACCGAGTATATGCTTAAATTTGTTCATCGGTATTAAACAATAAGCTAATTGCATCAACAGTTTTAAAGCTGGCACCACAATTGAAAACAATGCTACTAATGCTGCGACTAGGTAATTTTTATTATTGGCAAGTTCGTTAACCGTACCCCAAATGCTTCGTGTTTTTTTATAAGCACTAATTTCACCTTCGAGTTTATCAAGGCCCAACATGCTCGATGCCATCATTAACATATTGCGGGTATTACGGTCACCTTCATCAGCAATCATAGCAATGCCCGTTTTAGCGAGCTTTGATTTATCAATTTTCCCCTCAAGGGTTAGCACAGGCTGAGTAACACCAGGTAATAACAACGCCAGAGCAATTAAAATAGTCGTGATCGGCAGTAATAAACGCATCGTCGTCTTTTAAAGTATATTGATGATGATGCATCATACTCAAGGTATTAAACGTCTTCAATAATTGAGGCTAAAACCTCATCGCCGTATTGGCGTGCTACAAGCATGGCATTATAAACAATATCAATGGGAGAAGCTGGGCGTATGGTTTCTAACAATTTAGCCGCTAATGGCCAATTATCTTCTTCTACCGCGCGAGCTAACTGTAAAGTAGCACCTAACATACCGTTAAAATTAAGCAGTGCACTCGATAAATCATCGCCTAAACAAAACTCTTTTGCGATAACATCCAGTTCCATATTTAAAATAGCATCGAGCACTGACATCAAGCCAACTAAGTAACCACGCTGAGACATTTCCTTACCACCAGGCTCTAGCATTAACTGCATGAAATGCGCACGAGTTAACCCCAACTTAGTTAGTTCACTAGGTTTATCAACCCCTAGCTCACTAAGCGCCAACACTCTTACAAATTGACGAATTGCATCTTCACCTAAATAAATAACCGCTTGTGAAATAGAGGTGATCACTAAATTTTGGTTACCAGAGCGTGCATTCACTAATTTAAGAATACGGGCAGTCAAACCGACGTCTTTCGCTACCCGCTTGTGGACTTCATCAAAATCGAGATCTGGGCGCGACGTACAACGCAACAAATCAAAAACAGCAAATTTAGATGGTTCAACATTACGGTAGCTGAGCATTTCTGGACGCGCGAAAAAGAAGCCTTGAAAGTAATCGCAGCCGGCACTTTTTAGCAGCATAAATTGTTCGTGTGTTTCAATTCGTTCAACGATAATTTTTACATCAGGAAAACGGCGTTTAAGCTTTTTTAACAGCATATTGGTTTTAATGATGGGCTCTTCAACTTCAAGCTTTATATAGTCAACTAAATGTAATAATGGATCCCATTTTTCATCGCCATCATAATCATCAAGAGCAAAAGTATAGCCATCTTTTTTTAGAGCCGTTACACGATTGGTCACTTTATCAATGTTGTCGGCTCGTTCAACAATTTCTATAACTGCGCTATCGGGTTGCAATAATTTAGGAAAATCATCTAACAAGGCATCTGAAGAAAGATTTATAAAAGCGCGTTGGTTCGCAGTAAGTTTATTGATGCCAATCAGCATTAAAGCGTTAAAAAACAGCCGCCCAGTAGCCTGACCATCTGTTGTACCAACAGGAAACGCGTTATTTATCGAATCTCGATACAGTAATTCGTATGCATAAATGCCTGTTTCAGCATCAAAAATTGGCTGCCTGGCAATGTATTGTGTAACAAGTTTTGGCACCTTGGCGGTTATTTGCGTATCAAGCATATTATTTCCTGCTAATAACTATAGTGACTCATGCCAGCTAAATTGTTGTTATTTTATGTACTCAGTATAGTAAGGTTTTTGCGCCTTGCCTAAACTTAAGAATAAGCAATAATGCTCCTTTTACTGAATGTCTGCAAACGACCTGTAAAACCAAACTTTTCACTATACCCACACTAAAATAATGGATAAGTTCTAATTTGACTGATGATTGAGTATAATAACAGCTTACTTTTCTGTTAACCCCCAAAAGAGCCTTGATATGAGCATTGAACAAGCCTTAGTTGAACGCAGTAATAACCAATGTGAGTTATGTACTGCAACTGAAAACCTTTCTGTATACGAAGTGCCACCAGTCACTGAAGCTCATTCAGATAAATGTATTTATACCTGCCAAACGTGTAAAGAGCAAGTTGAAGCCACCACTGATATTATCCCTACTCATTGGCATTGCTTAAACGATAGCATGTGGAGCCAAACACCTGCGGTACAAGTGGTGGCGTATCGTATGCTAACCCGTTTAGCTGCTGATAATGGCTGGGCACAAGATGCGCTAGATATGATCTATCTTGAAGAAGATACACTAGCATGGGCTAAAAAAGTTCTTGCTGAAAATGATGATATTAAACATGTTGATAGCAACGGCGTAGTACTGCAAGCCGGTGATACAGTCACACTTATAAAAGATTTAGATGTTAAAGGCAGTAGCTTAACGGCTAAACGTGGTACTGCTGTGCGTAATATAGGTTTAACCAGCAACCCTGAACATATAGAAGGGCGTGTTGACGGTCAGCGCATTGTTATTTTGACCAAGTTTGTGAAGAAGTAAATATCTCTCAGCCTAAAAAAGGTGCATTTATGCGCCTTTTTTTGTTCCTAAATACAATTAAGCTATGATTAAGTAATCGCGCTGTAAACTACCCATAGATTAAAAATCAACCGCTCTATTTATTTCAAGGAATAAACCATGCTATCGAACAAACCTTATTCAGTTTTAAAATCGATTGCCAGCATTAGTTTATTGGCCAGCAGTGCAATGGTACTTAACGGGTGTGAGCGCCTAGCAGCTCCACAGACTAAACAAACTAATAAAGATACAGCTATGGCCACTTTAACAATTCAAGTTAGCTACCTTGATCGCAGCATGTTACCTCCTAGCTCACAACTTACTGTGACTTTAGCTGATGTGTCAAAGATGGATACTGAAGCGGAAATAATTAGTCAACAAACTGTTGATATCAATAGCGCTCCGCCTTATACGGTAGAACTTAGCTACGACGCGAGCAAAATGCAGCAACGTCATCGCTATAGTGTGATGGCACGGATCACCAATCAAGACCAACTATTATATGTAAGCACTACACATAACAATCCATTTGAGCAATCACAACAAGCACCTTATGAAGTCGTAGTGTCTAAAGTTGCAGCACCAAAACCAAATGTCGATTTGGTGAATACCTATTTCAAAGCAGTCACTTTAAATGGCGTGCAAGTCACTGTTGAAACAAAAGAACCCTTTATTCAATTTAGTAAAGATAACAAAAGCCATGGCTTTTTAGGCTGCAATAATTTTGCTGGTAGTTATCAAGCAGATCAACAGACACTGACATTCAGCCCGCAAGCTAGCACTAGAAAAATGTGCTCTCAGGGGATGGAACAAGAAGCTGCAATGTCTGGCGTACTAGAAAATACTGCGACGTGGGATATTAATGGTGAATCACTCACCTTAAAAGATAAGCAAGGTAAAGTATTGGCAACTTTTAAAGCCGTGTACTTTAATTAACTCTGTAATTAAACGCCCAGTGACCTGGGCGTTTCAATGTTTATTCGGCAACTAATTGCTCGCTGCGATAAAAACCTGATGAATCGCTTAATAAGTTAACTAGCTCAGGTAACACCTTATCCATAGTTTGTTTTAACTTCCACGGTGGATTAATCACTATCATCCCCGATGCAGTCATGCCATGCACCTCAGTATCACCTTCAGTCGCCAATTCAAATAACTGAATGTTACGCATACCTGAAGCAATCAACCCCTCTTCCATACGCTCAATCCGCTCTCTGTCGACCACAGGATACCAAATCATGTAAGTGCCAGTAGCAAAGCGTTGATAAGCCTTCGTTAATGTTTTTACCACAGTGTCGTAATCGTCTTTAATTTCATAAGGTGGATCAATGAGTACACATGCTCTGCGCGAAGCGGGTGGTAATAACCCCACGAGGCCCGTAAAGCCATCCTCGCCGCGAACACGGATAGAGCGCTTACCGCTCATGTTTTCTTGTAGTAATGCTAAATCTCGCGGATGTAGCTCAAAAAACCAACCTTTATCTTGGCGACGCAAGAAGTGCTCTGCGATTTTCGGCGAACCCGGATAAAAAGCTAATTGTTCTGTGTCATTAAATGATTTAATTAAATCAATATAATCATTTAGTTCCTGATGCTCACTGCGATGTTGATAAAGCTTAGCAATGCCATTTAGGTATTCTTGCGTTTTTTGTGCATCAGCACTGGCTAATTCAAAAAAGCCAGCTCCTGAGTGAGTATCGATATAGTCCAATGGCTTATCTTTGAGCGTCTGGTAACTTAATACCTGAGCTAATACCAAATGTTTAACGACATCGGCTGGGTTTCCAGCATGAAATGAGTGTCTGTAACTGAGCATAATATAATTTCGCTTAAATAAACTCATTGAAGTTAGTTATATTCTACAACATAAAACGCCAAGGGTCATAAATTGCTGGCCATTAAGTGAACCACTTATGAACAAATTAGTCGCTAGCCTGAACAGCTTATTAACATTAAATAAAAATCAGCCAAAACACACGTAAATGCTGGCATATAAAGCAACTTTGCTTTACATTTGCATGACAATAATCACAGTTTTATGAGCGCCTTTATGAATAACGATACCCTTTCTCAACTAGAACAATTGATCGACCAATTAATTAGCCAAAATTCACAGCTACAAACTCAGGTTAGCGAGCTTAAAGATAAAAATAGTAAGCTAATCGATGAAAATGAAATTCTTCAACTTGAAGTACTTGAAAGTGAAGAAAAACAAAAAGACACCAGCACAACTTTAACGGGTTTACTTGAGAAGCTACAAAGCGCCCAACAGGCTAACTAATGTCTGAGCTGCAAAACCAGCGAGTCACAGTTGAGTTGCTTGGTAAAGAGCAGCAATTTGCTTGCCCAGCTGGGCAAGAGGATGCACTCATTGCATCAGCCAAATACTTAAATGATTTGGTTGATCAAATGAAGCAGCGCTCAACAGTGCGCAATGATCAAAAAGCCTTATTAATGGCAGCCTTGAATATTAGCCATGAGTTACTCGAAGCAAAAACACAGCAAAGCGTTACCCAACAGCAGCAGGATCAACTCATCGATAAGCTCAGTGCTTACTTAGGGCAATCGTCAGCCGAATAAAAAAAAGCGCACTCGCGCTTTTTTTATTATCTCGTGGATTCCAGTATCAATTAAAAACAAAATCAGCTAACTTGCCTATTTTATTTTCTCTATTTTGGCAATACTGTTATGACTCACCCTTTTTATATCCCCACTCAGTTAACTGCACTTTTATTGCTAAGCTTTAGTCTTGTTGCACCCCGCTCTGCTGTTGCAGCAACACAGTGGCAAACAATCTCCCCTAACGTACAATTTTTAGAGCAGCAACGAGCCCTACGCTTTTATGACTCAAACCAAGTGCTCATTGAAGGTGATAAATGCGCGCTAATGTTTGATGCCAGTGGCGACTTTGCCGCTGTTGAAGCAACCGTTAAGCAACTAAAAAGCACCTTAAAAACCCCCTTGTGTTACTTAGTTGCTAGTCACTTCCACGACGACCATTTACTGGGCATGGCTATTTTGCAGCATCATTTCCCCGATGCTCAATTAATTGTCCATCAACAGCTTGCTACTGAATTTAGTCAACTCCAACAAACCTATACTAATAAACTTGATAGTTATGAAAAAAGTATCGAATTGAGTTTACAGCGTTTAGCCCAGCAGCCCGAAGCGCAACAACAGCACTGGCAAAACAAACTCAACTTAGCTAAGCAGCGATTATTACGATGGCGCCAATATCAACTACAACCACCACAAACTTACGTTGTTGATAGCTTAACCATTGAACTTGGCAACTACCCAGTCACGATTAACGCACACCAAGCCCATACTAATGTTGATTTAACTCTCAGCGCCGAAAATCATCGCATTTTAGTCGGTGCTGATGTGGTTGATTGGCTACCTTATCCCGGCCATGGTAATTTTAATAACTGGTTGCAAATACTCACACAACTTCACTCAGATCAGCGCATCAAGATAATCCTGCCTGGCCACGGAAGCGTACTAAAACGAGACGATTTACAGCAACCATTAAACTTTTTGCACGCGATACAACAGCATGTAACAAACTATCCAGAGCAAGATTTAGTGCAATTACAGCAAAGCTTTAATCAGCAGTTTGCGAAAGACTACCAAGTTGATGAGATAGCACGAAAAGCTTACCCGCTGTTTCTAGAGGCTGGACTTAAACGAGTTAAACAGTCAAAATAGCGCTCGCACGTGGATGTGCTAGACTTTTAAAAGGATATTAATTTAGTGATGTTTATGCGCAGTTACCTCTTAGCCCTGTTTGTGACTTTAATTTTACTATCCGGTTGCCAAACAACTGAGCCACATTCAGCGCCAAGTGATACTGTGCAAGCTCCGGTTATTTTTAATCACGTTAAACCGTCATCAAATAGCTCAGCACAGCCCACAGATACCAAGCATAAAAAACAAAAAATAACATTAACAGCTCCAGCGCAACAAGCCGCTACATCACCTCAAGCGCACACTCGCAATAAAGATTTATGGCGACATATAGCCGACAACTTAACCATTCAAATTTACCTAAACAAAGCACTAAATAAACGGATTACCTGGTATACCAAGCAACCAAAATACTTACAGGTTGTCAGTGCCCGGGCTGCGCCTTATCTTTATCATATTGTTAGTAAAATAGAGCAACGTAAGTTACCCATGGAATTAGCTTTATTGCCTTTTGTAGAAAGTGACTTTCGCCCGACTATTAGCTCCTCAGAACAAGCTGTTGGGGTATGGCAATTAGTCGGTGCGACGGCTCATCACTTCGGCATAAAATCAGATCAATGGTATGACGGGCGCAAAGATGTTCCCGCTTCAACAGATGCCGCTTTGGCCTATTTAGAGTATTTACATAAGCGCTTTGATGGCGACTGGCTACATGCATTAGCGGCTTATAATAGTGGCGAAGGACGTGTAAAGCGCGCCATCGCAGAAAATAAAAAGCGCGGCAAAAGCACTGATTACTGGTCGTTGAAATTACCCAAAGAAACCTCTGAATACGTGCCAAAGCTAATGGCATTAAGCTACTTAATACAAAACCCTCAGCGCGGATTATACCGCCCTAAACTTGCCAACAAAGCCCTTACAACTGAGCTTAACGTTGGCCAGCAATTTGATTTTTCGGTGATCGCCAATTTATCTGGTATTGGTCGCAGCCAACTACACAAACTCAATCCTGGCTATTTAAAAAACCAAAGCTCACCTAATGGTCCTCATACTTTATTACTACCACTGCAACAGCAAAGCTTATTAAGCAGCCAGTTCTTTAAAAATAATTTCACTGGCGAATATACAGTGAAAAAAAATGATACTTTGTACTCGATTGCCCGTCGTTTTGGATTATCAGTTAACAAACTAAAAGCGATGAATAACAAAACCTCTAATTTAATCGGTATTGGTGAAGCACTGATAGTTGGCCAACCTCGCACCATGCCAGACTCGTTAACTATCAATTATAAAATCAGTCCTTACCTTGAACAAACTGAAATAGCGATCCCCACTATCGCAATCCAGTACCAGGTAAAGCCTGGTGATACTATCTGGGGAATTAGCCAATTGTATGACGTGCCGCACAGTGATTTAGCCCAGTGGAATAAACTTAATGCGTCGAGTATTTTAACGCCAGGCACGCAGCTGGTGCTACATTTGCCGCAAGCAACAAAGGCCGTATCACAATTGCATGACGAAGGTTTACTTTCAGAGCTTGCTAGAACCTTAAAGCAACCACACTAACCGAACCAGTAGTTTATAATCGTGCTTATTTAGCGTAAAATTAGCTTTTCATTCCAGTAAAATTAAAGAGATCGGCATGCAAATTAGCAAAAACTCGGCAGTTGAATTTCACTACACATTAAGTGAAGCGGGCGAGCAACTAGAAACAAGTACTGGCAGTGAGCCGCTAACCTATATTCATGGTTTGGAAGGTATGCTTCCAGGTCTTGAAACAGCTCTTGAAGGCAAGGCTGCTGGCGATAGCTTCAGCGTGACACTTACACCGAGTGAATCTTACGGTGAACGTGTTGATGATCTTATTCAACGCATTCCTCTTAAACACCTGCAAGGTGACACTAAAGTATGGAAGCCAGGTATGACAGCAATGGTTAGCTCTAATCAAGGCCGTCATCAAGTAACGATCGTGAAAGTAGGTCGTTTCAATGCTGATTGTGATTTAAACCACCCATTTGCAGGCAAAACTCTCACGTTTGATGTACAAGTACTTAGCGTACGTGAAGCAACCAGCGAAGAAGTATCACACGGCCATGTCCATAGCGAAGGCGGTTGTGGTCACAACCACTAAGGAAATACCATGTCAAAGGTTGCTATCGTTACAGGCGGCAGTAAAGGTATAGGCCGTGCTGTTGTTAAGCGTTTTCTAAATAATGGTTTCCAAGTACACAACCTTGATCTAGAACCTGCAGATTTAGGCACTTGGCACCACTGCGATGTTAGTGATGTCAGCGCAGTAAAAACAGTTATTGCAAAGATTGCCAGTAATGGCAAATGTATAGATGTGTTGGTATCGAATGCCGGCCGTCATCTAAGCGCGACAATTGAAGACACTGACGAAGCAACCTTCGATAGCTTGTTTGCACTTAATGTTAAAGGTGCCTACGCGGCAATTCAAAGCGTATTACCAAGCATGAAAGCACAACGCAATGGGGCGATTATTTTAATTGCCTCAGATCAGGCCATCATAGCTAAAAACAACTCGTTTGCGTATAACCTGACCAAACATGCGTTAGCCTCAATGGCAAAAACCACTGCACTGGATTACGCCCAGTTTAATATTCGCGCCAATGCAGTGTGCCCAGGCACCATAGAAACACCACTTTTTCATAATGCAATCGACGCATATTGTGCTCGTAGTGGCGCCGATAAAGCCACTATAGTTGCCGAAGAAGGCGCATTACAGCCACTTGGTCGATTAGGCCAAGCTGATGAAGTCGCTGCATTAGTTACGTTTTTAGCCAGTGATGATGCCAGCTTTATTACTGGCAGTTTGCAAAGTATTGACGGTGGTTACACCGCGCAATGAGTGAACGTATTATTGACCCTCACGTACACTTTTTTAATTTAGTCCAAGGGCGATATGATTGGCTACAAGGTAACAATCCTGTGCCTTGGCCAAATTTAGATACGATTAAAGCGCCCATAAGTGTTAACCAATTACAGCATACAAGTCAGTTTGAAATTGCAGGCCTAGTACACATTGAAGCAGGCTTTGATAACCAGCACCCCATCAATGAACTGCACTGGCTAGCTGAGCACTTAAGTGGCCACAATTATAAAGCTATCAGCTTTGCCAATATTAACAGTCGTCCCGATGATTTTAATAATGCAATTATTGCTTTATCACACCCAAGCTTAGTGGGCATTAGAGATATCACCGAAGGCGCTGATGCCATGCGTTTAAGCCATGCTACATGCCTGGATAACTTAGCGCTATTAGCCAGTAAGCAGCTGATATTTGAAGCTCAATTTGAAGTTGAAAAGCTTACGATTACCCAACAGCTAATCAACTACTGCCAACAACTTCCGCATTTACAATTAATAATAAACCATGCGGGTTTACCCAATAATCTGTCAATTTGGCAACAGGGGATCAGCCAATTAGCGCAACTACCTAACTGTTGGATTAAATTTTCAGGCTTTGAGCTGCTCACCGCACAGCTGCAAACTCAGCAACAGCAGTGTTTTAACTTTATCCTGCAACACTTTGGTCAGCACCGCGTTATGTTTGCTAGTAATTTCCCTGTATGTCAAATCAACGCGAGTTATCAACAGCGTTGGTCAAACCATTTTGAGCTGTGTAATACTCATAGCGTATGGCAACAACTTAGCTACAAAAATGCGCAGCACTGCTACCAAGTTTAATTAAAAACCGCTATATTGAGTTTATATTGTATAAAAAATAGATCATCACTATGGCTGTTTCCTCTATTCAAAAGCTCACTATTGGGCTTTTCAATGTTTCTTTTCTAGCGCTTCTTTCTGGCTGTGGTGGCGGTAGTACAATGACCGACAATGACAATAACAGCAATGGTGATGGCGACACTAGTAACAAAATCAATTGGACACAAGGTGTATTTCAACCCTCTAGTAATTTTTATCAACAATGCCAAGCATTAAACGAAAAGCACTGGCTGCGCTCATGGAGCAATGAAACCTACCTTTGGTATGACGAAATTATCGATCGTGATCCAGCGCTTACCCCTGCTGTAAGTGAATATTTTAAATTGCTAAAAACAGAGAAAATTACCGAGTCAGGCGCAAATAAAGATAACTTTCACTCTAGCCTGCCGACTGCACAATGGAAAGCCCAAAGCCAATCAGGGGTAACCTTCGGCTATGGTTTTAACGTTAAATTAATAAGCTCTACGGCACCGCGCCAAGGTGTGATCAGCTATACAGAGCCCAATTCACCTGCAAATGCGCAAAATATTGCCCGCGGCTTTGAGATTTTAGAAATCGATGGTGTTGATTTTATCAATGCCAGCACGCAAGCAGAGGTCGATATCCTCAACGCGGGTTTATATCCAACTCAAACCGGTAAAAGTACTACCTTCGTATTCAAAGATATAAATACCGATGAAACCCGCGAAGTTATTTTAAACTCGCAAACGATTACTTCTAAGCCAGTCACAAACGTGAAGACCTTAGCTGATGGCACTGTTGGTTACTTTCAATTTAATAGCCACAATGCAATTGCTGAAAAACCGCTTTATGATGCCTTTAATAATCTCAAAGCAAGTAATGTCACTGATCTGATTATTGATATTCGTTATAATGGCGGTGGTTTTTTACAAATGGCCAGTCAAGTTGCTTATATGATCGCAGGCCCCGCTAACACCAACGGTAAAATTTTCGAAAAAACCATTTTTAACGATCAACACCCTATTTTTAATCCAATTGATGGGAAGCGCTTAGAGCCCGTTATGTTCACCGATGAATTTGTTGGCTTTGCTGATGATCCAGCTCTAGTTGCTGGCACTCCATTACCGAGCCTTAACTTAAAACGTGTTTATTTACTAACCACTAGTAGCACTTGCTCTGCCAGTGAGGCAATTATAAATGGCTTACGCGGTGCAGATATTGAGGTAATTCAAATTGGCTCTGGTACTTGTGGAAAGCCATACGGTTTTTATCCCACCGATAACTGCGATACAACTTACTTTAGTATTCAATTTACCGGTGAAAACAATAAAGGTTTTGGTGAATATTCAGATGGTTTTGCGCCACAAAACACCACTGACAATGCCCGCTTACCAGTGCGCATAGCCGGTTGCGCCGTTGCTGATGACTTTAGCCACCAGTTAGGCGATCCTGAAGAAGCGGTGCTCAAAGCCGCGTTGGGTTATCGTGATAATGGTAGTTGTCCAGCAGCCAGTTCAATAGCCAGTAAGCAAGGTTTTGCACCGGCACGCTTTGGTGACACACCAGCCGTACAGGACAGCCGTGCAGCAACTTTGGCTGAACAAAACAAAATATTACCAAGGCAATAAGCTATTAAGGCCACTACAATGCTAAACAAAAAAGTATCATTCATAATAGCGGCATTACTGCTATATGGCTGTACAACAGCAGAAACCGCAACGCCCAAATTACAACATGCACTACTAACCAAACCACAAAGTGAACTCATCGCACAGGGTATTGCTCGCCTGATGCGTACTGAGAATATTGCAGTCGCTGATGATGTATTTATGCAGCGTAGTTTAATGGTAGTAGATAACGTTACTAAAACCGATGAACTTGGCAACCCAATTATGGGCAAACAACTCAATATGCCTGACCGTTATGAGCTGCTGATCAAAAATGAGCTTTGTTTTGTTAGGCATTTAGATAGTAAGGCCACAGAGCCATTGCCGAATGTACAATGTAAGGTGAATGATATCTAGGTGCTAGGAAAATTTTAACGCTTTGAATTAGTAAGAAATAGCTTTAAATTTGCAAAGGTCAAAATAGATAAACTTAATGAATAGCGAGCTGGATTTAGCTCGCTACTCATAGCTCGTAACTTATGATTTTATTTGATCTCAACGCGTTGTGAACGCATCACGATTTCGTCGTTAAGTTCAATACCAATACCCGGCTCTTCAGACACTTCAAAGAAACCATTTTTAGGCTGTGGATCTTGCAAGCATAACTCACGGTTCCACTTTTTAATTGCATAAGTGTGATGCTCATGAATTAAGAAATTTGGAATAGCCGTTTCTAAATGTAATGATGCTGCGGTTGCAACTGGCCCACCACAGACGTGAGCCTGAATACGCACATCAAAAATATCAGCGTAATCACACACTTTTTTAGTTTCAGTAAAACCACCGCATAAACCGATATCTGGCTGTAATACATTAATACTTTGATCTTCTAAATAAGGGCGCACACCCCAACGATTATATAAACGCTCGCCACCGGCAATTGGCACTGATACTTTATCTGCCACTTTGGCATGTAACGAATGATTTAAGTAGTTAACTGGTTCTTCATAAAACATACAGTCAAATTCTTTAGCGATTTCACCGATTTGAATAGCAGAGGTAACACCCGGTAAACTGTGGCATTCAAAAATGATATCGACTTCATCACCAACAGCTTCACGAATTGCCTGCATACGGGCGCGATATAGCTTCATTTCAGCACGTGAAATAATGTTAGTGCGGTCGTAATAGGTATTGCCGTCTTTATCATATTGGATCGGATCAACTTTAACGGCATCGTAGCCTTCAGCCACTGCTTTTAACGCCGCTTCTGCGTATTCTTTTGGATGTACCAGAGCTTTAAAATCAGCATCCCAATCAAACTGTAATTGCGAAGCATAAGTACGCAGCTTGTCGTTAACTTTACCGCCTAGCAACTGATACACAGGTAAGCCTAATGCTTTGCCCTTAATGTCCCATAAAGCGGTGTCTATGGCACTCATTGCGGCATAAACTACAGGCCCCCCACCTAACCCCCAAAAGCTTTCACGCAACATACGCGACCACAACTTTTCGGTTTGAAATGGGTCGTGACCAATTAAGAAAGCATCAGCCATTTCTTTGATCATAGCAGCAGCAGCACTGTGCCCTAAATCATAAGCAAGGCCTGCTTCGCCAACCCCGCTAATACCTTCATCAGTATGAATACGGACAAATACTGGAGTCCAAGCAGGTCTGTCTGGACAGTGGATATCAAACACTTCAACGCGATTAACTTTCATGACAATTCCTTATTAACCAAGGCTTAGGTTATTTTGCAAAACTAGGGTCAAGACGATGAGCCTTACGTAACATCGCAGGCCAAGCTAATTGCCCACCGGTACTACCGCTGTGCACTACATTCGCTTGATTATAAATATTATCGATTATGGCTTGCGGTACTGGTGTAACTGCTTGACCACTGGCTTGTAAAGCCAGCTGTATTTCACAAGCACGCTGCAAATCATAAAAACGCATAAACGCATCACCCACTGTTGGCCCTACAGTTAAACCGCCATGGTTTACTAGCAACATATGATTTGTATTAGCGAGATCGTCTTGTAAACGTTTCTTCTCATCGCTATTAACTGCTAAGCCTTCATAGCCGTGATAAGACAATGACGGCAGTGAAAACATTGAATACTGACTCAGTGGCAGCAGGCCATTTTGTTGCGTGGCAACGGCGATGGTTTCTTTTGTATGTAAATGAATGACACAATGGGCATCTTCGCGCACTTCATGAATCGCGCTATGAATCGTAAAACCAGCAGGATTGATTGCAAATGGCGTGTCATCCAAAATATTTCCAGCCAAGTCCACTTTGACTAAGTTAGAAGCTGTTACCTCATCAAATGTGAGGCCAAACGCATTCACTAAATAATGATCAGTGCCCGGCAAACGCGCCGATAAATGCGTGTAAATCAAATCACCCCAACGAAAATGCTCAACCAACCGATAACAGGCGGCTAAATCAACTCGTAACTGCCATTCTTGTGCCGAAACTTTATTTTTTAAATTAAGTTGTGGTAATTCAAACATTATGAGGCCTTATTTAAACGCGTTAAAAGCAAAACACGAAATAGATGGATAGAAGTCTAAAGTAGTGTGCGTGGATGATCAATATTTAAAACAAAAAAGCCACACCAAATTGGTGTGGCTGTTTTCTGTGAGCCCAGTGATAACTCACACTCAGCAAAATTACTTTACGTTTGCTAAGTAATCGGCAATTGCAACCATTTCTTCTTCAGATACATTCGCAACCATCGCTTTCATCGCTGCGGTCATGCCATTGTTACGCGCACCTGATTTTATGTCTTTCATTTGCGCCACTAAATAGTCTTTGTTCTGACCGTTTAATTTTGGGTACATTGCCATGATCGGTGCTTTACCTTCAGGACCGTGACAAGTCTGGCATAGTTTTGCAGTGTAAAGCGCTGCACCATCGGCAGCCATGCTGTTAAATGACATGCTAGCAACCATAGTGAGACTTGCACTTAAGAGTAATTTTGTTATCTTGCTCATTGTATTTTCTCTTCTTTTTGACGGTTTATAAAAGTTATTAGCTTAATTGTAGACCATAATAACGGATCTTTGCACATTACACACGTACGTAATTTATACGCCAAGTAGAGCACCAAACTCGCTGTTTAAGTCATCTCTTAGGCTACCAGACTAAATCATCTGGTACTTCAAAATCAGCATAAGGGTCATCAGCATCTTTGCCTTTGTCTTCAGGCTCCACATGAAACACGATGTACTTTTCATCAACTTCTGCCACTTTACGGGCTGGCTCATCTTCTAGTACAAAAAACTGCCCTTCCAATACACAAATTGCCAGTCGGCCACCTGACAAGGCTTTTTGCGTTTGTTCATTTACGTCGAGCTCTTTGACTTTATTTTCGTAAGTAAAATTGAAAGTCCGCTCACCGCGAATCGAATCTTGGTTATGATGTTCTAATATTTGCTTCACGCGGGCAACTTGCTCACGTTGTTTTAACTCACCTTGGCGAGCTTGATTTAATTCTTCTGCTTTTTTCTGCTGTTCTAACTTTGTTTGTTGAATATGCTTTTGCAAATCACTAGGGTTACTAGTCGCCCCTTTCTTTGGCTTTTTTTGTTGCTTACGTTTTTCACTTTTAGCAACTTTAGCTTTATGTGATGTAGTTAGTCCTGCTTGTAGCAATTGGTCTTGTAATGAACCCATGGCTTTGTTCCATTAAAAACTGATATTAAGATTATTTTAATCGTCAATGCAGAGAAATCATAGTGCTGTGGCTATTAATATAACAAAGTGTTGTGATTGGAAACTTGATTTGGCGCAATAAATACTTATTTTTAGAATAAAAGTAATCACTTAAAGAACGCATTGAGGTTGAATTTAATGTCAATCAGGTTAAGCTGTGGTTTTTGTAGTAGGGCCAATAAAATGCGGTTCGGTCATTTATTAATTTGCTCACTGTTTATCTTTTTCGTGCTCTATGCACCGCAGCCATTATTAAGCTTATTTGCAGAGCAATTTTCAGTTAGTCCTGCAACCGCAGGTAGCTTGATGACTGCGACTATGCTCCCTTTAGCGATTGCCCCTTTGGTATACGGCTTATTCCTAGCTAAACGTAACCCTTTAACAATTCTTCGCTACGCGATGCTAGTACTAGCTGTTACCTGTGTTGCTTTTGCCTATGCCCCCAGTTTTGAGTTATTACTGTTACTACGATTTTTACAAGGTTTAACCTTGCCTGCCGCACTCACCGCAATGACCACTTACATAGGCAGCACTTATCAAGCTGATAGTTTGCAAAAAAATATGACCTTCTATATTGGCAGTACAATTGCTGGGGGCTACTTTGGCCGAGTGTTAGCGGCTATTTTTGCTGATTTATGGACTTGGCAAGGCTTCTATTTTGTTATTGCCGCAGGTTTACTTAGCTTTGCACTAAGTATTCCACGTAACCGAACAGCCATTGTTAACAGCACTCTTTCACCATTAAATTATTTAAAACAGCTCGCGAATGCTGCGGTATTAAAATTATATGGTGCGGTATTTTGTATGTTTTTTTGCTTTGCTGCGTTATTAAATTATTTACCGTTCATTTTACAAGACACTTTTTTAATTACTAATACCCGTGATATCGGCTTAGTTTATAGCGGTTACTTGATTGGTGCCCTCGCCTCTATTGCGACTCCTTGGTTATTAAAAAAGAGTATTTCACCGTGGCATTTATTGTCTGCTATATTTACTTTTTACAGCACTACACTAGTATTTTTGATGAGCTCACAATTAGTGATTTTTTTACTGGCATTCACTGGTTTTTGCGGCGCGATGTTTATTATTCATTCAACCGCAGCGCCGCTGGTTAATAAAATAAGCAGTGCACCACCGAGTGTCACTAATGGTGCTTATGTGTCGTTTTATTATAGTGGCGGGGCTTTAGGCTCTTTTGTACCAGGCTTGGTATATCAACAACTTGGCCATATCGCATTTATGGCCTCGTTATTACTAGTCAGTATATGCGGATTAATTTTAGTAAGTTCGGCTTATCTAGCGGGTAAAAAAACCACTTTAGGCTGATGCCCTGTGGTGGCAAAAAAAGCGTCTAAATCGGCTTTTTTTAATAACCATGTTTGGGTGTTATCAAATGGATGACAATGAAATAAATCACCAAACCATATGTCTTGGTCAAGCCATAAAGTGACATCATTTTGCTTATCATTCATCAGAGCAAGCATAGATACACATCCAGGTGCGACTTTTAAAAAGCGTGCTAAGCGCTCATCGGAGGCAAACCCTAAGCGTGACAAGCCTTGATATTTAGCCAGTGATTTTAAGTCTAACTGCTTGTCGTGTGCGGTGATCACCAAAAAATGCTTTTTACCTTCGTTATCACGTAAAAATAAGTTTTTTAATCGCGTTCCGGGCCGCTCCACCATTAATTCATCTGCAGCAAGACTACTATGTAATGCGGGGTGCTCTATAACGTCATAATTGATATTTAAATGCGCTAACAGCGCCGCTAATTTACTTTTATCCGCTAACATTTATAAACAACGCCCCATCAAGCGTACACTTAAATCTCGCCACAACACTTTATTTATCTCATATTTATCGTTGCGACAATACTTTTTGTCATGCAACTCTTGTTTTAATAAGTGCACAGCTTGATCTTCTAATTCTAATTTTAAGCTATTTGATTCTTCAAAATATTCTTGTTCAGCAAAGTTTTTAAACTCACTGCGAGTAAGTGGTCGATCTATGTTTAAACTTTTTCGGCTATTTGCTTTAACCGACACAACATAGGCAAAAATTTTATTACCTTGATCATCTAGCTTGGTATGTAACTGCTTGTTATTAATTTCAAAAGGCGGTTGCTCATTTTGACTTGCGCACCCGCAAAGCAAAATGAGCAGGATCAATGCGTATTTTTTCATTTTTAAAGTCTTTTTACTATCCAGTGACTGCTAGTCTATCAAAAATAGCTTACTTGCGTGAAAATTCGCAAAATATATAAAAAATGCTTGACCAAATTTAGAAATCTCATTAAAGTTCGTCCCGCTTGAAAGGGAATATCAAGTGAGTTACGAAATTCGTAACTTTAGGAATGTGGGGCTATAGCTCAGCTGGGAGAGCGCCTGCCTTGCACGCAGGAGGTCAGCAGTTCGATCCTGCTTAGCTCCACCACTTTCCTACTCTTCAGTTTCACCATTATGGCTCTCATGCCAAATTCTATTTTTAAATCCTTCTGATTATAATCAAAAAAATGTTAATATTACGCTTGTTATTTTTTTGCTGTGCGCTGCATTATGTTTACGATCAAAAATGCCGAGCATAACTCGGCATTTTAATTAGGTTATTCGGTTAGCAATTATTCGCGAATTTGACCTACACCATTGACGAGGTATTTCTCTGTCGTTAGTGACTCTAAACCCATTGGTCCATAAGCATGTAATTTTGATGTTGCGATACCAATCTCAGCGCCTAAGCCTAACTGCGAGCCGTCAGAGAAGCGTGATGAGGTATTAACCATCACTACTGAGGCATCGACACTGCGTTGGAACAACTGTGCTGCGGCGTCATTTTTAGTACAAATTACTTCGGTATGGTTTGAACCAAATTGTGCAATATGCTCAATCGCACCGGCAAAGTCTGGCACTACTCGAATGGCAATTTCTAAATCAAGGTACTCTTCACCAAACTGTTCAGGTGCTAGCACTGTTGCATTATCAAAATATTGCGCTGCTTGACTATCGGCGTTAATTTTTACACCTTCTTGGCGCAATACAACGGCACACAAGTTTAAAAACTCATCGGCAATATCTTGGTGCACGACTAAACCTTCTAGTGCATTACATACGCCAGTACGCTGGGTTTTACCATTGAGTAATAAGTTAATCGCCACCTCTAAGTCAGCGTCTTTATCAACGTATAAATGACACACACCTTTAAAATGCTGGATCACAGGAATTGTACTGTTATCAGTTACAAAGTTAATTAGCCCTTCGCCGCCGCGTGGAATGATTAAATCAATGCTGTCACGTTGCTGCATTAGCTCCATTAACAAAGTACGGTCAGGATCTGGGATCACTGAAATAAGCGCCGCAGGAAGATTATGCTGCTCTAATACTTGATGCATGACACTAGCAATTGCTTGCGAGCTTTTAAGCGCCTCTTTACCACCACGTAAAATAACCCCATTACCTGATTTGAAGCATAACGCTCCAGCATCAGCGGTTACATTTGGACGCGCTTCATAAATCATACATACCACACCAAGTGGTACGCGCATTTTACGAATTTTAATCCCGTTAGGACGTTCAGTAATATCGCGTAATTGACCCACTGGATCATCAAGGCTTACAATCACTTCAATGCCTTCTGCCATCGCTTCAATACGTTCATCATTGAGCGTTAAACGGTCAATCATAGCGGCTGCTAGATTGTTATCGCGGGCTGCGGCTAAATCACTTTCGTTTTCTTTAATAATAAATGCTTTTTGCTGGCGTAATGCTGCAGCCATATCCAGTAGCACCTGATTTTTGGTCTCGGTATCGAGTAAGGCTAACTGATGTGCCGCTTTTGCTGCCTGACGTGAAATATCTGTAATTAAACTCATGACTTCTCCAATAATGCGATATCTTTCTCTGAAATAACGGGACCAATCGAATCTTGCATCTTGTCGCTAAATTCGCTTTGTTCGTTATCAGCTATAAAATTCAATAAACAACTACTGTAATTTGCAGTTGCTTTGGCTAATCGAGTGCCGTCGCTGCTACGTACCAAAATGGTATCGCCAATTGCAAACTCACCATGCACTGCGACAATTTCATCGCCACGGATACAGCCAGTTTCACCTTCTAAAGATTCATCATATGAACCTGCGACAACGACTTCACCTTGCTCACTTGCAGTATGAGTCATCCAGTGAACAGCTTCTTGCATCGGTTTTTCGTATGGTAAAAAAATAGTACCTGGGTTCTCACCTTCCAGCAGTTTTGTAAACGTCTGTTCTTTAAATCCATTAATGATATAAGTAGTAATGCCATGTGAAGTCGCTTTTTCAGCCGCTTCTATTTTCGTTTTCATACCACCGGTGCCAACCGCACTTGTTGCACATCCTGCCATAGCATAGATTGATTCATCAATTGATTTAATTTCAGGCAGTAATATTGCATCGTCGTGCAGGTTAGGGTTTTTATCATAAAGCCCATCAACATCTGAAAAAATCATCAATGCATCTGCATCTGCAGCAGCAGCGACCATTGCCGATAAGTTATCATTATCACCGACTTTTAAATCATCAGTTGTCACCGTATCATTTTCATTCATGATTGGCAGCACACCATGATCCAACAAGGTGAAAACAGTTTCTCTAATACTCTCATAACGCTCACGGTCACGTAGGTCACCATGAGTTAATAAAATTTGTGCCGATGGGAAATCAAAAAAACGGTCCCACATAGCCATCATTTCTGTTTGCCCCGCTGCAGCCATAGCTTTTTTCATCGCCACGGTGCGCTCTTGTGTCGCTGGAAATAAATGTGCGCCAGCGGCAACAGAGCCTGACGAAACTAAAATCACTTCAATTCCTTGACTACGACAACGAACAATAAACTGAGCGATGGTTAACAAATAGCGTGAGCGACAACCATCTTGATCAGGTGCAATCAATGCGCTACCTACTTTTAATACAATACGTCGCCAATTTAACTTTTGCATAAGTGTTCAACTTTCCATTTTAACTGTGTCTTATCCAAATAGGATAAGTATGAAAACATTCTCCTAGTGCCTGCCTAGGTAACGAGTTAACAATTTATACTTACCATTACTCACTTTCTTTAGTAATCACTTTTTAACACTCAGCCAAAAACGCTCACTTAATTAACTAAGTGCATTAGATATAGCATAACTTTAGCTCAATCATTAAGACTGAACAGTTATAGAGTAAATAGAAAGTGTTGTTTATGCATCGCTGTAAAAGCTGTGTGAAGCTTTTTTATTAACAACATACATAGAGCCTCTAAAGTCTGGTACACCAACAGATAGGGTGATGACTCAAGGACCGAGATTTGCTCACCACGATGGGTGTCAAATATTGAGTAAATAATAGTTCAACTCAAACAATATCAATCACAATAGATGTAATTTATGTTCAAGCTAACTGATTATTAAAAATGAGTAAAATTGTACAAACTGTATTCAAAACAATTAAAAAATTGATTTTTAAGTATATAAATATAGTAACCTCTATTTAAACTGCTGGTATTTAAAGCAATTTAAAAATAACTATATGTATTTGCTTAGACCTAACAAGTAACTAATTAGATAACTAATTGTTTGAACACTAACTATATTACGCTATTCTCAGCCTAAAGATCAAGGCCATATTTTATACATTCGGCTTATTATAGCGGCCAATTAATTTTAAAAGCATTAATATTCAGTTAGTTAAATAGAGTTTAATTTGTTTCAAATATTTAAAAACCAATAAATTATCATTTCTTCTACAAATAAGTTCGTAAACAGCTAAAATTCTACTAGGAAAAATTAACATACATGTGTATACCCCTGTATTATAAGTATCGAAAGCTTTACTCCTAACTGTTGTAATAAATAAGGAACACTTCATCTATGTCAGCTATTTATATCGCAGGGATCGCTCTATGTTCGGTTCTCGCCCAATGGATAGCATGGGGTTTTCGTGTCCCAGCTATTTTATTTTTGTTACTTACAGGCCTATTACTTGGCCCTGCTACAGGTTTACTTGATCCAGATGCACTGCTTGGTGATTTACTCTTCCCAGTGGTCTCGCTCAGTGTTGCGGTGATCTTATTTGAAGGTTCTTTGACTCTGCACTTTCGAGAACTCAAAGGCATTGGCAAGGTAGTCCGTAACTTATGCTCAATTGGCATGGTTGCGACTTGCATCGTGATAAGTCTCAGTGCTTATTGGATTTTAGAGCTTAACTGGCGCGTAGCAGCGGTACTCGGTGCAGTATTGGTTGTTACCGGCCCAACAGTTATAGCACCGCTATTAAACTCAATGCGGCCAACCCAAGATATTGACCGTATACTACGTTGGGAAGGCATCGTTATTGACCCAATTGGGGCTTTATTCGCAGTTTTAGTATTTGAAGCGGTCATGCTGGTGGGTCAAGGTGAAGTATTTATTCATACCGTAATTGCCTTATTTAAAACCTTAGGAGTCGGTTTATCTATTGGTGTGGTCGCAGGTTGGCTTACAACGCTACTGATCCGCCGCGAATGGTTGCCATTTGAATTACATAAATTCGGCATCTTAGCGCTGGTACTTATTAGCTTTACAGTCTCAAATCATTTAAGCCATGAATCTGGTCTATTAGCGGTTACTGTATTTGGTATTTGGTTAGCAAACCAAGACGATTTAGAAATTGATTCTGTTTTGGAGTTTAAAGAAGATCTATCCATGATCTTAATTTCAACCTTATTTATTTTGCTGGCTGCGCGTTTAGAATTAGCTGATTTAATGATGCTTGATGCCGATGTGTTTATCTTTTTAGCTATCGTATTATTTATCGCTCGCCCATTGTGTATTGCGATCTCCACTTTCGGCACTGAGCTACCAATTAAATCTCGCTTAGTACTGGCTTGGATTGCTCCGCGCGGTATTGTCGCAGCAGCGGTAGGCTCTGTTTTTGCTATTAGTATGATGGAAGCGGGCGTTGCTGATGCCGAGAAAATGGTGCCACTGATTTTTACCGTTATCATTATCACTGTGGTACTGCAAAGTTTAACTGCGATCCCGATTGCGAAACTATTAGGTGTTCGTCAGCCTTCGCCGAATACTATTTTGATCATTGGTGCAAACCATGTCGCTCGTGCCATTGCTTGTGGGCTAAAGGAGCAAAATATTCCAGTACACTTATCAGATCCAGCCTGGGAAAACTGCCGCATGGCACGTATGGATGGACTGCCGTGTTATTATGGTAACCCGCAATCAGAGCATGCCGAACGTTACTTACCCCTGACCACTCTACGCAGCGTAATGGCGCTTTCGCCAAACCGCCATCATAACGCATTAGGTGTGCAGTACTTTTCACATTTATTGGATGAAAAGAACGTCTTTTCATTACGTTCTTCGACCTCTCACGCCAAAGCAAACAAAGACAGCGCGACATTTTTATCTCGGCAAATTTTGTTTGGTGACAGCGGCTCTTATGCACGTTTAAGTAGTCTAATTGCCAAAGGCGGTAAGGTAAGCGTGACGCGAATTTCTGAAGAGTTTAACTGGGGCAAATACCAAGAGATGAACAGCGATGCTATTCCGTTATTTATTCTCAATGGTGATAAAGACAGTGATGATGATAGCCTTATCAAACTGCGTCCATTTACCATTAATATGGAAAAACCACCGCAAGAAGGTGAACGTGTTGTCGCGATGCTGCCACCAAAAATGTCGGTATTGAAAGATCCTAACAATGGTAAAAACAAAGAACCGAAAGAAATAAAAGAATAAAACGAAAAGGGCTAGGTATCGCACCTAGCCCTTTTACTTTCAACTCGCTAACTAATCAACTCAAACCTACAATGGCAATCGTGCACGTGCTACTACACTATCGGGCATTTTTTGCGCCAATTGAGCTAGTGAGCGTTCTATTTTTTTATGGGTTGCTTTATCAGCTACCATGGCGTGAAATAGCCAACGGTAAGCATCTTCATAATCACGAGGACTACCAAAACCTTGGTTAAATAGATTAACTAAACGTAATTGTGCTTTTAAGTTACCTTGTGATGAGGCTTCACGCAGATAGGTTACAGCCAGTGCTTTATCTTTTTGCACTAAACGCCCAGTATCATAGTATCGCCCGAGTTGCTCTAATGCTGCCGCTAAGCCTTGCTGAGCGGCTTGGCGCATATAATACACACCAAGTTCTACATTACGCTCAACACACACCGCATAAGCAAGCATATCACCATATAGAAATTGATATGAAGGCAGCGCCATTTTATTGGCTCGTGCTTCAATATCTTGTACTAACTGACAGTCATCTGCTTTTACTCGCGCAAGGTGTGTATTACTATTGATCAAAGCGAGCAACTCAGTTTCTGTATATAGTGGCACGGCAGCTATGGTTTCTTCAGACTTGGCGTGGCTTGCCAGTAAAAACGATAACGGCACTAATGATAAACAAGTTAACAAACGCATTTAGGTCACTTTAAATTAAAAACCATCTTGCTAAAGTTTATACAAAGATCGTTCCATAATGAAATTTATAAACGCTTATTTATTATAAACACTATCCCCAGACACAAAAAAAGCTGCACTAGGCAGCTTTTTAGCACTATTGGTGATTATGCAAACGGGTTGCGTAATACCATAGTTTCTACACGATCAGGGCCGGTAGAAATAATATCAACAGGTACACCGGTGATTTCTTCAATGCGCTTAATATAATCTAAAGCTGCTTGTGGTAACTGTTCAACAGAGGTCGCACCTACTGTATTCTCAGACCAACCTGGCATTTCTTCATATACTGGGGTTACTTTCTCATAACCTTCAGCGGCAAGTGGTGTTACGTTAGTAACTGTGCCATCTTCAAGCTGGTAACCAGTACAAATTTTAAGTGTTTCCAAACCATCTAAAACATCTAGTTTAGTTAAGCAAAAACCTGTGATTGAGTTAATTTGCACTGCACGGCGCATTGCCACAGCATCTAACCAACCAGTACGGCGTAGACGACCTGTTGTTGCACCAAATTCATGGCCAACTGTACCTAAGTGCTTACCTATTTCATCTTGCTTATCAACACCATCGTAAAGCTCTGTAGGGAAAGGACCAGAACCTACACGCGTGGTGTACGCTTTGATAATACCTAACACGTAATCAAGGTTTAATGGACCAAAACCTGCACCTGTCGCAACACCACCGGCAGTGGTGTTTGAAGATGTTACATACGGGTAAGTGCCGTGATCAATATCAAGTAATGTACCTTGCGCACCTTCAAACAAAATGTTGTCGCCAGCAAGACGAGTTTGATCAAGTAATTCAGTAACATCAACAACCATTGCTTTAAGGATGTCGGCAACAGCCATTGCATCATCAAAAGTCTGTTGGAAATCAACTGCATCTACTTTGTAGTAGTTAACTAACGTGAAGTTATGGTATTCCAATACTTCTTTAAGTTTTGCAGCAAATAGTTCAGGGTTAAATAAGTCACCGATACGCAGACCGCGACGAGCTACTTTATCTTCATACGCTGGACCAATACCACGACCTGTAGTACCAATCGCTTTATTGCCGCGTGCTTTTTCACGAGCTACATCTAATGCGATGTGGAAAGGCAAAATTAGCGGGCATGCTTCGCTTATTAATAAACGCTCGCGTACTGGTACGCCGCGTTCTTCAAGCATGCCAATTTCTTTCATTAGCGCTTCAGGTGAGACTACAACACCATTACCAATCACACACTTAACATTGTCACGTAATACACCCGATGGAATAAGGTGTAAAACCGTCTTTTCACCGCCGATAACTAAAGTGTGACCTGCGTTATGGCCACCTTGGTAACGAACTACTAAAGATGCTTTGTCTGTAAGGAGGTCAACTACCTTACCCTTCCCTTCGTCACCCCATTGGGTGCCTAATACAACAACGTTTTTACCCATTGTAAATTCACTTAGAAAAAATTAGGACGAGATTTTACCAGATAATGAGGGAAAAGATCACCCCCGTTTAGGTTATTTTTTCTGCGCAGTAGCACAACGCCCTTTGCAATAAAAATTAACTGGTTGAATAACTTTAAGTTATTCACAATAATCTGTCTTACTAAAAGAAAAACCCTGCATACACAGGGTTTGGATTTGTGTTAGATATAGGAAAAGATTACTGCGCAGCAGCACCTTTCATATACCTAAAGAAGTCACTGTCTGGTGATAATACCATCACGTCTTGCTTATCTTTAAAGGTCTTTTTATAAGCCTCTAATGAACGCACAAAACCAAAGAATTCAGCATCTTTATTATACGCATTAGCATAAATAGCTGCCGCTTTTGCATCGCCTTCACCACGAACGGTACGGGCATTACGCTCAGCATCAGCAAGCATTACCGTGACACGACGATCAATGTCTGCGCGGATTGTTTCGGCTTTCTCTTGACCTTCAGAGCGATGCTCTTTAGCAACAGCAGTACGCTCTGCACGCATACGTTGGTAAATCGAATTACTCACTTCTGACGGTAAATTGATTTGCTTAACTCGTACATCAAGTACTTCAATACCTAGCTCTTGAGCACTTTCAGACGCTTGAACTAATGCTTCTTCCATTAACTCGCTACGTTCACCCGAAACAATCTCACGGATAGTACGTGAACCAAAGTTAGTACGTAGACCATTATTTACTTTTTGCTTAAGTAGCGCTTCAGCATATTGCTTATCACCACGGGCACGTAAGTAAAAAGCACTAAAATCACTAACACGCCATTTAACGTAAGAATCAACGATTAAGTCTTTTTTCTCGCTAGTAACAAAACGATCAGGCGTACCATCTAAAGTTTGAATACGCGCATCAATACGGCGTACTTGGCTAAAGAAAGGCACTTTGAATTGCAAGCCAGGGCCATAAACAATTGCTTTATCATCACTGTCTTTTTGCACTTTACTGAATAGCATAACAATTGCTTTTTGCCCTTCAGGTACTACAAATACTGACGAAAACGACAACACAACGGCCGCTAATAATATAACTAAACTAAAGTTTTTCATTGCGCTTATCTCCCGTCGTTAAAGCGATCAGCGCCAAAGCGGTCTGAACTTGAGTTCACAGTGCTATTGCGCGATGTATTAACTTTATTGCGTAAGTCGTTAATATCACTTGAGCTAGGCAATGCAACACGGGTTGCGTTCCCTTGCTTATCCATGATTTTATCAAGTGGTAAATACATCATGTTATTACCGCCTTTAACATCAACTAACACTTTTGAGCTATTACCGAGTACTTCTTCCATGGCATCGATATATAAACGTTCACGGGTTACTTTTTTAGCAGCTTGATATTCAGGTAATAGCTTTTCAAAACGCGCCACCTCACCTTGTGCTTCTAAAATAATACGCTCGCCATAACCTTCTGCTTCTTGCGTCATACGGGTAACTTGACCACGAGCACGCGGTTCAATTTCACGCGCGTATGCTTCAGCTTCACGAATAAAACGCTGTTCATCTTCCTGTGCAGCAATGGCATCATCAAACGCGTCTTTAACTTCAGCCGGTGGGCGTGAATCTTTAAAGTTAACGTCAGTTACGATCAAACCTAAGTTATACGGTTCGACGATTTTATTCAGTTCATCCCACGTATTTTGACGCACAACCTCACGGCCATTCGTTAATACTTGGTCCATTTTTGAATGACCAACAACATAACGCAGTGCACTCTCTAGCGCTTCTTCTAAGCTAGAATCAGCATTAGTTACACTAAATTTGTATAGAAAAGGGTCAATTACACGGTATTGCACCTGAAACTCAACGCTTACCACGTTTTCATCTTCTGTGAGCATAAAACCAGATGTCGATAATGAACGAACTGCTTCAATATCCACTGGGATTACCGTTTCAATAAACGTCATTTTCCAACGCAGACCTGGATCTGCAATGCGGTCAAATTGACCAAAATGTAAAACGATGCCGCGCTCTGCTTCTTTCACTGTATAAATACCGCTCAATGCCCATACAATTGCTGCAATGATCAATACAAATGAAAGACCAGCTCCACCAAGTCCGCCGCCATTGCCGGATTTATTACCGCCAAATAAGCCGCCAAACTTGCCGCTGAACTTGCGAAACACCTCGTCTAAATCAGGTGGGCCTTGATCACGTCCGCCTTTTTTGTTCCACGGATCTTTGTCATTGCCATTATTACCCGGTTCATTCCAGGCCATAGCTATACTCCATTGTTATCTAAATAATTTAGGTAATTACGTTAAATCTAACAAAAATACCGCTGTTCTCATACTAAAAATGACATTCTGCGATAGTTTTTTCGGATTACGAAATAAAAGCGTCGATTTCAGAACCAAACTCTTTTCTTAAACGGTTCCACTCTACCATAGGCAGTCGAGTAGCAAGTAACCAATGACCCTGTTCATCAAAGTCTTCTTGATGCACAGCACTTAAATTGAACAACGCGGCACGTAAACGGCCAAACTGCGGCGCTAATTTAAGCGTGTGAACAAACATTTTCTTTGCTAACAGCTCACTGATAGCCTGTGATAATAATTCGCACCCTGCACCGCTGTGGGCCGACAACCAAACTCGGATCGGCATGCCCTCATCGTCACGGTCAATACGCGGCTCAATATCTTCTAGCGCATCAATTTTGTTGTATACCAACAATTGCGGAACTTCATCCGCTTCAATTTCTTTAAGAACCGATTGTACCTGTTCTATATTCTCTTTGCGACGATGATCAGCTACATCAACCACATGAAGCTGCAAATCAGCTTCTCGGGTTTCTGTTAAGGTTGCTTTAAATGCAGCCACTAAATCATGAGGCAAATGACGAATAAAGCCTACTGTATCGGCTAAAATAATCGCGCCAACATCTTCAATCTCGAGTTTACGTAAAGTGGGATCTAAGGTCGCAAATAACTGATCGGCAGCATAAACATTAGAGTTGGTAATGCGATTAAATAACGTCGATTTTCCCGCGTTTGTATAACCAACAAGCGAAACGGTTGGAATTTCATTGCGGTTACGTGCACGACGACCCTGCTCGCGCTGCACTGCCACTTTTTCTAAACGCGCGCGAATACTTTGAATACGAACTCGCAATAAACGTCGATCTGTTTCTAGCTGAGTTTCACCTGGCCCGCGCAAACCAATACCGCCTTTTTGGCGCTCAAGATGCGTCCACCCGCGGATCAAGCGAGTTGACATATGACGCAGTTGCGCTAGTTCAACCTGCAATTTACCTTCATGGGTACGTGCACGTTGCGCAAAAATATCAAGGATCAGCGTCGTTCTATCAAGTACACGACATTGGCAAACGCGCTCTAAATTACGTTCTTGTGACGGTCTGAGTTGATGATTAAAAATGACGACATCTGCGTTGTGGATTTTGACAATCTCAGCGATTTCTTCAGCCTTTCCGGTACCGACGAATAGTTTCGGATGTGGTGCTTGACGGCTGCCTTGCACAACCGCCAAACTGCTAACACCAGCAGAAGATACCAACATTTCTAATTCATGAAGATCTTCACGATCCCCTTCTTTTGGAAAGTCGATATGAACTAAGACTGCCTGTTCGCCGGCTTCATAACGGTCAAACAAACATTATGCTCCTAATTTAAAAATTTCCAGCTTCAGGCTCTTCACCATCTTCGCTTCCTTGAATACCTTGGAAGTTAACAGCGCGAGCAGGAACTACAGTAGAAATCGCATGTTTATACACCATTTGATTTACGGTGTTTTCGAGTAAAATAACAAATTGGTCAAATGACTGGATCTTACCTTGTAGTTTGATGCCATTAACCAAAAAGATTGATACTGGAATACGCTCACGACGTAACGCATTCAAAAATGGGTCTTGTAACGATTGGCCTTTTGCCATGTTATTTTCCTTCGTTCTAGGTGTTATTATAATTAAGTGGCTGAACTCATTTAACAAAGCTAAAAAATTTCAACTACTACTAGCTTAGCGAACTTACAACACGTTGCAAGTTTTCTTCATCACCCGTTGTTAACCACGTTACATCGGGCCAACCTCTTAGCCACGTCAATTGACGCTTAGCAAGCTGTCGTGTTGCTGCAATACCGCGAAAGACCATTTCATCGTAATCAATCTCGCCAGCAATGTAATCCCACATCTGTCTATAACCCACGCAACGAATGGAAGGTAAGTTAGGGTGTAAATCCTTACGTTGATATAGGGATGAAACTTCATTTTCAAACCCCTGCTCAAGCATTATTTTAAATCTTTGTGCTATACGTTCATGCAAATCAGCGCGATCATTCGGTGCTATAGCAAATTGATGGAACGTATAAGGTAAACTTGGTTGCTTACTTTTTTGCAGCTCAGTCATCGTTTTACCCGTTAACCGGTAAACTTCTAACGCACGATTGATGCGTTGCGAGTCATTTTCGCTCATTTTCAGTGCTGCTTGCGGATCAATGGTTGCAAGTTCTCTATAAAGTGCAGGCCAACCATGCAAGTTAGCTTGCTGCTCAAGCTCAGCCCTAATAATTGAACAAGCTTCAGGTAATGGCGATAACCCATCAATTAATGCCTTAAAGTACATCATTGTACCACCAACTAATATTGGCACTTTACCTTGTTGGTGAAATTGGTCAATCTTTTCAATCGCATCACGACGAAAATCCGCCACAGAGTAACTTTCGCTGGGGTCAATTAGGTCAATTAAGTGATGTGGCGCAAGTGCAAGCTCTGCTGCATCCGGTTTTGCTGTGCCGATATTCATATCTTTATACACTAAAGCTGAATCGACGCTGATTATTTCAGTTTTTAAATGCTGACATAAATCAATAGCTAACGCTGTTTTCCCGGCAGCGGTTGGACCCATTAAAAAAATGACAGGTAAATTATTCAACTCAAAGACCTTAATCTAATTGTGCTAAAAAATGCTTTAAATCTATTTTAACTGCTTTTTCAGCTAAACGCTGAATTGTTTGCGGATTATTTTTCATCCGCGCGACATCTTCAGCAAATGCTTGGCTGGCAAAAAAGCGTTCGGGCACTTGGCTAAGCTGCCAGTTTAGCCATTGCTCCACACTATTAAGCTCAGCCTGAGTGGCTTTTAATAGCGCATCTACGGCTTGGCTCACATCAAGCAGATACAAACTCTGTGGCAACTTTTTAACCATCACAAATTGCTTTTCAATCAATAACTCAAAGCCCAGCAAGGTAAACCATGATTGTTGCTGTGTTAAGCTTTGGCTGTCTTCTTTACTGATATTAACTCGCACAGGCAATAGTAAGGCTTTTCCTTCTAAACTGCCTTGCTCAGCAATAACCTCAAGCCAATCATTGACTAATAAATATTTAAAGTGTGAACAATAGAATTGCTGTTGCAAGCTAAATACACAACCGCCATCACTTTGTATCAGCAACGGCTGCGCGCTTTGTGTCTGTAACAATGGTGCTACTTCTTGAGTAACGCCAATAGATTGATCAAAATGGCTGGCGTGTTGCTCATTGACCCCTTGATAAAACGCACTCACATCTTGATGATTTGTCCGGCTCGCTTGCTTGCTACGCTCGCTTGAACCTGCATATCCACCACCACTAGGCGCAGGATTAGCACCGTAGCGAGCTTGCTCCGCTGGTTGTAAGTGAGACTTAGGATAATCAAACAAACTGCCTGCTGTATTGCTGGAGTGAGCGGGTGTTGCTGTATGCGCTGCTTTAGCATCGCTGTGTTGCGAATCAACATGCTGATTAACACCAGCAAACTCATCTTGAAGCGGCACCACGACTTGTTTAATTGCCTGCAAAATAAAGTCATGCACTAAGCGACCTTGATGAAAACGTACCTCGTGTTTTGCAGGGTGCACATTTACATCAACTTGGCGTGGGTCAATATCAATATAAATCACAAAACCCGGTAGCTCTTCTTGCCCTGCAACTTCTTCAAACGCTTGGCGAATTGCATGTAAAATAAGCTTATCGCGCATCATGCGATTATTTACATAAGTATATTGTGTGGTATTTGCCGAGCCCACAGGTAATACCCAGCCGTGTAATTGCAAACCTGGCTCGCCTGACTCAATGTACAAACCTTGTTCCGCAAAGGCTTTTCCTGCGACTTGCGCAACCCGAGTAATTGCCTGTGCAGGATCTATTTTTGCCCGATACTGACGCACCACTTTACTATTATGAGTGAGGGTAATCGACACATCAAAACGGCTCAGCGCAATGCGCTTGATCAATTCATCTATATGCGTAAATTCAGTTTTTTCAGTACGTAAAAACTTGCGCCTAGCCGGAGTATTAAAAAATAAGTCTTTAACTTCAATGGTGGTGCCGTCAGGGTGAGCAGTGGGTTTAATCTGCACAGCCATATCTCGCCCCTGCGCAAATGCTTGCCAAGCCGCCTCTTGTTGTTTGGTTTTTGAGCTAAGCGTCAAACGCGATACCGAACTAATAGACGCCAATGCTTCGCCGCGAAAGCCCAAAGAACAAATATTTTCTAAATCATCAAGGGACTTTAATTTACTAGTAGCATGACGAGAAAGCGCCAATGTAAGCTCATCTTTATCAATACCTGAGCCGTTATCACGAATGCGGATCAGCTTATGGCCACCGCGCTCAATATCAACTTGTATACGTGTTGCGCCTGCATCTAAGCTGTTTTCTACGAGTTCTTTGACCACAGATGCGGGTCTCTCAACCACTTCGCCCGCAGCAATTTGGTTAGCTAATCGCGCGGGTAATATTTCAATGCTCATACTGATCCTAACGATTTTAACTTTGCGGAATATCTAACTCTTGACCAATAAACAAGGTATTAGATTTTAATTGATTAACTTGCTTAAGCTTACCCACCGATACCCCGTAGCGACTAGCCAATAAACTTAACGACTCACCTGGGCGAACTTTATGTTTAGTGGGATATTGCGATTTTAACGACGCAAACAGCGAATCATCCGGAGGATTTTTCAGATAATAACTTTTGATAGAAGTAAATATTGCTTTCGCTAAGCGCTCTTGGTGATTAGCACTTTTTAATAGTCTTTCTTCGCGTGGGTTCGAAATAAACCCAGTTTCGACCAAAATAGATGGAATATCGGGTGACTTTAATACCGCCAGACTAGCCGCTTGCGGCTCTTTTTTATGTAACTTAGCGACCTTTTTAAGCTCTTGAACCATGCCTTCAGCAACGCTGAAACCGGTTTTCATCGAATGATCCATCGACATATCCAACAACGCCTGCGCCAAGTACTTTTCACTGGCAGTATCTTTAATCACTCCAGCAGCACCACCGAGTAGCTCTGAGTGTTTTTCTTTATCTTCTATCCATTTACCAATTTCTGAATTAGCACGGCGTAGTGATAACACCCAAACAGAGGCCCCATTTGGCTGCGGGCTAGTAAAAGCATCCGCATGAATTGAAACAAAAAAATCAGCCTTTTTTTGTCTTGCTCGGTTCGTTCTGGTATTGAGTTTTACAAAATAATCGCCACTGCGCACCATTCGCGAAATCATCCCACGCTCAGCATCAATCATCCGTTCTAAGCGCTTAGCAATTTGTAGTGTGATATCTTTTTCATAAGTGCCAGAGGGGCCAATTGAGCCAGGATCTTCGCCACCATGCCCCGCATCAATGGCAATAATAATATCACGCTGCTGATTCAGCTCACGTTTTTTAATCGCAGTATTGCTACTGGCCGCTGCCGGTTCAGCTTGGTTTTTATCATATAAATCGACCACTAAACGATTTTTATAAGGCCCAGTAGGTGCTAAAGCAAAGATGACTGGTTTTACAGGTCCTGTGAGCTCAAATACAAACCTTACGCCTTTGCTGTTTTTTGCTTTTGAATAACGTAACTTACTAACAATTTGATGCTTATTTGGGATCGCTGGCAAATCTTTTATTTTATTGGTTGTTTCTAAATCAACCACTAAACGCAGTGGTTTTTTTAGCATAAAGTAACTAAAATCAGGCTTATCCGTTAGGTCGAATACTACACGCGTACTATCTGGCGATGGCCAAACTCGTACACTATTGATAGTATTTTGTGCATAGAGGCTAGCGCTGATTGCTAACAGCAAAAAACCGCACATCCACTTTATGACAACTCGACTCATCTGTATCATTACACCTTTTATTGTTTGTTTTTATTCAATCTGATTTGAGTTTATTCACAATACTATCGCCTCGCGGGCTGATACTTTTAATTTCAATTTCTCGAGCATCGCCGACATAACGTAAAGTAATGTCCAAATCAGGTGTTGGGATAAACTCGCCGCCTTTTTCAGGCCACTCCACCACACAAATAGCTGTTGGCGAAAAATAATCGCGAATACCCATGTATTCTAATTCTTCAGGATCGCCTAAACGATATAAATCAAAGTGATAAACATTGGCTGTTGCCAATTCATAGGGTTCCACAAGCGTATAAGTTGGACTCTTAACCTTACCTTGATGACCGAAGCCTTGGATCACACCACGGGTTAAAGTGGTTTTACCCGCACCTAAATCACCATGTAAATAAATAACTGCACCTTGCTCCATTAGCCCTGCGAGTTGATTGCCCATTTTAACCGTTGCAGCTTCATCAGCGAGTTGAAAACCAACACTGTGCGTCATTCTGACCTCATGGATAGTATTAAAAACGATAACCTATTAATCATACCAGATTATTTTGCTAAGGCGAGTCAGCGATCATCAGACACAAAAAAACCGACAAAGTTGCCGGTTTTTTACATATAAACAGTTATAGCACGTTTATAGACCTAGCTTCTTCTCAAGATAATGGATGTTAGTACCACCATTTTGGAAGTTTTCATCCGCTAAAATACGCTTATGTAATGGCGTATTAGTTTTGATGCCGTCAATTACAAGCTCATTCAATGCGTTACGTGCTCTGGCAATTGCTACATCACGGTTTTCACCGTAAGTGATCAATTTACCAATCATTGAATCATAGTGTGGTGGTACTGTGTAGTCAGCATAAATATGGCTGTCCCAACGAATACCTAAACCACCTGCCGGGTGAAAACGCGTAATTTTACCCGGTGACGGGATAAACGTTTCAGGATCTTCAGCATTGATACGACATTCAATTGCATGACCACGAATAACGACATCGTCTTGCGTGAATGATAGTGGTTGGCCCGCTGCAATTTTTAACTGCTCTTTGATCAAATCAACACCGGTAACCATTTCTGTCACTGGGTGCTCAACCTGAATACGAGTGTTCATTTCAATGAAATAGAACTCACCATTTTCGTATAAGAACTCAAATGTACCCGCACCACGATAACCGATTTCGATACATGCGCGTGTACAACGCTCCCCAATGAACTTTCGTACTTCAGCTGTAATACCTGGTGCTGGCGCTTCTTCAACTACTTTTTGATGACGACGTTGCATAGAACAATCACGCTCACCTAGATGAACTGCATTACCTTGCCCGTCAGCCAATACTTGAACTTCGATATGACGAGGGTTTTCAAGGAACTTCTCCATGTAAACCATACTATTACCAAAGAACTGCTTTGCTTCTTGTTGCGTTAAAGCGATTGAGTCAATTAACTCAGCTTCACTGCGCACCACACGCATACCGCGACCACCACCACCACCGGCAGCTTTGATGATCACTGGGTAACCGATACGCTTAGCGATTTGCATATTACGGTCTTTATCATCTGATACTGGACCGTCTGAACCTGGTACACATGGCACACCGGCTTTACGCATCGCTTCGATTGCAGATACTTTGTCGCCCATTAAACGAATTGTATCACCTTTAGGGCCAATAAATACAAAGCCGCTTTGTTCAACTTGATCAGCAAAATCAGCGTTTTCGGCAAGGAAACCATAACCAGGGTGAATAGCAACAGCATCTGTTACTTCAGCAGCCGCGATAATACGCGGAATATCTAAGTAACTTTCAGTAGCTGAAGGTCTACCAATACAAATTGTTTCATCTGCAAGCAATACATGCTTAAGATCGCGATCCGCCGTTGAATGCACAGCAACCGTTTTGATCCCAAGCTCTTTGCAGGCGCGCAATATACGAAGTGCAATTTCACCTCGGTTTGCAATGACTACTTTATCTAACATAAGAGTTGGCCTTATTAGGTTACGCTATTATTCAATAATGAATAGCGGTTGATCAAATTCTACTGGCTCGCCATTTTCAACTAAAATAGCTTTTACTGTGCCTGCTTTATCTGACTCAATTTGATTCATCATTTTCATCGCTTCGATGATACAAAGCGTGTCACCAACTTTAACTTGTGAACCCACTTCTACATATGAAGGTGCTTCTGGAGAAGCTGCTGAATAGAAAGAACCAACCATAGGTGACAATACTTGATGACCAGTAGGGCCTGCAGGAGCTGCTGCTTCTGCACTTGCAACTGGTGCAGCAGGAGCCGCTGGCGCAGGGGCTGGTGCATATTGAGGTGCATACTGTGGAGCGTAAGCAGGACCTGCGCTCATGTTATTACGGTTGATACGTACTGATTCTTCACCTTCGGTGATTTCCAATTCAGCAATACCTGATTCTTCTACTAGTTCAATTAGTTTTTTGATCTTGCGAATATCCATGAACGACCCGCCTGTTTGTTAGTTAGTTAAAATTAATTTGCGTTTTGCAACCGATTTACGGCAGCTTCAAGTGCTGCACGATAACCCATTGCACCTAATCCACATATCACGCCCTGCGCCACATCAGAAAAATATGAATGATGGCGAAACGCTTCCCGCGTGTGCACATTAGTTAAGTGCACTTCAAAAAACGGGGTATCAACGGCCAGTAATGCATCACGTAAAGCCACGCTTGTATGCGTAAATGCTGCTGGGTTGATAATAATATAATCAATAGCTTGCCAAGCGCTGTGTATACGCTCAATTAAAGCTTGCTCACTATTACTTTGAAAATGCGTTAACTCCACGTCTAGACCATGCGCAAACTCAGTTAGTTCGCTCATAATCTCACTCAGTGTTTGTAAACCGTATTTTTCTGGTTCACGCTTACCCAGCATGTTTAAGTTAGGGCCATTTATAACTAAAAGTTTAAATTTTGCAGCCATAATACGCGATAATCCTATAAATAATGAGTTAAGCTGTTTTGATTAGAAATTCCCGCAAAATGTAGAGGGGAAAAACTAAAATAGCAAGTATTTCTCACGTTAACCACCTATTATAGCCATTTCGATGTAAATAGCAGCAAAATACTGGTCTAATCACTAGTAGCCACCACCAAAACAAAAACGCCACTCATATAAAGTGGCGTTTAAAATAGCGGTGAGAAAAATATTTATTTAGCGCTATTTACTACTTTATCTAAATGCTCAGCAAAGTCCTTGGCATTTAAAAAGCCCGTCACACGCTGTGCTGCAAGCTCTTCACCTTGTGTATCAAAAAACAAAATACTGGGTAAACCAAATACCGTAAACTCTTCCATTACAGCAATTGTTTTATCATCACTTTCGGTCAAATCAATTTTTAACAACTCAAAGTTTGCAAACTCACCTTGTACTTTAGCGTCAGGAAAAGTGTATTTCTCGAACTCTTTACACGCAACACACCAATCTGCATATAAATCGACCATCACTAAACGACCATCACTGTTTGCATCATTTATTGCTTGTTTGAGCTCAGCTAAGTCAGCAACTAATTTAAAGCCGCGCGCTTGTTGCTCGCTATTTGCGGCACTAACAACTTGCGCTGTGGGCCATATATAGTTTTTAGTTAAGCTCACACCGCTAACAACTAATAACGTTGCAACAAACCACAATGCAGTTTTTAACTTACCTTGTGTTTGAGCACTCTGCCAATGATGTAAATACAAGGCCGTTGCTAATGCTAATAAGCCCGCCATAAGTAATATGATGTCTGCATCGACAATACGTTCAAGCAAGATCAATGGCACTACCAGCATGATAAAACCAAACAGGGTTTTAACTTGTTCCATCCAACCGCCTGCTTTTGGCAATAATTTACCGCCAGAGGTGCCTAATAACAGCAGCGGAATACCCATCCCTAAACTCAGCACATACAAAGTTAAGCCGCCAACTAAATAATCGCCGCTTTGCGCAACAAACAATAACGCAGCTGATAACGGTGCAGTGGTACAAGGTGACGCAATTAAGCCCGATAAAACCCCCATTAAAAATACGCCTATGTAGTTGCCGCCTTTTTGATTATTACTTACTTGTGTGAGCTTATTCATCATGCCGCTAGGGAGCTTTATTTCGTACCAACCAAACATCGACATAGCGAGTAAAACGAATAATAAACTAAAACTAATCAATACATATGGGTGCTGTAAATAACCTTGCACTTGACCACCAAGTGATGCAACCACTAGGCCCAGCGCCGCATACGTAACGGCCATACCCTGCACATAAACAAAAGAAAGCGCAAACGCTTTTTTAGTGGAAAGATTTTTTTGTCCTGCAATTAGGCTCGACAAGATAGGAAACATCGGAAATACACATGGCGTAAATGCCAAGCCAATACCGACCAAAAAGAAAATCGCTAAGTTCGCTAACAAACCTTGCGAGGCCAGTTTTTCAGTAAAGTTTAATTCTTTTTCTAAGTCATCTTCTTGCGTTACAACATCTTCTGTAGCAGCCGCTGATTCAGTGCTAAGCGCAGCTAATGCATTGCCTGCTGTTGCATTATCAGTTGCAGGGGTTTCACCGGCAATCATACTCAATGGAATGGTGATGATCTCTGGCGGGTAACATAGCCCTGCTTCAGCACAGCCTTGATAACGTACTTTAATTACGCCATCTTCAGCTATATTACTTAGCTTGCTGATCACACTCAGTGAATCAAAAAACACTGCGGTTTTGCCAAAGAACTCATCTTCAATGATCACGCCTTTACCAAGATCAGGCACTTCAATATCAGCACCTTTACCAATAATTTCTAGCTTCTTTTTATATAGGTAATAACCCGGCGCAATATCCCAACCAACAAAAAGTGTGCTGCCTTGCTGATCAAAATCAAATGAAAATGCCTGATCAACAGGTAAAAATGTTTGCTCTGCGGGCTGCAGCAAATCACTTAATAAATTATTAGTTGCAGCCTGTGCTGGCATTAACGACAGCGCACAAAGCAATAAAAGAAAACAACGCATTAATTAAGTACCTCATCCATCCAATTAAAATAGGCTAAATTGCCAGTGGCCACATCAATAACCTGTATTTCAGGAATTTCATAACTATGTAATTGCTTGACTGTTTGAATCAATTCATTCATTTTTTCTGACTTCGTTTTAATTAATAATTTACACTCGGTTGCATAAGCAACCTCTCCTTGCCACATATAAACAGATTCCACATTTGGAAGAATGTTCACACACGCAGCTAATTTAAGCTTAACTAATTGCTCAGCCATGGAGCGTGCCTCACTTACATCTGCGCAAGTGGTAAAAATAAGTCGAAAATGAGTCGTCATATTGAACCTTTGATTGATTGCTCTGCCCAATGCCATAGTAGCTGATAGCTAAGGCAAAGTGTAGTTAACCTAAACTGTGGATAATAAATCGCTTAATCAGAGCTCAGGCTATTTAGCCAACACCGCTTTACCACTAGCCTTGAAAAAAGACCTGATAACCCATACTTATATTTCATCAACTCAACTGAGTGATCACTATTTAGAGAGCCTTATGTTTAGATTTTTGTTTTTATTATTTATTATCGTGCCAATTATTGAAATTGCGTTGTTAATTCAAGTAGCTAATGTAATTGGTGGATTCGCCACTATTGCACTGGTTATTGTAACCGCAATATTCGGCGCAAAATTAGTTAGAACACAAGGTATGGGCGCACTGCAAAATGTGCAAACACAAATGGCGCAAGGGCAAATGCCAGCCAAAGAATTATTTACCGGGTTATGTGTGATTATAGCCGGCATATTATTGCTAACTCCAGGCATCATGACCGACGTATTTGGCTTTTTATTATTAACCCCAGCTATTCGCAATAAACTAGCTGCAGGCCTTGCTAGTCAAGCCACAGTGCGTATGAGTGCAGGCATGCAACAAGGTCCAACAGCATTTAATCAGCACACTCATGCAGAGCCAGAACCACGCAAAATGAGCGAACCGACCACCATTGACGGTGAGTACGAGAGAAAAGATTAAAAATTTTAATTTTATCACTTGGGTTTTGAAGCAATACACCCCATTACTGAGTACAACTAAATCAATTGTTTTAAATCATTAGGTTTAAAGCAAACTGGTACATATAAAGCTTTTTTCTGTCCTGTTCAGAAACTGTTAGGAGAACTAAATAAAATGAACATTCGTCCTTTACATGATCGCGTGATCGTTGAGCGCCTAGAAGAAGAAACCAAATCTGCTGGCGGTATTGTATTAACTGGTTCTGCGGCTGAGAAATCAACCCGCGGTAAAGTTGTTGCAGTGGGTAATGGCCGTACTCTAGATAACGGTGATGTGAGAGCATTAGAAGTTAAAGTCGGTGACACTGTGTTATTCGGCTCATATGTTGAAAAAGCTGAAAAGATCGAAGGTCAAGAGTACCTGATCATGCGTGAAGACAATATTTTAGGCATTGTAGGCTAAAGCTACTTTTCGTTTAACATACATTTAGAATTTAAAGGAAATTAATCATGGCAGCAAAAGAAGTACTTTTTGCAGGTGACGCACGCGCTAAAATGCTAGCTGGCGTAAACATCTTAGCAAACGCAGTTCGCGTAACATTAGGTCCTAAAGGCCGTAACGTAATCCTAGACAAATCATTTGGCTCACCAGTGATCACTAAAGATGGTGTATCAGTGGCGAAAGAAATCGAACTTGAAGACAAGTTTGAAAATATGGGCGCACAAATGGTTAAAGAAGTTGCATCTAAAGCAAACGATGCAGCCGGTGACGGTACAACTACTGCAACAGTATTAGCACAGTCAATTGTCAACGAAGGCTTAAAAGCGGTTGCTGCGGGCATGAACCCAATGGACCTTAAGCGCGGTATTGATAAAGCAATCATCGCAGCTGTTGCTGAGCTAAAAGAACTTTCAGTACCATGTGCCGATGCAAAAGCAATCGCACAAGTAGGTACTATTTCAGCTAACTCTGATAAAGAAATTGGCGACATCATTGCAGAAGCAATGGAAAAAGTAGGCCGTAACAGTGGTGTAATCACTGTTGAAGAAGGTCAATCACTTGAAAACGAACTAGATGTTGTAGAAGGCATGCAGTTTGACCGTGGTTACCTATCTCCGTATTTCATCAACAACGCAGAAAAAGGCGCTGTTGAATTAGACAATCCGTTTATTCTACTTGTAGACAAAAAAGTATCTAACATCCGTGAGTTACTTCCTACATTAGAAGCGGTTGCTAAAGCAAGCAAACCACTACTAATCATTGCTGAAGACCTTGAAGGTGAAGCGCTAGCAACACTTGTTGTAAATAACATGCGCGGTATCGTTAAAGTATCAGCTGTTAAAGCACCTGGTTTTGGCGACCGTCGTAAAGCAATGCTACAAGATATCGCTGTGTTAACTGGCGGTACTGTAATTTCTGAAGAAATCGGTCTTGAGCTTGAAAAAGCAACGGTTGAAGACTTAGGTACAGCTAAACGCGTAGTAATCACTAAAGATGATACAACTATCATCGATGGTGCTGGCGAAGAAGCGGGTATCAGCGGTCGTGTTGCACAAATCAAAGCGCAAATCGAAGAAGCAACATCAGACTACGATAAAGAGAAACTACAAGAGCGCATGGCTAAACTTGCCGGCGGTGTTGCAGTAATCAAAGTAGGTGCTGCTACTGAAATCGAAATGAAAGAGAAAAAAGACCGCGTTGAAGATGCACTTCATGCAACTCGCGCTGCGGTTGAAGAAGGCGTAGTGCCTGGTGGTGGTGTTGCACTAGTTCGTGCAGCAAGCAAACTTGTTGATTTAGTTGGTGACAACGAAGATCAAAGCCACGGTATCAAAGTAGCACTACGTGCTATGGAAGCACCACTTCGTCAAATCGTTACCAACGCAGGTGACGAAGCGTCTGTTGTTATTAACGCAGTTAAAGGCGGCACAGGTAACTTTGGTTACAACGCAGCAACTGGCGAATACAACGACATGATTGAAATGGGTATCCTAGATCCAACAAAAGTAACGCGCTCTGCACTACAGTTTGCAGGCTCGATTGCTGGCCTTATGATCACCACTGAAGCAATGGTAGCTGAAATCCCAAAGGATGAAGCTGGCGGCGCTGATATGGGAGGCATGGGCGGCATGGGTGGTATGGGCGGCATGATGTAATTCATCTCCTAACCATCTAGCTAAAATAAACCCAGCTTCGGCTGGGTTTTTAGCTTTAAGAGCAACGATAAAGTAGCAAATAAAATGACTCCAGCGTATTGCAGTGCTTTTTAACTGTATGCCAAAACCATACTCAGAGTTAATTTTATTTATAAGACATAATTAAGGATAGTAAGATGAATAAAAAGCCTGAACTGATCATCTCGTCACTCGATGCTGATAGATTGTATGATTTAATGGAATCATTACCAGCAGGAAGCTTTGCTGGCGAAAAAGAGCTTGAAGCTGAACTCGGCCGTGCCACAATCGTTGAGCCAAAAGATATGCCTTCAACAGTGGTTACTATGAACTCAATCGTAAACTTTATTGTTGAATCAACTAAGGAAGAATTCACTAAAACCTTAGTGTATCCGAAAAATGCTGACGCAAGTGCTGATAAAATATCAATTTTAGCCCCTGTTGGTAGCGCCCTACTTGGCCTATCACAAGGTGATGAAATTGAATGGCCAAAACCCAGCGGCGGCCTTATAAAAGTAAAAATAAAAGCAATCACTTATCAGCCAGAACGAGCCGGTGAGTTACATCGATAATATTTATGTTATTAAAAACCCAGTGAAAGCTGGGTTTTGTTTTTAAAGATAATAAGTTTAAAACCTAGCGCCAGTCACTCGTAAGTCCAGATTTATCGGGAAAAGCTTTCTGACTAAAGTCAGATCTACTGATAAATCTAGCACCGCACTTAACGTACCAGTCTTTTGTCCTCGGGTTATATTTTCTTATATGCTAAAAAGCATCTTTAAGCACTGCATTATTTCAAGGTAGGACAATGACAAACATAAAACAGCATATAGGTAGCATGGCATTAGTTGTAGGAAATTATGATGATGCGATTGCATTTTACACTCAAAAACTAGGGTTTGATTTAATCGAAGATACTGATCAGGGTAATGGCAAACGCTGGGTATTAGTATCACCACCTAACTCTAATGGCACTAATTTATTACTCGCACAAGCAAGTACTCAACAGCAGTTAGAGGCTGTGGGCAACCAAACTGGGGGCCGGGTGTTTTTATTTTTACATACCAATGACTTTTGGCGAGATTATGAATTAATGCAAAAAAATGGCGTTAACTTTAATGAACAGCCCCGTGTAGAAGAATACGGCACCGTTGTGGTATTTGAAGATTTGTATGGTAATAAATGGGACTTACTACAATTAAATTAAAAGCAGTCTGTGAGAGGTCACTAATCGCGATAAATCACAACCTACTGGCTTAATATGGAACCTCTGGTTGACTTGATATTGTTCAATTAACCCTCATTAACTAACTATTAGTAACCATATTAAAAACAAATGGATTTATTAGATAAGGTTAGTCTTGGAACATTACTGCTGCATTGGCTTGTAGTGAGCATATTATTGCTGATTGTGTTTTGGGCCATGATGAAAATTGTCGCTTGGGGTAAAACCATGTCACGAGGGGCTTTTTTATTTTTGTCGTTCTTTCCACTTATTTCGTTATTCCCTATTCCACCCCCGCAATTTGAGAATGTACAAAAAGCCAAACAAGAGCAGCGTAAACGCAAAGAAGACTCAGGCGATCCACCAGAAGAGGACGAAGGTGAAGCATCGCGCTGATACTCTCAGCTAACGATGCTTGATAAATACTATCAATGAATCACATTATTGCTGACTAATTTGATATAAACGCTGTGCTTGGCTATTTGAATCTTTGCTGACGCTACGAAACTCTTCAGCATCACTGGCATTTTGCACAGAGATCTCACGAATTCGCTCTGCCAAGTTTTTCACATTTTCGGTTACCTGTGATTGCTCTTCAGTCGCTACGGCAATGCTTGATGAACGCTCTTTAATATCATTAAACGCGGTAACAATACTTTCATACTGTGCACGTGTTGTTGCCGAGCGCTCGTTCACTACTTCAGAGTATTCACGGCATTCTCCAATAACGTTAACCCCTCTACTAGCGGCTTCTTGTAATTGGCTGATCATGGTTTCAATCTCGCCAGCCGATTGCTGAGTACGATGTGCCAAGGTTCTAACTTCATCAGCCACTACCGCGAAACCACGTCCTGATTCACCTGCTCGAGCGGCTTCAATGGCAGCATTAAGCGCAAGTAGATTAGTTTGTTCAGAAATATTCATGATCACATCAAGCACCGAGCCCACTTGTTTTGAGTCTTGTGCAATCCGTGAAATGGCTTCTGATGATTCCGTTAATTTATCAAATAATAGCTGGATTGATTCGGCATTTTTCTCAATAACATCAAAACCAGAATTCACTAAATCAGCTGATTGCGTAGTAATATCTGCAACGCTCAAAACATCTTGTGAGGCTGATGAGGCTGCTATCGACATTTCATGAATTGCCTCAGCCAACATGTTGTTTTCTTCCATTAACTCTTGCGTACGAATTTGGCTGTTATTACTTAAGTTATCCATGGCTTCAGCGTTGTTTTTAACCGCAGCGGCTTCTGCTTGGATCTGTTCTAAAATCTTCATCAGATGATCGCCATAGTCATTAATCGCTTCACATAAGTGGCTCATTTCATCACTTCCGCGCACGGCCAGTTTTGAATTCGTGCGACCTTGCACCAACATTCTAACTTGCTTTGTGGTGGTGTTAATTTGCTGCACCAGACGATTACCAAAAATCAGTAATACTGATACAAAAGCGAGGATAAGGGCGATAAATGAACCGTATAAGTAATAAGTGAGGGTGTTAACGGTTTTCTTAGCAATTGCGGCAGGAATAATAACCCCTGAGCGCCAATTTTGCTCTGCCAATGAGTAAGTTACTAAAATAGATTGGTCATTATTAACCACACCACTGGCAAATTCAGCAACAGTTGTATTGCTGTTTTGCAAGGCGCTGACTAATGGCTTTAAGCTACTGTCTTTACTGGCAACCTGAGTAAGGCTCATCATTGCTAAGTTAGTATTGCGTATCGATGGAATAGATACCAGTTGCTCGGCGCTATCTAAAATAAAGTTATAGGTGCCCGTAGCATTGTTCTCTGCAATCAATGAGCTTTCGATAGATGCCAGTTCAACGTCTAAGGTGGCAACCCCCCAAAATTGGTTATCACGGATTATTTTTACCGAACAGGTAACCATCGGCACATTCGATACCGTATCGACATAAGCTTCGGACCAAACGCACTCACCCCGATTAGCGTTAATGGCATTTTTATACCAAGTTTCTTGTTGATAAGCGCTGCTGTCGGGCTGGTTATAATCATCTAAAAGTTTATATTGGCCATCACCTGTTTTCGCCCAGAAAAGAGATGCCTTTTCTGCTGATGGCAGCATTTTATTGGGCTCAGGCCAGATACCACCACCTGCAACACCTTTGCCGCTTGCAATCAAAGGAGCAATATTTTCAATAAAGGCTACTTGCTGCAATGGCAAAGTCTCTGCTACCACGGCTAAGCTTTGCGTTAAGGTGGCACTTTTAGCTAAATTTTTTGCTAACGATTCGCCGATCACCTTTGCTTGTAATTTTGCGCTGGATATAGCGTCATTTTTAATAATTGGCGTAACAACTAGCTGCATTATTCCTGACAGAATAATTAAAGCAAACAACAGCAGCAGAAAACTCCCTAGGTACATTTTTTTTTGTATCAACATCTTATCCTTACCTCAGTAGTAAATAATAGCCGCGCAAATTAGAGTATAGGGACTGTAGTGTATTTAGCAAAACAAGTTCCCCAAAACAGTTGCGGTAAGTATATTTATCCGTTATTTATCATTAATGAGCTGTCTGACTATCTTAAATAAATCACTGGCCAGCATACCTTTTTCACCATCGCGCTGTGCAGCGATGTCACCGGCTTTGGCATGTAACGTTACGCCATAACGAGCAGCATGCTCTGTAGTTAGCCCTTGTGCGATAAGCGCAGCAATAATGCCAGTAAGTACATCACCGCTGCCGCCGACAGCGAGTGCTGGGTTGCCATCGGTACAAACCCAAGTATTAGTGCTATTAGTAATAATACTGCCCGCTCCTTTAAGCACGCAACAAGCACCATAATTTTGAGTAAGTTGTGTAGCACTGTGATAACGATTAGCTTCGATATCACTCACAGAGCAACTCAATAACCGTGCAGCTTCACCTGGATGAGGTGTGAGCACCGTATTTTTCAATGAGGTTACAGACGATCTTTGAGCAATAAGGTTTAGCGCATCAGCATCTATCACTAGCGGTTTGTTATATGTGCAACAATATTGCATCACGGTTTCGAAGGTGGTGGTTGACCATGCATCTTGCCCAAGCCCTGGACCAATTGCTACACAGCTAGCCCACTTGAGTGCTGTAATTAAATCAGTCGCGGTGACCATCAACTCAGAACGACCAATACTCACAGCAAGTACTGACTCAGGATGAGTGTATACTTTCACCATACCAGCACCACTGTACAGCGCTGCCTCGCTAGTTAAGCGTATTGCTCCCGCAGTACCAGTATTCCCGCCAACACATAACAATTTACCATGGCTACCTTTATGGCTATTGTTATTTCTTTTCACTAAGCCTTGAGATGTTTGATAACCTATAAGCTCAGCACTTGGCGTCGCTAATTGCATAAACACATCACCCACAGATAAATCATCAAACTCACACAGGCCTGCACAGGCACGCCCTGCACCCGTAACAAGTCCTTGCTTAATAGCAACTAAAGTGACTGTAATATCAGCCTCAATTGCTACTCCCTGCACCATCCCCGTATCAGCGTTAATACCCGATGGCAAATCAATTGCCACAATTGGCGCGCAACTGCTATTTGCAGCTTCAATCAGTTCAATAAAAGGAGTACGTACATCACTGTTTATTCCTGTGCCTAACAAGCCATCAATAATGATATCCGCGTTATCTATAATTTGCTGATGAAATGCCGTTATGTCACCACCAGCTGCTAACCATGCTTTTTGCGCTGTAAGCGCATCGCCCGTTAATGGTTTATCAGGTACTGCCGCAATTACTGTTACTTGCTTTACGGCCTGTTTAGCGAGGCTTGCAACAATATAGCCATCACCTGCATTATTGCCCACACCAACCAAAACAACATAATTCTGAGCTTGCGGAAAATGCTTAATTGTCTGATCAAACACCGCTTTACCAGCTCGCTCCATCAGCCTATACATAGCTACGCCAGATTGCGCTGCGGCGTCGGGCTCGTGAGTTCGTACTTGCTCGGCACAAAACACATGTTGAGATAAATTAGCTGACATATTGATCCTTTAGGTGGGATTTTAACCAGCATATAGGTGGTGAGAATAGCAGTCAAATGATTACCAAAACCCAAGCTTTTTGCATCGTTCTTGTGATGCACGACCTAATACAGCCTTTTGTTCCTCTGATGAATTGTTTTGATCTGGTAAAACACCTAGACACAGTTATTAATTCGTAAGGTCGGTCAATGTCTAATATAAAACAACAAATAGGAAGCATCGCGTTAGTCGTTGAAAGTTATGATGACGCCATTGCATTTTACACTCAAAAACTGGGGTTTGATTTAATCAAAGATACCGACCTTGGTAATGGTAAACGCTGGGTTACTTGTAAGCTTTACTCTCACTAACTACCACAATACGCCACAAACAAAAACGGCGCGTAATTTTCATTACGCGCCGTTTTAAGAATCCACTAATTCTGCTAGTTTATTCTGTATCAGGTAAGTTACGACCGTAGAAGATTTCTTGCATCTCGCGGGTTAACTTAGAACGAATTTCTTCTTCTTCCTGTTCAGATAAGTCGCTAGTAGTGACACCAAATAAATAGGTATTTAAATCGGTCTCTTTTAACATCATCTTAGTGTGGAACAAGTTTTCTTGATACACGTTCACGTCCATCATTTGGTACGCTTCTTTGGTATCTTCAGTCATGTAGTTTTGAATTGAATTGATCGCGTGATCAATATAGTGCTTAACGCCATCTACATCACGAGTAAAGCCACGTACGCGGTAGTCAATTGTTACAACATCAGACTCTAAGCTGTGAATTAGGAAATTCAACGCCTTTAATGGTGAAATAATGCCACAGGTTGATACTTCTATATCAGCACGAAAAGTACAAATACCATCATCAGGATGCGCTTCAGGGTAGGTATGAACGCAGATGTGGCTTTTATCTAAGTGAGCAACCACAGTCTCAGGTAATGGGCCTGGTGCTTCATCAACGTCATAGGTTTGCTGCTGCTCAATTGGCTCTTCTGAGATCAGAATTGTTACGCTGGCACCTTGTGGATCGTAATCTTGACGCGAAACATTTAAGATATTCGCACCGATAATATCCACTACTTCACCTAAAATATCGGTTAGTCGATCAGCACTATACTGTTCGTCGATATATTCAATATATTCTTTACGTTGTTGCTCTGTCTTTGCATAGCAAATATCGTAAATACTAAAGCTTAAACTTTTGGTTAAGTTATTAAAGCCATGAAGTTTAATTTTATCGAAGGGTTTGTTCATGATAAACCAACCTATAAACACATGAAATCTGCCAGAGCAGAATGAAAAGTTCGCGGATTTTATACGAATTTCACCCCAGGAAAAAGCGTTATTTTCCCTGTTCGTGTATAACTTCGTGTGTATGGGTAATTTCTACTGTTTTATCAAGCATTAATGCTACTGAACAATACTTCTCTGCCGACAGCTGTACAGCACGCGCAAGGTGTTTTTCAGAGACGTTATCGCCAGTCACAACAAAGTGTAAGTTAATTTTAGTAAATACTCGTGGGGCAGATTCTGCGCGTTCAGCGCTTAATTGCACTTGAACATCTGAAAACTGTTGTTTAGCTTTTTTTAAAATACTAACTACATCAACCGATGAGCAACAACCAACAGACATTAGTACCATTTCCATTGGGCTTGGTGCGGCGCTATCGCTACCTGCATCAAACACAACATTGTGACCAGAATTAGAACGTCCTAAAAAAGTATCGCCTTCAACCCATTTCACATTCGCTTGCATTTTATGACTCTCAAAGAAGTTATTTCCTTGATTGTAAAGAAGTCACACGCAGTTGCAAATTAAAAACGATAACTCGAATCATTATACGCTTTCTACAACGGCGCTATCAAAGAGGTTTTTTACCAAGGCGGAGAACTCATCAATAAAGGCATGTTGCTCTATGGTAACTTGATTACTGGTGACGCTGCTGAGCACTTCTTGTAAATCGTATACAATACCATCTACTTCACGCACAATTTGACTACGTTGTTCAGTGGAAAGCTCTGTATGTTGCTGACATAACAACATGACATTTTCAGCAATATCATCTTCTATTAGCTCCATAATAGTAGGAGCGCCTGGTTTTATTTCGCCGGACTTCTCAAATAATGCTAAATTTTGAGTAAGATACATGATGAGATCATCATATCCTTGCCTATCTAAAACCATAATTATCCACACCTAATTAAAACGACTGTATTGATTTAAGCAGAAAGCGCTTTTAATTGCTAGCTTTGAGCATTAACCAATACAAAAAAAGCAGCCAAGGCTGCTTTTTTAGTTATTTATTACTATTTGACTAAAATCGATTAATCGATTTTTAAGCCAGGGCTTAATGTTGCTGGCATTGCTACTTTTTCAAGTTCAACAGAGGCAACTGGATATGCGCAATAATCAGCTGCATAGTAAGCACTTGCACGATGATTACCCGATGCACCAATACCACCAAAAGGAGCTGCACTTGAGGCACCGGTGATTGGGCGGTTCCAGTTAACAATACCGGCACGGATACGACGTAAAAAATGGTCGTAATCTGCCGCATTATCACTGAGTAAACCCGCAGACAAACCAAAGCTGGTATCGTTGGCTTTATCAATCGCACTATCAAAATCTGTAAAGCGGAATACTTTTAATAATGGCCCAAAATGCTCTTCATCTGGGAAGTTAGCAACATCTGTACATTCAATAATACCCGGCGTTACGAAACCTGTATTTTCTGTATGCTTAAGCTCAACTAATACTTCAGCACCAAGCTCAACGAGTTGTTGCTGCGCTTTTACCATACCAGCGGCCGCAGCTGATGAGATCATCGAACCCATAAACGGTTGCTCTGCATCATCGTAGTTGCCAACTTTGATGACTTTAGTCGCGGTAATTAAACCCGCTAAAATTGCATCACCTTGCTCACCTGCTGGTAAAAACAGCTTGCGTGCACAGGTACAACGTTGGCCACTGGAAATAAATGCTGATTGAATAATATCGTGAATAACGGCTTTGCTATCGGCAACATCAGTAATAATAAGCGGATTGTTACCACCCATTTCTAATGCTAAGATTTTGCCTGGTTGACCGGCAAATTGCTCATGCAGAATATGGCCTGTGCGTGATGAACCGGTAAAGAATAAGCCATCAATACCTTTGTGAGCAGCAAGAGCCTTACCTGTGGCTACTTCGCCTTGTACTAGGTTAATAACCCCTGCTGGTAAACCGGCTTTTTCCCATAACTTAAGTGTTAACTCTGCAACAGCTGGTGTCAGCTCAGATGGTTTAAACACCACGGTATTGCCCGCCAAAAGTGCAGGAACAATATGGCCATTAGGTAAATGACCAGGGAAGTTATAAGGGCCAAATACCGCCACTACACCATGTGGTTTATGGCGGATCATTGCACGGCCTTGCGGCATTGGGTTTTCTACGTCGCCAGTGCGCTCTAAAAATGCTTTTTCAGAGATAGCTATTTTACCGATCATAGCACCCGCTTCAGTGCGAGTTTCCCATAACGGCTTACCCGTTTCTTGGGCTATTACAACAGCAAGCTCTTCGCTGTGCTCTTTTAGGGTTTCGGCAAACGTTTTTACAATCGCTAAACGTTCTGCAAATGATTTATCAGCCCAGCTATAAAATGCTGTACGCGCAGAGTTAACAGCGGTGTCAACTTGCTCGCTGGTAGCTGAGTTTGCTTGCCAAATAACCTCGTTATTGGCTGGGTTTACTGAATTAAATGCATCGCCTAGGCCTTGTGACCATTGACCATTAATAAATTGTGCAGGATGAGTCATGTACTTTCTCCTAAATTATAAGCTTGTTGCGGTAACTAAATCGCCCGCTTGTAAGTGCAGCGCATCAGCCATTACTTGAGGTAATGTAAGCTCTGAACTGGTTGCATCAAAGTTTAGTTGTGCAACGGTTGCTCTAAAGTCATTAAGTTTTTCGTTGGCTAACATCACAGCAGTGTCGCCACTGTTTTTACCAATTGTTACGGTAAAGTTTTTTGCATTACGAATAGTCGCAATGTTATCTACTTTTGCTTCAACGGTTGGGCCGGCATCAAAAATGTCAACGTAGCCATTAAAAGTGAAGCCTTCACTTTTTAACAACTCAATCGCTGGACGCGTGTTATTGTGCACTTTACCAATTACCGCTTGCGCGTCTTTACTTAGTAAGTTGACGTAAATTGGGTACTTCGGCATAAGTTCAGCAATAAATACTTTTTGGCCAATGCCAGTTAAGTAGTCCGCTGTTGGAAAGTCCATTGAGAAAAAGTGCTCTTCAAGCCATTGCCAAAATGGGCTATTGCCCTGCTCGTTCGAAACACCGCGCATTTCTGCAATAACGGTTTCAGCAAAACGCTCTTGGTGTTGCTTGATAAACATAAAACGTGCTTTTGAAAGCAGCTTACCGTTATTATTTTTACGGTAACCATCTTTTAAAAACAGCGTACAAAGCTCTGTTGCCCCTGTGTAGTCATTACACAAAGTTAAAATATCAACTGCTTTATATACATTCAATGTACGAGATGAATGAATGGCTTTGCTTAAATGATAATGATAAAACGCATCATCTAAACCTACCGCAGCCTCAATTGCCGAGGTACCTACCACCTCACCAGTTTCGCTATCTTCAAGAACAAACAAGTAACCTTCATCACCTGGGTGAGATGCACTTTTTGCGAATGAGCTTATAGAATGGTCAATCTTTTTTTGTAATAACGCTTCGTTATTAGGTAAAGACGTAAAACCATGCCCTGATTCGTGGGCAATTTTCAATAAAGCTGGGTAATCACATTGCTGGATTGGGCGAAGGATCATCATGAGTCCGCTTGCTCCCTTATAAATAACGGTAAATTAAGAATAGTAGGGCAAGCTTGCTGCCTGCCCTATTATGATGAGACGTGTTGCTTAACCGTTCACAACTTTGGCAACCGCTTTTTCAAAGCGTGCCATACCTTCGCGGATATCCGCTTCTGGGATCACTAGAGAAGGTGTAAAGCGTACAACATCAGCACCAGCGACTAAAGACATCACGCCCTCAGCGATCCCTGCAACTAAAAACTCTTTAGCGCGACCTTTAAATTGCTCAGTCACTACTGCGCCAATTAACAAACCTTGGCCACGAATTTCTGAAAACACTTGGTGCTTATCGTTAATTGCAGTTAGTAACTCATTAAACAATGCAGCTTTTTCTTTAACGCCAGCGAGTACTTCCGGTGTATTCACAGTATCAAAGGCTGCCTCACCAACAGCGCATGCTAACGGGTTGCCGCCATAAGTAGAGCCATGCGTACCGACTTTAAGATGCTTAGCAATTTCTGTTGTGGTGATCATTGCACCAATCGGGAAACCGCCACCAAGCGCTTTAGCTGTAGTTAAAATATCTGGAGTTACATTCAAACCTTGGTACGCATAAAGCTCACCAGTACGGCCAACGCCTGTTTGTACTTCATCAAAAATAAGCAATGCATTATGTTTAGTACATAATTCACGTACGCCTTTGGCAAATTCGTCAGTAGCAGAAATAATGCCGCCTTCGCCTTGCAGAGGTTCCATCATTACCGCACAAGTGTTATCAGAAATAAGCGCTTCAAAAGCGTCTAAATCGTTAAAATCACAATGCACGATATCGCCAGGTTTTGGACCAAACCCATCAGAATAAGCAGTTTGACCACCTACCGTTACGGTGAAAAATGTACGGCCATGAAAGCCTTTGTTAAACGCAATAATTTGCGACTTTTCAGCACCAAAGTTTTCAAGGGCTAAACGACGTGCAAGTTTAAGTGCAGCTTCGTTTGCTTCTGCGCCAGAATTGGCAAAATATACTTTTTCAGCAAATGTCGCATCTACTAGCTTTTTAGCTAAGCGTAATGCTGGCTCATTAGTCATTACATTAGCTACGTGCCAGATTTTTTCACCTTGCTCTTTTAATGCTTTAACCAATGCTGGATGACAATGACCTAGACAGTTAACTGCGATACCACCGGCAAAATCGATATATTCACGGTCTTGCTGATCCCAAACGCGTGAGCCTTCGCCACGAACAGGAATAACACTTGAAGGTGCGTAGTTAGGAACCATTACTTGATCAAATAATTCGCGATTGACTGTCATTTTATATCCTCTTAATTGTGATCCTACAGAAAGTTTAAAAAATAGGATTGATGATGCACTGTTGTACCATCTCCTTTGGCGTAAATCAGCATAGCTCACATCGCCAAAAAATACTCTCTGGTTCAGTTTTCAGATAATCATTATTTCAGAGTTTTTCGTTATTGTCTCTTATAAAACTTTCATGCAGCCCTTGTTATTAAAGGCTTTGAGATATAATTTCAGAGATAGTGAATAACTATCTGAATAACGAATTATAGGGTTGTTTATTCGATATCGCTGCCCCACCCCCACCAAACAGAGCTTTGCAAGATAAAATATGGGTGAGAGTAGCTATTAATGGTGAATGAATAGTCGTAAAAAAATTAACAAAAAATTTATGAAATAAGGCCGTGTTGACCTTTCAGGATTAAAATTCGTTCAAATTAGGGGCGATTTAATCACGGCGCGAGATTTGTAACCTAGTGGGCTAAGTAAAAATTGAGCAAAGCTTCCGCGTCCTGCTCACGCCCCTTACTTACATCCATGTAAGTAACAAAGAGTTAATCGCCCCTAGGAAGAACCCGAAGGGCAGCGCGTGTTTGGCATTGATGCTGCGTTATCGCCTATTTATGGGGAACAACCACACTACATAGCCCCTGCCTTGCCTAAATACCAAACACACTGCTGCAAATTCAACCTCGAAAGATAAACACGCCCTAGTCTATTTTTATATGGAAATGCTGCAAATTGGTTTTTTCAAGCTGTTCTAGTTCCTGTTTTGATAACCCAACGTAATCAAACCAGAGTGATTTTTCATCACTTTCCACCAGCTGATGTTCGCTCAAAGTAACACACTGGCTATAACAACGTGCCTTTTGCATTAACATCGCTAATGGTAACTGTGGATCTCCTTTGGGCACACCATTAATCAACTGTGATAACACGGCATTAAAAGGCAAATATCGAAATGCCATTTTATCAATCACCGTCGCCGTGACTTGTAGTGCATGTTGGTTGAGTAAAGTACTTAAAAATAACGGATCAGGTTTCAGCTCTAACAATGCGGTGTGAAGATCTTTATGTTGATCTTCTCGGGCAAGGGTTACTTTGCGCTGCCAGACTTGTTCGAATGTGCGTAAATAGAGTCGAATCAAAGCTATCTTGCCAACATCAAGCAACATGCCTAAAGTAAATGCATGCACTTCATTAATATCATTGAACTTTGCCAACTCTTGCGCCGCAATCGCACAAGCTATCGAGTTATCACGTAGGCGACGCTTTAATAATGGAAATGGTTCGGTGCTGTGTGGCATCCAATGTCGTACCGCAAAGGTAGGTACTACAAACTGTAAGTTATCCAAACCTATATAACGCAGTGCTAAAGAGGGGGTATCAACTTTTACCGAAGTATGTTTATTGCGCTGCGCGCGGTAGTAAGGCAAGTTTACAAAAGCAACTAGCTCACGCCCTAACCAAGTTAAATCTTTAACTAATGGCTCAAGGCGTCCTACCGATGCTGATTTCACTGCAAGTATGTCTAAAATCGCAGGCACATTATCTTCAATACCAATCGTTTCATGTAGTACAGTATCAATATCGGCTAACTGTTTTTTCATGGCGATATCAATTACTTGATGTAACTGCTGACTAGCTTGAGCACGATACTTATGGTGAGAAGTACTGGAGAGTTTGCGTATTTTTTGCGCCGCAACCTCAACCTCGAGTAAAGTGCGCTGCTTTATCGCCTCACCATGATTTATATCTAGAGTATGAATATAGCCAATTTGACGTTGCGCAAAGCTATGCCCAAGCAATAAATCATGGGCTCGTTGTTCTAATGCCTGAGCTGTCCTTTGTTGGCGTATTTCATCTGTCATTAATGGTTATCTTTTATAAAAATGAAAGGAAGCTATTACGTTTATTAGCATAAGCCTAGAACCGAGTTAAAAAGTTAGCAAGTAATTCAAGCCCTCGCTCCGTTAAAATTGCCTCAGGGTGGAACTGTACACCTTCTAGCGCCAAACTATTATGAACTAAGCCCATTATTTCATCCAACTGACCTGTTTCAGTTTCAGTCCATGCGGTGATCTGCAACTCATCTGGAATACTATCTTGTTCAACAACCAACGAATGGTAACGGCACACTGTTAATGGATTAGGTAAGCTGGCAAATACACTTTGGTTGGTATGATAAATTGGCGACGTTTTACCATGCATCACTTGCCTTGCTCTAACAACATTTGCACCTAATGCTTGTGCTATTGTTTGATGACCTAAACAGATACCTAAGATTGGAAAATGACCTTTTAATTGCTCAACAAGCTCTAAAGATATACCCGCTTCATTTGGCGTACCGGGCCCAGGTGATATCACGATATGTTGAGGATTTAACTGTGCAATTTGACTAACCGTGATCTCATCATTGCGCTTTACTAGCACCTCTTGCTCTAAGCGCTGAAAGTATTGCACTAGGTTATAGGTAAACGAATCGTAATTGTCGATCATTAACAACATCTGGTTAGTAACTCACTGGTAATTATAGGTTGCAAGGCAAGGGAGTAATTGAGCCGCATTCTAACTCAATAGCACAGAACTTTCAGTTAATTGTCGATTGAAAAAGCAGAATCCAATGCCTAGCATATTTTACAGCAGCTTTTATTCCCCAAAAAAATCTTTAATAAACTCTTTCGTATAAGAATGGCGAAACTTTAAGTGAAAACTTTCACCAGAAGTTAAAGCGCAACTTGAAAAATTGGCATAGTTTGCGCACTAGCTTAAACAAGCTAAATAGCTTTAACCCCTTTATGGTGAGGAAATCTGCTGTACTTTTCCTGCAACTCAGCAATGTTTAACTGGTAGTGATATCACCATCCATTTACAGCAATCAGAATGGTTGCTTTTGATTTTTTGATACACCGTACACTGCTGCTTAATCACGCTACGCGCATTTTTAATGAAGTAAACATTAACCTATCAAGCTGGGTTTTGGTTATCTAAGTGCGCTTGCAACGCCAACTTCTCAAGCGTTGATAAAGGGGTAGCACTCTTAGTTATGAAATCGTAACGTACCAGTACTGTTTTACCGATTGCGCAGCATTTATCTTGCTGCCACGCCTCTTGGCGAAGCACAAATGAGCTACTACCAATATGCTCTACCGATGTTTTAATACTTACTTCATGTGAGTAAAACAACTCACCTACAAACGACACCTCAATTTTAGCAATAATAAGCTTCCAATCGCGAGGATTTAAATCGGGGGTAAAAAATTTAAAAATAGGTGCTCGTGCGACTTCAAACCAAACAGGGAGTACGGTATTGTTGATGTGTCCGAGTGCATCCGTTTCGCTAAAGCGCGGCATCACTTTTTCAATAAACATAATAATCCAATAATAATTAAACAGGTAACTCATGACGGACTTTATCCGCGTGTATGACAACGCGCTCAGTAATGACTTTTGCGATAACTTTATCGCCACCTTTTCGCAAAGCCCGCATATAAAACAAGGGATGACATCAGGCGGCATAGATCTTAATAAAAAAGATAGCCACGACCTGCACTTAAACAATCATCCTGAATACGCTGAGCAATTAAAACATATTCAACAAACTACTGCACAATATGTTTTTAACTACATTGAAGAACATATTTTTATAATGATTGGGGCGTTTGGTTTAAAAGTATATCACCCAAAAACAGGCCAGCCAGTTGATTTAACTCAAGCTAATTTTGACGAGGTAGGTAAACCAATGTTACCTTTATTGGTACAGCAAGTTTTTCGACTCGGTAATATTCAAGCGCAAAAATATGAGGTAAATAAAGGCGGCTACCCATATTGGCACAGTGAAGTGTACCCACAGTTACAGCATAACGAAGCACTGCACCGTGTATTGTTATTTATGTTTTATTTAAATGATGTTGAAGAAGGCGGTGAAACCGAGTTTTATTATCAAAATCGTAAGGTAGCCCCAAAAAAAGGCACTATGGTGATTGCCCCAGGCTACTTTACTCATACTCATCGCGGGAATAAACCAGTGTCGAATGATAAATATATTTTAACGTCGTGGGTGCTGTTTAACCGCGCAGAGCAAATATACGGGCAGCCACAGGCCTAAGCGGTAAGCCAAAAATCTACTCAATTCAGATTTTTGGCTTACCAAGCACTCGGGGCGCTTAAAACTTACAGCTTATGACTTATAGCTCTAAAGTAATTCATCAAATAAATCAAATAACTTATCTAGCTCTTCGATGGTGTTGTAGTGCATGCAACCAATGCGTACAACGCCGCCAGTATCCAATACACCCAATTGCTTGCATAAGCCCTGCGCATAGAAGTTACCATCCCACACACATATATGTTGCTTACCTAAAAACTCAGACACCTGACGTGGTTCAAGCCCTGCAAAGGTTAAAGCAAAAGTTGGGGTACGTTCAGCTAAACGATCTAAATCATCAATACCAAATAGTTTGATCTTAGGATAGTTAACTAGTCGAGTAAGGAAATACTCACTTAACGCCATTTCATGGTGTTTAGTTTTTGCAAAAGCTGAAGCTAATTTGTCGCGGCGTGAATGGCTATCATCAAGCTCACTAATATCTGCAATGTAGTCAACAGCAGCAATTAAACCTGCAAGTGCTTCAAAGCTTTGCGTGCCGGTTTCCCAGCGCCCAGGAATAACATCTTTGGCAGGCTCGACCTTATAAGGCGTAAATCCTTCAAGGTGTTCGCGCTTACCGTAGACCATGCCTAAGTGTGGGCCAAAAAACTTATACGCAGAGCAGGCTAAAAAATCACAATCAAGGGCTTGTACGTCAACCAGTTCATGGGGAGCATAATGCACTGCATCCACATATACCAAAGCACCTACTGCGTGAGCCATTTCAACAATACGTTTAATGTTGTTTATAGAGCCGGTAGTGTTTGATGCATACGTAACGGCTACTAATTTGGTTTTAGTGCTCAGTAAGCTTGTAAAATGCGCTAAATCTAAGCTGCAATCAGCTTCGTTAATCAATACAGTATTAACCTTTGCACCTTTATCTTCAGCAGCCTGCTGCCAAGAGGATACATTTGAGAAGTGATCTGCATTGGTCACGATAATCTCATCACCCGCTTGCCAATCACGAGAAATCGCACGGCTAAAGCTAAAAGTCAGACTAGTCATATTCGCGCCAAATACAATTTGATCGCGCGACGGCGCATTGAGTAAATCTGCCGCTGCTTGACGCGCATTAGCCATTAGCTCAACGGTTTTATCACTTGAGAAAAACGCACCACCTAAATTCGAATTGTAATAGCCTAAATAAGCCGACATTGCACTGAGCACTGTTTGGGGGACTTGTGAGCCACCTGGGCCATCTAAAAATATTGGCGACTTACCCGCAACTTGTTGCGTTAATGCCGGAAATTGACGACGTAATTGTGTTAAGTTCATTGCTATTCCTTAAGCCGTTAGTACGAAACAATCTAGGTAACCGTCTTTACTTGCATCAATTTTATTCATCGGTGTCGCGTTATGCCAAACTTCACGGTCATTGATTAATGCAAACATGCCATCTTTAATTTCCATTTTGAAACAGGGCTCTGCTTGCTTGTTTTCATACACCAATAACTCACCACCTTCTAAGTTTTCGTGTGATACACCACAAACACAAACGTGATCAAAGCCATCTTGATGGATACCTTCAGGCGCAGGTGGTGTATCGCTGTCGATTGCTAGCATTCTAAACTGGTGAATTTCAATATCACGGTCTTCGTCTATACCTGTGATAGCACGAAACTCATTAACGATACTTTTCATGCCTTCGCTTGCCAATAAGCTTGACTCTAAATTCTCATACGTACGCTCAACATTGCCTTGAAAGGTATTAATTGAATCATCTTGTACAAAGGCTTTAGTGGCTTGTAGTTTTAGTTTGCCACCTTGTGCTTTGATCACTGAATAGCGGCGTTTACGAAACGCACCATCGGCATAAGGATTCACCGGAAGATTGGCAAATGATGGCTTAACAGCCTCAATATGAGCTTGGTTTACAAAGCGAAGTTGTAAGAGGTTCTGGTTGTTTAATGCTGTCATAAAGATCTTGCCCCTAGTTAAAAATATGGCAAGAATTTTAATGTAAATAAGGTGGATAATTGATTTTATATTGTTATGGATAAAAAATAGTTAGCATTTTATATCTACAAAAATAACATTTAATAGATAAAAAACCATTTATTTGAAAAAATGAAAAGAAATATATCTACATTTTTTAGTTACAAAAATAAAAAAGCCCGCAGCGCGGGCTTTTTTACTTTCAAATAAGTTAAACTGCTTGTTGAATAATCACATTATCTGCTTTTTTAGTGTAAGCAGGCATACGATGGAAGTTTAAGTAACGGTATGTATCTGATGCTGTTGCATTTATCTTCGCTGCATACTGTTGATATTCAGCAGATGTTGGTAACTTACCTAAAATAGCCGCTACGGCTGCAAGTTCAGCGGATGCCAAAAATACATTAGCACCATTACCTAAACGATTAGGGAAGTTACGTGTAGAGGTAGACACAACTGTTGCTTGATCTGCAACACGCGCTTGATTACCCATACACAGTGAGCATCCTGGTGTTTCGATACGGGCACCAACACGACCAAAGATACCGTAGTAACCTTCGTCGGTAAGCTGATCTTTATCCATCTTAGTCGGTGGAGCAACCCAAAGCTGAGTCGGTAATTGACCTTTAAAGCCATCAAGCAACTTACCAGCAGCACGGAAGTGGCCAATATTCGTCATACAAGATCCAATAAATACCTCGTCGATTTTCTCGCCTGTAACATCAGATAATAAACGAGCATCATCAGGATCATTTGGCGCACACAAAATTGGCTCTTCGATTTCAGCTAAGTCGATTTCTAGAACGTGCTTATATTCTGCACCTGCGTCAGCTTCCATCAACTCAGGGTTAGCTAACCATTCTTGCATGGCATTGATACGACGTTCAATAGTACGTACATCACCGTAACCTTCTGAGATCATCCACTTGAGCATAACAATGTTTGATTCAAGATATTCGGCAATCGACTCTTTAGAAAGCTTAACAGTACAACCTGCAGCTGAACGTTCTGCAGATGCATCGGAAAGCTCAAATGCTTGCTCAACAGTTAAGTGCTCAACACCTTCGATCTCAAGTATACGACCAGAGAACTCATTGATTTTGCCTTTTTTCTCAACTGTTAATAGGCCTTCTTTAATAGCGAAGTAAGGAATTGCATGAACCAGATCACGCAATGTGATACCAGCTTGCATTTTACCTTTAAAGCGCACCAAGATTGACTCAGGCATATCAAGAGGCATAACCCCTGTTGCTGCTGCGAATGCTACTGCACCTGAACCTGCAGGGAATGAAATACCCAGTGGGAAACGTGTATGTGAATCACCACCAGTACCGACGGTATCTGGTAATAACATTCGGTTTAACCAAGAGTGAATAACACCGTCCCCAGGTCGAAGCGAGACGCCGCCACGATTCATGATGAAGTCTGGCAGTGTATGATGCGTATTAACGTCTATAGGTTTAGGGTACGCCGAGGTATGACAGAAAGACTGCATTGTTAAATCTGCAGAGAAACCTAAGCATGCTAAGTCTTTCAGCTCATCACGCGTCATAGGGCCTGTTGTATCTTGCGAGCCTACAGTGGTCATTTTAGGCTCACAGTATTGACCTGGGCGAATACCTGCAATGTTACATGCTTTACCAACCATTTTTTGCGCTAGTGTGAAGCCTTTATCAGACACTTCTGTTGCTGTTGGAACTTTAAATACATCAGTTGCACCTAAGCCAAGTGATGTACGCGCTTTGTCAGTTAAACCACGACCAATGATTAGTGGGATACGACCACCAGCACGAACTTCATCTAAAATTACCTCAGATTTAAGTTCAAAAGTAGAGATTATTTTATCAGTACCATGGCTCTTAACAACACCTTGGTACGGGTAGATGTCGATTTGCTCACCCATGTTAAGCTCATCAACATTTAATTCGATTGGTAATGCGCCTGAATCTTCCATTGTGTTGAAGAAGATTGGCGCAATTTTATTACCTAAACATACACCGCCAACACGTTTGTTTGGTACGAACGGAATATCATCGCCCATAAACCAAAGTACAGAGTTAGTCGCTGACTTACGAGAAGAGCCAGTACCAACAACATCACCTACGTAGGCAAGTGGTAAGCCTTTAGTTTTTAATTCTTCAAGTTGTGTAATTGGACCAACCTCACCAGCTTTATCAGGTGCAATACCGTCACGTTCAATTTTTAGCATTGCTAAAGCATGAAGTGGAATATCAGGACGTGACCAAGCGTCTGGTGCTGGTGATAAATCATCAGTATTTGTTTCGCCAGTTACTTTGAATACCGTCACTGATATTTTTTCAGCAACCGCTGGTTTATTGGTAAACCATTCTGCTGCAGCCCAAGATTCAATAATTTGCTTAGCGTATTCATTACCCGCTTTTGCTTTTTCTTCAACGTCATAGAATGCATCAAACATTAATAACGTATTTGAAAGACCTTTAACAATGATTGGCGCAAGCACTTCTTCGTCAAGTAGCTCAATCATAGGCGCAATGTTGTAACCACCAAGCATAGTACCTAATAACTCAGCTGCTTTTTCTTTTGAAATTAGCGGTGAAGTTGCCTCACCTTTCGCAACTGCGGCTAAAAAACCAGCTTTGATGTAAGCTGCGTCATCTACACCCGGCGGCACACGATTTACTAATAAGTCTAAAATAAACTCTTCTTCACCTGCAGGTGGTGTTTTAACTAGCTCGATAAGATCAGCCGTTTGCTGAGCATCCAATGGCGCTGGTACGATACCTAACGCGGCACGTTCTTCTACGTGTTTACGATAATCTTCTAGCACAATATTGCCCTCTTGGTGACGTGAAAGTATTCAGCAGTGCGCGTTCTCGCGGAAAATTACCCAATACTTATAATATTTTAACGATTAATTATAGAGCTTTTAAATATAGATGAAAATCCGTGCAACCAAGCAATATTTTATATTCATTATAAATACTGTGAATATAAAGTTAGGGAGGTACTATTTATATGAATGTTGGTTAACTGCGGATCATTACTAGTTATTAGGCATAAAAAAACCCAGCATATTGCTGGGTTTTTCATAAATCAAATGCTATTAACGCTTAACTTTCACACGCTCAATTGACTTAAGGTGTGCTTCTACACGACGGTTTTCCGCGTGTGCAGCTGGCGTGTTGCCTGTATTTTTAAGACGCTCTTCGCCAAGACCAACTGTAGTAATGCGATCTTCAGCAATGCCATCAGCAATTAGCTTCGCAGCAACTGCATCAGCACGCTTTTTCGATAACCACTTGTTGTACTCAGCTTTACCAACAGCTGAAGAATGACCTTCAAGTAATACTGTTGTGTCTGTGTGCTCTTTTAAGAAGCTAGCAACTTGGTCAATACCGCTGTCATATTCACCAGCAACTTTTGAAGTATTGTTAGGGAATTTTACTAACAAACTCTTAGTTACTTCACGGTCTTCATATAAAGTACAACCTGTTCCATCAACAGCATCTGTCATTGGTGTGTTTGCACATTGGTCATCTGCATCAGGGATGTTATCACCATCGCTATCTGCAGGGGTAACTGCTACAGGTACTACTGTAGCCGGAGCTGGAGCAGCTTTCACAGGCTCAACCGCAGAACTTTGCTTACCAAATAAATAGCTAAGACCAAGTTTAGCACCTACATCTGTGTAACCACGGTCAAGACCTTGATATAGTGATGTTTCTACATTAAACGCAAAGTTATCAGTAAGGTAATGCTGATAACCGGCACCCACATTTGCAAAAGTTAGGTTTTCTGTAATATCAATCTGTTTAAGACCGAAGATGCCATAAAAAGGGCCACCGTTGATGTGATAAAGACCGTCAATACCTAAACGATCGCCGTCCATACTTGTTGCAGTCATAGCTGGATTTGCATTTGAAATATCAAAATCCATATCAGCATACTCTAAACGCGCACTCCAGTAATCGTTAAAACGATAACCAATTTCTGCACCCCAACCAGTTGAATCATCAACATCAGTACCTGCGCTGCCACGGATATTTTCCCATGATGCATCGTAATAATCGCCAAAAGCACCAATAAAGAAACCTTCTTTTTCAGCAGCGAAACTTGAAGCGCTAGTTGCAGCTAGTGCTAAAGCAATAGTCAGTGATTTTAATTTCATTGTTTCCTTCCCGTTTTCATAATTAAAATTGCAGCTAAGAGATCCTAGCTCAATAAGTTTTACAAAGAGTACCGTATCTTTAGTTAATCATTACTTAACGAAAATGTTTAAATGCATATTTGCAATTTAAATATTTATTAAAATAAAGCGCTCTACATTATAGTTCAGATAAAAAACTTTACCTAACTTATACATATATCGATTGTCAGCATTGTAATTGCTATCTATGCAATTTCAGCCACAACGTTTCTAATATCTTTGGCTTTACTAATTTAAATGCTGAAGCTAATGGATGTATTATATTGGTTAATTTTAAATCAACAAGTGGTTAAGCATATTTATTCTTATAATTATGGATAAATAACAGCTTTTAACGACTAATGGATGTAGAACTCTCATCACCCATTAGTCGCGGCTCAATTTATGAACCGCAACTGACAACAATGAGCGCTTCGATATTATGTACCACAAAATGTTTGGTAATTTGTATCTCCATCGACAGGCGGGGAGTACCAAAATGCAGGGCTTACCAACAATTGGTTAGGCGACCTCAAGGCCGTTAAATATTCATCTAACATGCTGCTTTCACCATTACTTTCATACTGCTGTATTATGCTTTCGACGATATGATTACGCGGTATCAAGCGTGGGTTGGCTTGGCGCATCAGCTGATAGCTTTGCGTACTTGTTCTGGCTAACCACTTGATAGACCAACCAGCCAAATCACTCGGAATAGCAGTCTGACCTTGCAGTGATTCTGTTAAGGCGTCAAAAGTATTGGTGTAATCAAGTTGATGGTTTTTCAGTAATGTTAATAACTCGGATACTAATTCAGCATCACCGTCTTGATGACCATCTAGCCCTAGCTTTTGCGCCCACATCTGTGTAAAGGCTTGATGAAACTGCTCAGCAAAACCATTTATTAATGGGCTTAGTAGCTCAACAGCCCGCTCTTCGTCATCGCTAATTAAAGGAATTAAACTTTCAGCTAAACGTGCACAATTCCAATTAGCAATATTAGGTTGATTGCCAAAAGCATAGCGGCCTTGGCGATCAATAGAACTAAATACAGTATCAAAATCAAACTGATTCATCATTGCACAAGGGCCATAATCGATGGTCTCACCACTGACGAGCGTATTATCAGTATTCATTACTCCATGAATAAAACCAACGCGCATCCAGCTAACAATCAGGCTAACTTGCTTTTCAATCACCGCACTTAAAAATGCCAAATAACGCGCAGAGCCCGTAGACTTTATCTCAGGATAATGACGCTCAATAGCTAAATCAGCTAAAGTTTTTAAACCAGTAACGTCACCTTGCGCAGCTAAATACTGAAACGAACCGACACGTATATGACTACTAGCAACGCGGGTAACAATGGCTCCTTGTTGTGGTGGTTGACGGTAAACTGTTTCACCACTGGCAACAACTGCCAAACAACGTGTCGTCGGTATGCCAAGCCCGTGCATTGCCTCACTCATTATATATTCACGTACCGCAGGACCGATTGCACAACGGCCATCACCTCCACGTGAAAATGGCGTAGCACCAGAACCTTTGAGTTGAATGTCCCAAAGCTGTTGCTGCTGATCAGTGACAGCCCCTAATAAATGTGCTCGCCCATCACCTAAACGCGGTGAAAAATGTCCAAATTGATGCCCTGAGTAACCTAATGCCACAGCAGCAACATCGCTGTTATTAAGATTACCAGAAAAAATTACCGCACGTTCTGATGTGGCAACCTCAATATTAAGCTGCCTAGCTAACGTATCGTTCCACAACAGTAAGTTTGGAGCAATAACAGCACTTGGCTGATCCGCCACAGCAAAATCATCAGCAATCTGGGTGTAACGAGCAACTAATTTCATAGTATTCCTTAGGCTTGGGTTGTTTGTATGCCAACGCGATTATCGCCCACGCTGTATGCAACTAACAAACTGAGCTCTTGTAGGCTTAATCCGCTTTGTTGCTGCAGTTCATTAAAAAAATGTTGAGCGCTGGTAAGTGACTTTTTAGTTTGTAAACCGCCATCAATTATTTTGTGAGCACGGAGATAACTTTCTACATCACGCGATAATAAAAAAGTGTCTTTCCCTAAGGTCCGCAATGCATAAGGGCCGGTGTTACCACCTAAACGCGACCCATGCTTTTTTAAATACCCCCACAAACCAATAATATCGTCGCTCGGCCAATCTGCAATAAACTGACTAAAACTGCCATGTTCACTTGCCACTTCATGGATCATATACGCATTTTCTGGGATCGTTTGCACTTTTTTAAAGTTACGAACGATTCGCTCATCGGTGGCTTTTTGCTCAAGTATATCTGGCGGCATCATTAATAATTTAGCCACACTAAAATCCCAAAATACTTCCCGAAAACCTGGCCATTTATTGTTGATCACTGACCAATAAAAACCACTTTGAAAAATTTTGCGGGTAAACTCTTCAAGCCATGCATCATCAGGTAAAGCAGTTAATTGCTTTGCATTTTGAGGGGCAACAAGTAATTGCTGTAACATTACTTCGCTACCTTTTCGCTGTGCCGCTCGTTGATATATATCTTGAAATTTTTCCATTACTCACTACCACTACTTGTTATTACGCTTACTGTAACGCTATTTACGTTGTAAAAAAATGTCAGGAGCACATTGCACTAAAAATAAACTTAAAAATATCCAGCCTTGACACCTAGACGGCTAAAATGCTTTAATCTTCCGTATTACCCCTATTAAAGGTGTGAGTTTTAAACGATAAAACTTGCACCATGGGCTAGAAGAGGTGCGTTATTCAGGTAACGTATGTGAGGAGCACACACTCCAGTGATCATACGTGAGGGGAATTAACGCCGAGAAGTAACACTTTTTGTGAAGTTTTATTTCGGGCGACTGGGTTGAATCCCAGCGACTGTCACCAACAATGGCGATGCTGTTGATAAATTTGGTGGAGAGCTTCTGGTCTTAACATAGTAAGGCCACGCGCCCTATTGTATTAAGCCCATTCGCTCTTCGAATTATATTAGTTCGAATGACGACGATGCGGCGCACTCCATGGTAGCCCAACATACTCATCGAACACCCTAATAAGTTCGTTGCAGATGAAAAACAATTTTGATTTAAACGATTACCCATTGTGGACTGCGCTTGTCACGCCTTTTACTGACGCAGGCGAAGTCGACTATAGCGTACTTGACCAATTAGTTGCACAACAGCAAACGGCTAACAATGGCATTTTACTACTTGGCAGTACCGGCGAAGGCTTAGCCCTTACCCTCAAAGAACAACAAGCAATTGTTGAACATGTTTGTCAATTAGCACCAACCGTACCTTTAATGGTTGCCGTCGGCGGCATGAACCTCAAACAACAAGTCGCCTGGGTTGAATACTGCAACCAATTACCTATTCACAGTTATTTACTGGGCTCTCCTCTATACGCCAAACCAGGTGTAGTTGGCCAAACCCACTGGTTTGAAAGCTTGCTGAATGCCAGTAAGCATCCATGTATGCTTTATAACGTACCTGGGCGCAGTGCTGTTGCTATTCCACCGACCGTAATTGGTAATTTAAAAGATCACAAAAATTTATGGGCACTTAAAGAAGCCAGTGGCGATATCGCTAAATTTGAAGGCTTTAGAAATGCCGCACCAGAGCTTGCTATTTTCAGTGGCGATGATGCCCTCATGCCATACTTTGCCCAAGCTGGCGCGAAAGGCTTAGTCTCTGTTGCTGCGAATGCGTGGCCGGTGCAAACCCATGAATTTGTAAAGCGCAGCCTCAGTGGTCAACACCCCAATTTATTTGCCGATTGGTCACAAGCAATCCAAAGCTTATTTGCCGTGGCAAACCCTATTCCCGTAAAGGTTTTGATGCACTTACAAGGGCGTATAACAAGCCCGTACTTGCGTCCACCTTTGACGCATCTTGAGTTAACGCAAACAGATTGCATTAACAACGCAAACAACACCATTTTATCTTGGCATTAAACACAGGTTTTTATAATGAGCTGGTTAGAACTATTAAATAATTTAGAATCGGGCGCAGTACGCGCAGCAACACAAGACGAAAACGGCCAATGGCATGCGAATATTGAAGTTAAACAAGGTATTTTAGAAGCATTTAAAAATGGCACTAACACCGAATTCCCTGGTGGTTTTGTTGATAAGCATAACTTAGCACCACAAGGTTTCGCAGCCGATGCTGGAGTGCGTATGGTACCTGGTGGCTCAAGCGTTCGCCGTGGCGCACACGTTGCTAAGGGCACGATTATTATGCCACCAGCATATGTAAACATTGGTGCGTTTATCGACGAAGGCACTATGGTTGATAGCCACGCGTTAGTGGGGTCGTGTGCGCAAGTAGGTAAAAATGTACATTTAAGCGCTGCAGTACAACTAGGCGGTGTACTTGAACCTATTGGAGCAAGCCCGGTGGTAGTAGAAGACGATGCATTCATCGGTGCAGGTTGCGTGATTGTTGAAGGCGTAGTAGTGAAAAAAGGCGCGGTGCTCGCACCAGGTGTACGCTTATCAGCAACTATTCCAGTTTATGACTGTGTTAATGAGCGCCAGCTGGCTAAAGGCGAGCCTATTCCTGAATACGCGATTGTTATTCCAGGCTCTCGTCCAGCTTCTAATACTTGGGCCCGCGAGCAAGGATTAAGTATGTCGTGTGCATTAATTGTAAAATACCGTGATGAACAAAGTGATGCATCATTACTTCTTGAAGAGGTTTTACGTTAATGACCTTTTTGAGCACGCCTGTTAAAACCGCCATTGCTGAGCTATCAACTGCGCTTGATACGCCATTTTTTATTTACGACCTTGATACCCTAAACGCACATTTAGCGCGTTTAGTGGCGCAAAGCGAGGTCAAACTGTGGTATGCGGTAAAAGCTAATCCATTATCTAAAGTCATTCAAAGCTTAGATAACGCGGGTTTTAACTTTGATGTAGCAAGTAAAGGCGAACTTGAGCAAGTTCTGGCACAAGGTATTAACAGCGAGCGCGTGCTCAATACAGGGCCTGCCAAAAGCCCAAAACAAATTAAACACTTTATTGCGCGCGGCGTACGTACCTTTGTTGCCGAAAGCCTTAATCAAGTACGCTGGCTTAACGAGCAAGCAAGCTTACAAAACAGTCAGTTACAGGTATTACTGCGAGTGCAATTACGCTGGCCTGAAGGGGAAAAAAACCCACTTGGTGGCGATAGCCTTACTCCATTTGGTTTAGGTTGCGATGAATGGCAAGCGCTAAATACTAGCGACTACCCAGCGCTTAGCTTTGATGGCCTGCATATTTTTCAATGGGGCAACATGCTCAGCAGCGACAAGCTAGCTGAACTTTGGTCACAAATGATTGCACCGCTAACAAAGCTTGCCAACGACTTAGGTATTCACTTAAAAGTACTCGACTTAGGCGGTGGTTTAGGTATTCCTTACACTCTTGATGCACCAACCTTAAGTTGGGATGCGCTCATTGATGCATTAGCTAACATTAAACATGCCGCAGGCGTACAAGAACTCTGGATGGAGCTTGGCCGTTATGCTGTGGGCGAATGCGGTCATTACGCAACGCCTGTCGTTGAGCGAAAACTTAACTATGCCCAACAACAAGTGATCTTAAGCGGCGGTATTAATCATTTATTGCGCCCTGCAGTCACCAGCCAAGATTTCCCGGCACGATTATTACGAGACTCAACTGCTGCATACCAAACTATGAGCTTATATGGGCCATTATGTACAGCACTTGATTGCTTAGGTGAACACCAATTACCTAGTGATTTAAATGAGCAAGACTGGCTGGTGTTTAGCCAATGTGGCGCGTACGGCTTTACCGAAAGTATGCCGTATTTTTTATGTCATGAGCTAGCCGCTGAATACACATTACAAAATGGCGAGCTTAACTGTATTCGCACAGCTGAAGATGCCAGCTACTACTTAAGGTAATTGAGATGAGTACGACTAAAGCTATAAGCCAAGAAAACATAGTAGTTGGTGAAGTTGCCAACGGCCTACCGCTCACAATTCCTGTCTATCGTTTAAAAGGCGATGGCACTGGGCCAAGTGTATATGTGCAAGCTAATATGCACGGTGCAGAAGTACAAGGCAATGCGGTTATTTACCAATTACTTGAGCAGCTTAAGCATCTTGAACTCAAAGGCGACATCACCCTGGTGCCTTACGCGAACCCAATTGGTTGCAATCAAAAATCGGGCGAATTCACCCTTGGTCGTTTTGATCCAATCACCGGCACCAACTGGAACCGCATGTATCACTGCAACAGTAAGCTCGCGAGCCAATTTGCTGAGCAATATAGTGATGCCGATGAGCAAACCTTAAAAAGTGAGTTTAAAGCCGCACTGATTGATGAAGTAGACCAACAACTAAGCGGTCCAGCTTATCGCCTAACTACAGGCAAACGCATTGCACTTAACTTGCAAAAATTGGCACACCAAGCTGATATCGTGCTCGACTTACACACAGGCCCCATTTCGAGTCAGCATTTATATTGCCCAGATTATGCCAAGGCCAGTGCCAACTACTTTAATATTCCTCATGCATTAATCATCCCTAATGATTTTGCAGGAGCAATGGATGAAGCAAGTTTTTGCCCATGGTGGCAATTAACCGAGGCATTAGCTCAACAAGGGCGTGAATTTAATGTTCAAGTTGAAGCTTTTACGGTCGAACTCGGCAGCCAAGAAAAAATCGATTTAACTGCCGCCCTTGATGATGCTAATAGTATTTTAAGTTACCTAAATCATAAGCAGGTATTCGTTGATGCCCCCTATCAGCCAAAAGTAATGAAGCGCTACGGCTGTGATTTAAATGATTACCTTGCTTACTATGCACCTATGGGCGGCATGGTTGAGTATATCGCGCCACTTGGCGGCCATATTAAAGCCGGCGAGCCCATAGCTAAAGTATTGCGTATGGAGCGCTACCTCGCAGAGCAACCATTACAAACCCTAACCCTTGATTGTGATGCGATCGCTATTTTGCATTTTGCCTCAGCAAGCGTAAACCAAGGCACCGAGCTATATAAATTTTTTACCAACGTATTTGAGCTTTAATTTTTATATAAAGCTCACCCTTCTCTTTGCGTGAGAGTAAGCAAAGTAAACACAAATTTTGCTTACTAAAGCTTGGCGGAAACTACAACTACCACCAAGCTTTTTAATAGCAATGTTACTGCGATTGCTTTTTCTTAAAGATTGCCATTAGAATATATCCAACACTGAACCAAATATTTAAATATGGAGGCAGTGCTGCTGCAATAGCATAGCGAACCTTGTAGCCTTTTACTTTTGAAACTATGACGTTAATTGACATACTCACTAAAATAGTAAAAACAGCCACCGCATGCATTGGATGTATTTCACCCGACCTCAACATTGCTAGAATATCATACATATAATTTACCCTTGTTAATATCGACTTATATCTGTGATAGTTACTCTTTTCCTTCCGCCAACGCTGCCCGAATGGACTACTACATACCTAATTCCATACCGTGATAGCTTACCTAGGAAGTTTGATAAGTTGCGTTCATTACTAAACGTATACTCACCTTGTACTGACATTCCTGCATCTGGGATTCTGTTACCGTCTGCATCTTCAGCACTCATTGCCTTGTAAGAAAGTTTTAACCTTGAAGAAGTCGTTGTTGATGCAACCATAATTAAAGAAGAGTCATCAGAAAATACAATCTCCCATTCAGTTCCAGCTAAAGGAGACCATAGGGCGCCACCAAAAGTGGATGAAATTTGCCTAGACCAATAATTGATCGAATGATTTTCTTCAAGCCAATCATCTAAACGTGACCTATTACTGGTATTCTGAGTGATACTCCACGCACTTTCAAATCCACTTTCGATTGGTACAAAAAGTTTTGAAGACTTTTCCTTGTATTGATTCCATGCAACACTAGTTTGGTTAACTAAATAACTTGGCGCTGGGATCGCTTGAGTTGAAATTAATGTTTCTAATTCTCCATGGCGATTGATTCGAGGTTGTGAACTTACAACGAATGATTTAACAACTCCTGTTGATACACTAATAACATGAGTATTATGTACTGAACTCATACTGTCATTATCAGTAAGGTTTGCAATTTTATTAAATGCTTTAGATTGCATTGAAGAATAATCACATGAATTACATGTTATATATTCATCGGCACTAGCAACATAGCTTAAAGTAGACAGTAATATTTTTCATTAAATACATCCTTTTATTTGTTGTAAACAGAAAAACCAAACGATTAACAATCAAAATCACAATGTATACAAAAAACAAACATAACACAACTTAATTTATAACTAGCCAAAAATAATAAAACTACATCTAGTTCAGTAAAAGTTCACGGTTACTTATGTAAAAAAGCAGTATACTTATAGATATAAGTTTCTCTTACAAGGAATAGCAATGAAATGGTACTGTTGGCTAATAGCGACTAGCTTAATGTCGGCCACTGTGTACGCGCAGACCGAAGAAGCAAGAAAGAACGAACAGGGTGACGGTTTAGAGCTGGTAAAACAGTGTATTTTAAATGAAGCAATTGGTGGAGATGATAGCCAAACTCTGGCTCAGTTGCGTGAAAAATGCAGTAAACTTGATGAAAGTAAAACGATTACCGCACTTGATAAACGCAAAGCACGCGAACAGGTCAGTGAAAAAAATCGTAACGTGATCACTCCGCACCGACGTAACTATATTTTACCGCTGTCTTATGTTTCAAATCCGAATGAACGCCCCTTTGATGGCTTTGACGAACTGAATACTGAGCAAAGTGGCGAACCGCTCGATAATTTAGAAGCAAAATACCAGCTTTCAATTAAGGTGCCTATTTTCGATGATTTTTCTGATGAAGACCAAGCTATATTTTTTGCCTTTACATTACAGTCATATTGGCAACTTTATAACAAAGAAAGCTCTTCACCATTTCGTGAAACCAACTATGAGCCAGAAATTTTTTGGGTTAATTATTTAGATAAAGAGCACGTGCCATGGGGCGACGAAATGGCAGTGGTGCTTGGTATTTCGCATCAATCTAACGGTAATAGTCAGCCAGATTCGCGCTCATGGAACCGTATTTATGCAAACTTTTTGTGGGAAAACGATGGCTTTGTGTTTAGTTTTAAACCTTGGTACCGTATTTCAGAAAGCGAGAAGGAAACGCCATTAGATCCAAGAGGTGATGATAACCCTGATATTTACAAATACATGGGTTACTTTGAATTTAGCGGTGCATATCGACTTAATGATAATGAATTTAGCTTTATGACCCGTAACAACTTAAATTCAGACAATCGGGGCGCAATTCAGCTTGATTGGTCATTCCCTTTATGGGGACGGGTGCGTGGTTATGCCCAATACTTTAACGGTTACGGTGAAAGCTTAATTGATTATAACGCTGATATAGAGCGTATTGGTGTGGGTATATTGTTAACTGACTTACTATAAAAGTTAAGGCCAAGCACTTGCTTGGCCTTTTTTTGCTCTTAATTTTAGCTACTTAATAATTTTAAATGTGCCTTCAAATTCAGCGACCAGTGACTCACCATCGTAAATCTCAACGGGCACTACATAGCTTGCTTTACCATCCGTTTCCAGCTCCGCCAATTTGCCTTTACAGCCACTTAAATCCACACTGCCACGCGGGTCGTTATTGAGTGGTTTTAAATATTTAATATTAGCATCGGCTAACACAATATTACCTTCAAGGCCGGCTTCTTTGAGTGCTAAATACGTTGCGCCCCAGCCGGTTAACGTCGCTAAACTATAAATAGAGCCAGCAAACATAGTGTTATGCAAGTTTAAGTTCGCATTTAGATCTGCACTGGTGGTAAATTGCCAATCAGTGTAACTTTCAACTTTAATGCCCATAGCATCGCTGATCGGGATAGATTCGCGCCATGTATTTTGCAGAATTTGGGTCCAATTAGGATGACGGAACCAGCCTGGCTCAGACGGTTTTTGTTTCACCATTTTCCAGTGTTGTACATCATCGTAAGCTAAGTGAGCCTTTTCTTTTAATTCATAACCATGGCGCTTATAAAATTCTAATGCCCGTTCACGAGCGAATAAAACTAACTCATCGGCGTCTTGAGTCCAAGCGATTTTCTCAAGCTCATGCAATAAACGACTACCGATGTGTTGATTACGGTTACCTTGTGCAACCGCCATATAACGGACTTGCGCTTGTTGTTGATTATTAAAATGCAGTCGTGCAACACCTAACACTGCCCCCTCTTTATTTTTAATAAAGCGATGCTCAGCATCTTGCTCTAAATCATCCTGCTCAGAACCACGCGGTTCATTCCAAGGTGCGCGCAATACTTGCCAACGTAATTGATAATACGCTTGCCAATCTTCGCTACTTTGTGGTGTTGTCACCTGAAACATAATCACTCCTGTTGCTACCAAGGCCGCAAACGCTTGTTAATTCAAGATGCGTTTATCTAACTAAAAATGCGGTCAGTTATTATTTGCAAACTACCATACTCCATCTGGTAAAAACTTGGAATACGACTTTGGTGAGCAACGCAAAATAACTACTTTACCTGTAAAACTTGATAGACATATTGGCACTTTAGGTTGACTCGTCTATGCTGATGTAACTATGGAACATTTTTTTGAAGACAACGGGGCAGTAAAGCACAGCTTTATCGAAGATTGTCACCGTATCGGGCAACTACTCTATTGGCACAAATATGGCGCCGATTGCATTCAGGTACGCCAACATAAGCAGTTACGTTGGTTATTGATCAATGAAACACTACAGTCAGTGGTCGAGAAAAGCAGCCCAAGCCATTTACTGTTTCCGCATTTACAATATTTAGCGCAATTATGGCAACCACTCCCAGCACCAAATGCCGTACTTGAACTGGGCTTAGGTGGCGGCGCCATCCGCAATTATTTACAATACACCTACCCTGATAGTCAGCTATTATCTGTAGAGAAAAACCCTAATATCATTCATTGCTATAAGCGTTTTTTTGGTGGTGATCATGCAACAAATTTACGTTGTTTTGATGCTGAAGCTGTATTAGAGCATGGCCCACAATACGATTGGATCATTCTTGACCTATTTAGCCAATTAGATGCGCCATTATTTTTATACACACACCGCTTTTACGAAAAACTGCGCTGTGCTTTAACTAAAAATGGCTATTTGTTTATTAATTTTTTATCTGGTCATGAATCACAATTAAAGCAGTTAGAACATTTGCTGATCACCACTTTTGGTAAAATACCTAGCATCGAAAAAATTCCAGGTTATGCCAACAACATCGTCGTGATCAGAAAATAACTGTTACCCTTAACTACACTGTTAAATTAAATGTCACCGGCCCATCATTACATAAACTTACTTGCATATCCGCAGCAAATTGCCCTGTAGCTACGCTTAAACCCATAACTCTAGCTTGGCTAACAAAGTATTCGTATAGCTCATTAGCTTGTGCAGGTGTGGCTGCTGATGAAAAGCTTGGCCGCATGCCTTTTTTAGTATCTGCCGCTAGAGTAAATTGCGATACCACCAATAACTCACCTTGAACATCTTGCAGGCTTAAATTCATTTTGTCGTTTTCATCGCTAAATACGCGGTAATTGCTAACTTTATGTAGCAGCTTATCAGTGCTTTGTTGGTCATCATGCTTTTCAACTCCAAGCAACAATAAAAGTCCCTGCTCAATTTGCCCAATCACCTGGCCATCCACTTCAACTTTTGCGTGTTTTACGCGCTGAATTAATCCTTGCATCTATTCCTCGATAATTTGATACACATAAGATCGGCTGCACGCCGCACTGCCGCTAAATATACATTACTATCAACACCATGCCCAACACCATCTAAAATAAGCAACTGAGCATTGAGTTGCTCGGCTAAATGCTGTACGCCATTAAAACGACACACTAAATCATGCCTGCCATGAATAAACCAAGTAGGAATTTTACTAATTTTTTTATAGTGTTCACCAATGAAGTTATCAGCAATAAAACACTGAGCAGTAAAGTAATGGACCATTAAACGCGCCATATTAAGCCCCAACTGTGGTGAACTTAACCCCCATTGATGTTGCTGTTTACCATGGCTCAATACGTTTTCCCATTGGCACCATAATTTAGCAAAGTGATTTGCATTAATTTGATTATCATCACTTAATTGCCGCCGATAAAACGCAAAAATACTGGCAACATCAGGTAACTCCTGAGAAAAACGCGCATATAATTCAGGATAAAAATGTGCAGCAGCACCATGACGACTATATAACCACTGAAAATCGGCTGAAGTAGCCAAAAATGTGCCTCGTAAAATTAACCCATGTACATGTTGAGTGTGTTCAATGGCATACAGTAAACACAAAGTTGCTCCCCACGAACCTCCGCTTAACACCCACTTTTCTAGCCCTAAGTAAGTGCGTAAATAATCAAGGTCAGCGACCAGTTCAGTGGTTGTATTAGCGCTAGTTAAATGAGGAGTTGATTGCCCACAGCCGCGTTGGCTATATAAAATAATACGATAACGGGTAGGATCAAAGAAACGGCAATTATCAGCATGCAAACCCACGCCGGGCCCGCCATGGCAAATTACCACTGGCAAGCCAGCTGGATCACCGAACTCTTGTACATGAATTTGGTGCCCACTCCCCACACTCAAATGAAAGTCATGGTATGGGGTAATATTTGGATATAACTGCATAATACCGATTCTCCTATCAGCGATGCAGTGAATTACTTATTAGCATCGCCCTCATCAAGGATAATATCGGGTGTATCTTCGATATGTTTAGGGCCAATGCACACTGTAAACTCTGCACCGAGTAACACAACCACCCACGACAAATACACCCACACAAACAAAATTGGAATAGTTGCCACCGCACCATAAATCACTTCGTAAGAAGGAAAATGACTGATATAAAGCGCAAAACCTTTTTTAGTTAATTCAAACAACAAGGCCGCAAATAAAGCACCTGGCACTGCGGCTTTAAAAGGTACGCGAGTATTAGGCACTAAAGTATAGAGCATAATAAAGCCAGCCATAGAAATTAAATAAGGCAGCAACTTTAATAAAAAGCCACTAAAGCCCGGAATACCCTGATCGGCAAATGAGACTAACGACACAATATATGAAGTAACACCAATACTTGCGCCTAATAACAATGGCCCTAAACTCAATACCATCCAATATACCGCGAAAGAAATCATCATTGGTCGTTTGGTTTTAATCCGCCAAATACGATTCAGCGTCGCATCAACATTACGGATCAGTAGCAATGCTATTGCTGCGAGAAAACCAATACCTACAGCGGTCATTTGATTGGCATTACCTGCAAAAGACGTTATATGCTCTTTAATTACATCTGATGAGGTAGGCACAAAGTTAGTAAATAAAAAGTTTTCAATAGCAATACGGGTATCTTCAAAGCCAGGAAAAGCCGAGAAAATAGCCACGCCAACTGCAATTAAAGGAACCAATGAAAGTAAGGTTACATAGGCTAAATAACCAGCATTTACAGTGATTTGGTCGTCAATGCAGCGATTAATATACTGCATCCACCACGTTGGCTGCTGACGTATAAGTACCCTCAACTGCTGTTTATAATGTGCGACCTTTTCATTCATAAAGTTAACTTTCTGCTAAAATAGTTTTGATTATCATAGCAATCCACCACATAATTTACAGCACTAACGGATTTAAAAAGGGATCTCGATGAAAAAACTGACTTTACTCAGCGCACCAATATTGGCCTTATCACTGGCTTTATCTGGCTGCCAATCTGCATATTACTCGGCTATGGAATCAGTTGGTGTGCATAAGCGTGACATTTTAGTGGATCGCGTAGAAGCAACTAAAGAATCTCAAGAAGAGTCTCAAGAGGAATTCCAATCAGCACTTGAACGTTTAACAACATTGATTAACTTTGATGGTGGAGATGTACAAGCAGCCTATGATCAACTCAACGATGACTACGAGTCTAGCCTAGCAGCAGCTAATGACGTTACCAACAACATCAACAAAGTTGAAGATGTAGCTGAAGCATTGTTTGAAGAATGGAGCGAGGAATTAGAACAATATTCTAACCCTTCACTTAAACGTGAAAGCAATAAAAAGCTCACCGCAACCAAACGTGACTTTGATAAACTATTACGCTCAATGCGTAATGCTGAAAGCAAGATGGAGCCGGTACTGTCATCACTGCATGACAATGTTTTATACTTGAAGCATAACCTTAATGCACAAGCTGTATCAGCCATTCAAGGTGAATTCACTAATCTTAAGCGCGACATAAAAGTGTTAATGGATGATATGAACAAGTCGATTGCTGATTCTAATAAATTTATTGAGCAAATGAGTAAAGCAGGCTAAATCAGCTGTGAGTTTGCCTGTCACTTATCAAGAGCGCTAGTTTGCTAGTCGCAGAGTAATCAAAGCCTACATTTATGTAGGCTTTTTTGTTGTTATATCTTGTTACTTTTTAAGTGTTTTTTCATCGGCTATTTTTGCTACAATTCTACCTAATTAGAATTATAAAAACATTAAACAATGAAAATACGTGCAGTTAGTTTAATTATCGCATCAAGTTTATTAGCTGCGTGTAGCACTGCCAATCATGTGCAAAGAATTGCAGGCGCTGATACTGTTGTGCCACTTCATCAAGAGGGTGAACAGGCTGGGCGCTACCACAACCTCTATCCAGGGAAAAAAACCTATCCGATTAGCTGCGAAAGCGATTGTTACCCAAGTAATGCTAACTTGGTATGTGAAACTCCGGGTGAAAACTGCCTCTATCAAGGCGCGCAACTAGCACCACAACTAAATACCGGCTACACAGTACGCTGGCTCGGTCACGCCGGGTTTATGATCAACACTCCTAACGGCCAGCAAGTTGTATTTGACCCAGTAAAAGAGCAATTTGACTCCCCTGTTGATTTAGCTTTTCGGCTTGCTTCTGGGTTTTACCGTAAACCTGGCGATTGGCTTAGCGAAAGCGAGCTTAATAATCTAGACGCAGTAATTTATTCTCATATTCATTACGATCACTTCAATAAAGCAGACATTGAAAGCATCGGTAATAAACCTCGCTACTTAACACCACTTGGTATGGCAGATAACTTTCCTACCGGTGGTTTTAATATCAGCGAAATGGCGTGGTACGCAAACACTGACATTGATGATTTAACCATTCATGCGCTACCTGCACATCATTTTAGCGCCCGCGTGCTGGTACCTTTTATTTATGAAGATCGCGATAAAGATTTATGGAATGGCTGGTTACTTGAGCAAAATGGCAGCACTTTATTTTTTGCAGGCGATACTGGCTACTCCCAACATTTTAAGGATATCCAACAAAAATACGGTGATATTGATATCTGTTTAATGCCGATTGCCTCTTATTACCACGAAGAGAATGGCAACTGGTATCGTTATGTACATACTACTCCTGAGGATGCCTTAACAGCCGCACAGGAGCTTAATTGTAAAGTTATGATACCGTGGGGCTATGGCAACTCAAGTTGGAAGATGGGCGATCACAGCAGCCATTCTGCATTGCTGCGCTTATTGCATATGTATGATGAGATGAAGTCACAAATCCCGCTGTATATTTTAAATGAAGGGCAAAGTGCGCAATTGTAGTAATTAACAGGCTTTGAGTACTCGACAATATTAAGCCCTCTCTTTTACTTCTCATTCTCTTCTCCTTGTGCAAAAGATCTTTAAGTAAATTATTCACAAAGAGGTTAAGAGGCGTTGCGCTTTAGGGAAAAGTTATTTCAGGGATAGATTCTGTTGCAAGGTTTTTCAAAGTCTAGCGCCTTTCGCCTAACAATTATTACTAACACCAAACTATCCAACTGCACTGTTCTAATCTGACCGCTTCACGCTTACAGCTCCTATTTCACCCACTAAAAAGCCGCTGTATTTTTGCAATACAGCGGCTTTTAAAAAAATCACTTTATTTAAATAAGGTGATTATGCTTTAGGTGCACGACCCGCACGTTTACGCTCATTTTCAGTTAAATGACGTTTACGAATACGAATGTTCTCTGGTGTAACTTCTACTAGTTCATCATCAGCAATAAACTCAAGCGCTTGCTCAAGTGAATAGTTAAGTGCTGGTGTTAGTGTTTGTGCTTCATCTGTACCAGATGCACGAACGTTAGTAAGTTGCTTACCTTTAAGTGCATTAACTGTAAGGTCGTTATCACGGCTATGAATACCGATAACCATTCCTTCGTATACTTCAACACCGTGACCGATAAATAAACGGCCGCGCTCTTGTAAGTTAAATAATGCGTTAGTTAGTGCTTTACCAGTCGCGTTTGCAATCATTACGCCGTTCTTACGAACACCTAGCTCGCCACCTTTGTGCGGACCGTAGTGATCGAACGTATGGTAAAGTAAACCAGAACCAGATGTTAACGTCATGAACTCAGTTTGGAAACCGATTAAACCACGGCTAGGGATCATAAAGTCCAAACGCATACGGCCTTTACCATCTGGGGCCATATCAGTAAGTTCACCTTTACGAAGACCAATTTGCTCCATGATAGAACCCTGATGTTCTTCTTGACAGTCAATTGTTAGTGTTTCATACGGTTCTTCTAACACACCATCAACAGTACGTAAGATTACTTCTGGACGAGATACAGCAAGCTCGTAACCTTCACGACGCATGTTCTCGATTAAGATACCAAGATGTAATTCACCACGACCCGATACACGAAAGCTATCTGGGTTATCTGTATCAGCAACACGAAGTGCTACGTTGTGTACTAATTCTTTGTCTAAACGCTCACGGATATTACGTGATGTTACAAACTTACCTTCTTTACCACAGAAAGGTGAGTTATTTACAGAGAACGTCATTGTTACAGTTGGCTCATCAACACTTAGTGGTGGTAATGCTTCAACGTTGCTAGGGAAACAAACTGTATCAGAAATCTTAAGCTCACCAATACCTGTTACTGTTACGATGTTACCGGCATAAGCTTTATCAGTTTCGATACGCTCAAGACCTAAGTAGCTTTGTACTGCACCAATTTTACCGTTACGTTTAGAGCCGTCAGCGCCAATGATAGTAACTTGTTGGTTAGGAGCAACAGAACCACGCTTGATACGACCTATACCGATTACACCAACATATGAGTTATAATCAAGTTGCGAGATCTGCATTTGGAAGTCACCTTCAGGATCTGCATCCGGTGGTGATACTTCGTCAACGATCATCTTGAACATAGGTTCCATGTTTTCTGATGGCTCGTCTAAATCTAATGTTGCCCAGCCGTTGATTGCTGATGCGTAGATTACTTTAAAATCTAACTGTTCATCAGTTGCGCCTAGGTTGTCGAATAAATCAAAGATTTGATCCATAACCCAATCAGGACGCGCACCTGGCTTATCAATTTTATTGATAACAACGATTGGCTTTAAGCCTTGCGCGAATGCTTTTTGCGTAACAAAACGCGTTTGTGGCATTGGACCTTCTTGAGCATCAACAAGTAGTAATACTGAGTCAGCCATCGAAAGTACGCGTTCAACTTCACCGCCAAAGTCCGCGTGTCCAGGGGTATCTACGATATTGATATGGTAGTCATTCCATGAAATGGCTGTGTTTTTAGCCAAAATGGTAATACCACGTTCTTTCTCAATGTCGTTTGAGTCCATCACGCGCTCTTCGTTACCGCCGCGTGTTTCTAATGTACCTGATTGCTCAAGTAGTTTGTCAACCAGTGTTGTTTTACCGTGGTCAACGTGCGCGATAATCGCTATATTTCTTAACTTTTCGATGCTCATATTTTTACTCAGAGAAATTAAATTCTCAATGATCCTGCAAGATCTACGCACTCATCTGCGTTTTCACGAGATGTCCCAGCATAGGATTTAAAAGGGCGCATATTATCCCTTATTAATGACATGGATGAAAGTTTATCCAATATATATTTCAAAACTTTCTTCATACTTCTAATAAGTATATGTTTTATATATGACATTTTCATTAATTTAATTTTTCAATTTGCCACTATTTTGCTCATACCTAGCTATAATTGTTATTATTTGGCAGTATTTGCAAAGTAAGTTAACAAAATAGTAGTGTTCGTTATATGTACAGCTTGTTCGTAAATAGCATTCACTTAATGCATGCACCAAAATGATCTCGCCACGCTCCATCTTGGTGCAATAATACCGAAAGATAGCAACCAACAGCACATTTAAACGATTAAAAACAAAGGATTAAAAATATGGCATGGAAGCCGCTTACTAGAAAGCAAAAGCAATTATGCAGCAAAAATAAAACCCAACAGTTGGAGGACACATGTCACAATCGGTTTTAGATTTTATTAAAGAAAATGACGTTAAGTTCGTTGATTTACGCTTTACTGATACCAAAGGTAAAGAGCAACATGTTTCTATTCCTCATCATCAAGTAGATGAAGATTTCTTTGAAGACGGCAAAATGTTTGACGGTTCTTCAATTGCTGGTTGGAAAGGCATTAACGAATCAGACATGGTATTACTACCGGTTGCTGAATCAGCTAAATTAGACCCTTTTACAGAAGAAGCAACTTTAATCTTGCGTTGTGACGTGGTTGAGCCTAGTACATTACAAGGTTATGAGCGCGATCCGCGTTCTGTTGCTAAACGCGCTGAAGAGTACATGCGTTCTACGGGTATCGCGGACACAGTTTTATTTGGCCCTGAGCCTGAATTCTTTGTATTTGATGATGTTAAATACAAAACTGACATGTCAGGTTCTATGTATAAAATTGATTCTAAGCAAGCTGCTTGGAACTCAGATAAAGAGTATGCAGATGGCAACACAGGCCACCGTCCAGGTGTTAAAGGCGGTTACTTCCCAGTTGCACCTGTTGATGATTTTCAGGATTGGCGTTCTGCAACATGTTTAGTTCTTGAAGAGCTAGGGCAAGTTGTTGAAGCACATCACCACGAAGTGGCGACTGCAGGTCAAAACGAAATCGCAACTCGCTTTAACACTATGGTTTTAAAAGCGGACGAAATCCAAGAAATGAAATATGTTATTCACAACATGGCTCATTTATACGGAAAGACAGCAACCTTTATGCCTAAGCCTGTTGTTGGCGATAACGGTTCAGGTATGCACTGTCACCAGTCTTTAGCTAAAGACGGCGTAAACTTATTCGCAGGTGATAAGTACGGCGGTCTTTCTGAAGACGCGCTTTACTACATTGGTGGTATCATCAAACATGCTAAAGCAATCAACGCTTTTGCTAACGCGTCAACTAACTCATACAAACGTTTAGTTCCAGGATTTGAAGCGCCAGTAATGCTTGCATACTCTGCACGTAACCGTTCTGCTTCTATTCGTATCCCAGTGGTTCCATCTGCAAAAGGTCGTCGTATTGAAGTACGCTTCCCAGATCCAACGGCTAACCCTTATTTAGCATTCTCAGCAATGTTAATGGCAGGCCTTGACGGTATCAAGAACAAGATCCACCCAGGCGATGCAATGGATAAAGATTTATACGACTTACCAGCTGAAGAAGCAGCTGAAATTCCAACAGTTGCATCTTCATTAAGTGAAGCACTAGCCGCACTTGATGCAGACCGTGAGTTCTTAAATCAAGGTAGTGTATTCACTAATGATTTAATTGATGCTTACATTGCACTTAAGTCCAAAGAAGTTGAAAAACTTAACATGACAACTCACCCAGTTGAGTTCGAGATGTACTACAGCTGTTAATCGCACTGTAGAAAAATTATCTATAGGATAATATATGTGTGTTCTCAAGGCCCGTTCTGCGGGCTTTTTTTATGGCTAATTTCCCCATTCTCCACTAAAGTTTAATTAGTGCAAAAAATGCAAGGTGGAAAGGTGGTAAAGTGAAAAATACGCTTTTATTACTAGTAACTCTAATTTTAATCAGCTTTCATGGCTATTCTGGCGATAAAAAAATTTATTCATGGAAAGATAAAAATGGTGTATCCGTATTTTCAGATACTCCTAAACCTGGTGCGCAAGAAATCAAGCTCACCAATCAAAGTTTGTCTATGCCGACTGTTGATACAAGCATTTTAGATGTACAGCAACCAACGACTGTAAAAAGCTATGAAGCAGTTATTTCTTCCCCTGCCGATCAAGACACGGTTCGTGAAAATACCGGCTCAGTGTATGTAACTAGCCGTATTACACCTCGCTTTGAGAATGGTTTTAAAATTCAACTACTGGTTGATGGTGCACCCTACGCAGCTCCTAGCAATATCAGTACTTTTGCTCTGCGCGAGGTAAACCGTGGCGAACACACATTGCAACTGAAGTTATTTGATCCACAAGGCACTGTTGTTTCCGTGAGTCCAGTAAGCACATTTTATATGCACAGAGCATCGTCTTTATAAAAACCATGTATTTCTATCAAAGATCATAATTTACTAAAAATATTTATGCTAAGCTGCTAACAATCATCAACGCACTAAAATGGTGCAATCATGCTCGATAATAAAAATTTTAACTCTGAACTACTCACTAGCATTTGGCAAAACCTGTCAACAGCAGTGATCTTACTTGATCAAAAATTCACCCTTGCTTACGCTAATAATAGCGCCAGTGAATTATTAGGGTTAGGTCCTAAGCGGATTCTCAATCAACCGCTTGACAGTCTTTTTAACTACCATTCCATTGACCTTAAACGCATTGCACAATACTCTTTGGTAGATGGTGTAGATTGCCACCAGCATAGAGCTGACGTGGTTTTTGTTGATTCTCGTCATGCCAAACTGGCAATTAGTTCACGTCGCGTAAAGTTACAAAATGAGTATTTTATCTTATTCGAGTGTCGCCAAACCGATGATGAAATTCGCCACGATCAAGCTTCTAATCAAATGCATCAATATCAAGCTGCTCGTAACCTAATTCGCGGACTTGCCCATGAAATTAAAAATCCTTTAGGTGGAATTCGCGGAGCGGCGCAATTATTGCAGTATGAGGTTGATCAGCAAGAACGGGATGAGTGTGCAGAACTGATCATTGAGCAAGCCGACCGCTTACGAGAGCTGGTAGACAGATTGCTAGGGCCGAATCAATTACCGCAAAAATCATACGGTAATATTCACCAAACCTTAGAGTCTGTAATTAAGCTCAGTACATTAGATAATTGCGCCAATATTAGTTTGGAAAAAGATTACGATCCAAGTATTCCGGATGTATTTATTGACCAAGGTAAAATTCAGCAAGTGGTTCTTAATATCGTTCGAAATGCACAACAAGCGTTAGTCTATGGTGGCGTGATAAAAATTAAAACACGCATCAATCATCAACAACGTCGCCCCGGCAAAGCCCCTAAAAAGGCACTGCTGATCCAAATTTCAGATGACGGACCAGGTATCGATTCCAGCATCAAAGAGACATTATTTTACCCGATGATCACTAACAAAGAAGGTGGTTCTGGCTTAGGTCTCTCTATTGCACAAACCTTGATCGATCAACACAATGGTTATATCGAATGCGATAGCTGGCCAGGTCATACAGAGTTTAATATATATCTGCCTTTTGCGGATTAATCAGTTTTTGGAGTTGGCATGAAAACAGTTTGGCTGGTTGATGACGATGCATCTATTCGCTTTGTACTTGAAAAAGCACTAACTCGCGCAGGGTTTAATGCTGAAAGTTTTTCTAATGCACAAGACGTGCTGTCAGCATTAAAGTTTAGCCAACCAACCGTGCTAGTCTCTGATGTAAGAATGCCTGGTATGGATGGCATGGCGTTGCTTGAGCTTATTGCAGAGCAAAATCCGGGCTTGCCGGTGATCATCATGACTGCGCATTCAGATTTAGATTCAGCGGTGAATGCGTTTCAAAAAGGCGCATTTGAATACCTAGCCAAACCATTTGATTTAAATGAAGCCGTTGCGTTAGTAGAAAGCGCGTGCCGCGCTAACTCAACTAAAAAAGTAAAACGTAAACCTGCACCACCTAAGAGTGCCCATATCATTGGCGAAGCACCAGCCATGCAGGAGGTATTTCGGGCAATAGGTAAGCTGTCAGCATCAAGTATGAGCGTACTTATCAATGGTGAATCTGGTACCGGTAAAGAACTGGTAGCCAGTGCCTTACATAACCACAGCCCACGCAAAGAAAACCAATTTATTGCCTTGAACATGGCCGCTATTCCAAAAGAACTGGTTGAATCAGAGCTATTTGGCCATGAAAAAGGCGCTTTTACTGGTGCTGATAGCGTACGTAAAGGTCGCTTTGAGCAAGCCAATGGCGGTACGCTATTCTTAGATGAGATTGGTGATATGCCGCTGGATGTACAAACCCGTTTATTACGTGTTTTAGCTGATGGAGAGTTTTACCGTGTTGGTGGTTACCAAAGCATTAAAGTTGATGTGCGGATCATTGCCGCGACTCACCAAAACCTTGAAGACTTAGTAAAACAAGGCAAGTTCAGAGACGATTTATTTCATCGCTTAAATGTTGTGCGTCTGCGCCTACCTGCACTGCGTGAACGTACCGAAGACATTGAACGCTTAGCACAACATTTTTTACATAAAAGCGCCAAAGACTTACAAGTTGAAAGCAAAATTCTCAGCTCAAAAGCCATCGACTTACTACGCTTGTTCAACTGGCCTGGCAATGTTCGTCAACTAGAGAACACCTGCCGCTGGCTTACCGTTATGGCTCCCGGCGAGCTTGTGAGTGAGCAAGACTTACCTCCAGAGATCTTAGCAATTGACGAGACTCAACAAGAAGGTGACTGGCTCGATGCATTTCAGCAATGGCTGAATATAGAGCTTAAACAAGGCAAAGAAAACATCTGGCCTAATATACAAGCGCAATTAGAAACCCGCCTAATTAAAACCGCATTGGCAAACTGCGCTGGTCACAAACAAGAAGCGGCGGTTAAAATTGGCTGGGGGCGCAACACATTGACCCGTAAATTAAAAGAGCGCAATATCAGCTAACATCCCATGCTCAAACAAAGGAAAATAAGTTGAAGTTAATCGAGCATATTCCATTAATAAAGCAGATGACGATACTCAATAGGCTGAGTTTTTTTAGAGAGTTCAGCCTCAATGAGCGCCAAGTATTGCTGGAGTCATTCAGTCACTTATACTTGATAAATAAAGACCGTTTTGTATTTAAACAATTTGATAACGACAAACAACTGTATATCGTGCTCAGCGGCGCTATTGTGGTATTTAAACATAGTCATTTAATGGATTTAGGCACCATTGAACCCGGCGAATTTATTGGTGAAGGAGCATTTATTAACAATCGCGAGCGTACCACTAGTGCTCGCGCTAAAAGCGATACTATAGTGTTAGCAATAACACCTGAAGCACTGACTCGTTTACCCAATGTGATCCGCGAAAAAATTAAAGACCGTATTATCGAAGGTATGAGCGAACGTATTGCAAAGCTTAATCACTATATTGAGTCACAAGGCTGAGCGCATTTTGGTAAATAGCCATTGTGTAGACTGTAGTGATATATTCAATAGGAAGACCTCTCTCAGTAACTGATATAAATGCTCACTACTTTCGATGGCTTGTTCTTTATGCATTGACTTTGCTTCATGCCAATAAGAGAAACAATGATTACGAATCAGATAGCGCTCACCATCAACAATTCGAGATACCACTAAGTTATTCACAAATGCCGCACTTGGGTGTTGATGGCTATAAAAATGTGCAATTTCACAATCACTTTCAAAAAACTCTGCGAGCTCAACGCGGTATAAAAATTTTTCCTCGGGCTGTTGCTGATGAACAGTAATAATATTGCCATCACGAACAATACAATATTTATTTAAACCATCAATAACAATACCACTTTGATCAATCGCTAAAGGCACTATCGGTGTACTCACGCCAAAACCCACATCCACTAAATATTTTTTTCCCTCAAGTGTTAAGAGCGTCAACCGATGTGAACGTGGATTGTCGTGCTGGCCATTTAGCATTACTCGTGCAATCAGTATTTCTACATCAAAACCTAATGCCTGCAAAGCGAGGTAAAAAATTTTGTTATGTTCAAAGCAATAGCCTCCTTGCTGTTCAGTAATTAAGCGTTTAAATAATTGCTCTGGGTCATTACTTAAAAACAGATTTTGCAATGCATTAACACTGCTAAAGCTATATTTAGCCACGTGGAGTGCCTGCAGACGAGCAACTAAATGTAAATCCTTATTCGCCTGTTCAAGGCTACACTGCAAAGTGGTTAAATAGTTTTTGATATAAGCGTGCATAAAGCGTCCATGTAATTAGTTTGATAATTTATGCACAGCCTAAAACCTCAAGTTAAGTTAAGGTAAAGCGTTTATTATAAAAATTAATCCATATACACAACTTGTAGCGAGCAGTTTAACCATTGCGGCCCTGCAATGTGTGCGTTATAGCGAAATGTGTCTGAGGGCTTTTCCCCAAAAGGAGTAGCAACCAAAGGGCTTAAATGCGTGTATGACTGCGAAGTATCTCTATAATTGATGACTAAATAATTTTCATAACGCTGCCAAACTAACTGAGCGCGGGCACCATTTAGTAAAGCAAATTCAACCAAGTTATCAACAAATCTAACTTTGAGACCATTGTAACGATCTTCAACGCAACCAGTAGTTCGCATTTGTTCTGGCACATCAAAACCTAGCTCTATTTGCTCACCACGCAAGTAAAAGCCAATATTGCCATTGCTATAATGATGATTTGCTGCCGACGCATAGTGTATCTGTGGCTGATAGCCCATTGCTTGCATAATATCAGCAAGCTGCTCGGTTTCAGCTGTAAGTAGCTTATCTTCGGAAGTTAACAGTGTCGCAGCGGCAAACTCTTTGGGTATCGGTAATTGAATAAACTGATACGGTAATGGTTGTTGCTGTAAGCGTATTGTTAGCTGTTGTTTTTCTAGCTCTGTTAACGCTTGCGTGTATACATATATTGTTGGTTGTTGGCACGCAGTTAGTAATAACAACATGCAGATTAAAATTCCATTTCGCATAACACCTCCAAATGATTACAAATGTAGTCTATTAGAGGTGCCCTATTATAGCAACTTAATTTATTTGGCTATTTAACCAAACATCAACGCTTTGTTTAGTGTATAGCACGTCTTTAAATAAACGATGACGTTGAAACTCCAGCAAACGCTCGCGGTTATTATCACCACTGAGTAATTGACTGTGATTATCATTAAACTTAGAAATTACCGAAAAACCTTTTTGCGTACTATGCGGCTGTTGTTTTACCTGTTGAGTTAGGTGCGCTCTGACATCATCAGCTGTTAACATATCTGAGTTATTTAAACCCATTAACTCTTTTCTCATTGCTAATCTTACGCCCATCTTCTACTCCATTTTTCAGTGCATGAGCACTTAACTTACTGCATCTAGCGGTTATTAATTTTCACCATTTATGGCAAATAACAGGCCAGATTTTACAAGGGCAGCTTACACCGCAATTACTGCAGTTTTTTTAAAGCCAGTCAAAAATACCAAAAAGTTATCGGTTATTTGTATTGAAAGTCTCGCAGAGATTAGATGGCTTGATGCAAAAGCCGCGCATAGCCTTTATACTACAAGCTATGCCCTACCTTAATGAGATCAAACATGAACGACGAATACATTGAAATTGAATTAGAAGAAGAACCGATTGAGTTATGTAAACTTTTAAAAGTTCTTGATTTAGTTGAAGGTGGCGGCCAAGCAAAAAACCTCATTACTGAGGGTTATGTGGGTGTTAACCATGAAATTTGTACAATCAAACGGAAAAAATTATACAGTGGTGATGTACTTGAATTTGATGGTGAGCTATTTAAGTTAACCCTAAGTGAAGATGCAACGCCTGTGCAACGTGCTGTGGAAAATACTCAATCTGAGAGTGTAAAAAGCCCTACACAAGAAACACCAGCGGCACCTAAAAACAAACGTAAACGTACTAAAAAGCCGAAAGTAGATGAAAAAACGGGCCGTCGTCCAATTTCATTTGGTTAATCACCTGCATAACTTGTAAAACACTTTGGGGTCGTCTTTAATTATTTTCTAAATAATTACAAATAGAAAGCATTTTATGACGACTTCAACAGCCCCTAGTTGGCTCAAAAGTATTGCTTGGGCCACATTAGTTTGGAATTTACTTGGGGTAATTGCATTTATTATGCAACTGCTGATGACTCCTGAGATGATTAGTAAACTTCCGGCAGATCAACAAGCTGCATATTCAAATACCCCTTTATGGTCTACCTTAGCATTTGCTGTAGCCGTTTTTTCTGGCACCTTAGGCTGTGTTTTCTTATTGCTTAAAAATGCCATTGCGCAAGTGTGTTTTACGTTGTCTTTAATCGCGATTTTTATCCAGCAGTTTTATAATTTCATCGTCATTAACAGTATTGAATTACTCGGTGCGAGTGCTGTATTTATGCCACTGCTGGTGATCATCATCGCGGTTTTATTGTTACAACTTAGCCATCGTGGCAAACAACAAGGCTGGCTGAGATAAAACATCACTGCAAGCTTGCGTTGCTTTGATTGATTTTACTACCCATGCCTTGAAATATAAATTTTCAGTATCATATACACTCTGTTATCTGTATTAAAATTGCGCAAAAACACACTGGTATATACTTTGCATTTTAATTCTTCAAAGAGAGGTTACATTTACCATTTAAGGACATTCATCTACTTTAGGGGCATATAATGAATAATAGTTTTGATACCCAAAAACAACTCACTATTAATGGCGAGCAGTTTCATATTCATTCACTGCAAGGGTTAGGCGACAAAGCCAAGCGACTGCCGTTCTCGCTCAAGATCCTACTCGAAAACTTATTACGCAATGAAGATGGCGTAAATATCAAAGCACCAGATATCGATGCATTATTAGATTGGGATCCACAAGCCAAACCAACCGCCGAAGTTGCATTTACGCCAGCACGCGTAGTAATGCAAGATTTTACCGGCGTACCCGCAATTGTCGATTTGGCCGCAATGCGTGATGCTATGGAAAGACTTGGCGGCGATCCAGCTAAAATTAACCCACTTTCTCCAGCTGAATTGGTTATTGACCATTCTGTACAAGTTGATGGTTATGGTAATGATGGCGCTTTTGATTTAAATGCCAAACTTGAATACGAACGCAACAAAGAGCGCTATGAGTTTTTACGTTGGGGTCAAACGGCGTTTGATAACTTAAAAGTAGTGCCACCAGCAACGGGGATTGTTCACCAAGTGAATTTAGAATACCTTGCCCGCGTTATATTTAACGAAGATCGCAACGGCCAAAAATTTGCTTACCCAGATACTTTAGTTGGTACTGATTCACATACCACTATGATCAACGGCTTAGGCGTGCTTGGTTGGGGTGTGGGAGGCATTGAAGCCGAAGCCGCAATGCTTGGCCAACCTATTAGCTTATTGATCCCACAAGTGGTAGGTATGAAACTTAATGGCCGTTTACCTGAGGGCACCACAGCGACCGATTTAGTACTGACCGTTACTGAAATACTGCGTAAGCATGGCGTTGTCGGTAAATTTGTAGAGTTTTATGGCGATGGCCTTGCTGATTTACCACTGGCCGACCGCGCAACCATAGCTAATATGGCACCAGAATACGGCGCTACTTGTGGTATTTTCCCTATCGATGATGAAACGATTAATTACCTTCGTTTAACCAACCGCGATGAAACCCAGCTCAAACTGATAGAAGACTACGCGAAACACCAAGGCCTATGGCGTAACGATGGTGATGAAGCAAATTACACCGACAAGCTCGAATTAAATCTAAATGATGTAGTGCCAAGCCTTGCCGGTCCGAAACGCCCACAAGACAGAATAGCACTGGATAAAGCTGGCGAAATTATTGCCAGTCATTTAAAAACTTTTCAAGATGAACGTCTTGCTAAACGCGATAATAGTGATGAACAACAAACACGTATCGAAGCTGAAGGCCCTGCAACTAATCCTGATGAGCCAACCAATGAAGCCCAATTTATGGGCGCTGCAAAGGTACACTTTAAAGGTCAAGAATTTGAGCTTAAAGATGGCGCTTGTGTTATTGCTGCTATTACCAGCTGTACCAATACCTCAAACCCAAGTGTTATTTTAGCTGCGGGTTTAGTCGCGCAAAAAGCTCGCCAGTTAGGAATTAACGTAAAACCTTGGGTAAAAACATCACTCGCACCGGGTTCACAGGTGGTCACTGACTACTTAGAAAAAGCAGGCCTAATGGATGATTTAGATGCCCTTGGCTTTAACCTCGTGGGTTATGGCTGTACTACCTGTATTGGTAATTCAGGCCCACTCGCCGAAGAAATATCTGACGCGATTCAAAAACATAAACTGGTTGTAAGCTCTATTTTATCAGGCAACCGTAACTTTGAAGGGCGTATTCATCAAGATGTGAAAATGAACTTTTTAGCCTCTCCACCTTTAGTTGTCGCCTATGCGATTGCGGGTCGTACAGATATCGATGTTTATAACGAGCCACTTGCGCAAGATGCTAATGGTAATGATATTTATCTTAAAAATATTTGGCCTAGCGTCAGCGAAGTAAATGAACTCGTGAAAAAAACCGTCACTAAAGAAATGTTCGCTACCAGCTACGGCAATGTTTATAAAGGGAATGATCGTTGGCAGCAGATAAAAATTCCAGATGGCAAATTGTATGATTGGAATGATGCCTCAACCTACATTAAAAAAGCACCATTCTTTGATGGTATGAGCATTGAACCTCCTGGTATTCCTACAATTAGCGGTGCTCGCTGTTTAGCTAAACTTGGCGATTCCGTCACTACCGACCACATCTCCCCTGCAGGCGCAATAAAAACAAGCGCGCCTGCTGGCGAATACTTACAAGAAAATGGCGTAGATAAATCGCAATTTAACTCGTACGGTTCTCGCCGTGGTAATCATGAAGTAATGATGCGTGGTACATTTGCCAATGTACGCTTAAAAAACTTGCTTGCACCAGGCACTGAAGGTGGTGTAACGCGCACTCAACCTGATGATGAGCTTGCCAGTATTTACGATGCAGCAATGGCGTATCAACAGCAAGGCGTGCCACTCGTGGTACTTGCTGGTGCGGAGTATGGTACAGGCTCATCACGAGATTGGGCAGCGAAAGGCTCGCTATTATTAGGTATTAAAGCGGTCATTGCGCAAAGTTACGAACGTATTCACCGCTCGAACCTAATTGGCATGGGTGTACTACCACTGCAATTTAAAGCAGGCGAGAGTCATGAATCACTGGGGTTAACAGGTCAAGAGCAGTTCGATATCGAAGGCCTCTACGATAAAACCAAAGAAGTTAGTGTCGTGGCTACTAATAGCGAAGGCAAAAAACGCAGCTTTAATGCCGATGTCCGCATTGATACCCCCAAAGAGTGGGATTACTACAAACATGGCGGCATTTTACAGTATGTACTGCGTAATATGTTAACTAGCTAATATATAATAACAGGGCTTTGCAAAATTAATTTGCTTTGCCCTTAATTTTTTGATGTAAAACAAGTCAGCTTACTCATTATTAACTACACTTAATTTATCTTATCATTAACACCTCCATACTATGACCGAGCAGAAGATGAGCACAGCTCTGAGGGTATTCATTGTACTTAGCCTATGCCTTATTGTGGCTGGATATTATTTATTCGTCTCGGATCTGTTTGATGAACATCGAGGCTGTGCATGACCAACATGTATAGCAGTAAGATCATGCAATTAATCGAACCATTTAATGCCTCTAAAACGATATTAATAATGGCTCTTTTAGTGGTCAGCTTATCTGCTCAATTGCGTGAAAATGAAAAACTGATTATTGCATCCGGTAATTTTGCACCTTATTTTATGCAAGATGACGTAATCGGCAATGGTTACTTCGATCAGCTTGTGGTTCAAGTGTTACTAATGCAAGGCTATCAAAACCTGCAACTGGTGCCGTTAAATAATGATGCTATTCAACGCTACTTCAATAATAAAGTCGCAGATATCGCGATCAACTATACGGCACAACCAACTACACAAGCATTTACTTCTCGTTATCGTGTACGATTTATGAACCGCGTGACCATGCTCCCTTCACCATGGACCGAAAAAGTAGCTACGTTGAACGATTTAAAAGATTTAAAAGTTGGCAGTTTTATAGGGGCCAGCGATATATTTGGGGCTGAATATAAAAATATAGCAACACAGGTGCTCACACATTATAGTGAAGTAGGAAATCAACAAGCACTAAATAAACAATTAGTTACCAATAAGATCGATGCTCGTGTCGGCGATTACTTAATGCTCTATTGGCATACCTCAACAAACACCCAACTTGACCCTGCAAATTTTATATATAAAGATATTTTAAACTACCAAGGTTCATACATTGTTTTTCAAGATAAGTCCGTCAGAGATAGCTTCGATGAAGGTCTGACAAAATTAATTGCCTCTGGAGAACTTATAATAGCTACTGAGCACTGGTTAAAAGCCTATAATCTGCCAAACATTAAGCAACAATTTTTTACGCAGCCTGACAAAGCACAGCCAAACAGCGCTATTGAAGCCAATTAATGCGTTTCTTGTAGCGATTTAGTACGCTGCTCTAACCGCTCTTTCACTTGCTCTGCATCCTCAAACAGCTTTTTCATCACCACAGGATCATAAACACTGCTTGAGTTTGGTATTAAAGACATATTAGTTGTTTTTGAGGTACCTTTTAAAATAGACGTATCTTCGGCGGCAAGTACCGTAATATCACGCGGATCGATAATTACTTTTTCACTTGTACCGTCTGGATTAGGCTGATCTGAGTAATGCCATTGGCCTTGCTGATCTTGCCATTTAAAAATAACGGTCGTTGCTACTGAGCTTTCATCGGTAATTGATTCTACAACTTTTTGGCTGGTCTCACTGACCAATTTGGCAGCCATGGCCAAGGTATCACTGGATAACGCGACCATTTGTTCAGTTAGCTGATTTGATTGACGACTAATCCCATCACTGGTTAACCACGTTTGACCATCAGGTCGTTGCAAATAAAATAATGCCGCAACACTGATCAGCAATACCATAATAGCTAGGTACGCAAAATACTTCATATTCAATCCTTTGAGTTAAAGTGCTCGATTGCTATCATTGATAGCGAGCTATTATTTTAGCTAGTCCACCATTATCTTTCAAGCTTTGTAAAAAATCATTAAATTCTTTCGCGTACTTTTTACCCCTTGTATTAAAAGAGAATTGCAACTGCAGCGGTGCCTTACCAACATTCACATCACTGATGGTTAAAATAGCAAGCTCGGGGTTCTTTTTTATATACCAGTTTACAACAGAGCGCGACATTACAGTAAAGCGTTTACTAGTATCAGTGTCTTTATACAAACTTTGCAATATTTCTAAGTCGGAATAAAAATTCTCACGGTGCAGAGCCCTGCTCTTTACTGGTAGCTCATATTTTGGATAAACATAACCAAATCGCCCGAGTAAAACACCGCCCTTTAAATTGTCTAATTCTTTAAAGTCAATTAGTTCAGCCCCGCGAGCTATTACCAGCACATCTTCGATCACCACTATCTCTTGGCTCCAATAATAGGGCCCATCATCTACAAGCCAAATTTCGGATTCCATTCGTGCATCCACATCACCTTGCTTCACCATCTTCGCCGAGCGCATTTCAGGGACGAAGGTGTAGTCGATTTGTATCCCTGTAGCCATCGAAAACGATGTAAGAACGTCATTTAAAATTCCTTTTTTTGAACAAACAAAGTGATAAGGGGGGTAATCTTGCTCGGGTAAGGCGATACGAAGGCTATCAGCAAAAAGACTATTAGAAAATAATAAAAAGAAAATTACGTAATGTGGTTTCATAAAAAACATGCGCATCAATTTATAACGACTGTTCATATTATAGTCAAAAAAATATAAAACGCAGCTAGGCTGCGCTTTAATAATCGTTATAGTTAGCAATCTCAGCTAAAGAAGTTTGCTTATATTTTTACCAGCAGAATTAGATCCCATCACCATCAATGTGTAGGCCACATTCACGGTTTAGACCAAAAAAGCGGGTCTCTTCTTCGGTCATACCTGGCTCTAGTTTACGCGTAGTATGCACATCGCCCATTGACACATACCCCTGCTCCCATAATGGGTGGTATGGTAAGTCATGTTTAGTTAGGTACTGATAAACATCGCGGTTTGACCATTCGATGATTGGATAAACCTTTACCGTGCCACGGCTAATTTCAACAACTTGCTTATTGGCACGCGTTGATGATTGATCACGGCGCAAGCCACTAAACCAAGTACCTGCATTAATGTCTTTTAATGCGCGAGTCATTGGCTCAACTTTATTAAGCTGGTTATATTGTTTAATACCCGCTTCGCCTAACTCCCATAACTTACCAAACTTGGCTTCTTGCCAAGCCGGGCTTAACTGCGACTTATACACTTTTAAATTTAGTGATAAACGTTCGGTCATTTGCTCAATAAACTGATAAGTCTCTGGGAATAAATAACCGGTATCAGTTAGCACCACTGGAATATCAGCTTTTTGTGACGTAACTAAATGCAACATTACTGCGGCTTGAATACCAAAGCTTGATGATAAAAATTGCGTATCTGGCAAGTTTTCCAGTGTCCATGCTACACGCTGTTCAGCGCTCATATCTTTTAATACGCCATTTGCATCAGCCAGCAGTGTTGCTTGGCTTTCTTTATCAAGCTGTAAAATATTTTTAAATTCACTCATAGTAAATTCCAAACCTTAGCAAGGCGAACGCTTGCTTTAAATTATGCGTAGAAATCGGTTGCTGAGACTTTAACTTCAGCAACAATGCCTTTGCGGATCACAAAATCACCAAAGCATTCGCCGTCATTACGTTCAGCTGCCCATTGACCTATTAATTTGTCAAAGGCCTCTAAATACACGTCTTCACCGACATTCTCTAAATACAACTTAGGAATGCGCGTACCTTCAAGATTGCCACCTAAGTAAACATTGTATTTGCCTGGACCTTTACCCACCAACCCTGCTTCTGCCAACATTGCGCGGCCACAGCCATTCGGACAACCTACAACACGCATAATAATACTGTCATCAGGAATACCGTGCTTAGCAAGCAGCGCTTCGGTTTTTTCAATTAAACTTGGTAAATAACGCTCAGCTTCCGCCATCGCTAAAGGGCAAGTCGGTAGAGAAACACAGGCCATTGAGTTTTTTCGCTGCTCAGAATCTTTGTCATCAATCAAACCGTGTTCACGAGCAATTTTTTCGATTATTGCTTTTTGATCAGCTGGCACACCGGCAATGATCAGGTTTTGATTTGCCGTCATCCGAAAATCACCTTGATGAATTTCAGCAATTTTGCGACAACCTGTTTTTAGTGGCTTGTCTGGGTAATCCAAAATACGACCACTTTGGATGAAGAGTGTTAAATGACTCTTTCCATCAATGCCATCAACCCAGCCGATGCGATCGCCACGATGAGTGAACTTATAAGGTCTAATCGGCTCAAATTTAACACCAACACGTTTTTCAACTTCAGCTTTAAATGCATCTGTACCAACACGATCTAACGTGTACTTTGTTTTTGCATTTTTACGATTTTCGCGATTCCCCCAATCACGCTGAACTGATAAAACATGTTCAGCTACACTCAATGTATGCTCAAGAGGTATAAAACCAAATTCATCAGCTTTGCGTGGGTAAGTTGCAGTATCACCATGAGTCATAGCAAGGCCCCCACCCACCAACACATTAAAACCAACTAGTTTGCCGTTTTGTGCAATCGCAACAAAGTTTAAGTCGTTAGCATGTATGTCAACCTCGTTATTAGGTGGAATTGTTACCGTAGTTTTAAATTTGCGCGGTAAATAAGTCGCCCCTAAAATGGGTTCTTCTGTGGTTTCTGTCTTTTCACCATCTAACCAAATTTCAGCGTATGCTTTGGTTTTTGGTAATAAATGCTCAGAAATTTTCACAGCCCATTGATAAGCCTCTAAATGCAGTTCGGATTCAACAGGATTAGTCGTACAAAGTACATTACGATTAACGTCACCCGCCGTTGCTATAGAATCAATACCAACACTATCGAGTAATTGGTGCATGCCTTTTATTTCTGGCTTTAATACACCATGAAATTGAAATGTTTGTCGGGTAGTTAAACGAATGCTGCCATACGTTGTTTTATCACCGGAAAAATTATCAACTGCTAACCACTGTGCGGGTTTAATGATACCGCCAGGCATACGCGCGCGCAGCATAACATTATGTAAAGGCTCTAATTTCTGCTTTACACGTTCAGAGCGTATATCACGATCATCCTGTTGATACATGCCATGAAAACGAATTAACTGAAAGTTATCTGCGGTAAAACCACCAGTAATTTCATCTTTTAACCCCTGAGCTATTGTGCCGCGCAAAAAGTCACTTTCGCCTTTTAAGCGCTCGTTATCAGAAAGCTTTACGTTTTTATCTTGTTCGCTCATTTTAAATCCTAAATTTATTACAGTTACGATAATTAGATGTTAAATAAAATAAGAAGCGCGGTTAGTACACATCTTTCTGATAGCGGTTTGCGCTACGTAAATCTTTTAAGTATTGCTCTGCGTCTTCCTTGCTCTTACCCGTATTTTCTTCAATGATGCCTATCAATACTTGATGAACATCTTTTGCCATGCGGTTAGCGTCACCACAAATATAAAAATGCGCGCCAGCCTCTAGCCATGCAAAAACTTCTTTACTATTACTACGAAGTTTATCTTGTACATATACTTTTTCAGCTTGATCGCGACTGAACGCGACATCCACTTTGCTTAATAAACCCGACTTTAAGTAACCTTGAATTTCTACTTGATATAGAAAGTCTTGGGTAAAATGAGGGTTACCAAAGAACAACCAGTTTTTACCTGATGCTTCACGGGCATCACGCTCTTGTAAGAAAGCCCGGAACGGTGCAATACCAGTACCAGGGCCGACCATGATCACAGGTGTTTCGTCGTTAGCTGGTAAACGAAAGTTATCATTATGCTCGCTAAATACTTTTACCTTGCAACCTTCTTCGGCACGACGTGCTAAATAACCTGAACAACCACCAAAGTGCTCACTACCAAAGGCTTCAAATTCAACCAGACCAATGGTTAGATGTACTTCATCTTCAACCTCAGCTTGACTTGAAGCGATAGAATATAAACGCGCTTGTAATTTGCGTAGGCAATCAACTAAAGTTTGTGCATCAAGCTTGGCTGGATTTTGGCGGATCACATCAAAGATTTGACGAGGTTCAATGTATTCACGCATAGCCGCTTTATCTTCAACGAGCCTTAGTAACTCAGGTGCACCCGTTGCGATTGCGTATTTTTCGACAAACCCTGGGTATGACTGAGTCAGTTCAAGCTTTTCAATCAATGCATCACGAACGTTTAACTCTTCATCAGCAACTTTTACTTGGCTTGCAGCATCGATTTGCGTCAGTGTTAGTACTTCATCAACCAACGCTTCGTCATTTAAAAAATACACACCCAGCGAATCCCCTGGGGTATAAGTAATATCTGAGCCTTCTAATGAAATTTCAACGTGACGCACATCTTTGGTTGAATCACGGCCAGTGATCTTTTGTACTAAACTCAGCTCTGCCGCAAATGGGTTTTGCTTGGTATATTGGCTGGCAGCAATTGCTGGTGCACCAAATGGCACCACTTGCCCACCAGTTGTACTTTGCTGCGCTTTTAAATCAGGTTCAAACGCATCAAGTGCACCCGTGATCCACGTTGCCGCTTCATCATCGTAATCAACATCTAAATCAGCGCGCTGATAAATAGTCTCTGCGCCTAATTTATTTAAACGCTCTTCAAAATCTTTTGCCGTTTGGCAGAAGAACTCATAGCTTGAATCGCCTAAACCAATCACCGCTATTTTAACACCATCAAGCTTAGGTGCTTTTTTGGTTGCTAAAAATTCATGCAATGTTTCCGCATCTTCTGGCGGCTCACCTTCACCGTAAGTTGAAACCACGACCGTAAGGAATTTTTCTTTTTTCAGGGCTGTTGGTTTGTAATCAGACATGCTTACTAGTTTCACGGCTAAACCACGTGATTCAGCCTGTTCTTTGAGCTTAGTTGCAACGCCTTTTGAGTTACCAGTTTGCGAGCCATATAAAATGGTCAATGCAGCTGCATCCCCAGCACTTGGTGCAGCACCAACAACACCACCCAAAGCTGTCGTATTGGCATTCGCAGCAAGATAGCCACTTACCCATGCTTGCTGAATTGGATTAAGCTCAGCCACTAAACCTTGTAGCTTTTGTACTTGCTCTTGCGATAGTGGACTTGCTAGCGCATTAAGTTGACCTAACAACATGAATTAATTCCCCGTAACCCTGAAAGTTATCGACAAAATGATTACTGATTGCAGTCATCACTTTGCCTAAAATTTGTGTCGACTTTAAGGCAAATAACTCAGGCCCTAAAAATTTCTCTTGAGTGAAGAATAACGGGGTACGCGCTAATAAAAAAAGAATAGAATCTGCTTTGTTATTCCATTTAGTTATTAATTTATAAATTAATCAGTAAAAACAGTTTAAAAAGGTAAGAATAATTGCTGACAATTTCAGCGCCACGCTTAGCCGCTCAGAAATATCATACAAGAAATTGTTCACTTCATTCTTTTTAAAATACACATTAACTTTTTTGCAACATAACACAGGTAGGCTATAGTCGATTGAGCCACATTCTGTGCGCCGACTATAAATACAATAAGGAAACACTATGTCACACGGGGCATATAGAAAACTCATACTCGCCAGTGCTGTTTTATCAACAGCACAGCCTTGCTTAGCCGCCATAGATAATGGTGATTTTGAAAATTGGTCAGGCAATACCCCGAGCGATTGGAGCATCATTGATTCCGGTATTGCACTATCAGCTTCAAATACCATAGTAAATTCAGGAACCCTTGCTGCAAAAGTAGTGGTTAATACCGCTAGTCAAAGTAATACTGATTTACGGCAAACAGTGACTGTTGAAGCAGGCCAAAGCTATCTATTTTCAAGCTGGATTTATCACACCGAAGGCGGTGTTAAAGCCCGTCTAATTGCCGACGGCTACCAAGGCTACTCAAACCCTGCGCTATTAAATCAATGGCAACAGATCAGTCATGATTATACTGCAACCAGCAATACTACGATTAGCGTTGGCCTGCGCTTTTATGATGTTAGTGGCTTTGATGGCAGTGAAACTGTGTATGTGGATAGTTTCATGCCAAGCTCTGGTAGCAGCACACCGCCGCCATCAGGTTGTGCCAATAATACGGTTAGTTTAGCGCTAACAACTGATAATTATGGCGAAGAAACTAGTTGGCAAATAATTAATGCTCAAGGTACAACCGTTGCATCTGGTGGCGGTTATAGTGGTAACAACAGCTACACAGAGCAAGCTTGCTTAGTTGATGGCGATTACACGTTTAGTATTTTTGATAGTTACGGCGACGGTATCTGCTGTTCATTTGGTAATGGCAGCTACGCGCTAACATCCGCCCAAACAACATTGGCTAGCGGCAGTAGCTTTCAAAGCAGTGAAGCAACTCTCTTTATACTTGGTGATAATACCAATCCAGAAACGCCGCCCAGCGAGCCAACTGACTACTATGTTACAGCACAAGGTTTAACAGACTACGCTCTAAAAACAGCGCTATATAACATTGTTAAAGGCCACAACTCACAAGGTTATTCAGCTATTTGGCGTTTTTACGATATTGCTTCACGGGATAAGTACTTTGAAAATGACAATTCAATACTCGATCGCTATTCAGAAAATCCCACCGACCAAGACAGCTATAACTATGCCGCTGTAAGTGATCAATGCGGCAGTTACAATAGTGAAGCAGATTGTTATAACCGCGAACATTCATTTCCGAAAAGTTGGTTTGGCGGCAAGAATGAACCGATGAACTCAGACGTTCACCATATTTTTGCAAGCGATGGTTATGTTAATTCAAAACGTAGCAACTACCCGTTTGGTGAAGTGGGCAGCGCCAGTTTCACCTCAAGCAATGGCAGTAAACTTGGCAGTGCAGCAAGCTCGATTAATTACTCAGGCACGGTATTTGAGCCAATCGATGAATTTAAAGGTGACTTTGCTCGCGCCTACTTCTATATGGCAACCCGCTACGAAAACGTCATTGGTACTTGGCAAAACAACACCACCGCAAGTAACGCAGTACTTAATGGCACATCAAACCAAGTATTTGAGAATTGGGCAGTAACTATGCTAGTTAATTGGCATAACGACGATCCCGTCAGTCAACTTGAACTAGATAGAAACCAAGCCGCTTATGAGCATCAAGGTAATCGTAACCCATTTGTCGATCACCCTGAGTTTGTAGAGATGATTTGGTAAAAAGGTCAGCGGTCAGCGGTCAGCGGTCAGCGGTCAGCGGTCAGCGGTCAGCGGTCAGCGGTCAGCGGTCAGCGGTCAGCGGTCAGCGCAGAAAAACATCAGCCTTTGCATTTGCAAAGGCTTTTTATTATCTCAATCGGCACATTCTTTTTATTATAATAGATTAGAGACTTATGATTTAACAAAACCTTCCTACCTATTAAATAGGTGGATAGTTGATAATTGATAGATTCTCTACAGAAAATTGGCTTATAAGAAAACTAACTATATGAGGATATACATTTGAGCCGAACCATGAGCTAAACAATTGCTCAATAAAAAAACAACATAGTAAGACTAAGCCCCCCACCAATCTCCTAAGGAAATAATTTGGATGAGAGTCTTCTTCTTTTATCTGTGGCTTTTCTTTGTGGATATTAAATGTGATGATATTGCAGTTATTATAAATATGAACATTGTTATTTTCTTCCATTCTTTTTCCTTGTTTTATGCAGGCACAACTAAACCCACATCAAGGTTATCTTGATGTGTATTGTTAATTTTTGTTTGAAAGAAAGTTGTGCTTATGATTATCGTTGAGTGGTATTTGATCTGTACAGAGTTCTATGTTAGTTCGCACCTCCTTTGTTGATTAGTTTGATATCTATCACTTAACTGGTTACTTATTTTTCCTAATTAACCACCGATAGAGCTATTATAAACCTAAAAGAAGAACATGTCAAATAACACAAAACTCCACCCAAAGTCAAATTTAAATTACAATTAAAATCAAATACTTACAAATAAACTACAATCTACATATCAATAATATTGCTTTGTGGTGATAAAAGTATAATGCCAACGTATTCGTGACGCTCTTTTCTTCTCGGCCCTCAATAGACTCTGGCGTTCAACTTCACTCCGAGCTGCTGACGGCTGACGGCTGACGGCTGACGGCTTAAAACTTACCGCTTATAGCTCTTTATAAACAAAAAGCCCCAGCTAATGCCGGGGCTTTTTATAAAACAGACTTAATTAAAAATTAAGCTTGTTTTGGACTAGAAATAACATCTACTAATGTCCAAGACTTAGTCTTAGAGATTGGAGCGCATTCACGGATAGTAACAACGTCACCCGCTTTTGCTGTGTTATTTTCGTCATGTACGTGTAACTTAGTCGTACGTTTGATGAATTTCCCATAGATTGGGTGCTTCACGTAACGTGCGATAGCGATAGTGAAAGATTTTTCCATCTTGTCGCTAGTTACAGTGCCTTGAAGAGTACGAATTTTATCACTCATTATTGACCTGCCTTCTGGTTAATAACTGTTTTTACACGTGCGATATCGCGACGTACTGTTCTTAGCGTGTGAGTTTGAGCTAACTGACCAGTGCTTGCTTGCATGCGCAGGTTAAACTGCTCACGAAGAAGACCTAGAAGTTCAGCATTAAGCTCTTCTACGCTTTTATCTTTTAGTTCGCTTGCTTTCATCACATTACCGTCCGAGTTACGAAAGTTGTTTTGAATGGCAGTTTACGAGCAGCAAGGTCGAATGCTTCACGAGCAAGCTCTTCAGAAACACCTTCCATTTCGTAAAGTACTTTACCAGGCTGAATTTCAGCAACCCAATATTCAACAGAACCTTTACCTTTACCCATACGAACTTCAAGAGGCTTTTCTGTGATCGGTTTGTCAGGGAAGACACGGATCCAGATTTTACCTTGACGTTTCACGTGACGTGTCATGGCACGACGAGCTGCTTCGATTTGACGAGCAGTCATGCGGCCACGGCCAGTAGCTTTCAAACCGAAAGTACCGAAGCTTACTTTGTTACCGTTTTGCGCTAAGCCACGGTTGCGGCCTTTGTGCATTTTACGGAATTTTGTACGTTTTGGCTGTAACATTACTCGCTACCTCTACTTAGCACTTTTTTTGGCTTTCTTTGGTGCGCGTTTAGCTGGCTTCTCTTGCTCTTGTACTAGTGGTAAACCACCAATAACTTCGCCTTTGAAGATCCAAACTTTAACACCAATGATACCATAAGTGGTTAAGGCTTCAGAAGTTGCGTAGTCGATATCAGCACGAAGAGTATGTAGAGGTACACGACCTTCACGATACCATTCTGAACGTGCGATTTCTGCGCCGCCAAGACGACCGCTAACTTCAACTTTGATCCCTTTAGAACCGATGCGCATTGCATTTTGTACCGAACGCTTCATAGCGCGACGGAACATAACACGACGCTCTAGCTGAGAGGCAATGCCGTCTGCTACTAGTTGTGCATCTAGTTCTGGTTTACGTACTTCAGAAATATTGATCTGAGCAGGTACACCAGCAATCTTAGTTACCGCTTGACGTAATTTTTCTACGTCTTCGCCTTTTTTACCGATAACAACACCCGGACGAGCCGTGTGAATTGTTACGCGGATTGATTTTGCTGGACGCTCAATAACGATTTTAGACACAGAAGCCGCTTTCAATTCCTTAGTAAGGAATGTACGTACTTTGTGATCGCCAAAAAGCTGTGCAGAGAAATCTTTTGAACTCGCGTACCAGGTAGAAACCCAAGGTTTAGATATACCTAGGCGAATACCAGTAGGATGAACTTTTTGTCCCATTACTTATACTCCTAGCTATCTGAAACCACAACAGTGATGTGGCTTGTACGCTTAAGGATGCGGTCTGCGCGTCCTTTAGCACGTGGCATAATACGTTTCATTGTTGGACCATCGTCCACAAAGATCGTTGTTACACGTAGCTCATCAATGTCAGCACCTTCGTTATGCTCTGCGTTAGCAATAGCAGACTCAAGTACTTTCTTAACTAATACAGCCGCTTTCTTAGGGCTGTACGCCAGGATTTCTAGTGCGCGATCGACAGGTAACCCGCGGATCTGATCTGCAACTAGACGTGCTTTTTGCGCCGAACCAGAGGCGAATTTATGTTTAGCTAATGCTTGCATTTATCATTCCCCTCTTAACGTTTCTTCGCTTTCTTATCCGCAGCGTGGCCACGGTAAGTGCGAGTTGGTGCAAATTCACCTAGTTTGTGACCGATCATTTCGTCAGAAACGAAAACTGGTACATGCTGGCGACCATTATGGACAGCAATGGTCAATCCGATCATGTTAGGTATGATCATTGAACGACGGCTCCAAGTTTTAATTGGCTTCTTGTCACCGCTTTCCAAAGCTTTCTCTACCTTCTTCAGCAAGTGTAGGTCTATAAAAGGACCCTTCTTGAGAGAGCGTGGCATGGCTATTCCTCAATATTACTTAGTACGACGACGTACTATAAATTTATCCGTACGCTTGTTCTTACGCGTCTTAGCACCTTTAGTCGGCTTACCCCATGGAGACACAGGATGACGACCACCAGATGTACGACCTTCACCACCACCGTGTGGGTGATCAACCGGGTTCATGGCAACACCACGAACTGTCGGACGAATACCACGCCAGCGGTTTGCACCTGCTTTACCAAGTGAACGAAGCATATGCTCAGCATTGCCTACTTCACCTAGCGTTGCACGACAATCAGATTCAACTTTACGAACTTCGCCTGAACGAAGACGTAATGTTACATACTGACCATCACGCGCAAGGATTTGAACGTATGCACCAGCAGAACGTGCGATTTGAGCACCTTTACCTGGTTTTAATTCTACGTTGTGAACAGTCGAACCTACAGGCATATTGCGCATAGGTAATGCATTACCAGGCTTGATTGGTGCATCAACACCAGACTGGATTGCATCACCAGCTTTTAAGCCTTTTGGTGCGATAATGTAACGACGCTCACCGTCTGCATATAATACAAGTGCGATGTTTGCGCTACGATTTGGATCATATTCTAAACGCTCAACAGTGGCTGGAATGCCATCTTTAGTACGTTTAAAATCGATTAAACGGTAATGCTGCTTATGACCACCACCGATATGACGAACCGTAATACGACCATTGTTATTACGACCACCTGATTTAGAGTTTTTCTCTAATAGTGGTGCGTATGGCTTGCCCTTATGTAGATCTGGGTTTACCACTTTAACTAGGTGACGACGACCCGCAGAAGTTGGCTTACACTTTTGAAGTGCCATAATTCTAACTCCCCTTATTACTCGGCGCCGCCGACAAAGTCTAGTTCGCTGCCTTCTTTAAGAGTAACGTAAGCTTTTTTCCAGTCGCTACGACGACCGAAACGTGCGCCAGTACGTTTTGTTTTACCCTTAACATTAAGTGTGCGAACACCAGTTACTTCCACTTCAAAAAGCTTCTCTACAGCTGCTTTAACTTCAGCTTTAGTTGCGTCATTTACTACTTTGAAAACGATTGTGTTGTTTTCTTCAGCAGCAATAGTGCTTTTTTCAGAGATATGTGGAGCAAGGATCACTTTTAAAAGACGTTCTTCACGAATCATGCTAGCGTCTCCTCAAGTTGCTTAACAGCAGCTGCTGTAATAAGTACCTTATCGAAAGCGATTAAGCTTACAGGGTCGATACCAGCTACATCACGCGTGTCAACCTTGTACAGGTTACGTGCCGATAAAAATAGATTCTCATCTACTTCTTCAGTTACGATTAGAACATCTTTAAGCTCAAGTTCTTTAAGCTTAGCAACTAGTTCTTTAGTTTTTGGTGCTGCTAGAGCAAAACTTTCAACAACGATTAAACGCTCTTGACGAACTAATTCAGATAAAATGCTTTTGATCGCACCGCGGTACATTTTACGGTTTACTTTTTGGCTGTGGTCTTGTGGTTTAGCTGCGAAGCTAACGCCACCTGAACGCCAAATTGGACTACGGATTGTACCAGCACGTGCACGGCCAGTACCTTTTTGAGCCCATGGTTTTTTACCACCACCGCTTACTTCAGAACGTGTCTTCTGAGCACGAGTACCTTGACGAGCACCTGCTGCGTATGCAACAACTACTTGATGTACTAATGCTTCGTTAAACTCACGTCCAAAAGTAGCTTCAGAAACTTCAAGACCGCCAGAAGCGTCTTTAATTGCTAATTCCATCACTAAATCTCCAGGACTTATGCTTTAACAGCAGGTTTAACGATAACGTCACCGCCGATAGCGCCAGGTACTGCACCTTTAACTAAAAGCAAGTTACGCTCAGCGTCAACGCGTACTAGTTCTAAGTTTTGAGTCGTTACACGCTCAGCACCCATATGACCGGCCATTTTCTTACCTTTAAACACCTTACCAGGTGATTGGTTTTGACCGATTGAACCAGGAGCACGGTGAGATAGAGAGTTACCATGTGTAGCGTCTTGCATGCTGAAATTCCAGCGCTTAACACCACCTTGGAAACCTTTACCTTTAGAAGTACCGGTTACGTCAACTTTGTTGATTTCGTTGAATAATTCAACAGTAAGCTCAGCGCCTACTTCAAAATCGCCTTCACCACCATTTAGGCGGAATTCCCACAGACCGCGACCCGCTTCAACACCAGCTTTAGCGAAGTGACCCGCTGTTGCTTTGTTTACACGGCTTGCTTTTTTAGTGCCTGCGGTTACTTGAAGCGCGTTATAACCGTCTGTTGCGTCAGATTTGATCTGAGCAATGCGGTTAGGAGTCGCTTCAATAACTGTCACAGGGATAGATACACCATCTTCAGTGAAGATACGTGTCATACCCACTTTACGACCGACTAGACCTAATGCCATTTTCCTAAAACCTCTCTAATCTTCCGATTAACCCAGGCTGATTTGAACATCAACACCAGCAGCAAGGTCTAAACGCATAAGTGCGTCTACAGTCTTGTCAGTTGGTTCTACGATGTCGATCAGACGTTTATGGGTGCGGATCTCGTACTGATCACGCGCGTCTTTATTAACGTGCGGTGATGTAAGTACAGTAAAACGTTCAAAGCGTGTAGGTAGTGGAATTGGACCACGTACTTGTGCGCCAGTGCGTTTCGCAGTTTCCACGATTTCCGCCGTTGATTGGTCAATCAAACGGTGGTCAAAAGCTTTTAGGCGAATACGAATGCGTTGATTTGACATTCTTAAACCTCAATATAAAGAGCATTTAAAAGAGCATAAAAAAACGACCGAAACAATCTTAAAAACATAAGATGCCGGTTGTTGATTTATATCTACGTTGAGTTCCAAATCGGAACTCCTGTTTTATTAGCTTGAAATCCAAGCTTAATGTTCCTTCCAAGTTCCCAGGGGAATTTTGAAAGCCTGCGTATTATAGTGACATTGGTGATAAATGCAACAACTATTTCAAACTGCCGATATGACTGTTATTTATACCGCAGAAAAGGGCGGTCGTTACAGAAGGTCATCTACAGCGATAGGTGAGATGGGAGTGCTTGCTATTAATGATAATGGTCAGTCCAGTTATTACTTGGTATTATCTGCGCTTATTTTGCTTTTTACCCTCTAACGTTGGTGAGTTGATGCGTATTTTTAATTATTGTTTGAATGTTTTCTCTAAGGTAATAAATAGCCTGTTCGTTAAAAGCAAGGTGCTGCCTGAAAACCCAATCGAACAATACGGCCTTAATCCGGCATATCCAACCTTTTATATTGTTAAACTTAATGCACGCTCAGATTTAGCGGCGCTAGATAAAGTCTGCAAAACGTTTGGCTTACCTTCCCCTATGCAGTCACAACTGCTCGGCGGCCAAGAACTAGAGCGCTTTATTGGTTTACAAAATCCGCCACCATTGTTTGGTAACACAGCTAAACCAACCGATGCTCTAAATCAAGGTAAACAAATTATTGAGCAATTACTGGCCAACGGTGAGCAAAATGTGCAAGTGCTGCCAGTAACTATTCTATGGGGCCGTAATCCAGGTAAAGAGAAGCCAGGATTAGGCACGCTAGTGTCACATTCACTGACCCCAAGCTGGTTTCGTAAGTTTTTTGTTTTACTATTCTCTGGTCGAGACAACTTTATTCGCTTTAGTCAGCCGCTGGACTTATCACTACTGATTAACGAAAAGGCCGATGTTGATGAGTTACCACATAAACTACTGCGCGTGGCACGGGTGCATTTTCGTCGTCAAAAACTAGCAGCGACGGGGCCTAAAATGCCCTCACGAGAACAGCTGTTTAATTCGTTATTAGCCTCACCCACCATTAAAAAAGCGGTACAAACTGAAGCCAAAGAAAAAAACATCAGTCAACAACAGGCACAGCAAAATGCGTTAAAGCTGCTTGATGAAATAGCGGCCAATTACAGTGACGCGACCATTCGAGTTGCCGATCGCGCGCTCACTTGGCTATGGAATAAACTGTATAACGGCATTGAAGTTAAATATACCGAACAGTTACATGACTTAACCAATAAAGGTCATGAGATCATCTATATGCCATGCCATCGCTCGCACATGGATTACTTACTACTTACCTACTCTATTTATCATTTAGGTTTAGTGCCACCACATATTGCAGCGGGTATTAACTTAAACTTTTTCCCTGCCGGTGGTATCTTCCGCCGCTCAGGGGCATTTTTTATTCGCCGTTCATTCGCGGGCAACAAGCTCTATTCAGCCGTGTTTAAAGAGTATTTAAGCCAACTGTTTATTAAAGGTTATTCTGTCAAGTTTTACACAGAAGGTGGTCGCAGTCGCACTGGCCGTTTACTACCACCAAAAACCGGCATGTTAGCAATGACTCTACAAGCTATGCTGCGCGGCATTGATCGGCCAATTTCGATTGTGCCTGTATATATTGGTTACGAGCACGTGATGGAAATTAATACTTACCTGAAGGAACTTGCGGGCAACGATAAAAAAGGCGAGTCTATTTTTGGTATTTTTAAAGCGATTAAAAATTTAAAGAACTATGGTCGTGGTTATTTAAACTTTGGCGATCCAATCTCAATCAATCAATATTTAAATGAGCAGCAACCTGATTGGCGTGAATCTATTCACCCTACTGATGTGCAAAAACCGCAGTGGCTTGGGCCTCAAGTCGCAACACTTACCGCTAAAGTCATGGTTAATATCAACAGTGCCGCAGCCCTTAACTCCGTTAACTTACTGGCAATGATATTGCTAGTAAATGATAAACAAGCGCTGAGTAAACCTAAGTTGTTAGCACAGCTAGATTTTTACTTACACCTGCAACGCTGTGCTAGTTACAGTGAAAAAATCACCATCCCAGATGAAAGCCCAGAGCAACTATTAGCGCATGCGTTAAAACTGAATAAATTTGATGTGATCAGTGATGAATTTGGCGAAATTATTGCTATTAGCGATAAAGAAAAAACCCTGTTTAACTATTATCGCAATAATATTCTGCATGTTTTTGCAGTGCCAAGCTTACTAGCACTGCATATATTTAAAAGCCATAAAACCACCATTGTACAATGCCAAGCATTGATTAACTGTTTTTACCCATTATTTGCTAAGGAATGGTTTTTACACGAACTCGATGAAAATTATATTACCCGTATTTTAGCCAGCTTTGTTGATCAAGATTTAATTGAAATTGATGGTGATAATATCAAAATTACCAATAGTAATGATTGCTTAGCCAAACTTGAAATTCTCGGTCGGGCATTAAGTTTAACCTTACAACGCTATGCGATTGTGACGGGTTTTATTCAAACAAGCCTAAGTATTGAGCGCGAAGAATTAGAACGTGAAAGCCAAGTACTGGCTGAGCGCTTAGGCACTTTGCACGGCATTAAAACCCCTGAGTTTTTTGACAAAAAAGTATTGGTAGGTTTTATTAGCAACTTACGCGAGCAAGGTTTAATTAGCGAAACCGATAATAGCTTGCGAGGCAGTACAGAGCTGTGCGAAGTGTATATGCATCTTAAAGCATTATTGCCAGCACGGGTCTGGCAGTCGATTAGTGATATTGTGCAAGGGCAATGTAACAAAAAGTAGCTGAAAGCCGTCTATCAGCGCTGACGCATTACACCTTCTTGGATCGTTGAGGCCACTAAATTGCCTTGACGATCAAAGAACTGGCCGCGCACTAAGCCGCGCCCTGAACTCGCACTTGGGCTGTCAATGGTATATAAAATCCAATCATCTAGACGAAACGGACGATGAAACCACATCGCATGGTCAATGGTTGCGACCTGCATATTGGGCTGCATAAATGACACACCGTGCGGCTGTAATGCGGTTGGTAAAAACTCAAAGTCCGACGCATACGCTAATAAGTAATTATGAATACGTTGATCATCAGGCATCTCGCCATTGGCTTTGAACCAAATATGCTTAACCGGCTCCATTACCTCAGGCTTAAACGGGTTATGAAAAGTGACCGGACGCATATCAATCGGCACTTCACGAATAAACTTATTACGGATCACCTCAGGAATATGCTCAGCATTTGCTTGGTAAAACTCAAGCGATGAGCGCAGCTCTTCAGGTGCAGGTACATCTGGCATTGTGGCTTGATGCGACAAGCCTTCTTCAGCACCTTGGAATGATGCCGTCATATAAAAAATAGGTTTGCCATATTGAATCGCACTAACACGACGCGTACTAAAGCTCTTACCATCACGGATTGTTTCAACATCATATACTATTGGTTTGGCAGCATCGCCTGGGCGTAAAAAGTAAGAATGCAGTGAATGAACAATACGGCCTTCCGGTAAGGTTTCTTTAGCAGCAGATAGTGCTTGACCCATTACTTGACCGCCAAATACCGCACGAAATCCCAGATCTTGGCTTTGCCCGCGATACAAGCCTTGCTCTATTTCTTCTAATGTTAATAACGATAGTAAATCATCTAAAACTTGGCTCATTTTCTTACTCTTCAATCCCAGATAAGTTAATAATACTATACACTAGAGGGAAGTAAATCTTTGTTAGGAAACCTAGTATGGCATATTGGCTATTTAAGACTGAACCCGATGCTTTTTCAATAGATGATTTAAAACATGCGCCAAATCAAACTACAGTTTGGGAAGGTGTGCGTAATTATCAAGCCCGCAACTTTATGCGTGATGGCGTAAGACACGGTGATTTAGTGATGATTTATCATTCAAGCTGTAAACACGTAGGTGTTGCAGGTATCGCAATAGTGACTGCTGAGGCCTACCCAGATCCTTGTCAATTTGATTTAAGCAGTGATTATTATGACCCTAAATCAACCAGTAATAAACCGAGATGGGTTGTCGTTGATGTGACTTATCAGCAGCATTTAAATAAATTAGTCAGCCTAAAGGCGATTAAAGAAAATTGTGCCATCACCGAAATAGCGCTTAAAAAAGGTGGCCGCTTATCAGTAATGCCAGTGACTAAAGCAGATTGGCAAGCAATTATTAAAATGGCAGAGTAACAACAATGGGTTGCTGCTAATACATCACGTTTTCCTTCTTTATTCAAATTTGTTAAAATAGGCGGCTTGTTTTAGTTAGGGGGTTAGATGAAATTACTGTATTGGTTAGATGAGTGGTTAACTCTACCTCAAGATGAACAGCAAACCAGATTACCTATCTCTGGGGGGGATTTACTTGGCGATGTTTTTGTTAAGTATCACTTTACTGATATAAATAGGCCTTTATTGTTCACCTTTTCTCCTGCAGGTACTAATTACCAAGAGCATGATCTCAATGATGATTTTAGCCCTTGGGGATTTCAACTAGCGCAAAAACAACATGTTAATGTTATTTCTTTTCAGCACTTAGGAATAAGTAATTGGTTTAGACACCGTAATTTACTGTTTTTCCTCGAACAACTCGCTCCCTTGCTAACACCCTTTACCCAGCGATTAGGTTACGGCTTAAGCCGAGGTGGCTTTGCTGTGGGTGCATTTGCTAATTTACTAAAGCTAGATAAGGTACTGTTATTTCACCCTGTTAGCACCAAAAATAAAGCACTTGCTCCTTGGGATGACCGCTCAAGCACCGATATAGCACAACAATTCGATTGGGAGCAAGATTACCACGATCTCGATTTAGGCAATGCTAAAGGCTATATAATTTACGACCCAACCAATCGTATTGACCGTGCCCATGCTAAGCGCTATTCGCAACTAACCCACTTACGCGTATTCGGTATGGGTCACAGTACTCATGCCACATACCTAAATAAATTTGGCTTTTATAAACAAGTGGCCGTCGACTTTATTAGCCATCAACAAGTCGATATTGCGCAGTTTCGTCTGCAAACCAAAACCCTGCGCTTTAAAGAAGACTATTATAGAAGGCTCAACAAGGCGAATGCTAAATCAGCACACCGCCAAGCATTATTAAGCAAAGCACACAACATCCTTATTGATGAAAAAGCAGCGCATGTGCAAGAACATCAAGCAACAATTAATATTCAACCCTTAATTGATATTGCTCTAAAACATCAAGATGAGCACCCTAAGGATGCCATTCAACTGCTCAAGGTTGCTCAGCAACTCGCCCCTGATGATCTTTTAGTAGAGCACAAACTAAAACAGTTAAAATAAAAAACCGTGTTTGTTAAATCAAGCACGGTTGGCAAATTTATATAAACAGGCCCTAGCGAGCTTTAACCTTGCTTTTTCTTAATGCTTTTCTTTTTGTGTCCGTGCTTAGGCACTATCGTAAAATACATGAACAGTGCAAGCCATGAGAAGAGGATAATGCTGATTAGCCAGCCATTTTTTTCATGTCCTTGGGTGCGCTTACTGTTGAGCACAATTACCACAGGTAAGATATAAGCACTCAAGAGCAGAATTAAAAACGCCACTTCATTCATTACTTAGCAAGCCTCAGCCAATCGACTTCACTGCTTAAAACACGTTCAATTGCGATGTAATGTAAAATATCACCACTGTTAACCGGATAATCTAATGGTGGATTTAAATCCATATTTTGTGCACTTAAATTATGCGCCACACCAAGTAAAATGGCATCATGATCGTGTTTAAAATGATGAAATAATTTACCAAACTCCATAACCGCTAAATCAGCTGGAATAGCTAGACTAAACTGAGTATCACCGTGTAAAGTCGATAGCAGCTCTTCTTGCACCCGACTAGAGCCTGGGTCTTGCATTGAACGAACTAAAATTTCAGCTGATTTAGCACTTGAACATTCCACATTGTGGCAATGCTCTAGCAGCATTTCGACTTTGCTCTCATCATTAAAGTGCGCACTAATATGGCAGTCATCTTTAACTAATTTACTAATGCGCAACGCAGTGGTAAAAGTTTGATCGTCATCTTGACCATCAATAATAATTTTATCGGCCTGCTTAATCGCCACACGTTCAAGCTCCTCACAGTCGGTAAAGCTCGATAAGCGAACAAAATCAACATGCGCGTTCGTTAAAAATGGATGATCCATTGGCTCTGTCACCGCAAGCAAAATTCGTCGATCCAAACGCTTTTGGTCAGCGAGAATATAATCAATCATTTTTTTTGTACGAATTTGATGCCAGCCAAAAATAATAATGTGATTGTGAAAATGTGCAAAACTCTTATCACCCGTCATAGCGCGCCTAATTAAATAAGTAACTGTTTGCCCTGTTTTACCCAACAAGACACCAAATAAAGCTAAACCAAATGGAATTTGCAGTATCGCTACAACCCATCTACCCAGATCCGTACTTGCACTAAAATCACCATAGCCTACCGTTGAGGTAGTTACGATATAGTAATAAACAAAGGTGCTAACGGGCCTTAGCGCGGCTTCTTCCGCGAAGATTAACAACAACCAGATCAAGACCATATGTAATAAAGTGGCAATAGCGACAGCTTGCCAACTAACCTGATCAATATGATTTCGGACTAGTAAAAATAATCGTTTAAATATAAAAGGCATGCCCACACTTGGTTATTCAGCTATCAATTATCCGATAAGTTACTGTAACGCTTAAATGAAGGCAATGGTTGAAATACCTTTCAGGCTCAAGATTATTTTCTAAACTGCTTTTTTAAAGTAGAACAGTGTAAGCTATACTTGAATTATTAATTATAAAGTCGAGCGTGTTATGTCAGGTGTATTAGCCTCTGTTGATCAACGAACTCAACTCGTTGGTGAGAATCGCTTAGAGTTATTATTGTTTTATTTGCACAGTCGCCACTTGTTTGCTCTTAATGTCTTTAAAGTTAAAGAAGTAGTAAAACTGCCGCGTCTTAATATCATTCCACACGCCCATCCAAAAATATCAGGCGTGGCCAATATTCGTGGTGAATCAATCCCTGTTATTGATTTACGCCAAGCGATTTGCATGCCTGCGACCAAGAGCACTGAGGATAGTAACTTAGTGATCACCGAATACAATCGCACGGTACAAGGGTTTTTAATTGGTAAGGTTGATCAAATCGTTAATATGACATGGTCAGATATAATGCCACCGCCTTCCTCTATTGGTAAAAATCATTACCTAACTGCGCTTACTAAAATTCAACGTGATGGTCAAGAGCAGTTAGTAGAGATCATTGACGTGGAAAAAGTATTAGCAGAAATTGTTGAGTACGAAGTGCAAATCTCTGATGAGGTACTTGATAAAAGTATCGTGAACGAATTTGCTGGCCGAAAAATACTCCATGCAGACGACTCACGCACTGCACGAAAGCAAGTGAGCGATACATTAACGCAGCTGGGTATTGAGATTATCCCAGCCAGCAATGGCCTTGAAGCACTCAATATGCTTAAAGCTTGGGCTGATAAAGGCATGGACGTAGAGAAAGAGTTACTGATGGTGATCACCGATGCGGAAATGCCAGCAATGGATGGCTATCGTTTAACCCATGAGATCCGCAACGATAACCGCTTGAAAAATCTTCATGTTGTACTTAACACATCTCTCAGCGGCAGCTTTAACCAAGCCATGGTCGAGAAAGTGGGTTGTAATGCGTTTTTGTCTAAGTTTCAGCCAGATTTACTGGTAGGAGAGGTACAAACACGTTTAAAAGCACTCCTCGACTCACAAAAATAGCCTATACAAAAGCGTGGAATGCCACGCTAATACTTGAATTAACGCTTTGTTGTAATGACGTAGAAATACACAATATAAAACCACCACTACAACTCTATTTGCCAATTAAACGCTTTCGTGGTTAATTAGCAATATGTAGCAATAATAAAAATACACAATCATTATGCTAAATCATGTTGCCAAGCCGTTCACTAAATTAGTAGAACGTTACCTGCCCGATCCATTCATTTTTGTTATTTTACTCACACTGCTTACCTTTATAATTGCGTGTGTAGTGACACCTTCAAACCCACAACAAGTACTGAGCGCGTGGGGCAGCGGTTTTTGGAACTTACTAAGTTTTGCCATGCAGATGCTGTTGGTATTACTCACCGGATATATGCTGGCAAGTACACCTATGATGAGCCGACTGCTCACCCAATTAGCAAAACTTGCTAATACTGCGCCAAAAGCTATTTTATTAGTGACTTTTGTATCATTACTCGCCAGTTGGATTAACTGGGGATTTGGCTTAGTTATTGGTGCTTTATTTGCCAAAGCCATTGCCCGCCACACACTCGTTGATTATCGCCTATTGGTTGCCAGTGCGTATTCTGGTTTTATTGTTTGGCATGGAGGCTTAGCGGGCTCAATTCCATTAACTATCGCAACACCAGGGCATTTTTCACAACAAAGCATTGGTGTGATCAATACCAGTGACACGCTATTTTCAGGCTTTAATATCGCCATATTGGTGGGCTTATTTATTATTATGCCATTGGTCAATCGCTATATGTTACCGAGTGCTAAAGACAGTATCTATGTCGATAAAAGTCTACTAGCAGAACCGATGCCTAAACCCAACAATGTTACTCGCCCGGCCGATAAAATTGAACACAGTAAGTTATTAGGGCTAAGCGTTGGTTTACTAGGGCTGATGTATTTAGCTAACTATTTTATCTTTAGCGGCGGCTCACTTAATTTAAATAGTGTGATTGCGTTGTTTTTATTTTCTGCCATTTTACTGCATCAAACACCGTACAATTTACTTAATAGCTTGCAGCAAGCAGTCCCCAGCGGAGCAGGCATTATTATCCAGTTCCCATTTTATGCTGGGATCATGGCGATTATGGTTGATACCGGCTTAGCACAACAAATTTCGCAAGGCTTTATCGCCATAGCCAGTGCTGAATCATTGCCATTTTGGAGTTTTTTAAGTGCCGGCTTAGTGAATATATTTGTGCCGTCAGGTGGCGGCCAATGGGCGGTACAAGCGCCTATAGTGATACCCGCAGCACAAGCTCTGGGTGCAGATATGCCGCGCGTCGCGATGGCAGTCGCGTGGGGGGATGCGTGGACTAACCTAATTCAACCATTCTGGGCTTTACCGGTATTGGCAATTGCCGGCCTAAAAGCCAAAGACATTATGGGCTTTTGTTTAGTGCAGCTAATTATAACCGGCGTATTTATATCATTGATGTTGAGTTTTTATTAGCTGCAAGCATTATGCAAAGGCGTGCAATATATGCACGCCTTGATCACTTTAAGCACTCTCACTTTGCTGGTCTAAACCCACTAATTCACCCGCTTTTAAATGATAGACTTTGCTAGCCATATTGATGGTTTCTTGGCGATGGGCAATCATAATACGTGTGATGGGTAAATGCTGAATTTGCTCACTCATTTTAGCTTCGTTTTCTTTATCTAAATGGCTAGTTGCTTCATCCATAAATAACACACTAGGCGATTGATACAACGCTCGCGCTAATAATAACCGCTGTACTTGCCCACCGGATAAATTTGACCCCATGTCACCCACCAAGGAGTTGTAACCCATCGTCATTTTAGTAATATCATCATGAATAGCGGCATGATGGGCACACTGCTCTATTTTTAAATAATTGGGCTGTGGGTCAAAAAAGCTAATGTTATCGGCGATTGAGCCAGCTAATAATGTGTCATCTTGCATCACCGCGACTATTTGTTTGCGGTAATTTTTAAGACCAAGCTGGGTGATGTCTTTACCATCAAGGAGCACTTTACCTGAGGTTGGCTGTAACAACCCTAGCATGATTTTCATTAGCGTGGTTTTACCCGCACCTGATGGGCCAGTGATCGCAATGGAGTCACCCGCATTCAATATTAAGTTAACATTATTTAAAATGGGGATTTGGTCATCACCGTAACTAAAGCAAATATTCTCAAGGGTAAGCTGGCCTGTTACTTTACCCTCGTTACTGCCTGTATAAACCATTTCACCGTCACGATTAGCTTCTTGTTTAGTCAGTGCAATATCAGCGATACGGTCAAGGTGCAGGCGCATCATTTTAAATTGAATTATTTGCTCTATTAAATTAGCAAAGCGGCTAGTCAGCTGGTTTTTATAAGGCAATAAACGCCAATACCATACCCACTGACAAACTATTGCTCATCACCAGTAGTGCTGCAAAATAAATCACCAATACATTTTCAAGGCCAAATAACAGTTTATTAAATGAATCAAAACTTATATTTAATCGCCCTAAGCGGATTTCACTGTTTATTACCTCAGCATAACGGTTTTGCCAAATACCTTGACGCTGCGATTCATTACCAAACAATTTTATGGTTTGCATGCCGCGAATGTTTTCTAAAAAGTTCGATTGTTCTTTAGCTGAATTTTGAATCATTTCTTCAGTGGCTTGATGCAGTGGCCTGTAAAGTGCCAAACGCACTAAGGTATAAAGCGCAATCGCGCCAACAACTACTGCGGTGAGTTTTAGCGAATAGATAAGCATCATAATCAATACGGTAATCGCCATGACGCCATCGACTAAGGTTTCTACAAACCCAGTAGTAATACGCTCTCGTATTTGCGCCAAAGAGCCAAAGCGCGACACAATATCGCCAACATGGCGCGACTCAAAATAGTTCATTGGTAGCCGTAATAAGTGCCTGAGTAAATTAACCCCCATTTGCATATTGAGTAAACTGGAGAGCCGTAAAATCAGCCAGCTTCGTACTGCATTGGTCACCACTGAGATAATCGCAATCAGCGCAAAACCCATAGCAAGTACCGTTAATAACGATTCGTCAAAACTAATTAGTACCTCATCCACCACCCACTGCATATAATAAGGAGTCATCAAGGCAAATAGCTGCAATACCAGTGACAACGCAATTAGTTTTATTAACCCTGCTTTTAAGCCCTTCATGGTGCTCCAAAGCTGGGTAAACTTCATTCGTGCTTGCTCTTGTTTTGCTTCGAACTTACTAGTTGGTGTCAGCTCTAAACAAATACCGGTAAAGTGTTTACTGAATTCTTCGGCACTTAAACTGCGCTTACCAACAGCTGGGTCGTTAATAGCAAACTTAGCCGCGGCACCTTTACCTGATACCTTGGTCAGCACTACAAAGTGATTCATATCCCAATGTAAAATACATGGCGTTTGTAGCTTATGTACTTCATCAAGTGGGCATTGTAGCGCACGACTGGCTAGCCCTAAGCCATCACCCAACTCAATCAGCTGCTGTAAATTCATCCCCTTTAGATTCGCCGAAAAGCGCTTACGCATAGCCGGCATATCCAGCTTATGGCCGTGATAAAAGGCAACCATAGCCATAGACGCAAGGCCGCACTCAGCTATTTCGGATTGGAGAATGAGAGGGATAGGCAAACATACAGAAAAGTAGAGGTTTTTGGTCATTCTATTTTCTTTTTTTAAGATACGTCATTAAGCAGAGTATAAGCAAAAATAATAAACTAATTATTTTAAACTCTCCATGATCCACAAAGTATGCAATATTAACCATAAATATAAATAAGATGAATATTTTCATGAAACTCCTTTATTACTTGTAAAATAAAAGAGGGGACTTCCCCCCCCCTAAAAATAAACAGTTTAAGGATTACTAGAATCCCCTGTAGCCCCTTCAGTCAAAGGAGCAGCTGCAATAGCTTTTCTTGATCTCCAGGCAGCTCTTATAAGCCCCAAAAAACCACCATTTACTTCTTTAATTTCTTTTACGTTTAATTCACGCATAATGTTATACTCCATAAATCCGATGCTTTTAGTTAAGTCATCGGTTTGTTAATATGCTCAACCTTTACTATAAAGGTGAGCGGTTAATAGGCTGGCTTTAGCTGCTCGCTAAAGTTAACTAAAGCTGGCCGTCTTTTTTGTTGTTTGCATTTAGCAAACCACCAAAACCTTCAAATTACTTTTCTTTAACTCACACATGCTTCAATTAACTTACCCGCCCTTTTAGGCTATGCAGTGGTTCAAGTAACCATTCAATCAGTGTGCGTTGCTCGAGCATAATATCGGCCTCAAACAACATACCGCTTTTAAGTTCAAACGCTTTACCATAAGCCTGCATTTGCTGCTGACTGAGTGTTGCACGCAGGCGATATACTGGCTCTTGCAGTGCGATAGGCAAGAGTATTTCATTTGGGGTAATGAGTGCCTTATCAATCCGGCTAATTTTGCTGTTAATAAAACCAAAGCGTTGATAAGGAAAGGCATCAAAGCGCAAACGCGTATCGTTACCGAGCCGTATAAACCCTGCTGAGCGGGTAGGCAGTAGTAACTCTGCCACCAACTCGGAACCTTCAGGGATAATATGCAGTAACGGTTTAGCTTGGGTGAGTGTTTCACCCTCAACCACTTGAATACCAGTAACCGTACCGCTATTACTTGCTGTTATCGTGTATTGATAATTGCTTTTTACTTGCGAAAGTTGATTATATATTTCGGCCTGCTGACGCTTGAGATTATTAATACGTAACCGATATTGCTGCGGCACATTGGCAATATTAAAGTTAATTTGGCTTAACTGGTTTTGTTGCTGCATGAGTATTCGTGCAAGATTTTGTTTTTCTTGCTTAGCGTCTAACAATGCTTGCTGTTGCTGCTCGCGCTCAACATTGGACAAAAAACCATTTTTATTAAGCTGATTAAGGTTACTTTGTTGGCGGTTAAGTAGTGCTAACTTTTCATCGGTCAGTTTAAGTTGGCTTTTTAATGCCGCAAGCTCGTTGCCCAGCGCCTGTTTTTGCGCTTGTAAGTTGAGTAATTCTTGCTGTTGCAGGGTATGGTTTTGGTGTATTTCATCGTTTAATAACTGAACCTGCGCTTCTAGCTGCTCTATTAATTGCGTACTTAAGTCAATACCTTGGCTATTACTTTGCTGCACAATAACTGTTGCCAGTGGCTGGCCTTTGGTGACCATATCCCCTTCTTGCACCATTAAACGCTCTATCATGCCACCTTGGCTGGCAAAACTTTTAACTACGCCGGTATTAGGCATTAAAAAACCGCGCACGGTTTCTTTGCGTGAGTATTCAGCGGTAAACAAGAAGGTAATAACTGCGATAGCCACACAGGCCAAAATAGTTACAGTTAATTTTATCGATAGCGGTTGTGCGAGGGTAATCGCCCCTGTTAAACGCTCACTTTGCTGAGCGACAGCTTCCTTTCTAAATAACATCCCTGAACAGTTCCTGAATAAATACCGATATCAGGACACTACATCTTCAATTACAAAAAAACAACAAAAAACACAAAAAAACCTTAAAAAACAACAACAATAGCACAAAAAAAACAGCATTACGGGCAATCTTTGAGCTGCCATACTGTTATTATTGTCAACTCGATAGAATTTTCATTGGCAGGCTTAAAATCGGATTTTCAGAATCAGCAAAATGCATCATTACAGCCACATGGCCTGCAACTACCAACGCGTACATCACAGCCGAAAAACCTTGCCCGTATTTATCTAGTGGCAGTAAATGCGAATAGTGGCGGCCGCGCCATTCAAAGGCGATTTCCAGTGCACCGATAAATAAGAAAAACACTAATAGCATTAAGCCAAAGGTGTAGCTTAGCCATAAGCCAAATAACACGCCTAAAATACACATGCTTAAACCAATCCATGAACGCATTGAAAAGCTTATGCTCTTTAGAACATGGCCACCGTCGAGTGGTAAAATAGGTAATAAATTAAACAAATTTAATAACGCACTGAGAACCGCCACACCTGCAAATATTTCCATTTCGGTGGCGTAATATAAAACTACACCCAACATCGAGGTTATTAAACCAAACGCAGGCCCCATTAGCGATATAACTACATCTTGCCAACGAGTCGTTATTTTCTCGTCACTTACTGCCAGCCCACCAACAAATGGGATTAAATAAATACCTTTGGTTTTTATGCCAAAGTATTTCATAGCTCGCACATGACCATATTCGTGGATCACCAAACAAGCAATTAACATAAGTGCAAACTCAAAGGTAAATAACCAAGCATAACCGGCTACAGAGGCGCCAGCTAAAACAACTTTCACTACTTTGGCACTTTTAAAAATTTTAAAACCGAGCGCAAATAATCCGAGCACCCCCTGCTTAGGCTTAGTTTTTTCAATAGGCGGCAATGTCAGCTGTTGGACAAATTGATTATTAATATGCAGTGATAAGCTTTGTTCAACCACGGTACTGGTGTCTAAGCCAATCACTTGATCGTCAAGCTTAAATTCAAAATAGTTAATGCGCGGGTTATCAAAGCCAATCGCTTGTTGTTGCTGAAAAATTTTTACAATTTGTTGCCCCGCAAGCACTAAACTAAATTGTTGATCGGCGAGGGTCAGCTGTATTTGCATGATGTCACTTTAAAGCTTAAAAATTATATCGTTAGTATACCCATTTTTTTAGCAAAATTATGGAATATATTTTCAACCATAAAGCTGACATCTCCACTATTATCTACTACTTTTAGTTAACCAGTAGATTTTATCTCAGGGAAGAAAATGACAAAGTTAGCACGTAGTATTCTGATCGTTGATGATTCAAAAGCTATTTTAGTCGTGATGCAGGCTATCTTAAGCGAGCTTAACGTAACCGAAGTAACAACCTGTTTAGATGCCCAAGACGCCCTCAATAAAGTAACAGCCACTCCATATGCTTATGATGCCGTGTTCACGGACCTTAATATGCCAGATATGGATGGTATGGAACTTATTCGCCACCTTGGTGAGATCCAATACCCTGGCGCTATCGTCATCATTTCTGAAATGAACTCTAAAATCATTGATTTAGCAGCTGATTTAGCCCGTAAAAACAACGTACATTTAATTGGTAATATCTCCAAACCCGTGCAACTCAGCCAAGTTTATACATTACTACAAAAACTAGAGTATTTAGCGTGCCATACTGAAAAACCCACGGAACCAATTTCTGAAACGCAATTACTGCATGCGATAAGTCATAATGAGATAACCCCATTTTATCAACCAAAAGTTAACCGTACTAATAATAAAGTTGAAAGCGTAGAAGTATTAGCCAGAATAGTGACCGCAGAACAAGGCGCTATACTTTTACCTGAGCGGTTTATTTGTGTGGCTGAAGATTTAGATTTAATCAATCTAATTACATTTCAGTTGTTTGAAAAAGCTACGGGCGATTTTTCAGAAATAAAAGCTCGTTTAGGCTACAAACTTAAACTAGCCTTTAATCTATCGCCCTGTCAGCTAGAAGATTTAAGCTGCCCAGATAAGCTCGCTTTAATTTTACATCTTAATCAACTAACTCCGAGTGAGATTATCTTAGAGATCACCGAACAGCATGCGTTATCCAGTTCTGCACAGCTAGAAACTCTAAACCGTTTACGAATGCGCGGTTTTGGCATTTCTCTTGATGATTTTGGCACCGGCTTTACCAATGTACAGCAATTAAAAACATTGCCTTTTACTGAAGTGAAAATAGATCGTACCTTGATCAGTAATATTGAAAGTGATTTATTTTCTCAGGTCATTGTTAGTAGCTTAGTAAATATAGCCATTCAAGATGACTTAACAATTGTCGCTGAAGGCATTGAGCGCGTTGAGGAGCTTGAATATTTAGATCGTTTTAAAGAGCATATATTAATGCAAGGCTTCTTGATCAGTCGCCCAAAAGGTAAAACTGAATTTATTCGTTGGGCGCAATCATGGCTACATATGGTGTCATTAAATAGCCATAGCCGACGTTAATGCTTGCCTTTCGGTAAGCTTTTTTCATCACTTAATAGTGTATTACTATTTGCTAAGCGCTGACGCCACCGCTGCTTTGCAACCGCTTGCATATTGGCAGATTGATCATGCTCATCAACAATTTCAAAGCCCATTAACGCCTCAATCATATCTTCGAGTGTTACGATCCCTTGCACATCACCATACTCATCTATCACTAAACAAATATGCGTGCGCTCAGCCAATAATGTATGCAGCAAAGTAGGAACGTACAAGGTCTCTGGCACAGTATAAATAGGTTTGATCAACTTGCTGATTTTATAGTTCTCACCCAACCGATGATACGCCAACATAATATCGTTTTTATGTACAAAACCGATAATATCATCGCCATTTTTGTCATACACTAACACCCGAGAAAAAGCCACTGAGCCATGTTCCGCTAAATATTGATCAACAGTTAAATCTTTGTGCACTTTAAACAAGACGGTACGCGGGGTTAGTAATGAATCTAATTTAGCATGACGAAAATGCAATAAACTACGGATGATTTCAGATTCTTCCTGATGCAGCGCACCTGACTCTGATCCCATATCAGCCATCGCTTCTATTTCTTGGCGAATGTAATAAGCTTCATTGTAATTACGACCTAGTATACTGGTAAGCTTTTCAGCAAACCATACAAATGGTTTGAGCGCGATAACTAAGTAGCGTAGCGTTTGAGTGACTATCGGCGCAAGCGCTCGCCAGTGCTTTGCACCAAGCGTTTTAGGAATAATTTCTGAGAGCACTAACACCAATAAGGTCATTATTGCTGAGGCAATACCTACTGCGGCATCTGAAAATACCACAGCAGCTTGTGCACCTACACCAGCTGCACCGGCTGTATGAGCAATGGTATTTAACGTTAAAATAGCCGCTAACGGCTGATCAATGTTGGTTTTTAAGTGTTCAAACCGCTTTGCTAACTTTGGCTTTTTTTTACGCAGCACTGCGACATAACTGGGCGTGATGCTCAACAACACAGCTTCCATAATAGAGCATAAAAAAGAAATCGTGATCGCTACGACCATGTAAACGATTAATAATGTCACTGTAACCTCTACGCTATTCAAAAATATACATTAGCAAGTGTCGAAGCCAACCTCAAACTCCGATGATAGATAAACTGAAATCCATCGCAGAGCGCTTTTTGCCACCACAACCACATGCTATATTCAATTAAATTCCCTGCATCAGGCTCAACGATGAATTATAGATCTGCATGGCGTGGTAAAGGCCCTCGCCTAACCACCGCATTGACAATATTAACTTTAAGTACACTAAGTAATGTGGTACTTGCCGCACCAATAAATAAAAGCGATATTAAGTTTATTGGCCCAATTGCCGCTGATATGCAACTAAAGCCCTACCAAACTGAACATCAAGACGCGATTATTCAAGCCCTTTTACCTAGTATCCAACAACCAACAACAAGCATCACGGTATTTGGCAAAAAATTAAAATGGCAAAAATTAGCTAAAGTACATGCATTAACCCAGGGCGGTCTACAAGCATTAAAGTTTACCACTCATGCTGAGCGCTTTAGCCAAGGCACATTGACACTTGAAGGTATCGAAAAAGCGCAGTTGTTTATCAATGGTGAAAAACAAACAGCCACAAAACAAAGCTATGAACTGGCACTACCCCAAGGCGATCACCAAATAGTGATTATTGCTGAACAAGTTGCTAATTGGCACGATGTTGAGGTTGATTTCGAGCCTAAAGCAGTCATTGATAGATTAACTTTTAGCAATAAAGAGCAACATGGTTTATCTGCCAAGCAACTGTTTGATGCCACTACGGTCAGTTCACTATCTTTAGCACCTGATGCCAAACAATATTTAGTGGCAAAACGCCATTATCAAGATAGCACGGGTAATCAAGCAAATGTGACCACTGAGCTAAAAAATGATGATAATCAAACAGTTTACCGTTTTGAGTCGGGTCAACCGAGTAACATTATTTGGAGCCCTGATAACAATTACTTAGTGTATTTATTAGATGGGAAATTAACTCAGTTAAATCGTAAAACACTAAACCTCAATGTCATCGCCACCAATCTAGATGGCGCAAGCAATTTTGCTTATTACGATAACAACAGCTTAATCTTTAGCTGGTCAAAGTCACCGACTGCAAATAGCAGCCTGACCAAGCATTATCGTGGCCTACAAGATCGTTGGTCATACGCCCGCACCACTTCTCAAGCTTATTTATTAGATATCAACACTGGCCTTAGTAAAGCATTAAGCCAAGGGCCGCTTAGCCACAGCATTGAAGATTTTAATAGCACTCGCGGAACTGTTTTATTAAGTCGTGGTACTGAAGCAATGCAAGCTGCAACTCACCCTACTACAGAGTTAATTGAGCTGAATATTGCCAATGCAAGCAACACAGTTATTGGTCAGTTTGCTACGTTTAATCAAGCTAAATACACAGAGGATGACATTTATGTCACTGCGGGTCCTGACTTTAAAGAGGGCTTAGGCAGGAACTTGCCTGAGAATATGCTGGCAAATAACTACGATGGGCAGCTTTATCTATTAACCAACAATGGCAAAAATTCAGCACCATTAAGCCGTGAGTTTAACCCAGCCATTGGCCAACTTGAAGTCTTACCTAATGGCGATGCCATTGTTAAAGTAACCGAACAAGATACCATCGCTTTGTATCTATACGATAAAAGCAAACAGCGCTTTAGCAAACTGAATACTGGGTTTGATGTGGTTGAGCAATTTAGTTACTCAAGCACTCGCAGCCCTGCTATTTTAGTCAGTGGCTCTAATGCATCATCACCACAACAATTAAAACTGTTGACTCTTAGCAAAAACAAAGCAACAACACTTTGGGATTCACAACCGCAACAATACGCTAATACAAATATAGCCAACTTAGAAGAGTTTAACTTTACCAATACCGCTGGTACTGAAATTAAAGGTCGTGTTTACTTACCAAGCAATCTTGATAAGAGCAAACACTATCCAGCGCTAGTTTATTACTATGGCGGCGCCTCACCCGTTACGCGTGGCTTTACTGGCCGTTATCCTTTCAATTTATGGGCTGAGCATGGCTATGTGGTTTATGTAGTACAACCGACTGGTGCAACGGGTTTTGGCCAACAATTTTCTGCAAAACACGTCAATGCATGGGGGCAATATACTGCTGGCGATATTATGCAGGGCACGCAAGCACTGCTAAAACAGTACCCATTCATTGATAAGCAACGCTTAGGTAATCTAGGTGCGTCTTACGGTGGTTTTATGACGATGCTACTGACTACCAAAACCGATATGTTTAGTGCCTCAATTGCGCACGCAGGTATTTCTAATATTACCTCATACTGGGGACAAGGTTGGTGGGGCTATTTATATTCAGGCGAAGCGTCTAAAAACAGCTATCCTTGGAATAACAGCACACTCTATAGCCAACATAGTCCGGTATTTCACGCTAACAAGGTCACCACACCGCTACTGCTATTACATGGTGATGCTGACACCAATGTTCCAGTGGGTGAAAGTCATAATATGTATACCGCGCTTAAACTACTTGGCAAAGATGTTGAGCTGATTGAATACAAAGGAGCTGATCATCAAATATTTTCCCGAGATCAACGTTTTAACTGGTGGGATACTATGCTTGCCTACTTTGATAAACACTTAAAAGAGCAACCACAGTGGTGGCAGTACTTATACCCTGAAAAGTAGTTTTACAACGGAACAATAGGCAAATCAGCTAGGTTTACCTATTGTTAATTATCAAATAATCGCCTAAATAGAGCATAAATACTAAAAATCGCCCTTCTCACCATTTACGAATGAGTGATAACATAGCGGCATCATTAAAGATAATTAAGATACTATGACTATTCATGTTTTATTGGTTGAAGATGACGAGCTATTAGTTAAACGTATAATCAATCATTTTACGCAAACTGAATTTTGCATTGCAAACGACGCCACTGGCGCTGATGCCTTGGCCATCGTGCAATCTCGTGCTAATAATCATGATGCAATTTCATTAGCGATTGTTGATATAGTATTACCTAAACGGGATGGTCTTCACTTAGCAAAAGAGCTCAATACGCTTACCGATATCGGTGTGATCATGCTTTCAAGCCGTGATTCTCAAGCAGATCGTATTGCCGGACTAGCCCAAGGCGCTGATGATTACATTTGTAAACCAGTTGATTTATTAGAGCTCGAACTGCGTATGCGAGCACTTTATAAACGCTTAAAAAGCAATAATAACCATGATGAAAGTGAAGAATTTATTGAATACGCTGACTTCAAACTGCACCCTGATAACCGTACGCTAATTACGGCCGCAGGAGTGGAATCACGTTTGACCGAAGCAGAGCATAAAGTGCTTATTTGCTTAATTTCGAATGCAGGCAAAGCGACCCCAAGAGAAAAGATCTCTGAAGAAATTGGCCAACCAGACTGGAGCCCTAATGACCGTACTGTAGATGTGTTGATTGGGCGTTTACGCAAAAAGCTGAATGATGAAAAAGACCAAAAACGCATCGTTACCGTGCGAGGTAAAGGCTATATGTTATCAATTTAACCACTAATACTGGGTTAATTGTGATAACAAACGTTCAAATGCACGATAATTGAGTGCCTCTTTTAGCTCATCTAAGCTAATATTTTCTTGCCCTTTTAAATCACTAATTGTTCGCGCTACTTTGATCACTCGATGATAAGAGCGTGGTGATAAGGCTAGCTTCTCACTGGCTTTCGCTAAAAACTGCAATTCGGCTGTTGCCAGTGCACAATGTACACTCATTTCTTTATTATTAAGGCGCGCATTCACTTTGCCTTGCCGATTGAGTTGTAAATTATAGGCCGCTTCAACCCGAGCTCGTACTGTAGCACTCGTTTCTTCCGCTTCGGTACTTTGCAGCTGTGTGCTATTTAACCGTGGCAGTTCTATTTGTAAATCAATGCGATCAATAAAAGGCCCAGATACCCGCGATAAATAACGCATAACTTGATCCGGAGTCGCACGCTTATCATTATGACAACCCGTAGGGCTGGGATTAAGTGCCGCTATAAGTTGGAATTGCGCAGGAAACTCCATTTGCCGCGCCGCTCTTGAGATTGTCACTGTGCCCGTTTCCATTGGCTCACGCAATGAATCAAGCACCTTACGCTCAAACTCCGGTAGTTCGTCAAGAAATAATACGCCATTATGCGCCAGTGAAATCTCCCCTGGTTTTGGTGTCAATTACATCGTTAAAGTGTAATGCATAAGGCTTTCTTGTAATTACATCGAAATAGTGTAATGAAGTTATTAGTATACAACTGTGACCAAAACTAGTTTATTACTCTATTGTTTATACCTTTTTGAGGAACTACCAACGATTAAACCCAACTTTAATCAGTAACATGCTTGTTGATCCATTCCCATGTAGCTTTATCTAACCACCCTGCGTAATCGCGAGTTACTTTTATTACTAACAAGTCATCATTATCATCTATCTTTTTTCTGAGCCTGTCCGATAGTTGCTTCGCATTTTCTGTAGTAGATATTAACCAAGTCGAATCGAGTGCATGACACCAGCCAGATGATAACTTTATCTCATCGTACAGGGCATCGTAGTTTTGCCCAGATTTATTTAAATCATAAGTTACACAAAAAACTGCCATAGAAACTCCTCAATATGAAATACATTAAAAACATTTAATTATTTGTAAGCTATTATTTATCTAAAATAACAACTTCTGTTGGTGCCTTCTTTATTGCTTGAAATAGCAATATTTCATCTAAACATTCTACTCCGATTTTATCCTTTCAAGGATACTTACAGTGACACTTATAAGATTCTCTGCTTTGGAACTACGACACACTTACCGACTGATCTAACCATCCATTCACGAGCTTCATTCGCTGCATAATTTTGCGACGATTGAGTTACTATACCCTTGAGATTTTTTTATCCGCACGTTTCGCTTACATTCCCATTCATCGACAGGATCACTTTCATTCCACTCCTGTATCATTTGCGTAACATCATCATCCAACGATACACCATACATCTGAACCATATACAAATAAACGCGAGCTATGTCTCCTCGCACCTTCTCTGCTGGTTCCGCTGTATCAGAGTTAAAATCCACTTCAAAGTCACATTGGCCATAATTACGAGTCTCACCGGTAATTGTAGAAAACTGAAAGTTTGAGCGATCTGCATTTAATTCTCCAACGGCTGGCGCCAAATTAACCAAGTCATCATGAGCACGACGAAATGTAGGCACGGTTTCATATGCGCAATCACGACCTGTTAGGTATTTACCATTAGGTTTTTGACATTCTGAGTAGGTTTCTTGGTTCTTCCATTGATCTAACTCGCCACCAATTATATAAGCCGGCATAATATGCTCCCACTCTATTCTTGATACACGGGCATTCGGTTTACCAGAGCTAGTAATTGGATTGCGGGGAGTATAGCCACACGACAAGTCATCAACCATTGTTTCATGGGTGTTACCATCATTATCAGCATCATTTATGTCGTCAAAAACAAAGTCACACTGACAATAGAAAGTCGTATTATAGTCGTAATAAATGTCTCTTTCGGCTTTGGATTTTGCGTTACTAAAACTAGTCGCATAGTTTTCAGGTAAAGGGGGGAGCTGTATTCTGGTAGTAACGCTATCATTTAGTTCATTATGACAATGATAATCATTATTTATTTTATCAGTGTGACAACCTTCGGCGTTTGTTCCGCCACTATGAGATTGAACTGAAAAAGTTGCTAAGAGTAAAGTAAATAGTACAGATTTATATATCACAATGACTTCCCTGAAAGTTAACGAAGTAGTTCCTAAAACATTTTCAATCATTAAGTTAGTATAAGTTAAATATAAAAGCCAGCTGATAGAATGAAAGTTCGCTGGTCATATTACTAAGTATACTGCGGGATGCCTTTGTTTGCTTGAGGTGGCATTAACGTGTACTTGTGTGATGGTTATTCAGGGGATTTTGTAGGTCTAATTCATCAGCGACTTTACCCCTATTACACAGGTTATAAATTATTTTGCAGTGCATCAATACGCTTCGCTACTTCGTTAAGTTCTAGGAATTCTCCATGCTCAATCACTTCTAGTGGCGAACGACCTGCAAAAAAGTCATTATGGTTTTTCATTTTCATAAACTTCCTGACATTTTCGGGGTTGCTAAACATGCAACGTAATGCGTGGTGAATATTGAGCAGACAACTAATACGTTCTAATTGCTCGTTGTTGAGCTTCACAGTCTCAGGAGCAGCCTTAAATTTATCATAAGAAGTTTTTGAGAGCTTAAGTATACGTTGAGCTTGCTCAGAACTGCATTCCCACAATGATAAAATGTTGCATGCTGTTTTAAAGCCTGTACTGGTGAATGATGTTGAATCACTATCTGTGTGCATACGTAATCTCCTTTTGTGAGCCGATACGCCAAAATATTTCAATAAAGGATAGTTGTAAAGTTGAAATCCTTCATAACCCTAACCGTGTAGTATGACTTATAAAGTATAATAATAAGTAACGGCAACAGATGCTTTAAAGCCGAATTTCTTGCATTTGCCATGAGTATGCACTAATTTGGGGTCACATTAATAAAGGAATATATTAAGTAATGACTACATTAAGGGAATACCCAAAACCAGATAGGCCTGCAAATCCAACTCCGCTAGATATGGCAATTTATAACTTTGAACTCAAAGCTAAAAGTTATCACGATGAAAGCATCAAAAAAAATCCAAGCGCCGAAAAATTAAAAAAGCTAGCTTTAGATTATGACCATTTACAAATAGAAAAAAAGAGAATTGAATCTGTATCGATTGCTCAGTCTGCTCTTGAGTCGTATCGCGCTAGTAGCAGCCATTCGACACGCAAAGCTTTACTTGAAGAAACTCATCATTCAAGCAATACCACCAATAATTTAGCCCGATTTCTTTTTGCTGTTAGTGAACCAAAACCGACGAAATATCATGAAGCACACCATATTATTCCTGGTACAGGGCGTGATAACAAACAGGCTGTATTACGAGCAAGATTAAATTTGCATATGGTCGGTATTGGTATTAACGACCCTCATAATGGTATTTGGTTAATTAATTTTGTGAGACATAAAGAGCATGACTGGGCCACTAAAGAATCACCTCCACACCGAAAGTTGCATAGGTATAATTACGAAACATGGATTGGTGAAAGCTTAGGTGGAAGCATGACAAAAGACAAAGGGTTGTTTGTTAATAAACTACGCAATGTGAAGACAATGATTAAAACAGGGACGTTACCTAGCAAAATTTTCGAAGAGAAAGATGAACTATGGAAAGGTATATGAATACATACTTACTGAGAAAACCCACAGAAACATGTGATGTAATTGACCTAGATATTGTCGAGATGACAAATCAAATTATTGATAAGACTGGCCAGTCGTTTGATGAAATACTTGAAGTCGTTATGGATGATATTCCAAGAGGGAAAAAAACGTTACTTGAACTCTCTGAGCATGGGTTTGAATGCAAGCATGAGCCACGAGCAAAAAAACAAAATTATGATGTAAATCTATATGGCTGTTTCTTAGTGCTTAATCGACGGGCGTATAACTGCCTTACTGAAGCTATCATAAATTGTGGCGAGTTCGTTCCATTAAAAACTGATAGTGAAGAAATGTTCTTATTTAACACACTCAATTTTGCATCTGAAGATTTAACATTGACAGAAAAAGCATACCTTGATGGTTATGAGGATGGTCTCAAAACGTTAGTATTTGATACTAATGATATACAAGATAAGTTGCTTTTTAAGTCAAAATTGCAAGGTGGTCTTTCTGTTTATTGTACTGATGACTTTAAAAAGTTAATTACAGATAACAATCTAAGTGGCATTAACTTTAATAAAGACTTATTAAGCTACTTTTAACTTTAATTGGAGCTCGTCATCTTTCTTGAAGTCAGGTTTCTTATGCAATAAGCTCAAATTATATAAAAATACAAGGGTAAGCTTAATGGAGCCAACATGTCATTATTAAGGGATACAAAATTAAGCTGTAGATGCGAACGAACCTATTTCGCACTACTTAGGAAGTGCAAAAATTAGCAGCAAGGCTTAGTGCTTGGATGGAATTTGAGCTAGTACACTTAATGGCTTTTACTCTTTAATTGTCATACTGCTAAACCAAGGCTCTTCAAGTTACACTTCCTTAATTAATATTACATTCGTTTCTGAGCGAGAGGGCGTCTTAACTGATATGCTTACTTCCCCTTCAGCAACAATCAAAACAACAGCGGGAAGCCCTTCAGTATCGTGTATTTCGCCTAGATGCTCCAGCTGTAATAAATCCAAAGGGCTAGGTGCTGATGACGAGCCATTAGGATGTGTGTGCCATTCACCTATGTAACGTACAATATTTGCAGTACGTTTAGAGCTTTCCTCTAAAGTGGTTAACACCCCCTCAGTCCCTCTGGAAAATTCAAATGGAGAAGATATGCTATCACTTGGTTCTGTGCCTGCTGATACCAGAGAAATTAATTTAAGCTTAAGATCTATAAAACCAAGAAGAATTCCGCCCGTTTCATTTGGGAGGCTATTTTTTCTTTTTTCTATTAAGTTACTCTCAAAGTCCTCATCCCATAAAACTTCCCAATCGCCTACTTGCAAAGTTCTTGAAGGAGCCACAGTGATTTTATCGCAACTTAAGCAGGCAGACTCATCATTGCAAGTCCAGACTAATATTTGAGGTTTTTCATTTGCTAAAGCCAACCGCAGTTGACGCCCAATCATAGAAGAGTGAAGTTTAACTAATTCATTAGACAGAGATACCGATATGTCTCTGCATCCGGCTCCAACCCAAAATTGCTTGTAACTTCCATCTAGATGCTCTTTACCCCAAGAGGCACTCTGTAAGATAGCTCTATAATATTGGGCTTCTAGTGAAATAGTTCTAGTATTTCTTTCTTGATCCTCTAGCAATAAGACCGATGACATTCCGTTGGGGGTTAAAAATACACTCGCAACTCTAGCTTTACATCCAGAACGATAAAGCTCTCTAGGTACTTCCAAAGTAGTTGTAGCGTCCACAATTAAATCTTTACTTTCAATCATTTTTTTTATTTTTGGAAGGGCTACATCAAACTTACAAACATGTCCAAAGGAAGCTTTCATTTGAGATATATCGAATATTTGAGAAAGATAGCCACTCAATACTTTTACTTTAGAGAACCCTACACCCCAAGCGCTAGACAAATGACGAACTAAGTTATGTGGCTTCACAATATCATCGTCGACAAATTCCCAACTTCCCCACTTTTCTCTAGACCAAGTTTCTGCTAGAGAACTACCTAAAGCTCCCACGCCAGCAAGCACTCCCTCAAACTCACAATCTGTTTCGCTGAGCCCCGAAAATTTTCGTACTTCTTTCGCTGAGGGCATAAACTTGACTTCAACAGGGAATATCGGTAATTTTTCCCAGCTCTCAGTGGGGGTAGGTTGACAAAACGTATCTAGAAACCATTTTTTTCTATCTGCTGGGTTCCTCAATAGAACGGCTAAACTTTCACCAAAGAGCCCAATATTAGCTTTAAGCAAAAACCCTTGTACGTCCATCCTCTCAATATGATCATTTCTCTTTCTTGGAATCCCCATGATGAGTAAAATTTTACTTTCTGAGTCTGCGTCAATGCTTAAGCCTCCCTCTTCTGGCACAATCCTGCGGATTGCACTCTGCAAGTTTTCTAAAAGATCAACCCCCCTTAGCTCTAGCCTCTTTTTCAGATCACCAAGTTTAAACGGATAGTCTTCTACAGGGCCGTTTTCAATAGCTGATATTACCATTGTGATTGGAATAATACTTGGCTGCTCACCGTGACTCGTTGAATGCCTTACGTTTTTGTTCTCATATCTGGCTACTATTGTTTCTATAAGCGTTTCACTTTCATCTATTGTTTCAAAGATAAGCTCTAAGCTTTCTTGGTTGAATTGGTCAAAGTGAGTATCAGGAAGTACAAACTGATATTTACTTTTAAAGAATAATTGTTCAATAGGTTGGTCAGTAGGGTGTATGGTTTCTTCCGCTGTTGTGCGCAACCACCAAAAAATCTTATTAATAAAACTCTGTGCAGTCCATGTACGCTCTACAGAAGGCCAAGGTTCAAAATAAAGACATAGTGATCTGGGCTCTCCATCGACTGTATGATTTTGATGTATTGAAAGTGGAAAGTCTTTCCTTAACGCTCTAACATCCCAATAGAACTCTGCCTTTGAATTATAACAAAGTGCTAAGCGCTCAACTCGCTGTATTCCAATTGAATTATCTGTTGCAAATGTTCCATCGCCAAAATCAACGACTAAAGCTTCAAAGTTTTTTGAAATTCTAATTGCTTTAACAAACTCACAATCATTATGTCCTTCGACTACATCAAGCAAAGACTGAAGCGGCTTTGGTAGATCATCCTTGCAAATGGCTTCGCCCCAATCAATAAACTCACTTTTTGTCATTTGAACCTGCTCGAGGAGGAGTTGTCGCCGCAGTCGCCAATGAAGCTGAAACAGCTGCAATACATAATTTAAAGCCAGTATTTGTTGCCTCAACAACTAACGGTTTTGGTTTCGTCCTAGTCGGCTCTTCTCCAGTACACTTAAATATACCTTTAACATCCCTCAGAATATCTTTGTATTCTCTCTTTGCTCTGATACAAGGTGGATCATTATCATCATCTTCGATGGGTTTACTACTTGAGACTATAATCGCATCATCAAGACACTGGCTAAGGGCAGCTTTTGCTTCAGGCGAAACCTTCGCCGTTTCCTTTTTCTTCGACCAGCTATCGTGTGATAAAGATCTCCATGAACAGTGATGTGGAGCGAGTAATAAGTCATACTCTAAATCAGTGCTACCATATTCAGCCCAAATTTTCTCCCAAATAACCACACCAGCATCGCCTCCAGCTAAAAACCGACTCAACTTAGAACTATATTCAGATGACCTAATATGAAAATTAATAATTACACTGGAGTTATTTTTTGATAACTTCTCTTCAGTTTCTTCATCTTGCAAACTCAAAGGTCCAAGTAATTTTGAAGAAAGATAATTAGTTGCAGTGCCATTAATCCCATAAATAAAACTCCCGACCTTTTTTAAAATTGGCCCAAGATCGTCTGTTTTACCATTTTCGTCTTCCCCAAGAATTAAGATCTGATCTCCCTGTGGAACTTGGAAATTGTTGTTCCGATTTTCTTTTACCCGCCTTCGAGCTTCCTGATTAAATGCTTTTGCATCGCTACAAAGTGGTTCATTTTTAGAGGCCCGTCTAAATACCATAGGGGAAGACCATAGCTGCCGTATTACAATCCGCTTTTCTTCTTGTGGTTTACTATCGTCAGAGTACTTATCCAGAGAATCAAGCCAAAAGTGCTTTTCTAAGCCTAAACAATGATCTTTATCTGGATGGCTCAATAGCATAGCGTCCACATATGGACGATTATCGCTGTCTACTTGTATATTCTCTCTAAGCTTTTTAGCAACATCTGGGGTCTTTTCATTAGGGTCATCAGCAGAAGCCCTAATGTTACAGTCAATTAATAACGACGTTTTTTCGTTATTTGCTAACTGGATCAGCGTCATGTCACCATTATCGACTGGAAATAACGTTATTTTTGCACCCATTAGGTAATTCCTTACTTATTTTATAAAGCTGCCGCAACAGCATTGACCACAAACCTGTTACCACTATTTCGAGCAGCAATTAGAGTGACAAGCGATGAGATAATTAAGATGTAATACACAGCTGTATTGATTTTACCTGCAAACTCCACCTCTCCCCATACACCCCAAGCAATAGCCACCATAAGCAAGACTAGAAGAGCAGAAAAAACATCTCGATATAAAAGGAAATCTCGATGCGCCTGAGTAACAGATTCTTTACTGGAAACGGGCTTATAAATTTCTTTATACCAACAACTATTTCGCTCAGAAGGGCATAGTGACTCATCGAATACGTTTGGCCACCTTGCGCGCGCATCTTCGAATGAAACTCTCATATCTTTCTTACACAGTCTATCAATTCGGCATGCTGGCATCTCATTCGATAAACGGGTAAAAACCATTTTATGCTTAACGTTGTGCGGAGTAAGGTTCGTTAGCAGCACTAAAACAGCTGAAAAGCCCACACTCAATGCGCCAGTTACAGCTACTTCCTCCCATGCGGGTATTACATCAGAACCGTATTGGAACACCGCACATATAAAAATCACCACAGTTAACAGTGCTGTTATCTTTGGGTTATTCGCTGATTTTAAGTCTGAAGCCACTTTATTTCTCAAATATTAAACAAATCATATTTAGTACTATGATCCTATGCCCATAACAACCTTAATAAAGGCACATTGTCTACTTTTCAACCTTTTTTCAAATAAATAATAAATTTACTGCTAAGCACTGAATCTAACGCTGCTTTATGCCACTTTCTGACTTGCGTGTTCTGGTTTAAAGTTACCTGCTTTCAATTTGATCACTACGTATCGGTTTAAGGTGATGTGGAAAAACAGTAGGTCGATATAGAATTCGTCACCACCTACATCCAGCCTAACTTGTCGTCCAACAAAGGCAAGGCCAGAGCCTAATTCAAGAAGAAGCTTTTTGATCTGTTCGGCCAATGCGTCCTCTATATTTCGCTCAAGTGACTCGTCACCGATTTTTAAGAAGTCAAAGATATATGATGGTTTAAATGTGTCTTGTGCTAACTCAGAGGTTGGCTTTGGTATTGTGCAGTCAAAGTTTGTGATAGCTGCGCCTTGTCGGGCGATAAGGTTGCTCTTTATTTGAATAACAAGCACGTTTCGTGACCAGCCATTTTCAATGGTTTTGCTAGCATACCAGAGCCTTGAATCCCTGCATTTAACCTTTTGAAGTAATTCAATATTGTGACCCCAAGGGATTTACCCAACAGCCTGTTGGACAATTGGGTAGTCAATGAAATAAGGCCATTTAATAGCAAAAGAGCGCATATACATTAAGTTAGAGCGAGATAACCCTTTCATGTCAGGGAATTCAGCCTTTAAGTCTTTTGCGAATGACTTCAGCTTCATTTCTATCAACGCTTAGCCTGTACTTAGTTTTAACCTGAAGTACTCTATTAGCAAACCAACACTGTTTTTTTCTGGCACACACTCACAAGCATCATAGCCACACTTACCACCAATATTGCACCTATTCACTATCGGTGCCGCCAATATCAAATTGAGCAAGTCTGTCGCAAATTGTACGCGTATTAAATCTGACGCTGCGCATTACCTGCTCTCATGCCCTTCACTCGCTACGACTATATACTCTAAGTCCGTATCAGTATCCCAGTCAAAATAGGAGCCAGTATATGGGTACGGAGCTTTTTTGTCATATAATGAACACCTATTTTCCGGCTCAATAATTACTCCGCGCCAAGTTTCTGCTGCAATAGGGGTATAGCTAATGGTCGACAACACCAATAATATCAGTAATTTTTTAAACATCCTGTTATTCTCAACTTTTAGTTCAATTCATGTAAGCCTAACTCATTGCTCAAACCGCCTAACTTTGCCAATTGATCGAAGTCAGGCGTATTTTTTAGGCCGCTACTTAATGAGCAAAAAAACCAAGCAGTACCATATTTATCGTCTATAAAAACTTCAAAGCCGCATCTTTCGTAGAATCGGTGTACTCGATAGTCATCTTTTTGAGTATGCCCAAAGATATAATCAATGCATTTTTCTTTGGCGTATTCAAATGCATAATTGATTAAAATTGAGCCGAACCCCTTACCTCTAAAGTCTTCAGGTTCTTTATTAATCCAGAGATCACACACCTCTAGTCGTCCTTCCTTTACATACATCTGCAAATAACCTACGTACCCTCTAGGAGAAAGTCTTTCAATCTTAATGTGGTCAGACTCAGAGCAAATCAACAATCGATAGTTGCGCTCCTTGTATTCTTGTACTTGCATTTTTTCCTCATGAATTTGCTTTAGAGTTTGATCAACGGCCTGCTGACTAACTTCCAACTACGTTAAGCTCTTGAAGGCTTAAGCTCGCTAATTACTTTATCGTTAAGTTCGAGCTATTATTACCAACTTATCTATAGCTTACTTACTCAAATACTGTACTAGTTAGCTGATTTATATCGATGATAGCTCTATGGTATCAATCATCATAATCTCTAATCCGAAGGTATTGTCAATACGTTTAATTAACGTCTCAGACCTACACCGAATAAAACCAAACCTTTTTCATTACAAACAAGAAATTAACTAGCAATTAATGTAGAACTACATCACTATAGTGTTCCAGTTAGGTTTGCATTAGTTTAAGTTTGTGTAAATAAGGGTGTTATGGTTTCTGGTTTTAATATTAATGAATTAACGAATTACGATAGCCAATACTGGCGAGTGGATTGGTTTGGTTATCTAAGTTATGAAGACAGCTCTGGGCAACGCAGAAGCGAACCTCTTGTAGATATTTACTTATCTCCATTTTTTTATCGCCCAACCCCTAACAAATTAAACTATAAGCTTTCGACAAATAAACACAAAGTCAATAGAGTCCAAGTCCCAATAAGCTATTTAAGGGTTATTAGGTTGGGTGATGTATGGCACCAAGGGAAACGTTTCCCATTACCATATTCAAGTAAAATGCGGGAGAAGTTTAGATCTGTTGTGATTAGCCCTGAGTTTACGTACACAGCAACGGCAGAAGCTAAAGGGAAATTAGGTGACCATTTACTTCCGTCCACTCACCACCCTTATCACAAGCTAGCAAGCAACGTGCACTGCGAATTCGTGAAAGTAGACGAAGATAACTTGCTTATCTTTCCTCACTATGTCCTTCTACAAGCCTATTTTTCTAGCTCTCAGTATGTTTTTCAGCAATTATTCAAATTTGGCTTACAGTTCAACTCATTATACGACCCCACGCAGTCATATATAAGAAATGATGGACACGCGTTCATTTTATTAAAAAAGTGGACACATGACTCCGCAGCTCCGGAAGTTGCTAGGCTCGCTTTTGATGAGGTCGCAGCAAAAGCCATTAGAAGACTAAGTGAAGGTTTATCACTTCAAAATATAAACAAAAGTCCAATTAGCCCAAAATTAACATTTCCCTTCCAAGGTAAGACAACACTAGATGTATATGGAAAGTGGTGCCCACTTTCTTCAAAAAGGCGTGTATTCATTGTTTATGATATTTTAAGCTGCAACGCCAACTATCCATTTGCATCACTTACATATTTCAGAAATAACCCTGGTGATAAAAAACCGGTCAAAACCCCACCTCCTAGTGGCAAAGGTAAAGGTACTCCACCTAGAGGTAGGCCTAAGCCACCTCCCAAGGAAAAGGATATTGATTTGCACCCTGATAGTGAGCCTAGAAGTAACGTCGATGATCTTCTCGTGGAAGGGCGAGCTATTACTCAATTCCCTGACTTGATGGATAAAAGTATCGAGAAAAAAAGGCAAAAAGACCATTTAGACGAAAATTCAACCGTAGGACCGGTGTCTAGTGATGATGATCTTACTGGCGGTAATATAGGAGATGGTGACACTCATGGGACAGCCGTACCAATTTGCTTTATCCCTCCCTTTCTAGACCAAGAGCATAAAAATAAGTATAAGTTCAGTGAAAAACTTTGTCGCCTTGATTTATTCTCACAACTGCTTAACGAACTATCCAATTGTGCCAGAATCACAAATACTGAAATCATCAGCATCTACAACAACCTTGGCAAAGAAGACGGTAACCACTCCTACTTTCCAACAACATATTTAGAATCAGGTAAAACTTCTACATGGCAATATATCCACTACATCAAAGAACTTGGTTTTATAGCTAATGGCGACGAGAAGTATCGTCATCGAAGAGCTATTATTGCCAAATTGACCGTTGCGAATTCAATAACCGTTTTTTTAGCCGAAGCAGAAAGAAGAATAGTCAAAGTTACAGAAGGATGGATAGAGCTAGATAAAACAGCAATATTTTTAGCGCTTGATCGAAATGAAGACAGCATTTCAAAATTTCATCTACAAAACTTATTGAGTCAATCAGCTGAAGAAAGAGGGAAGTGGGATCACACTCAGTTGCCTTCTAATGTCGAAAGTTGGTCATTAAGGCATGCAGCTAACGATTCTATTGAATCGGGTGATTATGTTCACCGACAAAAGAACCTCATTGAGAAACGCTTAGGGTTTAAATTAACCTAAATTTCAAGAGGCCACTCACACCTGAAGGCAGTCACACAATGGCAAAAAAGAAAACCCAAAGAAGAAAAACTAACTCTTTGCTAAGTTCGTTTAGCCCAAGCAATCTCATCTACTTAAAAGAAACGTTAGATGATCATAGATCCCGATTTACTATAAAACGTAGAGAGTTTAAAGAACTAGCAACACAGTTTAAAAACGAAAAAGATATTCATAATCATATGCTTATCGAAGAAAAACGTAGACGCCAAACTGTTAGAAGCACTTACAAGCAAAGGTTTTCGGATTTAAAGGAACATATTTGGGAAGTTCATGGTATACCAGAGTTTGCTCCAAAAGAGGTGAAGCTGCTGAAAAATAAAGCCATAGTTCCTAGCGAAAAAATAAATAGAATGGAGGCAATCAAAGAAAAATTTACTGAAGAAGTCCGCTTAATAAATGAGGTTGAAGCAACGAAGCAAAAACCTAACTTTATTCACATCAGCAAAGAACAAGAAAAAATGCTCTTTTCTACAAATACAGCAACCAACGTTATAGCTGGTGCTGGTAGCGGTAAATCAACCACATTGATCCTCAGAGTCATTCTGTTGCACAAACACATGGATATACCATTCGACAAAATTACAGTGTGTACTTTCACCGTAGAATCCAAACGCGAGTTCATTGATAGCCTAATAACTAGATTAAGACAATTTGGTCAAGAACTATCCTATAACGACGCCCGTGCGGTCGTGAGAACATTTCATTCGCTTGCCTATGAAATTCACAATAAGCTGGGCAATAAGTCCAAATCTTTACTTTACGACTTTAAGTCACAAAAACCTGCAGATGATGACTCATATGGAGTAAATATTGAAAACCTTATGCAGCCTCAAGAAGATAATTCAGAAGAGGTTTCAGAGAAATTAGAGCTGATGGTCAGGCTCTACAAAGAGTTATACACAGAAAAAGGCCTTTTTCGTCAAGCTATTAATAAACTCTTCAAATCCTCGTTAGAAGTTGAGCGTCAGCTAGCATTAGATAATAAAGAGTGCGTAGGTAAAATCTGCGGCTGGATCCGCGACTATGAAAATACTTACATTGAGTTTTGTTCTAACTACTGGCAACAGAGGCACCCTGAAATACTGAACAGAATGTCAAAATATCTTGTTACCTCAAACCAGACTGAAATAGTAAAAATTTCTGAAAAAACGTTTCAGTTTCAATATCATTACTATCTACCTAAATCTAACGCTAAAATCTGCCTTAGCGTCAAAAATAACACTCTTCGGAAAAGCGAGTATACATTTGGCGAGAAGAAGCAAGCAGTCAGTAAAGTCGAATACTACAGACGAATTGTATTGTTGGATGGAAGTGCCAACTATTACCTTGTTGACGACATAAATAAACTACTTTGCTTTTTATCGGATGAAGAATTCGAGCTAGAACGCTATGTGGATACAATTCCTGTTCCTGACTTTTCTTATGTATGTGAAGGGGATTTTCCTGCAAAAAGCGATAATAGAATTGATAGTTTACTTGTTTCTGAATTTAGTAAGCTTATCGATTTCTCTTACTCTATTGGTAAACCTCTATACACTTTATCTGCAAAGCAATTAAATTTATTCTGCAATAAAGGAAGTAAAGTTACAGAGTCAGATCAACTTTTCCTTAAACTTGCATATTTTTTCCATAAATCATGGATAAGTAGGTTGGAAAGTAAACAACTAACGACATTTGACGATGTATTCCATCGCTTTGGCACTCCAAGCGATATTGAATATAACAAATTAGATATTCGCTTATTGGGAAAACTTCAACACTTACTAATAGATGAATTTCAAGATATCTCTCCCATAATAGCTAAGTTTTTAAATGAATTAAAAAAGCAATTACACCAAAACCAATTAATTAAAGATGGCACGTTAATGAGTGTTGGTGATGATAACCAGTCTATATATGGATGGCGAGGTAGCTCCCCACAGTACATATTAAATTACAAGTCATGCTTTGATTTATCTCACGACGAGCAAGCCGTCAAATTAGAGAGTAATTACAGGTGCTCAAGTAAAGTACTCAATTTAGGGGCTAAAATACTTGATAAGTTACCAAAGAGTGCTAAAAGTGATAAGAAGATCAAACATGCAAGGCCAGATGCTGACACCCCTTTATCATGTGTTGAACTTCATCCCCCTATACTTAAAAAAAAGAACAAATCAGCAATAAATTTCGAATTGGCAACACAGTTATTGCAAAACGAAGCAAACAAACCTGAGATAACACCTAACAACCCAATTTATCTTCTCTGTATATCTAGGAGACTGACAAAGAAAAAAAGCAGTCCAACATGGTATGCAGCAATAGAGCGATTAAAGAAACAAAAAAAAGTTAAAGTTTTAACTGTTCATGCCAGTAAGGGTCTAGAAGCACAGACCGTTTTTTTTGTTGGTGATGCAGTGCCACCCAACAGTCACCCAATACGTGATGTTCTGTGCCAGATAGCTAATATAAAAGGTGGCTACACACGTATGCAAACAGAAGAAAAATACCGAGTTGCATATGTTGGAGTAACCCGAGCAAAAAACAGACTTTTCTGGTTTGCTGAGTCTCTAGAATCAAAGAGTAACCTTTTGGCGTCACTTTTCCCCAAAAACGTCAACTAAATCCTCCTTACCGAATAAGCTAATTGGGCAGTACTGACGAATTGCTCTTGGTGCCCATTTAGCCCTACTGGCAATCAATGCTGAATAGGCTGGCGAGTTTTCGCTTTCCAGATCAGCTAATACCCATGAGTCAAGTTGAGCAAGATCCGATGAACGCTCTACCAACTCAATAAACATATCTAGCCACTCGTTCGCATTTTGGCTATTCCAATCGTGGTTTATGCCAAGGTACTCCGTGTACCACATCGGTATTTTATACTTCCAACTCGATAGGTTGTCATAAAGGTCAGCTTCTTGGCTGTAGAATTTAAGTAACATAGAAATTAGCTCATCTTTATCTAAAGATCTTAAGTAATACTCCATACCTTTTTGGCAAAAATTTCGTTTAAGGTAAAAATCAAATACGCTGTTTTGGGTCATTCTGATACTCCTAAAAATTCCTGTTGTATTTTGCTATTTGCTGCTTAAAAACATTTTTTACTGACATTGAGTCCGCATATCCCATGAACTTGTTTAGCTGAAGAATGCTTAGCTTCTTCCCACTAGCTTGCATACACATTATCGCTGTCGCCACACTTTCCTCTGAAGGGCCACTGTTTGGGCTAAATATCAAAGGTTTTATTTCTTTATCAAGCCAAAAAGGAAGGGGATTCTTTTGCTTAGTTATCGAGGTTAGCTCTGAGTACTTTATCTCGAGACTTTGAAGTATATCTAAGAAATTTAATGGCCAATCACGAAACAAACCCGCGAGCTTACACATACATCTGTATCGAACCTGATGATCCATAATGTCAGGATCTATAGAACTGGTTGTAATTTCCGATTTATAGTTTTTCTGTGCGACAACACGGAGCAAATGCCTTAGCACTAAAAATATTGAAAATGAATATATCCATTCAAGACTGAAGGCTAATTGCAAATAGCCAGCGCTTAGAATTGCGGTATAAAAAAGAGTATCAATTACCACATCTTTTTTGGCTTTTATAATAGGGGCCTCTGTTAATTGGCAACCACAGTGATAACACTGTGTGATATCCCCCAAAAAAGGCATTTTATGTGGTTGTCCAATATCGTTTAATAGTGGTTTTACAGGCTTAAGGCATTGAGGACATCTATCATGGAGTTTACATGCATGTTTAGTACACACTGTAATGAAGGATATTCGCCAAGTTTTCTTATAGTAGGGCTCTTGCTCAGCCAAGCAAATCGGACAATATTGTAAACAAAACCGTTTATCGGAATTCTTTGTAACCCCTGTTTGCAGTATGCACGTTTTTCTTTTTGCTTTAGGGGTTGGCGCAGAATAAAGTAGCCCCGCATAACTATCTAATGATGTATTCCAAGCTCTTTGATATGGCGTCCTGAGTAATAGAGACAACGTTCTAATCGCCTCACTATTAACCGAGTTATCAATATCGTAGTAACGCCCATTTAACTCTGGTAGAAGTAAATGACAAAACGAAAAAACGTTTTGTCCATTAGATCTGGCAACACGATAAACCCATGACGAAAATAGCTCGTCGGGCAACGGCTGTGGATGCACTGGTAAAGGGGAGCTCATCAACGATTACTCTTCTTACGCTCTTTAGGAGATTCGTAATCGATTTTTTCAAGTAATTCTAGGGTTATACTTTCAAGCCCACTTCTAATTGCAAAAATCGCCGCTTGAGTAAGTATGTCTGAAACCTCTCCAAGCAAGCCTTCACTCATAAAATACACTTTCTGAGCAATAGCTTTACTCTTTAAATTTGACGAATTAGCTAAAGGTAGCATACGTTCAAAGCTTGCCAGTAAACGACGAAAATCGGTATCCATTTCCCATCTTGGTAATAATGAAGGTTTAAACCTGTTATCAAGCTGAGGGTCTGTTTTAATAGCTCTTAAAGCATCCTTAGTTCCTAGGCCAACTATGGGTATCTTTAATTCATTACTTAAATTACGAATAACACTGAGGAAGACACGTTGTTTATCTAAAGGGCCAGCAAGTAAAGAATGAATTTCGTCTATAACGAGCATTTTCACATTACAGGCAGCCATTATCGTTTTCACTTGATGGTGCTTTTTTTCTGCTGAGTCAGAAGGTCTAAAAGGAGCAAAGAGCTTAGATAAAATATTACTATACAGTCGTGACTCGCTTGGCGTAGGCGGGGACTGAATAAACAATGCAGGTATAACAATACCTTCATTATCTTCACGCTCGTATGCTGGGTGCAAGTCAATAAAGCGTTCCGCAATCATTGTCTTACCGCTGTTACTATCCCCTACTATCAACATACATGGCATTCGATGCTTCTTAGGGTAAACGAGTAAATCTTCAAGTTTACCCAATATATCAATCGCCTTAGAATAACCAATCCATCTTGATGACAAAATATATTCAATACGTTCTTCATTACTCTTATCAAGTAAGCTTCGAACATCTTCGTTCAAGTGATCAAACGAATTATTGCTAGTATGCTCAATCACGACGTACCTCTAACATTTCATCAAAAGGCTGTATATCATCGTCATCTTCATCATTTATAAATTCTGTTTTAGTTACGGAAGCTTTTTCATAAACTTCAGGTGAAGATATCGCGGTTTTCTCAGCATTTTTTCTTCGTTGAACAGCTTTTCTACTTTTTTTAGTTTTAATAACAGCTTCCTGCTCGATTTCCCTCATAGTCTCTAATGCGCTAAAAATCATTTCTTCATTTACATGAACAGCCCCATCATCTTTTAATTTTTTCTGTACTTTCCTTAGCTCCCAGATGGTCATAGATGGATGCGCTGTGTTTCTGTATGGAATAGGAAAATAGCATTTTAACTGAGGGTCAAAAAACCATATTGTACTGATATCTCGAGGGTCTCGACGGCAAATGAATTTTCGTTTTAACTTACTTCGTCCTTCAACAGTTGCATTGATCCAAACTCGAAGGACATCACTGTAATAGCAAATATCATCAATACGAATGCCGTAATCTTGTACCGTTCTTTCAACATAAGGAAGTAGATTGGTCTTAAGTGTTTCTTCATCATCTATCTTTCTTGGCATACCAACACCTTTCGTGTTTTTAGTACCTAAAACCCCTTCTTCAAATTTTTGATATGGAGTAGTATTAATTCCTGAATGCAATTTGTGATGATAAGATTTTGTAATTAAAACAGTGAGCCAATGTTCAAACTCTTTCAACGTCAAGGCTGATTGCTTATCTGAGTCATACCCTCTTCTCTGCTGTGTGTTGGAAAATGTTGTTCCTGGTAAGGTGTGTATCTCCTTAGCAAATGTACCAAGGAGACGCTCAATGTGCCCACCAAAATGAGGCCTACCAACAGGGCGCCATTCAATAGAAAAAGCATATTCTTGGCATGCTTTTTTCAGCATGTTCCCACGAAACTCTTTTGCATTATCGGCATGTACTGTTCTTGGTACCCCCCAACAAGGCCAAGACGCATCTATATCATATTCCGCAAGAAGCTTATCCTTCGGCAAGATCACATTTGAAAGACACATACCAACAGCCAAGGCACTTGGTTTTTCAAATGAGATGTAAAAACCTGCTACCATCCTACTGTATACATCTATTGCCATTGTTACCCAAGGACGTTCAAGAGGTAATCGATAAACATCATCTACCAATATTATATCTAAAGGTGTATGGTCAATTTGAATTACAGCATAAGGATAATCAGCATGCGGGAACTCCCCCATACTCATATGAAGCGCATCATGAATTTGGTCTTTACTACAGCGCTGACGTATTTTCAAATCCTCAGATAAGCTTTTAATACGATTTCTTACCGTATTAACGTGAGGAATAGTCAATGTAGCTTTTCTACACTCTAGCTTAACTAAGCGGTGTACAGCCGCAACCGACTTTCTCTGCTTATTTAAATATTCGCTTTCAATACATTCATCAATGACTTTCTCTACTTCACTTGATAGTTTTTTACTACCGGAGTCACTCCTTGCTTTCGGGGACAGTATCATCAACGATGAATCGGCTTCGTATAATCGAAGCCACTTATAAATTGTATTGATATGATAGCCGTGCTCTGTAGCTACACTTTTTACGTCTTCAACAGTTCGATCATGTTTATGTACCAAAGGTTGAATAATTTCCAATCGTTGCTGAGCTACTTTCCAGTCATCATCTTCGATAGCATCAATAACACTTACGCGTCTATCTTCTGGCGAAGGGGGCGATAAAGACAGTTCTGATATTCTTAGCTTGTCAATTTGCTTTGTATGGAAATTTTCTGCTAATACATAATCTAAATTCGTAATTTGCAGTACGATATAGTGTGCATCATTATGATAAACGGAGCTTCCTTGCTGCAAGGTAAATTCTTTTCTCGCTTTTCTAGGCATATTTATCTCCCTATCCAAATACGAGAAGACATGGTGATAGGTAAATTTAAATCCAAGTTCACTCTTTTTGCCGCAATGAGCCACCATAAAGAAGGTAAAATCTCAGCTTGTGCCCATTTATCGTTAAATAAAGACTTAATCAATTGTTCAACACTGCATTCTCTCATTGAATGAAGTGCACCAAATATTAACTCCTCGTGAGATTCATTGAGTGCATCACGTAAATATGGTTGTAAAAATCGAGCATTTTCCATATAAGTTGTGCGTATCTCATTCTCAGTAAACAGCTTGAAGCGCCAACCTTGCTCTTTTGCATAACGAATTGCGGCCTTAAATTTTGGTTTAAGATCTTCCCAATTTTTTTGAATATCACTACGGTATTTAATTTCGCAAAGTACTATATTGCTATTGGAGAAAGATGAACGACCCGATATGTAACTAAGCAATACATCTGGGGTGTATTTTCTTTTTCTACCATTTGAATCCACCCATGAAATACAAACCGGTTGAACATCGTAGCTTTCTATACAGCTATCAAACTCAATCATTGTTAAAAAGTCGCGCTCAAGGGAAGATTCAAAAAATGCATCATTGGCTTTTTGTGAATTTGCCAATCCTGTCAGATTTCTATAATTTTTTGGTATTGTACGTACAGACATAAAATTAAATATCACCCATTAAAGATGTAGAACACGATTCAATACATCATATCGATGTAATTAGTAACTGCAAGCTATGTACTTTTTAAGCAAGATCTTTAATTATTACTTTATAGTGATGTAATTGTCATTTGGATTTGAAGAGCCTCCTACTAGCGCCACTGCAGAACAAGTATGATGAGGATTACGAAATGGTCGTTTGCGCCAGTTAGTTAGATCGACACTTTGGCCAATAATTGAATACAATGCTGCAGTGGAAAGTGCTTCATCATCGGACATGCCTGGCATAATAGTCGGCATACGTTGCGCGAGCATTGACTTACCCGTACCAGGTGGCCCCAAAAAAAGTAAATTATGGCCACCCGCCGCAGCGATTTCTAACACTCTTTTCGCGCCGGGCTGGCCTTTTACGTCACTCAAATCAATTAAGAATTCAACACCGCTATGTTGCTGTTCTGGATAGCTAATATTAAGAGGTAAAGGCTGCTGATTGAGTAAATCACTCCATACTTCTTGGATAGAAGAGACCGCTTTGCGCTCAACGCCATTTACTAAACTCGCTAAACTATCATTTACTAAAGGTAAAAAACAGCAACGCCCTTGTGCTTTAGCGGCTAAAACGGACGGAAGTATTGCACTCACACCACGCACTTCGCCATTAAGTGCCAGCTCTCCATAAAATTCATAGCGTTCAATATCAGTGCAAACAATTTGATCTGAAGCGATGAGAATACCAACTGCAATCGCTAAATCAAAACGCCCCCCTTCTTTGGGTAAATCAGCAGGTGCTAAATTGACTGTAATACGTTGGTCTGGAAAACCAAATTTAGAGTTTTCTAATGCGTTGCGCACACGGTCTTTGGCTTCTTTTACTGAAGCTTCGGGCAAACCTACAATATGAAATGCTGGTAAACCATTACCTAAATGTACTTCTACAATCACTTCGGGTGCTTGAATGCCCACTTGGGCACGCGAATAAATCCGAGCTAATGACATCCTTTGTCCCTGTAATGTTATGTTATTTACAGTCTAGTCAGGATATTTAAAAATATGTAGTGTTAGTTGCCATTTCATTGCCGCAAGGCGTAACAACAAAGTGATTAGCATTGCTGAAATCATCGCTATTTCTGTTGCCACATTAAAGGCAATACCTTGGGTGTAAATAATACCACCAGCAATACAGGTAATAGCATACAGCTCACCTTTTAAGAGCATGGGAATATTACCAGCGAGTACATCACGGGTAACGCCACCAAAGCAACCGGTGATCACCCCCATAATAATTGCAGTTGTTGCAGGCATCCCCGCAAGCAATGCTTTTTGCGCGCCCATCACCGCAAAAAATGCTAAACCAAACGCATCAGCTACTTGAAAATGATATAACAGAATTGATTTTTGTTTATTGATCAAACGAGTGGTAACAAATACAGAAGCAAGAATAGCAATAAAATAACTTTGGTCATGTAACCAAAATACCGGAACATCCAAAATTAAATCTCGAATTGTGCCACCGCCTATCGCGGTGACTGTCGCCAGTACCACGACCCCAAAGCCATCCATTTTTTTATCATAGGCAATTAAAGTGCCTGACATGGCAAATACCGCGATGCCAATTAAATCAAACCAATGATAAAATTCAGTCATATATCCAAGCCATCCCAAGATGCGAATCGAAGTTAAAATAAACAGTACTTAACGACGCCGTTTAAGCACAATAAATCCAAAGTTTTAAGTGCACTTTAGATTTATTAATACTTTTATTAATTCAGTAACTGCTGCGTTGTTTGCAACTGCTTATAACGTACGACCAATGTAACGCCACGCAGTAGCATAAAGCTGGTCATTGCTAACCAAAGCGCATGATTTTGCCAAGCATTAAATACCCAAAACACGCCAAAGAATCCAACTAATGCTGAAATTAGCATGGTATTCCGCATATCTTGAGCTCTGGTTAGGCCAACAAAAATACCATCAAACAAAAAGCAACTCATTGCCGCTAATGGCATAAAAATCAACCATGGTAAGTATTCATTGGCGGCTTTGATCACTTCAGGAATATCTGTTAATAAGGTAATAATTTGCGAACCAAACAATGCAAAAAACACGCTATAACAAAAAGCAAATAGCATTCCCCAAAATACGCTTATTTTTACCCATAAGTTTATACGCCGTACGCTATGTTGACCTTTTGCTTGGCCAACTTTTGCTTCACTTGCATAGGCAATACCATCAAGAGCAAAGCTCACTAGCATTAAAAAGTTCAGTAATACAGCATTTACCGCAAGCGTTACTTCGCCAATGCGTGCACCATAGAAAGTCATAAAACTAAAACACAGTTGTAAAATTAAAGAGCGAATAAAAATATCACGGTTAAGACTCAATAACGCCCACATTTTATCTCGGCTAAACCACCCACCTAAAAATAACGGTACAGCCATTTTTTTCGCCAACCTAAAAACCAAGAATAACGCAAATAATAACGCGGTATAATCGGCAATCAACGATGCCCAAGCCGCTCCGGCAACTTGCCAATCTAAGTACACAACAAAATAAATATCTAAAACAATATTGGTGATATTAGTAACTAGTAATAAATAAAAAGGCCCTTTACCGTAATGAACCCCTAACATCCAAGCTAATAATACCAAGTTACATAATGCCGCTGGCGCACTAAAAATACGAATTTCAAAGTAACTATAAGCTTGTGCGAGCACCGGCGCACTGGAACCAGAAAGGTAAGCTATGGCATTTTTAATAAGTGGCGATAAAGCAATTAAAGAAAATGCCACGATAAGCGCTAATACTAAACTGCGCTTTAATAATCCGGCTAATTGAGGATAATCTTTTTCGCCATAAGCTTGCGCAACCAGCCCTGTGGTACTCATGCGTAAAAAGCCTGCCAACCAAAACAGTAATGAAATCACCGTGGCACCCAAGGCAATTGCGGCAAGAAAATGCGCACTCCCAAGATGTCCGATCACTGCAGTATCAACTATTCCTAACAGTGGCACGGTTATATTTGATAATATCATTGGACCAGCTAACAACAGCAAGCTTTTATGGTGTGCTTTATGACGATTAAGAAATTTTTTCACAGTCTGCTATCGATCCTCTTTTGTCTATCTTTACCTGCTCACAGCGCAGTTATTTTACAGTATCACCATGTCAGTGAAACCCTGCCAGCAGTAACCAGTGTCAGTGCTAAAACCTTCACGGAGCATTTAAACTATTTAAAACAGCATGACTTTAACGTAGTGCCGCTAAATGAATTACTATCTGCTTTACAACAAGGACAAAGTTTACCAGATAAAACCGTCGCTATTACCTTTGATGATGGTTACAACAATAATTATGAACAAGCAGCGCCGATATTAGAAAAGTTTGCTTACCCCTATACTATTTTCGTTAATCCAAAGTTGATTGATGAAGGTAAAGGCTATGTAATGGGCTGGGATAAACTCAGAGAACTTGCCAAAAAAGGTGCTCTGATCAGCAATCACAGCGCACAACATGATTACCTACATCGTAAATTAGCCGATGAAACAACCCAACAATGGCAAGCGCGTATTAAGCAAGATATTTTGTCATCACAACAACGGATCAAAGAAGAAATTGGCCATGACTATAAATACTTAGCATATCCATATGGCGAGTTTAATAACCAATTACAAAGTTTAGTGAAAGAGTTGGGCTTTATTGGTATTGGCCAACACTCTGGTGCCATCAACAAAGACTCTGATTTTAGCCGTTTACCACGCTTTCCAGCTTCTGGGTTTTATAGCAAGCTTGATACGCTAGTGACCAAACTAAACTCTCGCGCATTTTCAATCCAAGAGCTTACTTATATTGATAGCGTGACCAGCCAAAATCCACCTCAGATCAGCATTAAATTTAATATGGGAGACTTTCATAAAAGTCAGCTAGCTTGTTATGTATCGGGCATCGGTCAGGCAAAACTAGACTGGTCAGCAGCTGATACTGTGACCATAAATTCACCGAAAAACTTAGCTCAAGGGCGATCACGATTTAACTGCACAGCACCATCAATTGCTCATAAAAATAGCTATTACTGGTTTTCACAACCTTGGGTAATTGTGCAGTAGAAATATAACTCCAGATAGTTATCAACCTAAACTCTGGATAATAAATCTCTCTCCAGTGGCTATTTGCAAGGCTAACTACGTTGAATTTACTGGCAATAGGCCAGCAAAAATTATGGGGACTACTTTTTCATGGCTTGGTTTAATAGATGCTGCGTCACCTTATCAAGCGAGACAACCGCTAAAGCTGCTCCGATCTCTACGGCGGCTTTAGGCATACCCCATACCACTGATGATAGTTCATCTTGCGCAACGGTATAAGCACCATGCTGTTTTAGCGCCAGTAAACCTTGTGCGCCATCACTCCCCATACCCGTTAATAAAGCTGCGATGGTATTTTTAGGGCACACTTTAACTAGAGAGTTAAACAATACATCAACCGCAGGACGATGACGATTAACTGGCTCGCTCTCATCAAGCTGACAATATAAGCAGCCTCCTTGCTGTATAACGCTTAAGTGTTGACCACCTGGGGCGATAAACGCCCAGCCAGCTTTTAACTTATCGCCGTGCTGCGCCTCTTTTACATGGATAGTACATGTTCTATCCATACGCAAAGCAAATGAACTACTAAACACAGGTGGAATATGTTGCGTGATAACGATCGGTGGACAATTTTCTGGCATTCTTATTAGTACCTCTTTAATCGCCTCGGTTCCTCCTGTTGAAGCTCCAATCGCCAACACCTTATTGATACTAAACTGTGCATTACTTAACGTTTCGATAGGTTGTACTTGGCTTAATTTAAAAGGACGTACTCGTGCTGCGGCTGCCGTCCGCACCTTTTGTTGAACTAATTTAGCATACTGGCTTAATTGCTCAGATACATTGACTGTCGGCTTAGCTATAAAATCAACTGCTCCTAATTCCAGCGCCTCCAAAGTCATGGGTGAACCTTTTTGGGTGAGCGTTGATATCATTACCACAGGCATAGGCCGTAGACGCATTAGGTTTTTCAAAAAGCTAATGCCATCCATTTTCGGCATTTCAATATCTAAAGTCAGCACATCGGGATTAAGCTGCTTAATCATTTCTCGTGCTTGATAAGGGTCTTCTGCACACCCTACGACCTGAATATCATAAGCTTGGTGTAGTACCTCCGTCAATACTCGTCGTATCAATGGCGAGTCATCAATTACTAACACCTTGACCATTTTTTACCCCTTAAAATAACTCAATATCGGTTTTAGAATCTTGTTCTTCGATATCATGTAAATAACGGACTTCGCGTTTTTCAATCACATCCGTGTGCATGTCGCGCAATTTTTTAACCTGTGCTTTGCCTGTTTGTGGGTTAAAGTTGACCTTGCGCGGCCAAGGCCCTCCCACATCATGAGACACCAAATCTAACCCTTCTTCTTGCACATAAGAGTAAGCAAAGCGAATATTACCAAGACCAATATCCGTCATCGAGCGAATAATTTTACCACCGCCAAACAGTTTTATTTTTAGATTTTGTCTAGACGCGCCATTTTTAAGTACTTCATTAATTAAAAACTCCATTGCCCAGTTACCATAACGACAATTTAAGTTATGCGCACTAGTTGGCTCCGCGCCTTTTTCAATCGGTAACATAAAGTGATTCATCCCACCCACACCAAGCTTGTCATCATAAATACAAGCAGCTATACATGAACCTAGTACAGTGGAAATCATTTCATCATTTTTTGACACATAAAATTCACCGGGTAATACTTTAGCAATAACTTGCCTCTGCCCTGAGTCCCAAAACCGCTTAATATGCTCAAAGCCATGCAACACTGGCTTAAAATTATTATCCATAAATCACCTTCTGATACATAGTTTTACCTAAGTTCTTAAACTCACTATGTTCCTTTCCCATGGTTTCAGAATGACCTAATAATAGGTATCCTTGCTCAGCTAAAATATGACAATAGCGGTTGAATAACTGAGCTTTTGTCTCTTTATCAAAATAAATCACCACATTACGACAAAAAATCACATCGAAAGGCCCTTTCATTGGCCAATCCTGTAATAAATTCAAACGCTTAAAATGAATTTTTTGTTGCAATTCAGGTTTAACTTTAAATAATCCACCATCTTTAGTTTTTAAAAACCAACGCTGTAATTGATGTTGTTCAAGTCCATTCACATTAGCCGCAGTATAGGTCCCTGATTGTGCTTTAGCTAAGACGTTTGAATCCAAATCGGTGGCTAAAATTTTCACATCCCAGTCTGTTGGAAATAGTCCATGCAAGCTCATAGCCAAAGAATAGGGTTCTTCCCCTGTTGAGCACCCTGCAGACCATATCCGTACTCGCCGAGTACTTTTATTTGTCACTAACAGCTTAGGAATTATATGCGATTGCAAATAATCAAAATGATGTGATTCGCGAAAAAAAGAAGTCAGATTGGTTGTTATTGCATTAATAAAATCACTAAACTCTTGCTCTTTATGTGCCTCTAAATAAGCTAAATACTGTTTAAAATTTTCCAACTGCAATGTTCTGATCCGACGAGCAAGACGTGAATAGACCATTTCTCGTTTATGATCACCCAATACAATGCCACACGCGTCATAAACTATTGCAGCTATTTGCTTGAAATCATGGTCGGTTAGTAAAAACTCTTTCATTACAGTTACTCGCAATAGGCGTGACTGAGCTGCGATTGAATATTAACAAAATTGCTAAAAGTTAAGACTCTGGATTCGTTCAAGTTCAGAGGCTTAACTAGTAATACAGTTGCAAAAAACGTTAAAATTCCTCCCATTCATCAGCTGAATCAGCAAAGTTATTACCTCGCGCTTTACTACTAATGTTGCTGCTGTGTGATGGCGTTGCGGTGGGGGTCGGAGTTACAGACACCGTATTAATCGCCGCTTCTTGCTGACTTAAAGTGAAAAAGTTCAGTAACTTGGTCATGTCATTCGCTTGCTCTGACATTGACTCGCTGGCCGCTGATGCTTGCTCAACTAAGGCTGCATTTTGCTGAGTCATTTCATCCATTTGCGAAATAGCTTTGTTGACTTGCTCAATACCTGAGCTTTGCTCTTCGGATGCTGCTGCAATATCAGATATCATTTCCGTTACTTTTTGTACTGCAATAACAATTTCTTTTAAAGTGGCCCCTGATTCATTAACTAATAAAGTGCCATCTTCAACTTTACCAACGCTATCTCTGATCAACTCTTTAATTTCTTTTGCAGCACCCGCTGAACGCTGCGCCAAATTACGTACTTCGCCAGCAACGACCGCAAAGCCACGACCTTGCTCACCAGCTCTAGCGGCTTCAACGGCTGCATTAAGAGCTAATAAATTGGTTTGAAAGGCAATTTCGTCAATTACGCTAATAATATCGGCAATTTTCTTACTCGATTCATTAATTGCTGACATGCTGATCACTGCGCGGTTAACAACTTCTCCCCCTTGCAGCGCTTTATCGCGTGTTTCTCCAGCTAATTCATTAACTACTTTTGCATTATCAGCATTTTGACGTACTGTGCTGGTCATTTCCTCCATGCTTGATGCTGTTTCTTCAAGTGATGATGCCTGCTCTTCAGTACGCTGGCTTAGATCAGCGTTGCCTTGAGATATTTCCTCGGCTCCACTTGCCACTAAAGTTGCCGAGGTATTAATACGATTAATCACTTCAGTTAATTTATCAGCCGTTGCGTTAGCATCACGCTTAAGTCGTTCAAACGACCCTTGGTACTCTTGCTCAATGCGTTTTGATAAGTCACCATTGGCCATGGCATCAAGCATATCACCAGTGCCTGAAACGGCACCTTCAACAACAGCAACTAAACCATTTAGCCCCTTAGCTAAACGTAAAAAGAAACCGCCTTTACCTTGCTCTACAACACGAGCTTCTAGATTACCTTTCCCAGCAGAGCTGACTAAATCAGCAATTTCTTTTTCTATTGCTACTTCAGCAGTTCGATCATCCCATTCCACCACAGTGCCGATTCGTTCATTTTCTGAAGTAAAAATAGGGTTAGCAACTAAACCAAAAGTACGCCCGCCAACAAGTATCTCGGTACTGTAAGTATTGGTTAGCTTGCTTAACATATTACGTTGATGCGCTGGATTTTTATGAAATGCATCAATGTTTTGCCCTAATAACTGGCTACTGTCAAAATTAGGTAAATCGCGACGTAAATCTTGCTCAGCATTGCGCATCATATTTTGCACCGCTTCATTCATATAAATAATATCGTTTTTAGTATTTGCAATCATAGTATTTGTTGCAACTCGATCCAGCGCTTGACGCACCCTAAGGTTTTCTTCTGCTTCTTGTTTTTCTTGTTCTGCTTTATTAACGCTTTCAGTGGTATCTTGCCACTCAACAATTGTACCAAGTCGCTTCCCATTTTCATCAATCCAAGGAGTCGCAATTAGACTAAATATTAAACCAGCCAATCTTAAAGTGGCTTTGTATGGCTTTTCAAGTGCCGCTAATAACTGACGTTGATGAGAAGGTTTTTTATGAAAGTCATCAACACAGGTTCCTATTAAGTTTGCAACGGAAAAGCTAGGTAATACCGTTTGTAATGCGCTCTCACGAGCTTGCAGCATTTTCTTTACTTGCTCATTAACAAAAATAATTTTCAAATCGTTATCTGCAATCATTACATTTGCTTGGCAAACTCTTAAAGCATTTACGAAATCAGCAGTTTTACGTGCTTCATTAGACGCTTTTTTCTGTTTGCTGATATCTGTGGCGTACTTGATGACTTTAAATGGTCGGCCATTTTGATCAAAAATGGGGTTATAAGATGCTTGAATCCAAACTTCTTTTCCGCCTTTACCTATGCGCAAATACTCACCTGAGTCAAACTCGCCTCTACCTAGTTTTTGCCAAAACTCAGCATAATCAACACTTTTTGCATATTCTTCATCAACAAATAACCGATGATGTTTACCTTGAATGTCAGCTAAGTTATAGCCAAGTGTTGATAAAAAATTATCATTTGCAGTGATGATTGTGCCGTCTAAATTAAATTCGATCACCGCTTGTGATTTATTAATCGCACTAACTTGCCCTGCAGCTTCTGCTAGCGCATGTTTTTGACTAGTAATATCAGTAGCAAACTTGACCACTTTAATTACCCTGCCTTGCTTATCGATAACTGGGTTATATGTTGCTTGAATCCATATTTCTTTACCATGTTTGCCTAATCGCTTGAATTCATCAGAAATAAACTCACCACTTTCTAGACGCTGCCAAAATTGCTGATATTCCTGACTAGCAGCTTCTTGCGACTCAACAAACATTGCATGATGTTGACCTTGAATTTCAGCTAAAGAATAATCCATAACATTTAAAAAATTGACATTCGCAGTGAGTATTTTACCGTTTGGTTCAAACTCAATCACCGCAAGTGACTTATTTAATGCCGTAACGATTAAATCATTATTTGATTTTTTAGAATTACTAAACCACCCCATGCCCATCACCTTCTTGTTGATCACCATTTGCTATATTTAGTATTTAGCTAAATATCCATTGTTTTTTGCAGGTCCAATAACGCGACCATCTTCTCACCGACATTCACTAACCCTGCGATAAATTCAGCATTCTCTGAACCGCTAAAGTTAGGCACCGTCTTTGCCTCTTGCTCTACAATACTGTAAACATCAGATACGGCATCAACGACCATGCCCATAATCTTGCTATTTTGCTCAAAAATTACTTTCACCACGATCACCACAGTTAACGCTCCATAGTCAATCGTCGCTAAGCCAAATCGTAATCTAAGATCTAAAATAGGTACTATGGTGCCACGTAGATTAATCACCCCTTTTACATAATCTGGGGCATTCGGGATCTCGGTGATCTCCTCCCAACTGCGAATTTCTTGAACAGTTAAAATATCAACACCGTATTCTTCATCAGCCATAATAAAGGTTAAAAACTGCTTAACCCCTTGGCCCTGTTCAAGCATTATTTTGTTATTTAATTCGCTGTGCGCAGAGATCATGAAGCCTCCAAGTTAGCTTGCGATTCAATAATCAATTCTTGGCTACCGGGTTTTCTTAATCCTGATAATTTAATTAAGCCGCTGATATCGACAATCAACGAAACCCGACCATCCCCTAATATAGTGGCACCTGACACGCCATCTACTTTTTGGTAATTAGCTTCTAAACTTTTAATCACTACTTGTTGCTGTGACAATAAATCATCAACTAACAAACCAATTTTTTGATTATCGCTTTCAACTACCACTAACAAGGTTTTATCAAGTGTTTCTATCGCACCTTGATGATTGAAAATACTGTATAAACGCAAGATAGGAATGTATTCATCACGCAGTCTAAGTACGTCTAAGTCTTTACCCACTCGACTCACTTTACTGATATCAATTTGTAATGATTCAACAATAGAAATTAATGGAATAATATAGGTGTGCTTTGCGACCCTCACTAACTGACCATCTAAAATAGCCAGAGTAAGTGGCAAGCGAATGGTGAAAGTAGACCCAACACCTGCCGCAGATGACACTTCAACCGAGCCATTGAGTGATTGGATATTACGCCTGACTACATCCATACCGACACCACGTCCGGATATATCACTTACCTCATCCGCAGTTGAAAAACCGGGCATAAAAATGAGCTCATTAATTTCATCATCATCCAACTCATCAGCTTCGCTTACTAGCCCATTAGCAACCGCTTTTTGTTTAATCTTTGCAGTATTAAGACCTTGTCCATCATCCATGATTTCTATAACAATATTACCACCTTGGTGAAATGCATTAAGTGTGACAGTACCGACGGGCTCTTTACCTGCACTAAGGCGCTGCTCAACTGTTTCTAAACCATGATCCAAGGAGTTTCGCACTAAGTGCACCATAGGATCTGATATTTTTTCCATTACGGTTTTATCGAGCTCGGTCTGTTCACCTAACAATTTAAGCTCAACCTGCTTATTCAGCTTTTGCGAGATATCTCGTACTAAACGTGGAAAACGACTAAATACAAAGCTTATTGGCAGCATTCGAATACGCATTACATTTTCTTGTAAATCACGAGTATTATGGGCCAATTGCGCTAAACCTTCCTGCAAAGAGGCAATAGTCGCTTCGGTGATCTCTTGTTGACCAATTTGGCTTAGCATCGCTTGAGTGATAACCAACTCGCCTACCATATTGATCAATGAATCAACTTTATCTATGCCGACTCTAATTGAAGTTGATTCTGCAGCTGGAGTGCTTGCTTTGACCGCAGTGCTTTTTTTTATTGGCTTAACCGCAGCAACATTGACAACTGCAGGGGCTGAAGTTGAATTAGGGTTTTCCTCAATCACATCAGGCGCTTTAATTTGCATATCATCTTCAGCAAATAAACCGCCACATAGCGCGATGGTAATATCGGCATCATCTTCAACCCACTCAAATATTTCTCGAATCGCACTCTCATCTTTTGCTGTGTTTAAAAAAAATCGCCAAGATAAAAAACAATCATCGGCGCTTAAATCAGCAATGTCAGGGAGCTCATTATTGAAAACTTGCGTCTCCAAATCTCCCAGCTCTGCCAATTCACAGATCATGTACAGTGGCTCATTGCCCGTTTTAAATAGATGATGATGTGGTTTAAAATCAATCTGATAAGTGTTAAGTTCAAGTTGAGCAGGACTAGCAGCGGCTTCAGTTTTATTTTTATCGGCTTGGTTTACTCCTAAAATCTGTTCAAACTTAATTCTCAGTGCAATTGCTTCTTCTAAATTAGGTTCTTGCTCTGCTTGTAAGCCACGAAGTAACTCCCGCAAGCAATCAACAGATTTAAGTAATAGGTTAACATGCTCTGCTATAAGCTCTCGTTTTCCCTCACGTATTTGATCTAATAGGGTTTCTAGCACATGAGTAAAGTCAGACACAGAGTTAAAACCAAATGTACCACTGCCGCCTTTAATAGAATGCGCAGCACGAAAAATGGTATTAATTGTTTCTAAATCTTCTTCGCCAGGCACCAAGTTTAATAACTCAGCTTCCATCACATCTAAGCCCTCAAAACTTTCTTCAAAGAAGACTTCAAAAAATTGACTTAAATCTATACTCATACCCCGTCCCCTAGATCAGCGAATCACTTTTTTTAAAACCGCTAATAACTGTTCAGGATTAAAGGGTTTAACTATCCAGCCAGTTGCACCAGCAGCTTTCCCTTCTACTTTTTTGTCCATACCTGATTCTGTTGTTAGCATTAGCAATGGCGTAAATTTATAGTTTGGTAAAGTGCGTAACTCCCTGATCAAAGTAATACCATCCATCACTGGCATGTTTACATCTGAAATCACAGCATCAAAACCTTGTTGTTTTGCGATGCTAAGTGCTTCACTGCCGTCCTTTGCCTCAGTGACATCAAAACCTGCTTTTTTCAGTGTAAAACTCACCATCTGACGCATTGATGCCGAATCATCCACGGCTAAAATTCTTTTCATATGAACCTCTTAATCAACATTTTCAAGTATTAGATATTCACTTAGGCCTAAGCAATCAATGGCATCTTTTAAAGGCTCACTTTGCCCAACCCAAATAATTTTGTGATGTACGCACAGCAAGTGCTTTTGCAAAGCACACAATAGTTGAATCGAAGCAGTATCTACGCGCACAACTTCACTAATGTCTAAGCAAACATCATCATTGCTGTGTAATTCTTGTAGCAAGTCTTGGTGTAAATTTTCAACTTGGGTGATTGCTAATTCAGCGGGAAGCTTCATCATATTGTTCGCACTTTCCATGTTTAACTAATTCATAACAAAAGCTTAGACTGAGTTAGTAAAAATGCCATAAATGCGTTGAAAAAAGAGTGAAATTATTTACCGAAGAGAAAAGTAAAAAGGAGCCAAACGCCCCTCGAAAAGAATTAAAATATACTTATTTTATTAATAATGATCCGCAATCTGCTTAAATTCAGTTATTAATAATTTAGCATTAATTAACGGCACACTGCCTTGTTTAAATTCAGGTTTAAATATAGCTCGTACCGCTCCTTGAGGGTCAACCATAGCAACTGAAGCACTATGGTCAACGGCATATTCTTGCTCATCACTATTACTAATTGCGTAAATTAAACCTAACTCTCTAACTAGTGGAAATAAATCTTTATGCTCTCCTGAAACCGCTAAAAAATTAGGGTTAAAATAATCAATGTAGGCTTTGCGTTTAGCAACTGTATCACGTTTTGGATCAACCGCTAAAAACCAAATTTGCAGCGGGTATTCATCTTTCAACGCTTTATAAGCACCATTGAGCTTAGCTAATGTCAGTGGGCAAATATCTGGGCAACTAGTATAACCTAAGAACACTAAGTTCCATTGGCCTTGCAATGTTTGCTTAGTTACTGACTGGGCATTTTGGTCTTGTAAAGTAAAATCACTCAAAGGTTTCGCTTGTTCATATACCAAGGCTTCAACATCAGGCATAGTGCTGTCACTACAAGCTGTTAACAATAATAAACTTAATGCCAACCACATACTCGTCCCAAATTTAATTACTAAGCTTTTCATATAAAAAACCACTTATCTATAAATAATGCGATAAAGAGTATCATTAAATGAATAATTGAAAAACGAAATAAATCCATTGCCTTTTCGTCATTTCCCGCTGTTTTTAGTTTCACAGCTTTGTAGATGAAAATTCCATTAAGCAGTGTCGCAGAAACTAAATAAATGCTCCCCGACATACCGATTAAATAAGGTAATACACATACCAAAGCTAATAAAATAGAGTATGCAACTACGCAGGTTTTACAAAAATCAATGCCATGAGTGACTGGCAGCATGGGGATTTTAGCGCGTTCGTAATCACTTTTTCGAGCGATTGCCAACGCCCAAAAATGTGGCGGAGTCCAAGTAAATATAATCATCACCAACAACCAAGGAGCCGCTGCCATATGACCAGTTTCAGATACCCACCCTAACAGCGGCGGCATAGCACCGGCCAACCCTCCTATAACAATATTTTGTGGCGTTGCACGCTTTAAAAATGAGGTATAAATAAACGCATAACCAACTAACGCAAATAAGGTTAATACCGCTGTTAAAGTATTAGCCCAAACCATCAACATAATGAAACCACTCACGCCAATAACAGCTGCAAAACTTAATGCATGCCGTTTAGATAGCCGTCCCTTCGCCACTGGTCGATGGCGAGTACGTGCCATTTTGCTATCGATCTCGCTATCAACCACATGATTGATCACCGCAGCCGCTGCGGATAACAAGCCAATCCCCAGTAAACTAATAAACTGTACGCCAATACCACGACCAACATCGGGGGCCAGCGCTAAACCAACCCATGCTGTTAATACCAACATCGCGACTACTTTAAATTTACTGATCGCTAAATAATCATTTATTAAGCCGCTAATTTGGCTAGGTGCTAACTTTGTTATTGCTATTAATGGTGTCATAACTGCCCCTATGTACGTGCTTTTAAGTAAAAACATAAACGAACGACTGTTAACAATAGTATGGCAGCCATTAAATTATGTGCCAGTGTAACGCCGAGCGGGAAATGCCAATGCACAACCGCCAAGCCCAAACAAATTTGACACAGCAACGCGACCAATACGGAGACTGTACAATGCTTTATTTTTCTTGACACAGCACGGCTATAAATGCGCCACATGATCAGCGCTAATACTACACAGGTAACTAACGCCCACATTCGATGTAATAAATGGATCGACATTCTAGCCTGCTGTGAAAGTACACCATATTCATAAGTACTTTGCTCTAATGGCAACTGAAATACACTACTCAATGAAAACGGCTGCCCGTAACTACACAACGGCAAGCCATTGCAGTGCGGCGCCGCATAATTAGCAGCAAGCCAACCGCCTAGCGCTATTTGCAATACCAACACCACTAATGCGACTAGACTAAGTTTAAAGTAATGCCGAGCGGGTGCGTCGCCGCCAAAAATTGGTTTTGCCGTTAACCGGAAATACAATAATGCAACTAATGATAAAATACTAAACCCACCCAATAAGTGCCCTAATACAATCAGCGGCTGCAAATTCATGGTAACAGTCCACATCCCTAAAGCCGCTTGAAACACCACCAGTATTAGTAATAGTAAGGGTAATTTAATTGGCGTGGTTGGATATTGACGTTTTAATAAAGCCAATATAAATAACGCTAAAATAAGTAAACCTAACGTGCCTGCAAAATAGCGATGGATCATTTCTTTCCACGCTTTAGCGGTTTCGAACATCATATCTGGGTAGGTTTGCTCGACATAGGCTAAATCAGCCTCATGCTTAGGCACCGTCAAAAAGCCATAGCAACCGGGCCAATCCGGACAACCCAATCCGGCATCACTCAAGCGCGTGTAAGCCCCTAAGCCAACAACTAAGATCGATAATATAAAAGTGGCTAATACCAAATGTTTATAGTTTTTATACATAATTGGCACTCCTTAATTTAGCTTGAACGCGAATAGTTAAGTAATTTTTTTAAATCTTTTAACAGTCCTTTTTGAGTCAAACGGTTTTGCTGTGGCTCACTATGGTAAGGATACTGCAAGACCACTAAGCCCATATGATCAATTAGATATAAACTAGCGGGTTGCAGTACATCAACCTCAGGTAGTTGCCGCCATGGCAGATCTTTTTGTTGTGTCTGCCCAAGGATGGCTACATCGACCTTGTCTTGATTTTTAGCAAGGGCGACATAGAGGTTATCTAGCGCTTGTAACTGCTGTGCACAAGCTTGCTGGCATTGTGCTGGGTGATTTAAAGCAATAGTCCATTGTTTATGCTCCGTTTTTTGCCAATCTTGTAGTTTTATTTCCTGTGTTAAAAATTCCCCTTGATTACTCGATGCACTAGGTATCCACTCAAGCTTTAACGTCAAATACGCCAGTATTAAAGGCACTAAACAACAGCCAATAAATATTAATAACGGATTGTTTTTCATTATAATTCCTTCTTTTTACAAGCAAATACAGCAATAACAAGGCAGGCAATCGCAATCAATAACCACTGCACTGCATAGGCTTGATGTTTTTCGGGGCTCATCACCACAGCTTGGTAATGCGGCGCAGCAATCTCATCCGCGATACCTTGCCGATAACCAATAAAGTCAATCATGTCGCGACCTGTTTGCTGTGAAAACAATGCTAAATCGATAATTTGTACACGCTTTGGCCATGCTGCCGTATTGTGTTGTGCATCTTGCAAAGTAAAGCCACTGAGCTTTCCTTGCTTTAATTGCACGGTCATTGCCAAAGGAGTCGATGGGAGGTTTATATTGGGGAGTTGCTGGCGAGTCAGTGGTGCTTTAACCCAACCCAAATTTACCAACAGAGTTTGCTTACTTTGCTGTAAACGCAGCAAGGTAAGTACATCGTAGCCAACCTGACCTTGGTAAACTTGATTATCTAACAACCAATATTGCTGCGTATCTAGCACTCCAGAGATACTTATCTGTAAGCCCGTTTTATTCCAATCACTAGGCAGTTGCTGCATTTGCTGCCAGCTCATTACTCCCTGACTTTGCAGGGCTGCTATTTGTGTTAATTGCTCAGTTTTACTTTCAGCTCGCTGTAGTTGCCAATACCCTAGGCGTAAACACACCAATACCACAATGGTTACCACGCAAATGGTAATAATTGAGCTAAGCTTTTGTTTACGCCATAAAATTAACTGCATAAAGGTGACCCAGTGATTATTAAAATTATTATCGTACTGTTGCTACTATTTATACTTTTTAACTTGTTCCGTGCCTTATTTATTATGGTATCGGGTAAAACAAATGGACGGCCTATGTCTCACTATTTAGGCCGTCGTGTGCTGTTTTCTGTTATCGTTTTAGTGATTGTTATTGCGGCCCTTAAACTAGGTTTCATTCACAGTAACTCCTCACCAATTGATAAAGTTACAGCACATATACAAACACAAATAAACACAACCACACCACATCAACAAAATGCCAATACCAAGCTGCGGCTTGAAACGCAAAATGTTTATCTGGGCTAAAGTGGCCTTTTAGAATCCGGATCAGGATAACTAATAATAAAATAGTTCCTAAGGTCACATGCATACCATGAAAGCCGGTTAGTAAAAAGAAAGTATTACCATATACGCCAGCATCTAAGGTCAGCCCTAAATCCTGATAAGCATGCATATACTCTACGACTTGCAGCACTAAAAAACAGACCCCTAATGCGATTGTCAGTGCCATAAATACTTTTAATGGCCCACGCTTATTGTTCTCCATGCCTATATGAGCAAAATGTAAGGTAACTGACGAGGTCAGTAATATTAATGTGTTGATCAGTGGTAAACCTTGCCACCCCATAGCTTGTGTTGTGCCACCGCCTGGGGTTGTCACTAACGGCCAGATTGCTTCAAAAGTAGGCCACAGTACCTCATTGGTCATGGCATTGTTGCCGGCGCCGCCAAGCCAAGGCACAGAGATCATCCGGGCATAAAAAAGGGCACCGAAAAAAGCCATAAAAAACATTACTTCAGAGAAAATAAACCAGCTCATACCTTGACGAAACGAGCGATCCATTTGCGCTGAATATAAGCCTTGATCAGATTCTTCAATGACATTTTTAAACCACCGAAATAGCATAAACACTAACACAGCAATTCCTGCGTAAAGCACATAATGGCCTGCACCACCGCCACTGCTTGCTTGCATTACAGTAAGACCTGCACCAACAGCAATAAAAAACATTGCAAGTGCGCCAACTATTGGCCATGGGCTTTGTGCAGGAACATAATATTTTTCGTAATTTTTATCCATTTTGTTTGCTCCTAATTAACTATTAGCTTGGCTAACCTAGTTACTAGCTACTATTTGCCCACTAATATCAAACACGGTATAAGACAAAGTTAACTCTTCAACATCTTCAGGTAATTGCGTATCGACATAAAAAAGCAGTTTAAATTCCACTTCTTCACCCGCTTTCAAAGGTTGTTGATCGAAACAAAAGCAAGCCATTTTATGTAAATATTTAGCTGCTTTACCTGGAGACACAGACGGCACAGCTTGCATAACTTTATCTTCATTACTGGTATTTTTCGCTCTAAACAGCACTTCGCGCATTGCTCCAGGCTTTACTACTACACTATACTCATGTGATTGCACCTCAAATGGCGCTCCACTTTGCGCATGAGTTGTAAAGCTAATGTCGATTTCTCGTGCCTCATTAACTATGCTACTTTGCTTTGCTTGCTCTAACGAAGGCTTACCATTGAGGCCTGTTACATCACAAAAAACGTCATACAACGGCACCAAAGCAAACGCAAAAGCAAACATACCTAGGCATATCAACACTAAGCGCTTAAATAATGGTGCGTGGCTCATTACTTGATCTCCGGCGGTGTTTCAAAGGTATGATAAGGCGCAGGTGAATCTACTTCCCACTCTAAACCTTCAGCTCCATCCCAAACCTTCGCGGGCACTTTATCGCCGCCACGCGCACACTTAAATACTACAACCACAAATAACAATTGTGATAAACCAAAGGCAAACCCGCCAAGACTAATAATCGCATTAAAGTCTGCAAATTGGAGTGCGTAATCAGGAATTCGCCGTGGCATACCAGCAAGACCAACAAAATGCATAGGAAAAAACAGCACATTCACGCTCACTAACGACAACCAAAAATGCCATTTAGCCAAGGTAATATTGAACATATTTCCCGTCCATTTTGGCAGCCAATAATACGCCCCGGCCATAATTGAGAATATCGCTCCAGTCACGAGCACATAATGAAAATGAGCAACTACAAAGTACGTATCGTGGTATTGAAAATCAGCGGGAGTAATCGCTAGCATCAACCCTGAGAAACCACCCACAGTGAATAACACAATAAAGGCAATACTAAATAACATAGGCACTTCAAAGCTGATTGAACCACGCCACATAGTGGCTACCCAGTTAAATACTTTGACCCCTGTGGGCACCGATATCAGCATAGTTGCATACATAAAAAATAATTCTCCAGCGACTGGCATACCAGTGGTAAACATGTGATGTGCCCAAACTATAAAGCTCAGTAAAGCAATTGACGATGTGGCATATACCATAGAGGCATAACCAAATAATTTTTTACGCGAAAAAGTTGGCACTATGGTCGAGATAATGCCAAAGGCTGGTAATATCATAATGTATACTTCAGGGTGACCAAAAAACCAAAATATGTGCTGGAACATCACCGGGTCGCCTCCCCCTGCGGCATCAAAAAAGCTGGTAGCAAAATACTTATCGGTCAATACCATAGTAACGGCGCCAGCCAATACTGGCATCACAGCAATTAATAAAAAAGCGGTGATTAACCATGTCCAGGCAAACAATGGCAGTTTCATCCAAGTCATACCCGGCGCTCGAAGATTAACGATGGTCACAATGACATTAATTGCCCCCATAATTGAGCTGATACCCATAATATGCACCGAAAACACAAATAATGCAGTGTTATCATTGCTGTATGTGGTGGAAAGCGGCGCATAGAATGTCCAGCCAAATGCAGGTCCGCCACCAGGCATAAACAATGACGCTAATAGAATCAAGAATGCGAACGGTAGAATCCAAAAACTCCAATTGTTCATCCGTGGTAATGCCATATCTGGCGCGCCAATCATCAAAGGCACCATCCAGTTCGCAAGCCCCGTAAAGGCTGGCATAACGGCACCAAATACCATGATCAAGCCATGTACTGTGGTCATTTGATTGAAAAAGTGCGGGTCGACTAACTGTAGTCCAGGTTGAAATAACTCTGCACGGATCACCATTGCCATAGCGCCACCAATTAGAAACATGGTGAGCGAAAAGATTAAATATAAGCTACCGATATCTTTATGGTTAGTAGTATAAAGCCAGCGCTTAAACCCTTTTGCGGCGTGATGATGCCCATCATGATGTGCGACTTGATCGTGTTGTTGCTCTGTTACACTGCTCATTATTTAGCCTCCGAAGTTGCATCAATCGCGGCTTGTATCTGACTCGGTTGAATTACATCCCCAGTGTCATTGCCCCATGCATTACGCTTATAGGTGATCACAGCTGCCAGCTGCTTGATTGATAACTGCTTGTCAAATGCTTGCATCGCAGTACCTGGGCGACCATGAAGCACTACATCAATATGATCTTTAATATCTCCTAATACTACCGGGCTGCCTTTGAGCGCAGGGAAAACACCCGGTAAGCCCATGCCAGTAGGTTGGTGGCATGCAGCGCAACTGGCCATATAGACTTGCTCACCGAGTGTCATTAATTCTTCTTTTGGTAATGTCTGATCTAACAAAGCAGCATCAGCGATTGCAGCTTTTTCTTTTGCCTGCTTAGCTTCGCTCAACCAGTTTGCAAAAGCTTGCTCAGATCTAGCTTCCACAACCACTGGCATAAAACCGTGGTCTTTGCCACACAATTCAGCGCATTGCCCGCGATAAATACCCTCTTCATTTATTTTCGTCCACGTTTCATTAATAAACCCTGGATTAGCATCTTTTTTAACTGCAAAATCTGGCACCCACCAAGAGTGGATCACATCATCTGAAGTCATTAAAAAGCGTACTTTTTTATTGATCGGTAAGACTAAAGGTTTGTCTACTTCAAGTAGGTAAGTATTCGTTTTATCCGCTTGATTAGTTATTTGTTGTTGCGGGGTCGATAAAATAGAGTAAAAAGCAACATCTTCGCCCATATACTCATAGTGCCATTTCCATTGCGATCCGGTAATTTTAATAGTGAGATCAGCTTTACTTGCATCCTCCATCGCAATCAGTGTTTTGGTAGCAGGCACTGCCATAGCAATGAGAATAACAAATGGAATAGCTGTCCAAAGTATTTCAACTTTAGTGCTTTCGTGGAACTGAGCTGGAATAGCCCCTTTTGATTTACGGTGATGGATCAGCGCCCAAAACATCACGGCGAACACGATAATCCCAATCACACAACATATAATAAATATTGTCATGTGCAGTTGATAAACATTATTACTTATATCTGTTACACCTTCGCGCATATTAAATTGGCTATTAGCCAACAATTGCTGCGGAAGCATAAGTAATATAAGCCACAAGGTAGAGCTCAATTTACCCATGTGACGGCTCCTTTTGATGCTATTGCAAGACGCAAAGCGAAAAGGCGGCACTGCTTTTTCACGCCAATTCGTTATTTTTTATTGTTACTGGGTATTAACCAATTAGTTAAAAAATGAACAATTAGCAAGTTTTAAGAGTAATTAAATTCTGTTTTCCTGTACAAATAACAGCTAAAAATCAGCGCGTTATTTTGTAATAAGAGATAATATTAAGGTGATAAAATCAGCTGGTAAGAAGAGTTGATAAGGCTTTAAGCGCTATAATTACGTATATATAAAGCCTAACCATTAAAGCAGTCAAAATAAAATGCACCAAATTTTACCAGTTTAGTGCAATATATAGATCAAAAAATTTACATCCAATCAGCGTTGCGGATCACACCAACAGCTAATCCTTCAATATTGAAAGATTCATGTTCAAGGTCCACTTCAATCGGTGAAAATTCATCATTTTCAGCATGTAAAAAAACTTTTTTACCTGCTTTTTCAAGGCGTTTTACTGTTACATCGTCATCAACACGGGCAACCACTACCTGGCCATTTTCAGCCACTTGAGTGCTGTGTACTGCCAATAAGTCGCCATCCATAATACCAATGTCTTTCATACTCATACCTTGCACACGCAGTAAAAAATCAGCAGCTGGTTTAAACAATAGCGGATCAACTTTGCAGTGACTTTCAACATGCTGCTCAGCCAAAATAGGTTCACCAGCGGCAACTCTACCTATCAGAGGTAAACCAAGTTGTTCCGGCTCATCCTCTTCAACTAACTGAATACCTCGGCTAGCACCAGGCTTCATTTTAATAACGCCCTTTTTCGCTAATGCCTTTAAATGTTCTTCCGCAGCATTAGCACTTTTAAAACCTAACGTTTGCGCAATCTCAGCACGGGTTGGCGGCATACCGGTATCTTTAATAAACACTTTAATAAGTTCGAGAATTTGAGCTTGGCGATTCGTTAATGGGCGCATACAACTGGTTTTCCATACAGTACATTTAACTGTGAGTATATACAGTTATCTGAAAATCGCAAATATAAATTGGTTTAAAATCGCGCCGTTAATAACAAGCTCATGCTATTTAAATCCCTTCCAGAATCAAGCGCAGGTCCAAGCTCAAACTTTCGACATGCTGACTAAACCAATATCGAGTTGATGTTTTGTACTAACAACTACCGTGGACTGAACAACAAGACTTATAAATACCTTTTCTATCATTCTTAGAACTATTAACAGTTAAATAATAAAGGTACATTTTATTTTTATGATCTTAACTGTAGGAAAATATTTAAAAGTGTAGACTGACTTAGTAAATAACTTACTGAGGTAGACTGATGAGTATTTGGTATCAACCGATCACCCTAGCACAATGTAAACAACTTGATGACGGCATTAGTGATCAAGGCACATTGATGAAAACCATGGGCATTGAAATAAGTGAAATTGGCGATGATTATTTAGTAGCAACTATGCCCGCGATCCCAGCTCACCACAATCCTTTGGGCATGGTGCATGGCGGTGCAAATGTGGTACTTGCAGAAACCGTAGCTAGCTATGCAGCAAACTTTGTAGTCGATTTTACAAAGTTTTATTGTGTTGGCCAAGAGATCAACGCCAATCATTTAAAAGCGTCACGTAACGGCACCTTGACGGCAATTGCAAAGCCACTGCATTTAGGCAAGCGCACATCCGTATGGGAAGTAAAAATTACTAATAGTCGTGGAGAACTATGCTGCGTATCAAGAATGACCGCAGCAGTTGTCGAGCGTAAAAGCTAACTTGCAACTGGGTAAATTGTAATTTCAATACCCGCACCAATCGCAGAAATGCGCAATAAAGTATCGGCACTGAGCGCTTGATTAAAGCATTTTGGCGAAGTGCCCGATTCAAAGCCAATATCAAAAGTACGCCTTGAGCATGATAACCACTGTTTTAATGCATTTCGCGAACAAGATTCTATCAGTTCACATAAATAATTTATGGCTTTATCTGGCGAGGTAACGTCTTCTTTAGACTCAATACGTGCAAGTTGACGGTACTCATCTTTATCATAATGCAAAACCACAGCACTCTTTTTTAAGTCCGCAACTAGCAAACTAATATCTTGCTTTGATTCCAGCTCTAGATCTACATTTAAAAATTGAATTTCCGACATTGTTTCATTTTTATCCTGCGTTAATAACAACGCAAACTTTAACCTAATTTTACATTTATACCAAATCAACTGTGGATTTTATTATCTGCGACAATTTGCATTGGCAAACACCATATAATTTATAAAATAACCCCCTAACGATAACAAGCAGGCAGTAGCGTATTATTTTGCTTAACAACTGGCTTTATTTTATTACTACAGAATATCCGTTTTAGAAAACGTCCTTCCCGTCGCCCAAGTAGCTAACCTTACCTTATAGATGAGTTAAAATTCCCACTACATCACACAGTGAAGCGATTTACTTTTTGAATAATCAATCTAAAATAGCGCTTCCTGTAGTTCACTAAAGTGATTGGATATGCCGCATTTTATTCTTGCGCTGGTATTGTGTTGTGTGAGTTTTAATCTTTATGCAGAACAGTTCACCAGCTTTTACAGCGCAAAAAAACACCTCATCAAAACCCTTCCTGATAACGCCACCAGCCTCTATTGTGGCTGTAACATTGAACGCCAAGGTAAAAAACTAGTGCCCGACCCAAATACATGTGGTTATGTGCCTCGTAATGCGGTTACTCGTTCAGGCAAACCAAATGCGCGCGCAACTCGGATTGAGTGGGAACATATTGTGTCTGCATGGGAATTTGGTCACCAGCTACAATGCTGGCAAGATGGCGGCCGAAAAAATTGCATTAAAGTCAGTGCGCAATTTCGGAAAATGGAAGCTGATATAAACAATCTCGCTCCGGCAATTGGTGAAATAAACGCAGACCGCTCTAATTATAGCTTTGGTATGATTGCAGGTAATGCAAGCCAATATGGTCGCTGCCAAGTAAAGGTAGATTTTAAACAACGTGTGGTAGAGCCGCCCTTTTATGCACGAAAACGCATTGCCGATGCTTATTTTTATATGCAAAAAACCTATGGTTTAAAAATTTCCGACAAGCAACAAAAATTATTTACCGCATGGCAAAACCAAGCTTTGGCAGCGAAAAATAGCAATGCTGTACTTTAAATAGCCAAAACCATAAAAAAGGCGCATTTCGCGCCTTTTCACTTAAAACCTACATTGAGTTTTGTGATTAAATATCTTGATGTGGGCCAAACACCTCGTAGTGAATACGCTCAGCAGCGACTCCTAATACGAGTAATTGCTGTTTAATTGCAGCCATAAACCCCGTTGGGCCACAGATGTAGAAATCACCTTCTTCAAGCGGTAGCTGCTCAGCAACAGCGCTGACATTCATCAATCCAGTAAACTCAGCTCCCTCGCCACCTTGATTAAACCAAGTGTAGTAATTTAATCGAGTATGCACCGCGGCTTGCTCCGCCAAAAACTGACTAAATGAATGCTGCAGGATATTTTCACAGGCGTGTAAATAGGTGACCGCTTGATTCGATGTATCACATAATAATGTTTGTAGCATTGCCAGCATCGGTGTTTGACCAACGCCCGCAGAAATTAATACCACAGGTTTTTTATTTGCGCGTAAAAAGAAGTCTCCAGCCGGTGGATAAAGCTCCACAACGCAGCCCTCATCAAGTGAGTGCAAATAATTAGATACAATCCCCGCTGCTGGCAATAACTCTTTTTTCACGCTAATGCGGTAGTTCTCACCATTGCTTTGTTGGGAAATTGAATACTGACGAATTTCACTGTATTGCGCATCATCGGGTTTCACTTTAATGCCTAAATACTGCCCTGGTTTATGAGTCATTACCGCTTTACCATCGACTGGCACTAAAGTAAAACTGGTTACTAACTCTGATTCAGGCTGTTTTTTAGCAATAACAAATGCTCTAGTACCCGACCAGCCACCGTGGTTATTTTTACTGTGCTCGTATAGCGCCGCTTCTTCGGTAATACAAATATCAGCAAGTAGTGCGTAAGCCTCACGCCATGCATATTCAACTTCAGCTGTAAATTGCTCAGGGATCAATTCTTTTAAAGTGCCAATCAGGTGTCCGCCAACTATTGGATAATGCTCAGGTAAAATATGCATGCTGGTATGCTTATGATTAATGCGTGCCAGCGCCTCTTTTAATACGGCTAAATTATCAATATTTTGAGCATACGCAGCCAAGGCATTAAATAATGCAAATTGCTGACGGCCACTACGTTGATTGGCCATATTAAAAATATCCTGCAGCTCAGGGTTATGACTAAACAGCCGGTTATAAAAATGCTCCGTGACAACGGTGCCCGCCTGCGCCAATAAAGGCGCTGTGCTTTTTACTATTTCAATGGTTTTATCAGATAACATACAACTTCCTTTAACCACGACGCCCATCAACACGACGCCGCGTTAAAATAGGAATACAGTGGAGTAAGAACAATAAAAATGCCACGATCCACAGTACAGCACTCAGCTGCCATGCGATGTGTGGCCCAATAACAACAGGTAATAACGAACGAATAATTGCTGCAACAAGCACTAAAGCAAATGCCACTGCCATAAAATGAGGAATAGTTAAAGGACGCCCTGTATGACCATGAGACACCCGCGTCATCATCGCTAAGATCATCATGCCAATCGTACCTATAGTGATCATATGCAGCGCGTCTTTAAACAAAATAACCGAGCTGTAAAAACTCAGCGCAAGCAATGCTAAACCAAGTCCAAGAGCTAGATAGGAGAAGTGCAACGACCATAACAGTGGCACTTTGAGTATTTGGTTATTCCACCACAACAATGAGCGAATTAAATGCACTACAGCAACAACAGCCAATGCCCAACTAGGATTAACGCTTGCTATAAATAATTGGCTGATAAAATAAAGCGCGACAGCAAACAACGAGCTGTAAAGCAACACTTTATCTAAACGAGGAGTACGTACTTGCTCCGCTAAACCAAGACCACGAGCAGTAAAAAAAGGTAATACCCGCCCAGCCACCACACCGACAAGTAAAGTCATTACTAGTACTGCTGTATCGACGACTGCCAATGCAAGTAGCATGTTTTGTTCTATTGCTAAGCATAAATAAATAATATTGAGCACACACAATGCGCTTAGCATCGGTAAAAATTGGTAGTTATTTTTATTGCCAGCTTTAAGTAGCATATTAGCCAGCGCCATAATTGCCCCTAACCACCAAAGCAATTGGAACAATAACACCGCATATAAACTAAAGTTTTCAATACCTGCACTGATAATAAAAAACGCAACACGAGCTGCTAGCCACGCTAGGGTTAGCAACATCAATTTACGACCATTAATACTCGCAACCCCGGTCCAAGTTTGTGCTGCGGTTAATAAAAACCCCACAGCTACAGCGCCTGCAAAGCCAAACATCATTTCATGGGCATGCCAAAGCGTTGCTGGCATAGTCAATTGCCATCTGGCATGGCCTGTTAAAATGAGTAACCAATAACTAATCGACAAAACGGCCAACAAGCCAGCTCCTAAAAAGTAGGGCCGAAATGCCAACATCCATATAGGCCATTGACTGATTTGATAAAAACGCACTTTTTTGGGCATTGGTTCGGTTAAATTGATTGCTCGCATCAGCGTATTAAACTCATCTATCTAGGTATTTATAACATGCTATTGCACAAGCCGAGCCAAGATTAAAACTACTTACTATTCAATGCATTAAATATTTTACTATTGACAAAAAAGTCTTTATGACTCACCTTTAAATAAGATAAAAACACATTTGAGTCGTTTTGACATGATAGATAAACAAAGCTTACTTAATGTCGCCCTTGTGCTTGCTAAAGTGAGCGACCAAAAGCAGCCTTTTCAGCAGTTAATTCAGTCTATCAAGCAAGTAATACCCAGTGACGCTATTGCACTGCTTACCTTGCAAGGCGATGTGTTAAAACCACAAGCTATTCATGGACTGACGCCTGACACCCTAGGACGACGCTTTGTAATAAACGAGCATCCACGTTTACATGCCATTTGCAACGCTAAGCAACCATTACAGTTTGCCCATGATTGCCCAATTCCTGATCCGTACGACGGTTTACTATCGAGCAAAACTGGCGATATTCTTGTTCATGCTTGCTTAGGCATCCCCCTACTTGATAGCGAAGATAACTTACTCGGTGTGATCACCCTCGACAGTCTCGATGCAAATGCATTCGACAGTTTTGACCTTGAGCTACTAACTCAGCTAGGTACGCTTTGCACCGCGCATTTGCAAACTGTATTAAAACTGCAGCAATATCAAAACCACGCGCAACATAGTAGCGCTTTAGTGCAAGAGCTAAACCGCGAAGCACTAACTCGTGATGGGGTTGAAATAATCGGTCAAAGCCCAGCTATTCAAACTCTTAAAAATGATATAAAACTGGTGGCGGCTTCTGAATTTAGCGTGTTAATTCAAGGCAACACTGGAGTCGGGAAAGAGCTGGTTGCACGCAATATCCATCTTCATTCAAAGCGTAGCGAAATGCCGTTAATTCACTTGAATTGTGCATCATTACCAGAGAACCTCGCCGAAAGTGAATTTTTTGGCCACGCCAAAGGCGCATTTACCGGCGCCCATAATGCACGTCAAGGCAAGTTTCAGCTGGCTGATGGTGGCACCTTATTTTTAGATGAAATTGGTGAACTGCCACTTGCCATGCAAAGTAAACTATTGCGCGTCTTACAAAGTGGTGAAATCCAAACGGTTGGCGAAGATGAAGTAAAATACGTCGATGTAAGGGTTATTGCGGCTACAAACAGGCATTTAAAAAACGAAGTCGCTCAAGGGCGTTTTCGAGCCGATTTATATCATCGGTTAAGTGTTTACCCGCTCAACGTTGCGCCACTTAAACAGCGCGAAAACGATGTAATTTTACTTGCAGGTTACTTTGTTGAAAGAACAGCCCGTAAGCTAGCTATCAAACAACTCAAACTCAGCGTCGAAACGCAACTACTACTCACTCAATATGACTGGCCGGGAAATGTGCGAGAACTTGAGCATGTGATCAGCCGTGCAGCATTAAAAGCCAAACAAAGCCAGTGGCAGCAAGCAATAATTACTATTGAACCTGCTCATTGTGAACTTATCCTAAGTACAAATAATCCAGCGCCTGTCGCATTAACAACTGCCGATCACAATAACATAAATAACCCAAATTTCTCGCTCAAACAAGCAACGGATACATTTACTCAGCATTTAATCACCCAACAGCTAGAACAACATAATTACAACTGGGCCAGTGCAGCACGAACATTAAAAGTTGATCGCGCTAACTTAGTACGATTAGCCAAACGTCTCGGTATTACAGTAAAAAAATCTATTTAATGTGTATTTTATTCACCCAAACTTGGCTATAGTGCCAACTGGTGTAAAACCACAATAAACATCTAAACAGGAGATATTTGATGATTGTATTAACCCCCCTTGCTGGGCAAGTAAGTGCTTAATTTTATTTTTTAATATTAAGTTTTGCCCGGCCATTAGCCGGGGCGCTGTTAATAGCTAAAATTTAACAGCAAACCCCTTTGTTATTTTTACTCTTTGCAGTAATGGGGTTATATGAATACTAATTTAAGTTTAAGCCAACTGGGTTGGCGCGCATTTTTTCAACAACAACTTACGCTCAATGATTTAGAGCACACACTGATTGCACGGATCATTACCTACCACCGCGATCACTTTGTTGTACAGAGTGAGCAGGGTTGCCACAAGGTATTGGTAAATTCAGATCATCCCCCCTTAACTGTGGGTGACTGGATATTAGTTACGCAACACAACGAACACTGGCTGTTTACCCGATTACTTGAGCGCTTAACATTGCTCAGTCGCAAAAGTGCGGGAAGTAAGTTAAGTGAACAGCTTATTGGCGCTAATATTGATACTTTGTTTATTGTCAGCTCGCATAATCAAGATTTCAATCTAAGCCGCTTTGAGCGCTACTTAGCGTTAGCATATCAAAGTGAGTGTTTACCCGTTGTTGTACTGACCAAACGCGATCAATGTGCAGAACCAGAGCAACATATAGCACAACTAACAGCGCTTGATAATCATTTAACCGTGCTGTCTGTTAATGCATTAGAGCGTGGCAGTGTTGAGCAATTAATGCCATGGTGCGGCAAAGGTCAAACATTAGCTTTTGTTGGGTCTTCGGGTGTAGGTAAATCCAGCTTAGTTAATAGCTTATGTGAACAGCAGCTAAGTGACACTGGTGCAATTCGTGAGGACGACAGCAAAGGTCGCCACACCACGACTCATCGAGCATTGCATGTTCTTAACGTAGGAGCGCTGTTACTCGATACTCCCGGCATACGCGAGCTGCAACTAAGTGACTGTCAACAAGGTGTAGAGCTTACTTTTAACGATATAAGTGAACTGGCGCAGCAGTGTCGATTTGCCGATTGTAGTCATCAGCTAGAACCCGGTTGTCAGGTGCTAGCTGCGTTACAAAAAGGCTTATTAACGCAGCGGCGTATCACTAATTATCAAAAACTGTTAAAAGAGCAGCAACGCAATACTCAGAGCCTTGCGCAATTACGTAGCCAAGATAGAAGCTTAGGTCGGTTTTATCGTAACGTACAAGCAGACATGCGTAATTTAAAAGGACGTTAATTAATTTTTCTCAGTCGTTAAACAAAACGTGGCTAAATACTGTTTAGCCACGTTTTTGCTAATAGAAAGATTAACCCAGCTAAATTACGCGAGCTTATGCTCCTTAAAATACGCTTTTAAAAGCTGACTGAACGCCTGTACCTTAGCTGTTCGGTGCACTAAGTGATGGGTTACTAGCCATAAATCCGTTGGCCAACTCAGTTCATCCGCTAGTATTGGTACTAAATCAGCATACTGCGCCGCCACGTCATGCTGCATCCCGCCAATTCCCAAGCCTTTAACAATTGCACGGGTTGCCTCTGAGGTTTCAGACACCCGTAATTTCACTTGTGAAGTTGGTATATTTTCATCAACCCAAACAAAATAAGGCACTTTGCCATTATAGCCGGCCACCCCCGAAACAAAATTATGCAACGGCAATTGCTTAATACTTTTTGGCACGCCATGCTTATCAATATAACGCTTTGATGCATAAAATCCTGACGACAAATGCGCTAAATGTTGGGCGATATAATCACCTTCATCAGGACGAGGACCTGCGCGAACCGCTATATGTGCTTGGCCGTGATCAAGACGTAAACGCTTTTGATCTAATATAACTTCCAGCTGTACCTGTGGATGCAGACTTTGAAATTGTTCACACACATCACTTAGTACATCAATAAAGCCACTGACGGTGGTCAGCAATAAACTACCACGCAAAGTACTATCTGCGGCAATAATATCATTGTGTAAGCGTTCAAGTTCACTATTAATAGACTGCGCTGCTGTAAAGAGTTTAGCGCCAATCTCAGTTACTTTATAACCCCGGGCATGACGATGAAATAAACGTGCATTTAAACTTTGCTCTAGGTTATTAATGCGCCTAAGTACCGTACTGTGATGAACGTTGAGCTTTTCAGCCGCCGCTGTTAACGTTCCTAACCGCGCAACTTCATAGGCTACTTTTACATCTTGCCAGTCATCAAATTGAATCGCCATACCTGCCCTTAACCTTAAGTGTGCGTATATGCACATAAGTTTTGCGTTTATTTGGCTTTTCTGCAAGTAAATATTTGCTAAAGTAGTTAACAGACAAACCCAACTACGTTATTGAAGGCGACCACCATGACAGCACCAAAAATTATTGCCTTAGCAGGCAGCTTACGTAAAGACAGCTTTAACCAAAAATTGATCAATGAAGCAGCCCGCTTTGCATTAGAAAGCGGTGCAGAAGTTGAAGTAATTAAACTGGCAGATCTAAACTTACCCATGTTTGACGAAGACGTTGAAGCGCAAGGCACACCAGTAGGCGCTCAGTTATTAAAAGACAAACTACGCGCTGCAGATGGCATCTTACTTGCGAGCCCTGAATATAACGGTTCAATTACCGCGGTACTAAAAAATGCCATTGATTGGGCATCGCGTACTGAGCAAGGCGCAGTTCCAGCATTTCGTAACAAGGTAACGGCTTTATACGCCTCATCACCAGGAGGCTTAGGTGGCTTGCGTGGTCTAAATCACGTTCGCGATATTTTATCGGGTATCGGCAGCTTGGTATTGGCAGATCAACTTGCCGTACCTGCAATTCACACTTTGCTTGATGAAAGTGGCCGCATTAGTGACCCTGTGACTGCAGAACGAATTGCAGGCCTTGCTCAGCAGCTCGTCAGCGTAGCCAGCAAATTAAATAAATAAACCGCTTAAGAAAGCTTTGTCGCTGCTAACTTTGCAGCGATAAAATCCTCATGCGCGACATACAACAAGTTGGAAACACGGCGAATTACATACTCTTCTTGCGGATCTAACTCACCATCGGCATACGCTAAGCGCCATAGCAGCTCTATAATTTCAATGCGTTGCTCTGCGCTGCATTGATCATTAATTTGTTTAGAAAACTGAAAGTAATCAATCGCGTCATCCAAACTTTTTCCTGCGCTTTGCATTAGCTCACTAACGTCTTCATCACTCAAATTAAAATACTTTTTTAAAGTCAGAGATAACGTTTTCAATTCATCGTCTTGCTGCTCGCGATCAGCACGCATTACTTCAATCAATAATGCCGCTACAGCCGTTTTCAAATCATGCTCTTGCAGCTGAGCTGGTTGCTCATCAAAAGCTGAAAATAGTTGTTTTATTTGTTTGAACATCACATTTTCCCTTTTTGGGTGTTAGACTTACAGCATAACTCGTTGCATCACTGTAATTAAATAGTGCGCTCAATACAATAATGGAGTTAAAGGTTTATGAAAGGAAAAACAGCAAATAGGCTAGTAATTATCAGTGCGCTGGCACTATTAATAGGCAGTAATGCGGTATTAGCAGAAAAAGGTGAAACCGAAAAACTCTATGACTTCGATGAAAAAGTCCATTATTACCAAACAAAATTAGACGCAAATAACTATCATCTAGAAATTCAATCTGACGACTATCAGCACTTTAAAAATCAAAGTGTATTTTTATTGCGCCATGCTGATCGTTTATGCCGTGGTAATCCATTTATGCTAAAAGTGACTGATGGTGTACAAGAGTATGATCGTTTCCCAACCCAACCCCGCGCCTATCAGCCGCCTTTAACGGTATTACTACAATGTGAGACAAAGCCCAGCAAAGACTAATCTTTAGTCTTTATAACCCCAAGGCGCTGGCGGTGGTGTAACTGGTTTCGTTAAATCAAAATCAACGCGAAACTCGCGGCCTTGGCGAATTAACCGATAAGTAAACTTTTCAGGGTAAATATACATCTGCCATGTATTACCGATAGATTGTGGAATACTTTGGCTAACAAACAATTCTTTTGAATACTGATCCGCAGGGAACGACTGCACGTTAGCAAATCCCGCATCAACCGTATGACCACCATACATAGTTGATACATCATCAGTGCCATCTTGATGGCGATGATCGTGTTTTAAACTCAAACCACTGCCTGTTTTTGTGATGATCCACGTACGTGACGCATCATCACCCACATGAAATGGTACTTGGAGCTCACTATCAGTGCATTTACGAACATGCATGACTAATTTTTTACCCGCAAACGAGCTAGGACCAGTGGCATTATCAACCGTTACTTTACCCTCAAAAGCTTTACCACAATAGGCGGCAATATTATCAAAAAAGCCATCATGAGTTGGGATAGATACCAAAGGCGCAGGGCGAGCAAACGCCGCCGTAGACGCCAGCAATAAAGTCGCCGCAGTTAATAATTTCATAGCATGTTCCTAAAAATATAAAGTTGCAGCTTAGCGTGTTAATAAATACAAAGGAAGTAATCGCGTTGAATGGGAATTCAGTTATAAGTTAGCGAGATGAAAGTTAGCAAGTTAGCAAGTTACCTAATTAAAACTCAGTGTTAGTATTAAAACTAGAAGAAATAATGCTTATTATTTTTTGTAAACCTACAAATCTATGTCTGAGATTAAAAAATGAATCAAAAAAATATTAAATGCCATAATATGGGGTCTACACAAGCTAGGAAGCATGAATATCAGCCGAAAAAATATAGTTATAAGAAATGGTGTAGGCCACTTCAAGCGAGGCCCTTACAAAGGAGCCACTCTTTGATTGAGCCCAGATGAAGTGACAACGCTCTGGCATCCAGAGGAACAAGCAAAGTATGCCCTTTTAAAAAGCCATTGACTAAAACAGCTTGCGGCAAACCTCTTTATTATCGTGAAAGAACTTTAGATCAAAATGGTAAAACAATTGAAATATTTACCTGTGATGCTGGTCATGAATGCAAACAGCCGATTATATCGGCTGTAAAATGAAGTCATAAAAAACGTGGCCTTAGCCACGTTTCATGATTAAATAACTTTTAAACCTTTACTGCCAAGGTCGCTCAGCGTTAAGCTTTGCTTCAAAGGCGTCAATTTGTGGGTTGAGGGTTTCGGTCACACCGATAAAATCTAAGCCGCTTAATAAACGCTCTTTTACATCTTTGCGGATATCAAAGCTGATTGGCGCAAATTTATTACTGCGTAATTGCTGGTTTTCAAGATCCACATCAATGTGAATATCTTCATGCTGCTCACTTAATACAAATAAGTCATCTAATATTTGCGCTGGCAGTGCAATAGCAAGCATTTGGTTATTACCACAGTTATTAAAGAAAATATCAGCAAAGCTTTCAGCCAAAATCACTTCAAATCCATATTGTTTAAGCGCCCATGGTGCGTGCTCACGTGATGAACCACAACCAAAATTATCGCGGGTTAGTAATATTTGCGCACCTTGGTAACAGGTACGATTTAATATAAACTCAGGGTTAGGCTCGTCGTTATCTAAATAGCGCCAATCATAAAACAACGCCGCATCAAAACCATCACGGCTGGTTGAGGTTAAAAACTGCTTGGGAATGATTTGGTCGGTATCGACGTTGTTTTTATCAAGTGGGGCCATTAAGCCACTAAAAAAAATGCTCATTAGGCTTCTCCTCTAATATCAACAAAGCGACCATGAATTGCTGCCGCAGCGGCCATTGCTGGGCTTACTAAGTGTGTACGACCACCACGGCCTTGGCGACCTTCAAAGTTACGGTTTGAGGTGGATGCACAGCGCTTGCCTGCACCTAAGCGATCATCGTTCATGGCTAAGCACATTGAGCAACCCGGTTCACGCCACTCAAAACCTGCAGCTTTGAAAATATCAGCTAAGCCTTCATCTTCAGCTTGTTTTTTCACCAAGCCTGAGCCTGGTACAATTAACGCTTCAACGCCAGCAGCAACTTGCTTACCTTGCACGATATGAGCAGCAGCACGTAAATCTTCAATACGGCTGTTAGTACATGAGCCTATAAATACGGTATCAACGCGTGCTGATGACAGTTTTTCTCCCGCTTTTAAGTCCATGTATTTAAGGGCACTGCGGATCGCATCAGCTTTAATTAAATCAGGCTCTTGTTCTGGATCTGGAATGCATTCATCAACACCAATAACTTGCTCAGGGCTAGTGCCCCAAGTAATTTGCGGCTGAATGCTGCTCGCTTCAAGTTCCACCTCTAAATCAAACTGCGCGCCTTCGTCAGTTTTTAGCGTTTCCCAGTAAGCAACTGCAGCTTCAAAATCATCGCCTTGTGGAGCAAATGGGCGGCCTTTTAAGTAATCATAAGTGATTTGGTCTGAAGCGATTAAACCCGCTTTCGCGCCCATTTCAATACTCATGTTACACAATGTCATGCGTGCTTCCATTGACAGTGCTGCAATGCCTTCACCACAAAATTCTGCCACATAACCTGTACCACCGGCTGTACCTAGTTTACCAATCACCGCCATAATTAAATCTTTGGCTGTAACCGTTGGACGTAGTACACCATTAATTTGAATTTTTAATGACTTGGCTTTTTTCTGTTGTAGCGTTTGCGTTGCTAGTACATGCTCAACCTCTGACGTGCCAATACCATGGGCAAGTGCACCAAATGCACCGTGAGTTGAGGTATGGCTATCGCCACAAACAATGGTAGTGCCAGGTAAAGTGATTCCTTGCTCAGGGCCCATTACATGCACAATGCCTTGGTTAATTGAATTTAAATCGTAAAGCACAATACCAAACTCTTTACAGTTGGCATCAAGCGCCATTAACTGGTTTTTTGATACTTCACTGGCGGCATCAAGTGATCGACTTTTAGTCGATACATTGTGATCCATGGTCGCGATGGTTTTTTCAGGACAACGTACTGTACGGTTTTTTTCACGTAGGCCTGCAAACGCTTGCGGCGATGTCACTTCGTGTACTAAATGACGGTCAATATAAAGTAAATCGGTTTGCTCATTAATACTAGCAACGACATGCGCTTGCCAGATTTTGTCGTATAAGGTTTGGGCCACTTGCGGATCCCCTAATTTGTTTGGCTCGCCGCGTGACGGTGCAGCGAGTGAATAATTGTTTAAATATCTGCTGTTTTATATTCTAGCGACAATCGCAGCAGCTACATCTTGGGTGGTATAACCCGCATTTGGGTAGATATCTGGTGTACCAACACCCGCTTCGACCGCTTCAGCAACGGCTTTTTCAATGCTACGTGCGGCTTCATCTTGGCCAAGTGAATAACGTAGCATTAACGCAGCACTTAAAATTTGTGCGATTGGGTTTGCCACCCCTTTACCAGCAATATCAGGTGCCGAACCACCAGCAGGTTCATACATACCAAAACCTGACTGATTTAAACTCGCCGATGGTAATAAGCCCATAGATCCGGTGATCATTGCGCATTCATCTGACAAAATGTCACCAAATAAGTTATCACACAGTAATACATCAAACTGGCTTGGTTGCTTAACTAACTGCATTGCCGCGTTATCTACGTAAATATAATCAAGGCTTACTTCTGGGAAGTCTTTGCTTACTTCGGTTACTACTTCGCGCCATAATACACTTGATGCTAATACGTTGGCTTTATCAACCGACGTTACATGGTTATTACGTAATTTTGCTGCTTCAAAGGCAAAACGTGCAATGCGTTCAATTTCTTTGCGTGAATAGGTTTGTGTATCAAACGCCACTTCTTCAGCCCCTTCGCCACTGCGGCCTTTGTCACCAAAGTAAATGCCGCCTGTTAGTTCACGTACGCATAAAATATCAAAACCTTTTTCGCTTATATCGGCACGTAATGGCGATGCAGCGCTCAGTGCTGATAATAGTTGCGCTGGGCGTAAGTTACAAAACAAACCAAAGTGTTTACGTAGTGGCAAAAGTGATGCGCGCTCTGGTTGCTCATCGGCAGGAAGGTGCTCCCACTTTGGACCGCCCACTGAACCAAACAAAATTGCATCGGCACTTTCACACGCTGCAAGGGTTTGATCGGGTAACGCTTTACCAAATTGATCAATAGCAGCGCCGCCAATGGCATGATGATGACGAGTTAAAGTAAAACCAAATTTACTGCTCACAGCATCCAATACTTGCTCTGCTGCTGCCATTACTTCTGGGCCGATACCGTCGCCTGCTAATACTGCAACGCTATAATTTGATTGACTCATCCTGCTTTCCTTTGTTGTTTTAAATCAGACACTTTTTGTGCGCGATAAATTAAGTTATAAACGCGGATCATGGCGCGTACTGACGCCTCAACCACATCCACTGCAATGCCCGCGCCGTGATAAGGGCGGCCATCGTATTTAGCTATTATATTTACTTCACCTAATGAGCTGGCACCTTCACCGGTAGCTTCTAAATTAAATTCAATCATTTCAACAGCCATACCCGTTAAACGTTCAATCGCTAAGAATGATGCCTCTACAGGACCATTACCAGTAGCTGCTTCTTGTTTAGACTCACCATTAATCGTCATACCAATAGTAGAACTTGCTACTGATTGCGAGTTAGACGTTGAATTTACAAACTCCAATTGGTAATTTTCATCTTTATCATTAATTTGGTTAAAATAAATCATTGCTTCAAGATCATAGTTGTAGACTGTACCTTTTTGGTCTGCAAGCGCTAAAAAGCTTTCATATAGGCTATCCATATCATAATCAGATTTTTGATAGCCTAATTCTTCAAGGCGGTGCTCAATAACATGGCGTCCTGAACGAGAGGTCATATTTAATTGGTTATTTGGCACACCGACGCTTTCTGGCGACATAATCTCATAGGTATTTTGCGCTTTTAATACACCGTCTTGGTGAATCCCTGAACTATGAGCAAACGCATTCTCACCAACAATGGCCTTATTGGGCTGTACTGGCATATTACAAATTTTTGCCACTTGGCGTGAAGCACGGTAAATCTCTTCACTACGAATATCAGTGAACACATTTAAATGGTCTTTACGCATCTTCATGATCATCGCCACTTCTTCAAGTGAACAGTTACCCGCACGCTCACCAATGCCGTTAATCGTACATTCGATTTGCCGTGCACCGGCTTGCACCGCTGCAACAGAGTTGGCAACGGCCAAACCTAAGTCGTTATGGCAATGTACACTTAATCGCGCTTTATCAATATTTGGCACATTATTCATCAAATGGCGGATCATCGCCGCATACTCGTCTGGCGTAACAAAACCAACCGTATCTGGTAAGTTGATGGTTGACGCACCAGCGTTAATCGCCTGCTCAACAATTCTGCATAAATCCCAATGCGGTGTACGGCCTGCGTCTTCACATGAAAACTCCACATCATCAGTATAATTACGGGCAAGCTTAATTGATTTAACCGCCATGGCTGTCGCATCATCTAAGCTCATACGTAGCTTGTGTTCTAAATGCAAAGGGCTGGTAGCAATAAAAGTATGAATTCGACTTTGTTGTGCTGTGCGAAGCGCTTCGCCACAAGCTTCAATATCTTTAGCAACAGCGCGTGCTAAACCACAAATAATCGGGCCTTTCACTTCTGTGGCTATACGTTGCACTGAACGAAAATCGGCAGGGCTCGAAACCGGAAAACCTACTTCCATCACATCCACATTTAGGCGGCTAATAGTATGCGCCAGCTGGATTTTATCTTCTTCAGTCAGGCTCGCTTTCAGCGCTTGCTCACCATCACGTAAAGTGGTGTCGAAAATCCATACTTTATCTTGTTCTTGCATAATCTACCCTTAATTCTCTGCTGCCCTAGATGCGAGATAAAAAAAACCCCGCAATATGCGGGGTTCTTTGTGTTTACTTAATGCAAATACACTAATCCCCGCTCACGAAAGCTTGCAGTAAGAGGTTCAGTTTCAATGTAATAAAATGAGTGTTTTGCATCGTCTTTACTAAATATGCGTGTTCAGTGAAGCCTATTTTTAACACTTCAAAATTGCGCATGCAAGCATAATATTTCCACAAAAAGGAATTCTTCATGGCATAAAAGGAATTAAAAATCCAAAAAATCAAATTTAAGGTATAAATTAATACTAAAAACTGAAAATACAAGCCGATTAAACTAATCAGCTTCCAGCCTACGCTTAGATTAACTTTTTGCTATTTTTTACTCTTTATTACCATCACGTACATATTTACTAGCACCACGCGTTATATAACGTAATTGCCAAATAACGCGCTCTACTAGCTCATCACGTTGTTGGCCCTCAATATCTAGAGCCTCGGCACCAGCATTAAACACTAGCGTGACCATGGCCTCTGCTTGAATATATGCATGAGTGGCGTCACACGGGGTTTCGCTTTCAAGATAGTGCGCAAGCTCTAAAATAAAGTGTTTAATTTCACGGGCTACAGCAGCACGAAATGCTTTAGAGGTGCCGGATCGCTCCCGTAGTAGTAGCCTAAATTGATTACTGGAGTTATCAATAAACTCCATAAATGTAACTACTGAGGTGGTAATAATGCTACCGCCACTGGCGATGCGACGACGTGCCTGGCGCATTAGCTGGCGCAGCGTTAAACCAGCTTCATCAACCATAGTTAAACCCAGTTCATTCATGTCTTTAAAGTGGCGGTAAAATGAGGTTGGTGCTATACCTGCTTCACGAGCTACTTCACGTAAACTTAAATTAGAAAAACTATGATCGGCGCTTAATTGGTTAAATGCCGCCTCAATTAAAGCTTGTCGTGTTTTTTGTTTCTGTTGTGCACGAACACCCGACATGAACTACTCCTGATTTAATTTAAATCAATTTATGATGATTTTTATCTTAATTCTCCAGTCTAATACTTGACGGCAAGAGAATGAAATATTATTTTAGCTTACAAGTGTACGCCCAGATTTTTAAAGATGAAAAAACCACCAGTTATTTGGACCAATGTCCTATTTTTTAGTATTACGTTTTTGGCTGCTGCCACATTAGTTCCTTGGTATGGGTTTGCCCATGGCTTTACTAGTGGCCATTGGCTAGCATTTGTTGTTTGTATGTTTTATGCGGGTATGTCAATTACCGCAGGCTACCATCGCTTATGGGCCCATAAAACTTACGATGCCCATCCCCTTATTGAAGTTTTTTTTGCTCTAGGCGGTGCTTTTGCACTGCAAAATAGTGCGCTGCACTGGAGTTGTGATCATCGCGTTCATCATGGCCAAGTTGATGACCCCGTAAAAGACCCTTATGCAGCAACCAATGGTTTTTGGTATAGCCACATCGGTTGGATGCTTCGCGATTACCAAGGCGACAGTTATAGTGATTACAGTAATTGCCGTGATTTACAGCGCAACAGAATAGTGATGTGGCAACACCGTCATTATATGAAATTAGCATTAGCAACTAATATTGGTATTCCTGCTCTGCTGGGTCTAATGATTGGCGATGTAATTGGCATGCTGTTATTAGCCGGATTGTTACGTCTGGTATTGAGCCAACATTTCACCTTTTTTATCAATTCAGTAGCGCATATTTGGGGCTCTCGACCTTATACTGAAAAAAATACAGCTCGCGATAATGGCGTGTTAGCACTATTTACTTATGGCGAGGGTTACCATAACTTTCATCATATTTTTGCCAGCGATTATCGTAATGGCATAAGATGGTTTCACTATGATCCCACAAAATGGATGATCCGCGCTTTTGCAGTTGTTGGCCTTGCTAAAAAATTAAAACGTACGCCGATTGAGCGTATCGAAAAAGCCAAAGCCGAAACGTTAATGAACAAAACGCAAAACCGTTTAGCTAAATTGCCTTTAGCGCAAGATAAGCTTACATTATTGCAGCAAGAGTACGATTTATTGTTGAAAAAGCTACAACACTATTGCGCACTAAAAAAGCAGGTATTAGAAGTTAAAAAGAATAACATGCTGCAACAATGTGAAAAATCAGCTTTAATAACACAATATCATGAGTTGGAAGCTGCCTGGGAAAACCAAAAACAGGCATGGCTTGCACTAAATGCGAGGTTATTAAAAGCCTCTTTTAGTTAATGTAGGAGTGGCTGTGGCCAAACAACAAGTAAAGAAAGAACAACAACTATCATTTCAATATGATGCGATTATTATAGGCACAGGTCCTGGCGGTGAAGGTACCGCCATGAACTTGTCTAAAAGCAACAAAAAAGTAGCCGTTATTGAACGCCAAGCAGGCGTTGGTGGCGGTTGCGTTCATTGGGGCACCATTCCTTCAAAGGCATTGCGTCATTCTGTTAGCCGCTATATCGAATACAAAGCCAACCCATTATTTAATGTGGGTGAGCGCCCTAGCAGGTTAACGTTTCCTGATATTTTGCGCCACGCCAGCTCGGTTATTTCTAAACAATCAAATTTACGCAGCAGCTTTTACGATCGTAATCGCATTCATATGTTTCAAGGTGATGCCAGCTTTGTTGATCAGCACACAATTGAAATTACGCGTAATGATGGCTCAACTGAACGTTTAACGGCTAAAACCATTGTGATTGCTACAGGCTCACGTCCGTACCGCCCACCTGAGGTTGATTTTACCCATTCACGTATTTACGACAGCGATACTATTTTAGCCCTAGAGCATGACCCTCACCGGGTACTTATTTACGGCGCTGGTGTGATCGGCTGTGAGTATGCGTCTATTTTTAAAGGCTTAGGTGCTAAAGTTGATTTGGTTAATACCCGCGACCGCTTACTCGCTTTTATGGATGCTGAAATCTCAGATGCTTTAAGCTATCACTTTTGGAATAGCGGTATTGTGATCCGCCATAACGAAGAGTTTGACCGTATTGAAACCCGTGATGATTGCGTTGTTATGCATTTAAAATCAGGAAAACGCGTTAAAGCTGACTGTATTTTATTTGCCAATGGTCGCACCGGCAACACTGACGGACTTAACCTTGAAGCGGTTGGCTTGAAAGCCGACGGCCGCGGGCAGTTAAAAGTTAATGAAACTTACCAAACTGAAGTGGATAATATTTATGCGGTGGGCGATGTCATAGGCTACCCAAGTCTTGCTAGTGCAGCGTTTGATCAGGGCCGAATTGCTGCCGATGCAATTGCCTGTGGTAATTGCGATGAAAAACTAATTATTGATATTCCTGCAGGTATTTATACCATTCCTGAAATGAGCTCTGTGGGTAAAACCGAACAACAGCTTACTGCAGCTAAAATCCCCTATGAAGTCGGTCGTGCGCAGTTTAAACATTTAGCACGGGCACAAATTGCCGGTACTGAAGTAGGCAGTTTAAAAATATTATTTCACACCGAGACTAAAGAAGTACTTGGCGTACATTGTTTTGGTGAGCGTGCCTCTGAAATAGTGCATATTGGCCAAGCCATTATGGAACAAAAAAATGGCGGCAATAATATCGATTACTTTGTTAATACCACCTTTAACTACCCAACCATGGCTGAAGCCTACCGCGTTGCGGCGTTAAATGGTTTGAATCGACTGTTTAAATAAACGTTGAGACAGCTAATAAAAAGCCCGCTTACTGATAAGCGGGCTTTTTTTGATTATAAATGACAGTGCTTGTTACAGCTGCAGTTACTTATGATATTGCGCACTAAACTCATGTACGGCATTAATAAATACACCCGCGTTTTCAGGATCAACATCAGGCGTAATACCATGGCCTAAGTTAAATACATGACCTTCACCTGTGCCAAAATCTTCAAGGATAGTCGCTACTTCTTGGCGAATACGATCTGGTGTGCCATGTAACATTGATGGATCCATATTACCTTGCAGAGCTACTTTGTCGCCGACACGGCGCTTAGCATCGCTAATATTAATTGTCCAATCAAGACCAATTGCATCACACCCCGTTGCTGCTATCGCTTCAATCCATTGACCACCATTTTTAGTAAATAACGTAACGGGCACTTTGCGACCATCATATTCACGAATTAAACCATCAACGATTTTGTGCATGTACTGCAATGAGAACTCTTTATAATCACGCGGGCTCAATACACCGCCCCATGAGTCAAACACCATTAGAGACTGCGCACCGGCTTTAATTTGTGCATTTAAGTAATCGATCACTGAATCAGCAAGCTTATCAAGTAACAAATGCAGTGTTTTTGGCTCAGCAAACGCCATTTTTTTGATTTTGCCAAAGGTCTTACTGCTCCCGCCTTCAACCATATAAGTAGCAAGTGTCCAAGGTGAACCCGAGAAACCAATTAGTGGTACTTCGCCTTTTAGTTCACGACGGATCGTGCTTACGGCATTCATAACATAACCAAGCTCATCTGTTGGATCGAGCCTTGGAATTTTTTGTACATCAGCAAGTGATGAAATTGGACGCTCAAATTTAGGACCTTCACCGGTTTCAAAATACAAACCTAAGCCCATCGCATCTGGAATAGTTAAAATATCACTAAATAAAATAGCGGCATCTAATGGGTAACGACGCAGCGGCTGTAATGTTACTTCACAAGCGAGCTCAGCATTTTTACACAGGCTCATAAAATCGCCCGCTTGTGCACGAGTTGCGCGGTATTCTGGTAAGTAACGCCCTGCTTGGCGCATCATCCATACCGGAGTCACATCAACTGGCTGTTTTTGTAGTGCACGTAAATAACGGTCGTTTTTTAATTCGCTCATAGCGTAAAGGATCCTAAAGCTGATAGATATTGTGCAGATTGTATCACCATATCGCACACCTCTCTATCGCTATGGCATTAATTAACCTTAGTATTGATACAGATTAGGAATCTATTTAAGATGCTTACTTAGTAAAAAATTAACACAACAAACAATAACATTTGAAATTTTTTATTAATATGTTTGCAACACAGCACAAACCTTGGTATAACTTGTTCCGCGTTAACAATAAAAACAATAAAAATTACATAACAATAAAAATAAAAATCTTCTAATAACAATAAAAAAGCTTGTTGAAACAAGTCATGGAAAAAGAAATTAACCACCTTTATGGTGGTTTTTTCTTGCCTGAAACAATATAAACGATTTGTATTTTAGCAAAAAAAACTGTTTATATATCATATGGTTCTTGTTTTATTACAAAATTATAAAAAAAATGTGTTGATCTTTTCGGCATATTTCATTGTTATAGAAGAAACCAACCCAGCTAAGGAGAATGATAATGCTGACGCGTTTGGAAAAAGCTCAACAAAAATGGGGTGGTAGCCACACCGTGATCGACAAATGGCTCTCAGAACGCCAAGAGCTATTAGTTTTATATTGTCGTATTGCTGGCTTTTCACCGTATGATAAAAAAGACCACGCCTTACCAGATCAATTACAGATCCAAAATTTCTGTCAACTATTGATGGATTATTTATCTGCTGGTCACTTTGAAGTGTATGACGACATTGCTAAGGCATGCGAACAAAAGGGCCCTCACAGCCAGCAACTTGCCAATGAACTTTATCCACGAATTTCGCAAACTACTGACATTGCGCTTGATTTTAATGATAAATATGCAGAGGTGGATAAAGAAGATCTACTCAATGATTTTGATGACGATTTATCAAAACTTGGTGAAACACTTGAGCTGCGTTTTGAGTTGGAAGATGAATTAATCGATAATTTATATTCAAACCATACCTAAATATACCTATTAGCAGGGAGTCACGCTCCTTGCTTATCTGTACTTATTCCTCTTCTCACTTTAAAATTAAATATTCCTAAAAAATATAAAAGTTTAAACTTTATATTTTAATGATGTAATTATTACCCGCAGTGTCTTAAAACAACAAGCGCGTATACATTTAACAAAAAAGGGGCTAACCAGCCCCTTTTCGATACAAAATAACTAATTACTCTGCAGCGGCTGCCTGCTCTTCATCTTGAATTTCAAGTAATTCTACTTCAAAAACAAGTGTTGAGTTAGCTGGGATCTTACCTAAGTCACGATCACCGTATGCTAGTTCTGCTGGAATAGTAAACTTATACTTAGAACCTACAGGCATAAGTTGTAAACCTTCAGTCCAACCCGCAATTACGCGGTTAAGTGGGAAAGTCGTTGGTTCGTCACGAGCATACGAACTATCAAATTCAGTACCGTCTAGTAGTGTGCCTTTGTAGTGCACTTTAACTACGTCAGTTGCTACTGGCATTTCACCATCACCTTGAGTGATCACTTCGTACTGTAGACCAGATTCAGTTACTGTTACGCCTTCTTTCTTAGCGTTATCAGCTAGGTATTTTTCACCTTCAGCTTGGCTTTTTTCAGCTTCTACTTTGGCATGTTGCTCTTGCTTAGTACGTACTGACGTATCAAGTGCAGTTAATACTTCACGAATTTTCTCTTCGTCAATTTTTGCGTCGCCAGCAAGGGCATCTTCAAAACCACGAATTAATAGTGCTTGGTCAAGCTCAATGCCTAACTCTTTTTTATCAGCTAAATCTTTATTTAAGAAGTTACCAACAGATGCACCAATACCGTATGCTTGTTGTTGTACTTCAGTTTCAAGTTTAACTGGTGCTTGTTCTTGTTTTGCTTCTTGATTACAAGCTGTTAGCGCTAAAACTGACGCTGCAATCAATGACAATTTAATCGTCTTTTTCATTTTAAATCTCCGACACACTTTGCAGATGTCATTTATTGTATTATTACTAGTTAAAGGTTAACGGCCCATGGTAGGCTACTTATCTAATTTCTGATTGTAGGCTATACGCTCACTTTCACGTTAATTAGATAAACAACCTAGGCCTTCACGAGCCCTAGTCTAACCTCTCAATCACTAAGAGTTAAGGGGAAATAGCTGTAATATGTCGATATTTCGTACTTTTTTGTATCTTCTGTGCTGCACCTTGCTAATTGCCTGCTCAGAACAAAAAGACCAAGCCACAGCAAGCTATGAGCATGCCGCCAGAGGCGCGTTCGCCTCCGCAATATCTCATGATGGCAAATACAGCCTGATCTCATCTATACACCATGGGGTCGCCCTATGGGATAATCAACAGCAAGTACTAAAATACCAATGGTTTCAGCAACAAGACGCAGATAGCCTAGTACATACCGTGGCTATCGCTTATGACAACAGCCACGCTGTTACCGCTGAAAAAACCACTTTTGCAGTATGGGATATTGCCACTGGCAAAAATACCGGCTACTACAAAATAAAAACCGCTACTATTCGTGATATCGCCATTAGTAACCAAGGCCGCAGTGTTTTGTACGGTCGTAGCGATGGCGTTGTTGTTTACCTCGACTTAGAGACCGGTAGACGCATTGAGTTCCTTGCTCACCAAGAAAAAATTAACGCAGTTGCTTTATCGCCCAACGGAAATTTTGCTCTCAGTGGCTCCAACGATTATGCGGCGTACTTTTGGGATACTCGTACCGGACAAGTGATCCATCGCTTTAACCATCCAAGTCGTGTCACCCAAGTGACCTTAGATCCGCAAGGTCGCTATGCATTTACCGCAGACAGTATGACACAAGCACATGTATGGCAGCTGACAACAGGTGATCTTGTTAGTAAACTGACGTATATTGCCCGCCAGAGAATTTTCACTGCGGTACGCTTTAATGAAGCAGGCACATTACTGGCAACAGGCTCACCTAACCGCTTAGTGGACCTATGGCAATTATCCAGTGGTGAACAAATTCAAAGTTGGCATGTAACACCGCGAGAAGGCAGTAGACCAAAATCGGCAGTGGTACTTGATGTCGCTTTTACTGACAACGATACTGCGTTGTTAACCGAAAGCTCCAGTGGGATCGCTGAGCGCTTTACTAGACGAGAAAAAAATGAACACAATTGAACATCGCTTAACAGAACTTGAAGCCAAAGTGGCTTTTCAAGACGAAACGATTGAAATTTTAAATGATGAAATAAAAGTGCACCAGCAGCTGTTGGCAAAAATGAAGCGCCAAACCGAGCTACTGGCTGAAAAAATTAAAGAGTCGCAATCACCATCTATGATGATGTCAGACACGCCAGAGCCTCCGCCGCCGCACTATTGATGGTTGCGGGCGCTTAATCGCCCGGTTTAAACACGCCAATGACTTGTTCAAATTGGCGTGTTGATGCCTGAACAGCCTGCTCTGGCTGTGCCATTTTATGGCCACACTGCATGCATTCGACTTTCTCTACATCGTGCTCTTTGTAAAGCATCATCATATCCATGGTTTTACACTCTGGACAGGTTGCCCCAGCAATAAATCGTTTTTTCTGTTTCACTACGTTTTCCCACAGTTTGAAAAGAAACTTGCTACATTTTAACCCAATAACTACCCAGTTGATACGCTGACGATTGAAATATAGCCCAGCTTCCGTGCTATGATAGCGCCAAGTTCACAAAGGCACAGTAAAGCGCAGACTACATGATCCAGATCTCAGAAATTGAATTACTTCGCGGCGGTAAAGCACTCCTTAAAGATGCCTCAGCTACATTATTTCCAGAACACAAAGTTGGCCTAGTTGGCGCCAATGGCTGCGGTAAATCAACACTCTTTAGTTTATTGAAATCTGAGCTACAGCTAGATGCTGGTAATTGCAGTATCCCTAAAGACTGGTCTATCGCCTCGGTAAAACAAGAAACGCCAGCGCTAGATATCAGCGCAATTGATTATGTATTACAAGGCCATCCAGAGTATTACGCCATGCGTATTGCGCTGCGCGAAGCCGAACAAAATGATGATGGCGATACCCAAGCCAAAGTGCACATACAGCTTGAGCACATTAAAGGCTACAACATAGAAGCCAAAGCCGGCGAGTTACTTCACGGGTTAGGGTTTGCAAATAACCAAATTGAAAACCCCGTTAGTGATTTTTCCGGTGGTTGGCGAATGCGCTTAAACCTTGCCCAAGCGCTGATCCGTGATGCCGACTTGCTGCTACTGGATGAGCCAACTAACCACTTGGATTTAGATGCGGTGTACTGGCTGGAGCGTTTTTTACGCGCTTACACCGGTACTTTAGTGTTGATATCGCATGACCGTGAATTCCTCGATGCTGTAGTTGACCAAATTTGGCATATCGACAAACAAAAGATCAATGTTTACAAAGGCAACTACTCGCAATTTGAACGCCAAAAAGCAGAGCGTTTATTACAACAACAAGCGATGTTTGAAAAACAACAAGATCAAATTGCCCACCTTGAGCAATTTATTACCCGCTTTAAAGCCAAAGCCAGTAAAGCCAAACAAGCACAAAGCCGCGTTAAAGCGCTTGAACGTATGGAAAAGCTCGCACCAGCTCATGCTGACTCGCCCTTTGACTTTGAATTTGCAGAGCCGACCGCACTACCAAACCCATTGATGACACTCGATAAAGCTCAAGCCGGCTATGGCGATGTCACAATCTTAAATAGTATTAAACTTAACTTAGTCCCTGGTAGTCGCATTGCCCTGCTTGGCCGTAACGGCGCAGGTAAATCAACCTTAATAAAATTATTGTCTGGCGACTTACCACCGCAAGCAGGCGAAGTATTCCAACATCAAGGCTTAAACATAGGCTACTTTGCTCAGCATCAATTGGAATCGCTAGATTTAAAAGCCAGCGCGATTACCCATTTGCAGCGTTTAAATCCTAAAGCCACCGAGCAATCACTGCGTGACTTTTTAGGTGGTTTTGCCTTTATTGGTGATAAAGCCCTTGAGCCCGTAGCACCGTTTTCAGGGGGTGAAAAAGCCCGCTTAGTACTTGCTATGCTGGTCTATCAAAAACCTAACCTATTACTACTGGATGAGCCAACAAACCACCTTGATTTAGAAATGCGTCATGCTTTAGTAATGGCGTTGCAAGGGTTTGAAGGCGCGATGGTTACCGTTTCCCATGACCGTCACATGCTAAAAAATACCGCCGACGAATATTACTTAGTGGATAACGGTGAAGTAACCCAGTTTGGCTACGACTTAGACGAATACTATCAATGGCTACTTAATGCTAATAAAGAAGCAGCAAAAACCACTCAAGATGACAATGAACCAAAAGCAAACTCAAGCGTTAACCGTAAAGAGCAAAAACGCCTAGAAGCAGAGTTTAGAAAAGCCACACAACCACTTAAAAAGCACATCGAAAAGCTTGAAAAGCAACTTGATAAACACTCAGCCGAATTAGCTGAAATCGAACAAGCACTTGGCGATAACGAGCTTTATAACGATGACAACAAAGCGAAATTAAAAGAACTTATTGCAAAGCAAGCGACATTGACACCGAAAGTAAATGACATCGAAGAAGAACTATTAATGGCCCTTGAAGAGATGGAAGAAAAAGAGCAGGCGTTTGCCAATGAACTTGCTTAACAGCGATGACTTTTGGCAATTTGCATGTCGCCTTTACAGTGAAGGAGACATGCAAGCACGCCTATTAGATTACCAAAACCAGCAAGGTAAAAACGTTAACCTGTGCTTGTTGCTGTACTATTTAGATTCTCTCAATCTAGAAATTAGTCAAACTCAGTTAAACAAACTTGCGCAATGTATTAGTGAGTTTGATCAGCAGGTATTAACGCCCTTGCGTGCCACACGCGCCTACCTAAAAGCCAACCACACCGAGATTGCAGATTACGCCGCAATTCGTAAAGAACTACTCAGCGCCGAGTTAAAACTAGAACAACAACAACAACGAATGCTAATTGACGCTGTTAATGAGTTTGAGTTGCTAAAATGTTCAACGCCACATAATACTGCCTTGTATTTAAAAGACTAGACCTATGGGTTAACTATCAGGAAAAGGTTAGATTGTATATATCCCAACACTCAAGGCTATTTTCCTCGTTTATTGCTCATTCTCTTCTGTTTGTGCAACCGATCTTGAAGTAAATTATTCACAATGACACTAAGAGACATTGTGCTTAGCGCGTTAATTCCAACAAGTACTTCGATTTTACGTAAAATATGAAAAGAGAAGTTCGTGTTGTTTTAATTGGTTTTTGGAAGGTGTTACAAGCAACTTAAAACAACTTGTTGAATTTTTTAGTGTAAAAATACATTTAATACGGTCCAGCATCTAATTTATGTAACCTTAGGTGGAGGTTTGTGTGAGATTTTCACTTTTAGAAATAGCTTACCCTTGACCCTTGACCCTTGAGCTTAATAAAAATAAGCCACAATGGTGTAATTGTTGGCTCAATCTTTGATTCGGTCCCGGCTATAGCTCTTTTTTCTTACTCGAAAAAATTGGAGACGCATTACTTATACTCCATAACGCGCTGACTCGTCACGATAGGAATTATGGCGTAATCACCTAGGCTACATTGCACAAATTTGGGGGCTAGAACTTATTCGCCATATAAAGCCTAAGATCAATATTTTTAATATCGGTAAAGTACATACGGGCAATACTTCCCAATTTATCCATTCTCACCCTGACTGATTCACATCCTGCTGCAATTGGATAATTTTCAATACGAAATTGGGGCTTAACAACATAACTTGCTCTGTCATAACGCACACCATATGCCGTATCAGAGTCCACCTCAACGTCATTACAGTATACAGTTACGGTCATACCAAAGTTTGATGAATACCATGCCGAAGTTATTTCACCCGTTAGTTGAACATCTAATTCTGTAAGTCCCCGAGTCCCATATAGGGGATACTCAACTTCATAGGCAATTTCTGCATACTTATCAACACCGTTTTCCTGTTTATAAAACTGTGTTATAACCTCAACATCATCTTTGGTGATCCTAGCGGTTTCACCAACAAACAAAGTTGGTAAAGCTGATAAGCTAAATGATATTAGAGACAAGTTTAATAAGAATATATATTTCACAAGCAGCTCCTTATTGAAAAGGCAATGAGTGTATTTTTCATTATTAATGATATACATTTTCGAGAATCTGAACGCTAAATTGTAGGTCAGTAACTCGTGTATAAAACTGCCGGCTCAGGTGTCCCTCTTTATCGATTCTAACGGTTAATTTTTGACAATTACCACCTGTATTAATCATCTTAGAAATTTTAGGCTTTGCTAAATATGAAACACCATTATACCTAACACCAAAATCCATATCTTCACCAATAAAAATGACTTTATCTGTGTATAGTGAGCTGCAGGTAACAGAAAGCGAAGCTGCCATGTTTCCTGCAAACCAACGAGTATACACTTTTCCACCAACCCGATAGTTCAGATCTTGGCTAGGATCGCCATCCACATCCAACTTAGCTTGGTAGGCTACTATCGCTTCAGTCCCAGAATAAGGTTTTGTAATCGCTTCAAAATCACTAAATTTAAGTTCATATACAGCACCGCCAACATCCACACTCTTAGCACTAACATGGAAAGTAATTATTAAGCTAATTATCGTCAATAGCCTTTTCATTGAATTACCTCATAACTTAATGAACTTGTTCCTGATGTACTATTTCCTAATCGAAAAGAACCTCTGATCATATCAGTTTCACCAGAGCCTAACGTCGCTATGTTTAGTCTTACTGATTGACATTCAACTGAAGATAATTTAACTAGAGAAATATCGAATAATAGCGAACTATCTGCTGCAATTAGCTGTTCATTAATAAATTCGCTGTAATTTTTTCGCTCTTTATAGAGAAGATCTTCATCACAATTAATCGATATACTAACTTCATATAAAAGCTCACTAGAAAAAATATTTTCATAAGATCCACTACAGTCAGCCCCCAGCCACTGTGTACAGACAGAATCGTCAGCAGTTCTCAAGTCACCAAATCCTGATACTGCCAATTGCAATTCTATTACTGAGGCGCTCGCTACACTCGATGTGTCGATCATTAACTCGTAATTTTTTTCTTGCTGTAACATGTCTGCTTTGCTAAATGCCGTATTAACCTCTGCAGCGCTGCTAATAGCGCTAAATACAAGAATACTGCTGCTCATTGCAATCGCTTTTAACATTTCATTGTGCTCCTTGCTGTGAATTAATTCCTTTGACGGAGATGGCAAAGGAAATATTTTGAATACGAGTATAAAATTGTTGACTAAGCGATCCCTCTTTGAATAACTCAACCTTTATCTGAGAGCAGCCAGCCAAACCTTTTCTAAGCTCAGTGATCATTGGCTTTGCTGGTGTTGAACTTGCATTAATACGTTTACCATAAGCCTTGCTCATACCAATAGGGATACCATTACAGCTAGCTTTTGTAACTAAGCCAAAATTCGATGCAAACCAGCGTGCTGAAATCTCTCCACTGACATCAAAAAACATAGTTTGCTCTGCATCGACTACATTTAATAGCACTTGGTATCCAGTAACAACACTTCGGCCAGCCCATAGTGTCTTAACTGGTGTAAAATCATCTGTACTTAATATCAGAGTTTCTTGATTTACAGTTAGTGTTTTACTATCTTCCAATGCATATACACTAAAAGGAGAGGTAAATATAACCCCCAACAATAATAGTTTTTTCATTTTATACGTCCTTATTTAAAAACCTAGTGAAGTACACAAAGTAGCTCCTAAGTTAATCGCTATTTCAGTTAATCCAAAGCCTCTGAGATAGTAACAGATAAATCTAAATAACTTGGTTGGTTCGGGGTTACATTAAATTTAAGCTTTAAATTCAACTGAGTACAGCTACCATCGGTAATAGCTGAACGAGAAATATAAAACTTATTACCTGAGTCAGAAGCTCTAAAAGAGCCACACGATACGTCCAATGTCATATACTTAGATGTACGACCTGACACGTCGAAGTGTATTTTTTGACCAAAATCATTATAAACAGGTAAAGAGAGCGCATAGCCCGTATATTTTGTAACTACTAAAGGCTCTAGACCAGGGCAGGTGTATGTCACTTTTTCAACTATAGGAGTAAAGTCGTTTTTACTGAGCGAATAGCGCTTTCCACCAATATAGATAGGTGCTACTGCCTGTTTATTAAACACTTTGATATCAGCGCCTAGGCTCTTGATTTCTGGCTCCATGCTGTACGCGCACGGTTCTGGTGGTGGCCAAATTCCGTCATCACCACCGATCTTGGCTTCAACGGCTGAAGTAACGTCCACTGTCAGAGCGATTAATACACTGCTCAATATACTAATTTGTTTCACTGCGAATCCCTTATGAGAAAAATAGTTTAATACAGTGTTTCAGAAATAGTGACATTCAGGTCAATATAAGAAGGTGCTGTTGAATTTGAGTTTGAGAACGAATACTTGACCTTCATTGCCTTACAGCTACCCCCCGTATTCTGATTTTTTGAAATCACCCATTTAGTACCTGAATCACTTGCATTGAGTGAGCCACATGATAACGCAAGGCGCATTGATTTATTTGAACGCCCACTGATGTCAAAGTACAGGTCTTGGCCAAAGTCACCATCAACAGCAAATGTTGCTTCATAACCAGCTAATACACTTATAATCGTAGGTTGTTCCCAAGGACAAGGGTTTTCTATAACACGCGTGTTATAGAAAGGAGTAAAGTTAGACTTATTAAGCGTATAGCGTGCTCCACCGATATAAATTGGCGAAGCCATCGTAACTGCTTTAGCTGCTTCAATCATTTGCTGATTTGAAACTGAGTTCTGGGTAAGTGACTCAAAAGGTTCTATCTCACAACGTCTTTTGCTGTATGGATCACAGCAAGGATATCTAGATATTTGCTCTTCCCTCGAAGTCTGTTGAGAAAGCGCGTCCACGCCTTGTTCGTCTGTGCTTGCGGCGGCACGAAATGAGAGTGTGGTTAGTACCGAAAAAATTAGTATTATAAGTTTAGTTTTCATAACAATTCCTTCTTTAGTTAATATATTAAAATTCAAGGTTTAAAAAGACAATCAGGTCTACGTTCAGCACATCAATGATTGCTGATGGATTAGTCGCTGATGAACCTGTTTTATTGACTCTAAGCTTTAACTCTTTACATTCACCATTCGTTTTCTTGCGGTTATATATCGAAAAACGAGCTGGTAATAAGCGGCCTCTGCGATTAATAATCACGTCGGCGTCGTAACCGATATCGATGCCAGAACATACTAACGACATTTCCATCAGCATCGGTGAACCATCCGTTGTACCAATAGCCCCACCACTGATATCAAAAATAAGCTCAGGATAGTCTTGAATGAAATCATCATAGGTGTCCACTTCAACCGGAATTTCGACGTCATAACCAACAATCTGGCCATTTGTATAGACTGGGGTAAAATCACTGATTGAGTAACTATGTTGTTCCCCCCCCACATAAATTGGCTCTACAGCTAGCGTACTAAAGGGTAGTAAAAACATCAGCGCAATTGCTAAGCTTTTCATTTTCAATTTCCTTTTCTAAGTTATTTGTTACAAATGCGTAAATCGCGTAAAACTGGTTTATCATCTGAATAAAGGATGCTCATTGATTGACTACTTGGGCTGACTATTTTCAAATCGTCATTCACAAAAATTTCATAAGTAGCTATAGCTGGCAGGCTAGCTAACTTTGTTGCTCTTCCTGAATCAGCAAAAGTGAAACTGATTTTTTGCTCAGACTCCGTTTTAAATAAATTCATATCACGAAATGTTGAGATCAAGCGGAACCCAACTTCAACCGTCTCTGGGCCACTATAACGAGGACATTTAAGAACCAACCAATCCACAGGCTGCATATATGGAATAAATTCATCACCAAAATTAATGATAAACCCATCTTGAGTCACGCTAGGCGCAGTATAAACCGAAGTCGCTAAACGTTCATCGTCGGTCTCTATCACCAAAGCTGCGCCCTCTTCAATTTCTACCTGGGCATCAAACACGCCTTGTGAATCACTTACATACTCCTGCCCGTTAATTTTTAACTTTGCGTTTGGAAAGGGAGCAAAATAAGGGTCAATAATTTTCCCTTTCACAGAGCCTGATAGCATAATGATGAGGTCAGATACATCGAAACGTACTGACTTAGTAACAATGTTATCTGCCTCATCACTAACACGTAAGTTAACTGAATATATGCCTGCTACATCTGCAATCAAACTTGTGGTGGCTAACGTGTTAGTTACTAATTGCGCTGACGAATTTTCAGGCTTATCCAAAGACCATTGATAAGTGAGTGGCTCACCGTCTGGGTCGTAACTGCCCGATGCATCAAACATTACTTGCTGACCTACTTCAGCCTCTCTAGATGAATCGTTTTGTAACACAATAACAGGTGGTAAATTAGACTTTACTTGCACAGTATGGGTAAGCGGATCAGAATAATACTGACCATCATACACTCGCAGCGAAACAATATAGTCGCCAAGCTGTGTTGGTGTGAAAAATGCTTTACCATCGCCTGTGGTATTGAACTGAATATCTTCAGGTGCCTCTATAACTTGCCACTGATACGTTAAGGTATCATTATTAGGATCTGAGCTTTGGCTCGCATCAAGTTCAACATTGTTACCACTATACACAACATCTGGTGCTACAAGCTGCGCTACAGGCTTTTGGTTACCATCAATATAATAGGTTTGTGTATTAGATGTCACCGCTGTTTGACCATCAGATACACTAACAGTAACAGCATATTCCCCAGCAACATCGGGATATAACATCGCAACGGCATCGGTCGATGCTTGCAATTCAGTCATACTTGTTTCTGGACGGCTAACTAATTGCCATTGATATGTCAGTGGCTCACCTTCGGGGTCAAAACAGGATTTACAAATCAGCTCTAGCGGTTTGATGGGGGCACTAACATCTTCACCAAGTTCAGCAACTGGGGGTAAGTTGCCAGTAGTAACTAACAATTTATATAAAGCTTTTACAAAGGCACCTTGTGCATCAGTAACGGTAATAGCCACTTCATAATCGCCAAGTACCTCAGCTGAAAAACTTGTTTGCGCGTCAAAGAGTGTACTTAAACTTGCATTAGCACCCTCTGGCTGCGATACCACTTCCCACGCGAATGATAATCTATCCAACCTGTCAGGATCATAACTTTCACTGGCATCAAGAAGGATAACTTCATTCGGTTTAACCTGATTTTTTACATCTTTAATTACAACAACAGGCGCAGAGTTAACGCCTAAGGGCTCACTCGTAACCGTTAATGTATCGGTGGCAATATCACCTTGATCATTTTGCACACTTAGCTCGACACTATATTGCCCAACCTGATCAGCCACAAAGGTAGTTTTTACGTTTTTATATTTAAATATTTTTGCTTGGCTATTTTCTGGTTTTTCGATGATGCGCCAATGAAAACTTGTAATGACTGTATCTGAAGAGCGGCTTTCACTGCCATCAAGTGAAATAACCTGCCCTTTTTTTACAGTAATGTCTTGCCCCGCTGCTGCAACTAATGTCGCTTCACTATTTAGATCAATTTCTAATTGAGATGGTTTGCTATCTAATTTACCATCACTAACTGTTAGAGTGAGTACATACTTACCTAAATTAGTCAGTTTAACAGCTATCTCTTCTTTATTGTGCTGCTCTATTTCAACAGGTGTTTGCTCAACACCTTTGCTCAAAACCCACTCATAACTCAGAGTACCGCCATCAGGATCGTAACTTTTTGAGGCGTTGAAGTGTACCAGCTTATTTTTAGTTATATTGATGTCACTTGAGGTAATCACCGCAATAGGCGCTTGATTTTTAGCCGTTTTATTTATGTCTGCTGGTGTCTCATTACTGCCTGAACCTCCGCAAGCAGAGATAAGTATGCACAGTGAAACGGGGAAGCTATTTTTCCATATCATGTTGGTATTCCTTTTAGCTATTAATTAGTTGAATGCAACTTGCCTGATTGCTTCGTTTAGCACCATAGCTTGTTTACCCAGTAATCGCGCATTTTCAACTAATTGTTTTTGTTCGTATAAAATATCGTCATCTAAACTTTGCGAAGCAGAACCCGATGCAATAGCATCTTTGTTTCGTTCTTTAACTCTATTCGTCAAAGTATCTAAACGCTCTTTATGTATACGCGTTGCTTCTCGATATTCGTTGACTTGCCCTTTCAGTTCAGGGAAATTGCTAATAATGAATTCGTAATACTCATTTTTTTTGATAGAATCAAACTGACTGACTTTTTCGATGATAGCTGACGGTTCACTATACAAATTTGCTTCTTCAATAATCTCATCAACACTTTTTTTCACAGTGGCAACCTCTTGCTGCGAGTGCTTTGGCTCTTTATTTTCTTTCGTCGATACGACTACTTTTGACGTTTCAGCTTGGGGCTGTACTTCATCTGTTGAACCAAATAAGCTCCAGCCCAAATAACTAATAACAACAGTACCGAACACTGCAACTACTATTTTTGCTTTCATAAAAATTCCTAATTGAAGTATGAATATGAGGGGGGGAGCCCCCCTCAATAATCAGTTATTAATTACAGCGACGTGAATCAACGCAAACTTTAGCTTTAATCCTTGCGCTACCTTGATATACACTAAATGAATCTTTGTTGTATCTTTTCCAGATTTTTCCGTACTCACGAGCACTATACGATGTTGTTCCTTTCGCTTTAGAGCCACCAATCGCATCTAATGCACGTAAAACCACATTAGCAAATTGACAGTACATGTTGGCTGGGCAAACTTTCATTAAACCGTCACCAATCTGGCCGCCAACTTCACTTTTACCAGGATCTATTACATTTGGATCCTTAACAATCAAGTCATACGACTCAGCATAAACGGCTAAAAACATTTGCCACATATCGCTGTACATTTCTGATTCAAACTTCTCTGCGATTCTTGCTGCTTCTTCAGGGTCATTAGATTGCGGAACTACACTTAAATTACACTCCATTCCTAGATTTTCTCTTGCTGTTTTAACGATATCATCCCAGCTTGTCGTTTTAGTTCTAAACCAACTCCAACTCTTAGAGCTACCCGCACTTCTAAAATAAGAGTTTGCACGATCAACATTAATTGAACATTCACCCTCCATCTTGCCAGGGTAAGCATAGTAGCTATATGAAAGTGCTATGTCTGTTGAAAACACTGGACTATTAAGAACTGGTTTATACTCGTCACGAATCACTTTCCAAGAAGCTGTTTCACCATCATTTATAGCAGTATAGTTGTGTTCTACATTCCGCTCATAATCACCACAGCGAGCATCTTTAGTGACGTGAAAATCAATCCCACCTGAACCTAACGAGTCCCAAGTGGTCGTATCAAAATGAATTTGTTCTCCAAGAGTTTCACGTTCAAACGGCATTGCTTTATCACCAATTTGGCCGAAGTTAATAATAGTATTTGATGGGTAGGTCCATACATTTTTACGATAGATTGGTTGATTATTATCTAAAAGAGTATTGGCATTGTCGCGGGTAACCCCGGAATTCAGACGAATATCAAATACATTAAGCTGCTGAACCTCATAACCCCTACCTCTTAAGGTGTTTGAAAGAATTGAAGCTTCATTGCCCCACAAGTTATACCCAGCCGATGCTATCCCAGCAATAAGGTTTCCAGATTCAGCAACTGTTTTTCTTTCAAGTTCATATGCATCCTCTACGATCATCGTTTGGAAGTCATACAATTTTCGTATAAAATCTATTTCATCATTTATATCATCTTTTTTCCTCTCATATGCACTATTAAGACCTCTTAATTCTAAATACTCATCACGAATTTCGTCTTGACGATTCTGTTGTTCTCGAACATTTTGCGTTGCTTCTGTAAGCAATTGTGTATATTTATCGGCAACTTCTCCTATACACTGAACTAATTTTGGTTGGTCCGTCATGAATCGGTTAACACAATCCAAACTTGCGCTTTGTTGTTCGTTTCTAAGAAGATTTAGTTCCCTTTCAGATCTTTCTAATTGCAAGTTAATATCATCCCACTGGGGTTCTACTATTTCATAACGTTCGATAATACCTCCATTTTCTCGTGCAAGTTCTCTAATTCTATGTGAGAACTCACTAATATCATTAACTACAGCCGTATTTTTAGCTGATAGTGCATAAGTTAATTGAAAGAGATTACTGACAAAGTCTCCATTGTCAATCGCTTGCTGGCGTAACTCAGGTGTCTCAGGTATATAGTTCGCTTGCTGTTTCAGTGCAACATATGAAGAGCAGCTTGGACCCCCACCCATATCAAAATAGGTGCCGATAATTTCCTTATCGTTAGCAGGACCAACATACAGCGTTCTAGGGTTTTTATGGTCTTTTACTACATCACCAACCCCAGCAGGCGTAGTAATTCCTAGCTTACTAAGTGGATTGCCTGATGTGTTATCAGGTAGTGCATATGCCGTGGCACTGTGTACCAACCCGAGAGCAACAGATGTTGCAATGAGTTTTCCATTCATCGTAAAGTTTCCTTTGTAGTGTTGATAAATTTTTTTGCGATTGGGATTAGTTTTAAAAAACACTTATAGTCTCGTTTTTAATTTCTTTACTGCGTTTTGAAGAATCGTTTGATCTCTGCCAATATATTTACTCGCTAACCACGTAGTCTGCGCATTTAAAAAGTTGTACAGTTGAGCAATATTATCTTCATTTATAGTAAGAGCACTTGTTAGAGAGCTTCGTAAGTTAGCAAGTTGAGCCGTACATAAATGTGAGTAACTACCTGAGCCACAATTGCTTTCTAAATACGTTTTAGTGCTGCTTAAATCATCAAGTACATACCGTAGTTCTTCAGCTAATATGTCGTCTTCAATATCAAATTGCATGTATTCCAAGGTTGCAATAGTGTTATTGATAGCGTATAGCAAATTTGTGTGGCCTGTAGAGGGTATGGCCTGGCTAAATAACAACTCTAAATGCGTATTAAAAGATACTAGTTGCTGGGCTATTTGATTGAAATACCTCGGTTCTGGATAGGTAACCAGTTGATCTACTGTTAACTTACAGCCAGGCTTCATTGCCTGAAAGCCAGTTGCTCCTGACAATTCCTCAAGGTATAAAACTGAATCGTTGTTCCCATGTGTTAGCTCGACCGAACTTGGTTCATATATACGAGAGCCTGCTATGCGATTTGATACCGACGAGCCATCTGCATTTGATAAGCTAAAGCGAATCGAGAGCGGCCGTAATGATTCACATGTAAATGTGTAGTTAAGTATAGTTTTAAACAGCCCCCCCTCAATAAGATCCCCCTGTAAATAATTATTATTTTTCTCTGCATATACGGTAGTGCCTAAAAATTGACAAGGGGGAACATAACGCGCACCTTGTGACGTAGTGCGCAATTGACATTGCTGTTCGGCATCAAAAACATCTAGCGGCAAAGCATTAGCCGTTCCAACTGTGATCAATAACATGATCATTAATAAAGTTTTCATTATGTATGTCCTTTTACTAAAACTTATAGTTGCTCGAGGGTTGCAGTAAGGACCTGACGGCTTACTATCGCATTTTCATCAGTAATTTTAACGACCATGTTAATTTGCTTATTATTTTCAGAGCATCCATGAAATGCAGACTGCCTGATTTTTAGCTGCAGGTTATTCAATGGGGAATTAATACCAACAGCTGTAGGCAATAGTGAATTTGTTGATGTACTTAGGCTCTCGATTGAAGGAAATAGCTCTAGCAAACCATCCGACATTCTTGGGATCCAAAACATCCCGTTATAATCAAAATACTCTACCTCTATTAACAACTCATCATTGCTCATTTCAGCCAAATCAAACAGTTGCCAATTGATGGTCACAATACGATCTTCTTTAAATTGTTCGACATTTTTAATTCTGTTACTTTGGCTTGCTAGTGCTTGCATTCTTGAGATTATATTTGTTAATTGAAATAGCAATTCTTGGTAATCGTCACTGTTATGCATGATAGCGATTATTCTGTTGGCTTCCTTTCCTAGCTCAAAACTCTCGCTTACTATTCGAGCCATCTCTGGGCTAATTTCGTTAAATTCCTCACATAACAGAATAGGTTGACCTGCCAAAGTCTCTAATGTCACAAGCCCTTGATTATTAATAATATTGGCTAGCTGAGATAGTTTAGCTAGTGTTTGCTGTCCAGTTGCGTTTTTAGCTAAATAAGCAATATTGATGGCTGTACCAAGGCGATCGAGATTTACATTTGTGCGTTCGTTTTGATAATCAGATAATTTATCGCTGACAAAACCAGCTAAATCTGGAAACCTAAGTTGCTGTGGCGGAATTAGCTGGTAGTTTCCATCATATACATAACCCAATGCTGACGCTTCATTGGCTAACGCTATCAATGATTGTTCAAAATAAGATAAGCGATTATCGAAGTTAGGATAAAATGGCGTGCCCTGTGGAGCTATAACTTCGTTAAAGCAAATGCCTTGCTCGCAGCTAGATAATGCTATATTTATATACTTATCAAGTATGCTCGATTTTTCAAGCATGCTATTTTGAAGATCTGTTGGTAAGTTCTGAACAAGTGATGCGTAGGTATTCAGACGTCGATTTAAATGTTTCACTCGATTTTTAGCTATCGTTGCTAAACTATATTTTTTTAATCTATCCCATAGACTAACTTGTCTTGACAGGCTCTGGTTAAGTTCATTTTTCAAATGCTGTTTATCAGCCGCTGAAAAGTATGGAAACTCATCGATATCAGACATCATCTTCACAAAGGTCTCATTTAACCTAGTTTCCACTTCAATACCAAATGAATAACGTCGATAAACCGCAGCATACCTTAATGCCGTTGCCGCTCTTTCGAGGCTATCTAACAAATTTAACCTAAAGTTTTGCCTGCGGAGTTCGTCACTTGCTGGCGTAAAACTATATGCTGTTGGTGTGTTTATATAATCTTGGTAGAGTTCGTGATGAAGAGATGCTTGGAATACATATAGCTCGGTATAAAGTGGTGCATAGGAGAGTATATCACTCACGTGAAACCACGCTTGCTCGCCTTCTTGCTGATAACCCTTTGCTGTCGAACGAATATCAGCAACTATATCACAAGGCAAAGTTATCTCTTTAAAACAAGCTGGTTGACTAGCTGGAGTTGCTGCTGCACATATATCATTACAGCTATTCTGATTGTATTCAGAGTAACAGATCTGTGGCTGAAAATGTCTTACTTGAAATTTTGCAGAGCAATTTTCATTAGAAGCCAATGCTGAGTTAGCGTTAACAGTGGTTGCCAGTAAAAAGGCGACATACAACCCAACATATTTATACGTAATCCTTCGCATCATTATAAATTCCTTTTATAAATCACACCTGCTTTTATGCTTCCAACTTATCAAGCAAGCCATTCAAATTTTGAACCCACTTTAGAACCAAATGTTAACAAAGTCAACAGGAGTTAAATTAAAATGGGTACATGTTACAATCCAAGCAAGAACAGTGATTATTTAACCTAGAACCACTGCTTCGTGGAACACAAAAAGGACCGAACAAATATTTTGTTAAAAAATTTAGTGCTTCTTTGGTAGCTCGTAGCTTTATCAGTATTTTTTCACGCTGTTGGTCGCGTACTTAGAGTTTACGTATTAGTATGAACTTAGCCGCCTAATTTTTAAACTACATGCTGCTCTAGGCGATAACGAGCTTTATAACGATGACAACAAAGCGAAATTAAAAGAACTTATTGCAAAGCAAGCGACATTGACACCGAAAGTAAATGACATCGAAGAAGAACTATTAATGGCCCTTGAAGAGATGGAAGAAAAAGAGCAGGCGTTTGTCAATGAACTTGCTTAACAGCGATGACTTTTGGCAATTTGCATGTCGCCTTTACAGTGAAGGAGACATGCAAGCACGCCTATTAGATTACCAAAACCAGCAAGGTAAAAACGTTAACCTGTGCTTGTTGCTGTACTATTTAGATTCTATCAATCTAGAAATTAGTCAAACTCAGTTAAACAAACTTGCGCAATGTATTAGTGAGTTTGATCAGCAGGTATTAACGCCCTTGCGTGCCACACGCGCCTACCTAAAAGCCAACCACACCGAGATTGCAGATTACGCCGCAATTCGTAAAGAACTACTCAGCGCCGAGTTAAAACTAGAAAAGCAGCAGCAAGAGATGTTGATAGATGCGGTTAATAAATTTAGATTAGCTACGCATCCGGAGCCGAATAATATTAGGTTGTATTTGCTTAAGCTGTAAGCAGCTCGGTGCGAACTTGTGTTTGGGATATAGTTAGGGCAATCATGGCTAAAACCATTGCCCACGGATATTCATACCTGTAGGAGCCAGCTTTAGCTGCGAATATATTTTTATCTGTCTCACTGTCTTTTTTTGTACAAAATTTTAAAGTGATTTATCCACAATGAGGGTTTCGAGGCGCTACGCTTTAAAGAAAAGCCAGTAAAATATACTAGCGCTTGTGTAGGTCGTGCTTTAGCGCTTGAATTCCGCGGCTGTAGGCTTGTTGTTATTTTTGGTTCTCAACCTGATACCTATTAATGTTCCTATAACTGTACTTAAAAGTAAAATAGGTAGCTCAAAAGCTAAAGTTGGCGGGATAAACAACTCTTGCAAAATAAACGAAGTGATCGCAGTGCTAAATAAAAACCCCAACACATAAACTGCACATGCATATTGCCAATTATGGCTTGAACTTCTGTAAGCCATAACCCCATACATGAATATGGATAAGAAAGCTGAGGGGATTAACTGGATTACGAAAAAGTCTTCAAAGGTTAGTCTCGCAATCATATTGATAACTTGTGATGTTAAGAAACCTAAACTTACATAAAAAAATGCCATCACTAAAGTGTATTTAACTATCCGTGTAACCCTCAAGATCTCCCCCTGTATTACAGTTTTTATAACCAATACAGTTTAAAATAAAAATGCAAAGACTGTTAGCTTTCCAGTTTTTTCATTAATAATGGCCCACAAACTCCCTAGAGCTTTGCCACTTTAACCTTTCTCCTTGCAAACTCGCTAACTGATTTGATCCAAATCAACTTCTGTATCACTGCTAATCAACTTAGGAAAATAGCTTGATCTGGATCATAACAACCTAGTCAAACTGTCTCTATCATTAATCCATCAACATTAGGAGGCATTTATGGACGTATTCTTCAGAGACTTTTTTAGTGACCCAGTACTATTTTTATCATTTGGTTTTCTGGGAATCGTGATCGGATTATGCCTTTTCTTTGTGTACTTTTTTATTAAGAAAGTACATGACGACAAAACACCCAATTAAAATTAAGCACGACGCACAAAGCCCCTATCAAGTTATTTGATTAGGGGCTTTTTATTATTAAAAGTTTGTTACACTAGCGATTCTATTAGCTAAACATGTTTTAACTTATGTCTACAGATTTCAAGCCAGCTTGGTGGATGACTAATCGCCATGTGCAAACCATTATGCCACGGTTTTTTCGGCCTTTTCATAATACTCGCTACCAGTTAGAGCAGCTTGATACTCCCGACGGCGATTTTTTAGAGCTCGCTTGGTCACAACCCAAAAACGATAACGCGCCGCTGGCAATTGTATTGCATGGCCTGGAAGGTAATATCAATAGCTTTTACGCCAAAGGCATGATGAAAGCCCTAAAAAAACAGGGTTTTAGTGTTGTTTTAATGCATTTTCGTAACTGTTCTACTGAAGTTAACCGCCTACCCCGTGCATATCACAGTGGCGAAACTGGCGATCTCGATTTTTTTATAAAACAACTTAAGCAGCAGTTTCCAGGTCGCTTGATGGTTGCAGTTGGGTTTTCACTCGGCGGTAACGTACTGGCCAAATACTTAGGTGAACAAGGCGAACAATGTTTACTTGATGGCGCGGCGGTTGTTTCGGCCCCTTATGATTTGTCGCCATCATGCCAAGTTATTCGTAAAAGTTTGGCTAAGATTTATCAAAAATATTTACTCGATCGGATGAAAAAATCGATGCAGCGTAAATTACCGCAAATCACAAAACAGATTGATTTAACGCCAGTTCAGCTAATGGAAATTGATGATTTATGGCAGTTTGACGATAAACTCACAGCTCCTTTACATGGTTTTATTGGTGCTGAAGATTACTATCAACAAGCCAGCGCTAAGCCTTATTTAAAACACATTACAACACCCACATTAATTGTTCATGCGAAAGACGACCCAATGCTGTCAATTAAAGCTGTACCCAGTAGGCAAGATGTTAGTGAGCATGTTACGCTGCAAATCTCCGAAAAAGGCGGCCATGTTGGCTTTATAAGTGGAAAAAATCCATTTAAACCGATTTATTGGTTAGAGTATGTAGTGCCAGATTTCTTCACCCAAATCGTCAAAAAAGAGCAGTTATGATCATTCCCCATGAGCAACTAGATAAAGACACTTTATACAATTTAATTGAAAGTTATGTGCTACGTGAAGGCACCGATTACGGTGAGCAAGAATTCAGTATTGAAAGTAAAGTGGCGCAGGTAAAACAACAACTACACAATGGCGAGGCCATGGTGTTTTTTTCAGAACTGCATGAATCTGTAACTATTATTTCTAAAGGTGAATTTAAAGCACTGCAAAGTGACACACCATTTAACGAGTAAACTTGTAACCCTAGTTGTAAAAATAGACAATGGCTTTTTTACTCAAAGAGCCATTAAAAATGATAAAACTAAGCTCAGTAGTTATTGCCGTTGCACTTGCTTTATCAAGCCAAGTGCAAGGTGCAGACATTAGCGCATCAGCTAAAGCAATTAAACTCACCAAAGACACTATTTTAATCGATACTCATATCGATGTGCCGTACCGTATTCATGCTAAATGGGCTGATGTTACTAAAGCCACTGATGACGGTGATTTTGACTACCCACGCGCAGTTAAAGGTGGCTTGAATGCGCCATTTATGTCGATTTATATTCCTGCGCATTTGGAGTTTGAAGGGAAAGGTAAAAGCTTTCAGCTAGCAAATCAACTCATTGATAGTATGGAAGAGATTGCCCAGCGCGCCCCTGACAAATTTGCTATTGCCGATTCAACGAACGATATTAAAAAGCAGTTTAAACAAGGCAAAATGTCGATTGCAATGGGGATGGAAAACGGCTCACCAATTGAAGGTGACATGGCAAACCTACAGCACTTTTTTGATCGTGGTGTACGCTATATCACCCTTGCTCATTCACAAAGCAACCATATTTCAGATTCATCTTATGATATTCGCCGTAAATGGAAAGGTCTAAGCCCATTTGGTAAAAAACTGGTTACTGAGATGAACAGTATCGGCATGCTGATTGATGTTTCACATATTTCAGATGATGCGTTTTATCAAGTAATGGAGCTATCTAAAACACCGGTTATTGCCTCACACTCATCACTGCGCAAATATACGCCTGGTTTTGAGCGTAATATGGATGACGATATGCTACTAGCGCTGAAAAAGAACGGCGGGGTTATTCAAATAAACTTTGGTTCAAGCTTTGTAACCGCTAAAGCAGGTGATTGGGGCAAGCAGTTAAAGAGTAAAAAAGAGTCGGCCAAAAAAGAAGGCACTAAATTAAGTCAAGATTTTGATGCCGCGTATCGTGCTAAAAACCCATATCCATTTGCGAGTCTTGAGCAAGTACTTGAGCATATCGATCATGTTGTTGAGCTAATTGGTGTCGATTATGTTGGCATCGGCTCTGATTACGATGGTGTTGGTGATTCACTGCCAGTAGGCTTAAAAGATGTATCTAGCTACCCGAATCTAGTGCAAGGATTAATGGATCGTGGTTACAGTGACAAAGATATCAAAAAAATCCTCAGTGGCAATGTGCTGCGCGTATGGCAACAAGCCGAACAGTATGCAAAAAACTAAGCATAAGAATGAAGCGCACTTTCATCGTTGCAATAATCTTCGCTACCTATCATATTTATTTAGCGAATAAATTTTTACTACGCTGAAGTGCGCTTAGCTTTCTACATCTTTTAACAGACTTAAAGCCCCAAAAGCGGTAAATTAAGCCTTTTCAGATATGGAGCTTACAACCACATGCCTATTAGTAAAGGATCAGTCGCAATAACCCTTGCCTCAGTTGCACTTGCAATCTCGTGTTACGGCACATTTTTCAAACCAGTAAGCTCACCTAGCGACAAAAGCAGCGCTGAACAGTCATCGCTCATTGTTACGAATATGCCACTGAATAATAACAATAACGAACTTTCAGTTACCCAATTGCATAACAAGATAATATCTTTACAGCGACAAGTTGCCGCCCTAAAAATAAAAAATACTTCTATAGATCAAGAATATAATAACGATGATTTTAAGGAATTAGTGCTTGCTATACTGACGGAAAAAGAGCAGCAAGAAATTGATGAAATGCGTGAAAGCAACCCACTTTACGGTTTTTATGCCGACTTACCGCAAGACTATGAACTACGCATCAAGTCAGACTCTGATTATGCGAAAAAAATAACCACGCAATTACGAGAGCAAATACTCAACCCAAATGCCACAGATATCGATAGGCTAGCAGCCTTAACTCAACTACAAATGAATATGTATATTTTGAATAAATCAAAAATACCTGAGTATGACTTTGCGGTAGTCGATAATATTTTGGAGCTGGCCGCGAATAGTGATGATGAGAAATTCAAAATTCAAGCCATTGAAGTCATTACTCAAGCACCCGTGCTCGATCAACGCCTGACTGAGCGCTTTACTTCACTACTGCAGCATGAGCCTAACGATTATATTCGCCGTTTAGCGGGGCAAGGCTTGATATCGCTATACTATCAATCACAAAACTCTGAAGATGGCAATAGCCAACAAATTGCCCAACATATTTTATCACTTTACCAACACTCTACTAATGATAATGTTCACTCTGTACTTGATGAAATGATTGGAAATTCGAGCATGCTAGAAGAACTGCGAAAACATGCTGAAGGTTAGTTATCAAATAAAGAAAAAACAAGCGCCTGCCATCATTCACTATAATTATGGGCCCAGGAGGAATGCAGCTAACAGTGTGGCCTTTGTTAAAGTTTTTTGACAATAAAAGTCTATGATAGGCAATTACACTATTAAAAGTTAGAGGCAACAACTATTCTAACACAAGAAGGTTTATAATGACCTGATCCCCCAGCACTAAACTAGTCAGTTCTAAAGTATTTATAACTTGTATCATATTTGTATTTTACGTAAAATAATTTAATAAAATCTCTATAATTAATGGAAGTTAGTATGAAACAAACTAAGAAACGACCAGTTTTTATGAGCCTTCATAAAGTTAAGGTTCCAATCACGGCATATGTATCCTTTGCACACAGGGTTACCGGTGTACTCTTTTTTCTTTCTTTCCCTATTGTTCTGTATGCCCTATATCTAAGCCTAGACTCAGAGAGTGGCTTCAACACTGTTGTATCAGCACTTCAGCATTGGTTTGTTAAATTAGTCTGTTTAGGGATTTTTACCGCCTTTATTTATCATGCTTTTGCAGGTATAAAACACATGATTAACGATATGGGGTATGGGGAAGAACTAGATTCAGCGAAGAAAATGTCATACGTTCTTATCTTGGCAACAGTGATTGCTGTGCTTGGAATGGCTTATAAGCTTTTTAGTTAATTAGAATGCCTCGCCAATGATGACGAGGCCAATTCACTACAGAGATTCTAAGACCATGAGGTTAAAATGGCTGTCAGGATGAAAGTCCACTTCATAGAAACGTTCAATTAGTTTCATAAAATATGGTATCACCCCCTTTTTACCTACCATAAAATCTGACTCTCGGAGCCAACACTTTAGTGCTTTAGTATCTTTGCCATCACTACTTGCCATATTACACATGGTTATCTCAAGGAAGCGGGCAAACTTCAAATATACTTCACCCATCACTTGCTCTAGAAAAGCTTTATTATTATACGTAGACAGATAAAGGTCGTAAGCAACTGAGCGATGATCTATTTCCTCTAGTGCATGCCATTTCCAAAATTCCTTCACTTGCGGAGCACAGATTGCCAACCAATCATGAGTTAGTAAAGCTTCACTGGCTACCGCAGTTAGATGTTCTAGACATACAGTTAGCGCTAAGCAGTATTGAGCAGTATTATTATTTGCAACATAAGCACTATTAAATAGAAAAGGAGCTTCTAAGCGCTGTAGTGAATAACCATTTTCTTTACAGCACGTTTTATTATAAATAATATGATATTTGCTATGCACTGCTTCTTGCATCATAAATATACGAACTGCATTTTTAGTCTTTGAATCTTTAATAGCAGACAGGTTTCGTTTTAAACTATCAATAAAAAATTTTTCACCGCTTGGTAAAGCTATAGAGAATGCATTTATTAAAATAAACTTGAAATACTCTTCTCCTTCATAGCTATGAGTAAAACACCCATCAAATTTAAACGGTGGCGCACTAAATTTCCTCGCTACTTTTTCAACCTCTGTGGAAAGGTACATACCAAGCTCCCCTATTTAAAAGATTACGCCTCTGTGATCGGGAGAGGTAGTTAATCAAATTGCGCAAACAAAATGCTACTATCTCCCTCAAAAATAACTATCGATCAGAAGTTGCTAATTCAAGATAGAATTGCGTTGCCCATTTTCTAAATTGCCGAATCGGGCCATCAACTCTGCTTATTGGTGGACTTACTAGGTATTTCTTACGCTCCCAAATATCAAAGTCTTTCGCTAATTCCGCAGCTAACTTTGGGATCAAAAAATTAAGCATCTGCAAATCACGATTATCTTTTCCGGTTTTCTGAACCGACACAGCAAGACGAATACAGATCGAATTTTCATCTATTGGAGTTGAATGCAAAAACGTCCTCGCTGATGGAAATTTATTCGTAGATAGAGCGTAAACTTGCTGCAAACCTAGCCCAAATAACCGTACTCTAGTTATCGAGTCGACTTCCCCTGCTTGAGTAGAGAGCTGACTCGTTGACTTCCAAGTTGCTATCGCACCATCATATTCAATCGATTCAATTTCACCGATTTTATTTGCCCCGTGTACAACACTAAAATGTGCAACATCCACCCCATTTTCGGCAATCTCTTGGACGTGAGTATTTAATACCCAGACACACTCTTCGTTCAATACAGGTTCTGTCCACCCATCTAAATCAACGGGCTTAACTTCCCAGTGGGGCTGAAGTTTTTTATCATTATCAGGAGACCACCAAGCCATCACCATACCGTTCACAACTTTACAAGGTAAGGTCCCAATTTTGACTTTCAGAGGTTTTTGCATCTCTGGAACATCATCACAACTCCCAGTACAATCGAACCTCCACCCATGAAAAGGACAGCGAATAGAGTCACCTTGAACAACGCCACCAAACCCCAAATGTGCACCAAGGTGAGGGCAAAAAGCTTTAACTACATGAATGTCACCGCTTTCAGCACGATATACAACAATTTCTTCACCACAAATTCTAGTCGGCTCAACCCCTTTGACAGAAATGTCTGATGCCAGTGCGACCGCATACCACCCCTCAGGAAAAGGAGAAAAAGGATAACGTTGATTATTCAGTATATTCCTTGAGGAGTATTCAAGCGCTTCTTTACCTACTAACATATTTCTATCTCTCAATATTATTTAGATATTTCATACGTTTGATAGCGTCCATCTACCATTTGGCAAGCAACAAGAAAACGCTTTTCCGAGTACTTATTTAACAACACTACGGCAAGTGCAAATTGAAAGCTCAATGACGCTTCTGCAAGATACCCAAATCGTTTTGTTAAATTAACAATACGTGAACCATCACCCTCCGTAATTAGATCGAGGCTACTATCGATATCCATTGTAAGCTCAGTTGTTAAAAGACAGCTTATATAGTGTGGAGCATCCATTTGCTTAAGTAATGATGATTCATCATAAGAACCCAAAAAAGAGACCTGTGCCACTGCGATATCACGATGTATTTCGTTAGTCGATATCAGTGTACTGGCCGACGCTTTGGCAAACTTTCGGCCTTGTGCGATACAGTTAACTGATTGATTAATAGATTCCTTAATGATTTCTCGACTGCCATTACTAACCCCTCCAACTAACGAAAGTGAAGATTCAGTCGCGGTCCGTGAATGCTCAATGGCATGTTTGAAAGCTTGTGAAGCAGCATTTTGCTCCCCAATAAAGGTTAAGCTTTCGCCACACATATTGAATAGGATTGAAATATTCGCGGAATAAAGATTAGCCAACTCCATTAATAGCTGAGTCGGCCTCAATCTTGCGATTTCAGCATTAACTGAAGCTGGATCTTGCGTCCAAGCAAGCTTTGAGCGCTCATCAACTTTAACATCACGCTCTCCAATTGAACATACCGTATATATGTTTGCATTCTCAAGCGCCTCGGGCTGCTCTGAGAGTACGGAAGTTGTAATTGCTTCACCTGCTGCCGCAGCCAATAAACGCTGGCTTTCAGACATATTATTCAAATCACGCTTTTTTTTTATATAATTAGAATATTGGATCTGTTCAAGTCCAATTAATCTGTCATTGTCTAAGTTGATATCTGAAAATGTATTAAATATTTCATTTTCTAAAGATGCACCTACACCTAAGATATATGCATTATAAATCATGTCCATTCCACCCTGCTTGCAACGCAATGTTTTTTATATATTCTCTCATTTTTTCATTGGCAAAGTTTTGTAGCTTCAACATCAGTTCTGAATCCGCGACAACCCCACCTGCGGCATCAGAAATTTTTGCTTTACAAATAAGATAACCACCTCCATGGTGTGTAATTTTGCTTTTGATCGTTAACACCTGATTTGGAGTTACAAAGTTCCGAAACTTGGCAGAGCGGACAGTTGCTAAATAAGCCATCTCTTCAAAATCTTTACTTAGCATATGAATATAACCACCTGCTTGAGCCATCATCTCAATTAGGATCACACCCGGAACTATTGGGTTTCCAGGAAAATGCCCCTCAAAGATCGGTGCCCGATCGGGCACCTCGCTTTCGCAGATGATCGTATCTAAGCCATTATGCTCAACAATCCGATCAATAAGCTGGTTGTACTCTATGTTCATGCAGAAACAGTTCCTTCTTCTTCAATCAGCTCTAGCACACTTTCGACAAAGTTACTAAGGCGGAACACACTATCCTCAGCATTTAGTGCTTGCTCGCTAGCGCGGTTCATCCATTCTTCCGAAGGAATAGAAATCCCAAACTCACTTTCAATATCGAAAATTACGTTCAAAAAATCAACGCTATCGAGCCCCAGATCCGCATTTAAAATATGATGAGGTTCTATTTTTTCAATATTTAAATCTTCCAAATCACACTGCTCTAAAATAAGAGCTGTGATTTTTTCGTAGGCCTCGTCATAAGAAATTGATTTACTCATTTTGCTATCCTTTATATTTTATTTGAAAGTATTTTGGTTTAATTTTTACTGGGTAATAAATTATGAATATCATCGATTAATTGCGAGATTGGCTTGTTATGAAACAGCCACTCTATAGGGATCTCTAATCCTGATTCTTTTTTTGCACGAAGTATAAACTTCATTGCAATGATAGAGTTACCACCAGACTCACTGAAGCTTTTACTCAACTCTGAATCATTGATTTTTAAGATATCGATAAGCAAACGGGTTAAATTTCCACGGTCAACTAACATGTGATTTACTCCAGCTCATCTGCAAAAGTGACATAACTGGCAACACAGCTCATCTTTTCGCATGTTTCTTCAAACTCTCGTTCAGCTCTAGAATTTTTAACAATGCCAGCACCTGCTTGAAGCCAAAAACTTCCGTTTTGATGGAATATGGAACGCAGTACTAAAGCGGCATCCAGACAACCATCTTGCTTCACCATAAACACTGCACCACTGTATAATCCTCGAGGTTCAGGCTCCACCATACGAATGAAGTCTATAGAATTTAACTTGTCTATCCCTGATGCTGTGACCGCAGGAAACAGCTTGATAAATGCATCCCATTTATTTTTCCCTTCACGCAGCTCACCGACTACCATAGATGCTAAATGTTGGACTGTACCTCGCTCAACAACGTGCATAAATTGACTTACTATGACGCTTTCTTTGTCACACACAGCTTCAAGTTCTTCAACAGATAAGCGAACCGACATCGCGTGTTCAGCAATTTCTTTCGGATCACTAAGTAGATCTTGCTTAAGCATCCATGTTTCTTCGACATTATTGCCAAGCGCCCTAGTGCCCGCTAAAGGTTGGGTATACACCTTTCTATTAACATCAACTTTAACTACCAATTCAGGGCTGTACCCCGCAGCTGAGCAGCCATCAATATCAAACATAAATGAACGAACGGGAGTGTTATTTAAACGCCCATTTAGAAAGGTGCTTATCATGTCCACTTTATTTGATAATCGAACTCGGCGAGAAAGAATTACTTTTTCAAAAGCTCCTTGTTTTATATTCTCAATAGCTAACTGCACATTCTCTTTATATTCCTGCTCATGGCGATGCAAATCTTCCAACTCAATCCCCATCTTGAATGAAAGAGCTGGTTCGTTAATAACCTGAGAGACGCTCTTAATCTGAGATATCCACTCATCTATCGCCACCTGAGAAAGGCTATCCAAAACTTTGACTCCGATCTGCATTTCTTTTTCTAGTGTCAATACGACTTCTGGTACAACGATACGTAGCAAATCTCTAGGTGCATCCAATTGCTGAAAAGCCATTTTGTGCGTTAAATATGCAAGTTCAAAATTAGCGAACCCAAAACAAATTGGACTTGCAATTCCACATTGCTCCAATGCCATTTCAATGCCAGTTGACAACTCCTCATATTCGACAGGTTTTATTTCGCCATGTTTACCAGCAAACAATTGACCTTTTCCATTTAGTGAAACCTCATAAGCACAACCAAAACCGATTTGCCAAACGCCATTACCTTCGTAAATAAGGAGTTCTTTCTGACTCAGCCCACTTTTGCGAATACTTTTGATCCATAGTGATGCCTCAATGCCACCTGCTATTTCGTACTGTAAATATCCTTTATTCACGCCCTATACCTCGTAGAGTTTAATTAGTTGATGTTTGTCCGTTTTACCTATGGGTGTGAGGGGTAATTGACTAATCAATTTTATTTCATCAGGAAGTTTGTAATTAGAAAGATTATGTTCAAGCAATTGTTTTCGCACGTCACTTTCACTAAGATCCGACTGATTTACTACAAATAAAACTGTCTTCTCTCCTTGTTCAGAACAGGGGACAGCGATAAGACAACTTTGTATTATCTTGTTACCTTTACGGAGTAGATCTTCTACATCAGTAGGAGAAAACTTCTCTCCAAAGCGATTGATCTGCTCTTTTACTCTTCCCATTATCTGGATATTCCCATCCGCTCTTCTTCTTGCGAGATCCCCTGTGATGAACCATCCATCGGTAGTAAAATCTTTTTGATTTGCTTGTTCGTTAAATAAATAGCCATGAATTGTGTAAGGGCCTTTTGCTAACAATTCTCCGACCTCACCAGCGGCAACATCTTCTAAATCTGAAGACACAATTCTGATCCTATCTTCTGAACTTGCAGGAGAACCTTGAGAATGAATAATCTGATCTAAGGAGTCACCTCTTTTTGAGCAGCAAAGGAGACCCTCAGACATACCAAACACTTGCTGTAATTCACACTTCAATTCATCAATCACACTTTTCGCTTTATCCGGAGCAAAATACGCTCCCCCTACTTGAATCTGCTTTAACGAAGGAAACTCACTCACACCTAATTTTTTAGATTCAACAAACATATCCGCCAAAGAAGGCACTAATGCTGTATGAGTAATTGAGTATGTATCTACTATCGTGATCAGCGACAAAATATTGTTTGCATCTCCCAAATATGCAGTACCACCATTAGCAAGTACCCCCAACACACCAGGACAACCTAAGGCAAAATTGTGAGCTACAGGTAATGCAGCTAGATAACGTACTGATCCGTCTAAGTAACTATGTGCAGACATCATTTCAACGTTGTAGATATAGTCACTATGTGTCCGTGGTATTAATTTAGAGCGCCCCGTCGTCCCACCTGACAAAAGAATAAATGCGACTTCCTCAGGTTCACTGTTTTTACTTAACAGCTCAATCTCACTCAGACTTTGATTGTTTGCGGGCGCCAAGGGGTGTAAAGAGGTGCTCATTAGCTGTTTTGCAGGCAAAACATCAAGCAATATATTTTTAACATGCTCAGATTTATCAAGCCAATTAAGAATTAATTCTTCATGGGGCTCATCGGTATAATGACCAATATAAGCTACCGAAGCAGAATCCTGAATCACACCAATCACTTCATTTATGCTATGTGCAGGCAGAGCTAATACTGGTATCGCACCGATGCGCATCAAAGCAAAAAAGCATACGAAGAAGTCCACCCGGTTGCGTAATCTCATGGTTACACGATCATTTTTTGATATCCCTAACGAGACAAAATAGGCAGCTCTAGCGTCAATTTTCTCAGCTAATTGAGTATAGGTGAAGCTATGTGCTTCATCTTGCAATGCAATACGACTGCCATACAACCCACAAAACTCAAACAACCATTCACTGATCGTTTTTCTCTTCCAATTACTCAACTCAGCTCGTTGTTTCAACAAGTTTGAAGGAATAGGTGGATACATTAGAAAAACTCCTTGAGTTCATTATTAAAATTACTTTCAAATTCAGCGAGCTCAGGTTCAAACAAGGAGACTCTAAAACGAATTTCTCCACCTTGTACACGGCTCGGTAGAATAGAGATAAAGCGCATATACTCTTCATTTGGTGTATCAAAACTTACCGGTTTCCCATGTCCAAAATCGAATGAGTCATAACTGATATGCATTAAGTTGTTACACATAATGGCGGGTTCATAGATAGCGTCATAAACAGGCCGCACCGCAAACTGTTTATAGTTTTTATTAGTAATGTGTTTGTCTAACCAAGCAAGCTCTTGCTCTATCTGCTCAGCATGCTCCACCATAGAGAACACAGATGAACGTATCTTTTTAGCAATGTCTAGCGACGTTAAAGAACGAAGCTCTGTGCTGGTTAATTCTGTTTTTGGATAATACAGATGATTGCCAAGTGGCTTTTCAATATCCGTGAATTGTCGAATGTCATAAACTGTATATAGACTGGATTTTTCAGTATCTGATGCACTGCTTAACATAATATGGTGCGAACTCTTCCATGCCAAAGCGTACAAATAATCGGATAAAGGAATTCCATGGGGCGCTAAATGCTTTACTAGTTTGTCTAAAGTGTCACCGCCAAAAGTAAATTCTGTAGTAACTATGGCGCTTTCGGCTTCTCTAGCACCTGATGTGAGCGAGACTTGACGAATACTTTCATGATACTCACCAATAATCTCGTCATTACTGCTTGCACATTCTTTTTGTTGATAGCTTCCAACCTCCTCGCCACGATAGGCAGCCACTAAAGTAGTAAGAAAATTAAAAAATGCTCCCCCATCCGCAATTGCATGCCAAACGCTAAAGCCTAGTATCGTATGATCATGATAATTAGTTTGCTTAACAGAAAATAATGGAGCTTTTAAGCTAGTTGCAGAAAATTTATGTTTTCTTCGTTTTGAGCTATCAGGCAAGTATATCTGCCAATCCTGCTTTGTAGAGTCACATTCGTCAGCATAACTTGTATTCACCTGATGAAAATTGAAGCCGATCCCTTTAAAACAATCAATGTACACTTTATGATCTTGGGGTAACCCGGAAACCTTCCTGCCAGAGAAGTATGGATAGAGCTCGATAGCCTGAGATAGCGCCGCTAATAGCTTACTATCATCCACAAGGTAGTCATACTCAAGTACATAGTCAGTCCATGTATCGAGCAATAAATCGACTCCCCCTAAAGCACAAGCAACAGGTGGAGATACTGGGGATAGTAGTTTTTCATATTGCATATTATGTCCCTTAAATACGTACTCAGAGATTCATGAACTCATATATTTTGAAAAGACCAGGGACACATTTTGCCCACCAAAACCAAATGAATTTGACAGTATGTGGTTCACGGTACGTTGACGAACTGATTGGGGGGTTACAACAACGATGTTCTTATGCTCGCAAGTGCCGTCATAATTAATAGTCGGAGGAATGACATCTTGCATGATACTTTTCACACTGAAAACATTCTGTACAATGCCCGATGCGTTTAAACAGTGCCCAGTCATTGACTTAATTGAGGTAACCGGTATTGAGAAACCTTGAAATAAATCACTCAACGTATCCGATTCTAACTTGTCATTCTCAGGTGTACTGGTTCCATGAGCATTTACAAAAGTAATGTCTTCTAACTCAAGGTTGGCAGCTTTGATCGCGCTGCTCATAGCATCAAGGATCTTATGCCCTTTGGGATTACTTCTAGTTCGATGATAGTTATCAGTGGTACTTGCGCATCCTGCGAGTTCAGCACAAATTTTACGGCCATGCTTTTGCGCGTAAGCTTCACTTTCCAAAACAATCGCTCCAGCGCCTTCCCCGATCACAAAACCATCACGACTTGCACTGAAAGGTCTGGATGCCGTTTCAGGTGAGTCGTTTCGCGTTGATAGAGCAGAAAGGTTTGAAAACTTTGTGATTGTTTCTCTAGATACGGAGCAGTCTGAAGCTATCACCAATATACGGTTTGCTAGCCCTGATTTGATTGCATTATAAGCCATTTGAAGTGTCGAGGCCGACGACGCACAAGCAGTAGAAACTAAAACTGGATAATCCCTGATTTGATATTTTTCTAGAATCCGAGCTGCAAGATTTGACTCATAGAAAAAAGTGGAAAAGTGATCTTCTACTTTTGATTCAGCATTGTCTGCTGCAAAGCGAGGTTCAATGTCATATAACCCATTAGGCAGACTATAATAACAACGATCAAAACCCTCATCGTCTTCTGCAATCGCTTCATCTACTACTTTTTCTAATAACTGCTCTAAAATTCCTCGAGGTGTACCAAATACTGCGTTATCTCGATAGTAAGCTGCAATATTTGTTTTCATACCTGAGGTATCGAAGCGATCAATTATCTTAACCGCTGACATCCCTGAATTCAGTTCCTGCCAACAGTGCTCCACAGTATGACCTAACCCTGTAGAAACACCAATCCCAGTAATTACAACTTTATTTTTCATCTGTTATTCCTGATTTCAATTTAAAAATAAAATGAAACGCCATCTCTAATGATCAACGTTTATTTAATGGCTGCTCAAGAAGCCCACTAACAACTCCGGCGTCCTAAAACGATAGAAGTCGTTAACATCAATTGCTAGCTTCAAGCGTTTCCTCAGGTTTCTTACCAAAATCATAGCGAGCACACTACTGCCACCAGCATCAAAGAAATCATCGTTCATAGCGAATTGCGGCTGCCCCAATACTTCGCGGTATATATGTAGCAAATGATCATCAATACTATTTGACTGCTCAAATTCGACGTCATACTTAGTAGCAAATAGAGATTTTATTTTTTCGCGATCTATTTTTTGATTAATATTCAAAGGTAACGTTTGAGATATAAGAATCCGAACAGGTATCATATAACTTGGTAAATACTCGGCTAATTCGCTCCTGACCTGTACATTACTTCGCATTCCACTTTCCATTTGTATAAACAACGCAAGCTGTCCCTTATTCTCTTCTTCTGAAGCAGAGAGTACAAAGCACTGTGCATATTTCACCTTATCTAACTTTGATGCAATGGACTCAATCTCAGCCAGCTCAATCCGATACCCATTCAACTTGACTAAACCATGACGGCGTCCTCTGTAATGGATTAAACCTTGCGCACTTTTAATTGCCAGATCACCGGTTTTGTATAGTTTCTCTGATAAGTTATCAAACTCATTGGGAATAAAGACTTCATCTGTTCTCACTGTGTCGTGTAGATAACCTTTTGCAACAGCTACACCAGATACCCATATTTCTCCCTCCGTGCCGTTCGACACGATTTGTCCTTGCTCATTAATAATATAAATACCAACGTTCTTTATTACCTTTCCTATCGCGGGGATTTCCTGTTCATCTGAAAGTGGAGATAAGCAGGTATACTGGGTAACTACATGCGTTTCCGATGGACCATACTGGTTAATTAAACGTATTGGGGAATCGTTAAAAAAGGCCTTAATCTCGGGAGTTATAACCAGTTTTTCACCTGCAACAATTACAAGACGTAACGCATTTGGCCGGCACTCGGGGTTAAACTTGGCTTCTTCCGACAAAGCTTGAAGGACTGGGGACGGCATAAAGATACGCTCTATATTTTGCAGGTATAACTTGTTTAACAAGGCCTTAGGATCGCGAACATCTTCCACAGAGGCAATGACCAATTCTCCACCACTATAAAAACAAGTTAATATTTCTTGCACAGCCACATCAAAGCTGATCGAGGTAAATTGTAAAGTACGATAAGGTTTGCCAATTTCTGGATCTAATTCGCACTGTGCTTGAAGTAAGTTTTCGATCGCACATCGCGTCATCTCTACCCCTTTTGGTTTTCCAGTGGAGCCTGATGTATAAATTATGTAAGCAGTGTCAATTGAATGAGTTAAGCCACAAGGGTTGATCGATGAACGACTGACTAAAAGGGGGCTGCTATCAGTTAGCCAAGTGTCTAAATAGATAAAGTTTGAATCATATTCTAAATTTTCAGCTATCTTGCGCATCGTTAAGATAACTGCAGGCTGACTTTGATCCAGCATGCAATCGATACGTTTATTTGGCAAGTCAGGATCTATAGGGATGTAAGGAATATTAGCTTTAAAACAAGTACTTACTGTTGCTGCTAATTCAATCGTTCTAGGTAAGCAAATAGCAACAGCTTGAGACGCTAAAATAGTTTCACTCAAAACGGCAACCAATTGTTCAGCCTTATAAGCAAGCTCTGAATAGGTCAGGCTCTGAACTTCATCTCGGATGGCAAATGAATTCATAACATGTTCCGAGTAATTTAATGAAAACTCCGTCATTTAAATCATTCCTTAGATTGGGTAAATTAACGATCAGCTCGACAAGTGAGTTTAGTAATTACCTTCTCAATCGTTTCTTTGAATGGTGGATTTTTCCGCCCCAAAAGACTATTCATATCAACCGTATATTTGGTGCCAATGAGCCACTCAGTTGATTCGGGCATAATTGCAGTTAACTTATCGGCAATAGCGGCCGAAGTGTTAAAATAGACAGTTCTTTTTTGCTTTCGTATGCCCTCTAAAATTTGGGGGATCACTTGCTCTACAGACAACAAAGCATCGTTACCGTAGGCACTTGTCGCCATAGACATCGGAGTTGCTATAAGAGGTAAATTAAGATCGGTAACCTTTATATTATTTCCCATATTTTCAACAGACAAAGTCCCCATATAAGCTTTAAGCGCCTGTTTGCTAGCTGCATAACATGCGAACATCGGAGAAGGGTAATTCGTTACAACCGACTGAGAGTTCACTATTTGCCCCCCTCCCTGCTCTATCATCTGAGCAAGAAAAAGTTGAGTCATTTCAACAGCTGCAATATAATTTACCTGTGTTGTTCGAGATGCATCTTGAGCCTGCACACTAGACATGGACAGGACGCTTTTTCTCAGTGACATACCTGCATTATTAATGACAATATCGACACCATGAAAATGCTGCATAGTCTTTTTATAAATTTCTCGACGTGCACTCTCATCACAAATATCAGCCTGAATAAAAAGACATTCCGTATTTGCTCTTAATATATTCATACTTTTCTTATCGAACTCTCGACGTCCGATAAGAATTAAATGCGCGCCATACTCACTTAGCTTCATAGCCAAGCTTAAGCCTATTCCAGATGTTGCTCCAGTCAGTAGAATTCTTTTTCCTCGATAAAATTCAGCATCATTTTTAGCTAGACTCTTAACCGGCATGCAAAGTTTAAATAACAGCTTAAACGTATTAGCCCAGACTTGTTTGACGCTGATTTGATATTCTAGTGCGTGCTTTAACCTCGTAGCTACAATCGCAATCTCAGCGTCCGTCATATCGCGGGGCATATTAAGCCGAGACATAAAAATGAGTAAATTAGCATGCTTAATTAACATATTTGATACAACTGGCTCAAAGAGCATTTTGCGTGCTTTTGCAGAAGGGAAATATGTCTGGTTTAGTACCAGCTTAATCAGCCCACCTTCACCTACGACTGCGGAAAAAACTTTTGATTTGGAAATCGCATCCTCTAGCGCTAAACGAAACCGCGTATAAGTCTGCTTTATCTGTGATTCATTTAAACGGGAAGATAAGTCATCAAGTCCTTGATAAGCGATATGAGAACCAAGTTGATTAATATAACGAGATGTAAGCGTTTGATAAAGCTCTGGTTGATGCTGCTGTGCAGCCGTAGCGACTGACTGACTCAAAAGCGTCACCCCGATAGGAAAAAACATATCACTTAGAGATTTAGCTAAGGTTACAATATCAGGCTTCTTAACTTTGCCTTGATAAGACAAAAAGTTACCTGTTCTCCATACACCAGCAAGTACATCATCTGTTCCAACTAGATACCCGTTCGCTTCACGGTATAAATCTACAATGTCTAAAACATCTTGAGGAATAGGTAAACAGTCAAACCCTTGAATAACCTCAAACCATACAAGACAGATATTCCCTTGAGTAAGCACTTTAGTTAACTGTTCATTCGCGCCATTGGCGTGAGGATCAACATAAATAACACTATCATTGTATGGAGCAAAGACATTACTATCAGCCCAAGTCGCAGCTGATGCATACTGACTTAGACTCATGGATAGTAGTGTTTTTCCACTATAGTTTTTATTAAATGTAACAATGTATTGTTTGCTAGGATTAGCCATTCGAGCGGCAAGAACAGCATTGTCGACTGCACTTGCCCCACTTACTGAAGGTAGAACAACATCAAATTCTGTAAGTTCAAATATTTTCTTGCACAATAGCGACCAGTAATCCCTATCTGGACTATGTAATTGCAATACTTGAGTAGCAATGGTCTCATGATTATGTCCACGTAAACTGCACCCATAATTGCCAGTACAATCAAGAATAGTGTCACCGTTATGTAACTTTAAACTAAGCCTTTTAGCGGATTTAACATTAATGTCCAAACCGAGCAAACGATATAGTTTCGTCCCATGAGGATTAATATGTTTGGCTGTCGCAGCCAAACGGCTTTCAAAATCAGCGTCTATCTGATCCAGCTTATAAATTAATGACGCAGATACTCTCCCTAGCCTTTTTAGTCGCTCAATAACAAAAGAAAGAATTAAGTTGTTGCCACCAAAAGTGGACGAATGTAGAAAGCACAACTGAGGATCATTCCAAGGTTCATACATTTCCGATGACATAATCAGTGCACCAAATGGAGCCTGATACTCAGCTGCGGACTCACCTAACAAAATAAAGTCGGGTTCAATTTGCTTAGCAAGCAGTAATTGATTCTTGAGCTCTATCATCGATTCATCCAAGCCAAAAGCGATATTGTTCTTTTTACAAATACCTCTTAACTTATTGATACGGCGCTTCTCAGCCTTCACTTCATCACCAGAGCTCACGCTATTCGCTTGCACGATGACGCTATGTAAATCATTTTCATTGCAAGCATTTATAAGCTCTTCGACAGTATCAAAAAACGCGATTCCCGTCGCCAATTCACAACTTCCTCCAAGCCCAATATAAAGCCAATGCTGAAAAGAGCGATAATCGCCAAGGAGAGCTATTTTTTTCAAGGTTGACTTACGGCTACTCACATAAGCCTTATGGCGACACAGCTTAATTGCCGCATGCAATGTCTCATCATATGAGTTATTGAAAAAAGTTTTGTAGTCTTTCTTTACGATGGAGGATTGCAATAGATCCGAGTAAATTTTTGCTAACTGAGCTAAGCTTTCCGAAACAAATAAACTAACAATCAACATGCTCACGCGTTCAGAATTATGAAACTTTTGCGCATGATCTAAAAATTCGCTCGAAGTACTCGAATATATCGGCTTATTTAATGAAAGCCCTATTTCTAGCTCAAGTATATTATTCACAGCAACATCCTTTTTAATAACAACAACAAATATAACCGCAATAACAGCCTGTACCTGCAAATGCTTTTACCGCACAAATATACACACAAAAAAAACATCTGCAACACTATAAAAACAAATAAAACACAAGAATCACATAAAATATAAATTGTTATAAAATCAACAAAGGTAAGGAAAGTGCTGAGTATTAACTTGCTTACACCACAAATAAAACCCAATAAAAAACAAAAATAAATGGCAATATAAACAGAATCTTATAGTGAATTTAAAATAAAAAATGAAATGAAAACATAAAATAAAAAGAAGAAGCAACAGACTAATCAAAAATAATCAAACCAAAAAAATTAACAATTACAGTGAACAAACCACACTATTCGCAATATTACCTATTGAATTAATGCTAAATACTGTATTAATTTTAAGATTATACTTTAGTATATAGTGACCTGAATTTAGAGTGGTAAATGTAGCCTCCTGTAACTAAAAAATAATTAGATCAATATCACAACTTACCGCTTAAGGCTTACAGTTCAGATCATAAGTATTAAAAAAGGCCACCGAAGTGCAGTCTCTTGAGCACAAATTTTCATCAAAAAATAGCGCAGGTTCGACAGGTTCCAATAACTGCTCGCAACTTTACTTTTTATGATTTTGAGTGCTGTAGAAACACTTTGCAGACATAAGCTCTTATCCATTAAAGCTTTGGCCCGAAAAATAAAAAACAACGCGAAGGTTAAACGCAATATTAAATGAATTGCTAGGTTACTTAGCAACCCTCACATCCAGTACGCCTGCTATCACTATTACCAGAGAATTACTCGCAGCGTAATTGGTAGAATTGGACAGCACAGTATGACGATTTATTGGTCTGGGTTAACACCCTGTGGCGAGTTTCATGTGTTACGGACGACAGTGCCTGTCAAAGATCAAGTAATGACAATCTATGAGAAAAATCTTCGTAAATATGAATACATGAAGCAAAGCCTGAATAAGAACTTCATTCCTTCGCCCGCTTTAAAAGCTTTAATTTATAAATGAATAACAACCACTTATTGAATAAAAACAAAAAACTGCCCCCAGGGATGGATCAAATAAATAACATTTTGTTTATTTTTGTTGCAAACTTGTTTTGAGTGGGCTGCTGGTCTAGGGTTTGTTCTAGCAGCGCTTAAACGCGATGCCTCAATTATTGAGTCGTTGCGTTTAAGTGGAAAGGAGTCTTCAAAATAATTATGGAGATAATATGAAAGGACTAAAGTCTCTGTGCGTTTTAGTATCAGCAGTAAGTATGCATTGCCATGCCGCAGAACGCATATCTTTATTCAATGACACGCAGAAAATTGCGCCTACTTCACAACAAAAACAATCCATATTTAGTAATGCTTCAAATCAAAACTATCTACTCGCGCTAAAAGCATTTACAGCGCAATACTTAGACCAAACGCTAACAATTCATCAAAGCCAAATGAGTGAAACCAAACAAAGCCACACAATTACTCAAAAATATAAAAATATTCCTATTTGGAATCAAGACCTTGTTGTGTTGACAGGCGAGAATGGTGTAGTTGAACAAGTTTATGGCGATTTAATTGTTAACGTTGCTAAAGATATATCAGCTTTAACTCCCGCGTCAGAAAAGCAACTTAGTGTAGCTTTAGATTCAATAGTTTCTCAGTTTAATAATGAACGCCCCAGAATCTTTAGACGTAAATCAGCCGAAGAAGTCATTTATCTAGATGCCCAAGGAAAAGCACGACACGCTGCTAAAATTGCCTTTTTCACCGATTTCGAGTCAGGTCCCTTTGAACCACAAAGAATCATCTCTTTTGTAGACTTAACGACAAACGAACTCATCAGCCAATCCGATGTGTTGCAGCGGATCGTTTATGAAGGTGGAAGCGGCCCATCAGGCAATGACAAGGTTTCACGTCCAGATTACAAGCAAGCAGATTATGTTTCTTACCCACCAAAGACTTTTGTTATTGCAATGGAAACCGACAATCAGCAAACCACCTGCTTATTCGATGCACAAAACGTTGAGACTAGAAACTATAATCACGGCACAGCGCAAGTTAATAATCCTTATAGCTACAACTGCTCAGATTCAACTCGTAACAATTACAAAGAATATCACGGCGCTCGCTCTGCTTTGAATGATGCCCATCATCACGGGCAAACAGCGAGTTTGATGTTTGAAGCTTATCTTGGTCATAAGCCTTACTTTAATAAGAAGGTAACTCAAAATGTCCATTATGGCCTGAACATGGATCAGGCATTTTACGAAAATGGCGAGGTCTATTTTGGTGATGGTGACTACCTCTTCTATCCTATGGTTTCCTTAGATGTAGTTGCGCATGAAATTGCTCATGGTTTTACTGAGGAATTTGGCTCAAATACGCCAAAGTCAATGCTGACAGGTCAAGCTCGTGCTATTAACGAAGCATTTTCTGATATAGCGGGTGAAGCAGCTGAATTCTTTTACTCGGGAACCAATGATTGGAAAAGCAATCACGAAGCATTTCGCCTCGACGACGCACTACGCTATTTCAAAACACCTACATTAGATGGAAATTCAATTGATCATGTTGATGACTATGATGACTCAGTAACTTCTCACCATGGCGCAGGGGTATTTAACAAAGCTTTTTACTATCTCACAACAACTGATTTAGATAATGAATCCTCGCCTTGGAATACAAAATACTCCTTTATCCTGTTTGCTAACGCAAATAAAAACTGCTGGACCAGCAATAGTACTTATCTTACTGGTGCAGATTGCGTAATGCGACAAACCGACACGGTAAGTGACCAGTTGGCTCAAGATGGAGTTAATAAGCAAGATGATAGCCACTGGCAAGCCACTGAATTACAAAACCACGTACGTAAAGCATTTGCGCAAGTAGGTATTGGCCTGAAAGTTAACCATGGACTCGAAAGCGAACTTGGTTATGACCGCCAATTTTTGGCTTTTAATTTTAAAAATTTGACCCGAAAAGACGGCCTGCAAGTTGCTGCTGCCAACAGCGAAGGCTGGCAATGGCAGTGGAACTTTGGCGATGGCAGTTTGCAAAGTAGCGCCTTTGAGCCCAAACATAACTTTGCTACTGCTGGCGAATACAACGTTGAACTCACGGGCATCGCTCCTTCTGGTCAGTCAGACACTTTCATGCTACCTATTCAAGTTTTTGACAACTATTGTCCAGCGCAAGGTATTAATTATAGCAAGTATTACTTATCGTCAGTTTCGTTAAATAACTTTAAAAATGATTCTACTTCAAGCAATTACAGTGACTATTCATCTGATGTAGTCGAAGTGGAAGACGGTAAAATACTCAATGTAACGCTAACCGCAGCACCACATCCAGACACTCAAGACAAAACAAAGAACTTTTATGTCTGGTTAGACAAAGACAACGATGGCTTATTCCACAAGACTGAAGAGCTCGTGCTCTTTGGAAGCAGTAAGACACAATTGACTGGCGAGATATCATTGAGTGGCAAGTTAAACCAAGCCTATCGCATTCGTACTATGGTGTCATTTGGTCTAGTAAAATCCGCGTGTGGAGATATGTCTTGGGGTGAAGTTGAAGACTACACCGTTAAACTACTTGAAAACAATGACCCTGTTGTTTTGAGAATTAGTGCTAACCAAGGTGTTAATCAAATGAGTTTTGATAACAACACGATAGATGCACGTGTTAAACGTTGGCAATGGAAATTTGGCGACAGCACCACCAGTAGCGAAAAGTCACCCATTCATAAATATGCGCAGTCTGGTCGCTATGAGGTAGAACTAAAAGCATATGACAGATTCAACAAAGTAATAGGAAGTTGGAACAAACAAGTTCAGTTCGATACGACAATCACAGCAAAGTTTACACCTCACAGCTCTGGAAGCACTGTTTATCTAGATACAAATCAAAGTATTACACCTGAAAACAGCACGATACAGTGGCAATTTGGTGATGGCGATAACTCCTCGGAAAGAGACACTAATCACACCTACCAAGCCGATGGTGAGTACACTATTACACTCACAATTCAGCATATTGATGGTACGCAATCGGCCAGTGAAACGGTAAACATTGGCGAGAGTAATTTTACTCCTGAAGTGAGCTATACGATAAACGAACAAGCAGATGGTACATTTAAGGTAAGCTTTAATAACACGACCACAAAACCTGACAACGCAGCTTGGGATCCCGATGTCACTCTAGTTTGGGGTTTTGGAGACGGCACAACAATCACACAAAACAGTAATTTTGGCCAAGACATAGAGCATACATATCAAGCTGCTGGAACCTATACCGCGAGCTTAACTATTAGTTACGACCAACATTGGTTGGGGGGACGAGTTACCGGCACCAAAAATATACTACTAGAGCTTAAAGCAGCACAACCAGTTGAATATTGCACGGCGGAGGGTATCACTGACTATGAACACATTAACAAAGTGACGTTCAATCAAGATGGTCCGTTTAGCAATGCGCAGCAAGCAGGCGTCGTTAACCCTAATAATCCAATCAAGCTATATGCTGCACAGAACAATACCTATCGTATTGAAGCCAGTTATGCTGGTACTGAAACATTTGCTGAGAATTACCATGTCTGGATTGATTTAAACGGTGATGGTCAATTTGGTAATGGAGACTGGAGAAACAACAAATCAGAACTTTTAATAATGGACTTCGATCAGACTAACCAAGACTACGGTAAAGGTCATGTTGAGGGTGAATTTAGCATCCCAAGCAATAAGTTGTCACAGCCTGTCACAACGACTCGTATGAGAATTTTGCAGTATTACGGATTTAGCAGAGTAAATAGTATCGATCCTTGCTCTGACTATAGCAGTGCCGCAACCTCAGGGAGCGGAGAAATTGAAGACTACCTTGTCGAAATCTATAACAATTAAGGAAAAAAACGTGAAAAAACTAAACAAAAAGCTGCTCATGCCGCTTGCAATCGCGTTAGTAGTCAGTAACGCGGTAGCTGCTAGCAACTATATAAATGAACAACAAGCTACCATAGCGTCAAAACAGAAGTCTGGGCCTGCAGCAATGCTGGGCAAAGCGGTAACACAGCCGGATCAATTTGGGATCCGTAAGCTAGATATGTCGAATCCACAGCACTATCAATTAGCAAAGTCACGATTGATAAAGGCAAATCGTATTGAGAGTGATTATCCACAACTACATAAAACGCTAGATGTAGCTATAGGACAGCATTTATCAGCCAAAATGAACATGGCAACATCTGAAGTGCCACCGGTTAGTGAAAGTGAAGTCGATATCATTAAAGAAGCACACTTCTTCTTAGATATGAACTTAGCCATCTCATCAGATACAAACGAACCCTACCTAATTGTAAGAGCAAAAAGCTCTCGTTTTGGCGGCACACAAGCGACCTATATAGATTTACTATTAGAAGATGCAAACGGCAATCAACTCGCACCTTTAGGCTCTACATTTAATATGTTGAATGGGAAAGATACGCTTGCGACTTCGACTATTTCACTGAAATCATTGAAAGCAAACTTCCCAAATCTAGATACCATTTATGCCAGTTCATATGTGGAACTTGAGCAGGAAGATGGCACTATCAGTACGACGATGAAGTATACTGAATACCCATTCTCATGGGAGCACTTTGAAGCGCTTTATGGCTCTGCTTCACCAGCGGAAAAAAGCGACGCAGCAGCATCTGCACTTAACATTGGGATAAGTTCATCATTGGACACACGTCCAAAATACACTGCTGCTGCGCCTATCGATAAAAACAATGATGCTGTTATTAAAATCTGTCTAAACCGCAGTCATGCAGACTGTGACTACGCCGCCGACCAAATTGGAGATCCAAACGAAATTACGGATGTAAACATCCCATTCAACGGTGAATTGCGTGTTCCTCACGAGATCACTGAGATTTATCCAACTGTAGGTGATTTACCAAACGGTATAGATGAGCCAACAAATATCTATTTACAGGAAGGTATCTATGGGGGCGCGACAAAGCAAAGCTACAAAGGACTCGAAAATGCAAAACAATTTTCTGACTATCTAGAGTTCGAAGTTGATACTGTAAACCAAGAGTCGATCATTCGTTGGAATATTCCGCGTTCAGAAGGCCGCTTTGGTAATGCCAAACTGTTCTCTAATATCGCCGAGGCAAACTGGTATATGACATTTGCAGTTAAAGGTTATCCGTACTTTAAGAAGCGTGGTGGCGCGGTTGCATTCCAAATTTCGCTAACGTCTGAAACGTCAACACGTTTTGGTAACTTCTACAGTGAAGTGTTACCAATGATGAAGTTAGGTTACAGCTGCCTAGCGACCGGCACAATGATCACGATGGCCGATGGCAAACAACGCGCTATTGAAGATATTGCGAAAGGCGATTTTGTATTAGGTGCACTTGCTTCGAATACTCAAGTTAAAGAATCCATGCAAGTTATTGATGTGTCAGTAGGGATTGAAGCGATTAAGATGTATCGCATAAAAGGCGCTGATAACTCTGACATATTAACAACGGAGACTCACCCAGTTTCTACCTCTAATAAAGGTCTTATTTGGGCGAAAGAACTACAAGTAGGCGATCGTATCCTTACTGAAACAGGTTCTGTGCTTATTACTGATGTAACAAAAGAGAAGTACAAAGACAAAATCTACAATTTGAAACTGGCGCCTACAGAAAATTCGAGATTCGCTGAGTCTCGTAATTTTGCGATGTTTGCAAACGGCATGGCGGTAGGAGATTTGGCTACTCAAGACGAATTGAACTACAAAGATCAGAATATTCGCATGTCAGAAGAAGAGATTCTTCAACGCCTTCCTGAAAAGTGGAAAACTGACTACATCAACAGTTTGGATTAATCTGGCCACTAGGCCTTTCTACTCGAAAGGCCATATTTCTCTGAAAGGAATTAAATATGAAACTTACATATTATTCACCATTGGCACGTGCCATGGGGGTAGCAGGTCTTTTTGCCTGTAGTTTTTCAGCAGCGGCTGATCAAACAAGTAATTCTGACTTTGCTATTCAAGCAAACAACTCTGACGTAGATTCTGTCACACTAGGTACCGCTTACCACAGTGAAAAAGAAGGTTTTTATGCACTGCAAAGTGTACTTGGTCGAGTAGATGAAACCTATGGTAATACTGAAATGGATTTTGTTGTCGGTGTAGACATGAGTTATAGCCAACTATCCAGTATGCTTGATGGTAACTTAGGAGCTGCCCTTGATGTTCCTGTAATAAAAGTAGGAGTTGGCGCAAGCTATGCGAAACAAAATACTGCAGATAACTACACCGGTACTTACACATTATTTCTCTCTTTAAAGCCAAAAAAACGGCTGTTAGTTGCAGATCCTCAAATAGGGTTTAAACCTACACAAGCCGCGCTTGATTTGGTCAATGCCAATCCAGGGGACAAGTTCAATAATATTGGTAATGAGTTCGTGTCAGCGATTGAATATGGCTCTCAAGTGATGCTCAACCTCAAGTTCCAATATAAAAATGACGAAGACAAAGTCAAATGGGGTGGTCAGCTTGGTGTTGATTGGGCTGGTAAAGTCAATGTCAGTGGTAAATTGCAAAAAGTAGACGAAGATGTGAAACGAAATATCAAAATTACGGTTTCTGCATTACAATTTGGTGGCGACCCGACAGAGCTTTTGAAGGTGATCCCAAATCAACTCGTTAACTGTACGATGGAAAACCCGACACCATGCTTTGATGTATTTAAAAACAGCATCGATTATATAAAAACCAACTATGTTACTCAGTTTGATACCTTAGATAAGTATAACGTCAGTAGAGTATTGACACAAGGTTACACCGATTCAGGGCCGAGCCTATCACCTTTAGTACCTGATGATGTATATCCTGCCAAAAGCATCCTAACTAAATTAGCGCTCAAAAATATGAGTGATGATTGGGTTCAGGCAATTCTCGACAATCGCCGTGCGGATAACGTACTCAATTACTACGCCAGTGAGTTGAATAACTCACATCGAACTGCATTAGAAACCATTCGCGATAATTCACTCTTTAACTCTTTTATTCTGGCGGACGCCGTTGATTATTGTAAGCGTAATTCAATTGGTAATTATTGCCGCGATAGAGAACTACAGACTCGTGGCCGCGTTCATCAGTATGACCGTAAATGGCTAGAATTATAAGGAATAAGACTATGTTAAAAGTCATGCTAATCAGCACATTAATTACCTCGTTCGCTGCTACAATAGCGCCATCAGTAGATGCAAATACGACTTTATTTGAATCTCAAGATGTACTCTCCCCACAGCAAGCGTTAGGCCGCTTTCAATGGTTAGAAAAATGCTATTCAGGATTATTGGTTGAAGTCTCTGATAATATCTTCGACCCCACAACCCCCATTCCAAACGATGAGAAAATAGCGAATCTTAAACAGGTGATGCTATACAAAAATAGTACCCTTAGGGGGGATGCGAAATACCTCACCTTTGGTGACGAAGATAATGCGAATCCTAAGAATTGGTTTGCGGGTCAATCAACAACTGCGTCTTGTTTTCAGATCCCGTCTGACTATCGGATCAGTGCTGTTATGGTAACACCTACAATGCCAAACTATTGTACAACAAAGTCTCGTGAGCGCGCCTACGAGTTCATCCAATCAGTGAAGTTTTCCAATATTGAAAACACCAGTAGCAACACCTTTTACAGTAACTATGTTGGCGATACTGCAAAAATATATGCAGATAAAAGCTATCCGTTAACATTAATTCCTGGATTTAGTAGTTCAGAAACATACCCTGAAACTTGGCATGTGTTTATTGATTGGAATCAAGACGGCGATTTTAACGATACAAAAGAAACCTTGTTTGCTGGTGTTTCTGAGCAAGCAATTCAGGTCGAAATTACCCCGCCAACGGGTGCAAAAAAGGGCATGACGAAAATGCGCGTTACCATGGATTACTTGGGTGGCAGCAATGACGCATGTAAAGAAATAGACTCCGGAGAGGTAGAAGATTACCTCCTTTACGTGAAGTAACAGGTGGCAACATGAATTTATACAAACAGACTATCGCGGCATTTATTGCCAGCACTATACCTTTCGCATTTGCCGATTCAAATTTTGTGAATGAAGCAGAATTAATGCAAAAAGCACAGAGTGTAAATACCTTCCAAAGTGAAATTCCTGGGTTGGTGAACGATCACATTGTGTTGGGTACAGCCTATAACAGCGACCAAAAGCGCTTTTTGAATGTCCAAACTGTCGCAGGTGAAACCGTTGAAACACTTGGTAATACTCGTGTGCAATTTGAACTAGTAAACAATGGCAGCTACGACGAAGTTCTCCGTCAACTAAATGGTAATGTTGATGTAGATGTTGGCTTTCCTGTTATTCGCATTAAAGCCGGTGGTCACTTAGCCAAGGAGATGTCCTCCACTGAGTTTTCGAATACTTATACTTTCCAAGCGTCGTTGACACCAAAAAAGCGTGTTCTTATGCCAGCAGATGCGAACATTGGTTATATATTGACACCTTCGGGTAATACGCTCGCACATGAATATCAAAGTAAACTAATGAGCATGGCTGGTGATGCCTTTATTAGTGAAATTGAATACGGTGCTCAGTTACTTATTAACATGAAAATTGAGTACTTAAGTGAACAGCACAAAAGCGAAATTGGCGGTTACTTAGGCGTTAGCTATGGCGCAGGGAATATTGGTATTAGCGTCGATGGTAAGCTTAATTATATTGACGAAGATCTTAAGAAAAGTGTGCGTATCACCGTCAGAGCATTGCAAAAAGGTGGTGATCCTAAGCAGCTTCTCAGCATAATTCCTAGCAATATTATCACTTGTTCACTTGATAACTATGGGCCTTGCTTTACCTTATTTGAGCAAGCGGTAAACTATGCGAAGAACGACTTTGGTAATCAGTTTAATACGCTATCTGATTACAACGTCGTGCGTTACAAAGCAACGCCTTACGAGATCAGTTCACAAGATGTACGTCGCTTAGATTCTGGTAATAAAGATATTCGCTTTGAAACCACCTACCGTACTTTATGGCTTGAGGATCAATTCAAAAAGTCGGTTAATCATGAGCACCGTGCTCGTGGTGTGCTTGCACAATACGCTAGCTGGATGACTGATGTACAGCGTCAAAAAGCAGAAGGCGTGCAGGAAGCCGCTTATAATAACGCTTGGATTTATGAGCAATATGCTCGAGTTTGTCGCGATAATCCTTATAGTACTGCTTGTACAGATGCGTGGAATGATTACCTAAATACCTGCAGTGGTAGTGGCGTCGGTTGCATACAAAACTACACACTTGCCGATCTGAATATACCGGCTGATAACATGACGCAATACTTCAAATGCGAAAATGCCCGAGAAGCAACAGCAAACTTTGGTGTCGAAGAAAATCATGTATCACTTGGGTTTAGGCAGTTAGGCTGGGCGCCTTCCTTTGTTGATGCAAATGACCCTGCTGCAGGCGTGATGGTCTGGCTACCATGTAAATCAGCCCTGCCAACCTATGGAACCGCTTTTGAAAATTAGTGAGTAGTAAAAACGCTAAGATTCAATTAGTTCAACTGAGGCGTAGCAAGTAATACACAATCGAATATTGAGTTGTTGCTTTCTCGCCCCTTTCCCACTGTAAACCATTTACAGGAATTTTTATGTATGCACTTAAGAATCATATTAATAGTGCTCTGTGGCCTGTTAAGCTTTTATGCAAATGCACATACCTATTACTTTTTAAATACCGAACAAGAACAACTCGGACAGGGATTTGAGCAGAAATTAGGCATGCCGCTTGAATCATGCCTCAATGGCCAATGGCAATTTCAAGGCGGTAGCATGGGCGATTTGGCTTATCGTGGCGACTTTGACTCCGATACCATGCTCAATACCATCACAGGTAGCGTAAAGGGTGGTATCAATTTGGTTATTTTTGGAGGCTCAGCCAAATTTTCCATGCGCAGGAAAGTGACAAAAAATAGAAATTCTGCCGCCTCCGCAGTAGAGCTAACCTATGAAAAAGGAAGTTATAACTTTGAAAATAGAACCACCAAAATGGCCATTCAGGAGCTACTAAATAAAGCTCCAAATCAAGTAAGAAGCCGCTGTGGTGACAGCTTTATCCACAATATCAAACTCGGCTCGCGTATCTATGTAACAGCCAAACTCCACTTTAGAGATCGCACTAAATACGAATGGTTTCAGACTAAAATCAAAGTGAAGTTTCTTTTTTTCAGTAAGACTTTTACTAAAACTAAAGCATTTCAAGAAGCTACCAAAGATGCTGTATATACTATTCAGGTGAACACCGATGGTGGTATGACGCCAGAACTGGCTAGACTAAGTAAAAATGGCACCATGCATTGTAAAACCGATAATCTAACCTCTTGTATAACGTATGCCGACAATTTGTTTAGCTATTTATTTGATGGTGGTACCTATGTTGACGACCTTAAAGACGAACATTTAAATATTTTAAAGTATGAAGTCGAAAGCTATGAGGACTCTGGTCATTATGACTTAGCCTATGCTGGCCAGGCTGCAATATCTGAGCGCTATATTGCGCTGTCCGCGAGGCTCAGAAGTTATCAAGATTTAGTTTATGACGAGATAGAGAGATTGAGTGCGTTTAAAGCTGTGTCTGAAGAACCGCTTGAAATAGAGCAGCTAGCAGCGCGTATTACAGCACGTAATACTCAGCGTATCGGACTCGAGCAAGCAGGTAAATATTGTGCGACTTTGCCCGGTACAACTCTTTGCGAAAGCCAGATTGAGTCCGCGATAGCGAACATTGACTAGGCGAACAAACATTTGGGAGATGCGAGATACTGCACACCCTTAACCTGCTGTCTCGTCGCCCTTGTAACATTGCTCTTCAACTAATGAGGTTATTTAACCTTAGCTTTGGATAAGAAATAGGCTAACCTAAACCTCAGGTTACTTACACGCTATAGTCTATAATTTAGCCAAATAAATTGAAAGAATAACGTATTTGTTCTAGAGTGTAAACTCAATGGTAAAAACCAAAATTAAATCATATTACATTGATTTTTGATGCTTATTTACATACCCCCATCGACTAAGGATAGCCAATGACTTTTTTTCAATCACTTTTACTGCCGACAAATCTCATTCAATTAAATCTTATTAGATTTAAACAATTCATTTCTATCTTTATTACTTTATTTCTTGTTTCGTGTGGGGGTGACAGTAGCCCTGACTCACCTCCGATTAAACTTCCACCAATTGAAAAACCGCCAATTGAAAAACCGCTAAACCCTGTTACTGAAGTGCCAACTAATCAAATATTACATGCTTTTTTTCGTGATCAAGATAGCTCTATTGGCAAACTATCTGGCATCGTAACTATTGTCGCCCCTGACGTTATTGATAGTGACCCTGCTAAAGTTGAGTCTGTGTGGGTTTATTGGGTAGATGAGCAAGGAAATAAACAGGGCGATGCTTGGTTAAAAACTATGAATAAGACGGTTTACCATCTTGATATCCCTGAGGATACAAGTATACCTGCAAATACCAATGCACTATTACTTTTGCCAGTAAACACCATTGGACAGGCCCCAAAAGGTACCCTTATTCCCTTCCATGATTTCATAGGTAATGCTGAATTATCGGGGCCTGGGGGGAATAAAGTTCACACTTGGGATTATGGCGCAAGTCGCAAGAAAATTTCAATTCAGCGCACAAAAGAGCAAGGTGGACTATGTATCTTTGATAATGGTTTAGTCAGCATTACTCATATGAATAATACTAAGGATGAAGCTGGCGAGAGTAATAATCGCAACAAGCTCCCTAACGACGTTAATGAGAATGCTTTCCCTCCTTATTCCTTTTTATGTGATACGCAGCCAACACACTCCGAAGATATGATTTCTGATGAAACTGGGGTCTGGACATATTCAACGCTTAATGACGCCATGTTTTACGGCACATTCGTTTACAATAGCTTTATTAAATACCTTGGGGAGCCGCCACTGGAAGACAAAATTAGAATCCGCGTTCACTATGGTCAACAATATGAACAAGGCGCTTTTTGGGATGGTGCATATGCCAACTTTGGTGATGCGTATCCGTTATTTTACTCTATGGCTTCACTTGACATCATTGCGCACGAAGTGGGCCATGGGGTTTTAAATAGAGTGTCTGATTTAAATCAATTCGATCATGAAATTAGTACTGATGCTCGTACCTTGCACGAAGCCTTTGGCGATATCTCAGGTGTAATGGCAAAATACGAGTTTACTGGACATTCAGATAATTGGATTCACGGCCAAGAGAATGGCGGCTTTATTCGTCATCTCGATCAGATAAAAACTGAAAATGGTGCCATTGATAGTTTTCTTGATTATGAAGAGGCTGGTGATAATTTCTATTTACGCATTGGTATGATCACTTATCCATTTTATTTATTATCAAATCAATGGGGTATAGAGCCTACCTATAAAGTGTATTTAAATTCAGCCAAGATCTGTTGGAGTGCGTTGACCACACTAACTGAAGCTGCAGAGTGTATTAAACAACAAGCAGGTGTTGCTGGCTTATCTGAAGAAGATGTCGTTGAAGCATTTAAGAAGGTAAAAATAAAACTTTTTGACCAAGGGGTGCTCAGCCATTTTAATGTAGATAAAATTAAATTAAGCACTCAGTTTACCGATGATAGCCGCTCAACGAGTCAAGTCGTGCAATGGTTATGGGATTTTGGTGATGGTCAAACTTCAACAGAAGCCAGCCCTAAGCATATCTTCGCAGAATCAGGAAGTTACCTAGTTAAGTTGACAGTAACTGATCAATCCGATGATCAGGATACCTTTGAACGGCTTATTCAGGTAACAGATCAGTATTGCTCAATAGACTCAGCTAGCGTCGATAAGCACATCACTCATGTTTCTATTGGTGGCAACGACATTAATTATAACTCAACAGCATGGGACTATACCCAAATGCCGATAGAGCTGATAAATCCCAGTAATACTATCATCAACATTCAAGGAGATACTGGAGTAACAGAGCATTCTACCTCATGGAAAGTCTGGATTGACCTCAACGATAATGGAATTTATGGTGATGAAGCTAATGAGCTTGTCGTTGATAAAGTAGTCGAAGAAGGACAACCTTATGCCCTTACTACTACCCTCGATTTATCAACGCTGCCAAATAACAATCAGGCTAAATTTATGAGAATTATTGGTGACTATACCGTTTTTGATCCTTGTTCTTCTAGTATAGGGGAAGCGCTAGATTTAAGTGTGAGTTGGTAGTAAATTTGGTTTATGCATTTTGTTGTAGATAGTGAAGGACTGCCTGTTGACTATGAATTATCGTATCGTATGGAAACACATCTGATAATCGCTCATGGTGAATAACTCATAGTCAATTGTCCAAAAAAGTAATGTGACTGTCGCAGACAAAGGCCACCGTAGTGAAAAACTGAGGTAATTTATTCGTGATAACACTTAAAGGTAATTGCGCCACCTTCACATGACGTAAATCGTAAGCATTAAAAAAGGCCACCGTAGTGTAATGCCGATCAGTTAAGTAAGAAAAAGCTTGACGATCGGTAAAATGAGATCAAAATCCTATGATCACAGGTCATAGGATTTTTTTATGCAACTTGCTCATGAATTAGCTTCCACTCTCGATGCATGCAACACGTTTCACACATTTGAAAAGTATGCCTAAATACTCTCCCCAGAATTAATTGAACACGCTTTTCAACAAGCTGGTGTAGCAACGGTTAGGAAGCGCCGCCTCCCCTTAGAGGCTGTATTATGGTCAATCATTGGCATGAGCTTATTTAGACAACGTTCGGTTTGGGATATAGCGACTCAAATGGACATTATGTTACCTGATAAAAAACCTTTATTTGCACCCAGTGCAATCGTGCAAGCTAGGCTCAGAAGCTTGTTAAGCAAGTATTCTTAGCAATGGCAAAGCAAAGTTACCAAAGCGATAAATTTGAAACATGGGCGGGGCTCAATTTACTCGCTGTCGATGGTATTGTTTGGCGGACAACAGACACACCTGAAAATCATGAAACATTTAAAGCCCAAAGCAATGGGCACAGTGAAAATATCTTTCCTAAAATACGTATGGTCTGCCATATGGAAGTCACCAGCCACCTACCCATCTAACAAGAAAAAAATACCAGTCAGCTTAACTGACTGGCATTACACCGTAGTGACCTTTTTCTAATAATTAACTCTATAAGTTAATTATTACTCATTGAACGTTGCTACAAAGCGCCTGCGCCTATAGGTAACAGCGCCTACGCCTATAGGTAATAGCGCCACCTTCACATGACGTAAATCGTAGGCATTAAAAAAGGCCACCGAAGTGACCTTTTTCTAATAATTAACTCTATAAGTTAATTATTACTCATTGAACGTTGCTACAAAGCGCCTACGCCTATAGGTAATAGCGCCACCTTCACATGACGTAAATCGCAGA